>JAPLCA010000031.1 GCA_026392465.1 Propionibacteriales bacterium
GCGCCACCTGTAGAGCGCTCAGAAGGTGGCAGATCCACCGCCGGACCACGCAAACGCAGCATCTTGAGCCAGTCACGCACGAAGGAAGAATCTTGCGTCACCCGAGGGCCCAGCCAGACCCCGAGACCCCAAGCGACACCAAGACCCTCTGCCGGTCGAGGCCCTTTCGGAGACCACCCCCAGCGTGCGCCGAGGCAGCGCACCAGCAACCACAGACCCCCTGCGGCAGCGCACCAGCAGGGCCACGACAAGCTCGGGCGGCGCACCAGCACGCTCACGCAGCAATCTCACGACCAACCCCTCACCCGGAGTGGCTGTCCCACTTCTCGAACCCGAGGACGATGAGGCGCATCTCGCGGCGCGCCTTGCGCTTGATCTCCTCCTCGAGGTCGGGGCGGCCGTCGGGCATCTGCACGACCTGCTCCGCGCGGTAGACCATGTTGCGGACGAAGAGGCCCGACGCGAGCTTCACGTCCTCCGCCGACCAGGTGTCGAGGTGCGGGAGGCGGGCGAGCACGACGGCGAGCTCGGAGATGAAGAGCTCGAGCTCGCGCTGGATGGCCTGGCGGACGGCCTCGGAGCCGCTGTTGCGCTCGCGGGCGACGAAGCCGAAGTGGGCCTTGTTCTGCTTGACGACGCGGACGAGGATCTCGGCGGAGGCGTCGATGATGTCGGCGAACGTCTCGGGGTCGCGCTGGGCGTCGCGGATCATGGCGCGCAGCGTGCCGAACGACTGCTCGACGAGGGCGAGACCCAGCTCGTCCATCGAGGCGAAGTGCCGGTAGAAGGCGGTGGGAACGACGCCGGCGTGACGGGCGACCTGGCGCAGGCTGGTCTGGGCGAAGCCCTGGCTCTGGCTGAGCTCGAGCGCCGCGGCGAGGATCGCCTCGCGGGTGCGCTCCTTCTGGGCCTGTCGCGACGTGTCGGCCCGCGCGGCGGACGGGGAGACGCGTGCGGACACGTGGGGAGTCTAGTGGCCCGCGTCGTCGCCCGACTCGGTGAACAGGTGTTCGCGTGCCGGACGTCACGACCGGCGTGTCTTGCCCTGCACCGCTTCATCGCGCCACACTTTGAGTGTACGCTCGTGCACTGAAGCACTCGACGACCGAAGGAGACACGCGATGGGCCTGGTCCGCACCGCACTGTCGTCGCGAGCCGTCGCGTCCCTGACCTCGCCCCACTCGGTCGACCACTACCTCGACCAGCTGCATCCCATGCTCACCGTCGAGGCCGTCCGCGCCCGCGTCGTCGAGGTGCGCCGAGAGACGGGTGCCGCCAGCACAGTCGTCCTGCGACCCAACGGCGCGTGGAGGGGCTTCGTCCCCGGCCAGCACGTCCAGTTCGGCATCGAGGTCGACGGCACCCGCAAGGTGCGCGTGTTCTCGGTGTCCAGCTCCCGCGCCCTGCGCGACGGCACCTTCAGCGTCTCGGTCAAGGCCCACCCCGACGGCTACGTCTCCCAGTTCCTGCACCGTGAGCTCCAGCCGCGCACCATCGTCTACCTCTCCCAGGCCGAGGGCGAGTTCGTGCTCCCGGACGACGTGCCCGACGACCTCGTGCTGCTCAGCGGAGGCTCCGGCATCACGCCGGTCATGTCGATGGCGCGCACCCTGCGCGACCGTGGCCACCGCGGACACGTCACGTTCCTGCACTACGCCCGGTCCCGCGAGGACGAGATGTTCACGCCCGAGCTCGACCGGCTCGCCGACGAGCTGCCGGGTGCCGTCGTCCACCGCGTCTACACGCGCGAGCCCGAGGTGGGCGCCCCGCTCGAGGGCCGCTTCACCGCCGACCACCTCGACCGGCTCGGGGTCGACCCGACGTCCTCCCCCACCTGGTGCTGCGGCCCGGCCGGCCTCATCGCCGCGGTGCGCGACGTCTACGCCGAGCGTGGCGCGGCCGAGCAGCTCCACACCGAGTACTTCAAGGTGCCCTCCGTCGACCTCACGGCGGCCGACACCACGGGCACCCTCAGCTTCGACGCCTCGGGCACGAGCGCCGAGAACTCCGGCGCCACCATCCTCGAGCAGGCCGAGGCCGCCGGCCTCGCGCCCGAGTACGGCTGCCGGATGGGCGTCTGCAACACGTGTGCCGTGAAGAAGCTCAGCGGCGCCGTCCGCCACGTCGTCACCGGCGAGGTCGGCGCCAACACCGACGAGACCATCAAGGTCTGCGTCCAGGTCCCTGTCGGCGACGTCAGCGTCGCACTCTAGGAAGAGGGAGTTCCATGTCTCGCAAGCGCACCCCCATCGCGCCGTACAGCGCGTCGGACCACAACGAGGCGCCCGCACCGCTCGTCGGCGCCGACCGCACCAAGCAGTCGACCATCGGGCTCGAGTACATGAGCTACGAGGAGCTCGAGCGCTTCGGCGAGGAGCTCGACGGCATCCGCCAGAAGACGCTCGACTCGCTCGGCCAGGCCGACGCCGACTACATCCGCCGCGTCATCCGCGTGCAGCAGGTGTGCGAGGTGCTCGGACGCATCGGCATCCTCACGCCGTTCTTCTGGCCGACGTTCGTCGCCGGCATCGTGTTCCTCGGTCTCTCCAAGATCCTCGAGAACATGGAGATCGGCCACAACGTCATGCACGGCCAGTACGACTGGATGAACGACCCGCTGGTCGACGGCAAGCGCTACGAGTGGGACAACGTGGCCCCCGCGCAGGACTGGAAGCACGGCCACAACTACATCCACCACACGTACACGAACATCCACGGCAAGGACCGCGACATCGGCTACGGCCTGCTGCGGATCGACGACGACCAGCCCTGGTACCCGAACCACCGGTTCAACCTGCCGCTCGCGTTCGCGCTGATGCTGTTCTTCGAGTGGGGCGTGATGTACCACGGCCTCGAGCTCGACGAGTACCTCGGCGGCAAGATGAGCAAGAAGGAGTTCCGCGACCGCAAGAGCCGCGCGGCCCGCAAGGCCCGCCGCCAGGTCGTCAAGGACTACGTCGCCTACCCGGCCCTCGCGCTCGCGCTCGTGCCGTTCGTCGGCTGGTGGGCCCCGCTGGCGGTCATGGGCGCGAACTTCGTGGCCAACCTGATCCGCAACATCTGGACGTTCCTCATCATCTTCTGCGGGCACTTCCCGGCCGAGGTGCAGACCTTCGCCGAGGAGGACGCGGAGAACGAGTCGCGGGGCCAGTGGTACCTGCGCCAGCTGCTCGGGTCGGCGAACATCAGCGGCAGCCGCACGTTCCACGTGCTCAGCGGCAACCTGAGCCACCAGATCGAGCACCACCTGTTCCCGGACATCCCGGCTCGCCGCTACCCGGAGGTCGCCCAGGAGATCCGCGCGATCTGCGAGCGCCACGGCCTGCAGTACAACAGCGGCCGGCTCAGCAAGCAGCTGGCGAGCGTCGCCCGTCAGCTGGCGGCCTACTCGCGCAAGCCCGACGACCCCTACAAGCAGGGCAAGAGCCCGGAGTCCAAGGCCCTGCGTCGCGCCAAGCGCGAGGCCGCGGCCGCCGCGCAGGCCGAGCGCGAGAACGTCGCCGCCTGACCCGAGCCTGCACCAGCACGACAACGCCCCGGTCCGCCCCCGGGGCGTCGGCGTGCAGGCACCGGGTGGTGCGCCACAATGGTGCCTGCCGACCGACCGCACGACCACCGAGGAGACGGCCATGGCGCTGAGCCGCCGAGAGATCGCCAAGGACGCGGTCCAGCAGGGCGTGGAGGCTGCGATCACGACCGGCGGTCGGATCAGCGCGATCCTCTTCGACACCGCCCGCCGGGTCACGACGGAGCTGGGCGCGTTCGGCACGGAGCTGTTCGAGATCACCGAGGCCAGCAAGCGCGCCGGCGAGGACCCCGACCCGACCGACCGCGTCACACCGACCCATCCGCAGGACCGGTGAGGGCGAATCCCTCACATGACCACCTCTTCGACGTCCGCGACCGGCAGCACCCGCCCCCGGGCCGCCGTCATCGGGTCCGGCGTCTCCGGCCTGACCGCCGCCTACGTGCTGCGCACCACCCACGACGTCACGCTCTTCGAGTCCGACGACCGCATCGGCGGCCACGCCCACACGCACGACGTCGAGGCTGACGGGACGACGCACCACGTCGACAGCGGCTTCATCGTGCACAACGACCGGACCTACCCGCTGCTGCGTCGGCTGTTCGCCGAGCTCGACGTCGCCGTGCACCCCACCGAGATGTCGATGAGCATCCACTGCGACGGGTGCGGCCTCGAGTACGCCGGCGGGCGCAAGCTCCCCGGGCTGTTCGCGCAGCGTCGCCGGATCGTCGACCCGACCTACCTGCGGCTCCTCACGTCGGTGAAGCGCTTCCAGCGCGCCGTGCTGGCCCTGCTCGAGAGCGAGCCCGACGACGCCGAGCCGCAGACGTACGGCGACTTCCTGCGCCTGCACGGCTTCTCCCACCACTTCGTCGCCCACTACGCGATCCCCGTGGTGGCGTGCGTCTGGTCCTCCGGCCAGGACACCGCGCTGCAGTACCCGGCGCGCTACCTGTTCGCGTTCCTACGCCACCACGGCTTCCTGTCCGTCAGCGGCTCGCCGCAGTGGTTCACCGTGCAGGGCGGCTCGAACGCCTACACGCGCAAGGTGGTCGACGCGATCGGCGACGTCCGCGTCTCCACCGGGGTCCGCGCCGTCTCGCGCAAGCCCGACGGCGTGGTCGTGCTCGACGCAGCCGGGCAGGAGCACGTCGTCGACTCGGTCGTGATCGCGACGCACGCCGACGACGCCCTCGCGCTGCTGACGGACGCCACCGACGACGAGCGTCGCGTGCTGGGCGCGTTCGAGTACTCGCGCAACGAGACCGTCCTGCACCAGGACGCGAGCGTGCTGCCCGACGCCGAGGGCGCCCGCGCGTCGTGGAACTACCGCATGGACTCCTGCAGCGGTCGCGGCGAGGCCACCGACGTCACCTACTGGATGAACCTCCTGCAGGGCATCGAGAGCAGCCGGCCGTACCTCGTGAGCCTGAACTCGAGCGACCGTGTCGACCCGACCACGGTGCTCGCCACGATGCAGTACACGCACCCGGTGTACACGCCCGCGTCCGTGGCGGCCCAGCGTGAGCTGCCCGCCCTGTCCGACGGCCGCACCGCGTTCGCCGGCGCCTACCACGGCTGGGGGTTCCACGAGGACGGCTGCCGTTCCGGCGTCGAGGCCGCCCGCTCCCTCGGAGCGACCTGGTGACCGCCGCCGACGTCGAGCGCAGCGTCGCCGGCGAGGAGGGGCAGCGTTGGCTGCCGGTCCTGCCCGCGCTCGTGGTCGGGTCGGTCGCCCACACCCGACGCGTGCCGCTGCGACACCGCTTCCGCTACCGCGTCTACCAGTGGCTCGTCGACGTCGACGACCTCCCGCGGATGCCTCGCTGGCTCCGTCCGTTCTCGACGTTCCGCGCCGCCGACCACATCGGCGACCCCGACCGCTCGCTGCGCGAGAACGTCGAGACGTTCTGCCGGGCGCAGGGACTCGACGTCACCGGCCGCCGGATCGTCATGCTCGCCAACGCCCGCACCCTGGGCCACGTGTTCGACCCGCTCTCGGTGTTCTGGATCCTCGACGGCGAGCGCACCGAGGCGATCGTCGCGGAGGTGCACAACACCTACGGCGAGCGGCACGCCTACCTGCTGCAGCCCGACGACCAGGGCCGCACCTCCACCGACAAGGCGTTCTACGTCTCGCCGTTCTTCACCGTGGCCGGCCGCTACGACCTGCAGTTCCGGCTGCAGCCCGACGCGGTCGCCAGCACGGTGGTGCTGCGCCAGTCGCCCTCGGACGAGGGCTCCCCCGCCTCCCGCACCGACGAGGCCGTGTTCACGGCGACGTTCCGCGGCCGGCCGCTGCCCGCCACACGACGTCGACTCGTACGACTCCTCGTGACGATGCCCCTCATGACCCATCGGACCAGCCTGCTGATCCGAATCCATGGTGTGTGGCTCTGGCTGCGCCGACTCCCGGTCGTCCCGCGACCGCACCACGAACCCCAGGAAGGCACGACCCGATGACCGACGTACTCGCCACCCGCTGGCCCGGCATCGCGCAGACCCCGCGCACCCCGTTCAAGGCACGCGTCGCCAAGGCGATCCTGCGGCCGGCCGTCTCGCGCACGCCCGTGCGCCTGACGTTCCCCGACGGCACCGTGTGGGGGGCCGGCGGGCCCGGCACCCCCGAGATGGAGGTGCGGCGTCCGGCCGCGTTCTTCAGCCGGCTCGGGCACGACACCAAGATCGGCTTCGGCGAGGCCTACATGGCCGGCGACTGGACCGCCGGACCGGGCACCGACCTGGCCGACCTGCTCACGCCCTTCGCGGAGCGGCTGACGACCATCGTGCCCCCCTCGCTGCAGAAGCTGCGTGGCCTCGTCGACCGCCAGCTCCCCCAGCACGAGCGGAACACCAAGGAAGGGTCGCGCTCGAACATCGAGCGGCACTACGACCTGTCCAACGACCTCTTCGAGCGCTTCCTCGACCCGACGATGACGTACTCGTCGGCCTGGTTCGCCTCGCCGGAGGAGACGCTCGAGCAGGCGCAGCACCGCAAGCTCGACGGCATCCTGGACCAGGCAGGCGTCACCGAGGGCACGCGGGTGCTCGAGATCGGCAGCGGGTGGGGCTCGCTCGCGATCCGCGCCGCGCAGCGCGGCGCCCAGGTCGTCACGATCACCATCTCCGCCGAGCAGGCCGCCCTGGCCCAGGAGCGGTTCGAGGCCGCAGGCGTCGCCGACCGCGTCGAGCTGCGCCTGCAGGACTACCGCGACGTCACCGGCGAGTTCGACGCCGTCGTGAGCTGCGAGATGATCGAGGCCGTCGGCGAGGAGTACTGGCCGACGTACTTCGCCAAGATCGACGAGGTCCTGGCTCCTGGCGGCCGGGTGTCGATCCAGGCCATCACGATGGCGCACCACCGCTACCTCACGACGCGCAACTCCTACGGGTGGATCCAGAAGTACATCTTCCCGGGCGGCCTGATCCCCTCGCTCGAGGCGATCGACGAGACCCTCGCCGCGCACACGCACGGGCTCGCGGTGACCGACCGACGGAGCCTCGGGCAGGACTACGCGCGGACGCTGCGCCTGTGGCGCGAGCGCTTCGAGGCGAACTGGGACGAGATCGCGACCTTCGGGTTCGACGAGACCTTCCGGCGGCTCTGGGAGTTCTACCTCGCCTACTGCGAGGCCGGCTTCGGCGTGGGCTACATCGACGTGTTCCAGCTGCGCATGGAGCGACCTGCCTGACCCGTGCCCCGTGGGGCCCGTGTGACGCAGGCGACCCATCCACGGGCGGCGTGGCGACGAACTCCTGGTGACGGGATCGTCCGTCACGTCGAACAGGAGGGGCCATGGCGAGCACCAGCCGACTCCCGGACCCGATCCAGGAGTCCTACGAGTGGCAGCACCGCGGCGCGTGTCGCGGTGTGGACCCGGAGACGTTCTTCTCCCCGGAGACAGAACGTGGTCCGCGACGACGCAGCCGCGAGGCGGTGGCGAAGGCGTTGTGCGCCCGCTGCCCGGTGGTGGCCGAGTGCCTCGACCACGCGCTCACGGTGCGTGAGCCGTTCGGCGTGTGGGGTGGCCTGAACCAGACCGAGCGCGAGCACCTGCTGCGCGATGCCGGTTGAGCGGGGCCGGTTGAACGGGCCCGGCTGAACGGATCCGGTTGAGTGGGGCGACGGGCTCAGAGCTCGTCGCGTCGAGGCCAGGGGTTGGCCCGGCACCCGTGGAGACCCTTGGACTGCTGCTGCATGATCGGCGCCGCCTGGCCCCGGCCGGGGCAGCCCACGTGTCCGCGCCCGAGGAAGTGGCCCACCTCGTGGTTGACGACCATGTGGCGGTAGTCGCGCACCGAGCCCCGGGCCGAGCGCCACACCCGGGTGGTGTGGACCCACCGGTCCTCGTTGATGATCACGTACCGACCCACCCGGCAGCTGTAGAGCACGCTGCACTGCGTCGAGTAGGACGTGAGGCGCGAGGCCCGCGCGAGCACGAGCGTGAAGTCGCCGCCCGAGCGCACCTCACGGAACCGGACGCCGGCCCCGGGCCAGCCGCGGGCGTCGGCCAGCGTCTCCGCCGCCTGGCGACGGAACGTGGCGAGGCTGCCCCGCGCACCGTCGGAGCGGACGGAGTAGGTGAGGGTGCGTCGCGCGTCGCGACGGTGCCGCACGGGCGCGGTGACGGCGGTCGCCGAGGCGGTGCGGTGGTAGGCCTTCGAGACGGTCACCCGCACGCGGAGCCGGTGGCCGACGTCGGCCGGCGCGATGGCGTACCGACGCTGCGTGGCGCCCCGGATCACGGTGCGGTCGCGGTACCACTGGTACCGCTTGGTGAGACCGCTGCTGCTCCAGCGCCCGGCCGAGGCCTGGAGCACCTGGCCGTAGCGTCGGGTCCCGGAGATCCGCGGCGCCGTCCGCACGACGAGCGGTGCGGTGGCGACGGCGGCCGTCGGACCGGTGATCGTGGTGGCCGGCTCGAGCCCGTCGGCGCTGGCGACCACGCGGACCGCGACGCGTCGTCCCACGTCGGCCCCGACGAGCCGGTACGTGACACCTGTCGCGCCGCGGATCGGCGCACCGTCGCGCAGCCACTGGCGCGTGACCTGTGCCGTCCCGGGCTCGTAGCGGCCGGTCGTCGAGGTCAGCGTGGACCCGTAGCGCACGGTGCCGGTGACGGCGGGCGGCTCGACGACCTGCACCGCGGTGGCCGGCGTGGGCTCGGTCGGCGTGGGCTCGGTCGGGCTCGGCTCGTCGGCCGAGGCAGGGCCGGCCGCGACGAGCAGCCCGACGGCCAGCACCGTGCTCGTGACGAGGGACGAGGCACGTCGACCGTGGCGGAGGATCGATCCGGTCGACGTCATCGCGCTCACTCCCAGAAGATGCGTTCGACGACCTGCCTCGCGTGCCGGGTGGCGCGCAGGTAGTCGTCGACCATGCGTTCGCTGTGCTGCTGACCGTACCCCAGCAGGTGCGCGACACCCGCCCTTTCCTCGGTCTGCTCCACCAGCGACTCCGCCGGCTTGCCGCGCATGAGCACGACGGCGTTGCGGATCCGGCTCACGAGCCGCCATGCGTGCAGCAGGACCTCGGCGTCGTCCGCGGAGACCAGGCCGGCATCGGCGGCCGCCGCGAGGGCGCCGCAGGTCGACGTCGTGCGCAGGCCGGGCACGGAGTGGGCGTGCTGCAGCTGCAGGAGCTGCACGGTCCACTCGACGTCGGCGATGCCGCCCCGGCCGAGCTTGAGGTGCGTCTTCGGGTTGGCGCCCCGCGGCAGGCGCTCGGCCTCGACGCGCGCCTTGATGCGCCGGATCTCGCGGACCTGGGCGTCCGAGAGGCCGTCGCCCGGCCACCGCAGCGGGTCGACCAGCGTCTCGAACCGGGCGCACAGGTCCGGGTCGCCGACGCTGGCGCGGGCGCGCAGCAGGGCCTGGGCCTCCCACACCGCCGAGTACTTCTCGTAGTAGGACGTGTAGGCCGCGAAGGAGCGGACGAGCGGCCCGTTGCGGCCGTCAGGTCGCAGCTCGGCGTCGACCTCGAGGGCCGGGTCGTCACCGGGTGCGCCGAGGGTCGTGCGCAGCGACGTGGCGACGGCCGTGGCGGCTGCCGACGCCTCCCCGTCGTCGGCGCCGGGCAGCGGCTCGTGCACGAACATGACGTCGGCGTCGGACCCGTACCCGGACTCGCGCCCCCCGAGGCGGCCCATCAGGACGACGGCCATGCGGGTCGGGAACGGCTCCTTGCCGGCCTCCTCACGCTGGCGGGCGACGGCCCCGATCGAGGCGGTGAGCGCGGCGCCGAGCGTCGCCTCGGTGAGGTCGGACAGCGCGGTGCCGACCTCGTCGATGTCGAGCCGGCCGAGGACGTCGGCGATGCCGATGCGCGAGAGCTCACGCCGGCGGACCCGTCGTACCGCCTTGATCGCCTGGTCGGGGCGGGTGTGGCGGCGCGCTGCGAGCTGCATCTCCCCGCGCAGGCGCTCCGCGTCGCGCGGCACCAGCTCGGCGTCGTCACCGAGCAGCGCGACGGCGTCGGGCGCACGCTGGACCAGGTCGGACACGTAGCGGCTCGAGCCGACGACTGCCGCGAGCTGCTCGGCCCCCTCGCCCTCGTCGCGGAGCTTGCGCAGGTACCAGTGCGACTCCCCCAGCGACTCGCTGATCCGCCGGAACGCGAGCAGACCGGCGTCGGGCGCGGGCGACTCGGCGAACCACTGCAGCATCGCCGGCAGCAGGGAGCGCTGGATCGCCGCCCGCCGGGACACGCCCGACGTGAGCGCCTGGATGTGCGCGAGGGCGCCCTTCGGGTCCTTGAAGCCGAGCGCCATGAGCCGGGCCTGCGCCGCCTCCGGCGTGAGCCGCAGGCCCTCGTCGGGCAGGGAGGTGACCGCCTCCAGGAGCGGTTGGTAGAAGAGCTTCTCGTGCAGGCGTCGCACGAGCCGCTTGTGCGCCTGCCAGTCCTTGACGAGACCCTCGGCCGGCTTCGCCCGGTAGCCCATCGAGCGGCCGAGGCGTCGCAGGTCCTCCTCGTCGTCGGGGACCACGTGGTTGCGCCGCAGACGGTACAGCTGGATCCGGTGCTCGAGGGTGCGCAGGAACTCGTAGGCGTCCTCCAGAGCGGCACCGTCACGCCGTCCGACGTACCCGCCCTCGGTGAGCTCGCGCAGCGCCTCCAGCGTGGTCGGGCTGCGCAGCGACGCGTCGCCGCGACCGTGCACGAGCTGCAGCAGCTGCACCGAGAACTCGACGTCGCGCAGCCCGCCCGACCCGAGCTTCAGCTGCCGTTCGCGCTGCTGGGACGGGATGTTCTCGATGACGCGCGTGCGCATCGCGCGGACATCGCGCACGAAGTTCTCACGGGTGCTGGCCTCCCAGACCTTCGGCGTCAGCGCGTCGAGGTAGGCCTGGCCGAGCTCCGCGTCGCCCGCGGCGAACCGCGCCTTCAGCAGCGCCTGGAACTCCCACGTCGACGCCCACCGGTCGTAGTAGGCGACGTGGCTGCGCAGCGTCCGGCTCAGTGGGCCCTGGGTGCCCTCGGGCCGCAGGTTCGCGTCGACCTCCCAGATGGTGCCCTCACGGGTGTGGTCGGAGCACAGTCGCATCATGGCCGACGCGAGCCGCGCCGCGATGCGTCCGGCCGCCTGCTCGTCGGCGCCCTCGGCGGGCTCGTGCACGAAGATCACGTCGACGTCGCTGACGTAGTTCAGCTCGCGACCGCCGGTCTTGCCCATCGCCATCACGGCCAGTCGCACGCAGTCGGCGTCGGGCTCGTCACGTCGCGCGAGGTCGAGCGCGGCACCGAGCGTCGCCATGGCGAGGTCGGCAAGCTCCGCCGACGACTCCTCGAAGGTCGTCAGCGCCGTCAGGTCGCGGGCGGCGACGTGCAGCAGCTTGCGGCGGTACGCGACGCGCAAGGCGTCGGCGTCGGCGGCGTCGCCGAGCTGCTGACGCATGACGTCGAGGCCGAGCGGGACGGGCGACAGCCGGTCGGCGGCGAGGTCCTCGACGTGCTGCGGGTGCCGGGCGAGGAAGTCGCCGAGCGCCTCGCTGGTGCCGAGCACGATGAGCAGCCGCTGGCGCAGCTCCGCGTCGCCCCGCAGGGTCGCGAGCAGCCGCTCGACACCCCACGACTCCGCGATCGCCACCAGCGACGCGAGCGCCGTGTCGGGGCTCGCGACCGACGCCACCTGCTCCACCAACGCGTCGTCGACACCCTCGAGCCGGGCGAGGTGGGCCGCAGCCGCCGCCCCGTCGCGGAACCCACGACGCGCCAGGGCCAGCTCGGGAGACTCGGGGGGCACGCTCGCAGGCTACCGGGGGTGCGGCGAGGCGACGTCGGTGCCGGTTGGTGACGTCGCGTCGGCTCGTTTCTCGGGTGGGGGTGCGCCGGTGTGGCTTCGTGGTCGGGTGGGGCTGCGTCGGTGTGGCTTCTCGTTCGGGTGGGGCTGCGTCGGTGTGGCTTCGTGGTCGGGTGGGGCTGCGTGGGTGCGGCTTGCTGCTCGGGTGGGGCTGTGTCGGTGCGGATTGTCGGTCGGGTGGGGCTGCGCTGCTGCGGCTTCTCGTGGAGGTGGTCTCCGAAAGGGCCTCGACCGGGCGGCTGGGCGCGAGCTGGTCTGGGTTCTCGGGCTGCGGCTCCCGCTGTGGACGCAAGATTCTGCATTTGCGCGTGCCGGCGGTGGATCTGCCACCTTCTGAGCGCTCTTCAGGTGGCGCATCCACCGCTGACGGGTCCAGGGGTGTGAAGGATTCTTCCTTCTCGTGGAACGGTCCACGAGAAGGAAGAATCCTTCGTCCCCCCAACGCAAAGGGCACCCAAGATTCTGCATTCACGCGAGTGAGGTCGGACGCTTCTGCGTTCACGACGGGATCCCGTAGCGAACGCAGAATCCTTCGAGTCCCAGCGAACGAACGCAGAATCCTTCGAGTCCCAGCGCACGAACGCAGATTCTTGCGTCCCACAGCGCGGGCCACAGCCCGAGACCCGAAGCCGACCCCCGCCCAGCCGCCCGGTCGAGGCCCTTTCGGAGACCACCCCCAGCGAAAGCCGAGGCAGCGCAGTGGTGGGTCGAGACCACCCGCAGGCTGCGCACCAGCAAGCACAGCCCAACTGCGGCTGCGCACCAGCAAGCACAGACCCGCGCAGGCAGCGCACCAGCACGACGAGACCCCCGCAGGCAGCGCACCCGCAGGCCACGACGAGAAGCCGCCGAACGCGACCCGCCGGCCCCGCCGAGAGAGGTCAAAGGACAGGCAGGAGCCGGTCGATCTCGAACTGGGTGACCTGGGAGCGGTAGGCGTCCCACTCCTGGCGCTTGTTGCGCAGGAAGAAGTCGAAGACGTGCTCGCCCAGCGTCTCGGCGACGAGCTCGCTGCTCTCCATCTCGCGGATGGCCTCGTCGAGGTTGCGCGGCATGGGGGTCAGGCCCATCGTCTTGCGCTCGCGGTCGGTGAGCGACCAGACGTTGTCCTCCGTCTCGGGCGGGAGGGTCGAGCCGTTCTCGATGCCCTTCAGGCCGGCGGCGAGGACGAGCGCGTAGGTGAGGTAGGGGTTGCAGCCGGCGTCGATGCCGCGGTGCTCGACGCGCGCCGAGCCGCTCTTGTGCGGCTTGTACATCGGCACCCGCACGAGGGCGGAGCGGTTGTTGTGGCCCCAGCTCAGGTAGTTGGGAGCCTCGTAGCCGCTCGCGAGCCGCTTGTAGGAGTTGACCCACTGGTTCGTCACGGCGGTGATCTCCGCCGTGTGCTCCAGGACGCCCGCGATGAACGAGCGCCCGGTGGCGCTGAGCTGGTACTCGGCGCCCGCCTCGTAGAAGGCGTTCTCGTCGCCCTCGAACAGCGACAGGTGCGTGTGCATCGCGGACCCGGGGTGCTCGGTGAACGGCTTGGGCATGAACGACGCCCACTTGCCCTGGCTGAGCGCGACCTCTCGGACGACGGTGCGGAACGTCATCACGTTGTCGGCCGTGGAGAGGGCGTCGGCGTAGCGCAGGTCGATCTCCTGCTGCCCCGGTCCGCCCTCGTGGTGGCTGAACTCGACGCTGATGCCCATGTTCTCGAGCATCGTGATGACCTCGCGACGGAAGTCCTGGCCGCCGCCCTGCGCCGTGTGGTCGAAGTAGCCGGAGTCGTCGACCGGCACCGGCCGGCCGCCCACGTCGGGCTTGCCCCGGAAGACGTAGAACTCGATCTCCGGGTGCGTGTAGAACGTGAAGCCGGCCTCGGCGGCCTTGCCCAGCGTCCGCTTCAGCACGTGCCGCGGGTCGGCGAACGACGGCGACCCGTCGGGCATCGCGATGTCGCAGAACATGCGGGCCGTCGCGGGCGCCTCGCCGCGCCACGGCAGGATCTGGAAGGTCGACGGGTCGGGCTTGAGCAGCATGTCGGCCTCGTGCACGCGGGCGAACCCCTGGATCGCCGAGCCGTCGAAGCCGATGCCCTCGCTGAAGGCCCCCTCCAGCTCGGCCGGCGCGATGGCGACCGACTTCAACGAGCCGAGCACGTCGGTGAACCACAGCCGCACGAACCGGACGTCACGCTCCTCGAGCGCCCGGAGGACGAAGTCTTCCTGCTTACCCATGGCCTGAGTCTCGCACGGGTCGTGTTACGGCGATGTTTCGTGGTCGAGGCGGCTCAGGGGATCGCCGGCGGGCCGTCGTCGACCATGCGACCACGGACGTACTGCCATCCCTCGTCGGTGCGCGCGAAGCGGCTCACCTCGTGCAGGACACCCGGTTCGTCGTCGACGTAGGCGGCCCGGAACTCGACCACGCCGAACGCGTCGCCGACGTCACCGGCCTCGGTGCGCAGCACCTCGAGGCCGAGCCACTCGAGGCCCGGGTCGTGGTCGATCCGCGCCGGCCGGGTGGTCGGGTGCCAGGTGCGCAGCAGGTGGCCGCCGTCGCCACGGACGTAGGCGGTGTACCGCGACCGCATGAGCCGCTCCGCGGTCGGGGCGGGCTCCCCGTCGAGGTACGGGCCGCAGCAGCGGTCGAAGGGTGCGCCGGTGCCGCACGGGCAGGTCCTGGCCATGACGACATGATGCGGCACGCCCCACGCCCTAGGCTGATCACGTGCCTCAGCTCCGACTCGCCCTCGCTCAGGTCAACCCTCGTCTCGGCGACCTCGACGGGAACGTCGAGCTCGTCGTCGCGGCCGCGCACGAGGCGGCGCAGGCGGGTGCTCACCTGCTGGTCCTGCCGGAGATGGTGCTCAACGGCTACCCGGTGGAGGACCTCGCCTACCGCCTCAGCTTCATCGAGGGCACCCGCGCCCACGTGCCGGCGCTGGCCACCCGGCTCGCCGACGAGGGGCTGGGAGACCTCGTCGTGGTCGTCGGGCACCTCGACACCGCGAAGGACCACATCGACACCGACCGGCTCGGCGTGCCGAAGAACGCACCCACGAACTCCGCGTCGGTGATCACCGGTGGCCGCGTGGTCACCCGCTACGACAAGCACCACCTCCCGAACTACGGCGTGTTCGACGAGTTCCGTCACTTCGTCGCGGGCGACGAGACGCAGGTCGTGCAGGTGCACGGCGTCGACGTGGCCATCGCCATCTGCGAGGACATCTGGCAGGACGGTCCCTCCGCCGCCGCCGACGCCGCGGAGGCGGGACTCCTCGTCGTGCTCAACGGCTCCCCCTACGAGGCCGCGAAGGACGACACCCGGCTCGAGCTGTGCGCACGACGCGCCCGGGAGGGCAGCTGCGCCCTCGCCTACGTCAACCTCGTCGGCGGCCAGGACGAGCTGGTCTTCGACGGCGACTCCCTCGTGGTCGACGCCGCGGGCGACCTCGTCGCCCGCGCGGCGCAGTTCGAGCCCGAGCTGCTGGTCGTCGACCTCGACCTGCCCGCGGCGACGGCTCCGATGCCCGACCCCGACGCCCGCTTCGCCGGGCTGCGGGTCGAGCGCACCATCGTCTCGTCCGAGCCGCTGGCCCCGTACGAGCCGCTCGAGCCTCGCGTCGCCGAGCGCTGGGACGACCTCGGCGAGCGCTACTGGGCGATCGTGCTCGGGCTGCGCGACTACGTGCACAAGAACGGCGGTCGCTCGGTGCTGCTGGGCCTGTCCGGCGGCATCGACTCGACCCTGGTCGGCGCGATCGCCGTCGACGCGCTGGGCGCAGAGAACGTGTTCGGCGTGTCGAACCCGAGCGCGTGGTCGACCGACCACAGCCGCAGCGACGCCGCCGAGCTGGCTCGACGCACCGGGCTGCAGCTCGACACCGTCCCCATCGCCCCGATCTTCGACGCGTTCCAGTCGACCTTGGGCCAGGAGGGGCTGCACCTCGACGGCATCGCCGAGGAGAACCTGCAGGCTCGCATCCGCGCCGTGATCTGGATGGGCCTGTCGAACCAGCACGGCCACCTGGTGCTGGCCTGCGGCAACAAGTCCGAGCTGGCCACCGGCTACTCAACCATCTACGGCGACGCGGTCGGGGCCTACGCGCCCATCAAGGACCTGCCGAAGACGCTGGTCTGGGAGGTCTCGCGCTGGCGCAACCGCTGGGCCGAGGAGCGCGGCGAGCAGCCGCCCATCCCCGAGAACGCGATCGAGAAGGAGCCGTCGGCGGAGCTGCGGCCCGGCCAGCTCGACTCCGACTCCCTGCCGTCCTACGACCTGCTCGACGCCGTCCTCGACGCCTACGTCGAGCGAGACCTGGGCGCCGCGGCCGTGGTGGCCGAGGGCTTCGACCCCGCGCTGGTGGAGCGGGTCGTGACGCTGGTCGACAAGGCCGAGTACAAGCGCCGCCAGTACCCGCCGGGTCCGAAGATCAGCCGTCGCAACTTCGGCCGCGACCGGCGCGTGCCGATCACCAACGGGTGGCGCGAGTCGCTCGACTCCTGACGGGTCGTGACCTGACGCACAACGAGGTGACAACCGTCGCCGATGCGGCAGGATGGAGCTCGTCCGTGGACCCCCACCGAGGGGCTGCGAGAAGGAAGGGAACCACCATGTCCGAACCCACCCCTGCCCCCGCGACCGGCGCGAGCACGTCGGCCGAGGAGCCGGCCCCCTACGGCGGCGGCCCCGCGGCCGCGTCGACGTCCGTCGGCACTGCCGCCACCGGCCCGACGACCGACCCCGCGATCCGCCGCGTGCGCACCCACCACCTGCAGCAGTGGAAGGAGCAGGGCCACAAGTGGGTCATGCTCACCACGTACGACCAGTACACGGCCGCGACGTTCGACGAGGCAGGCGTGCCCGTGCTGTTCATCGGCGACTCCGCCGCGAACAACGTCTTCGGCTACGCGTCGTCGCTGCCGGTGACGGTCGACGAGCTGCTGCCCCTGGTCAAGGCCGTCACCCGCACCGCCCGTCGCGCCCTCGTGGTGGCCGATCTGCCGTTCGGCTCCTACCAACGCTCCCCCGAGCAGGCGTACGACACGGCGGTGCGGTTCATGAAGGAGGGCGAGGCGCACGTCGTCAAGCTCGATGGCGGTGCCGAGATGGCGCCGCAGATCGAGCTGCTCACGAAGGGCGCGGTGCCGGTCATGGCCCACATCGGCTTCACCCCGCAGGCCGAGCACGCCCTGGGCGGCTACCGGGTGCAGGGTCGCGGCGACGCGGCGTCACGTCTGATGGAGGACGCTCTCGCGGTGCAGGAGGCCGGCGCGTCGTCCGTCGTCATGGAGATGGTGCCGGCGCCCATCGCGGCGCAGATCACCGAACGGCTGCACATCCCGACCATCGGGATCGGCGCAGGTCCGAGCTGCGACGCCCAGGTGCTGGTCTGGCAGGACATGCTCGGCCTGCGGACGGGCAAGGCGCCCCGCTTCGTCAAGCGGTACGCCGACCTGCACGGCATCATCCTGGGCGCGGCGCAGGAGTTCGCCGCCGACGTCGCGTCCGGCACCTTCCCCGCTCCGGAGCACTCCTTCGACGCCTGACGTGGGGGCCTGTTGACGTGGGGCCCCACGTGAACCGGCTCTCCCCCACGCAACCGTGCGCCCGATCTGCGTGTTTGCGTGGGGCCCCACGTCAACGGTCAGACCTGCCAGCCCCAGGCGAGGACGCCCACCGCGTTGAGGGCGCCCCAGGCCGCGAGGGCGTAGACCGGCACCCACGGTGCGTCGGCGGGGCGGGTGGCGATGCGGCGGCGCAGGACGGGCACGAAGCACGCGAGCACGAGCAGGTGCAGCACGATGCCCCACCAGGGCGCGTAGAGGACCGTGGAGGCGACGAGCCAGAGCATGACCACGAGACCGCCGACCCCGATCCACGGGCCGGACCGCTCCCGCTCGCGTCGGGTACGCCTCACGGGCGAGGCGCGTCGTCGTTCCAGTTCGGGTCGTTGTCCCACGACTCGTTTCGCTCCTGCACCGTCTCCAGGGCGTGCTCGGCGGCAGCCTGCGTCGGGTACGGGCCGAGGCGGTCGGATGCCTTGCAGCCGTCCTCCCCCTCGACGGTGTGGTGCTTCAGGCAGAAGTAGAAGGCGGGGGCGTCGGCGCTCATGACGCCATCCTGCCGCACCACGAGTGCCGCCGCCCCTCACCCGGGCCGGCTTCGGCTGCCCTCGTAGCATGCCTGCGTGCCTCTCCTCAGCCCCGGCCACGTCTCCCCCCTGCGTCACGTCCCGTCGACCATCGAGCGTCCCGAGTACGTCGGCCAGGCCGCGCCGCTGCCCTACCGCGGACCGCTGGTGCGCGATGCGGACACCATCGAGCGGATGCGCGTGGCGGGCCGGGTCGCCGCGCAGGCGCTCGACGCCGTCGAGGCGGCGATCGCGCCGGGCGTCACCACCGACGAGCTCGACCGGGTCGGCCACACCTTCCTGCTCGACCACGGCGCCTACCCGTCCACGCTCGGCTACCGCGGCTACCCGAAGTCGCTCTGCAGCAGCGTCAACGAGGTGATCTGCCACGGGATCCCCGACGACCGTCCGCTGGAGGACGGCGACATCGTCAACATCGACATCACGGCCTACGTCGACGGCGTGCACGGCGACACCAACAAGACCTACCTCGTGGGCGACGTCGACGAGGAGTCGCGGCTGCTCGTCGAACGCACCCGCGAGGCCACGCACCGGGCGATCCGGGCGGTGAAGCCCGGCCGGCGCATCAACGTGATCGGCGCCGTGATCGAGGCGTACGCCAAGCGGTTCGGCTACGGCGTCGTGCGCGACTTCACCGGCCACGGCGTGGGCCCGGCGTTCCACGACGGCCTGATCGTCCCGCACTACGACGACCCTGCCGCGGACACCGTCATCGAGGTGGGCATGACGTTCACCATCGAGCCCATGCTGACCCTCGGCACCATCGAGTGGGACCTGTGGGACGACGGCTGGACGGCCGTCACGCGCGACGGCTCGCGCACCGCGCAGTTCGAGCACACGCTGCTCGTCACGCCCGACGGCGCGGAGATCCTCACCCTCCCCTGACCCGACGGCAGGAGCCGCAGGCGGCGGAGGAGAGGGAACGAGGCGGCCTGTAAGCCGGATTCTGTCCCCGACCCGAGGGCCGAGGGGCGACCATCCATCTGGGTCACGCATTGCTGCGCGCCTCGAGCGACCTACCCGCTGACGTCGGACGAGCAGCCCGTCAGCGCAGGCGCCGGAGCGCCCTCTTGGTCTTGCTCCCGGTGGGGTTTACCGAGCCGACGCCGTCACCGACGCCGCTGGTGAGCTCTTACCTCACCGTTTCACCCTTGCCCGCACCCCGTGACCCGAAGGTCGCGGGGCCGCTGGCGGTCTGTTCTCTGTGGCACTGTCCCGCACGTCGCCGTGGGTGGCTGTTGGCCACCACCGTGCTCTGTGGAGTCCGGACTTTCCTCGACGGGCCGGAGCCCGCCGCGGCCGCCCGGCCGCCTCGTTCGTCGTCCAGTCTAGGCCGCACGTGACCCGACCCGGACCCCGCACACGTCTACGCTGGGCGCGTGGAGCTCGAGGACGAGGCACGGACGACGTCGGCGGTCGGCGAGCTGCGCCCGCGCCTGCACCCGGAGCCGGTGGTCTACGCGATCGTCGCGCCCGGCTTCGACACGTCGACGGCGCTCGCGACGGTGCGCGAGCGGGAGGGGCTCACGGTCGTGGTCGAGCAGGTCGAGGCTGAGGAGGACGGGCTCGTGTACGAGTTCGTGGGCGCATGGATCACGCTCGCCGTGGTGTCGGCGCTCGACGCCGTCGGGCTCACCAGCTCGATCTCCACCGCCCTCGCAGCCGAGCAGATCGCCTGCAACGTCGTCGCCGGCTTCCACCACGACCACCTCGTCGTCCCGTGGGACCGACGTCACGATGCGCTGCGCATCCTCGATGCCCTAGGGTGAGGGACGCGAAAGGGAGTAGTCCCCAATCGCTGCGTCGACATACTGATGCCGGGCCCTCGGGCCCCGCCTCCGGTGCAGCGGGCCAGGGCCGTGCGAACGGTCCGGCGGACGAGACTTTCGACCCGAATGTCGTACACACACGACGGTCCGGGTCGAGGCTCGTCGATCATGGCTCCTCGTCCTGGTCCGGACGAGGAGAAACCCATGTTCGAGGCCCTGTGGCTCAGCACGGCTGTCATCTTCGTCGCCGAGCTCGGCGACAAGAGCCAGCTGATGGCGATGACGTTCGCCACCCGGTACCGCGCACGCGACGTGCTGCTCGGCATCACCCTGGCGACGGCGATCGTCCACCTCGCGTCGGTCGGCATCGGCTACGCGATCGGCTCGAGCTTCGAGCAGTACCAGGGGCCCATCGCGATCGCGGCCGGCATCGCGTTCCTCGGCTTCGCGGCCTGGACGCTGCGCGGCGACGAGCTGACCGACGACGAGGCCGAGAAGGCGAAGAAGGCCACGGGGTCGGCGCTGCTGGCCGTCGGCCTGGCGTTCTTCCTCGCCGAGCTCGGTGACAAGACGATGCTGGCGACGATCACGCTCGCCGTCCGCGAGAACTGGCTCGGCACGTGGATCGGCAGCACCGTCGGCATGGTCGCCGCCGACGCCCTCGCGATCGTCGTGGGCGCCGTCCTGGGCAAGCACCTGCCCGAGAAGGTCATCAAGATCGGCGCCTCGGCGGCGTTCGCGATCTTCGGCGTGCTGCTCATCATCGAGGGCCTGCGCTGACCCGCCGGAGCGACCGTGCCCGGCGCCGTCGCGTCCCTGCGGGGACAGGCGGCGCCGCGGCTCGACGCGCCCTCGGTAGGCTCGGCGGGTGCTGATCCTGCTCCCGCCCTCCGAGGGCAAGACCGCACCGACCGACGGACCAGCGCTCGACCTCGACGCGTTGTCGTTCCCCCGGCTGCACCGGGTGCGCGACCAGGTGGCCCGTGCGCTCGTGCGACTGGCCGGGACACGGCGCGCGGCCGAGGTGCTGGGCCTCGGGCCGACGCAGGCCGACGCGATCGAGACCGACGCCCGGCTCTTCGAGGCGCCCTGCGCGCCCGCCGGCTCCGTGTACACGGGAGTGCTGTTCGGCGAGCTCGACCTCGCCTCGCTCGACGCCGACGCGACGGCCCGCGCCGACGCGTCCGTCGCCGTGGCGAGCGCCCTCTTCGGGCTGGTCCGCGTCGGCGACCTGATCCCGGCGTACCGGCTGTCCGGCACGGTCACCCTGCCGCGCCTCGGCCCCGTCGCGGGGCGGTGGCGACCCGTGCTGCCCGACGCACTCGACGAGGCCGCCGACGGTGGGCTCCTCGTCGACCTGCGGTCCGGTGCGTACGTGAACCTCGGCAAGCCGTCCGCCGACCTGGCGCCGCGCACCGCCACCGTGCGCGTGCTGCACGAGCAGGACGGCCGACGCACCGTCGTCAGCCACTTCAACAAGGCGACCAAGGGACGGCTGGTCCGCGCCCTGCTCCTCGACGGGGCGCAGCCCGCGACCGTCGACGAGCTCGCCGAGGCCTGGCGCGGCCTCGGCTGGACGGTCGAGCAGGACGGCACGCGCCTCGACGTCGTCACCACCGGCACGCACTGACCCGTCTGGGCCCGACTCTCTGGGCTGGCGGGCTACTCGGGGACGACCGAGAACCCGCGCAGCGACGGCGTGCCGTCGGGCCACCACGCGATCGTGGTGATGCTGGCGGGCGCGAGCTCCATGCGGTGGATGATCGACATCGGTCCGTCGAGCGCGAGGCGCGTCATCAGCTTGATGGGGGTGACGTGGCTGACCACCACGACGGTCTCCCCCGCATGGTCGGCGAGGATCCGGTCGCGTGCCTCCCTGACCCGCTCCTGCACCTCGTCGAAGGACTCGCCACCGGGTGGGGCGACCGAGGTCGAGGCGAGCCAGGCGGACATCTCCTCGGGCCAGCGCTGCATGATGTCGCCGAAGCCGTGGCCGTCCCAGTCGCCGAACGCGGCCTCCTCGACACCGTCGTCGACCGAGACCTCCAGCCCGGTCTCCCGGGCGACGAAGCCGGCCGTCTCCCGGGTGCGACGCAGCGGGGAGGCGACGATGGCGTCGACGTCGTGGTGCCGGGCGATCCAGGCCGCCGCGCGGGCGGCCTGCGCCTCGCCCTCGGCGACGAGCCCGGGATCGGAGCCGCCGCGACCGCAGAACAGCTTGCTCTGGGTGTGGGCCGTGACGCCGTGCCGCAGCAGCACCAGCGTGGTCGGCCGTCCGTGCACGTCGCCGCGCCAGCCGAGGAGCGGGTTCGTGTCCTTGCCGGCTGCCGCGGGCGCGTCGACCGGAGCCGTCACGTCGTCGGCGGGTCTCGGCGCACCGGTCTCCTGTCGAGCACCGGTGCCGACGACGGCCGGCTGACCCGTGCGGGCCTGGGCGTCGAGGGCCTCGTTGGCGAGCGCGTCGGCGGCGGCGTTGCGCTCGCGCGGCACCCACGTCCAGTCCGTGACCGATCCCGCGAGCTCGCGGGCCTGGGCAGCCAGCGGCTGCATCGACGGGTGCTTGACCTTCCACCGGCCGGCCATCTGCTCGACGACGAGCTTGGAGTCCATGCGGACCTCGACGTCGGCACCTGGCGCGTGCTCGGCGGCGAGCTCGAGGCCGGCGATGAGGCCGCGGTACTCGGCGACGTTGTTGGTGGCGGTCCCGATCGTCTCGCCCCGCGTGGCGAGCACCTCTCCGCTCTCCGCGTCGCGCACGAGGGCGCCGTACGAGGCGGGTCCCGGGTTGCCCCGTGACCCGCCGTCGGCCTCGACGACGACGCGGGCGGTGCTCACAGTCCCGACTCGGCCGTCCGCACGAGGATGCGGCTGCACTCGGGGCAGCGCAGGACGTCGTCCTCGGGGCGAGCGGCGAGCTCGCGCAGGTCGGCGCCGTTCAGCTCCAGGCGGCAGCCCTCGCAGCGTCGCGCCCGCAGCGCGGCAGCGCCGAGCCCGCCGTACTGCGCCCGGACCTTGTCGTAGAGCGCCAGGAGGTCCTTCGGGACCGCCGGGGCGGTCGACTCGCGCTCGGACTGGACCGCCGCGATCTCGTCGTCGATCGCGGCGAGGGCAGCGTCACGCGCCGCGGTCACGTGCTCGAGCTCCGCGACGAGGGCGTCGTGGTCGGCGGTGACGGCACGCAGCTCCGCCTCGGCGATCTCGAGGTCCTCCATGACGGTGAGCTCCTCGTCCTCGAGCGTCGCGATGCGCCGCTCGAGCGCACCCAGCTCGTGCTGGAGGTTCTCGAGGTCCTTGGGGTTGGTGATCGCTCCGGACGAGAGCCGCTCCTCGTCGCGGGTGCGTCGCGCCTTGACCTGCTCGACCTCAGCCTCGGCCTTGGACTGCACGCGGGCGAGGTCGCTGACCTTCGTCTCGACCTCGATCTGGCGCCCGCGCAGCTGCGCGATCTCCTGCGTCAGCTCCTCGATGCGGGCGATCTCGGGGAGGGTGCCGCGTCGGTGCTGCAGACGGGCGAGCGCGGAGTCCTGGGTCTGCAGCTCAAGCAGGGTCTGCTGGGCGGACGGTTCGGCTTTCAGGGGGTCCTCCTGGGTGCGGGAGCCAGCGCGTGCGACCAGGGGTCGGTCACGAGCGTCGACACGTGGACGTCAACCGTATCGCCCAGCCGGTCCCGCAGCGCGGACGCCGCCACCGGCAGCCAGGTCCACTCCGCGGCCCAGTGGGGCACGTCGACCACGGCACAGGCTCCCGGCCGCTCGAGGTGCTCGCTCACGGGGTGGTGCTTGAGGTCGGACGTGACGTAGGCGTCGGCGCCGGCCGCGTCGGCGGTGGGGAGCAGGAAGTCGCCCGATCCGCCGCAGAGGGCGACGGTGCGCACCGTGCGCCCGAGGTCGCCGGCCACGCGGGTGGCGCTGCCGTGCGCGGGCAGGGTGCGGTGCACGTGCTCGACGAAGTCACCGAGCGTCGTGGGCTGCGGGAGCACCCCGATGCGGCCGCTCCCCCGGTCGCCCGGGCGGGGCGCCGTGGGCAGCAGGAGGTACGAGACCTCCTCGTAGGGATGGGCCTCCAGCAGCGCGGCGCGGACGGACTCGCGCGCCGCGGTGGGCGCCACGAGCTCGAGCCGGGTCTCCTCGACGTGCTCGAGCGACCCGACCTCGCCGATCGCGGGGTTCGCGCCGGCCAGCGGACGGAAGGACCCCGTGCCGTCGGAGCGGAAGACGGCCGAGTCGTAGTCGCCGATGCTCCCGGCACCCGCGTCGTGCATGGCGGCGGCGACCGTGTCGGCGTCGGCGCGTGGCACGTGCACGACCCAGGCGTCGAGCCCGGGATCGGTGTCGACCTCGAGCGGGCGGACGTCGGTGAGGCCGAGGGCCAGGGCCATCGACTCCGAGACGCCGAGCGGGGGCGAGTCGGCGTTGGTGTGGCAGGTGTGCAGCGCCACGCCGTGCGAGGCGAGCGTGTGCACGACGCGGCCCTTCGGCGTCGTGGCGGCGACCGACGTGACCCCCTTGAGGTACAGGGGGTGGTGCGTGAGGAGCAGGTCGGCTCCGCGGGCGACGGCCTCGTCGGCGACGGCCTGGACGGGGTCGACGGCGAGGAGGATGCGCGACACCGGGGCGTCCGGGTCGCCGACGACGGTGCCCACCGCGTCCCAGTCGTCGGCCCACCGCGGGTCGTAGAGCTCGTCGAGCACGCGGACGACGTCACGCAAGGTCGGCATGCCGGCCACCCTACGACCCGGCGCCGGCGCTACCCGACCGAGCCGAGCGCGAACGGCAGCACCGCGTCGGCCCCGGCGCGGCGCAGCTCGCGCGAGGCCACGGCCATGGTCCAGCGGCTGTCGACGAGGTCGTCGACGAGCAGGACCGGACCGGTGAGCCCGGCCAGGGCCGCCCGCAGGTCGTCGGGCACCACGAACCGCCCCCACACGCCTGCCAGGCGGAACGCGCTGTTGCCTCCCTGCGTGCTCTGCGGGGCCCCGGGCGCGAGCTGCAGGGGCGGCAGCAGCGGGAGTCGACCGAGCCCCGCCAGCCCCTCGGCCACCGAGCCGACCAGCGTCGGGCGTGAGACCGACGGCACTGCGACGACCGCCACCGGACGCTCCGCCCAGGGCCAGTCGCGCAGGGCACGCGCACAGGCGCCCAGCAGGGGCTCGGGCACGGGGACGTCGGGAGCGCCGGTGGCGAACAGCTCGCGCAGCGTGCCGCCCCAGCCGAGGTCGGTGAGGCGGGCCACGACCCGCCCGGTCTCCGGACGCTCCGTCGGCGGGATGCGCCCCGACACGTCCACCCCGAGGCGCCCGACGCCGGAGGGCCACTGCGCCCTCGGGTCGACGGGCACCCCGACGCGGTCCAGCGACTGCGTGGCCCGCGCGACGGCCTCGCCGTCGGTGCTCGTCGGGTACCAGGGCCCGGCGCACACGTCGCAGCGGCCGCACGGCGCGGCCGTGGGGTCGTCGAGCTGGCGCTGGAGCAGCTCCATCCGGCAGGTGCGTCCTGCCTGGTACTCGAGCATCGCCTCCTGCTCGGCCTCGCGGGCCTGCGCGATGCGCTCGTACCGCTCCGCGTCGTAGACCCACGGCTGGCCGGTGCTGACCCAGCCGCCCTGCACCCGGCGGACGGCGCCGTCGACGTCGAGCACCTTAAGCAGCAGCTCGAGCGGGGTCCGACGGATGTCGACCTGCGCCTCCAGCGCCGCGACCGACGTCGGCGTGCTGTCGAGGGCGCCGAGCACCGCGTCGACCTTGGCCTGCGTCGGCATCGACGCCGTCGCGAAGTAGCGCCAGATGTCGGCGTCCTCCGGGCCCGGGAGCAGCAGGACGTCGGCCGACTCCGTGGCACGGCCCGCACGCCCGACCTGCTGGTAGTACGCGACCGGCGACGACGGCGCCCCGAGGTGCACGACGAATCCCAGGTTCGGCTTGTCGAAGCCCATGCCGAGCGCGCTGGTGGCGACGAGCGCCTTCAGCTGGTCGTCCTTCAGCGCCTGCTCCAGCCGCACCCGCTCGTCGGGGTCGGTGCGGCCCGTGTAGGCCGCCACCTCGTGACCCGCCTCGCCGAGCAGCCGCGCGAGGTCCTCCGCGGCCGAGACCGTGAGCGTGTAGACGATGCCGCTGCCCGGCAGCTCGGCCAGGTGTGAGACGAGCCAGCCGAGCCGCTCCTTGGAGCTGGGGAGCCGCAGCGACCCGAGCCTCAGGCTCGTGCGTGCCAGCGACCCACGCAGCGTGAGGACGCCCGCGTCGCCCGGGGCCCCTGGCCCGGTGGCACCGAGCTGCTCCTCGACGTCGGTGACCACCCGCTGGTTGGCGGTGGCGGTGGTGGCCAGCACCGGGACGCCGTCGGGCATCGAGTCGATGAGGTCGGCCAGGCGGCGGTAGTCGGGCCGGAAGTCGTGGCCCCAGTCGGAGATGCAGTGCGCCTCGTCGACGACGAGCAGGCCGATGCGCTGGCGCAGCTCGGGCAGCTGCTCGTCGCGGAACCGGGGGTTGGTGAGCCGCTCGGGCGACACGAGGAGCACGTCGACGTCGTCGGCGTCGAGCCGTGCGCGCACGTCGTCCCACTCGTGCGCGTTGGCCGAGCTGATCGACACCGCGCGCACGCCCGCGCGGGCCGCCGCGGCGACCTGGTCGCGCATGAGCGCGATCAGCGGTGACACCAGGAGGGTGGGACCGGTGCCACGGGCGCGCAGCAGCGAGGTCGCCACGAAGTAGACCGCCGACTTGCCCCAGCCGGTGCGCTGGACGACGAGCGCGCGCCGGTGGTCGTCGACGAGGGCCGTGATCGCCTCGAGCTGCCCGTCGTGGAACTGGGCGTCGGGTCGTCCGGTGAGTCGACGCAGGGCGTCGAGGGCGTCCGTGGCAGTGGCGGTGGAGGTGGTCACCCGGTCATCGTGTCAGGCGCTGCCGACACCGGCTCCTTGCCGCGACGCGCCCCGTGGACGACAGTGGGCGCATGCGTCGCGCCCTGGCCGTCGGCATCCTCGCCCTGCTCCTCGGCTGCTCGGACGCGCCCGGCACCGTGACCGCCCCCGATCTGCGGTGCGGGCAGGACCAGACGACGGACGCGGCGAAGGACGTGGTGGAGAAGGTCGGCGGCCTGCGCACCGACGACGTCGTCGTGCGCCTCGCCCGCAGCACGCCTGCCGGTACCGTGGCCCTCGTCGACGGTGACGTCGAGCGGGCGTACCGATTACTGCACGACCGCTACGGCGTGGCCGTCGTCGCCCAGGCGGACGACGACGGCGTGGCGGGTGGCCTGGCCCAGATCGAGCGCCTCGTGCGCACGTCCTGCCCGAAAGGCTGACCCGCTCGGGGTCCGGGCACGAGACGGGTACGGTCGGACGGTGCCGTACCTCGACGTCGCGTCCGTGACGCACTCCCTGCCCGACGGGCGACCGCTGCTCAGCGACGTGTCGTTCCGGGTGGGTGAGCGTGACCGCGTGGCGCTGGTCGGCGCGAACGGCGCGGGCAAGACCACGCTGCTGCGGATCGTGATCGGCGACCTCAAGCCCGACGAGGGAGCCATCTCTCGCGACGGGACGATGGGCGTCATGCGGCAGTTCCTGTCGCGAGGCACCGTCACCGACGTCCTGCTGCAGGCGTCGCCGACCCGCGTCCGTGACGCCGGCGTGCGGGTGGCGGAGGCCGAGGCGGCCATGACCGCGACCTCGACGGAGGCGTCCCAGATCGCCTACGCGGAGGCACTGGCGGCCTGGGGCGACGCGGGTGGCTACGAGGCCGAGGTGCTGTGGGACGTGTGCACCACGGCCGCCCTGGGCGTGCCGTTCGAACGCTGCCGCGACCGCCCGGTCACCACCCTGTCGGGCGGGGAGCAGAAGCGTCTGGCGCTCGAGGTGCTGCTGCGCGGCCCGCACGACCTGCTCCTCCTCGACGAGCCCGACAACTACCTCGACGTCCCCGGGAAGCGATGGCTCGAGGAAAGCCTGGTCGACTCCGACAAGAGCGTGCTGTTCGTGAGCCACGACCGTGAGCTGCTGGCCCGCACCGCCACCGCCGTCGTGACGCTGGAGCTCGGCGCGGCGGGCAACACCGCGTGGACCCACCCCGGTGGTTTCGACAGCTACCACGAGGCCCGCGAGCACCGGTTCGAGCGTCTCGAGGAGCTCGGCCGACGCTGGGACGAGGAGCGGGCCAAGCTGCGCGCCCTCGTGCTCATGTACAAGCAGAAGGCGGCCTACAACTCCGACATGACGTCGCGCTACCGGGCGGCCCAGACGCGGCTCGCGCGGTTCGAGGAGGCTGGGCCGCCCGAGGCGCAGCCGCGCACCCAGAAGCTGGCCATGCGCCTCGAGGGCGGTCGGACCGGCAAGCGTGCGGTGGTCTGCGAGGCCCTCGAGCTCACGGGTCTGATGCATCCCTTCGACCTCGAGGCCTGGTTCGGGGACCGCATCGCCGTGCTCGGATCGAACGGGTCGGGGAAGTCGCACTTCCTCCGCCTGCTCGCCGGCGGAGGCACCCGTCCTGAGACGGAGCACCTGCCGGTCGGCGACGTCGAGGTCCCGCCCGTGCCGCACACGGGCACCGCACGACTCGGGGCGCGCGTGCGGCCGGGCTGGTTCGTGCAGACGCACGGTCGCCCCGACCTCGCCGGCCGCACCCTCGTCGACGTGCTTCACCGCGGGGACGACCACCGTCGCGGCATGCCGCGGGAGGAGGCGTCGCGCGCGCTGGCCCGCTACGAGCTGGCTGCCAGCGCGGAGCAGACGTTCGACTCGCTCTCGGGTGGGCAGCAGGCCCGGTTCCAGGTGCTGCTGCTCGAGCTCGGCGGAGCCACCCTGCTGCTCCTCGACGAGCCGACCGACAACCTCGACCTCGAGTCGGCGGAGGCGTTGCAGGCTGCGCTGCGCGGGTTCGAGGGCACCGTCCTGGCCGTGACCCACGACCGCTGGTTCACGCGCGACTTCGACCGGTTCCTCGTGTTCGGCTCGGACGGCGACGTGTACGAGTCCGACGTCCCGGTGTGGGACGAGCGACGTGTCGCGCGCGAGCGCTGACCGGCGCAGCCTGACGGGGTGGGCGAAGAGGGACTCGAACCCCCGACCGCTCGGGTGTAAGCCGAGTGCTCTGACCAGCTGAGCTATTCGCCCCGGGTGGATCCGGCGGATGCCGTCGGACGCCTGGGAACCCTACCGCACGCTAGCGCGACGGCCGGGTCCCGACAGACAGAGGCTGCGGCCGCCGGGGTCTCGGGTCCCGGGCGGCCGCAGCACCCCCATCATGGCGCAGCACCGGTCCCGCGCGCAGCCGTTTGAGCGGGAAACTCGGGCGGATTCAGCCGTCGTCGCGCAGGTGCGCCTCGAGCCGCTCGACCTTGGCGGTCAGCTGGCCCGTGAACCCCGGACGGATGTCCGCCTTCAGCACGAGCGAGACCCGCGACGAGACCGCCGCGACGGCGTCGACGGCCGCCTTCACGACCGCCATCACCTCGTCCCAGTCACCCTCCACCGTCGTGAACATCGACGTCGTCTCGCACGGCAGGCCCGACGCACGGACGACCCGCACGGCCTCGGCGACCGCAGCCGCGACCGACCCCGACTCGTCGGCACTGACCGGGCTGATGCTGAACGCGGCGAGCATCAGAGCTCGGCCAGCGCGGCGCGGTAGGCGTCGAAGTCGCGCGCCTGGCCGATCGGGTGCTCCACCTTCCAGCGCAGCACGCCCTCGGCGTCGACGAGGTAGGTGCCGCGCTCGGGGGCACCCGCGCCCTCGTTGAAGATGCCGTAGGCGCGGCTGACCTCCCCGTGCGGCCAGAAGTCGCTCAGCACGGGGAACGTGAGGCCCTCCGCGTCGGCGAAGGCCCGGTTGGAGAAGAAGTGGTCGCACGAGATCGCGAGCACCTCGACGTCGCCGTCCTCGAAGGCGCCGATGTTGTCGCGGATCTCGCAGAGCTCACCCGTGCAGATGCCGCTGAAGGCGAAGGGGAAGAACACCAGCGCCACGGGACGTCCGCGGAAGGACGAGAGCGAGACGTCCTCGCCGTGCTGGCTCTTGAGCGTGAAGTCGGGGGCGGTCTGCCCTACGTCGATCGTCATGCCCCCAGAGTAGGACGCGACGAGCCTCCGGCGCCGCTGCGCCGGCCCCGACGAAACGCCGGGAGTCAGCGCTTGTGGGTGGAGAGCTTGGTGGCGGCCCACTCGGCCGACGCCGAGGAGGTCGTGGTCGTCGACAGGCCGGCGACGGGAGCCGCCTCGGCGATGTCGGCACCGGTCACGTACCCCGGCCGGCCGACCTTGGGCGTGAGCACCCAGATCGACCCGCCCTCGGCGAGGTCGGAGAGCGCGTCGAACAACGCGTCCACGAGGTCGCCGTCGTCGTCGCGCCACCAGAGGATGACGCCGTCGACCACCTCGTCGGACTCACCGTCGACGAGTGCGTGTCCGACGATCTCCTCGATCGCGGACCGGAGCTCGTTGTCGACGTCCTCGTCCCAGCCCAGCTCCTGGATGACGGTGTCGGGGCTGAAGCCCAGCCTCGCGGCGTCCAACGGTTCTCCTCAGTTCGTCCGGTGGTGTGGTCCCACTCTGGCACGCCTGGAGGGGCGGTGCCGCCCGGGACCGGGTCGGGTTCGACGGTGGTCGAGAACCTACTGCAAAGTAGGGGATTTTCCTACTGATCGGTAGATGTTCACAACGTCCGCCGGTGTCACCCTAGCGAATCCGGCGTGGAAAGATGGAGAGGTCCACAAGACGTCCCAGGAGTCGCACATGCCCACCGGCCAGTCCCCCACCGAGCGCCCCGCTGTCATCCACGAGGGGCTGCCGACGCAGCTGCCCGACATCGATCCCGACGAGACCTCCGAGTGGCTCGCGTCGCTCGACCAGATGGTCGACGAGCGGGGCCGCTCCCGCGCCCGGTACGTCATGCTCAAGCTCCTCGAGCGCGCCCGTGAGCAGAACATCGGCGTGCCGGCCCTGCGCAGCACCGACTTCATCAACTCGATCCCGCCCGAGCACGAGCCGTGGTTCCCCGGCAACGAGGCGATCGAGCGCCGGATCCGCTCCTACATCCGTTGGAACGCGGCCGTCATGGTCTCGCGTGCGAACCGTCCCGGCCTGGGCGTCGGCGGCCACATCGCGACCTACCAGTCGGCGGCCAGCCTCTACGAGGTCGGCTTCAACCACTTCTTCCGGGGCAAGGACCACCCGGGCGGCGGCGACCACATCTACATCCAGGGCCACGCCGCGCCCGGCATCTACGCACGCTCCTTCCTCGAGGGTCGCCTGAGCGAGGAGCAGCTCGACCGCTTCCGCCAGGAGCACTCGCACGGCTTCGGCCAGGGCCTGTCGTCGTACCCGCACCCGCGCCTCATGCCCGACTACTGGGAGTTCCCGACCGTCTCGATGGGTCTGGCGGCGATCAACTCGATCTACCAGGCGCGGTTCAACCGCTACCTGCACGACCGCGGCATCAAGGACACCAGCCAGCAGCACGTCTGGACGTTCCTCGGCGACGGCGAGATGGGCGAGCCGGAGTCGCTCGGCGCCATCGGTCTCGCCGCCCGCGAGGAGCTGGACAACCTCACCTTCGTCGTCAACTGCAACCTGCAGCAGCTCGACGGCCCGGTGCGCGGCAACGGCAAGATCATCCAGGAGCTGGAGTCGTACTTCCGCGGCGCCGGCTGGAACGTCATCAAGGTCGTGTGGGGCCGCGAGTGGGACGACCTCCTGGCCCGCGACGTCGACGGTGTGCTCGTCAACCAGATGAACCGGACGCCCGACGGCGAGTTCCAGACGCTGTCGGTGGAGTCCGGCGCGTACAACCGCGAGAACTTCTTCGGTCCCGACCCGCGCCTGCGTGCCATGGTCGAGCACCTGAGCGACGAGGACATCGAGCGCCTGCCGCGCGGTGGCCACGACTACCGCAAGGTCTACGCCGCGTTCGACGCCGCGCAGAAGCACACCGGCCAGCCGACGGTGATCCTGGCGCACACCATCAAGGGCTGGCTGCTCGAGTCCTTCCAGGGCCGCAACGCCACGCACCAGATGAAGAAGCTGACCAAGGACGACCTCAAGCGCTTCCGCGACCGGCTCAACATCCCGGTCAGCGACGCGCAGATCGAGGGCGACGACCTCGCGCCGTTCTACCACCCGGGCGAGGACAGCGAGGAGATCCAGTACATGCGCGCCCGCCGCGACGCGCTGGGCGGCGGACTCCCGTCGCGTCGGGTCGATCCCGTGTCGGTCAAGCTGCCGGAGCCCGACACCTACTCGGCGCTCTCCAAGGGCTCGGGCAAGCAGCAGATCGCGACGACGATGGCCTTCGTGCGGCTCCTGCGCGACCTCATGAAGGACCCCGAGATCGGCCGCCGTATCGTGCCGATCGCGCCCGATGAGTACCGCACCTTCGGTATGGACTCGATGTTTCCGTCGGCCAAGATCTACAACCCGGCCGGCCAGACGTACGAGTCGGTCGACCGCAAGCTGCTGCTGGCCTACAAGGAGTCCGAGAAGGGTCAGCTGCTGCACGAGGGCATCAGCGAGGCCGGGGCCATGGCGTCGGCGATCGCGGCGGGCAGCGCGTACTCCACGCACGGCGAGCCGATGATCCCCGTCTACCTCTTCTACTCGATGTTCGGCTTCCAGCGGACCGCCGACTCGATCTGGGCCATGGCCGACCAGCTGGCGCGCGGGTTCCTCATCGGCGCCACCGCGGGTCGCACCACGCTCACCGGCGAGGGCCTGCAGCACGCCGACGGCCACTCCCCCCTCATCGCACAGACCAACCCGGCGGTCGTGCACTACGACCCCGCGTACGGCTACGAGATCGCACACATCGTCAAGGACGGCATGCGTCGCATGTACGGCACGTCCGACGACCGTCCGCACGGCGAGGACGTCCTCTACTACCTCACGGTCTACAACGAGCCCATCAACCAGCCGGCCGAGCCGGAGGACCTCGACGTCGACGCCCTCCTGAAGGGCGCCTACCTGTACCGCCGCGGCGAGCAGGGACGCCACACGGCCCGCATCATGGCGTCGGGCGTCGCTCTGCCGTGGGCGCTGAAGGCGCAGGAGATGCTCGCCGAGCAGTACGACGTGAAGGCCGACGTCTGGTCGGTCACGTCGTGGAACGAGCTCGCCCGAGACGCGGTCGCCGCGGAGAAGTGGAACCTCAACAACCCGGGCGAGTACCAGCGGGTCCCGTGGATCACGACGCAGCTCATGGACCACGCGAACGTCACGCTCGCGGTCAGCGACTACATGCGGGCCGTCCCCGACCAGATCGCCCGCTGGGTCCCCGGCCCGTGGCAGTCGCTCGGCGCCGACGGCTTCGGCTTCGCCGACACGCGTGCCGCCGCGCGTCGCGTGTTCCAGATCGACGCGGAGTCGATCGTCGTCTCGGTGCTGCAGAGCCTCGCGCAGCAGGAGCTCGTCGACCAGTCGGTCGTGCGCGACGCCTTCACGTCGCTGCGCATCGACGACCCGACCGCCACCCGCGGCGTCGCCCAGGAGGGCGGCGACGCCTGACACGGTGCCCTGGGACGTCGACGCGGGCGGTCGGCGTCTCAGGGAACTCCTAGTCGACGCACCCTAGGATGTTGCCCATGCGTCGTTGGCCGTACACCTTTGCCGTCGCGCTGTCCGTGGCGGTCACGGGCGCCGCGGTGTTCTCCTCCCTCTACCTCGACCTCCCCATGAAGGACCCCGAGGGGTTCCTCGGTCCGGCGTACGTCCGCCTCCCGCTGCTAGCGCTGCTGTTCTTCGCCGCCGGGATCGTGCCCGCCGCGGTGCGTCGTCGCGGCTGGAAGCAGATCGGCGAGGGCGCGCGCGAGGTCGTGCGGGAGGAGTGGTCGCTCAAGCGGGTCGGCTACATCGCGACCGGCCTGATCACCTTCTACGCGAGCTACGTCAGCTACCGCAACCTCAAGAGCTACCTGCCGACCTACCGCGAGGGCGTGCTGTTCGACCGTCAGCTCCTCGAGCTCGACCACTGGCTGATGTTCGGCCACAACCCGGCCACGGTCCTGCACAACCTGCTCGGCACCGACGTGATGGCGCATGTGCTGTCGTTCGCGTACATCGCCTACCTGCCGCTCATCCCCATCACGCTGGGTGCCTTCCTGGTGCTCAACCGCGACTTCTCGATCGGCGCCTGGTACGCGACGGCGCTCTGCCTCAACTGGATCCTCGGCGTCATCAGCTACTACGCGCTCCCGACGCTGGGCCCCGCGTTCGCGCAGCCGTCGATGTACTGGGACCTCGCGACGACCGACGTCACCGAGCTGCAACGGTCGTTGTTCCGCAACCGTGTGGACGTGCTCACCGACCCGTGGGCGAGCGAGAAGATCCACGGTGTCGCAGGGTTCGCGTCGCTGCACGTCTCCGTGACGTTCACGGCGGCCCTGTTCATGCAGCGCACGGGGCAGAAGCTCGCGATCCGCGCGATCACCTGGGCGTTCTTCGTGGTCACCGTGCTGGCCACCATCTACTTCGGCTGGCACTACCTGGCCGACGACGTCGCCGGCATCGTCATCGGATGGGCGTCGGTGTCGCTCGGCGCCTGGGCGTCGGGGAACCGAGGGCGGCGCAAGCGACGAGGCCTGGCCCCGGTCGACGAGCAGCCGGTTCAGCCGGCGACAGTCACTGCGCCCGGTCCCGGCGGTGGGTCCGGGTCTATCACGGGCTGACCCTGGCGCAGCATCGCGCGCCACGTGCTGCGGTGGTAGGTGGCCGAGTCGGTCGTGGCCACGAAGTCGTGGAGGATCTGCGCGAACTGCTCCGGGTGGTCGCGGTGCGGGAAGTGGCCGGCGTCGGGCAGCACGTGCACGTGCGACCACGCCTGGCTGCGCGCGATGTCGGCGTGCGAGGCGGGGATCACGAGGTCGTCGGCGCCCCAGACGACGAGCACCGGGATGATCCGGGCCAGGTAGGTCCGGTCGATCATCGTGACGAACTGCCCACGCCAGTCGAGCACGTGGCTGGTGACCCGCTGCACCGCGTGACGCGCACGAGGGTCGGCGAAGGACTCGTAGATCGACGCCACCTCGCCGAGGTCGCGCAGCTGCCGGACGCCCGTGCGCGAGAGCCCGCGCATGCTCGCGGCCACCGCGCGCCGCCAGGGACGCAACGTCGCCAGGCCGAGCGCGGTCCCGCTGCCGGGCAGGGTCAGGAAGCGGATGAGCGGCGTGACCTCCCTGCCGAGACCGCCGGAGGACACCAGCGCGATCCGCTCGGTGCGGTCGGGGTACTGGTAGGCGAACTGCATCGCCACGCCGCCGCCGAAGCTGTGGCCCACGACCGTCACCTTGTTGATGCCGAGGATGGTGAGCAGGTCGCGCATGCCGTTGGCGTAGCCGCCGAGCGAGTAGTCGGCGTCGGGCTTGTCGGACTCGCCGTGGCCGAGCAGGTCGGGCGCGATGACCGTGTAGTGCTCCGCGAGCGCGTCCATCACGGGCTCCCAGGTGCTGGACTCGCACCCCAGTCCGTGCAGCAGGAGGAGGGCGGGACCCTTGCCCCGACGTCGATAGGCGCGACGGTAGCCGTGCACCACCACGAACTGCAGGTCGTCGCCGCTGGTCATCGGCCCATCGTAGGAGGTGGCGGGTTCGGCCGCGCCGGAACCGTGGAGGTCGGGCGGCTCGTTAGACTGACGTCGTGCCCACCCCAGCCGAGGTCCGCGCACAGCTGACCGACATCCTCGTGACCGTCGTCGAGTGCACCCCTGACGAGGTGCGCGACGACGCGCGGCTCGAGGACCTCGGGGTCGACTCGCTCGCCGCCGTCGAGGTCGCGGACGAGCTGGGCCGCCGGTTCGGCGTCCACCTCGAGGACGCCACGGTCGACACCTTGGTGACCGTCGACGACGCCGTCCGTGCCGTCGTCGACCACCGACCCACGGCCCGTCGCGGTCGCCGTGGCCCCGCCGTGGCGGTGACCCTGGGCGCCGAGGGCCGCGAGCGGGCGCCGGGCGAGCGCAGCCTCGCCGGCCGTGCCGACGCGCTCTGGCGGCTCGCGATGTGGTTCGTCGTGGCCGGCCTCGTGGTCGGCGGGGGTCTCGGCTTCGCCGGCGCCACCGTGGTGCGCGCGACGGGCCTGGGCGGGGTCGAGCTCCCGCCGATCTCCAGCCCGACCGCCTCCCCCACGCCGTCGATCAGCCCCTCCGCGAGCCCGTCGCCGACGCCATCCGCCACGCAGGAGCCGGAGGAGAAGCCGACGTTCTCGGTCGAGAGCGACCGGGTGGCAGCCGGGCAGCGGTTCACCATCTCCGGCCGGTTCCCCTCGCTCGGCGAGGGCCAGCTGCTGCAGGTGCAGTCGCGCGACCCGGGCGCCGACTGGGAGGACTTCCCCGTCTCGCTGCAGACTCGCGACGGCGGCCGGTTCCAGACCCAGATCTACACGTCACGTCCGGGCGAGCGGGAGTTCCGCGTGTTCCACGAGGACAGCAACACCGCGTCGCCGTCGGCGAAGGTCACGATCGGCTGACCGCCCGCCCGCGCGACCGCGGGACCGAGCGGATCAGACGACCTGGTGGAGCCAGCGCACCGGAGCACCCTCGCCGGCGTGCCGGAAGGGCTCCAGCTCGGCGTCCCAGGCCACCCCGAGCAGGCCGTCGAGGGCCTCGTCCATCGTGATCTCGCCCAGCGCCGCCTTCACGCGGAACGCCTTGATGCGGTCCTCGGGGATGAGGACGTCACCGTGCAGACCGGTCATGGCGTGGAAGATGCCGAGGCTCGGCGTGAACGAGAACCGCGCCCCCTCGCTGGAGGCGGTCGGCTCCTCGGTGACCTCGAAGCGCAGCCGGTCCCAGCCGCGCATGGCCGACGCGAGGGCCGCGGCGGAGCCCGCCGGGGCCTGCCACGACAGCTCGGCGCGGTACGTGCCGGCCTCCGCCGGCTGCGACTGCCAGTCGAGGTCGACGCTGTCGCCGAGGACGCCCGCAGCCGCCCACTCGACGTGCGGGCACAGCGCGGACGGCGCGGAGTGGACATACAGGACTCCACGGGTGGGGATGCTCATCGTGCCTCCTAGCTCGAGATCCGCCTTCCCCAGCGACCTCACGGAGCCACGCGTCATCAGTCCGCGTTGCGCCCATGGTAGCCACAGCAGCGTCCTCGGCACCAGCCCCGACCCGACGCGACGTGCCTGCGCAGGTCGGTCGCGACCCTGGGCGACGCATGTGACGATGAAGTCATGACCTCCGTCGTCCAGGACAACCCGAGCGCCTCCCGCTTCGAGATCACCGTCGACGACGAGCTCGCCGGCTGGGTCGACTACCGCGCCGACGGCGACGTCTACGCCCTGCCCCACACCCGCGTGCTCCCCGCCTTTGAGGGTCGCGGCATCGGCTCCGAGCTCATCGTCGGCACCCTGCGCGAGCTGGCCGACCGTGACGCGCAGGTGCTGCCATACTGCCCGTTCGTGCCGAAGGTGATCCGCGACCACCCCGAGTTCCTCGACCTCGTGCCCGTCGAGCAGCGGGGCATGTTCGGTCTCTGAGCGCGTCGCCGAGGTCGGTTCAGCCGACCACGTGCACGTCGATGCCCCGCGAGCGCCAGAGGTCGGCGATGTCTGCTGCGTCCTCCCACGCCTCGAGCACCCGGTAGCCGTCCTTCTCGAGCTGGTCGAGCATCTCCGCCTTCACGACGTGGTCGGGGCGGTAGTCGCCCACGATCCGCATGACGAGCTGGTCGTAGGGCACGTCGTGCTCCTGCAACCAGTCCAGCGTGAGGTCGCGCCACACGAACTCCCGCGACGTCACCACCAGCACCGCGCGCCCCTCCTCGCGGGCCGTGCGGACCGCCTCGACCACCTCCGCCCGCGGTGGGCAGTCCCGCGACGCCGCGTGGAAGGCCGCGAAGTCGCGCTCCTCCCCCGCCACGTGGTGCAGGATCGACGACACGTCGACCAACGTCCCGTCCAGGTCGGCGATCACGGCGTCGGTCATGGACCCAGTCTGCCCGCTCGCTAGGCTGTGCACCCCCGGGGCGGTAGCTCAGCCGGTCAGAGCAGAGGACTCATAATCCTTGGGTCGTGGGTTCGAGCCCCACCCGCCCCACCGGACAGGGAGCATCCTCGTCCGCAGGACGTACGAGGCAACGAGGCAACGAGGCAACCATGTCGGGCGTCGAGGAGAGCACGGCGTCGACGCGACGGCCGGGTCCGCTGCAACGGCTCCGCGCGTTCGGCCGACCGCCGCGCGTCGTCGGCATCGACGTCGCGCGCGGGCTGGCCGTCCTCGGGATGGTCGGCGCCCACCTGGGCGACACCCACGACGACATCACCTGGTCCGACCCGTCCACCTGGGACGGCATCGTGAACGGCCGGTCGTCGCTGCTGTTCGCGATGCTCGCCGGTGTGTCCATCAGCCTCATCAGCAAGGGACGGGCACGCCCCGGGGACACGCGCCTGCAGATGACGCTCGTGCGACGCGGTCTGCTGATCCTCGTCATCGGCCTCGCCATCGAGCTGCTGAACACGGGCGTCGGCGTCATCCTGCCGCTCTACGGGCTGCTGTTCGTGGCGTCGACCCTCGTCCTGCACTGGAGCACCCGACGGCTCTGGACGGTGGCGGTCCTGCTCGCCGTCGTCGCGCCGTTCGCGGTCGCGCTGGCCCACGCGCTCAGCCTCGCCGCGTCGGGCCCCGGCCTCGACCTCACGCTCTTCGGCCTCTACCCCGTCACCGCCTGGCTGGCCGTCCTGCTGGCGGGCATGGCCGTCGGCCGTCTGCCCCTCACGCGTGTGCGCATGGCGGGAGCGCTCCTGCTGGGCGGGGCCCTGGTCTCGACGCTCGGCTACGGCGCGGGCCACCTCATCGGCTCCGACCGCGACGACCTCGTCGCCTACCTCGGCTGGGCGGCGCCGGACTACACCGACGACGTCGGCAACCCCACCAACGAGCCCGGCTACCTCACCCGGCTCGAGCAGTCCGACGAGATCCAGCACGTGTGGAGCACCGCAATGCAGTACAAGCCGCACACGGCCGGCGCGCCCGAGATCGTCGGCTCGGGCGGGCTCGCCGTCGCCGTCATCGGACTCTGCCTACTCCTGGCCTGGCGGCTGCGTCCCGTGCTGCTGCCGATCGCGGTACTGGGTTCCATGCCACTGACGGCCTACACCGGGCACCTGCTGCTGCTCACCGCGCTGGCCGGAGGTCCGTTCGGCGGCTACGTCGGGGTCAGCAACACCGTCTGGGCACGCACCAGCGTCGGCCTGGTCGTGCTGGCGACGCTCTGGGTCGCGTTCATCGGGCGCGGGCCGCTCGAGCGGCTCGTGGCCCGCGCCAGTCGACCCCGCCCCGAGGGCTGAGCGACCTCAGCCGTCGCCCGACCCCGGCCGCGCCCCGTAGCCTGACGTCATGACCGACGAGGCACCCGTCCCGCTGACCCCGCTCGACGAGGACTGGGAGCGGGCGCTCGTCGTCGTCGCCCATCCCGACGACGTGGAGTTCGGTGCCGCTGCCGCCGTCGCCCGCTGGACCGAGCAGGGCAAGACCATCGTCTACTGCATGGTCACGAGCGGGGAGGCGGGCATCGACACGCTCGCCCCGCAGGAGTGCCGGACGGTGCGCGAGGCCGAGCAGGTCGAGTCCGCGCGCATCGTCGGCGTCGACGTCGTCGAGTTCCTCGGCTTCCCCGACGGCGTCGTCGAGCAGACCGTGGCCCTGCGAGCCGCGATCGCCCAGCAGGTCCGGCAGCACCGGCCCCACGTCGTCGTCACCGTGAACCACCACGACACGTGGGGCGGCAGCGCGCCGAACCAGGCCGACCACGTCGCCGTCGGGCGCTCGACCATCCACGCCGTGCAGGACGCCGGCAACCGGTGGATCCATCGCGAGCAGCTGCTCGACGGGCTCGAGCCGTGGGGCGGTGTCCGGCAGGTGTGGGTGTCCGGCTCCCCCGTCGCGGCGCACGGCGTCGACACCACCGCGACGTTCGACCGCGGGGTCGCGTCGTTGGAGGCCCACCGCGCCTACATCGACGGGCTCGGCTGGGAGCACTTCGACGCCGCCGAGTTCCTCGAGGGGATGTCCCGTCCCCTCGGGACGCGCATGGGCGTGGCCCACGCGGCCGCGTTCGAGGTCGTGTCGATGACGTGGGGCGACTGAGGTGCCCGAGCGCCACGACGCGACCCTCGACGTCCAGCACGTACCCGCCTTCCTCGTGCGGGAGCGTCCGGCACTCCGCGCGGAGCGGCACGAGGTCCTCGACCCCGACGGCACGCCGCTCGCCTTCGCCGAACGTCGTCGCTCGTGGGGTCCGGGGGCGACCACCGTGTTCCACACCGACGAGGCACGCACGCGCGAGGCGTTCCGCAGCGAGGTCCGCGGTCGCCCGAACCTCGGGGCACGTCACATGGTCGTCGCCGCCAACGGTCGTCCGCTCGGGTCCTTCCGCAAGCAGGCGGCCCGCAGCCTCGTCCGCACCACGTTCGTGCTCGAGGCCGAGGGGTTGGCGGGCACGGCGCAGGAGCGCAGCGGCTTCCTCGCGCTGGAGCGGCGGCTCACCAGCGACACCCCGACCCGCCGGATCGCGGTCGACGTCGTCGACGACGCCACCGGACAGCCGCTGCTGTCGGTCGCCCGCGCACCCCGGGAGCGCACGACGTACGCCGTGGACGTGCCCGACCCCCGCGTCGACATGCGGCTGGCCGCGGCGTTCGTCGTGGGACTGCTCGGCATGATCGACCACTGACGGTCCCTCGAGCCCCTAGGCTCTCGGCGTGACCACCGTGCAGCACGTCCCGTCGTTCACCGTCAACCAGAAGCTGGCGATGACGACCAACCGCTACGAGGTCATCGGCCCCGACGGCGCCCTTCTCGCCGTCGCGCAGCAGAAGCGGCTGGCGCTGAAGGAGAAGGTGACGTTCTACACCGACGAGTCCCGGCGGCAGGAGGCGTTCACGTTCGGCGCCCGCAACGTCATGGACCTGCGTGGCGCCTACGACGTGGTCGCGGCCGACGGATCGCCGATCGGCACCTTCCGCAAGCAGTTCGGGGCGTCGCTGATGCGCACCACCTTCACCCTCGAGGGCGACGGCTTCGTCGGCACCGGCCAGGAGCGCAGCCAGCTCGTCGCGGTGCTGCGCCGCTTCACCGATCTGCCGTTCCTCACGATGCACTTCGACGTCGTGGACGACGCGACCGGCCAGCCCCTGCTCTCGGTCGAGCGCGCCGCCTCGGTGCGCGACCGCTACGCGGTCTCCGTGCCCGACCCCCGCGTCGACGTCCGCCTCGCCGCAGCGTTCGCGGTGGGCATGGACGCGCTCCTCGGCCGCTGACGCGAGAAGGGGACCGACGCTGCAGCGTCGGTCCCCTTCTCGCTGCCCTGGCGGGCCTGTGCTCCCCCGATTGGACTCGAACCAATAACCCTTCGATTAACAGTCGAATGCTCTGCCAATTGAGCTACGGGGGAATGCCTCCCACTCGGGGAGCACGGTCGGTAACTCTACCAACACCCTCGCGCAGTCTCGACAGGGCCTGGTCACCGACCCGACGGACCGTCGAGACGGGGAGGTCGAGGCGGCTCGCGACGTCGGACCACGGGGTCGGGCAGGTGCCTTCGGGGGTCCGGCTGAACCGCTCGAGAAGCACGGCCCGTTCGCGGGGTGGCAGGCCTGCGAGGCAGCCGACGACGTCGCCAGCCGAGTCGTGGGGCGACGCACGGGGCTCGGGGACGACATCGTGTGGCACCTCCGGACGCGCCTGGCGGTGGGCGTGCAGCGCCCGGGTGATCCACGGCCACGCGTACGTCGCGAGCCGGGCGCCACGGTCGGGGTCGAAACGCGCGACGGCCGACATCAGGGCCAGCACGGCCACCTGCAACGCGTCGTCCACGTCGTCGCCCCGGAAGCCGAGCGCCCACACGCGCAGGGCGGCCAGACGCAGCGAACCACGCAGCAGCGCCGCCCGGGCAGCATCGTCGCCCGCACGGGCGAGGGCGGCCAGCCGGTGCTCCTCCTCCGCGGTCAGTGACGGCTCCCCCAGCAGACGACGCACCAGGTCCATGACCCCACCCTGGCGGCGGCGCCGCACGCGCTCCAGGAGCGCGGCCCGACCTGTGGACGTCGGTCGGCGAGACCTCCGCCGTCGGGCGACCCTGGGGACTACTCGCCGCCGAGGGTCCGGTTGCGCAGCTGGCGGAACTCCGCCTCCCGCGCGAGCAGGTCGGTGAAGACCGCGCGGTACTCGTCCGGCTGCTCCGCCGGGTCGGTGCGCTGCAGCTTGGAGCGCAGGTCCTCGACCCGTCGCCCCACCGTCAGCAGCCGCAGCCGCGTCATGATCGCCGCGACCACGCGTCCCGTGGCACCCTCGGTCGAGCTGAGCGGCTCCATCGCGGCGACGGAGAGCACGCGCCGCAGGTCGTCGGAGACGAGCGCGTCCGACACCCGCGGCACGAAGGTGGGGTCGGGCTGGGCCGGGAGCCCGACCGTCGTCATCGTGCGCCACAGCTCCTGCGCGACGGGGTGCGTGAAGTCGCCGTCGTCGAGCTGCTCGGCGTGCGGGCGTGCCAGGTGCGGGTGCTGCGCCAGGGCCTTCAGCGCCTCGCGCTCGTCCGCGAACTGCGGCGCACCGAAGCTGACGAAGGGCTGCGGCGGCGGCGCAGGTGCCGGCTCGGCGGCCTGCTGGACCGGCGCTCGACGCTCCGGCTTCACCGGGGGGCGGTACCGACGGTGCTCGGCCCGCACCTGGTCGACGTCGACCCCGACGCGCGTCGAGATCTCGCGCAGGAACTCCTCGACCTTGCTCTTGTCGCGGATCGACGTCGCGAGACCGACCACCTCGCGCACGGCGTCGATCCGCTGGTCGGCGCGGTCGAGGTCGTAGCGCAGCAGCACGTTCTCGAGCACGAAGCGGTAGAGCGGGATCCGCGCCTCCACGAGCGCCCTCACCCCGGCGTCGCCGTCGGCGATCCGCAGGTCGCACGGGTCCATGCCGCGCGGCTCGACCGCGACGTACGTCTGCGCGGCGAACTGCTGGTCGCCCTCGAACGCCTTCATGGCGGCCCGCTGACCCGCCTCGTCGCCATCGAAGGTGAACACCACCTCGCCGTGCATCGCGCCGTCGTCGAGCAGGATCCGCCGCAGCACCTTCGCGTGCCCCTCGCCGAACGCCGTGCCGCAGGTGGCGACCGCGGTGCGGACCCCGGCCTCGTGGCACGCCATCACGTCGGTGTAGCCCTCGACGACCACCGCGCGGCTCTCCGAGGAGATCTGACGGCGCGCGAGGTCGATCCCGTAGAGCACCTGGCTCTTCTTGTAGATCGGCGTCTCGGAGGTGTTGACGTACTTGCCCTGCATGAAGTCGTCGTCGAACATGCGGCGGGCGCCGAAGCCGATGATCTCGCTCGTCATCTCGCGGATCGGCCACAGCAGGCGTCCCTGGAAGACGTCGAACAGGCCGCGGCTCGATCGGCGGGCCAGGCCGCCGGCGACCAGCTCGTCGTCGGTGAAGCCCTTGCCCTTGAGGTGCCCGAGGAGCGCCGTGCCCGACTTCGGCGCCCAGCCCATGGCGAACGTCTCGGCCGCCCGCTGGTCGAAGCCGCGGTCGGTGACGAACTGGCGCCCCACCGACGCCTCGGGCGACGACGCGAGCGTCTGGGCGTAGAACTCCCCGGCGAGACGGTGCGCCTCGAGCAGACGCTGCCGCTGCTGCGGGTCACGACGCGGTCCGCGGGACTCGCCCTCCTCGTAGCGGAGCTGGATGCCGTACTTCGCCGCGAGCCGCTCCATCGCCTCCACGAAGCTGAGACCCTCGATCTTCTGGATGAAGGCGATCGCGTCGCCGCCCTCCCCGCAGCCGAAGCAGTGGAAGGTGCCGCGCGCCGGGTTCGCGTGGAACGACGGCGTCTTCTCGTCGTGGAACGGGCACAGGCCCTTCATCGTGCCGCCGGAGCGGCGCAGGGTGACGTACTGCTCGACGACCTCGTCGATGCGGGCGCGTTCGCGGACGAGCTGGATGTCCTCGTCGTTGATCAGGCCCGCCACGGGTCGATCCTAGGCGGTGCCGGTCAACCGAGGAGCCGGTCGGCCCACAGCCTCGCCGACCCGTCGGTCAGGCTCGCCACCTGGTCGATGACGACGCGCGTGCGGGCGGCGTCGTCGGCAGCGCGGCGCAGGTCGGCGCGGAACTCCGGCTCGAGGTGCTCCTCCCCCGACGCGAGGAGGCACGTGACGAGGGCGCCGAGGGCCTCGCGCTGCGTCGCGAGCTGGCGCGCGCGATCGTCGGCGAGCATCACGTAGTGCGCGGCCACGGCCTTCAGGACGGTGATCTCGTCGCGCGTCGCCTGCGGCACCTCCAGGTCGGCCGTGTAGCGGGTGAGCGGCCCCGGCCCCCAGCGCTCCACGGTGGCCCGCTGAGCGCTCACCGCGAACCGGCCGATGAGCGCGCTCGTCAGGCTCTTCAGCACGGCGAGGGCCTCACGACTGCCGTCGAACTCGGCACGCGGCCACTCCGGCAGCGCTCGGAGGCGTTCGAGCGCGCCGCCGAGCCGGTCGTCGTCGGCGCCGGCGTCGTACCAGTCGCGCGCGACGGCGTGCACGGCGTCGAGGTCGAGCCGGCCGGCCAGGAGACTGAACCAGCCGCCCACGACCGCGTCCTCGACGTCGTGCACGGAGTACGCGATGTCGTCGGCGAGGTCCATCACCTGAGCCTCGATGGGGCGTCGCCAGGCAGGCGCGTCGGCCCGCAGCCAGTCGAAGACCGGTCGGTCGTCGGCGTAGACGCCGAACTTGGGTCCGCCGTCCGGCGCCTCGCCGCGCGCCCACGGGTACTTGACGCAGGCGGCCAACGTCGCGCGCGTGAGGTTCAGCCCGACGCTGCGGCCGGCACCGTCGACCGTCTTCGCCTCGAGCCGCGTGAGGATGCGCAACGTCTGCGCGTTGCCCTCGAACCCGCCGACCTCGGCGGCCGCCTCGTCCAGCGCGACCTCCCCGTTGTGCCCGAACGGAGGATGGCCGAGGTCGTGGGAGAGGGCCGCGCAGTCGACGACGTCAGGATCGCAGCCGAGCGACGCGCCGAGCTCGCGCGCCACCTGTGCCACCTCGAGCGTGTGGGTCAGCCGGTTGCGCACGAAGTCGTCGAACCCGGCGCCCATGACCTGTGTCTTGGCCGAGAGACGGCGCAGCGCCGCGGAGTGGACCACCCGGCCACGGTCGCGCTCGAACGGCGTGCGCCCGGCCCGCTTGGTCGGCTCCGCCACGACCCGGGCACGCGCCTCGATGCCGTAGGGACTCTCCACGGGACGCAGGCTACCGAAGCGCCCTGACGGCGCACGCACCGTCGTCCGCCCGTCGTGGCACAGTGGCGTCATGACCCGATCGGTCGCGGTGCTCTCCGACGTCCACGGGGTCCTGCCCGCGCTCGACGCGGTGCTGGCCGAGCCCACCGTGAGGGCCGCGGACCTCGTCGTCGTCACCGGCGACCACACCTGGGGGCCGCAGCCGTGCGAGGTGCTCGACCGTCTCGTGGAGCTTGGCGACCGTGCCGTGCTCGTGCGCGGCAACGCCGACCGCGAGCTGCTGCAGATGGCGCGAGGTCTCGACGTCGGGCTCGACGACGACCCGCTGTCCGTCTGGGGCGCCGCGCAGCTTTCGCCGGACCATCTCGCCCTTCTGGAGTCGATGCCGGAGCAGGTGACGCTCGAGCTACCGGACTTCGGGCACGTCCGCTTCTGCCATGCCACGCCGCGCAACGACGCCGAGGTCGTGCTCGTCGACAGCAGGCTCGAGCGCTGGGACGAGGTCCTCGCCGACCTGCCCGCCGAGGTCACGACGGTCGTCTGCGGCCACACCCACATGCCGTTCCTGCGCCTCGTGGACCGCAGGCTGGTGGTGAACCCCGGCAGCGTGGGCCTGCCCTACGGCCACGCGGGCGCGAGCTGGGCCCTCCTCTCCGGCGGCCAGGTCACCTTCGGCCGCACGCCGCTCGACGTCGAGCGCCTCGTCCGCGAGGTCGTCGACGGGTCCAGCTGGCCGGGCGTCGAGGCGTGGGCCGACGAGACGTTCCGCCGCCCGGCCGGCGACGTCGAGGCGCTCGCCGCGTTCGGACCGCGCGACGGGCGCTGACTCAGAAGCGGCCGTTGCGGGGGCGGGGCTGGCAGCGGGGGCAGGTGAAGGAGCTGCGGTTCATGAAGGCGTCGCGGCGGATCGGCGTCCCGCACCGCGGGCACGGCTCGCCCTCCTGGCCGTAGGCGGCGAGGGACCGGTCGAAGTAGCCGCTCTGGCCGTTGACGTTGACGTACAGCGCGTCGAACGACGTGCCGCCCTGCTCGAGCGCCTCGCCCATCACGTCGACGACGTGGTCGAGCAGCGCGTCGACCTCCTTGGCGCGCAGGTTCTCCGTCGCGCGCGCGTAGTGCAGCGGCACGCGCCAGAGCGACTCGTCGGCGTAGATGTTGCCGACGCCGGAGATCAACGTCTGGTCGAGCAGCGCACGCTTGACGCCCGTGCGCCGACGACGCAGCCGCTGCGCGAAGAGGTCGCGGTCGAACGCCGGGTCGAGCGGGTCGCGGGCGATGTGCCCGATCGTGACCGGCACCTGCTCGTCGTCGACGTCGGCGAGCATCATGCCGCCGAAGATCCGCTGGTCGACGAACCGCAGCTGACGGCCGTCGTCGAGGTCGAGGACGATCCGCAGGTGACGCGGTGCCGGCGCGTCGGCGTCGCTGATCAGCATCTGCCCGCTCATGCCGAGGTGGCACAGCAGCGCCTCGTGACCGTCGAGCACGAGCCACAGGTACTTCCCACGACGTCGGGCCGCGTCGACCCGTCGGCCGACGAGACGCGGGACGAAGTCGGCCGCGCCGGGCAGGTGCCGCTTCAGGGACCGGACGTCGTGCACCGTGACGGCCACGACCGTCCGGCCGACGACGTGCGCGTCGAGGCCGCGGCGGACCACCTCGACCTCCGGCAGCTCAGGCACGGACCGCTCAGACCTCGACGGCGTCCGCCGGGGTCACCTCGGCGGTGATGGCACGCCACGCGATCTCGGCGACCTGCTGCTCGGCTTCCTTCTTCGACCGGCCGGTGCCGCCGTCGTAGCGCTTCTCGCCCACCACGACGGACGCCGTGAACGTCTTGTCGTGGTCGGGTCCCTCGCTCTCGAGGACGTAGCGCGGGACGCCGAGGTCGTGGTTGGCGGCGATCTCCTGCAAGGACGTCTTCCAGTCCAACCCGGCGCCCAGGTCGGCCGCGCGGGCGATGAACGGGTCGAACACCGCGTGCACGACCTGCGACGCACGCTCGATGCCGAACTGCACGTACACGGCGCCGATCACAGCCTCCACGGTGTCGGAGAGGATCGACGCCTTGTTCCGACCGCCGGTGGCCTCCTCGCCCCGCCCGAGGCGCAGGTGCGCGCCGAGGTCGAGCGTGTGCGCCACCTCCGCGAGCGCCTTGGCGCTCACGACGGCAGCACGCAGCTTCGCGAGCCGGCCCTCGGCGAGGTCGGGGTGGTTGGTGAAGAGCGCGTCGGTGACGACGAGCCCCAGCACCGAGTCGCCCAGGAACTCCAGACGCTCGTTGTTGGGCAGTCCCCCGTTCTCGTACGCGTACGAACGGTGCGTGAGGGCGTGCTCCAGCAGCCCGGCGTCCAGGTCGGGGACGCCGAGCACCTCCTTCAGGGCCTCGTGGCCCTGAGGATCAGAGGACCTGGCGACGCTCGCCACGCGCGCCGTACTGTCCGCACTCGCCGCACGCACGGTGCGGGACGACCTTGGAGTCGCAGGCGGGGTTGGCGCAGTCAACGAGGGTGGTCGCCGTGGTCTTCCACTGCGACCGGCGGTGGCGCGTGTTGCTGCGCGACATCTTCCGCTTCGGAACGGCCACGATCTACTCCTTGTTCGGCCCCGGGACGTCGCCCGAGAGGTTCTGGGTCAGCTGGCTCAACGACGCCCACCGGGGGTCGATCGGATCGCCGTGTGTGTGGTCTGGATCGTCCGCGAGTCGCGCCCCGCACTCGGGGCACAGTCCCGGACACTCCGGATCACACACGGGGTTGAGCGGCAGTGCGAGCACCACCGCGTCCCGCAGGACGGGTTCGAGGTCGAGCAGGTCGTCCTCGAGGGCCGGAAGCTCGACTTCCTCCCCGTCCTCCTCGGCACCGTCGCCGGCACCGATCGGGTCGTACAGGTACAGCTCCTGCAGGTCCACCACGACGGTGTCGTCGAGGACGTCCAGGCAGCGGACGCACTCCCCCACCACGCGCGCCGAGGCGGTGCCGGTGGCCAGCACCCCGTCCATGACGGCCTCGAGCCGCAGCTCCAGGTCGATGGACGAGTCCTCGGGCACGCCGTAGACGTCGTGGCCCAGATCCGCAGGCGCCGCGACGGTGCGCGTGAACGTACGCTCGGTCCCAGGTCGACGACCCAGAACCTGGGTGTCGAAGACCAAGGGGCCCGGTTGCACGGTCACGTCCGTCCGTCGAGGTGCACAACAGATCACGGCCTGTTTCCAGGCCGCCGTCCATCATAACCGGTGCAGGTCACGCGACACCAATCGCTCCCCCGCCCGTCGAGCCGCGGGGGGCTGGACGGGCGCAGCCCGGACGACGCACGGGAATCTCAACGAGGCACGGAGAGGTTTCCGTGCACGGCTGATAGAACCGTGCCTGGCGGGAGATTCCCAGGTCGACCTGGGAATCTCCCGACACCGAACCGTCAGGCACGGGAATCTCAGCCGCGCATGGAGAGCATTCCGTGCGCGGCTGAGGAAGCCATGCCTGGACAGGAGCTTCCCAGGTCGACATGGGAATCTCCGCCCGCCGGACTGTCGGTGGGGGCTGGGAGGATGCGCAGGTGCAGACGTCGGCAGAGCGGGAGGGGACGGTGCTGCACGCCGACCTCGACAGCTTCTTCGCGTCCGTCGAGATCCGCGACGACCCGCGCCTGCGGGGGCGGCCGGTGGCGGTGGGCGGCGGGGTGGTCATGGCGGCCAGCTACGAGGCACGGGCGCTCGGCGTCAAGGGAGCGATGGGGCTGCGGCAAGCGCTGCGGCTCTGCCCCGACCTGCTGGTGGTGCCCCCTCGTCCGCAGGCGTACAGCGAGGCCAGTCGCGCCGTGTTCGCGGTCTTCGCCGACACGACGCCGCTGGTGGAGGGGGTCTCGATCGACGAGGCCTTCCTCGAGGTCGGTGGGCTCCGACGGATCCGCGGCGCACCCTCGCAGATCGCCACCACGCTGCGCGAGCAGGTGCGCGAACGGGTCGGGCTGCCGATCTCGGTGGGCGTGGCCCGCACCAAGTACCTCGCGAAGGTGGCGAGCGCGATGGCGAAGCCCGACGGGCTGCTGGTCGTGCCCCTCGACGACGAAGAACGCTTCCTGCTGTCGCTGCCCGTCCAGGCGCTCTGGGGCGTCGGCCCGCGCAACACGGAGAAGCTGCACGCCGCCCGCGTGCGCACCGTCGCCGACGTCGCGCGCATGCAGCCCGGTGAGCTCGCCACGCTGGTCGGCGGCGGAGCGGCCGGCCACCTGCACGCGCTCGCCTCCGGACACGACCCCCGGCCGGTCCGGGCGCGACCGTCGCGTCGCTCGATGGGCGCACAGCACGCCCTCGGACGCGACGAACGCACGCCCGAGGGCGTCGAGATCGTGCTCCTGGGCCTGGTCGACCGCGTCGCCCGACGGCTGCGAGCGGCCGGACGCACCGCCGCGACCGTCACGCTGCGCGTCCGGTTCGGCGACTTCACCAGCTCCACCGCGTCGCACACGCTCCCCCGCCCCACCGCCCACACGCAGGTCCTCCTCGACGCCACGCTCCAGCTCCTGCGCGGCCGCCACGGCGAGATCGCCAGGCGCGGCGTCACGTTGGTGGGCTTCCAGGCGTCCGGGCTCGACAACCAGGGCGAACAGCTGCTGCTCCCGCTCACGCCGGCCTCCGACCCCGGCCTCGACACCGCCCTCGACGCGGTCCGCGACCGGTTCGGGACACGCGCCGTGCGCCGCGGCGTGCAGCTCGGGCGCGGCGAGCGCGCGGCCATGCCGATCCTGCCCGACGAGGAGGACGACGGGTAGCCCTCGGCGCGGGGTCAGGCTCGGCCGAACTCCCGGTCGAGGCGCTGGAGCACGAAGTCGGGCACGAGCCCGCTCACGTCGCCGCCGCCTCGTGCGACCTCCTTGACGAGGCTGGAGGCCAGGAAGGAGTACTCGGGGCTCGTCGGGATGAAGACGGTGTCGACGTCGGTGAGGCTGCCGTTCATCTGCGCCATCTGCAGCTCGTAGTCGAAGTCCGACACGGCGCGCAGACCCTTCACGATCGCGCTGATCCCGTGCTCGGTGCAGAAGTTCACCAGCAGGCCGCGGAACGACGCCACCGACACGTTCGGCAGGTCCTCGGTGGCCTGGGCGAGAAGATCCATCCGCTCCTCGAGCGAGAACAGGCTCTTCTTGCTCTCGTTCACCAGGACCGCCACGACCACCTCGTCGAACAGCCGGGAGGCCCGGCGCACGATGTCGAGGTGTCCGTTGGTCACCGGGTCGAAGGAGCCGGGGCACACGACGCGCGTCACGGCGGCGACGCTATCAGGACTCGTCGGAGCGGGCACCGAACCACACGGTCGTCTCGCCGTGGGCGCGGTCGCGGAACCCCTCGAAGCCGGCGGGCCACACGAACGGCGTGCGGGTGGAGCGCTCCACCACGACGACCGCGTCGTCCGCGAGGGCGTCGGCCAGCCCTGCCACGACCGCAGCGACGTCGTCGGTCGGCACGGGGTACGGCGGGTCGAGCAGCACGAGGTCGTAGGGGCCCGTCGCGCCGGCCACGAAGGAGGCGGCCGTCGTGCGGTGCACCTGCGCCGCGGCGCCGAGCTCGCGCACGTTGTGCTGCGCCACCTGGGCGGCGCGCCGGTCGGACTCGACGAGGTCGGCCGACGCCGCCCCCCGCGACAGCGCCTCCAGCGCGAGCGCCCCCGACCCGGCGTAGAGGTCGAGCACCCGGACCCCGTCGAGACCGCCGAACAGCGACTGCAACGAGGAGAACAGCGACTCCCTGACGCGGTCCGACGTCGGACGCGTGCCGTCGCCCGGAGGCGTACGCAGACGTCGACCGCCCCAGCGCCCCGCGATCACCCGGGTCACGTGCGCTCCAGGTAGTCGGCCTGCTGCGACTGCTCGAGCCTCTCGACCGCGGCCCGCAGGTCGGGTGCGGTCGCCAGACCGGGGTCGGCCGCGACGAACGCGGTGGCCGCCTCACGGGCGTCGGCGATGACCTGCTCGTCCTTGACGACCGACAGGAGCCGCAGGCTGCTGCGCACCCCCGACTGCGCCGCACCCAGCACGTCGCCCTCGCGGCGCTGCTCGGCGTCGAGCCGCGACAGGGCGAACCCGTCGGACGTGGAGGCGACGGCGTCGAGACGCTCCCGCGAGGGCGAGCCGTCCTCGGCGGAGGTGACCAGCAGGCAGAGCCCCGCGTGCCCCCCTCGGCCGACACGCCCGCGCAGCTGGTGCAGCTGCGAGACGCCGAAGCGCTCGGCGTCGACGACGACCATGACGGTGGCGTTGGGGACGTCGACGCCGACCTCGACGACGGTCGTCGCGACGAGCACGTCGATCTCGCCCCGCGCGAAGGCGGTCATCGTGGCGTCCTTCTCGTCGGGGTGCTGGCGTCCGTGCAGGGTCCCGAGGCGCAGCCCTGCCAGCGGACCGGCGGCGAGCTCCTCGTGCAGGTCGACCAGCGACCGGGTGGGCGGGCCCTCGGGGTCCGCCTGCTCCCCCGCCTCCTTGTCACCGTCGCCGATGCGCGAGACGACGACGTACGCCTGGCGTCCGTCGGCGACCTCCTCGCGCACCCGGTCCCACGCGCGGGCGAGCCAGTCGGGACGCTCGGCCGCCGGCACGACGGTGGTCTGGATGGGCCGCCTCCCACCGGGCAGCTCGCTGAGCGTGGAGGTCTCGAGGTCGCCGAACACCGTCATCGCGATGGTGCGCGGGATGGGGGTGGCGGTCATGACGAGCACGTGCGGCTTGGTGTCGTAGCGGTCGACGAGCACGGCGCGCTGCTCCACGCCGAAGCGGTGCTGCTCGTCGATCACGAGCAGTCCCAGCTCGGCGAGCTGCACGGTGTCCTGCAGCACCGCGTGCGTGCCGATGACGATGCCGGCCGCGCCGGACGCGGCGTCGAGCAGCGCCTCCTTGCGGGCCTTCGCACCCATCGAGCCGGTCAGCAGCCGGACCCGTGTGCCCTCGGCGGCTCCTCCCAGCATGCCGCCCTCGGCGAGCGCTCCGAGCATCGCCGTGATGCCGCGGTGGTGCTGGGCGGCCAGCACCTCCGTGGGCGCGAGCAGCACCGCCTGCGCGCCGTCGTCGACGACCTGGAGCATCGCCAGCAGAGCGACGACGGTCTTGCCCGAGCCGACCTCGCCCTGCAGCAGTCGGTGCATGGGGTGCTCGCGCGCGAGGTCGGCCTCGATCTCCCCGACCACCGCACGCTGCCCGTCGGTGAGCGTGAAGGGCAGCTGCTCCTCGAACGCGTCGCGCAGACCGCCCGTCCGACGAGGACGCGGCACCGCGGCCTGGCCGAGCGCGGCGTGACGACGCTGCGCGAACACCGTCTGCAGGACGAACGCCTCCTCGAAGCGGAAGCGGTCGCGCGCGGTGCGCCACTGCTGGTCCGAGCGGGGACGGTGGATCATCTCGAACGCGACGTCGGCGGACGGGAGCCCCCGGTCCGCCCGGACGTCCTCCGGGAGCGGGTCCTCCACGTCGGCGACGGGCAGCACCGTCTCGACGGAGCGCTCGATGGCGAGCGACGGGATCTTCGCGCTCGCCCGGTAGATCGGGATGATCCCGCGGGCGATGCGCCCCTCCAGGGCGTCGGGTCCCTCGAGCGGCTCGTAGAGCGGGTGCGTGAGCTGGAGCCGACCGTTGAACTGGCCCACCTCGCCCGCGAACAGGCCGACCGTGCCGGGCGTCAGCTGCGCCTGCCGCCACGGCTGCGAGAAGAACGTGAGCGTCAGGCGGGCGTTGCCGTCGGTCAGCGTGACCTCCGTGCGCGTCTTGCGCCCTCCCGGACCGAACCGCTTGTTGACCGCCTCGACGACGCGCGCCATGACGGTGGCGTACTGCCCCACCTGGAGCGACGCGAGGTCGGTCATCTCCCCCAGCGACACGTACCGCCGCGGGTAGTGCCGCAGGAGGTCGTCGATGGTCTCCAGGCCGAGGGTCGCGAGCTTCTTGGCCGTCGCGTCGCCCACGACGGAGCGCAGCCGACGCTCCGGCGGGTTCGTCGGTCCGGACGCCGCAGGACTGGTGGTCACGACCGCACCCCTACTCGACCGCCACGAAGAGCGGGTAGTTCTCCTGGCCGCCCTCGTACACGACGACGTCGACGTCGACCCGCTCGTCGCGCAGCCGGTGCGACAGCGTCTCGGCGACCGTGCGGTCGGCGCCGTCCCCGACGACGAGCGTGACGAGCTCGGCCGTGGGTGACAGCAGCCGGTCGAGCACCGCGCCGGCCACCTCGGCGACGTCGGAGCCGACGACCGCGAAGTCGCCCGAGACGACGCCGAGCACGTCGCCCGCCTCGCACGGTCCGGCCATCGTGATGCCGGGCTCGACCGCGACGGTGACGGCCCCGTGCTGGGTGTGCGCCGCGGCGCTCGACATGGCGACGACGTCCTCGTCGAAGTCGCGACCGGGGTCGTGGACGGCGAGCGCGGCGAGCCCCTGCACCTGCGCATGGGTGGGGATCACCGCGACACGGACGCCGTCGGCTCTGACCTGCTTGGCCGCGGCGTCGAAGAGACCGACGTAGCGCTGGTTGTTCGGCAGCACCACCACCTCCTCGGCGTCGAGGCCGCGCAGCGTCTCGAGCATGGTGGAGACGTCGACCGGACGCTCCCGCGTGAACTCGAGGACGTGGGCCCCCGCCTCGCGGCAGAGATCGGCCAGGCCCGCGCCGGTGGCGGCGACGACCACGGCCCGGCCGGACCGGCGCCGACCCTGCTGGCGGGCGACCTGGTCGGCGAAGTGGGTGACGGCGATGCGGTAGGGCCGACCGGCCTGCAGACCTGCCTCGATGGCCGCGCCGACGTCGTCGACGTGGACGTGGACGTTCCAGAGCCGGTCGCCGCCGACCACCACGAGCGAGTCGCCCAGGGTGTCGAGCGTGTGCCGCAGCGGCGGGATCTCGCTCGCGTCGGCGTCGAGGAGGTACATGACCTCATAGGCCGGACCGCCCTCGACGAAGTCGTCGCCGGACGCGGCCAGCGGCGTGGGCACGTGCTGCGCGGCCGGTGTGGGGGCCCGGCCCGTGAGGGCACGCTCGGTGGCGTCGAGGACGACCACGAGGGCCCGGCCGCCCGCGTCGACGACGCCGGCCTCCGCGAGCCGCGCCAGCTGCTCCGGGGTGCGCTCCAGGGCCACCCGCGCCGACGCGGCCGCCAGGGCGAAGACGTCGCGCGCCTCGGCACCGGACTCGACCGCGTCCTGGGCGCCGTCGGCCGCCGCCCGCGCGACGGAGAGGATCGTGCCCTCGACCGGGCGGCCCACCGCCGCGTGCGCGGCGTCGGAGGCGGCGCTGAACGCGTGCGCGACGTCGTCGGCGCGCACCTCGGCGTCGAGGTCGAGGTCGCCGAACACCGCCCGGACGAGCTGGGACAGGATCACGCCGCTGTTGCCCTTGGCGCCCATGAGCAGTCCGTCGGTGTGCGCCCGCACCAGGTCGCGCAGCACGACGTCGTCGGGCAGCGCCGCGACGGCGTCGGCGCCGGCCACGAACGTCAGGTAGGCGTTGGTGCCGGTGTCGCCGTCGGGCACGGGGAACACGTTGAGGGCGTCGATCTCGGCGCGCGCGGTGGACAGCGCCTGCACGCAGAGCTGCGTCCACGCGCGGAAGGCGTCGGCTCGCAGGCGCAGGACCATGGGGGCAGGTTAGCGTGGGCCACCGACGTGGCGCCTGGCGCCGCGAGGGCGATTGGCCCCGCCCCCGGGGCATCGGCTATCCTTACGTGGTTGCCCGTTCACCGGGCACGCCTTTCGTACGTTCGTCGTCCGACGAACCCCGTTCTCGAGCTTGCAGGAGTGGTCGCTGTGGCAGCGGTCTGTGACGTGTGCACCAAGGGACCCGGCTTCGGCCACAACGTGTCCCACTCGCACCGACGCACGAAGCGTCGTTTCGACCCCAACATCCAGCGCGTGCGCGCCGTCGTCGACGGCACGCCCAAGCGCCTCAACGTCTGCACGTCGTGCCTCAAGGCCGGCAAGGTCAGCCGCTGAGGCAGGTCCACGCCTTCGGCGACGACGCGCTCGGTGAGCACGACGCCGTCGCCCTGGCAGCCGCGATCCGTCGCGGCGACATCAGCGCGGTCGACGCTGCTCAGGCAGCCGTCGACCGCGCTGCGTGCGTGGAGCCGCATCTCGACGCGATCGTCGTCGCCGACGTCGAGCGTGCGCTGACGCTGGCCGCGGGCCCCCTCACCGGCCGCCTCGCCGGCGTGCCGACGTACGTCAAGGACAACACCGACGTCGCGGGTCTGGCCACGCGGCAGGGCTCGCGGGCCATGCCCGACGTGCCCGCCCCCGCCGACGCACCGTTCACCACCCAGCTCCGCGCGACGGGGCTCGTGCCGCTCGGCAAGTCCTCCCTGCCGGAGTTCGGCTGGAACGCCAGCACCGAGTTCGACCAGGGGGATCCCACCCGCAACCCGTGGGACACCGCGTTCTCCAGCGGCGCGTCGTCCGGCGGCGCCGCGGCGCTCGTCGCGTCGGGCGTCGTGCCGATCGCGCACGCCAACGACGGCGGCGGCTCGATCCGCATTCCCGCCGCGGCGTGCGGCCTCGTGGGCCTGAAGCCCACGCGAGGGCGGCTCGAGCCCGACGCGCACGCGGCGCAGCTGCCGGTCGACGTCGTCTGCAACGGCGTCGTCACCCGGACCGTGCGCGACACCGCCCACTTCCTCGCCGCGGCCGAGGCGCACCGCACGGCCCCCGGCCTTCCACCGGTGGGTCTCGTCGAGGGACCGTCGCCGCGACGGCTGCGCGTCGGGCTGGTCCTCGACTCGCTCACCGACACCCCCACCGACGCCGACACGCGCGCCGCCGTGCTCGCCACCGTCGAGCTGCTCACGTCGCTCGGCCACGACGTCGTCGAGGTGCCGCTGCCCGCCGACGACACGTTCGTCGACGCGTTCACCCACTACTGGGCCATGCTCGCGTTCTCCACGCAGCACTTCGGACGGCGGGTCATGCACCCGCAGTTCGACACGACGGCGACCGATCCGCTCACCCGGTTCCTCGCGGCGCGGTTCGCACGGTCGTTCTGGCGCCTGCCACGCACCGTCCGGGCGCTCAGGCGCTCCGAGCACGTGGTGCGCACGCACTTCGCCGAGCACCGCCTCGACGTGGCCCTCTCCCCCACCGTCGCCCACACGACACCGCGCCTCGGCCACCTCTCCCCGAACCAGCCCTTCCCGGAGATGTTCGACCGGCTCGTCCGCTACGCCGCGTTCACGCCGCTCAACAACGCCACCGGCACGCCCGCCGTGTCGCTGCCGCTCGGGCGGACCGGCGACGGGCTCCCGATCGGCGTCCAGCTGCAGGCGCTGCACGGCCAGGAGCGTCCGCTCCTGGAGCTGTCGTACGAGCTCGAGGCGGCCCAGCCGTTCGCGCGCATCCAGGACGGCGTCGCGCCGCTGACGTAGACCCCGTCCGAGGCGCGCGGGTCAGCGCCAGTGGCGCCAGCCGGGCTCGCCCTCCCACGGCGCGCCGTCGACCAGCACGGTCGGCGCGGCACCCGCGGGCACGTGGCGCACCTCGCCGACCACCGTCCAGCCGTCGGGCAGCACGGTGGGCGCGCTGAACGTGGCGGCCAGCGCGAAGTCCTCGCCGCCGGTGAGGACCAGCGACAGCGGGTCGAGGCCGAGCGCCTCCCCGACGGTCAGCAGGGGTGCGTCGATCGTCAGCGCCGAGGTGCGGAGGTCGACGACGACGCCGCTGGCTCGGGCGACGTGCCCGAGATCGGCCAGCAGGCCGTCGCTGACGTCGATCATCGCCGTCGCGCCCGCGTCGGCCGCCGCCCGGCCGGCCCAGTAGGGCGGGGCGGGCACCCGGTGGGCGTCGACGACGGCCTTCGGCGAGCGGAACCCGCGCCCCAGGGTCGCCAGACCGGCCGCCGACCAGCCGAGGCGTCCGGCCACGGCCACGACGTCGCCGGGCAGCGCGCCGGAGCGTCGGACCGGGCGCGGGGCGTCGCCCATGACCGTGACGGCCACGACGACCACGTCGCTCGCGGTCATGTCGCCTCCGACGACGTGCGCGCCGACGACCGCGGCCTCCTGCTCGAACCCCTTCGCCAGCTCCACCACCCAGGCGGAGGGCGTGTCGGCGGGGACGCCGAGCCCCACGGTGAGCGCGGTCGCCACTCCGCCCATCGCGTTCACGTCGGACAGGTTCGCGGCGGCGGCCTTCCGGCCGATCTCCAGCGCCGTCGACCAGTCACGACGGAAGTGCCGGCCCTCGACCAGCAGGTCGGTGGACACGACGAACGTGCCGTCGGCGGTGCGGACGTGGGCGGCGTCGTCGCCGGGCCCGATGAGCACCCGGTCGGACGTGCCCCCGGCCTCCGTGACCTGGTCGATCAGGCCGAACTCGCCGACGTCGGACACCGTCCCGGGCCCCGGGCCCTGCTGCTGCGCTGGCACCCGTCCATTGTGGACCAGCCGGACGCCGGGACACCGGCGTGGTCGGCTATGGTGTCGAGGTTCCCGAGCAGGAGGTCCTCATGACGGTCCACGCCTACATCCTCGTCCAGACCGAGGTCGGCAAGGCCGCCCAGGTCGCGCAGGAGATCGCCGCGATCCCCGGCGTCACCGTGTCCGAGGACGTCACCGGCCCGTACGACGTGATCGTCCGCGCCGAGGGTCCGTCGATGGACCAGCTCGGCACGCTCGTCGTGCAGAGCGTGCAGAAGGTCGCCGGCATCACCCGCACGCTGACGTGCCCCGTCGTCAAGATCTGACCCGCCGCGCCGGCCTCCTGGCCGCCGCTCTCGTCGTGGTCCCGCTGAGCGCCTGCGGGAGCGGTGTGCTCGTCGACGCCTACCCGACCGAGCCCGGCACCGACGTCGACTGCCAGGCGCTCCTCGCCGACCTGCCCGCATCGGTCGGCGGCCTCGACAAGCGCGGCCTGGAGCAGGACGTGCCCGCCGCCGCCTGGGGCGACCCGCCCGTCGTGCTGCGCTGCGGCGTGCCCACCCCCGACGCATTCGAGCCGACGTCGCAGTGCGCCACCTTCGACGACGTGGACTGGTTCGGCGAGCAGACCGCCGACGGCTTCCGCTTCACCACCGTCTACCGCCGCGTCAACGTCGAGGTCGACGTCCCCACCGTCCACGACCCCGCCTCCGACGTCCTCATCGACCTCGCCGCCAGCATCCAGAAGCACGTCCCCGCCGAGCGGCGCTGCCAGGGCTGACGTCGCCTCGGCTCGGCGCCCTGCGGGTGCGTCGGTGCGGGTACGCCTCGTCCTGCGGGGTGCGTGGGTGCGGGTTCTCGGTCGAGTGGGGCTGCGTGGGTGCGGGTTGCTGCTCGGGTGGGGCTGCGTCGGCGCGGGTTCTCGCTCGGGTGGGGCTGCGCTGGCGCGGGTTCTCACTCGGGTGGGGCTGCGCTGGCGCGGGTTCTCACTCGGGTGGGGCTGCGCTGGCGCGGCTTCTCGTGGAGGTGGTCTCCGAAAGGGCCTCGACCGGGCGGCTGGCGGGCCGGTGGGCTGGGTTCTCGGGCTGTGGCTCGCGCTGTGGACGCAAGATTCTTCCTTCGTGCGTGACTGGCTCAAGATGCTGCGTTTGCGTGGTCCGGCGGTGGATCTGCCACCTTCTGAGCGCTCTACAGGTGGCGCATCCACCGCTGAGGGGGCGAGGGGTGTGAAGGATTCTTCCTTCTCGTGGAACGGTCCACGAGAAGGAAGAATCCTTCGTCACCCCAACGCAAAGGGCACCCAAGATGCTGCATTCCTGCGCTCGAGACTGAACGCTTCTGCGTTCACCACGGGATCCCGTAGCAAACGCAGAACCCTTAGCCCTCCCGCACGCGAACGCAGCATCTTGCGTCCACCTCGTGCCGAAGCCACAGCCCGAGACCCCAGACCAGCGCGGTTGCCAGCCGCCCGGTCGAGGCCCTTTCGGAGACCACACCCAGCGAAAGCCGAGGCAGCGCACCAGCACGACGAGACCCCCGCAGGCAGCGCACCAGCAAGGTCACGACCACCGCCGGCAGCGCACCAGCAAGGTCACGACCACCGCAGGCAGCGCACCAGTAAGGTCACGACCCCCTGCAGCAGCGCGCCGACAAGGTCACGACCGTTGCAGGGCGGACCCCCTCAGCGCAGTCCGGGCGAGCGGTGGAGGGCGAGCTGGAGGAGGCGGTCGACGAGCTCGGCGTAGCTGATGCCGCTGGCCTCCCACAGGACCGGGAACATCGACGTCGACGTGAAGCCGGGCATCGTGTTGATCTCGTTGATGACGAGGCCGTCGGGGGCGGAGTCGGTGGCGAAGAAGTCGACTCGGGCGAGGCCCTCGCCGCCGATGGCGGTGAAGGCCTTCACGGCGTAGTCGCGGATGCGGGCGGCGAAGACGTCGGAGACGTCGGCGGGCACCAGGTTGGCGCTTGTGCCGTCGAGGTACTTCGCCTCGAAGTCGTAGAAGTCGTGCGTGGTGTCGTCGTTGCGGACCTCGCCGACGACGCTGGCCAGCGGGGTGCCGTCGGGCTGCTGGATGACGCCGACCTCGAGCTCGCGCTTGTTGACGGCGGCGGCCTCGACGATCACCTTGGGGTCGTGCTTGCGGGCGGCCTCGACGGCCTCGACGAGGAACCCGGCGTCGTCGACCTTCGTGACGCCGGAGCTCGACCCCGCCCGGGCCGGCTTGACGAACACGGGGAGCCCGAGCGCGCCGACGCGGGCGAGCACCTTGTCGCGCTCGGTGTCCCACTGGGCGGGCAGGATCGTCACGTATGGGATCTGCGGCAGGCCGGCGGCCGCGAACACCGTCTTGGTGAACGGCTTGTCCATGCCGACCGCGCTGGCCAGCACGCCGGCCCCGACGTAGCGCACGCCCGCGACCTCGAGCAGGCCCTGCACGGTGCCGTCCTCGCCCCAGGGGCCGTGCAGCAGCGGCAGCACGACGTCGACGTCGCGCAGCTCCTCCCACGCGAACGGCTCGCCGTCGACGGCGACCTGCGGCAGCCCGCTCGCGGGTACCGGCGCGGACAGGTCGTCGCGCACCCAGCGGCCGTCGGGGGTGATGCCCACGGTCAGGACGTCGTAGCGCTCACGGTCGACGACCGCCACGACGTTGCGTGCCGTGAGGCAGGAGACCCCGTGCTCGCTGGAACGCCCGCCGAAGAGGACGACGACCCGAGGACGGGCGGGCACGGTGCTGGAGGTCTCGTTCATCGCCCGTCAGCCTAGCCCGCGCCGACGACGTGCCGCGGGAGCCTATGGAACATGTCACGGAGGTCGGGGCCCTCAGGCCCTGGGCTGTGTCGGGGGCGGCCTGCACAATGGAGGTCATGCACGGACCCGAGCTCTCGTCGTCGACCATCGCCGTCGGAGCCGGGCGTCCCGCTCGCACTCCGGGGGCCCCGCTCAACGCGCCGATCACGCTGGCGAGCGCCCTCGTCCCCGGAGGGGAGTCCGAGTACGGACGTCACGGCAACCCGGCATGGACCGCCTTCGAGGAGGTGCTGGGAGCGCTGGAGGGCGGTCGTGCGCTGGCGTTCGCGTCGGGCCAGGCGGCGTGCGCCGCCGTGTTCGACCTCGTGCCCGCCCGGGCCGCGGTGGTCGCCCCGGCAGGCGCCTACTCGGGCACGCTGGTGCAGCTGCGCGAGCGCGCGCGACGCGGACTCATCGACCTGCGGCTCATCGACGTCACCGACACCCAGGCGGTCGTCGACGCCGCCGACGACGCCGCGCTCGTCTGGCTGGAGTCGCCCACCAACCCGCTGCTGGAGGTGGCCGACGTCGAGCACATCGCCGCCGAGGCCGCCCGCGCCGGCACGGCCGTGGCCGTCGACAACACGTTCGCGACGCCGCTGCGGCAGAAGCCGCTCGAGCTCGGCGCCGACTTCGTCGTGCACTCGGCCTCGAAGCTGATCTCCGGCCACAGCGACGTCATCCTCGGCGCCGTCGTCACGGGGAACCCTCGCGCGCACCGGGCGATCGAGGCCCGCCGCGCGAACCTCGGCGCCATCCCCGGGGCGATGGAGTGCTGGCTGGCCACCCGCGGCATCCGCACGCTGCACGTCCGCCTCGACCGCGCCGAGGCCAACGCCCGTGAGATCGCCCGCCGCCTGCAGTCGTCGTCGGTGGTCTCCGGCATCCGCTACCCCGGCTGGGGCACGATCCTGTCCTTCGAGGTCAGGGGTGGTCCGGAGATGGCGCAGAAGGTCACCGAGCAGTCCGACGTGATCACCCACGCCACCAGCCTCGGCGGGGTGGAGTCCACCTGGGAGCGACGTCGGCGGCACGCGGCAGAGCCTGCCGTGGTGCCCGAGTCCCTCGTGCGGCTCTCGGTGGGCATCGAGGACGTCGAGGACATCTGGTACGACGTCGAGCGGTCCCTGGCGACGATCTGACGCCCGCCGCGGGCAGCAGAGGGGTCAGCGCACCTCGGGCTTGGCCTCGCGCGAGATGAGCGCCTTCACGAGCGCCTCGGGGTCCATCTCCCCCGCGATGAGCGCTGCGACGTGGGTGACGATCGGCATGTCCACGTCGTGCGCGGCGGCCAGCTCGGCGACGGAGCGGCACGACTTGACGCCCTCGGCGACCTGCCGGGTCTGCGCCGTCACCTCCTCGACGCTCAGGCCCCGACCGAGCTTCTCGCCGAAGGTGCGGTTGCGCGACAACGGCGACGAGCAGGTGGCCACCAGGTCGCCCATGCCGGCCAGCCCGGAGAAGGTCAGCGGGTCGGCACCGATCGCGACGCCCAGCCGGGCGGTCTCGGCGAGACCGCGCGTGATCACCGACGCCTTCGTGTTGTCGCCGAAGCCGAGACCGATGCACACGCCGACGGCGAGCCCGATCACGTTCTTGGTGGTGCCGCCGAGCTCGCAGCCGATGACGTCGGTGTTGGTGTACGGCCGGAACGCTGCCGTGTGGCACAGCTTCTGGAGCCGCTCGGCGACGGCCTGGTCGGCGCACGCCACGACGCTCGCCGCCGGCTCCCGCCGGGCGATCTCCTTCGCCAGGTTCGGGCCGGTGACCACGGCGATCCGCTCGGGACCGGCACCCGTCAGCTCGGCGACCACCTCGCTCATGCGCAGGTGCGTGCCGAGCTCGACGCCCTTCATGAGGCTGACCAGGACGGCGGAGTCGTCGATCGCGTCGCCCCAGTCGCCGAGGTTGGCGCGCAGCTGCTGCGACGGCACGGCGAGCACCACGACCTCGGCGTCGGCGAGCGCCTCGCGCGGGTCGTTCGTCGCACGGATGGTCTCCGGCAGGGCGATGCCGGGCAGGTAGTCGGCGTTCTCGTGCGTCGCGTTGATCGCGTCGCAGAGCTCGGCGCGGCGTCCCCACAGGCGCACGTCGTTCCCGGCGTCGGCCAGCACCAGCGCGAAGGCGGTGCCCCACGATCCTGCTCCCATCACGGCGGTCCTGGCCATCACGGCTCCTTCGGGGTGTCGTCCGCGCCGGGCGAGGCGGGGTCGGCTGGAGGGGCGACGTCGTCGGTCGCGTCGGTCGGTGCACGGTACGCGGTCCGAGGGGCGGCGAGCGTGTGCACGTCGATCCGGGGACCACTCGGGAGCTCCCCGCGGATCTCGCCCACCATCACGGTCAGGGTGTCCATCAGCCGGTCCGTCGCCGTGCGCAGCACGTCCTCGGTGATCGGCAGGCCGACGAGGTCGGACAGGTCGACCGGGTCGCCGACCACCACGTGGATCGTCTTGCGCGGCAGGAACCGCGGGACCTTCGTGTACGGCCAGAGGATGCGCTGCGCCCCCCACTGCGCGAGCGGCACGAGCGGACGGCCGGTGGCGAGGGCCACCCGGACCGCGCCGGTGCGCCCGCTCATCGGCCACAGGTCGGGGTCGCGGGTGATCGTGCCCTCGGGGTAGATCGAGATGACCTTCCCCTCCTCGACCGCGGCGACGGCCGAGCGCAGCGACTCGGCTGCGCCCTCGGTGCTGCGGTGCACGGGGATCTGCTCCGCGCCGGTGAGGAGCGGTCCGAGGCCCTTGACGGAGAACAGCGTGTCCTTCGCGAGGAACCGCGGCGTCACTCCCTGGTCGACCATGAAGTGGCTGATGAGGATGGGGTCGAGGTGCGAGATGTGGTTCGGGGCGATCACGTAGCCGCCGTCGCGGGGCAGCTTCTCGACGCCGCGCCAGTCGCGACGGGTCACGACCATGAGGAACGGCCGCAGGATCCGCACGATCCACCGGGTCGCTCTCGGCAGCTGGGCCCGGGGTCGATCCATGGGGCCGACCCTATGACGTGCCGATGCCGCGCGGCGTGACGGGCGGCACGTGTCGAGCCCTCAGGCGCTGGTCGGGTGCTCCGCGCACCACCGGGCCAGCCGACGGTGACGGTGCCGGAAGATCGCCGACACGACCGCGCGGGTGGCACCAGCGCCGTGGCGCAGGCGGGGATCGATCGTGAGCCTGTCGTGCACCTGCGTGCCGCCGCCGTCCACCGACGTCAGCGTCCGCTCGTGCTCCCACCGGCGGGCGGACAGCATCCGCGAGACCTCACGGAACCGGCGGCCGGGCTCGAGCTCGACGACGGTGAGGTCGTCGTACTCCACGGGCAGCACGCCGAACAGCCGGAGCCAGGCCTTGCCGAGCGGCTGACCGACGGGCAGCGTGTGGACGTCGAGGTGCTCGGTGCCGCGCGGCATCGACATGAGCAGCCACGGCATCATCTCGTGCTGGATGCCCGCCACGGACGCCACGCGCGCCCACACCACCTCACGCGGCAGCGGGACGGTCGACGCGACCTCCACGACCACGGTCATCGCTGGCTCCCGTCCCTCCCGGGTCCCGCGGACCCGCGCTCGCCTCACTCTCGCACCGGCACCTCGGGTGCGGTCAAGAGCGAGCGAGGCGGACCCGCGCCGCGTCGTGCGGACGTCTGGGCGTGGATCAAAGGGTGGCCGGCTTGAAGGCCGGTCGACGCTGCTCGTAGGCGGCGATGTCGTCGTCGTGGGAGAGCGTGATGGCGATGTCGTCGAGCCCCTCGAGCAGGCGCCAACGGGTGTAGTCGTCGATCGTGAAGGAGTCGACGATGGCGTCGGGACCCTCGCCGGCCCGCACCGTGCGCGACTCGAGGTCGACGGTGATCTGCGCACCCGGCTCCTCCTCCAGGAGGTCCCAGAGCCGCTGCACGACCTTCTCGTCGACCTGCGCGGCGAGCAGGCCGGCCTTGCCGGAGTTGCCGCGGAAGATGTCGCCGAACCGCGAGCTGATGACCGCCTTGAAGCCGTAGTTCTGCAGCGCCCACACGGCGTGCTCGCGGGACGACCCGGTGCCGAAGTCGGGACCGGCGACCAGGATCGTCGCGTGCTGGTACGGCTCGCGGTTGAGCACGAAGTCGGGGTCGTTGCGCCAGGCCGCGAACAGCCCGTCCTCGAAGCCCGTGCGGGTGACCCGCTTCAGGTAGACGGCGGGGATGATCTGGTCGGTGTCGACGTTGCTGCGACGCAGGGGCGCGCCGACGCCGGTGTGCGAGGTGAACTTCTCCATGATTCAGACTCCTGCGGTCGCGCGGACGGGCTCGAGGTCGGCGGGGCTGGCCAGGTGGCCGAGGACGGCCGTGGCGACCGCGACGTCGGGCGAGACCAGGTGCGTGCGGCCGCCCTTGCCCTGGCGTCCCTCGAAGTTGCGGTTCGACGTCGAGGCGCTGCGCTCGCCCGGCGTCAGCTGGTCGGGGTTCATGCCGAGGCACATGGAGCAGCCCGCGCCGCGCCACTCGGCGCCGGCCTCGGTGAAGACCTGGTCGAGGCCCTCCTCCTGCGCCTGCAGACGGACCCGGACCGACCCGGGCACGACGAGCATGCGCGTGCCGTCGGCGACCTTGTGGCCCTTGATCAGCTCAGCGGCGCGGCGCAGGTCGGAGATGCGGCCGTTGGTGCACGAGCCGACGAACACGGTGTCGACGGCGATGTCGCGCAGCGGGGTGCCGGCCTCCAGCCCCATGTAGGCGAGGGCGTTGGCGGCGGCCTCGCGCTCGATCGGGTCCTCGAAGCTCTCGGGGTCGGGGACCGTCGCCGACAGCGGAGCACCCTGGCCGGGGTTCGTGCCCCACGTGACGAACGGCGTCACCTGCGAGGCGTCGAGACGCACGATCTTGTCGAAGTGGGCGTCGTCGTCGGTGACGAGGTCGCGCCAGTAGGCCACGGCCTCGTCCCATGCCTCGCCCTGCGGGGCGTGCGGACGGCCCTGGATGTACTCGAACGTCGTCTCGTCGGGGGCGATCAGACCGGCCTTCGCGCCCCACTCGATGCTCATGTTGCAGATCGTCATGCGCTCCTCCATGGAGAGCGCGCGGATCGCCTCGCCGCGGTACTCGACGATGTAGCCCTGGCCGCCGCCGGTGGTCTCCTGCGTGATGAGCGCCAGGATCAGGTCCTTGGCGGTCGAGCCCTCGGGGAGCGTGCCCTCGACCTCCACCGCCATCATCTTCGGCTTGGCCTGCGAGAGCGACTGCGTGGCCAGCACGTGCTCGACCTCGCTCGTGCCGATGCCGAAGGCGATGGAGCCGAACGCGCCGTGCGTCGACGTGTGGGAGTCGCCGCACACGATCGTCATGCCGGGCTGCGTCAGACCGAGCTGCGGGCCGACGACGTGGACGATGCCCTGGTCGATGTCGCCCATGGGGTGCAGCCGCACGCCGAACTCCTCGGCGTTGCGGCGCAGCGTCTCGACCTGGGTGCGCGAGACCGGGTCGGCGATCGGCTTGTCGAGGTCCGTGGTCGGGATGTTGTGGTCCTCGGTGGCCAGCGTGAGGTCCGGGCGACGGACGGGGCGGCCGGACAGCCGTAGGCCGTCGAACGCCTGGGGGCTCGTGACCTCGTGGATGAGGTGGAGGTCGATGTAGAGGAGGTCGGGCTCACCGTCGGCCGTGCGGACGACGTGGTCGTCCCAGATCTTCTCCGCGAGCGTCCTGCCCATCGCGATCATCTCTCCTCTGACGTGTCTGGCTCGGTCCGTGCGACCCCGTGACCGCACGTGCCGAGCGTAACACTTGCGTCTCACCATGCGATACGGCAGTATCAATGCATGGACAACGCCAGTGGTGTGGGAGTGCTCGACAAGGCAGCCCTCGTGCTCTCCGCCCTCGAGCCGGGCCCCGCCACGCTGGCCGGCCTCGTCGCCGCCACCGGGCTCGCCCGACCGACCGCGCACCGACTCGCCGTCGCCCTCGAGCACCACCGCCTGGTCTCGCGCGACATGCAGGGCCGCTTCGTCCTCGGTCCGCGGCTCGGCGAGCTCGCGGCCGCGGCGGGCGAGGACCGGCTGCTCGCCGCCGCCGGCCCGGTGCTCGCCCGACTGCGCGACATCACCGGCGAGTCGGCCCAGCTCTACCGGCGTCAGGGCGACTTCCGCGTGTGCGTCGCCGCAGCCGACCGGCCCACCGGCCTGCGCGACTCGATCCCCGTCGGCGGTCAGCTCACCATGGCCGCCGGATCCGCCGCGCAGATCCTGCTCGCGTGGGAGGACCCCGAGCGGATGAACAAGGGGCTGCTCAAGGCGACGTTCTCCGCCGCGGAGCTGTCGGCCGTGCGCCGACGGGGCTGGGCGCAGAGCGTCGGCGAGCGCGAGCCCGGCGTCGGCTCGGTCTCGGCCCCGGTCCGCTCCCCCTCGGGCAAGGTCGTGGCGGCGGTGTCGGTGTCGGGTCCGCTCGAGCGACTCACCCGTCAGCCCGGACGTATGCACGCGCCGGCCGTCGCCGCTGCGGCGGAGCGGCTCAGCCAGAGCCTGCGCCGCGCCGGCTGAGCGCCCCGCCCGGGTCGGCGGACGAGGTCAGGACCGCAGCGCCTCGAGCAGGGCCGCCTTCGTCATGCGCGAGACGCCGGGGAGCTGCTTCTCGCGGGCCGCGGCCCGCAGCCGCACGACGGTCCACGACGCGTCCGGCACGGACGGGTCGTCCACCGGCAGGTCGCCGCGATCGGCGGGCGGCTGCCGGTCGACCGGTGCGTCGCGCTTGGCCCGACGCAGCCTCGCCTCCAGCTTGGCCACCTTGGTGCGCTCCTGCCGCGCCTCGGCCTTCCACTGCTGGGACTTCGCCTTGGACTTCTCGAGCTTGCCCTCGAGCAGCTCGACCGTCGACCGCAGCTTCTCCACCTGCTTGAGCGCCTTCGCGAGCTGCTCCTCGGCCTCGGAGAGGGCCTGCTTCGTCTTCTTCGCCTTCTTCGTCTTCTTCCCCGCGTTCTTGCCGGACTTCTCGACACCAGCCTTGCCCACGGCGGGCGTGGTGTCGTCGGACGACGTGACCTTGGCCATCTCACTCCTTGCTCTCGTCAGGGCTCCAGCCGGATGATGACAGACGAAGATGACACGTCGATGAACCTCGCAACCGTCAGACGCGGGGGGCCCGCGCGAGGGCGACCGTCGCACCTCGGGCGTCGACGATCCTCAGACCGGAGACGTCCTGCCGGGCGACCGCGGCGTTGACCCGGCAGTGCACCTCGACCGGCGAGCCGAGGAACCCACCGGCCTCGACCTCGCGGCCGGCCTCGTCAACGACGTAGACCGCGTAGACCGCGCCCGGACGCGTGCGCCGCACGTCGAGCACGGCCTCGGTCCCCCACGTGTGGGCGACGAACGCCGCCTCCACGTCGGCCGGCTCGCGGCTGTCCCCACGCACCGGCGCGAGCGTCTCCACGGCACCGAGCGTGCCGGGCGGGCCCTCGACCGGACGCTCACCGGTGACGGCCTGCAGGGCGAGCGTCCCACCGGAACCGGCCAGCACGAGCAGGGCAGCCGCCAGCACCAGGCGTCCACGGCGCCGGCCGACGGCGGCGGTGGCTCGTCCTCCCGACGCTCGCCCGGACGTCGCAGCGACGCCGAGGGACGCGACGCGTGCGTCGAGCCGCTGCGACGGCTCGGCGTCCAGCCAGCCCTCCCCGTCGGGAGCGCGCCAGGCCCCCAGCCCCTCGACATCGCGACGCAGTGCCTCGAGCTCCTCGCGCGCCTGTGGGTCCGCGCGCAGCAGGGCGTCGAGCTCGGCCTGCTCGTCGGCGTCCAGGGCGCCCGTGGCAGCGGCAGCCAGCAGCTGCTCACGACGGTCCGACGTGGTCATCGACTCTCCTCTCCCTCGTCGAGGATCGCACGCAGGGCTCGCAGCGCGTGGAACATGCGCGTGCGCAGGGTCGCGACCGGCACGCCGTCGCGCTCCGCGAGCTCGTCGTACCCGAAGCCCTCCAGCCGCACGGCCACGACGACCCGGCGGTGCGCGTCGCTCAGCTGGGCCAGCGCCCAGACCAGCGTCACGTGGTCCAGGGTCCGTGAGAGGTCCGCGTCGCGGGTCGACGACTCCTCGACCTGCTCCCCCGACGCGGGCGCGGGCCGGCGTGTCCGCGCCCGCACGGCGTCGACGACGACGTTGCGGGCGATGGCGAACAGCCACGTGCGCTGCGAGGCGCGCGCCGGGTCGTAGCGGTCCCGCGCCTGCCACGCGCGCGTGAAGGTCTCCTGCACGCACTCCTCGGCGAGTCCGCGGTCGCGGAGGGCGTTCACCATGAAGCCCAGGAGGTCCCGGCCGTGGGCAGCGTACGCGGCACGGACGTCGAACCCGCGAGCATCCATCCGGCCGTCCTCTCGCGCTCGGGTCCGCACCACCGTAGCCACGCGAGGACGACTCGGCAGATCGATCACCGACGTCGCGCTCACGCAGAGGTCTACGCGCGCCGCCCCGTCACCGTTCACCGATCCGCGGGGAGAAGAAACCCGGTCGACGACGTGAACGCGACGTCGTCGACGGACGTACACCCCGCGAGCGGGCGTCGTCCGGCGCCTCACGACGAAGGGACCACCATGACCGTGAAGCGCGCCACCCGATGGACCGGAGCGGGAGTCCTCGCGACGACCGCGACCCTGACCCTCGGCGCCCTCGGGTCCACCGCCTCGGCCGACACCCCCGACCCCGTCGACCCGCCGGAGACCTTCACGAGCGCCTTCGTCGTCGACGCGACGCCGCAGCAGGTCGTCGGCACCGACGGCACCGTCGGCGTCGGCCAGCCGGGCGCGACGGGTCGCTTCGAGTTCCTGGTGAGCTCCGACGAGGAGGTCATCTGCTGGAACATCACGCTGAACAACGTGGTGACGCCGTACCAGAGCCCTGCCAAGACCGCGACGCACATCCACGAGACCGGCGCCGGCGTCAACGGCCCGCCGCGCATCGCCTTCCCGAACCCGACCCCCGCCGACGACCCGACCGCGACGGTGCGCACCAGCACGGGCTGCTCGGAGGGTCCGTTCACCACCGGTCTCGCACCCAACGGCACCGACACCGGCACCGGCTTCACCCTCGCGCAGCTCGAGGCGAACCCGTCCGGCTTCTCCGCCGACACGCACACCGCCGGCTTCACCGCAGGCGCCGTGCGTGGTCAGCTGGTCTTCAGCCAGGAGCTGCTGGACGCGGCGAACGCGGTCGAGGAGGAGCCGGCTCCCCCCACCGACGGCGAGCCCGCACCGGGTGAGGACGCCGCTGACGTCGGCGAGGAGCGGGAGCTGCCGGTCAACGGCGTGGACACGGGGCAGGGCGGCACCGCCGGCTCCCCCAGCCTGCTGCCCGTCGCGGCCCTGACGCTGCTCGGCCTCGGCGTCGCCGGTGCGGCCGTCACGCGGCGTCGCCAGGGTGCCTGAGCGCACCCGCGTCGCTGCGGTCGTCCTGCTCGCCGCGCTTCTCTCGGGGTGCGGCGGGCAGGGCGAGGCGGCCGAGGAGGCGCCTCGCAGCACGCCCAGCGCCTCCGCGACCGCTGCGGCACCGACGAGCCCGGCAGCCGAGCGCGCCGCCGCTCCCCCGAGGCGCGTGACGATCCCGTCGCTGGGTCTCGACGAGGAGCTCGTCGACCTCCGCATCGACGACGCGAGCGGCGAGCTCGAGGTGCCGGAGGACCCAGCCCGCGTCGGCTGGTTCACCGGCGGCGGCAAGCCGGGCGAGACCTGGCCGGTGGTCATCGCCGGCCACAAGGACTCGCGCACGGGCCCGGCCGTCTTCGCCCGGCTCACGGAGCTGCGGGTCGGCCAGCGGGTGAGCGTCGTCGACACCCGGAACCAGCGTCGCACCTACGAGATCACCGAGGTGCGCGACGTGCCCCAGGACGCGCGCTTCCCCACCGACGACGTGTACGGCGAGACCGGCGACTCCCAGCTGCGGCTGATCACCTGCACCGGGCCGTACGACCGCGGCGTCGGGCGGTACACCGAGAACCGGGTCGTGTTCGCCGCCGAGGTGTGAGACCGGGCGGTCCGGTCAGAACAGGCCGGGCCGCTCCAGCGCGAGCAGGATGCGCTTGCGCTCGACGCCACCCGCGTAGCCGGTGAGCGAGCCGTCGGACCCGACCACGCGGTGGCACGGCACGACGACGGGCAGCGGGTTCGCCCCGTTCGCCGCACCGACCGCGCGCGAGACGACGGGCTCGTACCCGAGGCGCCGTGCGACGTCGGCGTAGCTCGCGGTCTCGCCGTAGGGGATCCGGCGCAGCTCGCCCCACACCTTCTTCTGGAACTCGGTGCCGTCGTTCGCGAGCGGGACGTCGAAGTCGTGCCGCTCGCCCGCGAAGTAGGCCGCCAGCTGCTCCTCCGCGAGGTCGAGGACGGGGTCGGCGACCCGTCGGCCGACCGGTTCCGCGTCGAACTCGATCCTCGTGAGGAGCCCGGCCGACGCGTGCAGCCGCAGGCCTCCGATCGGTGAGTCGATCCATCGGGTGCTCATGCTCTCGATCCTCTCGTGCGGTGCTCGGCCTGCCGGGCGAGGTGCTCGGTCCACAGGTGCATGCCGGCGTAGGAGCGCCAAGGGCTCCAGCGTCGGACGTCGTCGGCCGACGCGCCGCGGGCGTCGAGGATGCGGCGCAGGACCAGGTCGGTGTCGAGGAGCACGTCGGGGTCGCCGAGACCGCGCATGCGGACGTAGCCGACCGTCCAGGGCCCGATGCCCGGGAGCGCGAGGAGCGCGCGGCTCGCCTCGTCCCGGTCGACGCCGACGTCGAGCGAGAGGTCGCCCTCGGCGACCGCGTGCGCGAGCCCGACCACGGTGCGTCCGCGTGAACGCGGCATCGGGAGGGCCTCGGGGTCGAGCGCGGCGAGTGCCTCCGCGGTCGGGAACGCGTGGGTGAGCCCGTGCTCGTGCGCGAGGCCGAACGTCACCGGCTCCCCCGCCGTCGCGAGCACACGGCTCAGGACCGTCCTGGCGCCGCTGACGGAGACCTGCTGCCCGACCACGGTGCGCACGGCGGTCTCGACCGCATCGACCGTCCCCGGCACGCGCAGGCCAGGACGGGACGCGACGAGGTCGGCCAGGTCGACCGCGTGCGGGCCCGGCTCGGCCAGCGCGGTGTCGACGGCGGCAGGGTCGGCGTCGAGGTCGAGGAGGTGACGCAGTCGTGCCACCGCCGCGGTGAGGTCGCGCTGGTCGGCCAGCTCGAGCCGGACGGCGACGTGGTCGTCGTGCAGCACCATCTCGGCGACACCGTTCCCGTGGGGCAAGGTCAGCACGCGCGCGAACAGCCGCCCGTCACCACGCTCCAGGCTCGGCACGGCGTGGTCGGCCAGGAACCCGGCCAGCGCGTCGGCGTGGAACGGCTGGCGAACGGCGAGCCGCAGGTGCAGCGCACCGCCGACGGACGCACCCGCGGCGCCGTGGGCGCGCAGCTCGGTCGGCGTGCGGGCGAACGCCCGCCGGAAGGCGTCGTTGAACTGGCGCACCGATGAGAACCCCGACGCGAACGCGACGTCGGCCATCGACAGCTCGGTCGTCTCGACGAGCACGCGCGCCGTCCGCGTGCGCTGCGACGTCGCGAGCGCGAGCGGACCGGCGCCGAGCTCCTGCGTGAGCATGCGGGTGACGTGCCGCTCGCTGTAGCCGAGCCGGCGCGCGAGCCCCGGCACCCCCTCACGCTCGACGACGCCGTCGCGCACCAGCCGGACGGCACGGCCGACCACGTCGGCGCGGACGTCCCACTCCGGCGACCCGGGCGTGCAGTCGGGGCGGCAGCGTCGGCAGGCGCGGAAGCCGGCGGCCTCCGCGGACGCGGCGCTGCGGTGGAACTCGACGTTCTCGCGTCGCGGGGTCCGCGCCGGGCACGACGGCCGGCAGTAGATGCCGGTCGTGCGGACCGCGGTGAAGAACACGCCGTCGAACCGTTCGTCCCGCGAGCTCACCGCCCGGTACTGCGCCTCGACGTCGTCCATACCCCCATCCTGCCCCGACGGACCTGACGTCTCTGGCGGGATTCGGACGTGGCCGTGGGGCGTCAGCGCCCGCGCTTCCTGCGGCGCACCATGACGGACTTGCCGTCGCGCTTGACCTCGAACAGGTCGATCGCCTCGATCAGCCCGCTGAACTTCGCGTACCCGTAGTTGCCGGGCTGGATGGACGACTGGTTGCGGATCTGGTCGCTCACCTGCGACAGCTGCGCCCACCCGTCGTCGTCGGCGGCCTCCTCGACCGCCGTGCGCAGCATCCGGACCAGCTGTCGGTCGCTCTTGAGCGTCGCGCCGTCGACCCGCTGCGACGGTCGGGTGCGTCCGGCGGCGGGCTTCGCGGCCGTCACGTCGTCGTCGTCGGGCGTCTCCACCCCCGGCGCGTCCTCGACGTCGTCCTCCGTGTCGTCGTCCTCACGCAGGGTCTCGAGCTTGTAGAACGTCGAGCAGGCGTTCTGGAACGCCTTCGGCGCCTTCTCCCCGCCGAACCCGAGCACCTCGGCGCCCGACTGGCGCAGCCGCATGACGAGCGGCGTGAAGTCTGCGTCGCTCGACACGATCGCGAAGCCGTCGGCCACCCCGGCGTGCAGGAGGTCCATCGCGTCGATCACCATCGCGATGTCGGACGCGTTCTTGCCCTTCGTGTACGCGAACTGCTGCACCGGCGCGATCGCGAACTCCTGCAGCCGACTCTCCCACCCCTTCAGGTGCGAGTTCTTCCAGTCACCGTACGCACGCCGGACGTGCGCGTTCCCCGACTTCGCGACCTGCGACAGGATCGCGCCGATCTTCGAGGCGGGCGCGTTGTCGGCGTCGATGAGCACAGCGATGCGAGCAGGAGGCATGGGTCCACCCTAGGGGCGTGGGGTGAGACGCCGAACCACCCGTCGGCGGGGTGTCGGGCGGGGGCGGGGGGCGGGGGTGGGGGCGTGGTTTGTCGTTCGGGTGGGGGGTGGCTTCTCGTGCGGGTGGGGCTGCGCTGGTGTGGCTTGTCTCTCGGGTGGGGCTGCGTCGGTGCGGCTTCTCGCGGAGGTGGGGCTGCGTCGGCGCGGCTTTGACTCGTCCTGCGCTCCGAAAGGGCCTCGACCGGGCGGCTGGGCGCGGGGTCGGCTTCGGGTCTCGGGCTGTAGCCCGCGCTGTGGGACGCAAGAATCTGCGTTCGTGCGTTGGGACTCGAAGGCTTCTGGTTGACTTCAACCGGTTGTTGCAAGTAGCCCCTGGTTGAGGGCTTGGGCTGGAGTCTTCCATCCGAGGCTCTGGCGTGGGCGGGTGTTCAGACGTAGCGCGATCGCGTCGCACTCGTCCTGGGTGACGTGGCGCAGGT
>JAPLCA010000018.1 GCA_026392465.1 Propionibacteriales bacterium
CCCGAGACCCGGAACCGACCCCCGCCCAGCTGCCCGGTCGAGGCCCTTTCGGAGGCCACCCCCAGCGAAGGCCGAGGCAGCGCACCAACAAGCACAGCCCAACTACGGCAGCGCACCAGCAACCACAGACCCGCGCAGGCTCAACACCAGCAACCCCAGACCCACGCAGGCAGCGCACCGGCAAGCCGAGACCCCGACAGGAAGAGCTCGAGCCCGCCTCAGCGCCAGCCCAGCTCCGGCGCGACGTGCTGGAGGATGCTCTCGACGACGTGGGCGTTGTACTCGACGCCGAGCTGGTTCGGGACGGTGAGGAGGAGGGTGTCGGCGGCGGCGATGGCGGTGTCCTCGCGCAGCTGCTCGACGAGCTGGTCGGGCTCGGCGGCGTAGGTGCGGCCGAAGCGGGCGCGGCCGCCCTCGAGGAACCCGACCTGGTCGTCGCCGCCCGACCCGCCGAAGTAGGCGCGGTCGCGGTCGTCGACGAGGGCGAAGATGCTGCGGCTCACCGACACGCGCGGCTCGCGCTCGTGGCCGGCCGCCTTCCACGCGTCGCGGAAGCGTTGGATCTGCTCGGCCTGCAGCTCGTGGAACGGGACGCCCGTGTCCTCGGTGAGCAGGGTGGAGCTCATGAGGTTCATGCCCTGCTCCGCCGTCCACTCGGCGGTGGCCCGGCTGCCGGCGCCCCACCACACCCGGTCGCGCAGGCCGGGGGAGTGCGGTTCGAGGCGCAGCTTGCCCGGCGGGTTCGGGAACATGGGCCGCGGGTTCGGCTCGGCGAACCCGGTGCCCTTGAGCAGCTCCAGCAGCACCGCCGTGTGCTCGCGCGCGAGGTCGGCGTCGGTCTTCCCGTCGCTCGGGGCGTAGCCGAAGTAGCGGTAGCCGTCGATCACCTGCTCCGGTGATCCGCGGCTGATGCCGATCTGGAGCCGACCGTCGCTGATGAGGTCGACCGCCCCCACCTCCTCGGTCATGTAGAGGGGGTTCTCGTACCGCATGTCGATGACGCCCGTGCCGATCTCGATCCGGCTCGTGCGCGCGGCGACGGCTGCGAGGAGAGGGAACGGCGACGCGAGCTGCCGCGCGAAGTGGTGCACGCGGTAGTACGCGCCGTCGCCGCCGAGGTCCTCCACCGCCTCGGCGAGCTCGATCGACTGGTGCAGCACGTCCGCGGCGCTGCGGGTCGCCGAGTGCGGCGAGTCCGACCAGTGCCCGAAGGACAGGAACCCGATGTTCTTCATGCCTGCGTCAAGCCGTCGTGAGGGTGTCGCATTCCCGCTGCCAGGGTGTTCGTGGTCCCATGACCTCGTGACGCCCGACGGTGACGTTCCCCGACCGACCAGCCCGACCACGATCCTGCACCTCGTCCCGGCGCCCGAGTGGGCCGCCGACCCCGATCGTCCGTACGCGCCCGCGTCGCTCGCGGAGGAGGGGTTCGTGCACTGCTCGCCCGACGAGGCGACGACGCTCGCGGTGGCCACGGCGTTCTACGCCGACGCGCCGCGCCCGCTGCTGGTCCTGCGCCTCGACGTGTCGCGGCTGCGGGCGGACGTGGTCCACGAGGCGGCGTCACCGGTCCCGCCCCCGGGCGTGGGCGACGACGTCCTGTTCCCGCACGTCCGCGGCCCCCTCGACCGCGACGCCGTGACGTCCGTCGGCGAGGTGGAGTGGGAGGGTCGTGTTGCTGTGCGGATCTGGGAGGAAGACCCTAGGATCGCGTCCGAGACGACGGTTCGGGGTTCCGAAAGGCATGGCGTGTGAGCAGGCTCAGGACGGACGCACGCACGGCAGCGACGGCCATGGTCGACCTGGTGCGTCGCGAGCTCGGCCTCAACGTCGCGTTCATCAGCGAGATCGAGGGTGATCGTCGCTCGTTCCGTGCGCTGGTGTCCGACGTCGACCTCCCGATCCAGGTGGGGTTCAGCGAGCCGTACGAGGGCACGTACTGCCAGATGATCACGAGCGGCCAGCTGGGCGAGGTCGTGCCCGACACCGCCACCGAGCCGCTCACGGTCGACGCGTTCCACACGTCCTACCTCGGCATCGGCGCCTACGTGGGCGTCCCGATGACCCGCAGCAGCGGCGAGCTGTTCGGCACGCTGTGCGCCTTCTCGCGCGACCCGCACCCGGACCTCTCGCCGGCCGAGGCGGAGGTGCTGCGGGCGACCGCCGTGCTCATCATGCGGCTCATCGAGATGGAGGAGCAGGTCGACGGGCGGCTGACCGACCTGGCCGACCTCGCGGAGACCATCGACGGCGCCCTCGATGACGCGACGATCGAGCTCCTGCCCGTCTCGGAGGTGGTCTCCGGCGCGGTCGTCGGCCACGAGGCGGTGGCCCGCTTCGCGGACGGCCGTCCGTTCCGCCGCCGGCTGGGGGAGGCGCGCGAGGTGGGTCGCGGTGTCGAGCTCGAGCTGTCCGTGCTGTCGCGCACCTTGAAGGCCGTCGAGCAGACGTCGGTGCCGGTCGTGAGCGTCAGCCTGTCGGCGGAGGCCCTGCGCGACCCGGCCTTCCAGGCGCTGATCGCCTCGATGCCGCCGTCGCGCCTGATGCTGCGCTTCGACGTGGACGAGACGATCGAGGACTACGAGGAGCTCACGTCGCTGCTGCAGCCGCTCCGTCGGCTCGGAGCGCGGGTGGCGGTCGACCGGGTCGGTGACGGCGCGGCGGAGCTGCGCCACATCCTCCTGCTCTCGCCCGACGTGCTGCGCATCGATCCCGAGCTGGTGCACGGCCTGGCCGACGACCTGCGACGTCGGGTCCTCGTGGAGTCCATCGCGACGCTGGCGGCGCAGATCGACGCCGACTGCGTCGCGCTGGGCGTCTCCGACGCCGAGCTGCCGTGGATGGACGAGCTCGGCGTGACGCACGTCGTGCGCGGCACCTTCGACTGACGAGGCGCCCGCGGGGCCCGACTCGTACGGCCGTCCCACCGCCCGGCGCGACACCCCTCAGGGGAGTCAGGGCGGACGTATCGTCTTCCGTGCTCCAGCGCGCCAGGAGCGAGGCGCCCCTGCTCTCCGTGTCCGAGAGCAGGGGCGCTGCGCCGTCCGCGTCCAGGGGTGGGCGATCCGGCGCAGGCTGGAGCCTACGATGTCCGGCAACTCCGCGCTGACTGGGCGCGGAGAAAAGGTGACAGGCGTTCACATGGCCTACTCCGGTCGGTGTCGCGGGCGAGGAGACCGGGGGAGCACCAAGGCGCCCGCCGCCAGGTGGCGACGGGACCGATGCGCTGTGCTGGGTACCCCCGGCAGGATTCGAACCTGCGCTCCCGCCTCCGGAGGGCGGTGCTCTATCCCCTGAGCTACGGGGGCCGGTGCACGGTTCCGCGGGTGCGGTGACCGGTCTGGCCGAGTGCGGTACGACCCTACCCCACGCCCGCTACGGTGGTGCGCGTGCCCACGGTCCTGGTCGCTGACGACACCGCGTCGATCCGGTTCCTCATCCGCACGAACCTCGAGCTGGCGGGGTTCGACGTGCGGGAGGCCGTCGACGGCCTCGACTGCGTGGAGCGGCTGCGGGCCTCGGCCGACGTTGGCGACCTGCCCGACGTCGTCACCGTCGACGTCATGATGCCGCGCCAGGACGGCGTGAGCACGGTGCACGCCATCCGGGCGGACGAGCGGCTGCGGCACCTCGGGGTGGTCATGGTGAGCACCCAGAACCTGCCCGCCGACATCCAGCGGGGGCTCGACGCCGGCGTCGACGCGTACGTGACGAAGCCGTTCGACCCCGACGACCTGGTGTCGACGGTGAACGACGTCATCCGACGGCGCTCGCAGGCCTGACGCGCCGGTCTCGCCAGCGCTTCCCGCGGACGGGGAGCGGCGCGCCGGTCGATAGGCTGGTGCGGTGACTCCCGAGCAGCTCAGCGACGTGATCGTGTCCGCCCTCCAGCGGCTCGTCGACGAGGGACGGCTCAGCCTCCCCGACGGCGTGCCGACCCAGGTGCGCGTGGAGCGACCCAAGGTCAAGGAGCACGGCGACTACGCCACGAACATCGCGCTGCAGCTGGCCAAGAAGGCGGGCCTGAACCCGCGCGACCTCGCCACGGACCTCGCCGGGGTGCTCGCCGAGCACGACGGTGTGAGCGCCGCCGAGGTCGCCGGCCCGGGCTTCCTCAACCTGCGCGTGGCCGCCGACGCGCAGGGCCAGGTGGCCGCACACGTGCTCCAGGCCGGAGCCGACTACGGCCACAGCGAGCTCTACGCCGGCCAGAAGGTCAACCTCGAGTTCGTCAGCGCCAACCCCACGGGCCCCATCCATATCGGCGGCGTGCGCTGGGCCGCCGTCGGCGACTCGCTCGGCCGACTGCTGACGTTCGCCGGTGCCGACGTCACCCGCGAGTACTACTTCAACGACCACGGCGCCCAGATCGACCGCTTCGCCCGGTCGCTGCTCGCGTCGGCGCGGGGCCAGGAGGCGCCCGAGGACGGGTACGGCGGCCAGTACATCCACGAGATCGCGGCCGACGTCGTGGCGAAGCACCCCGACGTCGCCTCGCTGCCCGACCCGGAGGCGACCGAGGTGCTGCGCGCCGAGGGCGTGGCACTGATGTTCGCGGAGATCAAGGCGTCCCTGCACGACTTCGGCGTCGACTTCGACGTCTACTTCCACGAGAACGACCTGCACGAGTCCGGCGCGGTCGAGCGGGCCATCGCGCGGCTCGACGAGCTCGGCAAGATGTACGAGAAGGACGGCGCCCGCTGGCTGCGCACCTCCGACTACGGCGACGACAAGGACCGGGTCGTCGTGAAGTCCGACGGCCAGGCCGCCTACATCTCCGGCGACCTCGCGTACTACCTCGACAAGCGCGAGCGGGGCTTTGACCGCTGCCTCATCATGCTGGGCGCCGACCACCACGGGTACGTGTCGCGGATGATGGCCATGTGCGCCGCGTTCGGTGACGAGCCCGGCGTGAACCTCGAGCTGCTGATCGGCCAGATGGTCAACCTGCTGCGTGACGGCGAGCCCCTACGGATGAGCAAGCGCAACGGGACCGTCATCTCCCTCGAGGACCTCGTGGGCGCCATCGGCGTCGACGCGGCCCGGTACGCCCTGTCCCGCTACTCGACGGACTCGCCGATCGACCTCGACCTCGACCTCTGGGCCAGCACGACGAACGACAACCCCGTCTACTACGTGCAGTACGCACACGCGCGGCTCTCGAGCATCCTGCGCAACGCCGCCGACCTCGGCATCGACCACGGCCTCGACCGCTTCGACCCGGGCCTGCTCGAGCACGAGAAGGAGGGCGACCTGCTGCGTGCCCTGGCGAGCTTCCCCGAGGTGGCGTCGCGTGCGGCGGAGCTGCGGGAGCCGCACCGGGTGGCCCGCTACCTGGAGCGCACCGCGGCCGCCTTCCACGCGTTCTACGCCGTCTGCCGCGTGCTGCCCCAGGGGGACGAGGACGTCACCGACGTCCACCGCGCGCGGCTGGTGCTGGTCGACGCGACCCGTCAGGTCGTCGCCAACGGGCTCGGCCTGCTCGGCGTCTCGGCCCCGGAGCGCATGTGATGAGGGCCCACGAGGCGGGCGCGCTGCACGGCCAGGCCGGAGACAGGGGTCCCGCGTGGCTGCGTCGCCCCGACGACGTCGACGCGCTCGTGCCGCACCTGTGGGCACGCAACGTCTCCAAGGTCGACGGGGTCGTGACCGTCGCCGGTGAGTCGGTCACGGACCTGGCCGAGGAGTTCGGCACGCCGCTGTACGTGCTCGACGAGGACGACTTCCGCAGCCGGGCGCGGGCCTTCAGCGACGCCTTCGAGGGGTGCGAGGTGTACTACGCCGGCAAGTCGTTCCTCTGCGTCGCCACGGCGCGCTGGGTCGAGGAGGAGGGGCTGAGCCTCGACGTGTGCACGGGTGGCGAGCTCGCCGTGGCGCTGCGTGCCGGCTTCCCGCCCGAGCGGCTCGCGCTGCACGGCAACAACAAGTCCGTGGCCGAGCTGCGGCGTGCGCTCGAGGCGGGCGTCGGGCGGATCATCGTCGACTCGCTGGAGGAGGTCGACCGGCTCGTCGCCCTCACGGCGGAGACCGGCCGTGAGGCAGCCGTCATGGTCCGCGTGACCGCGGGCGTCGAGGCGCACACCCACGAGTACATCTCCACCTCCCACGAGGACCAGAAGTTCGGGTTCTCCATCGCCGACGGCGCCGCGTTCGAGGCCGTCAGCCGCATCGTCTCCGCCCACCGGCCCGGGGGAGGCGGCCTGCGGTTCCTCGGGCTGCACTCGCACATCGGCTCGCAGATCTTCGTGGCCGACGGCTTCGAGGTGGCCGCGCGGCGCGTGCTGCGCCTGCACGCGCGGATCATCGAGGAGCTCGGCGTCGTCCCGCCGGAGATGGACCTCGGCGGCGGCTTCGGCATCGCGTACACGACGCAGGACGACCCCCGCTCGCCCGCCGAGCTCGCCGACAGCCTGCTCGGCATCGTGCGCGCGGAGTGCCGGGCACTCGACGTCGACGTGCCGCACCTGTCGATCGAGCCGGGGCGCGCGATCGTCGGGCCCACGACGTTCACGCTCTACGAGGTCGGCACGGTCAAGTCCGTCGGTCTCGACGGGGGCGCCTCGCGCCGCTACGTCGCCGTCGACGGCGGCATGAGCGACAACGTGCGGCCCGCGCTCTACAGCGCCGACTACTCGTGCACCCTCGCCTCGCGGCGGTCCGAGGAGCCGGCGGTGCTGAGCCGCGTGGTCGGCAAGCACTGCGAGAGCGGCGACATCGTCGTGAAGGACGAGTACCTCCCGGGCGACGTCGCCGCCGGCGACCTGCTCGCCGTCCCCGGTACCGGGGCGTACTGCCGCTCGCTCGCGAGCACCTACAACCACGTGCCGCGTGCGGCCGTGGTGGCGGTGCGCGACGGCGAGGCGCGGCTGATCCTGCGCCGCGAGACGGAGGACGACCTCTTCACGCTCGACGTCGGCTGACGCCGGCGCCCCGCCCGCTAGGGAAGGCCCGCGAGGCGCAGCAGCGCCGTCACGACCACCGCGACGGCGAGCGTCGTCACGACGGAGGCGCCGCGCCAGGCGACCACGCCGGCGGCCGCGACGCCGACGGTGTCGGCCCCGGCGTGCCACCGGTCGCCGTCGGCGAGCACGCTGGTCACCACCAGCGCGGTGAGCAGCGCCGGGGCCATGAGGGCGATGACGCCGGTGAACCGCTCCGGCAGGTCGCGACCGCCCAGCAGCACCGGCACGACGGCCTTGACGGCGGCCGTCGCGAGGGTGAGGCCGAGGATGGTGGCCCAGACGGTGCTCACGGCGCCTCCCGTCGACGCAGTCCCCACAGGGCCGCGAGCCCCGCGGCGAGCACGGGCACGCCCGGGGGAGCGACGGGCACGAGCGCGAGCGCCAGCAGGCCGCCGACGACCGCCACGCCCCGCCGGTCGCGGTCGCGCAGCTCGGGCAGCAGCACCGCGAGGAAGAACGCCGGGTAGACGGCGTCGAGCCCGAACCGGTCGAGGTCGCCGATCAGCTCACCGCCGAACGCCCCGACCACGGTGCCCAGGTACCAGGCCACCAGCTGCGGAGCGGTGGTGCCGAACAGGCGCCAGCGGTCGAACGTGCCGTCGCCGCGCGCCGCGAGCGCCCAGGACGAGTCGACGACGGCGAGTCCTTGCAGGCCCCGCCACCAGGCGCGCCCGGGCAGCGACGGCGCGAGCGCGATGCCCATGGGCAGGAAGCGTGAGTTCATCAGCGTCCCTGCGGCGACGGCGGCGCCCGCTCCTCCGCCGGCGGCGAGCACCGCCACGGCCGCGAACTGGGCCGAGCCGGCGAACACGAGGACCGACATCGCGACGGCGGCCAGCACGCTGAAGCCCGTCTCCCGGGCGACGACGCCGAACGACATCGACAGCAGGAAGGAGGCGACGCCGAACGGCACCCCGAGCCTCAGCCCCTCCCGGAAGGAGGCGCGGTCGTCGGCGCCCACCTCAGCCGGCGCAGACGGTCTGGGCGTAGAGGCCCGACTGCTCGGTCGACGACGTCTGCCTCCCGTCGACGGCGACACGGCAGCGGACGGTGGCGTTGCCGGTGGTCTGCACGCTCGCCAGCACGTACGGGCCGGCACCTTCGTACACGCGGGTCACCGTGACGTCCCGACCGGTCGAGCGGAACGTGCGCTCGCGCTTCGACGCGTCGACGACCGTGGCGTTGAACGGACCGGTGCCGAAGAAGGTGACGGTGACCGCCACCTGCCGCTCGGTGGTGCTGCCACGGGCGCCGGCCGTCGCGTCCGGTGCGGCGGCGACCTGTGCGGCGGGGGCCTGCGCGAGGAGCGACCGCACGTCGAGGACGGCCCACACGAGCACGACCGTGACCACGACGACGGTGACCAGTCCGACCACCTTGACGGGCCCCAGCTGCCGCAGGCTCGACGACAGGCTGCTCGGGCGCGTGCTCACCGGACCAGGGTAGGTGACGGCGGACCTGCCCCGTGATCGATCCGCCTCAGGTGAGGCCCCGGTGCGGACCGGGACCTCGGCGCGCGAGCTCGTCGTCGTGGTTGTAGACCGAGCAGCTGCGCAGGGACAGGCAGCCGCACCCGATGCAGCCGTCGAGGTCGTCGCGCAGGGCCTGGAGCCGGGCGATGCGGGCGTCGAGGTCGGCACGCCAGCGCGACGTGAGCCGCGTCCAGTCCCGCTTGGTCGGCACTCGACCGTCGGGGAGCGACGCGAGCGCCTCGCCGATCTCGGCCAGGGGGATGCCGAGTCGTTGGGAGAACTGGATGAACGCCAGCCGGCGCAGCACGTCGCGTCGGTAGCGACGCTGGTTGCCCGGCGTGCGGGCCGCCGTGATGAGACCGCGCGACTCGTAGAAGTGCAGGGCGGAGACCGCGACGCCCGATCGCTCGGCGACCTGCTGCGGGGTGAGCTGGTCCCTCGTGTCCGCCATCCGGGCCTCCTGTCGGTCGGTGTTGACCTCAACTTTGGTCGAGGTTGTCTGATCGTCCCATGACGACGCCGGACGCCCTCGACGCCCAGACGACCACACCCGACGACGTCGACTCGATCTGGCGCGGGCGGCTGGGCCGCACGTCGCTCGGCCTCTTCTCGCTGGCCTTCCTCGTCGCCTTCGAGTCGCTCGCGGTGGTCAGCGTCATGCCGGAGGTGGCCCGCGCGCTCGACGGGCTCGCCCTGTACGCGGTGGCGTTCGCCGCCCCGGTCGCGGTGAGCATCTTCTCGAGGACCGCCAGCGCCTCCTGGATCGGTCGGGCGGGCCCCGCGCCGGCGCTCGGCTGGGGGGTGACGCTGTTCGCCGTCGGGCTCGTCGTGTGCGGCACCGCCACGTCGATGTCCGGCTTCCTCGTCGGTCGCGCCGTGCAGGGGCTCGGGGCCGGGCCGATCGGCGTCGCCCTCTGGGTCGTGGTCGCGCGGGCCTACCCGGACCACCTGCGTCCCCGCGCGCTCGCCGTGATGACGAGCGCCTGGACCGTGCCGGCGATCGTCGGACCCGTCGTCGCCGGTGGCCTGACCCACGCGTTCGGCTGGCGGGTCGTGTTCCTGCTCGGGCCCGTGCTGGCCGCCGCGAGCCTCGCGGTCGCCTGGTCGGCCGTCCGGTCGCTCGCCGCTGCTCCGGCCGGTGCCGGGGACGACCGCGCTCGCCACGACGTCGGCCGTGGGGACGGCGCGGTGGGCGGCCTGGCTGCCGCCGCGGTGGCTGCGGCAGCGGTGCTCCTCGTGTCCGTCGCCGGGCAGCGGACGCTCCCGGCCTGGCCGGTCTGGCTCGTGCTGGGGCTGGTGGCCCTCGGGCTCTCTGTCCGTCGGCTGGTCCCTCCGCGCACCTGGACCGGCGGCCGCGGCCTCCCGTCCCTCATCGGGTCTCGAGCCTTCCTCATGGCGGCGTACTTCGCGGCGGAGGTCTACGTGCCGCTGGTGCTGGTCGACCAGCGGGGACTCTCCGTGGGCCTGGCGGGTGCGGCGATCTCCGGCACGGCCTTCACCTGGTACGCCGGCGCGGCCTTCGTGTCGCGGCCGGAGCGGCTGCCCGCGCTGGTCGGCACGCCCCGACGTCGCGCGGCGCTGGGTGCCGGCGCGATCCTCCTGGGGCTCCTCGCCGTGCCGCTCTCGCTCGTCGCCGACGTCCCGGTGGTGGTCGTGGCGACGGTCTGGGTCGTGGGCGGCTTCGGGATGGGCGTGCTCTCGTCGACGTCGGTGACCGAGGTGCTGCGTCGCTCCCGCCCGGGGGAGGAGGCGGACCACAGTGCCTCCCTGCAGACCAGCGACTCGGTCGCCGAGTCCGTCGCACTCGCCCTGGGTGCCACCGTGTTCGCCGCGGCCGTCGGCCACGGCCTGGGCGTCGGCGTGCTCGCGGCCCTCGCGGTGCCGGCAGGGTGCGTGGTCGCGGGGCTGCTCGTGCTCGGGCGCGGCTACGAGCGGTGAGCCTCCCGCAGGGAACCCGGTCTCGTCGCGAGGACTGGGGACCGGACCGAGGACGGACGCCGATAGGCTGTCGCGCGTGAACACCGCTCCGTCGACCGCCCGACCCCTCAAGGTCGCCCTGCTGGGCTGCGGCGTCGTGGGGTCGGAGGTGGCCCGGCTGCTGACCCGCGACGGCGACGAGCTGGCGCGTCGGATCGGCGCGCCGATCGAGCTCGTCGGCATCGCCGTGCGTCGTCTCGGCCGGGCGCGCGACCTCGACCTCCCGGCCGACCTGTTCACCACCGACGCGCACGCGCTGGTCACCCGCGGCGACCTCGACGTGGTCGTGGAGGTCATCGGCGGCATCGAGCCGGCCCGCGAGCTGATCCTCGCCGCGCTGGAGCACGGCGCCTCCGTCGTCACCGCCAACAAGGCCCTCCTCGCCGAGGACGGTGCCCACCTGTTCGAGGCGGCCGAGAAGGCCGAGCGCGACATCGCCTTCGAGGCGGCGGTCGCCGGTGCCATCCCGATCATCCGACCGCTCCAGGAGTCGCTGGCCGGCGACGCCGTGCAGCGGGTGCTCGGCATCGTGAACGGCACGACGAACTTCATCCTCGACGCCATGACCACCACGGGAGCCGGCTTCTCCGACGCGCTCGACGAGGCGCAGCGTCTGGGCTACGCCGAGGCCGACCCCACCGCCGACGTCGAGGGCTTCGACGCCGCCGCCAAGGCCGCGATCATCGCGTCGCTCGCGTTCCACACCCGCGTGACCATCGGCGACGTGCACCGCGAGGGCATCACCGACGTCACGGCCGCCGACGTCCGCTCGGCCGACGAGATGGGCTGCGTCGTCAAGCTGCTCGCGATCTGCGAGAAGATCACCACGCCCGACGGCGACGCCGTGTCGGCGCGCGTCCACCCGGCGATGATCGCGAAGAGCCACCCGCTCGCCAGCGTCCGGGGCGCGTTCAACGCCGTGTTCGTCGAGAGCGAGTCCGCCGGCCAGCTCATGTTCTACGGTCCGGGTGCCGGTGGCGCCCCCACGGCGAGCGCGGTGCTCGGCGACCTCGTCTCGGTCGCGCGCAACCGCCGCCAGGACGTGCACGGCCCCGGCGACACCGCTCATGCGGACCTGGAGGTGCTCGACGTCGGACGCGCCCGCACCCGCTACCACGTGTCGATCGACGTCGACGACCGCGCAGGCGTGCTCGCCTCGGTCGCCGACGCCTTCGCGCAGTACGACGTGTCGATCAAGACGGTCCGCCAGGAGGGCCACGGATCCGACGCCCAGCTCGTCATCGTGACCCACGAGGCCGACGACGCCGCCCTGGCCGCGACCGTCGAGGTGGTGCGCGCGCTCGACATGGTGCGTGACGTCTCGTCGGTCATGCGTGTCGAAGGCCTCAACTGATGAAGGAGTTCCGCTGATGGCGCAGCCGTGGCGTGGTGTCCTCGAGGAGTACCGCGAGTGGCTCCCGGTCGACGAGGACACCCCGGTGATCTCGCTGGGGGAGGGCGGCACGCCGCTCGTCCACTCGGCCTGGCTGTCCTCGCTCGTCCAGGGCGACGTCTGGCTCAAGGTGGAGGGTGACAACCCGACGGGCTCCTTCAAGGACCGTGGGATGACGGCGGCCATCTCCGTGGCGGTCGGCGAGGGCGCGAAGGCCGTGGTGTGCGCCTCGACCGGCAACACGTCGGCGTCCATGACCGCCTACGCGGCGCGCGCCGGCCTCACGCCGATCGTGCTCGTCCCGCACGGCAAGATCGCGAGCGGCAAGATGGCCCAGGCCGTCATGCACGGCGCGGAGGTCATCCAGGTGCGGGGCGGCTTCGACGAGTGCCTGCAGCTGTCGCGGGCACTGGCCGACGAGTACCCCGTCGCGCTCGTCAACTCGGTCAACCCGGTGCGCCTGCAGGGCCAGAAGACCGCCGCGTTCGAGATCGTCGACGTCCTGGGCGACGCCCCCGACGTGCACGTGCTCCCGGTGGGCAACGCCGGCAACATCTCCGCCTACTGGATGGGCTACCGCGAGTACGCCGACGCCGGTCTGGCCACCCACCGCCCGCGCATGTGGGGCTTCCAGGCCGCCGGCGCCGCGCCGCTCGTCCGTGGCGAGGCCGTGGCCCGGCCCGAGACCGTCGCCACGGCGATCCGCATCGGCAACCCGGCGTCCTGGCAGCTGGCCATCGAGGCCCGCGACAGCTCCGGCGGGCGCATCGACGCCGTCACCGACGAGCAGATCCTCGACGCCCAGCGTCGGCTCGGCGCCCACGACGGCGTGTTCGTCGAGCCGGGGTCGGCCGCGGGTGTCGCCGGCCTGCTGGCCGCCGCCGAGGCGGGCGAGGTCGACCCGGGTCTGCGCATCGCGGTGACCGTGACGGGCCACGGCCTGAAGGACGTGGAGACGGCGTTGTCGGGCGTGGAGTCCGTGGTGGACTCCGTCATCGACGCCGACGTGCACGACGCCGCGGCCGCCGCCGGTCTGGCCTGAGCGGCGCCGTCGTGGTCGACCAGCCGTTCCGCCGCGGGCCCGTGACGGTCCGCACGCCCGCCAGCAGCGCGAACCTCGGTCCGGGCTTCGACGCCCTCGGGCTGGCGCTCGACGTGCACGACGAGCTGACCGCCGAGGTCGTCCCCGGCGACGGGCTCGAGGTCGTCGTGGAGGGCGAGGCCGCCGACGAGGTGCCGCGCGACGAGCGGCACCTCGTGGTCCGTTCCCTCGACGCCGCCCTCGACCTGATGGGCGTGCGACGTCCGGGTCTGCGGCTCACGTGCCGCAACGTGGTGCCGCACGGTCGGGGGATGGGCTCCTCCTCGGCCGCGATCGTCGGCGGGATCGTGCTCGCCAAGGCGCTCGTCGAGGGCGTGGAGCCGCTGGACGACCGCGCGACGCTGCAGCTCGCGCAGGACATCGAGGGTCATCCCGACAACGTGGCGGCGGCGCTCCTCGGCGGTCTGACCATCGCGTGGATCGACGGCTTCGCCGCCGAGGCGGTCCGGCTCGACGTCGCGGTGCCGCTGACCCTCTTCGTGCCGCCGGAGCCGGTCTCGACCCAGGCCGCGCGCGGTCTGCTGCCCGACGTGGTCAGCCACGCCGACGCCGCGGCGAACGCCGGCCGTGCCGCGCTGCTCGTGGCGGCGCTGACCCAGGCGCCCGAGCGGCTCGCGTCGGCCACGGAGGACCTCCTGCACCAGCAGTACCGAGCCGGCGCGATGCCGGAGTCCTACCGCCTCGTCCGCAGCCTGCGCGTGGACGGCGTGCCCGCCGTCATCTCCGGTGCCGGCCCCACGGTCCTCGCGTTCGCGCGGGGCGTGTCCGACGCGGTACCCGACGGCTGGAAGGTGCTCGAGGTCGACGTCGCCGACCGCTGCGCCCACGTCGTCACGACGTCCTGACGGGCGGTCCGGACGCCGCTCGTGGGGGCGGACCGGGCTCCCGACGGCACTGCTAGAGTGACGGACGTCGGTGTGGATCCCGTTCCCCGACACGTGTACGTCCGCCCGCCGTCGGCGGGTGGCCACGGTGCCCCGGTCTTCGCCGGAGGGCCTGTGGCGCCCCCTCCCACCCAGGAAGCATCCTCGTGACCGACACCCCCATTGACCAGTCTGCGTCCCCGTCGGCGGAGCCGGCCTCCGCCGCCCCCGCCAAGCCCGCCCGTCGCTCGGGCGGTGCCCTCGGCGGCAAGGTGCTCGCCGAGCTGCGCGAGATCGCGTCCGGCCTCGGCATCAGCGACGCCGGCAAGCTGCGCAAGGGCGAGCTGATCGACGCCATCAAGGCCGCCCGTGGAGAGAGCGCTCCGAGCGCCGTCCAGGCCGCCCCGGCGCAGCAGGCGCCCCAGCAGGACGAGCCGGCGACGGACGACCAGCCGCAGCAGAACCCGCGTGGTCGCGGTCGTCGCGGCCAGGGCGCCCAGCCCCAGGACGGCGAGCCCCAGGACGCTCCCCAGAAGGACGCCCAGCCCCAGGACGCTGTCCAGAAGGACGTCCAGGCCAAGGACGGGCAGAACCGCGGCCAGGGCAAGGGCCAGGGCGCGAAGAACGGCAACCAGCGCGCCAAGAACGACGGACAGCGCAACGACGGCCAGAAGAACGACGGCCAGAAGAACGACGGCGCTCAGAAGAACGACGGCGGCCAGAAGAACGACGGCGGCCAGAAGAACGGCGACGGTCAGAAGAACGACGACCAGCGTCGCGGTGACCAGCAGCGCAAGGGCGACCAGCAGGGCGGGCAGGACGCGTCGCCGAAGAACGGTCAGCGCGGCCCGGACCCGCAGGCAGCCGACGACGACGAGGCCGGCGGACGTCGTCGCAACCGACGCGGTCGCAACCGCGGCGGCCGGGGCGCCGACGGCGAGCCCACCTACACCGAGGACGACGTGCTGGTCCCGGCCGCGGGCATCCTCGACATCCTCGACAACTACGCCTTCGTGCGCACCACCGGCTACCTGCCGAGCGAGAACGACGTGTACGTCTCGCTCTCCATGGTCCGCAAGTGGGGGCTGCGCAAGGGTGACGCGGTCACCGGGCAGGTGCGCCAGCCGCGCGAGGGGGAGCGCAAGGAGAAGTTCAACCCGATGGTGCGGGTCGACACCGTCAACGGGACGCCGCTGGAGGAGGCGCGCGGTCGCATCGAGTTCTCCTCGATGACGCCGGTGCACCCCGAGGAGCGTCTGGTCCTGGAGACCGACCCGACGGTCGTCACGACCCGTCTCATCGACCTCTTCGCGCCCGTGGGCAAGGGTCAGCGCCAGCTGGTCGTCTCGGAGCAGCGGGGCGGCCGCTCGGCGCTCGTGCGCACCGTCGCCGACGCCCTGACGGCCAACAACCCCGAGTGCCACCTCATGGTCGTCCTCATCGACGAGCGTCCCGAGGAGGTCACCGAGCTGCAGCGCTCGGTCAAGGGCGAGGTCATCGCCTCGACGTTCGACCGTCCGGCCGCCGACCACACGACGGTGGCCGAGCTGGCCATCGAGCGCGCCAAGCGGCTGGTCGAGCTGGGCCACGACGTCGTCGTCCTCCTCGACTCGCTCACGCGGCTGGGCCGGGCGTACCACCAGGCGTCCACGGCCTCGAGCCGGATGGCCGGCGCGGTCGACGCGGCCGCCCTGCACCCCGTCAAGACGTTCTTCGGCGCGGCACGCAACGCCGAGGACGGCGGCTCGCTGACCATCCTCGCGACGGCGCTGGCGGGCACCTCCTCCGTCGTCGACGAGGCCGTGCTGGAGGAGATCGACGGTGCCGCCAACAGCGTGCTGCGCCTGCACGTCGACGAGAACCAGCAGGTCTTCCCGGCCGTCGACATCGCCGGCTCGCGCACGAACCACGAGGAGCTGCTGCTCGACGAGCAGGAGCTCGACATCCTCGTCGCGGCGCGCCGGGCCCTCGTCGGCCGCAGCCCGCAGCAGGTCCTCGACGCGGTCGTCGGACGGCTGGAGAAGACCGGCAGCAACGCCGAGCTGCTCCTCGCGCTCCAGCGCAGCCCCCTGGCCTGACCCGGCCCCGACGGGCCCGCCGACCCTGGTCGGCGGGCCCGTCGGGCTTCCCGCCGCCGTCCGGCAGCGCGAGCTCCGGCGCGTCGCGCTCGTCTGCGGAGGGTGGACCGCGTCCCTAGGATGGCGACGTGACCACTGCCTACGACTTCACCGCCACGACCATCGACGGCGCACCGCGAGACCTCTCCGACTACCGGGGGAAGGTCCTGCTCGTCGTGAACACCGCCACGCAGTGCGGCTTCACCCCCCAGCTGACCGGCCTGGAGGAGCTGTACAGCCGGTACGCGGACCGCGGGCTCGTCGTCCTTGGCTTCCCGTGCGACCAGTTCGGCCACCAGAACCCGGACTCCGACGAGGACACGGCGGCGTTCTGCCAGAAGAACTACGGCGTCAGCTTCCCGATGTTCTCCCAGGTCGACGTCAACGGCGACGACGCACACCCGCTCTACCGCTGGCTGCGCTCGGAGAAGGGCGGCGTCCTCGGCAGCAAGATCAAGTGGAACTTCACCAAGTTCCTCGTCGACGCCGAGGGCAACGTCGTGAAGCGCTACGGCTCGACGACGAAGCCCGAGAAGATCGCCGAGGACGTCGAGGCCCTGCTGCCCGCCTGACGAGCCCGACGGTCGGGCCACGGGAACAGAGTCGGCCCCGGTTTGGTTGACGCCCGTGCCCCTGGCACAATCGATCCCCGGTCCTGGTTCACGGTCCGCGCCGCGGCCCGACCCAGCACCACGAGAGGACACCATGAAGCGCGACATCCACCCCGAGTACGTCGAGACCCAGGTCACCTGCACCTGTGGCAACTCGTTCACCACCCGCAGCACCGCCACGGAGGGCACCCTCCGCGCCGACGTGTGCTCGGCCTGCCACCCGTTCTACACGGGCAAGCAGAAGATCCTCGACACCGGCGGCCGCGTGGCCCGGTTCGAGAAGCGCTACGGCAAGAAGTAGCTCCTCTCCGACGCCGACCCGATCCCCAGCGGACGGGTCGGCGTCGTCGTCCGTCCGGGCGCAGCGCGCCGAGGAGCTCGTGAGCACGAGCGAGGAGAGGGGACCAGCATGTTCGAGGCCGTCGAGGCGCTGCTGTCCGAGCACGCCGAGCTCGAGCGACAGATGTCGGACCCTGCCACGCACGCCGACCCGGCCCGGGCGAAGAAGGTCGGGCGCCGCTACGCCGAGCTCGGCGCGGTCGTGCGCACCTACCGCGCCTGGCAGCAGGCGGGGGAGGACCTCGAGGCGGCCCGCGAGCTCGAGCTGGTCGAGGAGGCCGGCGAGCTGGCCGCCGAGCGCGCTGAGCTGGAGGAGCGGCTGCAGCGCCTGCTGGTGCCGCGCGACCCCGCCGACGACAAGGACGTCATCCTCGAGGTGAAGGGTGGCGAGGGCGGCGAGGAGTCGGCGCTGTTCGCCGGCGACCTGCTGCGCATGTACACGCGCTTCGCCGAGACGAAGGGCTGGCGGGTCGAGATCATCGACGCCACGGAGTCCGCGCTCGGCGGCTACAAGTCGGTGACGGCCTCGGTGGCGGCGAAGGGCACCCCCGAGCCGGGGCAGGCTCCCTACGCGTTGCTGAAGTTCGAGGCCGGGGTGCACCGCGTGCAGCGGGTGCCGGTCACCGAGTCCCAGGGGCGCATCCACACGTCCGCGGCCGGGGTCCTGGTGCTGCCCGAGGCCGAGGACGTCGACGTTCAGGTCAACGACGCCGACCTGCGCATCGACGTCTTCCGCTCCTCCGGACCCGGAGGCCAGAGCGTCAACACGACCGACTCCGCCGTGCGCATCACCCACCTGCCGACCGGCCTCGTCGTGAGCTGCCAGAACGAGAAGAGCCAGCTGCAGAACAAGGAGCAGGCGCTGCGCATCCTGCGCTCGCGCCTGCTGGAGGCGGCGCAGGCGGCAGCCGACGCGGAGGCGTCCGACGCGCGGCGCTCGCAGGTCCGCACGGTCGACCGGTCCGAGCGCGTGCGCACCTACAACTTCCCCGAGAACCGCGTCTCCGACCACCGCACCGGCTTCAAGGCCTACAACCTCGACGCCGTCATGGACGGTGCGCTCGACGACGTCATCGGCTCGCTCGTCGACGCCGACCTCGCCGAACGGCTCGAGACCGCCGACGGGTCGCGGGCGTGAGTCGCGTCCGCAGCCAGGCCGAGCGCCTGCTCGAGGAGGCCACGGCCACCCTGACGGCCGCCGACGTCGCGTCGCCGCGGGTCGACGCGGAGCTGCTCCTCGCCCACGTCACCGGGACCCCGCGCGGCCTGCTGCTCAGCGCCCGCCTCCAGGGCCCGCAGCTGCAGGTCTACCGCGACATGGTCGCGGCCCGTGCGCGTCGGGTGCCCCTGCAGCACCTCACCGGCTCCGCCGGCTTCCGCTACGTCGACCTCGAGGTCGGTCCTGGGGTGTTCGTGCCGCGTCCGGAGACCGAGCTGCTGGCGGGCTGGGCGGTCGAGCAGGCGTCGGCCGTGCTGTCGTCCGGCCGGGAGACCCCGCCGGTGGTGGTCGACCTCTGCACCGGGTCGGGGGCGATCGCGCTGTCCGTCGTGCACGAGGTGCCGCGCGCCCAGGTGCACGCGGTCGAGCTCGACGAGCAGGCCTTCGCGTGGGCGGAGCGCAACCTCGGCGACACGGGCACCGACCTGCGGCTCGGTGACGCGTTCGAGGCCTTCGCCGACCTCGACGGCACGGTCGACGTCGTCGTGTGCAACCCGCCGTACATCCCGCTGGACGCGTGGGAGGGCGTGGCGCCCGAGGCCCGCGACCACGACCCGTCCCTGGCGCTCTGGTCGGGTGACGACGGCCTCGACGCGATGCGTCGTCTCGAGCGTGCGGCCTGGCGCCTGCTGCGACCCGGCGGTGTCGTCGGGGCCGAGCACGCCGACGCGCAGGGGGAGTCGGCGCCCGCGGTGTTCGCCGGCCGGTGGGCCGACGTGCGCGACCATGCGGACCTCGCGGACCGGCCGCGGTACGTCACCGCGCGACGCCCCTGAGCGGCTCGGCGCGCACGAGGCAGGACCTCCGGCGCGGCGCGGAGCGGGATCGGTAGGGTCGCGGCATGGTCGCCGAGCTCCTGATCCACGGGGCCGCGTTCGCGTTCGGGGTCGGCTCGGCCATCCTCCCGGTGTTCCTCAACGCCGAGGTCTACGTCGTCGCCATGGGCGCGACGATGCAGGACTGGATGCTGTTCTGGGGCGTCATGGCGCTCAGCGTCGGCACGGTCGCCGGGAAGGCGCTCGTGTTCGTGCTGATCCGCGGCGGGTCGCAGCGCTTCCGCCGGGAGGCGCGGCGCTCGGAGCCCCGCTACCGGTTCACCGCCTGGCTGCGGCGGGTCGGCGACCTGCTCCTGACCTGGCTCGACCGTCCGGTGCTCGGTGCGGCGACCGTGCTCCTGTCCTCCCTCCTGGCCGTGCCGCCGCTCGCCGTGGTGACGATCTTGGCGCCCCTGTCACGCCAGCGTCTGTGGGTGTTCCTCACGATGGTCTTCCTCGGTCGGACGGCGCAGTTCCTGGCGCTCGCCTTCCTCGTCCACGGGCTCGACCTGCTGGACGCCGTGCACGACCTGTGGTGACCGGCGGGCCCACCCGTGCCCGCTAGGGTGGTCCGGTGAGGTACGACTGCGCCGACGAGGAGATGCGCCGCACCGGCGTCGACGCCGCCCAGGCGGCGCTGGAGGCCGGCGAGCTCGCCGTGCTGCCCACCGACACCGTGTACGGCCTGGCCGCCGACGCGTTCTCGCCCGAGGCGGTCCAGCGGCTGCTGGACGCCAAGGGACGCACGCGCCAGAAGCCGCCGCCGGTGCTGGTCGGGGCGCCGACGACCCTGGAGGCCCTGGTCACCGAGGTGCCGGGATGGCTCCGGTCGATGACCACCGAGCTGTGGCCCGGACCGCTCACGGTCGTGTGCCGGCAGCAGCCGTCGCTCACGTGGGACCTGGGGGAGACCCACCACACCGTCGCGGTGCGCATGCCCGACCACCCCGTCGCGCTCGGTCTGCTCAAGCAGACCGGTCCGCTCGCCGTGAGCAGCGCGAACCTGACCGGCGAGCCGGCCGCCACGACGATCGACGACGCCGAGCGGATGCTCGGCGAGACCGTCAGCGTCTACCTCGACGCGGGCCGGAGCCCGGGCGGCACCGCGTCGACCATCCTCGACGTCACCGGCGCCACGCCGCGCATCCTGCGCGAGGGCCCGATCGGGCTCGACGTGCTCCACCGGTTCAACAACACGGTGGAGCCGCTCGGTGCGTGAGTACCTCGTCGTCTTCGGCGTCGCCCTGGGGGTGACCTACCTCCTCGCCTCGATCGCCAGGACGCTCGCGATGCGCTTCGGAGCCGTCGCCAAGGTGCGCGACCGCGACGTGCACGCGATCCCCACCCCGTACTTCGGCGGCCCCGCGATGCTCGGCGGCCTCGTCTCGGCCTACCTGGTGGCGACCCACCTGCCGTTCCTGTCGCGCAACGAGGACGCCGTGTTCGGCGACGCCCGCGCGGTCATCGTGGGCGGTGCCGTCATCTGCCTCGTCGGCGTGATCGACGACCTCTTCGAGCTCGACGCGCTCAGCAAGTTCGCCGGCCAGGTGCTGGCCGGCATCGTCGTCGTCGCGATGGGCCTGCAGTTCCTCTACCTGCCGCTGTACAACAACTACCTCGGGCTCGACAACGCCCAGTCGATCATCTTCACGGTGCTGCTCATCGTCACCACCGCGAACGCCGTCAACTTCGTCGACGGCCTCGACGGGCTGGCCGCCGGCATGGTCGCGATCGGCGCCGTGGCCTTCTTCTCGTACGCCTTCTCCCTCGCCGTCGTGAACGGCGAGGCACGCGCGATCGGCGCCGCCCTGCTCACGGCCGCCCTGGCGGGCGCCTGCCTCGGCATCCTGCCGCACAACTTCTTCCCCGCCCGCATGTTCATCGGCGACTCCGGGTCGATGCTGATCGGGTTCGTCCTCGCGTGCTCCTCGATCAGCCTCACGGGCCAGTTCCCGGCCACCAGCCTCTCCGAGGGCGTGGGCGGCGGGGCCGCGAGCTTCCTGCCGGCCCTCCTGCCGCTCTTCCTGCCCTTCGCGATCCTCATCGTGCCGTTCGTCGACCTGGGGCTGGCGGTCGTCCGCCGCACCCGCGCGGGACGCTCGCCGTTCAGCCCGGACAAGATGCACATCCACCACCGGCTCCTCGAGATCGGGCACTCGCACCGTCGTGCGGTGCTGCTCATGTACGCGGCCGCCGGCCTGGTCGCGTTCGGCAGCGTGGTGGTGAGCCTGTTCAGCGGGTGGCAGTCGATCGTCGGGTTCGGCGTGCTGAGCGTGCTCACGGCCGCCGCGGTCTTCGTGCTCCCGCGGCTCGAGCAGCGCGTCTGGGACGGGTCGTGACGTCCGCGCAGCGGGGTGCCGTCCGCACGCACGTCCTCGCGTACGCGGCCGTCGTCGCCCTGGCCGCCGTCGCCGGGCTCGCCGCGCGGGGGACCGCCGGGCTCCTGGGAGCGCTCCTCGCGGGCCTCGTCGTCGCGGTGTTCCTCGGGTCGACGCCGGTCGTCCTGAACCCGGTCGCGCGGTCCAGCCCGGTGCTCTCGCTCCCCGCGGCGGTCCTCTTCTTCCTCGTGAAGGCGTTCGCGGCGATGGCCGTGCTGTTCCTCCTCTTCGACGTCGGGGGAGTGGCGGAGCACGTCGACCGTCGCACGTTCGGCCTCGCCGCGGTCCTGTCCAGCTTGGTCTGGACCGTGCTGGCGACGTGGTCGTTCCGTCGCCGCCGGGTCCCCACCTATGACCTGGGCGACACCCCGTCGTGACCCCCTGGTAGCCTCACTCATGCGCCGGACCGGAACCGCACAGCGACCGGGCTCGACGTGAACGATGACGCTGGCCGTACTGCCGGATCGCCGACCTTCGTCGGAATCGACCGCGCCATGAGACAAAGGTGACCGAGTGACCCTCGCCTCGACCGCCCTGGTGGCTGCCGCTGACGGCCCGCCGCAGCCCGGCCCCGGGAGCTTCCTGCTCCCGCCGACGTTCACGATCGGCGGGTGGGAGGTCAACAAGCCCGAGCTGTTCCTCGTGCTGTCGCTGGTGATCGTCTTCGCGTTCGCCTACGCCACCAGCCGCAAGGCCCAGGTCGTGCCCGGGCGTCTGCAGTTCGCCGGCGAGCTCGTCTACGGGTTCATCCGCAACTCCATCGCGCGCGACAACATCGGCAGCGCCGACTACATGAAGTACGTGCCGTACCTCTTCACGGTGTTCCTCTTCGTGCTGGTCAACAACTTCTACGGCGTCATTCCCGTGATCCAGTTCCCGTCGATGTCGAAGTTCGGCTTCCCGGTCGCGCTGGCGCTGGTCACCTGGCTGATCTACAACGTCGCCGGCATCGGCCGCCACGGCTTCGTCGGCTACCTCAAGCACCAGACGGTCCCGGCCGGCGCCAAGGGCCCGATCCTCATCGCCCTCGTGCCGCTGGAGTTCCTCTCCAACATCATCGTGCGCCCGTTCACGCTGGCGCTGCGTCTCTTCGCGACGATGTTCGCCGGACACCTGCTGATCCTGCTGTTCTCGCTGGGTGCCGCGTACCTCGTCACGGGCTACGCCAACGCCGCCATCGGCATCCCGGCCGGCGTGCTCTCCTTCGTGCTCGGCATCGGGGTCAGCTTCCTCGACATGCTGATCATGTTCCTGCAGGCCTACGTCTTCACGCTGCTGACCGCGATGTACATCGGCAGCGCGATCGCCGACGAGCACTGAGCTCGGCCGGCTCCATCCGACCACTTCTCGACCCGCACCAGACGCGTCCGCGTCGTCACGAAAGGAAAGAACCGTCATGAATGGTTCCATCGCCACCGTCGGCCTCGGCCTCGCTGCCATCGGCCCGGCCATCGCCGTCGGTCTGATCTTCGCCGCCTACGTCACGGGCGTCGCCCGTCAGCCCGAGGCGCAGGGTCGTCTCCAGGGCATCGCGATCTTCGGCTTCGTCCTCGCGGAGCAGTTCTTCATCATCGCGCTGGCCCTCGCCTTCGTCTTCGGCTACAACTGATCCTCTGCTAAGGGAGATTCACCATGAGCGCGATCCTGGTCGCAGCAGCTGAGGGGGAGGAGCACAACCCCCTGATCCCGGAGCTGCCGGAGATCGTCCTGGGCCTGGTGGTCCTGGGGATCCTCTTCCTCCTGATCCGCAAGTTCGTCGTCCCCAACTTCGAGAAGGCCTACGCCGAGCGCACGGCCGCGATCGAGGGCGGGATCGAGGAGGCCAAGTCGGCGCAGCAGGAGGCCCAGGCCGCGCTCGAGCAGTACACCGCGCAGCTCGCCGACGCTCGTCACGAGGCCGCTCGCATCCGCGAGGAGGCCAAGGAGCAGGGCGCGCAGATCATCGCCGAGCTCCGGGCCCAGGCCCAGGAGGAGGCTGCCCGCATCACCGCGACCGCGCACGCGCAGGTCGAGGCAGAGCGGTCGCAGGCCCTCGCCCAGCTCAAGTCCGAGGTGGGCTCGCTCGCCACGGACCTCGCCGGGCGCATCGTCGGTGAGTCGCTCGAGGACGAGGCGCGTCAGCGTCGCACCGTCGAGCGCTTCATCACGGAGCTGGAGGGGTCGGCCAACTGATGCGAGGCATCTCCGCGCGGTCCCTCGAGGAGGTTCTGTCCGCCGTCGAGTCGGCCCAGGACTCGGCGGACCTCGGCACGCAGCTGTTCGGCGTCGTGTCCCTGCTGGACGCCAACCCGGCTCTGCGCCGGGTGCTCACCGACCCGTCGACCGAGTCCGACGCCAAGGCGGGTCTCGCGTCCCGTGTGCTCGGCTCGCAGGTCGGTCCGGGCACGGTCGACGTCGTGCGTGCCGCCGCCGCCGCGCGGTGGAACGCCGGTCGTGACCTCGCCGACGCCCTCGAGACCGCCGGCGTGAGCGCCCTGGTCGCACGGGCCGACGCCGCCGGCTCCCTCGAGCAGCTCGAGACCGAGCTGTTCGAGATCGGGCGCACCGTGGCGGCCGACGTCGAGCTCCGCGGTGTCGTGGCCGACCGGTCCTACCCGGCGCAGGCCAAGGCGTCGCTGCTCGCGACGCTGTTCGGCTCCCAGGTCTCCGCCGAGGCGCTCGAGCTCGCGCAGCAGGCCGTGGTGGCACGCACCGGCTCCTTCGAGAAGGTGCTCACCTTCTTCGGCGAGATCGCCGCCCAGCGTCGCGACCGCGCGGTCGCCGTCGTGCGGGTCGCCTACGACCTCTCCGAGGACGAGCGCACCCGGTTGGCATCCGCGCTGGCCGCCAAGTACGGCCGCGACGTGCACCTCAACGTCGTGGTCGACCCGAGCGTCGTCGGAGGCATCGCCGTCTCCCTCGGCGGCGAGGTCGTCGACGGCACCATGTCCAGCCGGCTCGAGGCCGCCCGGCGGCGGCTCGCGGGCTGAACCCCACCCACACTTCCGGCTCCACCCAGCCACCAGACCCACAGAAGGCAGGCAGAAACATGACGGAACTCTCCATCCGTCCCGAGGAGATCCGCGACGCGCTGCAGCAGTTCGTCACCGACTACTCCCCGAGCGCCAGCAAGACCGAAGAGGTCGGCATCGTCGCCGAGGCGGCCGACGGCATCGCGCGGGTCGAGGGACTGCCCTCGGCCATGGCCAACGAGCTGCTCGAGTTCGAGGACGGCACGCTCGGCCTCGCGCTGAACCTCGACGTCCGCGAGATCGGTGTCGTCATCCTGGGTGACTTCGCCGGCATCGAGGAGGGCCAGAAGGTCAAGCGCACGGGCGAGGTGCTCTCCGTCCCCGTGGGCGACGGCTACCTCGGCCGCGTCGTCGACCCGCTCGGCCAGCCGATCGACGGGCTGGGCGACGTCGCCACCGACGACCGCCGTGCCCTCGAGCTGCAGGCCCCGAACGTGGTCCAGCGCCAGTCGGTGCACGAGCCGCTCATGACCGGCATCAAGGCCATCGACTCCCTGACGCCCATCGGCCGCGGCCAGCGCCAGCTGATCATCGGCGACCGTCAGACCGGCAAGACCGCGATCGCGATCGACACGATCATCAACCAGAAGGAGTTCTGGGAGAGCGGCGACCCGACCAAGCAGGTCCGCTGCATCTACGTCGGCATCGGCCAGAAGGGCTCGACCATCGCCGGCGTGCGTGGCGCCCTCGAGGACGCCGGCGCGCTGGAGTACACGACCATCGTCGCCGCCCCGGCCTCCGACTCCGCAGGCTTCAAGTACCTCGCCCCGTACACCGGCTCGGCCATCGGTCAGCACTGGATGTACCAGGGCAAGCACGTCCTCATCATCTTCGACGACCTGTCGAAGCAGGCCGAGGCGTACCGCGCCGTGTCGCTGCTGCTGCGTCGTCCGCCGGGCCGCGAGGCCTACCCCGGCGACGTGTTCTACCTCCACAGCCGGCTGCTCGAGCGCTGCGCCAAGCTCAGCGACGAGCTGGGCGCCGGGTCGATGACGGGTCTGCCGGTCATCGAGACGAAGGCGAACGACGTGTCGGCCTACATCCCGACCAACGTCATCTCCATCACCGACGGCCAGATCTTCCTGCAGTCCGACCTCTTCAACGCCAACCAGCGTCCCGCGGTCGACGTCGGCATCTCGGTGTCCCGCGTCGGCGGTGCGGCGATGACGAAGGCCATGAAGGCGGTCACCGGCTCGCTCAAGGTCGACCTCGCGCAGTTCCGCGCCATGGAGGCCTTCGCGATGTTCGCCTCCGACCTCGACGCCGCGTCGAAGGCGCAGCTCGCCCGCGGCCAGCGCCTCATGGAGCTGTTCAAGCAGGGTCAGTACGCGCCGTTCCCGATGGAGCAGCAGGTCGTCTCCCTGTGGGCCGGTACCCAGGGCAAGCTCGACCCGGTGCCCGTCGAGGACATCAGCCGCTTCGAGGAGGAGTTCCTCGACTACGTCAAGCGCTCGCACGAGGGCATCTTCTCGGCGATCCGCGAGACCGGGAAGTTCGACGACGACACTGCGTCGTCGCTCGAGGCCGCGTACGAGGCGTTCGTCGAGCAGTTCGAGACGAGCGAGGGCGAGCGCATCTCGGTCGGTCGCGAGGAGTTCGAGGCTCTTGACGACGAGGACGTCGAGCAGGAGCAGATCGTCAAGCAGAAGCGGAGCTGACCCACTATGGCAGCGTCGGTACGAGAGCTACGCGCGAAGATCAGGTCGACCCAGGCGACCAAGAAGATCACGCGCGCCATGGAGCTCATCGCCGCCTCGCGCATCATCAAGGCGCAGCAACACGCGGCGGCGGCAGCCCCGTACGCGCGTGAGCTGACCCGGGCGGTGTCCGCGGTGGCGACGTTCTCCAACGTCGACCACCCGCTCACCACCGAGAAGGAGAACCCGACGCGCGCCGCGGTGCTGGTGATCACCAGCGACCGCGGGCTCGCGGGGTCGTACTCCTCCAGCGTCCTCAAGGAGGCGGAGCGTCTCACCGAGAAGCTGCGCGCCGAGGGCAAGGAGGTCGACTTCTACCTCTCCGGACGCAAGGCGGTCACGTACTTCACGTTCCGCCAGCGCGAGTTCGTCCAGTCGTGGACGGGCTACTCCGACAAGCCCGAGTTCGCCAACGCCCGCGAGATCGGCGACACCCTCACGTCGCTGTTCGCCCAGGACGAGTCCTCCGACGAGGCCATCGACCCGGCGCGTGCGGTCGACGAGCTGCACATCGTGTTCACCCGCTTCAGGTCGATGCTCACGCAGGAGCCGGACGTCATCCGTCTGCTCCCGCTGGAGGTCGTCGAGGGCACGGAGACCCCGGACGAGTCCGAGCTGCTGCCGCTCTACGAGTTCGAGCCGTCGGCCCACGAGGTGCTCGACGCGCTGCTGCCGAAGTACGTGAACAGCCGCATCTACTACTGCCAGCTGCAGGCGGCGGCCTCCGAGCTCGCCGCCCGCCAGAAGGCCATGAAGTCCGCGACCGACAACGCGCAGGACCTCATCGAGAAGTACACCCGCATCGCCAACCAGGCCCGCCAGGCCGGCATTACCCAGGAGATCAGCGAGATCGTGGGCGGCGCGAACGCGCTCGCCGACGCCACGGCTGGTCAGGAGTGAGAGAGCTATGACTGCCACTGCCGAAGAGAAGACCACCACCACCGGTCGCGTCGCGCGGGTCATCGGACCGGTGCTCGACATCGAGTTCCCCTCGGACGCGATGCCGGAGATCTACAACGCGCTCACGGTCGACACCCAGATCGAGGGTCGTGAGGAGACGCTGACCCTCGAGGTCGCGCAGCACATCGGTGACGGCCTGGTCCGCGCCATCTCGCTGCGACCCACCGACGGCGTCGTCCGCGGCTCGGTCGTCACCGACACCGGCGAGCCGATCTCGGTGCCGGTCGGCGACCAGACCCTCGGCAAGGTGTTCAACACCACCGGTGCGGTCATGAACCTCGCCGAGGGCGAGACGTTCGACGTCCAGGAGCGGTGGGGCATCCACCGCAAGGCGCCGGCGTTCGACCAGCTCGAGTCCAAGACGCAGATGTTCCAGACCGGCATCAAGGTCATCGACCTGCTGACGCCCTACGTGCTCGGCGGCAAGATCGGCCTGTTCGGTGGCGCCGGCGTCGGCAAGACGGTGCTCATCCAGGAGATGATCGCCCGTGTCGCCAAGGACCACGACGGCGTGTCCGTGTTCGCCGGTGTCGGCGAGCGCACCCGTGAGGGCAACGACCTCATCGCCGAGATGGAGGAGGCGGGCGTCCTCGACAAGGTGGCGCTGGTCTTCGGTCAGATGGACGAGCCGCCGGGAGCGCGTCTGCGCGTGGCCCTGTCCGCCCTGACGATGGCGGAGTACTTCCGCGACGTCCAGAAGCAGGACGTGCTGCTCTTCATCGACAACATCTTCCGGTTCACGCAGGCCGGCTCGGAGGTCTCCACGCTGCTCGGCCGCATGCCGTCCGCCGTGGGGTACCAGCCGACCCTCGCCGACGAGATGGGCGTGCTGCAGGAGCGGATCACGTCGACGCGCGGACACTCGATCACCTCGCTGCAGGCGATCTACGTGCCCGCCGACGACTACACCGACCCGGCGCCGGCCACCACGTTCGCGCACCTGGACGCCACGACCGAGCTCTCCCGTGAGATCGCGTCGCTCGGCATCTACCCGGCCGTGGACCCGCTGACCTCGACGTCGCGCATCCTCGACCCGCGCTACATCGCCGACGACCACTACCAGACGGCGAACCGCGTCAAGGGCATCCTGCAGCGCAATAAAGAGCTCCAGGACATCATCGCCATCCTCGGTGTCGACGAGCTCAGCGAGGAGGACAAGACGATCGTCTCGCGCGCGCGTCGCATCCAGCGCTTCCTCAGCCAGAACACCTACGTGGCCAAGCAGTTCACCGGCATCGAGGGCTCGACCGTCCCGCTCGACGAGACCATCGACGCGTTCACGAAGATCTGCGACGGCGAGTACGACCACGTGGCCGAGCAGGCCTTCTTCATGTGCGGCGGTCTGGACGACGTCGACGCGAAGTGGGCCGAGATCCAGAAGAACTCCTGATGGCGGACACGTCGCTCCAGGTCGAGCTGGTCGCAGCCGACCGCGTCGTGTGGTCGGGCCAGGCCGACGAGGTCGTCGCGCGCACCGTCGAGGGTGACCTCGGCGTCCTCGTCGGGCACGCCCCGCTGCTCTCGGTCCTCGTGCCGGGCGTGGTGAAGATCAAGGCGGGCGCGGAGACCGTGGTGGCCGTCGTCGAGGACGGGTTCCTGTCCGTCGCCGACGACCGGGTCTCGATCCTCAGCGAGGACACGTCCCTGGTGTCCGAGCTCGACCGCGACCAGGTGCAGGCCGAGCTCGAGCATGCCCGTTCGGCGGACGACACGGACGCGGTGCTGCGTGCCGAGGCCAAGCTGCGGGGCATCGAGCTCGCCTAGCACCGGACGACTGCCGGAGGAGGGAGGGGCCGGGTGCCCCTGTGGTTGTGGGCCGTGGACCTCGTCCTGGCCGCGATCGCCCTCAGCGTGCTGCTGCTCGCCGTCCTGGTGCTCCGCCGGCGGTACCTGGCGCGTCGCCTCGGTGCCTTCGACCTGAGCATCAACAAGCGGGACGCGGCGTCGGCCCAGGGCTGGACCCTGGGCCTCGCCGTGTACCGCGGCAGCACGCTGGAGTGGTACCGCACGTTCTCGCTGCGGATGCGCCCGGCGTACCGGTTCACGCGCGATGCCATGCTGGTCGACGGTCGGCGTGACCCGGTCGGGGGAGAGGTGCACGCCATCCACGACGGGCACGTGGTGGTGGCGACCGACAACGGGACCGCCGTGCGCCAGCTGGCCCTGACGCCGGCAGCGCTCACCGGTCTTCTGGCGTGGCTCGAGGCCTCGCCGCCCGGTCGCAGCGTCAACACCGTCGTCTGACGGCACACGCCCGGACGATCGTCCCGCCACGTCGTCGCGGAGGTTGACGTCGATCGTGGACTAGGCGACGATGACTCACACGAGCCATGCCCGGACGTCCCGGGTTCCCCCGATGGAACAGGTAGCCACTATGAACCGCACCTTCAAGCGCCTCGTCGTCGCGACCTTCGCCTCGGCGGTCGCCGTCCTCCCGCTCTCGATGCCGGCCCAGGCCGACACCGGCTCCAAGCCGGCCGTCACCAAGGTCGTCAAGGGCGACAGCACCGGCGGCGCCACCACCCAGCGCGCGATCGACTGGGAGTGACCGAGCACCCGTCTCGCACCACACCGTCGCCCACGTCCCTTCCCCGAGGGACGTGGGCGACGGTGCGTTCGTCCCCGTGGTGAGCGGTCGGGTCAGCGTTCGCCGCCGGGCACCCACAGCACGTCGCCGACCTCGCGGTTGGCGTAGCGGCCGAGGATGAAGAGCAGGTCGCTGAGTCGGTTGAGGTAGCGCGCGGTGAGCGGGTTCATGGTCGGTCCGTGCACCTCGATGGCGGCCCAGGCGGAGCGCTCGGCGCGCCGCGTGACGGTACGCGCCACGTGCAGCGCCGACGCCGAGCGCGTGCCGCCGGGCAGGATGAACGACCGCAGCTTCTCGAGCCGCTCGTTGTAGTCGTCGCACCACCCCTCCAGCCGGTCGACGTAGTCCGGCTCGACGCGCAGCGGGGGGTGCTCGGGGTTCTCCACGACCGGGGCACCGAGGTCGGCCCCGACGTCGAACAGGTCGTTCTGCACGTGCCGGACGATCCGCACGACGTCGTCGTCGAGCTCGTCGAACGACAGCGCGAGACCCAGCTGGCTGTTCGCCTCGTCGACGTCGGCGTAGGCGACCAGGCGCAGGTCGTTCTTCGAGGTGCGGCTGAAGTCGACGAGGTTCGTCGTGCCGTCGTCGCCGGTGCGGGTGTAGATGCGCGTCAGGTTGACCATGGACTCACCCTAGGCGGTGCCGCCGGGTGACCGGACGCGCGAGCGACAGCGCGGGACCGTGTGAGGTGGGTCGCGTGGCTCACAGAGTCTGCCACGTCACGTTACGGCGCGGTAACCTGGCGGGCATGCCTGACAAGTCTGCGCCCGACCGTCCCTGGGTGATGCGCACGTACGCCGGTCACAGCTCCGCGGCGGAGTCCAACGCGCTGTACCGCAAGAACCTCGCGAAGGGCCAGACCGGGCTCTCCGTCGCGTTCGACCTGCCGACCCAGACCGGGTACGACCCCGACCACGTGCTGTCGCGGGGCGAGGTCGGCAAGGTGGGTGTGCCGATCCCGCACCTCGGGAGCATGCGCCGGCTGTTCCAGGACATCCCGCTCGGCGAGATGAACACGTCGATGACGATCAACGCGACGGCCATGTGGCTGCTGGCCATGTACCAGGTGGCCGCCGAGGAGCAGGGTGTCGAGCCCGCGCAGCTCGCCGGCACCACGCAGAACGACATCATCAAGGAGTACCTGTCGCGCGGCACCTACGTCTTCGGACCGGCGCCGTCGCTGCGGCTCACGACGGACATGATCGCCTACACGGTGAACACCATCCCGAAGTGGAACCCGCTCAACATCTGCAGCTACCACCTGCAGGAGGCGGGGGCGACGCCGACGCAGGAGATCGCCTACGCGCTCAGCACCGCCATCGCCGTCCTCGACGCCGTCAAGGACTCCGGGCAGGTCGACGACGCCGACTTCGAGAAGACCGTCGGGCGGATCTCCTTCTTCGTCAACGCCGGCGTGCGGTTCATCGAGGAGACCTGCAAGATGCGCGCCTTCGGGCAGCTGTGGGACGAGATCACCCGTGACCGCTACGGCGTCACCGACCCGAAGATGCGGCGCTTCCGCTACGGCGTGCAGGTCAACTCGCTCGGCCTGACCGAGGCCCAGCCCGAGAACAACGTCCAGCGGATCGTGCTGGAGATGCTCGGCGTCACGCTCAGCAAGAACGCGCGTGCGCGTGCGGTGCAGCTTCCCGCGTGGAACGAGGCGCTCGGGCTGCCGCGCCCGTGGGACCAGCAGTGGTCGCTGCGGCTGCAGCAGGTGCTCGCCTACGAGTCCGACCTGCTGGAGTACGACGACATCTTCGAGGGGTCGCACGTCATCGAGGCCAAGGTCGCCGAGATCGTCGAGGGAGCGAAGGCCGAGATCGACCGCGTCCAGGCCATGGGCGGAGCGGTCGCTGCCGTCGAGTCGGGCTACATGAAGTCCGAGCTCGTCGCCTCGCACGCCGCCCGTCGTGCCCAGATCGAGGCCGGCGAGCTGAAGGTCGTCGGCGTCAACAGCTACACCGAGACCGAGCCGTCGCCGCTCACCTCCGACCTCGACGCGGCCATCATGGTGGCCGACCCCCAGGCCGAGGCCAACGCCGTCGCCGACGTCCAGGCGTGGCGTGACCAGCGCGACCAGGCCGCCGTCGACCAGGCGCTGGAGCGTCTGCAGTCCGAGGCCAAGACCGACACCAACCTCATGGAGGCGACGCTGGCGGCGGTGCGCGCCGGTGCCACCGTCGGTGAGTGGGCAGGTGCGCTGCGCGAGGTGTTCGGCGAGTACCGCGCCCCCACGGGCGTCTCCGGCGCCGTGGGAGTGGCCGAGGCGGGAGCCGAGCTCACCGCCGTGCGCGAGCGCGTCGCACGCACGGGGGAGGAGCTGGGCACCCGGCTGCGCTTCCTCGTCGGCAAGCCGGGCCTGGACGGTCACTCCAACGGTGCCGAGCAGATCGCCGTCCGTGCCCGCGACGTCGGCTTCGAGGTCGTCTACCAGGGCATCCGCCTCACGCCCGAGCAGATCGTGTCGGCCGCGGTCGCCGAGGACGTGCACGTGGTCGGTCTGTCGATCCTCTCGGGCTCCCACATGGAGCTCGTCCCGGACGTCCAGCGTCGTCTGCTCGACGCCGGCATGGACGACGTGCCCCTCATCGTCGGCGGGATCATCCCCGACTCCGACGGTCGCCGTCTGGAGGCCGACGGCATCGCCGCGGTGTTCACGCCGAAGGACTTCGGGATGACCGACATCATGGCCCGGATCGTCGACGAGATCCGCAAGGCCCACGGACTGGAGGTCTGAGCTCTGGACGTGACGAGGCCCCGCACCGTGCCCGGTGCGGGGCCTCGCGTCGTCAGTTGAGGACGCGGAAGTCCTCGGGCAGCCCGCCGCCGGCCTCGACGTCGCGGGCGAGGTCCTGCAGCGCCATGAGGGCGACCGACTGGGTGAACGGTCCGTACGAGACCCGCGCGACGCCGAGCTCCTGCTGACGTGCGAGCGGGACCGAGCCGGGGTAGCCGATGGTGGTGAGACGCTGCGGTCCCCACGCGTCGACGAGGACGCTGATGTCGTCCTCCGACAGCGGGCCGGGCACGAAGACGACGGGCGCACCGGCCTCGAGGAAGGCATTCCCGCGCTCGACGGCGTCGGCGATGACCTCGTCGTGCGGGCGGTCGCCGGCCTGTGCGACGACGTCGGTGCGGGCGTTGAGCACGAACGGGACGCCCTCGGCCTCGCCGGCCTTGACGACGGCCTCGACCGCGGCCACGGCCTCGGCGAGCGGCTTCTGCTGGTCCTCGAGGTTGGCGCCGACCGCGCCGACCCCGATGGCCTTGCGGGCGGTCTCGCCCGGGTCGCCGTAGCCCGTCTCGAGGTCGGCGCTGACCGGGAGGTGGGTGTTCGCGACGATGAGCCCGATCGCGGCGATCATCTCGTCGACGGGGATGTTCTCCCCGTCCTCGTAGCCGTGCGAGGCCGCGATGGAGTGGCTCGCGGTGGCGAGGGCTCGGGTGCCCTCCACCTCGGTCACGATGCGGGCGGTGATGGCGTCCCACACGTTGACGACGGTGAGCAGCTCCGGCGCGGTGTGCAGGTCGAGCAGGGTCTGGGCGCGGGTCGAGAGGTCCATGGACCTGACGCTAGGACAGCGGACCAGGGCCCACCAGCCGAGTCCCGCGGGGTGGACGTCAGGCGGCGCGCAGGCCGGAGGTCGAGGACTTCTTCCCCTTCGTCTGGCCCTTGGCGCGGGCCTTCTTCTCTGCCTTCTTGCGAGCCTTCTTCTTGGCCTTCTTCTTCGCGGCCTTCTTGGAGGACTTCTTGTCCTTCTTCTCCAGCGGCAGGACCGTGCCGTCGGCGTCGATGCGGACGAGCCGCCGACGCTTGACGCCGTACCCGTCAGGCAGGGTGCCTTCCTTCAGCATGCGCAACGGGCAGCGCTTGCACCGCGTCTTGCTGACGCAGCACTTCTTCTTCGGGAGCTTCGACACGAGCAGAACCTAGCACCGCCGCCCCCACCACGCCCGGGTCCGGACCCTCCCGACCCGGTGGCCGGATCAGCGCTGGAAGTGGTGCAGGTCGGCGAACCCGAGCCAGCGGAAGCCGTGGCGCCGCAGGACGGCGACGACGGGGTCGTTCGCACCGCGGTAGGTGATCGCGGCGGGCGTGGTGCGTCGCTGCCAGGTGCTGTTGGGCGTCCACCCGTAGCCCGACGCGAACGGGTTCTCCCACGGGTTGATGTCGATCGAGCTCCCGTAGGCGTGGGGACTCCGGGTGCCGGGTCGGCCCACCACCTGGCGGCAGTTGAAGCCGGAGGTGTTGTCGGCGCGCATGGAGGCGTAGTCGTCGGCGCCACGCAGGGCGCTGTTCCAGCCGAAGCGGTCGACGCGGTACATCGACCGGATCGGGGCCCGCATGCGGAACAGGTCGGTGAAGACGGCAGCGGTGGCGCGGGCGTGCTGGGCGTGTACGACGATCTCGCCGCGCCGGACGTAGCCGTCGAACGCCCAGTAGCTGACCCGGACGACGCGCAGCTGGTCGCGGCCGACGGGGCAGCCGGCGTGCCAGCTGCGCCCGCGCATCGACCGCCACATCGCGGTCGGGATGCGCGAGACCGTGGCGTCGGCGCTGACCCGCGGTGCACGCGGCTGGGCGGCCAGGCGGATGCCAGGTCCGGGCGTGCCCTTCGGCAGGCGGACGACCGATCCCGGTGGACGGTTGTCGACGTAGACCGAGCTGGAGCGGGTGGGCAGGACGGTGCTGGTGCCGAAGGACCGCACCCGCCACCGACCGTCGTGGCGCGGCTTGACGTCCGTGGCCCCCTTGCCGCCGCGCAGGGTCACGGTGCCGGACCGGACCCACGTGCGGGTGCCGGAGCGGCGGAACTCGACGGCGAGGCGTGCGCTGACGGCACGCCCGTCGACGGTGCGCCATGACGCGGCCACCTTCGCCTTCCTGTAGTCGGTCACCGCCTTCGGCATCGCGATCCGCGCGGTACTGGGTGCGGCAGCCCCGACGACGTCGGCGGACGAGGAGGCGGCCACGACCACACCGGCGTCGACGAGCTCCACGCGCACCGTGGTGCGCCCGGCCGCCGCCGGCACCTTCGCGGTGAACGTGCCGTCGCTGCCGACGACCACGCTGCTTCCCGCGAGCACGGCCCACTGGTCCCCTGAGCGCCGGGCGACCCGCAGCGCGCCCGTGGGACTCGCGCCGTCGACCCGGCCGCTCAGGGTCGCGGTGGTGCTGGCCCAGACCCGCACCGCGGTGGCGTCGAGGCTCACGGTGGGGCTCGGCGTCGGTGCGGGGTCGCTCGGTGCGGGGTCGGTCGGCTCTGGGTCGACGGGGTCGGGCTCGGTCGGCTCTGGTGTCGGGTCCGAGGAGGGCTCGGTGGTCGACGTGACGGTCGGGAACGGTGACGGCTCGGCCGTCGTGCTGGCCCGCGCCGCCGCGGTGGGCGTGACGAGAACGGTCGTGAGGAGGATCACCAGGAACCGGCGCATGCCTCACCGTAGGTCCGCTCCCGCCAGACCGCGCGTCGAGGAAGTCAGCGGCTGTCGCCCGCTCCTCGTTGCTCCCATGCGCAGCTCAGCGCGGACGGATCGCGCGGAGGTAGCACTCGGTGACCCGGGCCTGCACGAGGCGGGAGAAGGGGCCTCCTCACCGCGCGAGCGTGGCGGCCGGGCGCGAGAAGGCCCTCACCGTGAAGCGAGCCGCACCGTCGACGCGCTCGACGACGAACTGCTCCTCGCCGCGCCCGGGCGCCCTCGCAGGACGTCGTGCGTGGCGCCGCGAGGCGGTGACTGGGCCAAGGCCGTCGTGGGACGATCTCCCGGTGGTAGGAGAACTGCGACCGTTCGCCATCGCGATGTCGGCTCTCGAGACTCGACTGCGCGATGAGCTCCGCGGGCTCGCGACGGTCACGCGGGAGAGGTCCGAGGACGGTCGGGTCGAGGGTGTCCACGTCGAGCCCCGCAACCCACGCAGCATCGACTTCTCCTGGTTCGACCACGGGGACCACCACGTCAGCATCGGCGGCTGGGGTAACCGCTGGGAGCTGGACGACGATGCCGAGAGCGCTGTGCTCGCGGCGGATCTCGCCCGCAGCGTCGTCGAGGGCCGCGTCTGGCAGGTGTGCGCCCGGGGGCGCTCCCTCCTCGTCGTCACCCTCCCGGACGGCACGCAGTGGCACGACACGACCTACACCGCAGGCGCGGGTCTGCGCCCGATCCTGGGCTGGAGGCGGACGGGGGCGAAGACCTCCTACGAGGCCTATGCCGACGTCGTCGACTAGAAGAGGCGCAGCGAGGGGTCGTCGATGCCACGCAGTGCGTCGTAGTCGACCACGACGCACTGGATACCGCGGTCCTCGGCGAGGGTGCGGGCCTGCGGCTTGATCTCCTGGGCGGCGAAGATGCCCCTCACGGGCCGCAGCTGCGGGTCGCGGTTCATGAGCTCCAGGTACCGCGTCAGCTGCTCGACGCCGTCGATCTCGCCGCGCCGCTTGATCTCGACGGCGACCGAGGCGCCGGCGTCGTCGCGGCACAGGAGGTCGACCGGCCCGATAGCCGTCATGTACTCACGTCGCACGAGCGTCATGCCGACACCGAGCGTGGTCGTGTGCTCGGCCAGCAGCTCCTGCAGGTGCTTCTCGACACCGTCCTTGCGCAGCCCCGGGTCGACGCCGAGGTCGTGCTGGGAGTCGTGCAGCACCTCGTCGACGAGGATGCGCAGCGTGTCGTCGGTCTTGCCCGCCTGCACCGTCCACTCGACCCGGCCGTCCTCGGCCGTGCCCTCCTTGAGGGTGCACGGCGGGCTCATCCAGTTGAGCGGCTTGTACGACCCGCCGTCGGAGTGCACGAGCACCGAGCCGTCCGCCTTGACCATGATCACCCGGGTCGCCATGGGCAGGTGGGCCGTGAGCCGCCCGGCGTAGTCGACCTGGCAGCGCGCGACGAGGAGACGCACTACTGCTGCCGGACCAGCGTGCCGAGACGGAACACGAGCGTCCCGTCCTTGACGGTGCCACGGTCGGTGTTCCCGTCCGCGCCCATCAGCTGCACGATGCCGTCGGAGACCTCGTAGTCGCCCGAGCGGAACTTCGGCACGCCCTGGAAGTCCTCGGTGAAGGTGCCGTCCGCCCTGAAGGTGACGGTCCAGTCCTTCGCGTCGTCGCGCCACGTGCCAGCGAGGTCGGCCGCGGTGGCCGGGTTCTCGGTCGGCGCGGCCGACGAGGGCGAGGCCGACGGCGATGACGAGGACGCGCTCGGGGAGGGCGAGGAGCCCTCCGGCGTGCCGGGACCGTCGTCGGTCCCGCAGGCGGCGACGGTCACGAGGACGAGGGCGGCGACCCCCGTGGCGCGGCTCATACGTCGATTCATAGGACAGTCCTCCCGTAGATCCTGATCGGACGCTAGTGTGTCACGACCCCGTAGTTACCTAGGAGTAGGCATGCAGGAGATCGTGGACCGTCTGACGGCCGACGACCGTGGCGCGCAGATCGCCCGGACACTGGTGTACCCGTACCTCAACCACGCCGCCTCGATGTACGAGAGCGGCTACGCGACGAAGGACGACATCGACGCCTCGATGCGGTTCGGGTGCGGCTACCCGGTCGGGCCGCTGGCGCTCGTCGACGCGCTCGGTGCGGCCACGGTCGTGGAGGGCCTGCGCGAGCAGCACGCCACCACCGGCGACCCGCTGCACGAGCCCGCGCCGGTCCTCGTGAAGCTCGCCGAGGCCGGCTCGACCTTCGAGTCCGCTGCCGCCGACGCTGGAGCCGCCCCGGCGCCGCAGAAGCACCACCCGGTCGGCAAGGTCGGCGTCGTCGGCACCGGCACCATGGCCTCCGGCATCGTCGAGGTCTTCGCCAAGGCCGGGCACGAGGTCGTGTTCGTCGGCCGCACCGACGACAAGGTCGCCGCGGTCCAGGCGCGGATCGAGAAGAACCTCGACCGCGCGATCGCCAAGGGCCGGCTCACCGAGGACGAGAAGTCCGACGTCATCGGTCGCCTCACCGCCGCGACCGACCGGCACGCGCTCGACGACGTCGACATCGTCGTCGAGGCGATCGCCGAGGACATCGACGTGAAGCTCGAGCTCTTCCGCGACCTCGACCGGATCACCAAGCCGGGTGCCATCCTCGCCACGACGACGTCGTCGCTGTCGATCGGGACGTGCGCGGAGGCCACGTCGCGGCCGCAGGACGTCGTCGGCATGCACTTCTTCAACCCGGCACCCGTCATGAAGCTGGTCGAGGTCGTGTCGGCCGACAGCACGTCGCCCGAGGTCGCGGAGACGGTCAAGGCGCTGTGCCTCGACGTCGCCAAGCACCCGGTCTCGTGCGGCGACCGGGCGGGCTTCATCGTGAACGCGCTGCTGTTCCCGTACCTGAACGACGCCGTCAAGCTGCACGAGGCCGGCGGCGGCAGCCTCGAGGAGATCGACACGGCCCTCAAGGAGACCAAGCTGCCCATGGGTCCGTTCGAGCTGCTCGACGTCGTCGGCAACGACGTGTCGCTGGCCATCGAGCAGACGCTCGTGAGCACGTTCGGGCACGACGGCTGGGCGCCCGCTCCCACCCTCGAGCGCCTCGTCGCCGAGGGCAAGCTCGGCCGCAAGACCGGCGAGGGCTTCCACACCTACTGAGCCGCCACGTCACGACAGGGGCGTCCGGGATCTCCCGGGCGCCCCTGTGCGTGTCACGGGGCGTGTCACGGGAGGTCCAGCGCGCGGACCGTCGGGTAACTCCGCGTGACGCCGGTCGTTGATGCTCCCGCGACGGTCATCGGGCCGGAGCGGACGAACGACGGGAGTACCCGTGACGACGATCGACCTGGCGAGGCGCGGCAGCGACCTGGTGCGCAGCTCGGTGCTGTCGTTCGTCATCTCCTTCGTCCCCGCGGTGCTCGTCGCCCACGAGCTCGTCGGCCCTCCCTCCGACCCCGGTACCCAGCAGGTCGTGCTCTGCGAGCACGGCCCCTGCGCCGCCGACCTGTCCGCGGCTGCTGAGGCCCTGCTCGACGACCTCGTGCGGCAGGGCATGCGGTGCACCGTGCGTCCGCTGCTCACGGACACCGTCGTCGTGGAGTGGCTGGGAGGCGAGGCGGCCGTGCTGCCCTTCGACCAGGCGCTCGACGTCGCGGCGCACCGGCAGGGCTGGCTGCGCTCCTACTGCGTGCCTGGGATCGGCGGGTAGTCTCGCGCGGGTGTCCCGTCGACGACCACCCCGCCGGCCACGCGGGCCCGCGCCGGCCTCTGCGCCGCCCCCGGTGGAGACCAAGCGCGACGGCGAGTGGCACGTCCGCCGACTGGCCGGTTCGAGCGCGCGCAGCACGTACACCTGCCCCGCCTGCCACCGACCCATCCCGCCGGCGACGCCGCACGTGGTGGTGTGGCCGGTGCAGAAGGCGCTGCTCAGCGCGGACGCGGTCGACGAGCGTCGGCACTGGCACACCGCGTGCTGGACCCGCCGACCCTAGGGCGGTGGGGACGGGGCTGGGGAGACGGGGCGGGGGAGCCAACCGGCGACCCCGCCGACGGCTCAGCCGGCCGCCGGCCTGCTGGGCTCGCCCTCGGTGTCGTCGTCCGCGTCGGCGTCGGACGCCGCGGCAGGTGAAGGCGCGGCGACGGCGTCGCCGGCGAAGGAGGCGACGATGTCGCGCAGCTGACCCATCTGGGCCAGGATGCCCTCGCGGCGACGCTGGAGCTCGTCCACCTCGGCACGCAGGGCACGCGTCTCGCGCTCGACGTCGGTCGTGGCGGCCGCGCGCTGGTGCTCGGCGTCCGCCCTCGCGTTGGCGACGAGGGAGGCAGCCTCCTTGCGGGCGTTCTCGATGATGCCCGCCGCCTCGGCGGCAGCCGACTCCTTCGCCGCGTTCGCCTTGGCCATGAGGCCACGAGCGCGCTCGTCGGCAGCAGCGGCGCGGGTCTCGGCGTCGGTGACCAGCTTGGCGGTCTGCTCGGTGGCGGCGGCATGGTTCTCGGCTGCCTCGCGGGCGAGCCGCTCCTTCTCCACGGCCAGGACGCGACGAGCCTCCGTGACCTCGCGGTCGGCGGCGGCGCGGGCCTGCTCGACCTCGCGCGTCGCGCCGAGACGCATGTTCTGGGCGTCCTGCTCGGCGGCGAGCCGGATCTGTGCGGCCTCGCGGTCGGCCTGGGCACGCACGTCGTCCGCGTGGGCCGCGGCCTCGGCCCGACCGGCCTCCGCCTCGGTGAGGACCTCGCGACGCTTCTCCTCGATCTCGACGACCGCCCGGCCGCGGGTCTCCTCGGCCTCCTTCGCGGCGACCGTCCGGACGAGGGTCGCCTCCTCCTCGGCGATCTTCAGTGTCTCCTCGGCCTCGCGGCGGGCGCGGCTGCGGATCTCCTCGGCCTCCTGCTCGGCCAGCTGCAGCAGCTGGGCCGCGTGACCGCCGAGGCCGGCGTAGGAGGGCCGCTCGATGGACTCGACCCGCTCGCGCAGCTGCTCGACGATGTCGTGGAGCTCGTCGTTCTCCTCCTGCAGCGCCTGCACGGCGGCGGCCGCCTTCTGGAGCTCCGCGGTCTGCGTGCGGGCCCAGGCGTCGACGGCGTCGCTGTCGTAGCCGCCGCGCCGGGCGAGGGGGAACGCGGCCTCCGCGGACTTGCGGGCCGCGTCGAAGATGGACAACCCGGACTGCTCTTCGGCCATGCCGCTGTGCTCCCTGTCGGTTCGGGGGGTGTGCTGGAGGTCGTGCTGGGACGGCGGTGTCGTGGGCGCCGCGGGCGCCGCTGCGCCGGCTGCGGTGCGCGACGTCGTCCACCATACCCAGGCGGACCGACGACGCAGCGGCGACGCGGGCGCGGGCCGGACGTCCGTGCGGGGGCGGCGGCGCCCCGGACGCACCGAGGTCCCGGACGCGGCGCGTCCGGGACCTCGGTGGGGTGCGTGCGAACGCGGATCAGATGCCGCGGAACCGGTTGATCGCGTCGAGGTGCTGGGCGCGGAACTCCTCGTTGCGCACGCCCAGGCCCTCCTCGGGTGCCAGCGCGAGCACGCCGACCTTGCCCTGGTGGAGGTTGTGGTGCACGTCGAGGGACGCCTGGCCCACGTCCTCGAGCTTGTACGTCTTCGACACGGTCGGGTGGATCTTGCCCTGCGCGATGAGGCGGTTGGCCTCGAACGCCTCGCGGTAGTTGGCGAAGTGGCTCGACACGATCCGCTTGAGGTTCATCCAGAGGTAACGGTTGTCGTACTCGTGCATGAAGCCCGTGGTCGACGCGCAGGTGGTGATCGTGCCGCCCTTGCGGGTGACGTAGACCGAGGCGCCGAAGGTCTCGCGGCCGGGGTGCTCGAAGACGATGTCGATGTCCTCGCCGCCGGTCAGCTCACGGATCTTCTTGCCCAGGCGCTGCCACTCCTTGGGGTTCTGCCGGGTGCCGTCCTCGTTCCAGAACTTCCAGTTCTCCTCGGAACGGTTGATGACGTGCTCGGCGCCCATGCTGCGCACGATCTTCGCCTTCTCCTCGTTCGAGACGACGCAGATCGGGTTGGCGCCGCCGTTGAGCGCGTACTGCGTGGCGAAGCCGCCGAGTCCGCCGGAGGCGCCCCAGATCAGGACGTTGTCGCCCTGCTTCATGTTGCCGCCGTTCTTGGACACGAGCTGGCGGTAGGCCGTCGCGTTGACGAGGCCGGGGGACGCGGCCTCCTCCCACGTGAGGTGGTCGGGCTTGGGGAGGAGCTGGTTGGACTTCACGAGGGCGATGTGGGCGAGACCGCCGAAGTTGGTCTCGAAGCCCCAGATGCGCTGCTGGGGGTCCATCATCGTGTCGTCGTGGCCGGCCGGGTCCTCGAGCTCGACCGACAGGCAGTGCGCCACGACCTCGGCGCCCGGCTTCCACTGCGTGACGCCGGGACCCGTGCGCAGCACGACGCCGGCGAGGTCCGAGCCGACCACGTGGTACGGCAGGTCGTGGCGCTTGGTGAGCGGCGAGAGCTTGCCGTAGCGCTCGAGGAAGCCGAAGGTCGAGACCGGCTCGAAGATCGACGTCCAGACGGTGTTGTAGTTGATGGCGCTGGCCATGACGGCGACGAGCGCCTCGCCCGGGCCCAGCTCGGGGAGCGCCACGTCCTCGACGTGGATCGACTTGCGGGGGTCCTTGTCGCGGCTGGCGACGCCCTCGAACATGTCCACCTCGTCCTTGTGGACGGTGGCGGCGGTGTAGTGGTCGGGGATCTCCAGGTGGGCGAAGTCCTCGTCCGCCGTGTCTCCGGCGAGGATCGCGTCGAGGATGTGCTGCACGGGGCCTCCAGTGGTGGGTGTTCCGGCGCTCGGTCCGGCACGGGTTTCGGCGATGTTACCGAGACGTAGCCTTCTGCGTCCCGTCTCGCGCATGTGGATCAGGTCACGCCAGGTCCAGGGCGGGGTCCGGGGCCCGGGCGGGGGCGGCGCGGGCCGCCGTGGCGGACGTCAGTGGCCGGTGGCTGCCGGCTGGACCAGCTCGACAAGCACGCCGCCGGCGTCCTTCGGGTGCACGAAGTTGACGCGGCTGTCGGACGTGCCGCGCTTCGGCTGGTCGTACAGCAGCCGGACGCCCCGGTCGCGCAGGACGGCCGACACCGCGTCGATGTCCGTCACGCGGTAGGCGAGCTGCTGGACGCCCTGGCCGTTGCGGTCGAGGAACTTCGCGATGGTCGAGCTGTCGTCCAGCGGCGCCAGCAGCTGGATGCACGAGCCCGAGTCGCCGACCGCCAGCATCGCCTCGCGGACGCCCTGCTCCTCGTTCACCTCCTCGTGCACCGACTCCAGCCCGAAGACCGAGGAGTAGAAGGCGAGCGCCTCGTCGAGGTCGGGGACGGCGATGCCGACGTGGTCGATCGCGACGAGCAGGTGGTCGGGGACGACGGAGGAGGAGGTCATGGGAGGCAGCGTAGAGGAGCGTGCAGCCGGGCGCGGGACGGTCGTCCGAGATCGAACGTAGTGTCGATAGTCCACGGAGGGCGGAGGTCGGATGCACGTCGAGATGCGCATGCTGCGGGCGCTGGTGATGGTCGAGGCGCAGGGGTCCATCGGAGGTGCGGCGCAGGCGCTGGCGTTCTCACCGGCCGCCGTCAGTGCCCATCTGCGGGCCCTGGAGAAGGAGTGCGGCACGCGCCTGGTCGAGCGCACGGGCTCCGGCACGCGACTCACGGCCGCAGGGCGGCGGGCCGTGCCGATCGCCCGCCTCATCCTGGTCGCCGCGCAGGAGCTCCAGCGGCTGGAGGCGTCGGTGCAGTCGGGGCCGGCCGGGCCGCGACCGCAGGGGCGACGGCCACGCGGCGACGTCCCGGGTGCAGCACGTCCCGACGTCGACGGGAGCGGCAGGTCCGCGGCCTCTACCAAGAAGCGAGGGACTTCTCAAGAGCAGTCCTAGAGATCGTGAATCTCGTTGTCCTGCGAGGGTCCGCTGCTCTTGGCTCGGTGCTGCGCGGTCGAGCAGGCCGCCCGACCGTCGGGTCCCGCCCTGCTCCGTGCCGGCGCGCACGGATCGGGCCGCGACGGCCGCCGCGGAGCCAGGGGAGGGGGAGTCGCCGTGCATCTCGACCTGCGGATGCTGCGCGCCTTCGTCGCGGTCGAGCAGATCGGCTCCTTCACCGACGCGGCCCGGGTGCTGCGCTTCTCCACGCCGGCGGTGAGTGCTCAGGTGCAGGCCCTCGAGAAGGGCTGCGGTGTCCGACTCGTGCGGCGTGAGGGGGCGCGCATCGTGCTGACCGACGCCGGTCGTCGTGCGGCGCCGGTGGCCCGGCTCATGCTCGCCGCGGCTCGCGAGCTGGAGCGGCTCGGCGACGACGTAGGCGACCGGTCGTCCTGCGTCAAGACCTTCCCCACCAATGCCGAAGACGGGTGACGTCGTCGCGCGGCACGCCGTCATGCTCACGCTGGCGGCACCGAAGCCGCCCTCGTGAAAGGAGACATCATGTCCACCCTCGTGCTCGAGGACTACCGCAGTCCCGTCATCGACGTCGTGCCCTCGGCGGGCCATGAAGAGAACCAGGCCTGGTTCGTCGTCCCGATCGGCATCGTCGCGTACTTCGGCGGTGCCGCGCTCTGGTGCAAGTACGTCTGCAAGGGGAACGGTGGCGTCAAGTCGTGCAAGGCGCACTACGTCGTGAACATCAAGGCGGTCTGCCGCAAGTGATGCGGTCCGTCACCGAGGGCACCCGGGACATCCGTGTCGCGGGTGCGGGGCGGCTCCTTGGGGCCGTCCACACTGCCCGCACCATCCACCCCGCAGGGAGGAGCGGCCGATGAGGCTCGACGTGCAGGACGTGGTCGGTCTGCCGTCCGAGGTCCGCTGGGACGAGAGGGCCCAGGACCTGGTCGACACCACACTGGGGGCCCGGCACGCGGTCAACGACTCCGCGGCTGAGGTGGTCGGGGCGCTGGCGGAGGGTGGGTGGACGGTCGAGGAGGTGTCGGTGCGGCTCGCCGACCGCTACGGCATCCCCACCGACCGGGCGCGTGAGGACGTCCTCGACCTGCTCCGCACTCTCGACGACCAGGCGTTGCTGGCCGTGCGGCGTCCGCGCCGCTTGGTGTGGTCGCGGTCGGGGGTCGCCGGTACTGCAGCGGCATTCGTCACGGAGGGCGACCTCTTCCGCGCCTACCGCCTGCCCGCCACCGTCCGCGGGGTCGCGCGAGCCACGACACGCATCCTGCTGTGGCCGACCGTCGTGCTCCTGGTCGGCGCCGGCGGTCTCGTGCTGGCTCTGCGGGGCGTACGACCCGACCTCGGCACTGACGTCCTGGTCGAGTCGTCCGTCCTCGTCGCGGCACTCGTGGTCTGCCTCTGGGCGACCATGGCGTTCCACGAGATCGGGCACCTCCTGGCGCTCGGCTGGCGTCGCGATCGAGCGGTGGTCGTCGTGCGGGGGTGGCGGATGGCGCTGCTGCGCCCGCGCGACCTCGAGCCCGAGGGTCGCGCCCGGTCCGCGGCCGTGGCTGTGGCCGGTCCGATCGCGGGCCTCGCGGGCGGGCTCGCCGTCGCTCCGCTCGGCCTGCTCCCGGTGCTGGGCCTCGAGTTCGCGGTCGTCGCCTGCGCGGTCGGGCTGAGCCACCTGGTGCACCTCGGGCCATGGGCGGCCGACGGCGCGATGCTCGCGCGGGCGGTGCGCAGGACGGAGGTCCGACGTGCTGCGACTTGAGGGCGTGCGGACCCGACGTGGGTCCTTCGAGGTCGGCCCGGTGGACTGCGAGGTGGCCGACGGTGAGCTGCTGGCCCTCGTGGGCGTCAACGGCTCGGGCAAGACCACGGTCCTCTCGGCGCTCCTCGGTCAGGTGGAGGTCACCGGCGGAGCGGTCGTGCTCGACGACGACGTCGTCGACCTCGGTGCGCGCCGCCATCTCGCCCGGGTCGGCTACGTGCCCGACGAGGAGGCGACCGTCTACCCCGAGCTGACGGCCGACGAGTACTACGCCCTGCTGGCAAGAGTGCGCGACACCGACCGGGCCGCGCAGACGCTTCGCCACGCGGCCGACCTGGCGTACCGCCTCGGACACGCGCCCGGCAGCACGCCCTTCGCCGCGTTCAGCCACGGGATGCGCCGCAAGACACAGCTCGTCGCCGCGCTGATGCACCGTCCCCGTCTGCTCCTCGTGGACGAGCTGAGCAATGGCCTCGATCCATTGGCGGCAGGAACCGCCGACCGGATGCTCGACGACGCCCGGGCCGACGGAGCGGCGGTCGTCGTCAGCACTCACGACCTCGCCTGGGTCGAGCGCCGGGCCGACCGGGTGGTCCTGCTGCACGGCGGTCGCGTCGTGGCCACCGGCACTGTCGACGAGGTGCGAGGTCGGCATCGGGCGCTGGCGTCGGCGTACCAGGAGCACGTCGGGTGACGGGGGTCCTGCTCGCGCGCGTGCACGGGCGCCACGTCCTCCTGCGCGGCGCATCGCCGAGGATCGCGCTGGCCCTGGCCGGGCTGGTGGGCGCGGTCGCGGCGTCCGGGGCGGTCTTCGCGCGCTCCCGGTGGCGTGACGAGGTGTCCACGGGTGCCGTGCTCGTGCCGCCGTCGCTCGTGCTCGCGGTCGGCCTGGCGATCGTGGTGCTTGACCAGACCGCTCCCCGCGGGGTCCACGGCCCGCTGCTGACCCTGCCGGTCGGTCGTCGTGCGGCCGCCCGTCTGCAGCGGCTGCCGGGTCTGCTCGCGCTCGGGCTGCTGGTGCTCGTCTGCACTCCCGCGCTCCTGCTCCTCCTCAGCGAGGTCGGCACGGGCTACCTCGAGGCGTCGCTGATGGTCGCGGTCTGCGTCGTCGCAGGAGTCGCGACGGGCCTCCTGTGCTCTGTGGTCGCCAGCGGCGCGACTGCCGCGGCCGCGCGCCTCGGCGTGCCCGCGGTCGTGGCGGCTCCGCTCGCGGCGCTCGTGTGGACCGGCTGGACCCTGGCGACCGTCGGGGCCGTCGGCCACGGCCTGCTGCATCCGCTCGCCCCGGCGTTGGCCGTGTGGCCGCGGGTGCTCGACGTGATGACGGGCGGCCGTGCAGCCGTCGATCTCGGGCTCGACCTGCTGCTCTGGACGGTGCTGGCTGGTCTGCTGCTCGGGGCGGTGCGACCGGATCCCGGTCTGCGGGGCGTCTGGGGGCGGAGACGGTTCCGGCGTGTCCCGCTGCTGGTGCTGCAGGTCACCCGGGTCCTGCGTGCCAGGCCCACGCAGGTGCATCTGCTCATGGGGACGAGCCTGCTGGCCGTGCTGGGCGTGGCGCCTCAGTGGCGTCCCGAGGTCGGTCCGTCCACCGGCGGTGTCGTGGTGGCGGCTCTCGTGTGCGCGGTGGCGGGGGTGGCGTTGCGCGGACTCGACGGTGTGCTCCCGCTCGACGTGCGCTGGCTCGTCACGTCGTGGCGGCATGTCGGGCTCGCGCTGGGCGGTGTTCTCGTCTGCACGGCCCCGCTGATCCTCGTGGGACTGGCGCTGTCCTCGCCCTCCGGTGTCGGGATGGTGCTCGTGCCGCTGGTCCTCTGTGTCGCAGCGACGGGGGTCGGTCTCGCAGTCGGTGCCGTGCTGGGCGCGCCCGCCGGCGACCCCGTGGCTGAGCTGGGCGCCGTCGGCGCGCTGGCCACGGTCGCCCTCGTGCTCGGTGGCGGCGCGGACCCCGCTGCGCTCGTCACCCTGCTGTCCGCCGTGACCGTGGCGGCCGTCCTCGTCGGCGTGCGAGCCGAAAACGGCCTGCTCGCCCGCACTCGTCGGGGGGACGTCGACCCCCCTCCGACGTCAGAAGGAGAGACCGGATGAGCGTGCTCGGACCACGACCCTGGCGACCGGTGAGACGCGGTGTCGCGCTGGGGATGCTGCTGGCCTGCCTCCTGCTCGCGGTACTCGCGGTGCAGGCCACCCGCGCCCTCGGCGACCGCGACGGCCGTGTCGCGGCAGGCGTCGGGAACGTGGAGATGGTCGTCCTGACACGCAGCGCTTCCGACGGGGCGAGCAGCGCCTCGCTCGGCGTCCGTCCGGGAGCGGCGTCGCTGCTGCTCCTGCCAGGGGCTGGCGCGGCAGTGGGTGCACTGCTGGCACGGCGCTTCTCAGGCGCTCCGTGAGGTGACCCACACCTGCTCCCGAGCATGTGACTCGCGAGTAGAGTGACCGGCACCCCACCACCTGTGTCCATGCAAGGGAGCAACCCCATGACCCAGTCCGTGATCGTCGCCGGCGCCCGCACGCCGATCGGTCGCCTCCTCGGCGGCCTCAAGACGCTGTCCGGCACCGACCTCGGTGGCATCGCCATCAAGGGCGCCCTCGAGAAGGCCGGGATCACCGGCGACCAGGTCGACTACGTGATCATGGGCCAGGTCCTCGGGGCCGGCGCTGGTCAGGTGCCCGCCCGCCAGGCCGCGTTCAAGGGCGGCATCCCGCTCGACGTCCCCGCCCTGACCATCAACAAGGTCTGTCTCTCCGGCATCAACGCGATCGCGCTGGCCGACCAGCTGATCCGCGCCGGCGAGTACGACGTCGTCGTCGCCGGTGGCCAGGAGTCGATGACGCAGGCGCCGCACCTGCTCCAGGGCTCGCGCGAGGGCACCAAGTACGGCAAGACCACCCTGCTCGACCACATGGAGTACGACGGCCTGTGGGACGCGCTCACCGACCAGGCGATGGGTGCGCTCACCGAGCAGCGCAACGCCGACGTCGACACGTTCACGCGTGAGGAGCAGGACGCCTTCGGGGCCCGGTCCCACCAGCTCGCCGCGACCGCCCAGAAGAACGGCGTCTTCGACGAGGAGATCGTCCCCGTCGAGATCCCGCAGCGCAAGGGCGACCCGGTCGTCGTCTCCGCCGACGAGGGCGTCCGCGGCGACACCACGGCCGAGTCGCTCGGACGGCTGCGTCCGGCGTTCTCCAAGGACGGCACCATCACTGCCGGCACGGCCAGCCAGATCTCCGACGGCGCCGCCGCCGTCGTGGTCATGAGCAAGGCGAAGGCCGAGGAGCTCGGCCTGAGCTGGATCGCCGAGATCGGCGCGCACGGCAACGTGTCCGGCCCCGACTCCACGCTGCAGGAGCAGCCCGCGAACGCGATCGAGAAGGCGCTCGCCAAGCAGGGCAAGACCGTTGCCGACCTCGACCTGGTCGAACTGAACGAGGCGTTCGCCGCGGTGGGCATCGCCTCGACGCGCAAGCTCGGCATCTCCGAGGAGATCGTGAACGTCAACGGCGGCGCGATCTCGCTCGGGCACCCGATCGGGATGAGCGGCGCACGCATCGTGCTGCACCTGGCGCTGGAGCTCAAGCGTCGCGGTGGTGGTCTCGGCGCAGCCGCGCTGTGCGGTGGCGGCGGCCAGGGTGACGCCCTGCTCATCACGGTGCCGTCCGCCTGACGGCCGACCACCGTCCACACCGACCGCCCGTGGCTGCCTCGCGCCTGCGCGCACCCGACGTCGCCGACCTCGTCGCGCGACTGCGGGAGGGGCAGCCCCGGGCGGTCGCCCGTCTCATCTCCCTGGTGGAGGACGAGTCACCCGTGCTCCGCGAGGTCAGCGCGGCGCTCGCGCCGCTCGTCGGTCGGGCGCACGTCGTCGGCCTCACGGGATCGCCCGGCGTCGGAAAGTCGACGTCGACCGCCGCCCTGGTCACCGCGCTGCGCGCACGGGGCAAGCGGGTGGGCGTGCTGGCGGTGGACCCGACGTCGCCGTTCACCGGCGGCGCGCTGCTCGGCGACCGCATCCGCATGGGCGACCACGCCACGGACGACGGGGTCTACATCCGCTCGATGGCCAGCCGCGGACACCTCGGGGGACTGTCCTGGGCCGCTCCGCACGCCCTGAGGGTGCTCGACGCGGCGGGCTGCGACGTCGTGCTCGTCGAGACGGTCGGCGTCGGTCAGTCGGAGGTGGAGGTGGCCGGGCTCGCCGACACGACGCTCGTCCTGCTGGCGCCGGGCATGGGCGACGGCATCCAGGCCGCGAAGGCCGGCATCCTGGAGGTGGGCGACGTCTTCGTCGTCAACAAGGCCGATCGCGACGGTGCGCAGTCCACCCGGCGGGAGCTGCGTTCCATGGTCGCCATGGCCGAGCGGCCGGAGGGTGCCTGGAAGCCGCCGATCGTCCTCACCGTTGCCTCGCGCGGCGAGGGCATCGACGACGTGGTGACGGAGATCGACCGTCACCGGGCGCACCAGGACGCCAGCGGCGAGCTGCGCCGACGCAGGCTCGCCCGGACGCGACGGGAGATCGAGGCGGTCGCCGTCCACGAGCTGCGGGAGCGGTTCGGGCACGTCGGCGCCGACGCCCGGCTGGACGACCTCGCCGCCGAGGTGCTGGCCGGCGAGCAGGATCCGTTCGCCGCGGCGGACGTGCTGCTCGACGTGGTCCAGTGAGACCGACGCCCGGGACCCGCTGACGTGGGACGGGCCACGCCGGGCGCGCCTGCCGGGACACGGGGCCGGCCTGGGGTAGGAATGGTGCCGTGCTGAAGAAGGTCCTCGTGCTCCTCGTCGCCGCGTTCGTGGTCTACTACCTGCTGACCGCGCCCGCTGGTGCTGCCGACGCGGTCAGCGGAGCGGTCAACGCGGTCATCGACGCCTTCGGGCAGGTCTTCATCTTCGTCGACGAGCTCACCCGGTAGTCCCCGTGCTGGGCAGCTCCGCGCTGGCCGCCCTGCTGGCGCGGATCCCGGACCAGGACGTCGAGGGCCACCTCCTCGCTGAGGAGGGTGAGCACGTCATCGACCTCGTGCGCAAGCACGGTGTCGTGTACCTGCGCCCCGCGGCCGTGGCGCTGGCCGCGCTGCTCGTCGGCGTGCTCGCGTTCGTCGGTCCGATCCAGCTCGGCTGGTTGTTCCTGCTGCTGGCTGCCGGCGGCCTCGGGTACGCGCTCTACTGCGTCGCGCGGGAGCACCGCGACGTCTTCGTCATCACGAACATGCGCGTCTTCCGCGCGTCGGGCGTCTTCTCGGTGCGCATCGCGACGATGCCGATCACCCGCATCCTCGACATCACGGTCGAGAAGCCGTTCGTGGGTCGCCTGCTGGGCTACGGGCACTTCGTGTTCGAGTCCGCCGCGCAGGCGCAGGGACTGCGCGACATCCGCTACATCGGCGACCCCGACGAGCGCGACCTGACGATCCAGCGGGTCGTGCAGCGAGCCGGGTTGCGCGGACCGCGACCGGACGGCCCGCGGCCGCTGCCCGACGGTCGCTGACGAACGGGGCGCGCGGACAGCCGACCCGACTCCGGGGGTGGGTTCCTAGGATGGGCCCATGAGCTTCTCGCGTCCCGGTGCCATCGACCTCTCCGCCCTGGCCAAGCCGTCCGCCCCGGCGGGCGCTCCGTCGGGCCCCGGCGGCGGCTACACGGTCGACGTGTCGGAGCAGACCTTCCAGACCGTCGCGCTCGAGGCGTCCATGCAGCACGTCGTCGTGCTCGCCCTGTGGTCTCCCCGCGCACCGCAGAGCCGCGACTTCGTCGACCTCCTCGCGCGGGTCGTCGACACGCTCGAGGGACGGGTCCTCCTCGCGGCGGTCGACATCGACGCCAACCCGGCAATCGCCCAGGCGCTCCAGGCGCAGGGCGTCCCCGTCGTCGTCGGTCTCGTGAAGGGCCAGCCGGTGCCGCTGTTCCAGGGCCTCGCCGAGGAGACCGAGGTGCGCCAGTACCTCGAGCAGCTGGTGGCGCTGGCGGTGCAGAACGGACTGACCGGTCGCGCGACCCCGGCCGGGGTCGAGCCGGCCGAGGCCGAGGAGCCTGCGGAGGACCCCCGGTTCGCCGCGGCCGACGCGGCGTTCGCGGCCGGTGACACCGACACGGCCGTGGCGGAGTACGAGCGGCTCGCGCTGCAGCACCCCGGCGACGCCGAGGTCGCCGAGCGCCTCGCCGGCGTCAAGCTGTTCGCCCGCACGAAGGACGCCGACCTGCAGCAGGCCCGCAAGGCCGCCGCGGACGCCCCGGACGACGTCGACGCGCAGCTCCTCGTTGCCGACCTCGACGTGAGCGGCGGACACGTCGAGGACGCCTTCGCGCGGCTCGTCGGACTGGTCCGCACCGCGCATGGCGACGACCGCGACCGGATCCGTGAGCGGCTCCTGGAGCTGTTCACGGTGGTGGGCACCACCGACCCCCGTGTCGCCGACGCGCGACGCGCTCTCGCGTCGGCGCTCTTCTGACGGCGGCGGCCTCGCCTGCGCGTTAGGGTGCGGCGACGGCAGCCGTGGGAGCAGCCACGGCGAGGAGGGGTGATGGCGCGACGTCTGGCCTGGCCGCTCGTCGCCGTCGGTCTCCTGCTCGCGCTCGCCGGTGCCGCCGTCATGGTCGTCCTCGGTCCCGACAGCCGCTTCACGACGGGACCGCACGCGGTCCGGACCGACGGCGTCGCCGTGGTCACCGCGCCCGACGTCATCACCTACCGCGGGCTGCAGGTCGACGTCCTGGTCGAGGTCCCCGTCAACAAGCCGGTGTTCGTGGGCCTCGGCAACACGGTCGACGTGCAGGACTACCTGGCCGGCACGCGACGGCTCGAGGTCACGTCGTTCCGTGCCCCGTGGACGGTGCGCACGGCGGAGCGTCGCGGTCGACCGGCGCTGCCCGGCGCGCCCACGGCACTCGACTGGTGGATCGCCGACTCCGCGGGACTCGGCGGTGCGTCGATCAGCACGACCCTGCCCGACACGCCGGTGTCGCTCGCGATCCTCGCGGTGGGCGCCTCGGACCTCTCCGGCCTGCGGGTCACCTTCGCCTACGGCGTGAGGGGCGGCTTCGGGCTCGGTCTCGGCGCGCTGCTCGGGGGCCTGGGGCTCGCGTGGTCCGGGGTGCTCCTGCGACGCGGGTCGGTGGCGTTCACCGGTGGTCCGCGACGTCCGCGGCGCGAGCGCGGCAGCGAGCCGGAGGAGGAGGTCGAGGTCGTGGAGGAGGAGGTCTACGTGTTCGTCGACGAGCACGGGGTCGAGCACGAGATCACGGCCGAGGAGGCAGCCCGGCTGCAGGAGCGGCTCGCCGCCGAAGGACCCGACAGCACCGCCCTCGACCCGGGTGCGGCCGAGCCTGCCGCGACCGGGCCTGCTGCGACCGAGCCTGCTGCGACCGACGAGCCCGCCGCCCGCGTCGTACCACCCCCGCCGGTCGTCTACGTGTTCGTCGACGAGGACGGGGTGGAGCACGAGGTCTCCGAGGACGAGCTCGCCGACTACGAGGTCGTCGACGACGAGGAGCGTGACCGATGAGCCGGCGGTCCGCCCCGGTCGTGGTGCTGCTGGCCTGCGTGCTGGTCCTGACCTCCTGCACCGTGCCCCGCCCGCGCGACGACCGTCCTGCCTCGACGGTCCCGATCGACCGGGCCGGGGTCGAACGGGTGCTGAGCCGCTACGACCAGGTGCGGGAGGCCGCCGCGAAGCTGCTGGACCCCAAGCCGCTGTCCACCGTCGAGAGCGGCGCGGTGCTCGCGATCGACACCGGGTCGTTCGACGTCGCGCAGCGGCTCTCGCGCGGAGTGGGGTCCGACGGCACGTCGGACCAGGTCGAGCGGCTCGCGGTGCCCCGGTTCACCGCCTACCCGCTCTGGTTCGTCGTCGAGGTCCGCGACCCTGCCGCGAAGGTCAACCGCGTGCAGGTCTTCGAGCGTGGGTCGGCCGTCGACCCCTGGTTCCTCGTGGCGAGCCCCGAGACGGTGCTGAGCACGCGTCTGCCCGAGCTGCGGGAGCGCGACGGTGCCGCGCTCACCGTCGACCCGCGCAGCGCGACCGGCATGAGCATGTCGCCGCAGGAGGCCGCCGACCGCTACGCCGCCGCGCTCGAGGACCCCTCGGCGTCGCAGGCGCGGACGATCGAGAGCGACGACTTCCGGGCGCAGATGCGCACCGCCGCGCGCCGCAACGCCGCGCTCGACGGCGTCCGGTTCAGCCAGACGTGGAAGTCCGAGAAGGTCACCCACGCGCTCAGGACGGCCGACGGGGGAGCGCTGGTCTTCGCCACCCTCGAACGGGTCGACTCCTACCGCGTCCGCGACGGCATCCAGGTGACCTGGCCGGACGACTCCCCGCAGAAGGCGCTGCTGGAGTCGGGGGTCTCCTCGTCCGGTCGTCTGCGCTACCTGCACCAGGTGCTGGTCGAGATCCCCGGCGGCTCCGGGCGACCGCGCGTCATCGGGCAGTACGGCGGCGTGGTGGAGGCCGAGGGTCCCTGACGACTCAGACGACCGGCGGGTCGGGGGCGAGCGGCGCCTCGCGGTAGGGCGGGACCTCGCCCGCGGCGAGGGCGTCGAGCAGCTCGGTCGCGGCCGCGGTCGCCCGGTCGCGGACGGTGTCGGCGTCGCACCAGTGCACCCCGGCGATCTCCGTCGGCTGCAGCGCCATGCCGTCGACGATCGACGCGTCGGCCACGCCCAGGTCGAAGACGAAGACGCACGCGTCGTCCCACCCGCGCCACGCCGGGAGCCAGTTCACGGTCAGAAGGCCGTGCAGGGTCAACGTGAGGCCGAGCTCCTCCTCCAGCTCGCGCACGAGCCCCTCCGACGGCGACTCGCCGACCTCCACGACACCTCCGGGCAGGTCCCACTCCTGCTTGTAGGTGAGCTGGCAGAGCAGCACCCTGCCCTCGCCGTCGCGCAGCACCCCCTGCGAGATGACCCGCTTCGTCGGCAGACCGGCGTTCAGCAGCGCGATGAACCCGTCGCGGCTGTCGGCCGGGGGGTCGTCGCGCAGTCGTGCGAGCAGGGCGCGGTCGGGGGAGTCGCCGGCGCCCCGCGCGATCCCCTCGCGACGTAGACCGCTGATCGACGCCGCGCGGACGTCACCGGTGCGGTCCACCGGCACGCGCGCCTCGATCCTCTGCAGCGCGAGGTCGTCGAACGCGTGCGCGAGCACGAGGCGCAGGGCGCGCACGGCCAGGCCGAGCGACTGCTCGCCGGTGCCGGTGTTCCAGCGCACGGACCCGGTGCCGCGTCCCTCGTCGAGCAGCGCAATGGTGCCGCGGCGCTCACCGTCGACGACGACGGACCAGCCGCTGAGGCCGTCCGCGCCGCTCGTCGGCTCGAGGTGGAGGTCGTCGTCACGCAGGATGGCGGTCACGTCGTCACCGTACGCGGCCGACCGACGGCACGCAGCGGGGTCCGGCGCGTGGACGCCGGTGCGTTCAGCGTCGCGCCGTCAGCACCCGCACGGGGTGCTCTGGGTCGAGCGTGAGCGTGTCGAGCGTGTGCCAGGTGCCGTCGAGCTCGTCCTGCAGGCGTTCTCCCGGGGCGCCGAGGGCGCCCGGCACGCCGACGGACTTGGCGAAGGCGGGGAACAGGTCGACGACGACGAGCAGGGTGTCGTCGCCGTCGCCCCGGCTGAACGCGAGCACGCCCGCGTGGTGGACGCGGTGCAGCACGAGACCGCGTCGGCGGCGCAGCGCGGGGTGGGCGCGGCGCAGCTCGTTGAGGCGGCCGAGGAACGTGGCCACGTCGGGCTCCGGCTCCGAGCTCGGTCCGTCGATCGCCTCCAGCATGCTGCCGGTCTCCCACGCCGGACTGCCCAGCGCGGCGACCGCGGCCCACGCGCAGCGCGTGGCGGCGCCACCGTCGTCCAGGGTCGAGGCGCGCCCACCGCCGGGGGCGGCGACGAGGTGCGTCCGCGTGACCGACCCGCGTCCGACACCCGCGAGGACGTCCTCCACGTCGGCGACGCCGAGGGCGTCGTGCAGCGCGGGCGTCGTCTGGTGGAACCCGACCAGCGCCAGGGCGTGCGCCTGCGCGGGGCTGGCCGAGCCCTCGGACAGGAGGAGGACGTCGGGCGCCGCGACGGCCAGCTCGCGCAGCACCTGCTCCCACAGCCCGAGCGGCCACTGCTGCGCGTCCCGGACCACGAAGGCCCCGATGCCGCGATCGGCCCACCCGACCAGCGTCTCCAGCGCCAGCCCGAGCACCCCGGCGGGCTCGGCGTCGGGATCGAGACGCCAGGTCTCCTCACCGGTCGGCACGAACCACCCCGCGTGCCGCTCGAGCCACGGGTGGCCGGGAGCCACCGTCCAGGTGAGCTCCAGCGCCACCTCGAGCCCGACCTGGTGGGCGCGCTGCACGAGCGCGTCGAGGTCGGCGACGGTGCCGAGGCGAGGGTCGACGTCGAGGTGGTCACCGACGACGGGGGCGGCGTCCCACGGTCGGCCGCGCGTGGGGTGCAGCGGCGGGAGGCGGACGACGTCGAAGCCCAGGGCGGCGACGTGGTCCAGGCGCGCGGCGGCGTCGGAGAGCGTGTCGTCGGGGGTGGACGGGGCCAGGCGGTACCAGGCGCCGACGAGGGCGCGCTCGGGATCCACACGCAGAGGGAGCGGGTCCGTCGAGCCGACGTCGGCGCGGCCGAGGTGGTCGGGCAGGGATGCCACGTAGGCCAGGCCGACGGCGAGCCGCTCGTGGGCCGGCGTCGTGGTGTCGAGGAGGTCGTCGCCGACGTCGAGAGCTGCCGGATCCTCGCCTCCGAGCGCGAGGACGAGCGCACTGCCCTGGGCGAGCACGGTCTCCGGGTCGGCCCCGTGGTCGATGTCGGTCACGACCCGTGCCGCCCAGGTGCGCAGGGGCTCCTGCCAGCTCTCCACGTGGTAGGTCCACGCGCCCACCTCGTCGGCCGACACGGTGGCCGACCAGACGTGGTCGCCGAGGTGCTGCATCGGCACGGGGTCACGGCGTTCGCCGTCGGGGCCGGTCAGCACGACCGCGGCGCCGACCTCCACCGTGTCGGGCAGGACGAGTGCCTCGACGGTCAACGGTTCGCCGGGGACCACCTTGGCCGGGAAGCGCCCACGGTCGAGGCACGGACGGACTTCCAGCACCGGGACCCGAGCGACCATGGGGACACGCTAGTGGCTCGGGACCGGTCCGCACCCTGTTCACCCGCGCGTCGGACCAGGTGGCGCTCCTCCTATGCTCGCGGCCACGGCCCTGTGGTCGGTGTCACGACGCCGGCCCGACGGAAGGAACCAGCGTGACGCAGCTCGTCCAGCTCGAGGTGACCGACGGGGTCGCCCTCGTCCAGCTCATCCGCCCGCCCATGAACGCGCTCGACGCGCAGGTCCAGCGCGAGCTGGTCGAGGTGGCGCGGGAGGTGGACATGCGCGACGACGTCGCGGCGGTCGTGCTGCACGGCGGTCCGAAGGTGTTCGCCGCGGGCGCCGACGTCAAGGAGATGGCCGCGATGTCGTACCAGGAGATGGCGCGGCACGGCCACCTGCTGCAGGAGTTCACGCGCGCGGTCGCGGCCATCGGCAAGCCGACGGTCTCCGTGGTGACCGGCTTCGCCCTCGGCGGGGGCTGCGAGCTCGCCCTGTCCACCGACCTGCGGTTCGCGGCGGAGAACGCCAAGCTCGGACAGCCGGAGATCCTCCTCGGCATCATCCCCGGCGCCGGTGGCACCCAGCGGCTCGCGCGGCTCGTGGGTCCCTCGGTCGCGAAGGACCTCATCTTCACGGGGCGCTTCGTCGGCGCGCAGGAGGCGCTGCGGATCGGTCTCGTCGACCGCGTGCTGCCCGCCGACGAGGTGCTCGACGCGGCCGTCGCCTGGGCGCGCGGCTTCGTCGGGGGACCTGCGCTCGCGCTGCGGGCCGCGAAGAGTGCGGTCGACCGCGGGCTGGAGACGGATCTGCAGACGGGCCTGGAGATCGAGCGGATCGAGTTCACGGGCCTGTTCGCAACGGACGACCGTCGTGCCGGCATGGACTCCTTCGTCGAGAACGGCCCCGGCAAGGCCACGTTCAGCGGGTCCTGACCGGTGTCCTACCGACGTGGGAGAGGCGCCACTACGGGTTCTGGGTCTCACGCCTCGACATCGCCACGGAACACCTGTGGCACCAGGGACGCATGGGGCATACTGTGCTGCGACGTGCCGCCGTGCTCGCGAGAAGGGTAGTCATGACCGACTCAGGTTCGAACCAGCCGCAGGAGCGTCGACGCGCCGATCCGTTGAAGGTGGCTGCCGACATGCTGGAGCAGTCTGGCGGTGAGAGCGAGGCTGCCGCGGACGACGCGCGCCGCGGTGCGCCCGACGACCGACGGGCCAAGCGAGCGGCCCAGCGTGCCGCGCGCCAGATGGCGGCCGAGAAGCGACGTGCCGAGCGCAACGCCGCCCGCGCCTTCAACGCCTCACGCCGCGGGCGTCGCGAGGGTGACGAGCCGGAGCCCGCGCTCAAGGCGGCCGAGGAGGCCATCGAGGCGCAGGAGCGTGCCGCCGCGCAGGCGAGCGAGCCCGAGCCGCAGCCGGTCGCGCCGCAGGAGCGGCCCGCGCCCGAGGCGGCCACGTCCGAGCCGACCGCCCCCGCTGCGGATCCCTCGGCCACCGCCGAGCAGCCGGCGGTCGAGACGACGCCGTCGCCCGACGCGCCCTCGACCGACGACGAGCACATCGACGCCGCGTTGTCCGAGACGACGCAGACGCTCCCCGCGGTCGAGGACTCCGACGACGAGCCGTCCCAGACCAGCGCCGACACGTCCTCCTCGGGTACGCGACGGTGGGCGCCCCCGACGGCCGCCTCCCTCGCCGAGCCCGAGTCCGACGCCGCGTCGGACGCTGATGCAGCCGCTGCGGAGCAGGCCGAGGTCGAGCGTGCGGCCGCGGAGCAGGCCGCTGCGGAGCAGGCCGAGGCTGAGCGTGTGGCCGCGGAGCAGGCCGAGGTCGAGCGTGCGGCTGCGGAGCAGGCCGAGGTCGAGCGTGCGGCTGCGGAGCAGGCGGAGGCTGAGCGTGCCGCTGCCGAGCAGGCGGAGGCTGAGCGTGCAGCCGCTGAGCAGGCGGAGGCTGAGCGTGCGGCTGCGGAGCAGGCGGAGGCTGAGCGTGCGGCTGCCGAGCAGGCGGAGGCCGAGCGTGCCGCTGCCGAGCAGGCGGAGGCTGAGCGTGCAGCCGCTGAGCAGGCGGAGGCTGAGCGTGCGGCCGCGGCGGAGGCGGAGCGTGCGGAGGCCGAGCAGGCCGACGCCGAGCCGAGCCCGGCCCAGGACGAGCCGTCCGAGCAGGAGCCGACGCCGACCGCCACGGTCCCGTCGGACGACGAGGCCGGCCAGGCCGAGGAGACCACCGTGACGTCCGAGCAGCCCGCGCAGGACGATCAGGCCGCACCGGCCCCCAGCACGTTCGCCGAGAAGCTCGCCGCGGCCAGCGCCGCCGCGCAGCAGCGCGTCAGCGCCGCCCGCGCCGAGGCCGCCCGTCTCATGGAGGAGGCCGCACGCGAGCGCGCCGAGGTCGCCGCCCGCATCCGCGCCGACGAGGCCGAGCAGCGGGAGGTGCTGCAGGGTCGCCTGCGAGCCGCCGAGCAGGCTGCGGAGGAGCGGGTGCGCGCCGCGCGTGCCGAGGCCGAGCGGGTCACGGTCGAGATCGAGCGCGAGCGGCAGGCCGCCGCCGCCAAGATCGAGCAGCTCCAGCAGGAGGCTGACGCTCGTGTCGAGGCAGCCCGTGCGGAGGCCGAGCGTGCCGCCCAGGAGCGTCTCGACGAGGCCAAGGCGGAGGCCGAGCGCCGTATCGCCGAGGCCGAGGAGGAGGCAGCACGGACCGCTGCGGAGCGTCTGGCCCAGGGCGAGCGCGACGCCGAGGACGCGGCGCAGCGGCGTCTCGCCGCTGCCGAGCAGGACGCGGAGCGCCGGATCAGCGAGGCGCGTGCCGAGGCCCAGAAGCTCGCCGAGGCCGCGCGCCAGGACCGCGAGGCAGCCCTGCAGCAGCTCGAGAAGGAGCGCGCCGAGGCGGAGGCCAAGCTGGAGCAGGTGCGCCTCGAGGCCGAGAAGGTCGTCGCCGACGCCGAGCGGACGTCCGCCGAGCACGTCGCGGTCGCCAAGGCCGAGGCCGAGAAGTACGCCCAGGAGGTCGCGGCGGAGCGGGTCGCGATCGCCGTGCGGCTCTCCGACGCGGAGCGCTCCGCCGACGAGCAGCTCGCCGCCGCCAAGGCGGAGGCGGAGCGGCTGGCCTCGGAGGCCGCCGAGCGCCACGAGCAGGCCGCGGCCGAGCTGGCGCGCGAGCGTGACGAGGCGCGGGCGCACGTCGAGCGGGTCACCGCGGAGGCGGCCGAGCTGGCGCGGCAGGCCGAGGACGAGCGCAACCAGGCCTCGGCGAAGCTGGCCGAGGCCGAGCGGGTCGCCGAGGAGCGGGTGCGGACGGCGCAGGCCGAGGCCGAGCGCGTGGCGGCCGAGGCTGCCGACGCGGCCCGGGCCGCAGCCGCGGCACGCGAGGAGGCCGCCCGTCGTCAGGCCGAGGAGGCCGAGCAGGCCCGGGTCGACGCAGAGCGGAAGCTGGCCGAGGCCGAGCAGCAGGCCGCGGCCCGCCTCGCCCAGGCCGAGACCGAGGCGCGAGCCGTGGGCGAACGGGCCGAGCAGGACGCCCAGCGCCGTATCGAGGAGGCGCGCGCCGAGGCCGACCGGGTCGTGCAGCGCGCCAAGCTGGACGCGCAGGAGCGGCTCACGCAGGCCGTCGCCGCGGCACGATCCGCAGCCGAGGAGAAGCTGGCCGAGGCCGAGGCCACCGCGATGCAGTGGGTGGCGGCCGCCGAGGCGGAGGCCGAGCGCGTCGCCCAGGCGCACATCGTCGCGGCGAACCAGTCGGCCAAGCAGGTGCCGAGCTTCGCGGAGCTCGAGCCACCAGCGGTGGGGGAGTTCGTCGAGGAGAGGCCGACGGCCGACGAGTCGTCGAGCCAGGCCGGTCCCGACGCCTCGGCGGGGGTGAGCGACGGACCCGGGGCAGCCGTCCCCCCGACCAAAAAAAGGGTCATCCGGCGATCCTGAGTACCTGACGGCCGGCGCCATCGTCGCCGGCCTCGACGCGCCGTCCGCGCAGGCGGACGACGAGCACGACGCGACGTCCGACGTACCAGCGACGTCGGGCGCCGCCGCACCGGCGGACACGCCCGGCGCCAGCCGCGCGTACGAGGACCTCGTGCCCGGCTCGCTCGCCTGGATCGCGGCGACCCACGGCGGCCCCCGTCCGGACCCCCTGGCGCGGGCCGAGGCTGCGCTCGACACCCCCGAGCGCCGACCCGAGGCCGAGCCCGCGCCCGGGTCGCGCGGAGCCAAGGCGGCCCGTCGCGACGCGGCGAGGCGCGAGCGTGCACAGCGGCGTGCCGAGGCGAAGGCGGAGAAGCAGCGTGCCCGCGAGGAGCGTGCGCGCGCCCGCCAGGAGGCTGCCGCCGAGCGGGAGCGCGAGCGCGTGTGGGCCGAGGAGGTCAAGCAGCTCGAGGCCGAGCAGTCGGCGGCCGACGCCGAGGAGCGCGAGCAGGAGCGCGCCGAGACCAGACGGCTCGCCGAGGAGGAGGCCCAGGCGAAGGCGCGGCGTCGCGCGGAGAGCAAGGCAGCGGCGAGGGCGGCACTGGCCACCCCGCCCGGCAGCCACCGTGCCGAGCCCTCCGCCGAGGAGCCGGCCGAGGACGCCGACACCTCCGGTCCCGTGACGCGCACCGCGGCCACGGCACCCGCGCCGTCGGAGGAGGACACCGCGCTGCTGGAGGCGGTCGGAGCCGCCGACGTCCCGGAGGCTCGGACGCCCGCGGGGGAGCCGGCCGACGCGGTCGAGACCCAGGTGGTGCCTGCGGTCGCCGCAGCACCTGACGCCCCGGAGTCGTCCGCGACGGACCACCGTGCGGAGGCCCTCGGCCCGGTCACGGACGCCACCACAGACACCGCCACGGACGGCGTGCCCGTCGACGCGGCACCGACCGACGGATCGTCCCGAGGGCGCCGCGCGGACCGGGTCGAGCGTCGCCGGGCGAAGGTGGCCGCCGCCGCCGTCGCGCGCCGCGACGACGCTGCCGCGGACGACGTCCCGGAGCCGCCGTCGGTCCCGCAGGAGGGTCCGTCCGCGGTCCGCCGGGGGATCGGTCTGGTCGGCGTCGTGCTGGGCGTCCTCGGGCTGGTCGCATCGGTCACGCTCGCGCTCGCGGCCCTGCTCGTGGCGTTCGGCTTCGACCCGTCCACCGGTGTGCTCCAGTCGGTCGCGACGGTCGCCGACCCGCTCACGCAACCCCTGCGCGGACTGGTCTCCTTCAGTGGCGAGAACGCCGCCGCCAAGGAGTCGTTCGTGGCGTACGGCGGGGGATCGGTGGTCTACCTGGCCATCGGCGTCCTCGCCCCGTCGCTGCTGCACCGGCCCGCCCGGTCCTGACCGCGACGCCTGCGACGGCAGGTGCGCGGGAGGTGTGACCTATACCATGGGTGACGCGCCTGGCCCCGGTATGTAACTCGCCGGTAACCTTTGGTGCAAGGCTGCCCTCACCTCGTGGAGCACCACGTGGGAAGGTGGACGTCCCCGACAGCGCGGCGTAGAACGCCGCGTCCCCGACCACAGGAGGGTCCTCGTGACCAACATCGTCGTCGCGGTGAAGTACGTGCCGGATGCCACGGCCGACCGCACCTTCGACTCGTCCGACAACACCGTCGACCGTGAGAACGTCGACGGACTGCTCTCCGAGCTCGACGAGTACGCCGTCGAGCAGGCGCTCAAGGTCGTCGAGGAGGGCGACGGTGAGGTCACCGTCCTGACCGTCGGCCCCGACGACGCCGCCGACGCCGTCCGCAAGGCCCTGCAGATGGGCGCCGACAAGGGCGTCCACGTCAACGACGACGCCATCGCCGGCTCCGACGCGTTCGCCACCTCGCTGGTGCTCGCGAAGGCCCTCGAGAAGCTCGAGTACGACTTCGTGTTCTTCGGCATGGCCTCCACCGACGGCGGCATGGGCGTCGTCCCGACGCTGGTCGCCGAGCGTCTCGGCCTGCCCGCGGTCACCCTCGGCGGCGAGATCACCGTCGACGGCGACAGCGTGACGATCAAGCGCGACGGCGACGTCGCCACGCAGGAGGTCCAGGGCTCGGGCAAGCTCGTCGTGAGCGTCACCGACCAGACCGGCGAGGCCCGCTACCCGTCCTTCAAGGGCATCATGGCCGCGAAGAAGAAGCCGGTCGAGGAGTGGGACCTGTCCGACCTCGGTGTCGACGCGTCCGAGGTCGGCCTCGACGCCGCCTGGACCAAGGTCGTCAGCACCGAGCCGCGGCCCCCGCGCACGGCTGGCGAGATCATCACCGACGAGGGCGACGGCGGCACGAAGCTCGTCGAGTTCCTCGCCTCCAAGAAGTTCGTCTGAGCAGGAGTAGAGAGATGTCCGAAGTCATCGTGCTCGTCGACGTCGTCGACGGCAACGCCACCAAGCCCAGCCTCGAGCTCCTCACGATCGCCCGCAAGATCGGCGAGCCGTCGGCCGTCGTCTTCGGCGCAGACGTCCCGGCCTCGCTGGCCGAGCACGGCGCCGAGAAGATCTACCAGCTCGACGACGCCGTCTACGGCGAGTACCTCGTCGGCCCCAAGGCCGAGGCGCTCACCAAGATCGTCACCGACGCCTCCGCCGCAGCGGTGCTCGTCCCCTCCACCACCGAGGGCAAGGAGATCGCCGCCCGCGTGGCGCTCAAGACCGAGTCGGGCCTGATCACCGACGCCGTCGACGTCTCGGTCGACGGCGACACCGTCACCACGACGCAGTCGGTGTTCGCCGGGAACTTCACCGTCGACGCCCAGGTCACGAAGGGCATCCCGGTCATCGCCGTGAAGCCGAACTCCGTGGCCCCCGAGGCCGCCTCCGGCGCCGGCACGGTCGAGGCCGTCTCGGTCGACGTCTCCGACGCCGCCAAGGGCGCCAAGATCGTCTCCACCAAGGAGAAGGCCGCGTCGGGCCGCCCCGAGCTGACCGAGGCCGCGATCGTGGTCTCCGGCGGTCGTGGCACCGGCGGCGACTTCTCCGAGGTCGAGGCCTTCGCCGACACCCTCGGTGCCGCCGTCGGCGCCTCGCGCGCCGCGGTCGACTCGGGCTGGTACCCGCACAGCTTCCAGGTCGGCCAGACCGGCAAGACGGTCTCGCCGCAGCTGTACGTCGCCAACGGCATCTCCGGTGCCATCCAGCACCGGGCCGGCATGCAGACCTCGAAGACCATCGTCGCCGTGAACAAGGACGAGGAGGCGCCGATCTTCGAGCTCGTCGACTTCGGTGTCGTGGGCGACCTCAAGACGGTCCTGCCGCAGGCCACCGAGGCCGCGAAGGCGCGCAAGGGCTGATCAGCACCCGCCTCACCACGAGGGCCCCGGACCGCTCGGTCCGGGGCCCTTCGTGCGTCCATGGCCCGTCGGGGCCACACATGATGGCCCATCCTGATCAGGTTGCAAGTTGGTGAAGTCCCCTCCGGGCCCTGTCGAAGGCCCGTCCGCCGGTGATAGCAATAGGGGCGCACGCGACTGCGTGCACCCATCTTCACAGGAGGAATCCATGCGTCTCTCCCGACGTACTCGCGTCGCGGGCGTAGCCCTGCTCGCCGCGGGCAGCCTCGTCCTGGCGGCCTGCGGCGGAGGCGGTGACGACTCCGGGTCCAGCGACTCGGTGATCACCAACTTCAGCACCGAGCCCCAGAACCCGCTCGTCCCCACGTCGACGAACGAGACCGGTGGCGGTCGTGCCATCGACCTGCTCTTCGCCGGTCTGGTCTCGTACCAGAAGGACGGCTCGAGCGTGAACGAGGTCGCGGAGTCGATCGAGTCCGACGACAACGTCACCTGGACCGTGAAGCTGAAGGACTGGAAGTTCTCCGACGGCACGCCGGTCACCGCGAAGTCGTTCGTCGACGCGTGGAACTACGGCGCGCTCAGCACCAACAAGCAGCTCGCCAGCTACTTCTTCTACCCGATCAAGGGCTTCGACGCCGTCCAGGCCGAGAAGCCGACGGCCAAGACGCTCGAGGGCCTCAAGGTCGTCGACGACAAGACCTTCACGATCGAGCTCAACCAGCCTGAGGCCGACTTCCCGGCGCGTCTGGGCTACTCGGCGTTCTACCCGCTGCCCGAGTCCGCGTTCGAGGACATCAAGGCCTACGGCGAGGACCCGATCGGCAACGGCCCGTACAAGATGGACGGCAAGGGTGCCTGGGAGCACGACGTCCAGATCAAGCTCGTCCCGAACGAGGAGTACGACGGCGTCCGCAAGCCCAAGAACGGCGGCGTCACGCTGAAGTTCTTCACCAACCCGGACACCGCATACACCGCCGTCCAGACCGGTGACCTCGACGTCCTCGACGCCGTGCCGCCGAGCGCGCTCTCGACCTTCCAGTCGGACAGCTCGGTCCAGGCCATCTCCGAGCCCGGCTCGGTCTTCGGCTCGGTCACCATCCCCGAGCGCCTGCCCGGCTTCGGCACCAACGACGAGGGCCGTCTGCGTCGTCAGGCGATCTCCAAGGCGATCAACCGCCCCGAGATCACCAAGAACATCTTCGACGACACCCGCACGCCGGCCGTGGACTTCTCCGCGCCGGTCATGCCCGGCTTCGACAAGGACATCCCGGGCAGCGACGTGCTGACCTTCGACGCCGACGAGGCCAAGAAGCTCTGGGCCCAGGCTGACGACATCGCCCCCTTCAAGGGTTCGTTCGTCATCGCCTACAACGGCGACGGCGCCGGCAACAAGGAGTGGGTCGACGCGATCGCCAACCAGCTCAAGAACAACCTCGGCATCGACGCCAAGGGCCAGGCCTACGCCACGTTCGACGAGCTGCGCGCCGACGTCACCAACCGCAGCATCAAGACCGCCTTCCGCACCGGTTGGCAGCCCGACTACCCGTCGATCTTCAACTACCTGGCCCCGCTCTACCAGACCGGTGCCGGCTCCAACGACGGCGACTACTCCTCCAAGGAGTTCGACGACCTGATGACGAAGATCGCCGGCGAGCCCGACGAGGACAAGCGCTACGAGCTGCAGTCGGAGGCCCAGGAGGTTCTGTTCAAGGACCTGCCGGCCATCCCGCTGTGGTACTCGAACGTGGCCGCCGCCGCCTCGAAGAACGTCGAGAACGTCGAGTTCAACTGGCAGAACCAGCCCGAGCTGCACCTCATCACCAAGAAGTAGCTCCGGCGCCCGCACGACCACCCGTGGGGCAACACCTCAGGTGTTGCCCCACAGGTGCGTCCGGGTCCTTCGGTGGTGCCTCCGCCCCCGGCGTATCGTCGGGGCGGGTCGCGGCACGGCCGCCCCCTTCAGACAAGGAGTCCTGCCCATGTGGTGGTACGTCGGTAAGCGTCTCCTCCAAGCGATCCCGGTGATCCTCGGAGCGACGCTGCTCATCTACGCGATGGTGTTCCTGCGACCAGGCGATCCCATCGTCGCGCTGTTCGGAGACAAGCCCGTGCCCGAGGGCACCTACCAGGCACTGCGAGAGCAGTACAACTTCGACAAGCCGTTCCTGGTGCAGTGGCTGCTGTTCCTCAAGGGCGCGGTGACGCTGGACTTCGGCACCGCGTTCAGCGGGCAGCCGGTGATCGACCTCGTCCAGCGTGCGTTCCCGGTCACGATCAAGCTCGCGTTCATGGCGCTGGTGATCGAGGCGGTGCTCGGCGTGGCCGCCGGCTTCTACGCCGGCATGCGCCGCGGCAAGCTGTTCGACTCCACGATGCTCGTGGTGTCGCTGCTCGTCATCGCCGTCCCCATCTTCGTCTTCGGCTTCGTGCTCCAGCTGCTCGTGGGCATCAAGCTCGGCGCGCTTCCGGCGCTGGTCAGTTCCCAGGCGACGTTCCGCGAGCTGCTGCTGCCGGCGATCGTGCTCGGACTCGTGTCGTTCGCGTACGTGCTGCGCCTGACCCGCACGTCGGTCATCGAGAACCTCACCGCCGACCACGTGCGCACGGCCCGCGCGAAGGGACTGCCCGACGGGCAGGTCAACCGCCGGCACGTGCTGCGCAACTCCCTCATCCCCGTCGTGACGTTCCTCGGCGCCGACCTGGGCGGCCTGATGGCCGGCGCGGTCGTGACCGAGGGCATCTTCAACGTCCCGGGTGTCGGCAACCTGGCCTTCCAGGCCGTCCGACGCGGCGAGACCCCGACCATCGTCTCGGTCGTCACCATCATGGTGCTCGTCTACGTGCTCACCAGCCTCGTCGTGGACCTGCTCTACGCCTGGCTCGACCCGAGGATCCGCTATGCCTGACGGCCGTCCCTCGAAGATCCGTCCCGGGCAGGAGCGCTACGTCGCCCGCCTCGAGGACACCCCGCTGCACGACGTCGGCGCCCTCGACACGACGGCACCGCCGGAGAGCCAGTGGAAGGAGGCGTGGAAGCAGCTGCGCAAGAACCCGCTGTTCTGGGTCTCGGCCGTGCTGCTCGTGTTCCTGGCAGTGGTCATCGCCGTGCCGGGCCTGTTCACGAGCAACGACCCCAGCTTCTGCCAGCCTGGCAAGAGCCTGGCGGTCTCCTCGCCCGGTCACCCACTCGGCTTCGACCGTCAGGGCTGCGACGTGTACTCGCGCGTCATCTACGGCGCCCGGGCCTCCGTCGCCGTCGGCGTCTTCACGACGCTGATCGTCGCGCTGCTCGGGCTGGTGACGGGTGCCGTGGCCGGCTTCTACGGCGGCTTCCTCGATGCTCTCATCTCCCGCATCGGCGACATCTTCTACGCGATCCCGCTGCTGCTGGCCGCGATCGTGCTGCTGTCCGCGCTCAACAACGTGTGGCCCAACCGCGGCTTCTGGGGCTCGGTCCTCGCGATCGTGCTGGCCCTGGGGCTGTTCGGCTGGCCCCAGGTGACCCGTATCGCCCGTGGTGCCGTCATCGAGACCAAGCAGCAGGAGTTCGTCGACGCCGCGCGTGCGCTCGGTGCCACGCCACGGCGCAACCTGCTCCGCCACGTGGTGCCGAACTCGCTCGCCCCGGTGATCGTCACGGCGACGGTCTCGCTCGGCGTCTTCATCGTCGCCGAGGCGACGCTGTCGTTCCTCGGCCTCGGGCTGCCGACCAGCATCGTGTCGTGGGGCAACGACATCGCCGCCTCCCAGAACCAGGTGCGTGCCGGGCAGCGTCTGGGCACCATGTTCTGGCCCGCCGGAGCGCTGGCGCTCACGGTGTTCAGCTTCATCCTCCTCGGCGACGCCGTGCGCGACGCCCTCGACCCGAAGGCGAAGAAGCGATGAGCCGCGACCTCAACCCTGACCAGCCGCTGCTGGAGGTCAAGGACCTCCACGTGGGCTTCGCGGCCGACAAGAAGACCGTGGTGCCCGCCGTCATCGGCGCGAACCTGTCCGTCTACCCCGGTCAGACCGTCGCGATCGTGGGCGAGTCCGGCTCGGGCAAGTCGACGACGGCGCACGCCATCATCGACCTGCTGCCCGGCACCGGACGGATCACCGGTGGCCAGATCCTCTTCGAGGGCCAGGACATCGCGCACGCCAGGAAGTCCGACATCATCGCCCTGCGCGGCTCGTCCATCGGCCTCGTGCCGCAGGACCCGATGTCGAACCTCAACCCGCTGTGGCGCGTCGGCACGCAGATCAAGGAGTCGCTCGAGGCCAACGGCGTCGCCAAGGGCAAGGCCGCCGACGCCCGCGTCGTCGAGCTGCTCGAGGAGGCCGGTCTGCCCGACGCCGAGCGTCGTGCTCAGCAGTACCCGCACGAGTTCTCCGGCGGCATGCGCCAGCGGGCGCTCATCGCCATGGGCCTCGCGGCGCGGCCGAAGCTGCTCATCGCCGACGAGCCGACGTCGGCGCTCGACGTGACGGTGCAGAAGCAGATCCTCGACCACCTCGACCGGCTCACCGACGAGCTGGGCTTCGCGGTCCTGCTCATCACCCACGACCTCGGCCTGGCGGCCGAGCGGGCCGACCACCTCGTGGTCATGTACCGCGGACAGGTCGTGGAGTCCGGGCCGGCGCTGGAGATCCTGCAGGACCCCCAGCACCCGTACAGCAAGCGGCTCGTCAGCTCGGCGCCGTCGCTCGCCTCGCAGCGGCTCTCGTCGGTGCAGGCGCGCGCCGAGGTCCGCGAGCAGGCCGTGCAGACGGCGGCCGAGATCGCGGCCGAGGTCGCGACGCACGACGACGAGCTGGGGGAGGGCCGCGGCACGATCGTCGAGGCCAAGGACCTCACCAAGGTCTTCAAGATCCGGGGCGGCCGGCCCGGCCAGTCGACCGACTTCACGGCGGTCGACCAGGTCTCGTTCCAGCTCGAGCGCGGCACCACCACCGCGATCGTCGGCGAGTCGGGGTCGGGCAAGTCGACCGTGGCCCGCATGGTCCTCGGCCTGCTCGATGCCACGAGTGGCAGCGTCGAGTTCGACGGCGTCGACATCACGACCCTGCGCAAGAAGGACCAGCAGCTCGCGCTGCGCCGCCAGATGCAGCCGGTGTTCCAGAATCCGTACGCCTCGCTGGACCCGATGTACTCCATCTACCGCTCGATCGAGGAGCCGCTGCGGCTGCACGGCGTCGGCACGGCCAAGGAGCGCGAGACCAAGATCCGCGACCTGCTCGACAAGGTGTCGCTGCCGGCGTCGGTCATGACGCGTTACCCGAACGAGCTGTCGGGCGGCCAGCGCCAGCGGGTGGCGATCGCCCGAGCCCTCGCGCTCGACCCGGAGGTCGTCATCTGCGACGAGGCCGTCTCGGCGCTCGACGTGCTGGTGCAGGCGCAGATCCTGACGCTGCTGAACGAGCTGCAGAGCGAGCTGGGCCTGTCCTACCTGTTCATCACCCACGACCTCGCGGTCGTGCGGCAGATCGCCGACAACGTGCTGGTGATGCAGAACGGCAAGGTCGTCGAGCAGTCGACCGTCTCCGAGGTGTTCGAGAACCCCCGCGAGGACTACACGCGCATGCTCCTCGACGCCATCCCGGGCGGGTCGATCCCGCTCGGCGTGGTGGAGGCCGGCGACGACGTCTGAGGCTCGCCCCGCGCCCGGCTGACCGGGCGCGGGGTGCGTCGATCCAGTTGACGCGTTCGAACATCTGTTCGATCATGGTGGGGTGTCCACCGCCCGTCCCGCCCTCGAGGTCGTCGCCGAGCTGCGACGTGAGGTCGAGCGGATGCAGGGCGCTCCCGCCCGCCAGTCGGTGCCCACGCACGCGGCCCTCGAGGGTCTGCTGAGCCTGGAGACCGGAGGGGTGTACGGCGTCGACTCGGCCAGCCTGGCCCTGCTGCTCATGGCCGGTCCCTCGGCGGCCGGCACGTGGTGCGCGGTGGTCGGCGCACCCGACCTGGGGGTCGAGGCCGCGGTCGCGATGGGCGTCGACCCGCACCGCACGGTGCTGGTGCCCGACCCGCAGGACCGCTGGCTGGAGGTCACGGCCGCGCTCGTCGACGTGGTGGGTCTCGTGGTCGTCCGACCGCCCGCGGCGGTCGGCGAGGGCGACGCGGCCCGCCTCGGGGCCCGGCTGCGCAAGCAGGGCTGCGTGCTCGTCCCGTGGGGTGACTGGCCGCGCTGCGACGCCCGGCTCACCCTCGAGACCGCCCGCTGGGCCGGTCCGGGTGCCGGCGACGGACACCTGCGCTCGCGGGAGGTCACGGTCGCGCTCCGCCGCGGCACCGCGCCACGCCGCACCCGGGACCTGCTGCTGCCCGCGGCCGACCTCACCGTGCAGCAGGCTCGCCCCGACGTCGCACCCGTGCGCCGGCGCGAGCCCGCGATCGTGCGGAGCGCCGGATGAGGACCCTCGTGGTGTGGTGCCCCGACTGGCCGGTGCGGGCCGCCCTGCCCGACCTGCCGCGCGACGAGCCCGGTGCTGTGCTCGAGGGCGGCCAGGTGCTGGCGTGCAACCACGCCGCGCGGGTCGAGGGCGTGCGGCGCGGCATGCGTCGTCGTGACGCCCAGGCGCGCTGCCCCGAGCTGCACCTGGCCGACCACCGTCCCGACGTCGAGGCGCGCTCGTTCGAGGAGGTGCTGCTCGGCGTCGAGGAGCTCAGCCCCGCGGTCACGCCGTTGCGTCCCGGGCTGTGCGCGCTGCCCGTGCCCGCCCGCCTCTACGGCGGGGAGGAGCAGGCGGCGGCCGTCGTCGCCGAGCGGGTCGTCTCGCTCGCGGTGTGGGACGTGCGGCTCGGCGTCGCCGACACCCTGTTCGCCGCGGAGCAGGCCGCCCGCCGGGCTGCCCCGCAGGACGTCCACGTCGTCGAGCCCGGCACCGACGCCGCCTTCCTGGCCCCGCTCCCGGTCGAGGTGCTCGAGTCGCCCGACGTGGTCAGCCTGCTGCGCCGCATGGGTCTGACCACCCTCGCGCACCTGGCGGCGCTGCGGCCCTCCGACGTCCACACCCGGTTCGGGGCGCACGGCGGCCTGCTGCACCGGCTCGCCTCGGGGCAGGACCCCCGGCTGCTCGCCCGCCGCGAGGTGCCGCCCGAGCTGAGCGGCGTCCTGGTCCTCGAGCCGCCCGTCTCCCGGGCCGAGACCGTCGCGTTCAGCCTGCGCTCGGTCGCCGAGCGGTTCGTCGCCCGCCTCGCCGAGCGCGGTGTCGTGTGCACCGCGCTCGGGATCGAGGTCGAGGTCGACGGCGTCGTCGCCTCCTCCCGACGCTGGGCGCACCCGCGCTGGTTCGGTGCCGTCGACGTCGTCGACCGGGTGCGCTGGCAGCTGCAGGGCACGGTGCTGCCCGGACCGGTCGGCGGCGTGCGGCTGGTGCCCGAGATGGTCGCGCCCGTGGGCGAGCACGCCCCGGTCCTGTTCGGGGCCGGCACCCTGGCTGCCGACGACGAGCGCGTCGAGCGGGGGATCGCCCGGGTGCAGGGTCTGGTCGGGCACGACGGGGTGCTCGCGGCCCAGGTCCAGGGTGGTCGGGCACCGGCTGCCCGCCGCCTGCTGACGACGTGGGGCGAGCAGGCGCAGCCGGCTCGGGCGGTCGGTGCCCCGTGGCCCGGGTCGGTGCCGCCGCCGGCGCCGGCCACCGTGTACGCCGCCCCGAGGCCGGCCCAGGTCGTCGGACCGGGCGACCGGGTGGTCGGCGTCGACGGCCGCGGGGCGATCAGCTGCGAGCCGGTGCGGTTCCGCGCCACGGGCGACGAGCACTGGCGTCCCGTCGCGTCGTGGGCCGGTCCCTGGCCCGTCGACGAGCTCTGGTGGGACGAGGCCGCCGCCCGTCGGGTGGCCCGCTTCCAGGTGGTCGGCGTCGACGGGACCGCCTGGCTCATGGTCGTCGAGAACGGCACCTGGTGGACCGAGGCCCGCTATGACTGAGCCCACCCACCCCCCTGAGTGTGACGTTTCCGGGGTGGAGACGCGTCGCCCACCCCGGAAACGTCACGCTCAGCGGGGGAGGGGGAGGCGCTGATGGGCTGGAACAACCCCGACGTCACCTGGCGCGAGCTCGAGGCGCGGCTCTCCGGACGTCCGGCGCACGCACTCCCGCAGGACCGGCGGGCCGACCGGCGCGGCCCGGTGCCCGGCACCGAGGACCTGGCACCCGACCCCGTCGACGGTCGCTTCCCCGACGGCGGGGACGGTCCCGCGTTCAGCCGCAAGCGCGCGCGCTACCGGGCTCCCGACGCCACGGACGACGGTGGCGGCCGGTGGCAGGACGGCGCGGACCAGGCGCCGACCGTCCCGTACGCCGAGCTGCACTGCCACAGCGACTTCAGCTTCCTCGACGGCGCCAGCGCACCCGAGGTCCTGGTCGAGCAGGCCGTCGCCCTCGGGCTGGAGGCGTTGGCCCTGACCGACCACGACGGCTTCTACGGCGTGGCCCGCTTCGCCGAGGCGGCGCAGGAGCTGGGGCTGCCGACGGTGTTCGGCGCGGAGCTGTCGCTCGGCCTCACGGCACCGCAGCAGGGGGTGCCCGACCCCGAGGGCAGCCACCTGCTCGTGCTCGCCCGCGGCGTGGAGGGCTACCACCGGCTGGCCTCCGCCATCACCGAGGCGCAGCTGGCCGGCGACGAGAAGGGGCGCCCGGTCTACGACCTCGAGCAGCTGGCCGAGCAGGGCCGCGGGCACTGGCACGTGCTCACCGGCTGCCGCAAGGGCTTCGTGCGCCAGGCGCTCGCCGCCGGCGGCCCGGCCGACGCGTCCCGTGCGCTGCGCCGTCTCGTCGACCTCTTCGGCGCCGACGCGGTCGACGTCGAGCTCACCCACCACGCCGGACCCACCGACTCCACCGTGAACGACGTGCTGGCGGGCCTGGCCGCCGAGCACCGCCTGCCCGTGGTGGCCACCGGCAACGTGCACGCGGCGACCCCGGGGCGCACCCGGCTGGCCCAGGCGATGGCGGCCGTCCGGGCCCGACGCAGCCTGGCCGACATGGACGGCTGGCTCGCGGCGTCGGGCCAGGCGTACCTGCGCTCGGGCGCGGAGATGCAGGCGCGGTTCGGTCGGTACCCCGGTGCGGTGGCGCGCTCGGTCGACGTCGCCCGGGCCGCGGCCTTCGACCTGCGGCGAGCGGCACCGCGACTGCCGCAGACCCAGGTGCCCGCCGGGTACACGCCGATGGAGTACCTGCGCGAGCTGGTGCGCCAGGGTGCCGACGAGCTCTACGCGCACGACCGTGACCGCGCCGAGGAGCGGCTGCAGCGTGAGCTGGCCGTCATCGAGGAGAAGGGCTTCTGCGGCTACTTCCTCATCGTCCACGACATCGTCGCCGAGGCCCGGCGTCGCAGGATCCTGTGCCAGGGTCGCGGCTCGGCCGCGAACTCCGCGGTCTGCTACGCGCTGCGCATCACCGCGGTCGACTCGATGCGCTACGACCTGCCGTTCGAGCGGTTCCTGGCCGCCACCCGCGACGAGGAGCCCGACATCGACGTCGACTTCGACGCCGACCGTCGGGAGGAGATCATCCAGTGGGTCTACGACCAGTTCGGCCGGCGCAACGCCGCCCAGGTGGCCAACGTGATCAGCTACCAGCCGCGGTCGGCCGTCCGCGACGTCGCCAAGGCGCTGGGCTACTCGGTGGGTCAGCAGGACGCGTGGAGCAAGGGCATCGAGTCGTGGCGGGCGATCGAGACGGCCGAGGACCACCCGTTGCCGCCGTTGGTGCGCCAGCTCGCCGAGCAGCTGCTGAAGACGCCTCGTCACCTGGGCATCCACTCCGGTGGCATGGTGCTCACCGAGCGACCGGTGGGCGAGGTGGTGCCGATCGAGCGGGCCCGCATGGACAGGCGCACGGTGCTGCAGTGGGACAAGGACGACTGCGCGTGGATGGGACTGGTCAAGTTCGACCTGCTCGGCCTCGGGATGCTCGGGGCGATCCAGCACACGTTCGACCTGCTGGCCGAGCACACGGGGGAGCGGTGGGACCTCGCGTCGATCCCCAAGGAGGAGCCGGGGGTCTTCGACATGCTGTGCCTGGCCGACTCCGTCGGCGTGTTCCAGGTCGAGAGCCGCGCCCAGATCGGCACCCTGCCGCGACTGCGACCGCGCTCCTACTACGACCTCGTCATCGAGATCGCGCTGATCCGGCCGGGTCCCATCCAGGGCGGGGCGGTGCACCCGTACATCCGTCGCCGGCTGGGCAAGGAGACGGTCGACTACATCCACCCGCTGCTGAAGCCGGTGCTGGAGCGCACGATGGGCGTGCCGTTGTTCCAGGAGCAGCTCATGCAGATCGCGATGACGGTGGGCGACTGCACGGGTGACGACGCGGACCTGCTGCGACGGGCGATGGGCTCCAAGCGGGGGACGGAGCGGATCGAGCGACTGCGCGAGACCCTGTACGCGGGGATGCAGCGGCACGGCATCACGGGGGAGACGGCCGACGGCATCTACGAACGGATCCAGGCGTTCGCGAACTTCGGGTTCGCCGAGAGCCATGCGCTGAGCTTCGGGCTGCTGGTGTACGCGAGCAGCTGGCTGAAGCTGCACGCCCCGGCGGCGTTCCTGGCGGCACTGCTGCGCTCGCAGCCGATGGGCTTCTACTCCCCGCAGTCGCTCACCGCCGACGCCCGTCGGCACGGGGTGGAGGTGCGGCGACCCTGCATCGCCCGGTCGCAGGTGCACGCCGACCTGGAGCTCCTCGTCCCGGGCCGGGGGGCCGGGGCACCGACGGGGCTCGCCACCTGCACGCACCGTGAGCAGCCCCCGACGGGCGACTTCGACGACACGCAGGCCCGCGACGTGCTGCAGGCCCGGCTGGCCGAGCACCGGCGCGACGGCCACCACGCGGTGCGGCTGGGGCTCACGGAGGTGCAGGGCATCGGACAGGCCGACGCCGAGCGCGTCGTGGCGGCCCGGGCGGAGCGTGCGTTCACCGACATGGCCGACGTGGTGCGCCGCACGCGGTTGTCGGTGGCGCAGATGGAGGCCCTGGCCACGGCAGGGGCGTTCGACGTGTTCGGCCTCAGCAGACGCCAGGCGCTGTGGAACGCGGGCTACACCGACGCGCCCGACCTGCTGGAGGGCACGGCCGTGCAGGCGCCGCCGCCGATGCTGCCGGGCATGAGCGACGTCGAGCTGACCACGGCCGACCTGTGGGCCACGCGCATCTCGCCCACCGACCACCCGTTCGTGCACCTGCGTCCCCTGCTGGTGCGCGAGGAGGTCCGTGCGGTGCAGGAGTGCGCGTCGCTCGGCACGGTTCGGCGGATCCGGGTGGCCGGGCTCATCACCCACAAGCAGCGTCCGTACACGGCGTCGGGCGTCACGTTCCTCAACCTGGAGGACGAGACCGGCATGCTGAACGTGGTGGTGTTCGCCGACGTCTGGGCCCAGCACCGCCGGGTGCTGCAGAACGCGGCCGGCGTGGTCGTGCGCGGGATCGTCGAGAACGTCGAGGGGGCGACGAACCTGCGCGCGGAGCGGATCGAGCGGATCGAGTCGCTGTACCCCGAGACGGCGGCGGCGATCGGCCGGCACCGCTCGCGCGACTTCCGGTGAGCGTCAGAAGTAGTCGTGCACCGTCACCGGACCCCGCGTGAACAGCAGGTCCCAGGTGACGTCGTCCGCGGCGTCGCCCTCGACGTGCCCGAGGGACCGCAGGGTGGCCGAGGTCGCGGTGCCCGCGAAGGTGAGCGCCAGTCCGCCGCGCGTGAACGTGCGGCCGCCCGCGGTCGTGCTCGTCGCCTCGACGTGCCCGGAGCCGTCGGCGACCACGAGGGTGAGCGAGCGTCCGTCGACGGAGAACGGGAGGCGGGCGTCGATGCCGGGGTGCACGCGGGGCAGGCCGAGGGCGGCCGGGTCGAGCACCGCCAGCGCGTAGGGGGCCGACGAGACCGTCTCCGGGTGCGCCTGGCGCAGCAGGTGCTGCCACGGCGCCACGCCGCTGGTGCGGACCCGGACGGTCGGGGTCACCGAGGCGAACGTCGAGAGCAGGCTCAGCAGGGAGCGCGACGCGTCGGCGTCGTCGGCCATCAGCTGTCCCACCAGCAGCTCGCCCTCGGCGCCGTACCCGCGGCCGCGGTCCCACGACACGTAGCCGACGACCTGACCCTCGCGCTCGGCCACGGTCACGCCGCTGACCCGCAGGGTCGGCGACTCCGTGAACAGCGGCCCCGTGCGGGCGAGTGGTCCGTTCTCACGTGCCGCCGCGCGGTCGTGGACGGCGCGGATCGCGGCGTCGTCGGCCGCCGTGGCCCGCCGCACGGGGGTGCTGCCGCCCACGGCGAGCGCGTGGGTCGGCAGGCGCACGTCGTCGAGCGAGGTGACGGTCTCGAACCCGAACCGCCGGTAGAGCGCAGGCGCCGTCGCGTACAACGTCGAGACGACCGCGCCGCGCTCACGAGCCTCGGCGAGCATGGCCGTGAACAGCGGACGGAGCAGCCCTGCCCCTCGGTGCTCGGGCGCGACCGTGACGCCACCGATGCCGGCGGTCGGCACGCGGACGCCCCCGAACCAGGACTCGTACTCCCGGTCCAGGGCCGTCGCGACGATGCGGCCGTCGACCTCTGCGCCCCACCAGCGCTTGCCGTCGGCGATCAGGGGGACAGGAGGCTCCGGCGGGTCGAAGGCGCCGAACGCCTCGGTGAACTGGAGTCGCATGACGTCCTCGTCGGCCTCGGTCAGGCGGCGGATCTGCATGGTCCCATCCTGGCCGGTGCCCGAGGAGTGAGATGCGCCGCACTTCGGGTTGAGTCGACCAGAAGGTGGGGTTAAGGTCAGGTCAACCCGAAGGGAGCAGCGATGCGCACCGACGTCGAGACCGACACCGGCCAGGTCAGCCTGGCGGTGTCCACGGTCATCTTCGCGCTGCGCCCGCACCCCACGACGGGCCGCACGACGCTGTGGCTGCCGCTCGTGCGTCGCATCCGCGAGCCCTACGAAGGTCGCTGGGCCCTCCCAGGCGGCCCGCTGCGCCCCGACGAGGACCTCGCCGCCTCGGCACGTCACACGCTCGAGCGCACCACCGGCCTCGCGCCGCGACACCTCGAGCAGCTCTACTCCTTCGGCGCGGTCGACCGCTCGCCCGAGGACCGGGTGGTCTCGATCGTCTACTGGGCGCTGGTGCGTCCCGACGAGGACGCCCGGGCCACCGACGGCGAGAACGTCGAGTGGTTCGTCGCCGACGACGTGCGCGGGCTCGCCTTCGACCACGACGCGATCCTCCGCTACGCCCTGGCGCGTCTGCGGGCCAAGATCACGTACTCGCCGATCGCGTTCGCCTTCGTCACGCCCGAGTTCACGCTGGCCGACCTGCGCGCCGTGCACGAGGCCGTGCTCGACCGCCCGCTCGACCCCGCCAACTTCCGCCGCCAGGTCCTGGCGAGCGGGACCGTCACCCCCACCGGCTCCTACCTCACCGGCACGAGCCACCGTCCGCCCGCGCTGTACCGGCGCGCGGCTCTCCCCGAGGAGATCCGATGACCAGCACCCTGTCCACCGGTCCCGTCCCCACCGGATCCGTCCACGACGTCGTCACCGCACGGCCCGGCGACACGTGCGACGCCGAGCTGGCCGAGGGCCCCTGGCTCTTCGACCTCGTGCCCGGCTACGGACCCGGGGCGTCCGAGGACGACGTCGTGCCCGAGCCGGTGGTGCGTCCCGGTCAGCTGCCCGTCGCCTATCAGCGGATGGACGACGCCGACCTGCACGAGCGGATCCGCGCGGCGAAGGAGGCGCTCGGCGACCGGCTCGTCGTGCTCGGGCACTTCTACCAGCGCGACGAGGTCGTGCAGCACGCCGACTTCGTCGGCGACTCCTTCCAGCTCGCCAACGCGGCACTCACCCGTCCCGAGGCCGAGACGATCGTCTTCTGCGGCGTGCACTTCATGGCCGAGACCGCCGACATCCTCGCGCGACCGGAGCAGCACGTGATCCTGCCCAACCTGGCCGCCGGCTGCTCCATGGCCGACATGGCCGACGAGGAGTCCGTCGAGACGGCGTGGGAGGAGCTCGAGCGCGTGTACGCCGACCCCGTCACGGGCATGGGCCCGGACGCCGGCGGCAAGGTGCCGGTCCTGCCGGTCACCTACATGAACTCCTCGGCCGCCCTCAAGGCGTTCTGCGGTCGCCACGGGGGCATCGTCTGCACGTCGTCGAACGCCGCCACGGTGCTGGAGTGGGCGTTCGAGCGGGCGCACCGCGTGCTCTTCTTCCCCGACCAGCACCTCGGCCGCAACACGGCCAAGGCACTGGGCGTGCCGCTGGAGCGCATGCCGATGTGGAACCCGCGCAAGCCCCTCGGCGGCAACACCGAGGAGCAGCTGCAGGACGCCCAGGTGCTGCTGTGGCACGGCTTCTGCTCGGTGCACAAGCGGTTCACCGTCGCCCAGATCGAGCAGGCGCGCGCCGAGCACCCCGGCGTCAAGGTGGTCGTGCACCCCGAGTGCCCGATGCCGGTCGTCGACGCTGCTGACGCCGCCGGCTCCACCGACCTCATCCGCAAGTACGTCGCGGCCAGCCAGCCGGGCGACGTCATCGCCATCGGCACCGAGGTCAACCTCGTCAACCGGCTCGCGGCGGAGCACCCCGACCGGACGATCTTCTGCCTCGACCCGGTCGTGTGCCCCTGCTCGACGATGTACCGGATCCACCCGGGCTACCTCGCCTGGGTGCTCGACGGCCTGATCGAGGGCGAGGTCCGCAACGAGATCGTCGTGCCGGACGACGTCGCCCGTGACGCCAAGGTCGCCCTCGAGCGCATGCTCGCCGCGCGGCCCAAGGACGCCTCCCCGGTCCCCGTCTCCGGGAGGGGTGCCTGACGTGAGCCACGTGGTCGTCGTCGGCAGCGGCGTCGCCGGGCTCACCGCGGCGCTGGAGGCGGCAGCGCGTCCCGGGGTGCGGGTCACGCTGCTCACGAAGGCCGATCTCGTCACCAGCAACACGAGCTGGGCCCAGGGCGGCGTGGCCGTGGTCACCGACCCGTCCGACAGCGTCGCGTCCCACGTCGCCGACACGCTCGCCGCCGGTGCCGGGCTGTCCGACGAGGAGGCCGTGCAGGTGCTCTGCGCGGCAGGTCCGGACGCCGTCGCCGCGCTCGTGCGGCGCGGGGTGCGCTTCGACGTGCACCACGGCGAGCTCGCCCGAGGTCTGGAGGCCGCCCACTCCCACGGACGGATCCTGCACGCCGGGGGTGACGCGACGGGAGCCGCCATCTCCGACGCGCTGGTCGAGCGGGTGCGCTCGAGCAGCGTCGAGGTGCGTGAGCGGACGATGGCTGTCGACCTCGTCGTCCACGACGGCGTGGTCCACGGTGTCGTGCTCCTCGACGGCACGGTGGTGCACGGCGACCAGGTGGTGCTCGCCACCGGGGGAGCGGGGCAGCTGTACCCGTACACGACCAACCCCGCGGTGGCCACCGGCGACGGCCTGGCGATGGCACTGCGCGCTGGGGCGGTCGCGGCCGACCTCGAGCTCTACCAGTTCCACCCGACCGCCCTCGCGGTGCCGGGCAGCCCGCTCGTGTCCGAGGCCGTGCGGGGCGAGGGTGCGGTGCTGCGCGCCGCCGACGGCCACCGGTTCATGCTCGACGTCCACCCCGACGCCGAGCTCGCCCCGCGCGACGTCGTGGCACGGGGCATCGCCGAGCAGATGAGCCGCCAGGGCGGCGCGCCCGTCCTGCTCGACGCCACGGCGCTGGGAGCCGAGTTCCTCGCGCGTCGCTTCCCGACCATCGACGCGTCCGTCCGCTCGTTCGGGCTCGACTGGGCCAGTGAGCCGGTCCCGGTCGCCCCGGCGGCCCACTACTTCATGGGCGGGGTGCGCACCGACCTGTGGGGACGCACGTCGCTGCCCGGTCTGCTGGCCGTCGGCGAGGTCGCCTGCAACGGGCTGCACGGGGCCAACCGGCTCGCGTCCAACTCCCTGCTCGAGGGTGCGGTGTACGGACGTCGTGTGGTCGAGGCCGCCGTGGCCGCGCCGGCGGCGGCGCGGGACTTCGACGACACGTGGGCGGAGCCGGTCGTCGTGCCTGCGGCGGACGTCGACGACCCGCTGCCGCTCACCCGGACCGACCTCCAGCGGCTGCTGTGGGACACGGCCGGTCTGCGGCGCGACGAGGTGGGACTGCGGCACGCGGCCGAGACCCTGCAGCGGGCGGAGGCCGGCGTCGCCTCCGGTGGCGACGTGAAGGCGGTCGAGGACGCGAACCTGCGCACCGTCGGCCGGGCACTGGTCGTCTCGGCGCTGGAGCGTCGGGAGTCGCGCGGCGGCCACTTCCGCACCGACGCGCCCGCTCCCGGACCGGTGGCCCGGCACAGTGGCGTGGTCCTGGCCCGGAGCATCGCGCAGCCCCGCGTCGGGGCGACGACGGGGGCGTCGTGCTGACCCGGCGCCAGGTACGTCGCGTCGTCGACGTCGCCCTCGACGAGGACGCACCGTCGGGCGACCTGACGTCAGAGGTGTTCGTGCCGGCGACCGCCGTCGCGCGAGCCTCGGTCGTGGCTCGCGAGGCCGGCGTCATGGCGGGCGCCGACGTGCTCGTCGAGACGTTCGCCGTGGTCGACCCGGCCGTCGTGGTCGAGGTCCTGCGTGCCGACGCGGAGCGGTTCGCCGCAGGTGACGTCCTCGCGACGGTCGAGGGCCCCGCGCGGGCCGTGCTGCGCGGTGAGCGCGTGGCCCTCAACCTCGTCCAGCGCATGTGCGGCATCGCCACCCTCACGGCCCGGTACGTGGAGGCGGTCGAGGGCACGGACGTGCGGGTCGTCGACACGCGCAAGACCACGCCCGGCCTGCGGGCGCTGGAGCGGCACGCGGTCCGCTGCGGCGGGGGACGCAACCACCGCTTCTCGCTGTCGGACGCCGTGATGGCGAAGGACAACCACCTGGCACTCGTCGGCGACGTGACCGCGGCCATCCGCAGCGCGCGCGAACAGCTGCCCCACACGACGCACGTCGAGGTCGAGGTCGACCGGCTGGACCAGGTGGAGGCCGTGCTCGCCGGCGGGGTCGACACGATCATGCTCGACAACTTCACGCTCGACGAGCTGCGCGCCGGGGTGGAGCTCGTCGCGGGCCGCGCGATCATCGAGGCGAGCGGCGGCATCACCCTCGAGACCGTCGGCGACGTGGCGCGCACCGGCGTCGACGTGATCAGCGTCGGCGCCCTGACCCACTCCGTCCGCGCGCTCGACCTCGGGCTCGACCTCGAGGTCGGCGATCCCGGCGGGGGGCGGGGTGCCGAGCCGTCCGCGGCGGGACCAGCACGGTGATCTACCTCGACGAGGCGGCGACGACGCCGCTGCGGCGCGACGTGCTGGCCGCCATGGGTCCCTACCTGGGCCCGGCGTTCGGCAACCCGTCGAGCCACCACGAGATCGGCGAGGCTGCCCGCGCCGGGCTGGAGCAGGCGCGGGCCGACGCCGCACAGGCTCTGGGCGCGCGACCCGGCGAGGTCACGTTCACCTCCGGCGGCACCGAGGCGGCGAACACGGCGGTCAAGGGCATCGCGCTCGCGCAGCCGCGGGGCCGCCACGTCGTCGTGAGCGCCGTCGAGCACCCGGCGGTGCTGGAGTCGGCGCGCTGGCTCGGTCGCATCGGCTACGAGGTCACCGAGCTCGGGGTCGACGGCGAGGGTCTCGTCGACCCGGACGCCCTCGCAGCGGTCCTGCGCGACGACACGACGCTGGTGAGCGTGCAGCACGCCAGCAACGAGGTCGGCACGGTCCAGCCGGTCGCGGCGCTGGCCGAGGTGGCGGCGCGACGGGGGGTGCCGTTCCACACCGACGCGGTGCAGTCGGCCGCCTGGCCCGACCACGACGGGCTGACGCTCGACGTCGGCGCGCTCGGCGTCCAGGCGCTCAGCCTCTCCGCGCACAAGCTCGGCGGGCCGAAGGGCGTCGGGCTGCTGTGGGTCCGTCGAGGCGTGCGCGTCGAGCCGCTCGTGCACGGCGGGGGGCAGCAGGGTGGACGACGCTCCGGCACGGAGGACGTGGCGGGAGCCGTCGGTCTCTCGGCTGCGCTGCGCCTCACGCGCTCGGCCGGCACGTCGGCCGCGGAGGTGGCTGCTCGGCGCGATCGCTTCGTGGGGGCGGTGCTGCAGTCGGTGCCGGGCTCCGCGCTGACGGGACACCCTGCGCGGCGTCTCCCCGGTCATGCGTCGTTCGTGCTCCCCGGCCGGTCGGGGGAGTCGGTGCTGCTCGACCTCGAGCGCCGGGGCGTCGTCTGCTCCAGCGGGTCCGCGTGCCACGCGGGCAGCGACGAGCCGAGCCACGTGCTCATCGCCATGGGGGTGCCGGCGGAGGTGGCGCAGACGGCGGTCCGCTTCACCTTCGGGCGCTCGGTGACCGACGACCAGCTCGCGGACGCCGCGCAGGCGCTGGCCGAGGTCTGCGCTCCGTGAGCGCGTCGTCGCCAGCGCGCGACGACGCGGTGGCGCGTCGGTCTACCCTGGTGGGGTCATGACCTCCGAGAACAGCGAGCGGGCTCCCGCGGTCTACCTCGACCACGCGGCCACCACGCCGATGCATCCCGAGGCCGCGCAGGTGCTCACCGAGCAGCTGGCGCGCACGGGCAACGCGTCGAGCCTGCACGCATCGGGACGTGCCGCGCGTCGGGTCGTGGAGGAGTCGCGCGAGGTCATCGCGGAGTGCCTCGGCGCCCGTCCGTCCGAGGTCGTCTTCACCTCCGGTGGCACCGAGGCGAACAACCTCGCCATCAAGGGCCTGTACTGGGCACGTCGCGACGCCGACCCCGCGCGTGACCGGGTGCTCTTCAGCTCCATCGAGCACCACGCCCTGCTCGACCCCGTCACCTGGCTGGCTTCGCACGAGGATGCCCGCATCGACACGACGCCCGTCGACCGTCAGGGACGGGTCGTCGTCGAGCGGCTGCGCGAGCAGATCGAGGCCGATCCCGCGTCCGTCGCCGTCGTGACCACCATGTGGGCCAACAACGAGATGGGGACCGTGCAGCCGGTCGACGAGGTCGTCGCCCTGGCGCAGCGGCACGACGTCCCGGTGCACAGCGACGCCGTGCAGGCTGCCGGGTACCTGCCCCTCGACTTCGCCGCCTCGGGGCTCGACGCGATGACGGTCACCGCCCACAAGCTCGGCGGGCCCGTCGGGGTGGGAGCGCTGCTGGTGCGACGCGAGGTGGCCCCCGTGCCCCTGGTGCACGGCGGCGGGCAGGAGCGCGACCTGCGCTCCGGAACCGTCGGCGTCGCGCTGATCGCCGCGTTCGCGCGGGCGCTCGAGATCACCGTCGAGCGACAGGCGGAGGTCTCGGCGCGGATCGAGCGCCTCCGGCAGCGCCTGGTGACGGGTCTCGTCCAGGCCGTCCCGGACGCCGTGGTCAACGGCGACCCCGAGCCCGGACCGCACCATCGGCTCCCGAACATCGCCCACGTGACGTTCCCGGGCTGCGAGGGCGACGCGATGCTCATGCTGCTCGACGCGCAGGGCATCGAGGTGTCCACGGGGTCGGCCTGCCAGGCGGGCGTGCCGCAGCCCAGCCACGTGCTGCTCGCGATGGGCTACGACGACGCTGCCGCGCGCGGCTCGCTGCGGCTCAGCCTCGGCCACACCACCACCGAGGCCGACGTCGACCGTCTGCTGGCCGCGCTCCCGCAGGTGCACGAGCGCGCCGTCACGGCCTCCCTCGTCAGGGGACGCTGATGGCACGACTCGTCGCCGCCATGTCGGGCGGTGTCGACTCCGCCGTCGCCGCGGCACGGGCGGTCGAGGCCGGGCACGACGTCACCGGGGTGCACCTGGCGCTGAGCCGCAACCCGCGCTCCTACCGCTCCGGTGCCCGGGGCTGCTGCTCCATCGAGGACGCCGGCGACGCCCGTCGGGCCGCCGACGTGCTCGGCATCCCGTTCTACGTGTGGGACATGAGCACCGAGTTCGCCGACGAGGTGGTCGACGACTTCGTCGCCGAGTACGCCGCCGGCCGCACGCCCAACCCGTGCCTGCGCTGCAACGAGAAGATCAAGTTCGCCGCCGTCCTCGACCGCGCGCTCGCGCTGGGCTTCGACGGCGTCGTGACCGGCCACTACGCCCGTCTGGTGACCGCCGCCGGCAGCCCCTCGTCCGAGCACACCGCTGAGCTCCACCGCGCACAGGACGCGGGGAAGGACCAGAGCTACGTGCTCGGCGTGCTCACCCAGGAGCAGCTGCGGCACTCGCACTTCCCGCTCGGCGACTCGGTCAAGTCCGACGTGCGCGCCGAGGCCGCCCGGCGGGGCCTGCAGGTGGCCACCAAGCCCGACAGCCACGACATCTGCTTCGTCGCGGACGGCGACAACGCCGGCTGGCTGGCGGAGCGCCTCGGCCCTCGCCCCGGGACGATCGTGGACGAGGACGGGGCCGTCCTGCGCGAGCACGACGGCGCGTACGCGTACACGATCGGTCAGCGTCGCGGCCTCCGGCTGGGTGTCCCGGCCGACGACGGCAAGCCGCGGTTCGTGCTCGACATCGAGCCGGTGTCGGGCACGGTGACCGTGGGTCCGCGCGAGCACCTCCTCGTCGACGCGTTGGAGGCTCGGCGGCCCCTGTGGTGCGGCACGGCCCCGAGCGACCCGCTCGAGTGCACCGTGCAGCTGCGTGCCCACGGTGCCGAGCACCGAGCACGCGTCGAGGTCGAGGGCGACCTGGTCCGGGTGCGGCTGCACGACCCCGCCGAGGGCATCGCCCCGGGGCAGGCCGTGGTCGTGTACGTCGGCACCCGCGTGGTCGGCTCGGCGACCATCACCGCCACGGCGCGTGTCGAGGTCGGCGCCGGGGACGGCCGGTGAGGGCGACCGGGATCGGCTCCCTTCCCGGCGAGGACTACGCCGAGAGCGCGGCGATGGTGCTCGGGACCCTCGACGACCTCGTGTTCGTCCCCGAGCTGCCGGCGCGGGGCGTGGCCGCCCAGATGGTCGGCAGGTCGCTCGCCGTGCTCGACGGGCTGGGCGCGGACCTGCAGCCCGCCGGGTGGCGCCTGCTCGACGCGTCGGGGGTCGACCACCGACGCGCACGCTCCCTGCTCTCCCAGGACCTCGACGTCCTGGAGGAGATCGCCCAGGACCGCGAGGGCACCGTCAAGCAGCAGCTGGCCGGCCCCTGGACGTTGGCGGCCACCGTCGAGCTCCAGCGTGGCGAGAAGGTCCTGGCGGACCACGGGGCGCGACGCGACCTCGCCCACGCGCTCGCGTCCGGAGCGGCCGACCACGTGGCGTCGCTGCGTCGTCGGTTCCCGCGCTCGCCCCTCGTGCTGCAGGTCGACGAACCGGCTCTGCCCGCCGTGCTGGCGGCGCGGGTCCCGACCTCGTCGGGGTTCGGGCGCTACCGCACCATCGACCTCCCCGAGGCCGACGCGCTGCTGCGGGTCGTCGTCGACGCCGTCCGCGAGGCCGGCGCGACGCCCGTGGTGCACTGCTGCGCGCCCGACGTGCCGGTCTCGCTGCTGCGCGGCGTCGGGTTCGACGCGATCGCCTTCGACCTCGGCCTCGTCGAGGCGGCCGACGCTCTGGACGCGTGGGCCGAGGCGTTCGAGGCGGGTACGGACCTCTGGGTCGGGGCGCTGCCGTCGAGCGACGTCGCGCTCGACCCCGCCGCCGCGCGGCGTCGGATCGAGGCCTGGACCGGCCGTCTCGGGTTCGGCGAGGACGCCTGGCACGACCGCGTCGTGGTCACGCCGGCGTGCGGTCTCGCCGGCGCCTCTCCCGCCTTCGCCCGCCGCGTGCTGGCGGAGGCCGTGGGACTGGCCCGCTGAGGTCCCGCTAGACGATCTCGTCGGGGTCCGGTCGCGACCCGAGCCGCACGACGGCGATGCCGATCACCACGGCGACCCCGCACGCCAGGTCGGCCGTCAGCCCGTCGAGGACGAAGAACCCGACGAGGCCCGCCACGACGAGCAGGGCTCCGAGGACGATCGGGACGAGACGGCGGCTGCTCATGCGTCCACCGTGTCAGGTCGGTGCCGACGTCGCACCCGCGGCTCGTCCGACGTCCCGTCGACGAGGGGTGGACGTCCGAGGTCGGTCCTAGGATGAACGACGTGACCGAGGCGCCGCAGAACCCGTTGGACCTGACCCTCGACGAGGCGCGCGCCGAGGCCGAGCAGCTCGTCGAGCGCATCAACGGCGCTCGCGACGCCTACTACGGCAACGACGACTCGCGGGTCGACGACCAGACCTACGACGCCTGGATGCACCGGCTCGAGGCGCTCGAGCGGCTGCACCCCGAGGTGCAGGGCCAGGACTCGCCGACGCTGTCGGTCGGCGCCGCCCGCAGCTCCGAGCTCGCGCCGGTCGAGCACGCGGAGCGCATGCTGAGCCTCGACAACGTCTTCTCGCCCGAGGAGCTCACCGCGTGGTGCGAGAAGACCCGCGCCTCCGCCGGGCGGGACGTCCGCTGGCTCACCGAGGTCAAGATCGACGGGCTGGCCCTGTCCCTGCGCTACGAGCACGGCCGCCTCGTCAGCGCCGCGACACGCGGTGACGGCAGGGTCGGCGAGGACGTCACCACCAACGCCGTGCGGCTGCCGGGCATCCCTCGACGACTCGAGGGCGAGGGGCACCCCCCGCTGGTGGAGGTGCGCGGGGAGGTGTTCATCGCGGTCGCCGCGTTCGAGCGGCTCAACGCGCTCCAGGCCGACCTGCGCGACCGGGTCGTGGCCGAGATGACCGGGCGAGGGGTCGAGCAGGACCGGGCCGAGGCAGCCGCCGCGCGTCGGTTCCCGGCCTTCGCCAACCCGCGCAACGCGGCCAGCGGCGGCCTGCGCCAGCTGCTGGGCAAGAAGGACGGGCTCGAGCGCGAGGCGGGGGAGGCGCGGATCGAGGCGCTCTCGCTCTACGTGCACGGCATCGGCGCCTGGGAGCGCCCGCCGGTGGCCGCGCAGAGCGAGGTCTACGAGCTCCTCGCGTCGTGGGGCCTGCCCACCAGCCCGCACTCGCGGGTCTACGACTCCGTCGAGGACCTCCTGGCGCGCGTCGCCGAGCTCGGCGAGGACCGGCACGCGATCGAGCACGAGATCGACGGGGTCGTCGTCAAGGTCGACGAGCTGGCGCTGCACCCCGAGCTCGGCGAGACGAGTCGCGCTCCCCGCTGGGCGATCGCGTACAAGTTCCCGCCGGAGGAGGTGCACACGCGTCTGCTCGATATCGTGGTGTCCGTCGGCCGCACCGGCCGGGCCACGCCGTTCGCCGTCATGGAGCCGGCGCAGGTCGCCGGCAGCGTCGTGCGGCAGGCGACCTTGCACAACAAGGACGTCGTGCGCCAGAAGGGGGTCCTCATCGGCGACACCGTCGTCCTGCGCAAGGCCGGCGACGTCATCCCGGAGGTGCTGGGGCCCGTGGTGGACCTGCGCGACGGCAGCGAGGTCGAGTTCGTCATGCCCGACGACTGCCCGGTCTGCGGCACGCCGCTGCGCCCGATGAAGGAGGGCGACGTCGACCTGCGGTGCCCGAACGCGCAGACCTGCCCGGCGCAGGTGCGCGGTCGCGTCGAGCACGTGGGGTCGCGGGGTGCGCTCGACATCGAGGCGCTCGGCGAGGTCACGGCCGCTGCGCTCACGCAGCCGACGGTCCCGGAGGAGCCTCCGCTGCGCAGCGAGGCGGGCCTGTTCGACCTCGACCTCGACACGCTCGTGCCGATCGAGGTGGTGGTGCGCGACGCGGAGACCGGCGAGCCGCGCATCGACGAGCGCACGGGGGAGCCGGTGCGTCGTGCGCCGTTCCAGCGGGTCGAGGTGACCTACCCGCCCGGGTACGAGGACGCGTCGCCCGCCGAGCGTCGGGCCGCGGGCGTGCGCAAGGACCACCGCGTCCTGCACCCGTCCGCCCAGGCGTTGACGCTGGTCGAGGAGCTCGAGAAGGCCAAGACGAAGGACTTCTGGCGCCAGCTCGTGGCGCTGTCGATCCGGCACGTCGGCCCGGTCGCGGCGCGAGCGCTGGCGCAGTACTTCGGCTCCCTGCAGGCGATCCGCGAGGCCGACCGCGACACGCTCGCGCAGGTCGACGGTGTCGGCCCGATCATCGCCGACTCGCTGCTGGAGTGGCTCGCCGTCGACTGGCACCAGGAGATCCTGGACCGTTGGAGTGCCGCCGGGGTGCGGTTCGCGATCCCGGACCACCCTGGTCCCGGTGCGGCGTCCACCGGCGGCGGCACGCTCGACGGCCTCACCATCGTCGTCACCGGCTCGCTCGAGGACTTCACCCGCGACTCCGTCAAGGAGGCGATCCTCGAGCACGGCGGCAAGGCCGCCGGGTCGGTGAGCAAGAAGACCGACTACGTCGTCGTCGGCGACAACCCCGGCTCCAAGGCCGACCAGGCCGAGCAGCTGGGCGTGCCGATCCTCGACGAGGCAGGCTTCAAGAGACTGCTCGCCGAGGGCCCGCCGCGCGAGGAGCCGGAGGACGAGGCGAAGGACGAGCCGATCGCCGACGAGGCGCCTGCTGAGGACTGAGTCCGAGCAGTCCGGGGCGTCGTGACCTTGCTGGTGCGCTGCCTGCGCGGGTCTGTGGTTGCTGGTGCGCTGCCTGCGGGGGTCTCGTCGTGCTGGTGCGCTGCTTCGGCTGGCGCCGTGTCTGGTCTCCGAAAGGGCCTCGACCGGCACCGGGTCCGGGGGTGGCTTCGGGTCTCGGGGTCTGGTCTGGGCCCTCGGGTGACGCAGGATTCTTCCTTTGCGCGTGCTCGGCGCAAGATTCTGCGTTCTCGTGTTCGGGCGGTGGATCTGCCACCTTCTGGGGGCTGTTCAGGTGGCAGATCCACCGCCGGTGGGGGCGAGCGCGGAAGGATTCTTCCTTCTCGTGGAGCGTTCCACGAGAAGGAAGCATCCTTCGTCTCCCCAACGCAAAGGGCACCCAAGATGCTGCATTTCCGCGTTCGAGTCCCAGCGCACGAACGCAGAATCTTGCGTCCCACGCGGGCCACAGCCCGAGACCCCAGACCAGCGCGCCTGCCACCCGCCCGGTCGAGGCCCTTTCGGAGACCACCCCAGCGAAAGCCGAAGCAGCGCACCAGCAACCACAGACCCCCTTCGGCAGCGCACCAGCACGACGAGTCCACCTGCGGCAGCGCACCAGCAGGACGAGACCCCCTGCGACAGCGCACCAGCACGACGAGTCCACCTGCGGCAGCGCACCAGCACGACGAGTCCACCTGCGGCAGCGCACCAGCAGGACGAGACCCCCGCAGCCGGCGCACCAGCAGGGCGAGACGCCCTCAGTCGACGTCGGCGGAGTCGGGGTCGAACAGGTCGGCGGCGGCGCCGACGACGAGGGGGTCGGGGGTGCGGACGACGTCGTGGTCCTTGCCGGGGTAGTCGAAGCGGTGCAGCACGTGACGCATGGCCTCGAGGCGGGCGCGCTTCTTGTCGTTGCTCTTCACGACGGTCCAGGGGGAGTGCTTGGTGTCCGTCCGGCGGAACATGGCCTCCTTGGCGTCGGTGTAGGCGTCCCACTTGTCGAGGGAGGCGAGGTCCATCGGGGAGAGCTTCCACTGACGGACGGGGTCGATCTGCCGGATGGTGAACCGGGTGAGCTGCTCGGCCCGCGACACGGAGAACCAGAACTTCACGACGTGGATGCCGTCGTTGACGAGCATCTTCTCGAACGCCGGGGCCTGCTTGAGGAACTCGGTGTACTGCTCGGGCGTGCAGAAGCCCATCACCCGCTCGACCCCGGCGCGGTTGTACCAGGAGCGGTCGAAGAAGGTGATCTCGCCCGACGTCGGGAGGTGGTAGACGTAGCGCTGGAAGTACCACTGGCCCTGCTCGCGGTCGGTCGGCTTCACCAGCGCGACGACGCGAGCGCCGCGCGGGTTCAGGTGCTCCGTGAAGCGCTTGATGGTGCCGCCCTTGCCGGCCGCGTCGCGCCCCTCGAACAGCAGCACCAGACGCTGCCCGGAGTCCTTGACCCAGCTCTGCAGCTTGATCAGCTCGATCTGCAGCAGACGCTTCTCCAGCTCGTACGTGTCCCGGTCGAGCCGCTCGGCGTACGGGTAGCCCTCGCGCCACGTGTCCACGGCGAGGCCGCGGGCGTCGAGGAGCACGGGGTCGTCGTCGTCGGAGTCGTCGACGGAGTAGGCGGACAGCTGCATCGCGCTGTGGGTCTCGAGCACGACGCGGAGCGTAGGGGACGCCGGTGAACGTGAGGTGACGCCTCACTACGATGGGTCGGTACCCGCACCCCAGCCCCAAGGGAGACGCATGTCGTCGGCCATCTCGCGTGAGGACGTCGCCCACCTGGCGAGCCTCGCGCGCATCTCGCTCAGCGAGGACGAGCTCGATCGGCTGGGCGCCGAGCTGCCCGCCATCCTCGACCACGTCGCCGCGGTCCAGGAGGCCGCGAGCGCCGACGTGCCCGCCATGAGCCACCCCGTGCCGATTGACAACGTCTTCCGCGACGACGTCGTCCGTCCGGGTCTCACACCCGACGAGGCCCTCGCGGGCGCGCCGGCCAGCGAGGAGCAGCGCTTCCTCGTGCCGCAGATCCTGGGGGAGGACTGACATGAGCGACCCCGTCCGCCTGAAGGCCGCCGAGATCGCCGAGGCGCTCGGCGACGGCAGCCTGACGTCCGTCGACGTCACGCAGGCCCACCTCGACCGGATCGCCGACGTCGACGACCGGCTCGGCGCGTTCCTGCACGTCGACCCCGAGGGGGCGCTGGCCACCGCAGCCGACGTCGACGCGCGCCGCGCCGCCGGCGAGACGCTCCCGACGCTGGCCGGCGTGCCGGTGGCCGTGAAGGACCTCATCAACACGGTCGGCCAGCCCACGACCGCCGGCTCGCGGATCCTCGAGGGCTGGGTGCCCCCGTACGACGCCACCGTCGTCACGCGTCTGCGCGCCGCCGGGCTGCCGATCCTCGGCAAGACCAACCTCGACGAGTTCGCGATGGGCTCGTCGAACGAGCACTCGGCCTACAAGCCCGCCCGCAACCCGTGGGACACCGAGCGCATCCCCGGCGGCTCGAGCGGTGGGTCGGCCGCCGCCGTCGCCGGCTACGAGGCACCGCTGGCGCTGGGCACCGACACGGGCGGCTCGATCCGTCAGCCCGGTGCCATGACCGGCATCGTCGGCGTCAAGCCGACGTACGGCGGGGTCTCCCGGTACGGCGTCATCGCCATGGCGAGCAGCCTCGACCAGGTCGGTCCGATGGCCCGCTCCGTGCTCGACGCCGCCCTCCTGCACGAGGTGCTCGCCGGTCACGACCCGAGGGACTCCACCAGCCTGGACGCCCCGGTGCCGTCGGTCGTCGACGCCGCACGCCGCGGCGACGTCACGGGACTGCGGGTCGGCGTCGTCAAGGAGCTGGGCGGCGAGGGCTTCCAGCCCGGCGTCCAGCAGCGCTTCGACGAGACGGTCGAGCTGCTCGCGCAAGCGGGCGCCGAGGTCGTCGAGGTCTCGTGCCCGAGCTTCGAGCACGGCATCGCCGCCTACTACCTCGTCATGCCGAGCGAGGTGTCGAGCAACCTGGCCCGCTTCGACGCGATGCGCTACGGCCTGCGGGTCACGCCCGACGGCCCGCCCGCGAGCGCCGAGCAGGTCATGGCCGCCAGCCGTGATGCCGGCTTCGGCGACGAGGTCAAGCGACGCATCATCCTGGGCACCTACGCGCTGTCGAGCGGCTACTACGACGCCTACTACGGCTCGGCCCAGAAGGTGCGCACCCTGGTCGCACGTGACTTCGCGGCGGCCTTCGAGCAGGTCGACGTGCTCGTCTCGCCCACCACGCCCACCACGGCCTGGCGGCTGGGGGAGAAGAGCGACGACCCCCTCGCGATGTACCTCGAGGACGTCGCGACCATCCCCGCCAACCTGGCCGGCGTGCCGGGGCTGAGCCTGCCGGTCGGCCTCGCGAGCGACACCGGGCTGCCCGTGGGCGTGCAGGTGCTCGCGCCAGCGCTCGCCGACGACCGTCTCTACAACGTCGGCGCGGCCCTCGAGCGGCTCGTCGACGCACCCGTCCTCGCCGACATCGACGCAGGAGCCGCCCGATGAGCACGCAGACCAGCACGCCCGCCCTCGTCCCGTTCGAGCGGGCGATCGAGCGGTACGACCCCGTGCTCGGGCTCGAGGTCCACGTCGAGCTCAGCACCGCCACGAAGATGTTCTGCGGCTGTGCCACGGCATTCGGGGCCGAGCCGAACACCCAGGTGTGCCCGGTGTGCCTCGGTCTGCCCGGTGCCCTGCCCGTCGTGAACGCGAAGGCCGTCGAGTCGGCCATCCGCATCGGTCTCGCGCTCAACTGCGAGATCGCCGAGTGGTGCCGGTTCGCGCGGAAGAACTACTTCTACCCGGACATGCCGAAGAACTTCCAGACGTCGCAGTACGACGAGCCGATCGCGTTCGACGGCTACGTCGACCTCGACGTCGAGGGTGAGACCTTCCGCATCGAGGTCGAGCGCGCGCACATGGAGGAGGACACCGGCAAGTCGCTGCACGTCGGTGGCGCGACTGGTCGCATCCACGGTGCCGACCACTCGCTGCTCGACTACAACCGGGCCGGGATCCCGCTCATCGAGATCGTCACGCGCACGATCGAGGTGCCGGCCGAGAAGGCCCCGGCCGTCGCGCGCGCCTACGTCCAGCACCTGCGCGACCTCATGGTGGCGCTCGACGTCTCCGACGCCCGGATGGACCAGGGCTCGCTGCGCGCCGACGTCAACCTGTCGCTCAAGCCGAAGGGCTCCGCGACCCTCGGCACCCGCAGCGAGACCAAGAACGTCAACTCCTTCCGCTCGGTCGAGCGGGCCGTGCGCTTCGAGGTCTCGCGGCACGCGGGCGTGCTCGACGCCGGCCAGAGCATCCTGCAGGAGACCCGGAACTTCCACGAGGCCGACGGCTCGACCTCGCCGGGACGTCCGAAGTCCGACGCGGACGACTACCGCTACTTCCCCGAGCCCGACCTCGCGCCGGTGTCGCCGTCGCGGGAGTGGGTCGAGGAGCTGCGCGGCACCCTCCCGGAGCCGCCGGCGGAGCGTCGCAAGCGGCTGCAGTCCGAGTGGGGCTTCTCCGACCTCGACATGCGCGACACCGTGGGCGCGGGGGCGCTGGAGCTCGTGGTCGCCACGGTGGCCGCCGGCGCCACGCCGGCGGCGGCGAAGAAGTGGTGGCTGGGTGAGCTGGCCCGGCGCGCCAACGAGGCGGGTGTGGGTCTGGACGAGCTGGGCGTCACGCCCGAGCAGGTCGCGGGGGTGCAGGCGCTCATCGACGAGGGCCGCGTCAACGACAAGCTTGCCCGGCAGGTGCTCGAGGGCGTCCTGGCGGGGGAGGGCTCGCCCGAGGAGGTCGTGACCGCCCGCGGGCTGGAGGTCGTCTCCGACGACGGTGCCCTCGGCGCGGCGGTCGACGCCGCCATCGCCGCCAACCCCGACGTCGCGCAGAAGATCCGCGACGGCAAGGTGCAGGCCGCCGGTGCGCTCATCGGCGCCGTGATGAAGGAGATGCGCGGCCAGGCCGACGCCGGCCGGGTGCGCGAGCTGATCCTCGAGAAGCTCGCCTGAGGGCCCCGTGACGACGCACGAGGGCGAGGACGTCGGCCGACGTCCCAGGTCGTGGTCACGGCTCCTGCTGACGGCCGCCGTCGCCCTCGCCGTCCTCGTGGTCGTGCTGGTCGTCGTCGCGAACCTGCTGGTCGTGGGCCGCGCCTCGGATCGGATGACGCGCGAGGTCGACGACCTCGACGCGGCCCAGGTCGCCATCGTGCCGGGGGCGGGTGTCTACCCCGACGGTTCCCTGGGACGTCCCGTCGAGCAGCGTGTGCGCGCCGCCGTGGAGCTCTACGACCGGGGACTCGTCGAGAAGATCCTGCTGTCGGGCGACAACGGCACCCCGACCTACAACGAGCCCGACGCCATGCGCGACGCGGTGCTCGAGGCCGGCGTGCCCGCCTCCGACGTGTTCACCGACTACGCCGGGTTCAGCACGTGGCACACGATGCGACGGGCCCGCGACGTCTTCGAGGCCGACACCGCGATCGTCGTCACCCAGGGCGTCTACGCGGCCCGCACGGTCGACCTCGGCGTCGCGGCCGGGCTCGACGTCCGGGGCTACGTGGTCAGCGAGGGCGGCCGGCGCTCGCGCGAGTGGCTCGCCCGCGTGCGTGGGCTCGGCGAGGCCACGTTCCGCCCGCGGGTCACGCCCGGGCCGACGATCCCGATCACCGGCGACGGTCGCACGTCGTGGGCGGACGACCCAGCCTGACGACCCAGCCTGACGACCCGGCCTGACGATCTGGCCTGACGAACCGGTCCGACGTCCGCCGGTCTCACGACGTGCGGAGCGCCTCGATCCGCTCCAGCAGGAGCTGCAGCTCCTCGAGCACGACGTCGGGGTGCTCGACGGGGATGAAGTGGGTCGCGTCGAGCTGGCGGTAGCGGGAGCGCCTGACGTTCTGCGACGCCGTGTACATGTCGCGCGCCCCGGTGAGGACGTCCCAGCGGCCCGAGACGAACGTGGTCGGCACGTCGATGCTGGAGAGCCGCACCCGGGCGTGCTGGGACACGCCGAGGGCGAGTCGGGCGTACCAGGCGGGGTGCGTGGTGAAGAACTCCTTGACCATGGCCTGCAGGTCGGCCGTGTCGGCGACGGGGTCGATGAGCCGGGCCCGGCGCAGCAGGTCCGTCGTCGAGCGGGTCCAGGGGAGGCGGGTGGTCACCGGCGCGAGGCCGTGACCGGTCACCGTCGTCACCCGGGCGAGACCGACCATCAGCTGCCGGGCCAGGAACGGCGGGACGTGCAGGGGGGCGAGCATCGTCCCGAACGTGTTGCCCGGGACCCCCGCGACGGCCAGGATGCCCTCGACGCGCTCCGGATGGCGCCCCGCGAGCTCGAAGGCCACCGTCACGCCGGTCGACCAGCTCAGCACGGGCGCGGACTCCAGGCCCGCGTCGTCCATCACGGCGAGCGCGTCCTCGACGAAGGAGTCGAGGTCGACGCGACCGTCCGCCGGACGGGCCGAGCCTCCGACGCCGCGATGGTTCCAGGAGACGATCCGCACGCCGCAGTCCGGGCTCAGCAGGGTGGGCCAGGCGTACGGGTTGGTGCCGAGGCCGTTGCACAGCAGCACGGTCGGTCCGTCGGCGTCGTTGGTCCAGGCGCGCAGCCGCGTGCCGTCGGCGCTGATGACGTCGTGGAAGCGCACGAGGCCCGGGGTCTGGCTCACGGGCGTCGATCCTGCCTGCTCGCGGGGGTGTCCGCAACGCGTTCGGCCGAACTCGACGGCGTGGTCCTCACCCGGACAGCCGTGCCTCGAGGGCGTCGGCGAAGGTCGCGGCGCCCGTGGGGGTGTGCGGCAGGAAGAACGACGGCTCCGTCAGCTCGAGCTCCATGAGGCGTGGCCGCCCGTCGGGCCCGGTCACGACGTCGACCCGGGCGTACAGGAGCTCGTGCCCGGTGAGCTCGCGTGCCACGCGCACCGTGTGCCGGGCGAAGGCCACCTGGTCGGCGGACGGCTCACGCGGCCCGATGTCCTCCTTCAGCTCCGGGAGGCTCCGGGGGTCGTCGCCGCGGGCCAGGAGGGCACCCTTGCGGAAGGCGTGCGACACGGTCTCGCCGAAGAGCAGGATGCCCGTCTCGCCCTCGGTGTCGACGGCGTCCACGTAGGGCTGCGTCATCGTGGGACGACCGGCGTCGAGGAGGCGACGGCTGTGGGCGACGGCCTGCTCGGGGTCGCTCCAGCGGGCGGTGTCGGCCGCGCCGGCCGAGACGGTCGGCTTCACCACCCACTCGTCGGCCTCCGGCAGGTCGGCGACGGAGCGCACGGACCACGCCGTGGGCACGACGGCGACGCCGGCCTCGTCGAGGGCGCGCAGGTACGTCTTGTCGGTGTTCCACCGCAGCACGGACGCCGGGTTGGCGAGCCGCGGCACCTCCTCGGCCCACGTGAGGAACTCCGCGCGCCGAGGCACGTAGTCCCAGCAGGAGCGGACGACGACGAGGTCGTAGGCGGCCCAGTCGACCTCGGGGTCGTCCCAGACGGCCGTCTGCGCATCGATCCCGCGGGCGGTCACGGCCGCGGTGAGCAGGGGCAGGTCGGGGTCGTGGTGTCGGAAGTCCTTCCCGACGGCCCAGGCGATACGCATGAACCCATGATGTCAGGAGCAGATTCTGTCTTACCTGAAGGCATAGACTTACCTGTATGGCAGAGCTGCGGACGAGGGTGACGATGATCGTCGACCTCGTCGGCTCCCGCCGGCACGCGGACCGCGCCTGGGTGCACCGGGCGTTCACGGAGGCCCTGGCCGCCGTCAACCGTGCGGTTCCCGCCGAGCAGCGGCTCGAGCCGACGGTCGGCGACGAGGCGCAGGCTCGCTACGCCACGGTCGAGGAGGCGCTGAGGTCCTCGCTGCTCCTGCGCCTCGAGCTCCCGGAGGAGCTCGACGCCCGCACCGGTGTCGGGGTGGGCCCCGTGCAGCACCTCGGGCAGGGTGCGGTCGGCCTGCTGCAGGACGGTCCGGGGTGGTGGGCCGCCCGGGACGCCATCAACGAGGCGAAGGCTCGCGAGACCGGGCGTGACCGCACGCTGCGAACCTGGTACGTCGTCGCCGACGGGGTGCCGTTCGGCCCCGAGCACCCGGACCCGGCGCACGTCGACGCCTTCCTGCTGCTGCGCGACGAGATCGTCAGCGGCATGCTGCCGCGGTCGCGTCGGCTGCTCCGGGGCGTGCTGGACGGCAGGACGCAGGCCGACCTCGCGGACGAGGAGGGCATCAGCGCCTCCGCGGTCTCGCAGAACCTGCGCCGCAGCGGCGCCTACGCGGTGCTGCACGCCCACGACCTGCTGCTGCACGGCACGGTCCTGACGCCTCCTGTCGCCGGTCAGTAGCCCACCAGTCCTGCGAGCAGGAAGAAGGGCACGGACGCGCCGGCCAGACGCATCGCCACGCGCACCCAGTGGTACTTGCGCGCCACGATCCGCGACAGCTCGTAGAGCTGGTGCCGGGTGCGGGCGGGCAGGGTCGGCGGCTGGGCGTCGAGCGAGGCGTCGAGGGCCTCCCGGGAGTCGAAGGCGGCGACGTGGCCCCAGTAGTACACCTGCGGCGAGGGCGGTGGGACGGTGAACCGCGGCCAGACGGCGAGCGCCGCCGCGCCGACGGACCCGGCGGCGAGCAGGGCGCCGACGTACCAGACGGCTCGCCCGCCGACGCTGAGCTCGGCGGGGCTCCAGTCCCGCGCGATGAGGCCGGCGAGGAGGGCCCCGAACCCGATGCCGAGCACGGCGAGCACCATCGACGCCTTGTGGTCGGCGGCGCCCACCTCGTTGCGGGCCTCGGCGAGGATGCTCAGCTCCACCTCGATCGCCTCGACCGGTGCGTCGACGGGAGCCTCGGCGGACGGCTCCAGCGGTGCGGGTGGGTCAGCGGCCGAGGGGTCGGCGGGCCGGTCGGTCATGGTGCTCCTCTCCGCCGTCATCGTGCCACGAGGGTCGGACGCCCCTCGCCCGGCGCAGTCCCCTGGAGCAGCCCGGATCAAGCCTGCATGCCTGATATGCGTGAATCAAGCCTCAAGGCTTGATAGGGTGGGGACATGTTCGCCCTCACGCTCGACCAGCGCCGGAGCCGGCAGACGGCCGACGGGGTCCCCGCCCTCCTGCGCACGTTGGACGGGACGCCGACGGTGCGCGGCTTCGAACGCACCGTCGGCGACGAGGTGCAGGCCCTCGTGGACGACCCCGTGACCGCGGTCGACGTCGTGGTGCTGGTCGCCCGAGCCCAGCGCTGGTGGGTCGGGGTCGGGGTCGGCGACGTCGAGACCCCGCTGCCGACGTCGGTGCGGGCCGCCCGAGGGCCTGCGCTGTACGCCGCCCGGACGGCGGTCGAACGTGCGGCGCGCTGCACCGCGGGCGTCGCGCTCGACGTGGGGACGGGCCGCGACGAGGCGGCCGGCACCGACGCCGAGACCGCGCTGCAGGTGCTGGCGCGGCTCGTCGCCGACCGGTCGACGGACGGGCAGCAGGCCGTCGACGTGCTCGAGCGGCACACCACGCAACGGGCCGCGGCGCAGGAGCTCGGGATCACCCCCCAGGCCATGAGCGCAAGGCTCCAGGTGGCCCGCCGCGACGACGAGCAGCGGCTGCGCGACCTTGCCGCGCGGCTGCTCGCGCGGGCCGACGGTGCGGCGACGTGACCAGCGGACGCCGCCGAGCCGCCCGGTCGTAGGATCAGCCCCATGCCCAGCGAGACCCCCGAACGCCGCCCCGCCCCGACGCCGGAGCCCGGCGTCGACATCAAGCCCCGCAGTCGCGACGTCACCGACGGTCTCGAGAAGACCGCCGCGCGCGGCATGCTGCGTGCGGTGGGCATGGGCGACGAGGACTGGCCGAAGCCGCAGGTCGGCGTCGCGTCGAGCTGGAACGAGATCACGCCCTGCAACCTCTCCCTCGACCGGCTCGCCAAGGCGGTCAAGACCGGTGTGCACGCGGCCGGCGGCTACCCCCTGGAGTTCGGCACCATCAGCGTCTCCGACGGCATCAGCATGGGTCACGAGGGCATGCACTTCTCGCTCGTCAGCCGCGAGATCATCGCCGACTCAGTCGAGACCGTGATGATGGCCGAGCGGCTCGACGGCTCGGTGCTCCTGGCCGGCTGCGACAAGAGCCTGCCCGGCATGCTCATGGCCGCGGCGCGCCTCGACCTGTCCAGCGTGTTCCTCTACGCCGGCTCGATCATGCCCGGCAACGTCGACGGCAAGGACGTCACGATCATCGACGCCTTCGAGGCCGTCGGCGCGTGCATCAAGGGACTCATCACCCGCGAGGAGGTCGACCGCATCGAGCGGGCGATCTGTCCCGGCGAGGGTGCCTGCGGCGGCATGTACACCGCCAACACGATGGCCTCCGCCGCGGAGGCGCTCGGCATGAGCCTGCCCGGCTCGGCCGCCCCGCCCGCGCCGGACCGTCGCCGTGACGACTACGCCGCCAAGTCGGGCGAGGCCGTCGTCGAGCTGCTCCGCCGGGGCATCACCACCCGCGACATCATGACGCTCGAGGCGTTCGAGAACGCCATCACGGTCGTGATGGCGCTCGGCGGCTCCACCAACGCGGTGCTGCACCTGCTCGCCATCGCCCGCGAGGCCGGCGTGCCGCTCACGCTCGACGACTTCAACCGCGTCGGCGACAAGGTCCCGCACCTCGGCGACCTCAAGCCGTTCGGTCGCTACGTCATGAACGACGTCGACAAGGTCGGCGGCATCCCGGTCATCATGAAGGCGCTGCTCGACGCCGGCCTCATGCACGGCGACGTCATGACGGTGACCGGTCGCACCATGGCCGAGAACCTCGCCGACATCGACCTCGGCCTCGACGGCGACATCATCCGCCCGCTCGACGCGCCCATCCACAAGACCGGTGGGCTCACGATCCTGCGCGGCTCCCTCGCACCTGAGGGCGCCGTCGTGAAGAGCGCCGGGTTCGACTCCGACGTCTTCCGGGGCACGGCCCGGGTGTTCGACGGCGAGCGGGCCGCGATGGACGCGCTCGAGGACGGCACGATCACCGCCGGCGACGTCGTGGTCATCCGCAACGAGGGACCGAAGGGCGGACCGGGGATGCGCGAGATGCTCGCCATCACGGGCGCCATCAAGGGCGCCGGCCTCGGCAAGGACGTCCTGCTGCTCACCGACGGCCGCTTCTCGGGCGGGACCACCGGCCTGTGCGTCGGCCACGTCGCCCCCGAGGCCGTCGACGGCGGACCCATCGCGTTCGTGCGCGACGGCGACCCGATCACGCTCGACGTCGCGAACCGCACCCTCGAGGTCGAGATCGACGACGACGAGCTGGAGCGTCGCAAGGTCGGCTGGGAGCCCGCGGCCCCGAAGTACACGTCCGGCGTGCTCGCCAAGTACCGCAAGCTCGTCAGCTCCGCGGCGCACGGCGCCGTCACCGGGTAGTGCCCGACTTCAGCGACGAGGAGCTCGCGACCGCCCTCAAGGTCCTCGGCGAGGCGCAGTTCCTGGGCGAGGACGACGAGGCGTACGTCGCGCTGCGTCGTGCCTGCGGTGCGTTCTACAAGGACGTCAAGAAGCAGCGGCGGCGCGCGGCCCGCGAGGCGACGGCCGCCGCCGACCGCGAGGTCGTCGAGCGCACCGCGACCGGCTCGGCCCAGCGCATCGACGACGAGACGGCGGGCATCGCGCTGACCTCGACGGCGCGCGGCGCCACGGCGGGGGTCCTCCAGGTGCCCCGCGGGTGCTACATCTGCAAGCGCAAGTTCACGCTCGTCGACGCCTTCTACCACCAGCTGTGCCCCGAGTGCGCGGCCATGAGCCACGCCAAGCGCGACGCCCGGACCGACCTGACCGGCCGGCGGGCGCTGCTCACCGGGGGACGGGCCAAGATCGGCATGTACATCGCGCTGCGGCTGCTCCGCGACGGCGCGGAGACCACCATCACGACCCGCTTCCCGCGGGACGCGGTGCGACGGTTCGCGAGCCTGCCCGACAGCGCCGACTGGATGCACCGGCTGCGGGTCGTGGGCATCGACCTGCGTGACCCCGCCCAGGTGGTCGGGCTGGCCGACGACCTCGCAGCGCGCGGGCACCTCGACATCATCATCAACAACGCGGCGCAGACAGTCCGGCGCTCGCCGGGCGCCTACGGTCCGCTGGCGGAGGCTGAGAACGTGCCCCTGCCGCCCGGGCTGAGCCACGAGACCGGGGGACCGGAGCTCGTCACCTTCGGCCACACGAGCGACCTGCACCCCGCCGCGCTGGTCGGCTCGGTCGAGTCGCACCCCGTGCTCGCCGCCGACGCGGTCACCGCCGACCGGCTCTCCGAGCGGCTCGAGGAGGCGATGACGGCAGGCTCGGCCGACCTGGACCGCATCGACGCCGGCGGGCTCGTGCCCGACGTCGTCGACACCAACAGCTGGGTGCAGACGGTGTCCGAGGTCGACGCCCTCGAGCTCCTCGAGGTCCAGCTCTGCAACCAGACGGCCCCGTTCATCCTCATCAGCCGACTGCGCCCCTCGCTCGCCGCATCGCCCGCGCGACGGACCTACGTCGTCAACGTCTCGGCGATGGAGGGCCAGTTCTCCCGCCGGTACAAGGGTCCGGGCCACCCGCACACGAACATGAGCAAGGCCGCGCTGAACATGCTCACCCGGACGAGCGCGGGGGAGATGCTCGAGACCGACGGGATCCTCATGACGGCCGTCGACACCGGCTGGATCACCGACGAACGCCCCCACACCACCAAGGTCCGGCTCGCGCAGGAGGGGTTCAAGGCACCCCTCGACCTCGTCGACGGAGCGGCCCGCGTGTACGACCCGATCGTGCGCGGCGAGGCGGGCGAGGACGTCCACGGCGTCTTCCTCAAGGACTACGCCGTCTCGCCCTGGTGAGGTCGGGACTCGTCCGGCGGGTGCGTCGGTGGGGCTTGTCTCTCGGGTGGGGCTGCGCTGGCGCGGCTTCGACTCGTCCTGCGCTCCGAAAGGGCCTCGACCGGGCGGCTGGCGGGCCGGTGGGCTGGGTTCTCGGGCTGTGGCTCGCGGTGGACGCAAGACTCTGCGTTTGCGTGTGCCGGCGGTGGATCTGCCACCTTCTGAGCGCTGTTCAGGTGGCGGATCCACCGCTGAGGGGGCGAGGGGCGTGAAGGATTCTTCCTTCTCGTGGACCGTTCCACGAGAAGGAAGAATCCTTCGTCTCCCCAACGCAAAGGGCACCCAAGATTCTGCATTCACGCGAACGAGACCGAACGCTTCTGCGTTCACCACGGGATCCCGTAGCAAACGCAGGGTGGTCTCAACCGGTAGTTGCAAGACGATGTGACTACTGGAGGTGGGCGATGTCTGGTTCTCGGTTGGTCGAGGGTGAGCGGTGGGTGATCGAGCGTGGTCTGGAGGCGGGGCTGACGCAGGGGCAGATCGCA
>JAPLCA010000011.1 GCA_026392465.1 Propionibacteriales bacterium
CCGCCTCAAATACACCTACGCCGACACCCTCGCGCACACCGGCCAAACCCACGAAGCCCTCCAATGGTTCCACCGCGTCATCGCCACCGACCCCCACCACACCACCGACGCACCCCAACGCATCACCCAACTCGAACACGAACTCGGCCTCACCGAAGGCCAGCAGGACTGACCCTGCCAGCGTGGTGGCGGCCACGACATCGCGGCGATGTCGACCACACGCGCGGGGACGTCGCTAGGACGTCGGCCAGCCCTCGCGGGGCTCCCGGACGTCCTGGCGATACTCCTCTGCCAGCCAGCGCAGAGCCTCCCGGTGAGCGTGCTCGTCGTCAGAGACCACCGCCCCGCCGGCGAGGCTGACGCGGAAGTCGTGCGCGTAGGCGCTCGCGGCGGTCATCGCGACACATGCCTGCGTGGCGACGCCGGCGAGCAGCAGCCGGGTCACGTGATGGTCCTGCAGCACCTCCAGCAGGTCGGTGCCGAGGAAGGCGTCGTCGCGACGTTTGGTCACGAGGATCGTGGCGACGTCCGCCAGCTCTGCCACTGGGCCTGCGCCGGCCGTGCCCTCCAGGGCGACCGGACTGTCGTCCTCGCGCATGTTCAGCGCCCAGGTGGCCGGGTCATCCGGCAGCACCGTGCGCACCTCGACGACGGGCGCACCGTGGTGCCGCGCCTGCCCGACCCACCAGTGCACGGCGGCCAGCAGGCCGGCGCGGCGTCGGGCGAGGCCCGGTGCGGCGAGGAAGTCCTCCTGCAGGTCGATGAGCACGAGTGCGGTGGTGCTGGGGTCGGTGTCGGAGCTCCTGGAGGTCGTCACGCCGTCGTCGTACCCACGTCACCTGGCTGTATGTCGACGCCGTGCGCGCACACGCCGAACAGCAGCGTCGTGCCGACCGTGCCCAGCGCGGCGACGGCCAGCGCGAGGGTCGCGGACAGGTCGAGGACCCAGCGGAGACGAGGTGAGGGCACAGGGCCTTCCGACATGAGGGTGCGGACCCGCCAGGGGGACGGGCCCGCACCGTTCAGGGCCCGCCAGGGGGACGAGCCCGTGCTGGTCGAGTACCCGGGTCGGCCGAGGTCATGCATCGACATCGTGCGTCGGCCGACCTCACGGGTGCCGCCGAACGCGACCTCCGCCTACGATCGGTACATGGCTGTCCGTCCTGGTGTGCTCGCCGCCGCTGCGGTGACGACTGCACTCGTCGCGGGCTGCACGAGCTCCGTGGGACCCGGCGGCGGCGAGTCGTTCACCGCGGCGCGCCTGCCGACCCTGACGGCTGCGCCGGAGGCGCCCGCGCCCCGTCCGGACGTGCGACGGACGATGTCAGCCGCGGCCACGCTCGCCACGTTCGAGGCGCCGTTGGACGCCTGCCGGGGACCGGTGGCGATCGACGTGCAGGAGGCGGGACGTCCGCTGCTGGTCTCCGAGCACGACTACTGCGGCGGCGCGGCCTGGATCCCGGGGCTCGACCGCGGTGACGTCGTCGAGCTGGACGGCCCCGGCGTTGACGCCGGTCTCTACCGGGTCGACGTCGTCGACCGGCACCAGCGTCGTGACGTGTTCGTGCGCGACCTGCGCCCGAGTGCGGACGTCGTCCTGCAGACCTGCGTGTCGCAGACCCAGCTCGTGCTGGTGGCCCTGTCCAAGGTCCCTGAACGTGATGCCTGACACCACGTCTTTGGCGGTTTGGGCACCCTTGCCGGACTAGTTCCTCTACCGTGACGACGTCCGGAGGAGGGCACCATGACCCATGACGAGCGCGGCGCGACCGCCATCGAGTACGCGTTGCTGGCCGTCTTCATCGCCGCGGTCATCGCTGCGAGCGTAGTGATCTTCGGTCAGGAGGTGCGCGGGCTGTTCGAGCGCATGCCGTCGTTCTGACACCTGCGCCACACAGGCAGTGTGACGAACGCCATAGTCCGACCGGACTAATAAAAAATGGCCCGTCACTCGGATGACAAACCGGGACTTTCGGACTTAACTGTTTCTCAGGGAGCGTCACCAACAGGGGTGACGGAGCAATCGGGGAACCGGGGCTCGAAACACTGAGGGAGTCACATCATGTACGCACTGTCGACCATCCTGGCCTACATCGCCACCGCGCAGGACCGCCGTGACGAGAGGGGTGCGACCGCCGTCGAGTACGGCCTGCTCGTCGCTCTGATCGCCGCGATCATCATCGGGGTCGTCACGACCATCGGTCAGGACGTCCTCACGGGCTTCAACAAGGTCGCGAACGCGCTGCCGAACACGTGATCGACGACGGCGGCGCCGCAGCTCAGGCTCGCGGCGCCGTCGTCCTCGCGCTACTGACGATCCGAGGGAACTGAGGCCCCGGAACGTCCCCGCCGCCCACCGGAAAGGGAGCCCGTCGGGCGGCACATCAGGCAACAGGGTGAGGGACCGTCCCGCGACGGGGTGCAGCAGCATCTCGGGGCGTCCTGTCGTGATCCCCACCGCCCCCGCGTCCCGGGGTCACGGGGCGCACGCTTCACGGGAACAGGGAGATTGTCGTGAACAAGCAACGATTGGCCATCGGCGCTGCGGTGCTGCTGGCGGTGCTCGGCTTCGCCGCGCTCGTCGTCTACGCCCAAGGCGCCGACGACCGCGCCTTCGAGGGCACTGAACGCACCACGGTGCTGCGGGTCACCCAGGAGGTGGCCACCAAGACGCCGGCGAGCGAGCTCGCGAAGAGTGTCGAGACCGTCGAGCTGCCGAAGGCGGCGGTGGTGCCTGGTGCCCTCACCGACCTCTCGGACGTCGAGGGCGAGGTCACGCAGGGCGTGCTCGTGCCGGGCGACCAGCTCACGGCCGCCAAGTTCGCGGCAGCCGACGACGTCAAGGGCGACACCGCCGTCCCGAAGGGGATGCAGGAGCTCGCCGTCCAGCTCGAGAGCCAGCGCATCGTGGGAGGTGCACTGGCTCCGGGAGACCTCGTGGGCGTCATGGCCAGCTACGACGGGCGCACCGCGGTGGCGGTCAACCGGGTCCGCGTGCTCGGTGTCACCGCCGGCATCGGCGACGCGCAGGTGGCCTCCGGCGCCACCGTGACCGTCGCCGTGCGGACCGTCGACGCCGAGAAGATCGTCAACGCCATGGAGTTCGGCAAGGTCTGGCTGACGAAGCAGACCACCGACACCGACACCGGTGGAGGTCGCACCGTCGACAGCCAGGTGGTCGCGCCATGAGCCTCGTGCTGATCGTCGGCGGCGACGACGAGCTCGCCGGACGGGTCGAGGGCACCATCGGTCACCAGTGCGTGGCGCTCGGTGCCGACGCCATGCAGGGCGACTCCTCGAGCTTCCTGCGCGGCCTGGACCCGACGGTGATCCCGGACGCCATGATCCTCACCGCAGCGGTGCCGCTGCAGGCCTCCATGGCCCTGGCGCGCGAGGTGGCGGCGGTACGACCCGACGTCGACCTCGTGCTCGTCGCGGCCACCGAGAAGGAGGTCATGCTCGAGGCGATGCGCTCCGGCATCCGGGACGTCGCCCCCAGCATCGACGACCCCAACCTGCTCGCGGGTCTGCGCGCACGGCTCGACGCCCGCACGCCCGCGACGGCGAACGATCCGCTCAAGCTGGCCAGGCCCGCGGCGCCGGTCGACTTCCGGTCGCGCACCCTGACCGTGCTCTCGCCGAAGGGCGGGGTCGGCAAGACCAGCATCGCCACCAACCTGGCGGTCGCGCTGGCGCAGCAGTCGCCCATGGAGGTCGTGCTCGTCGACCTCGACCTGCAGTTCGGCGACGTGTCGACGGTGCTCGACCTGCGCCCGAGCCACACGCTCGAGGACGCGTTCGGGCCGGGAGCCCGCGACAACCTGCTGCTCAAGACGTACCTGACGGTGCACACCGCCGGGTTCTTCGTGCTGTGCGGCGCGGAGTCTCCCGCGGCCAACGACCACGTGACCTCCGAGCAGGTGACCGCCCTCGTGCGCCAGCTGCAGGAGCAGTTCCGCTACGTCGTCGTCGACACCGCCGCCGGGCTCGACGAGGCGACCCTCGGGGCGCTCGAGGCGAGCGACGACGCGGTGCTGGTGAGCACGATGGACATCGCGTGCCTGCGCAGCGTGCGCAAGGAGATCGAGCTGCTGAACGAGCTGGCGATCCTGCCGGCGTCGCGCCACGTGGTGCTGAACTTCGCCGACAAGCAGTCCGGGCTCAAGGTCAAGGACGTCGAGGCCATGCTCGGTGTCCCGGTCGACGTGGTCATGCCGCGTGCGAAGGAGGTGCCCGTCGCCTCCAACAAGGGTGTCCCGTTGAGCGTCAGCAGCCGCTCCAACCCGTTCGTCAAGTCGGTGAAGGCCCTGGCCAGGAAGGTCTACGACCGGGCGCGCGCCGCCGAGAGCAAGCCCGGCCACAAGCGTCTGGAGGTGGCCTGACATGCGGTTGAGCGACCGGCTCGCGAGTGCGCGTGAGGCCAGCACGTTCAGCAGCACCGTCGTCGAGACGGAGGAGCTGGAGGACGTCGACGGCTCGGGCGCGCTCGGCGACGCCTACGCGTCGATGAAGGCGCGCGCGTCCGAGGCCCTCATGGGGCGCATCGGCGCGCGCATCAACGACCCGAGCCTGACCGAGGACCAGCTGCACGCCTTCGTGCGGGAGGAGCTGACCTCGGTCATCGAGGGCGACCAGCAGCTGCTGCTCACCTCCGACGAGCGCCGTCGGCTGGTGCGCGACGTGGAGGACGACGCCCTGGGGCTCGGGCCGCTGGAGCGGATGCTCGAGGACGACACCATCTCCGAGATCATGGTGAACCGCTTCGACCAGGTGTACGTGGAGCGGCGCGGTCGGCTCACCCAGGTGACGGCGCGCTTCGCCTCCGAGGACCACCTGCGCCGCGTCATCGAGCGCATCGTCAGCAAGGTCGGGCGCCGCATCGACGAGTCGTCGCCGCTCGTGGACGCCCGGCTGGCCGACGGGTCCCGCGTGAACGCGGTGATCCCACCGCTGGCCGTCGACGGGTCGTCGCTGACCATCCGCAAGTTCAGCAAGGACCCGTTCACGGTCAGCGACCTCGTCGGGTTCGGCAGCATGACCGAGCAGATGGCCCACCTCCTGCAGGCCTGTGTGCAGGCCAAGCTGAACATCCTGGTCAGCGGCGGCACGGGCACCGGCAAGACGACCCTGCTCAACGTGCTGAGCCGCTTCATCCCGGCCGGCGAGCGGATCGTCACCATCGAGGACGCCGTGGAGCTCAACCTGCAGCAGCCGCACGTCGTGCGCATGGAGGCCCGGCCGGCCAACATCGAGGGCCAGGGCGAGGTGACCATCCGCGACCTCGTGCGCAACTCGCTGCGCATGCGGCCCGACCGCATCGTCGTCGGCGAGTGTCGTGGCGGCGAGGCCCTCGACATGCTGCAGGCCATGAACACGGGCCACGACGGCTCGTTGTCGACCCTGCACGCCAACTCGCCGCGCGACGCGATGTCGCGCCTGGAAACTCTTGTGCTGATGGCGGGCATGGACCTGCCGCTGCGCGCCATCCGCGAGCAGGCGGCCAGCGCGGTCGACCTGATCGTGCAGATCCAGCGGCTCCGCGACGGGTCGCGCCGCGTCGTGAACGTGACCGAGGTGATGGGCCTGGAGGGCGACACGGTCGTGCTGCAGGACATCTTCACCTTCGACTTCGCCGCCGGCGTGGACGAGCACGGACGCTTCCGCGGCAACGCGGTGCCGACCGGCATCCGACCGCGCTTCAGCGAGCGGTTCGCCGACCACGGCATCGTGTTCGACCTGGACCACCTGGTCCGCCAGGCAAGGGTGGGGTGAGCGCGGTGCTGGTGATCGGTGCGGTGCTGGTGATCGGGTCCCTGGTGTGCGCATACCTGGCGCTCGTCGGGGTGCCGGAGACGCGTGGGACGCGTGGACGCGTGGCCGCCTACGCGGTGGTGGAGCAGAAGCCGCTGATGCGGCGAGCCAACGACGGTGCCGTCGAGGTCGTCGAGAAGGTGCTGAGCCGGCGAGGCTGGCGTCCGTTCTCGGCGGAGGAGCTCGAGCTCGCCGGGGTGCGGCGGTCGGTCGCCTCGCTCGTCGTGACGGTGATGGTGCTGGGCGGGGCCACCTTCCTCGGCCTCGTCGTGCTGCAGGTGCCGGTCGTCGCGGCCTTCCTGCTGTCGCTGCTGGTGCCGGTCGTCGCCAAGACCGCCGTGCGCGTGAAGGTGGCGCGGCGCCGCAAGCGGTTCGCCGGCCAGCTGGCGCCGTTGCTGCAGATGATGGCGTCGTCGCTGCGTGCGGGCCAGAGCCTGCCCCGCGCGATGGACGCCGCCTCCCACGACGCCGAGGCGCCGATGTCGGAGGAGCTCTCGCGGGTCGTCAACGAGTACCGCATCGGGCGCGACCTCGTGGACGCCATGGAGGACGTGGCCGACCGGATGCGGTCCGAGGACTTCCGGTGGATCGCCCAGGCGATCGAGTCCCAGCGCGAGACGGGCGGCAACCTCAACGAGATCCTCGACCAGGTGGCCGCGACCATCCGTGAGCGGCACCACGTGCGCGAGCAGGTGATGGCGCTGTCGGCGGAGGGGCGGCTGTCGGCCTACATCCTCATGGGACTGCCGGTCTTCGTCGGGATCTACTACTCGATGGTCGCGTCGACGCAGATGAGCGTCTTCGTGGACTCCTGGATCGGCAAGGTGATCATGGTGGTGTGCGGGCTGATGTACGTGCTCGGCGGCTTCTGGATGCGGTCCATCGTGCGGATCGAGTTCTGACATGGTCCTCCTCGCAGCCTTCCTGCTCGTCTCCGCGCTGCTGCTCGCCCTCATGGGCAGCGGTGTCGTGGCCACGCCCGGCGGGGGCGGTGTGCGCAAGCGCGCCCGCAGCCTGTCGGCGGAGGCCGAGGCGGCGTCCGACACCGGCGTGGTGAAGGTCGACCGCACCCGTGCCGACCTCTGGGAGCGGTTCACGCCCAGCTCCACGCTGCGCCGCCTCGAGCGCAACCTCGTGCTCGCCGGTCACCCCGAGGGGTGGACCCGCGAGCGGGTCGTGCTGATGAAGCCGGCCGCCGCGGTGCTCGGCCTGCTCTTCGGGGCGCTGCTCGTGAGCAAGACGACGAACCCGCTCATGCCGCTCGTCGCGCTCGGCATCATCGGCTTCTGCTACATGGTCCCGGACCTGCTGGTCTACAACTACGCGGTCAAGCGTCAGGAGGAGATCCAGAAGCGACTGCCGGACATGCTCGACCAGATCGTCATCTCGCTCGAGGCCGGCGTCGGCTTCGAGGCCGCGCTGTCGAAGGCGGCCGAGCGGGGGACCGGTCCGCTCGCCGAGGAGGCGTCGCGTCTGATGCAGGACATGAGCCTCGGCATGGCGAGGCGGGAGGCCTACCTGGCGCTCGCCGAGCGCACGTCCGTCGAGGAGCTCAGGACGTTCTGCAAGGCCGTCGTGCAGGCCGAGGAGTTCGGTGTCTCCGTCGCGTCCGTGGTCCGCAGCCAGGCGCAGGAGATGCGCCTCAGTCGCCGACGTCGCGCGGAGGCCAAGGCCCAGCAGGTGCCGGTGAAGATCCTCATCCCGCTGATGACCTGCATCCTGCCGGTGCTGTTCGCGATCGTCATGGGTCCCGCCATCGTCTACGCCTACGCCATCAACTGACACACCCCGCACGACCACAACCGAAGACGCCGGCTCGTCCGGCCCCCAGGCTCCCCGGACCGCGGTTTCCCTGTTGCCCCGGTCCGGGGCCCTCAGCGGGCCGTCCCCGATCTCCCAGTCGGGGGCGGCTCGCTCTGTGGTGACGTGACGCCGCTCACTTGACACTGCCTTAGGGCTTGTCAAGCGACTTGACAGTCGGTACCGTCCTGTCAAGTGATCCACGCCGCACCCCGCCGCGGCGTGACCGGCACCAGGAGGTACCCATGACGCTCTCGACCACGGTCGACGGACGCACCGTCCAGTGGACCGACAGGAAGCGCTACCTGTGGCTCATCGGGGCGATCGTCCCCCTCATCCCGCTCGTGATCTGGGGCGCCGTGGCCGCCACGGGTTGGCACGTGTGGTGGTACTTCGGACCGTTCTTCCTGTTCGTCGTGGTCCCGCTCGTCGACCTCGTGGCCGGGCTCGACCCGAACAACCCGCCGGACGAGCTCATCGAGTCGCTCGAGGAGGACCGCTACTACCGCTGGGTCACGTACGCGTTCATCCCGCTGCAGCTCGCCGGCTTCCTCTGGGGCTGCTTCCTGCTCGGCGACGGCACGATCTTCGGCTGGGACCCGTTCTCGGCCAGCGTGCTGCCCGGGATCGCCGAGCCCCTCACCTGGTACGACAAGCTCGGGCTGGCCACGGGCATGGGGATGGTCGCCGGCATCGGCATCAACACCGCCCACGAGCTCGGCCACAAGAAGGAGGAGCACGAGCGTTGGTTCGCCCGCGTCGCCCTCGCCCAGACCTTCTACGGCCACTTCTACATCGAGCACAACCGCGGCCACCACGTCCGTGTCGCCACGCCGGAGGACCCCGCCAGCAGCCGGCTCGGGGAGAACGTGTGGGAGTTCATGCCGCGCACCGTCGTCGGCAGCCTGCGCAGCGCCTGGGAGCTGGAGAAGAAGCGCTTCGGACGACTGGGGAAGAGCCCGCTCAGCCTCAAGAACGACCTCGTCAACGCCTGGATGTTCAGCGTGCTGCTCTGGGGCCTCGCCCTGGCGGCCTTCGGCTGGCAGATCCTGCCCTACCTGCTGGTCCAGGCCGTGCTCGGCATCTGGCTGCTCGAGTCGGTCAACTTCCTCGAGCACTACGGGATGAAGCGTCAGAAGCTGGAGTCGGGGCGGTACGAGCGCGTCAACCCGTCGCACAGCTGGAACAGCAACAACATCGGCACCAACGTGCTGCTGTACCACCTGCAGCGCCACAGCGACCACCACGCGAACCCGACCCGCCGCTACCAGGCCCTGCGCGACTTCAAGGAGGCCCCCGTGCTGCCCACCGGCTACGCCGGCATGATCGTCGCCACCTGGATCCCCGCCGTCTGGCGCAGGGTCATGGACGAGCGGGTGCTGGCGCACTACGACGGCGACGTCGAGCGCGCCAACCTGCACCCGCGGATGGCCGAGACCTACCGCGCCCGCTACGGCGACCGCCGCCGCGGCCAGCACGAGGCGGCGGCCTGATGGCCCGGTTCATCTGCCCGAACTGCGAGTACGTCTACGACGAGGCCGTCGGCGACCCCCGCGAGGGCTGGCCCGCGGGCACGGCGTTCTCCGCCGTCGACCCGGACTGGACCTGCCCGGACTGCGGCGTGCGCGAGCAGGTGGACTTCGTGCCGGAGGCGGAGTTCACCCACAACGACCAGGATGGCGACATCATCAGTGCCGAGACGCGGGCCGCCCGGGCCCGGCAGGCCGAGCAGGGAGCGCAGCAGTGAAGGTCTGGGAGTGCCAGCAGTGCGGGTTCATCTACGACGAGGCGCAGGGCTGGGAGGAGGAGGGATTCCCGCCCGGCACCCGCTGGGAGGACATCCCCGACGACTGGACCTGCCCGGACTGCGGTGCGTCGAAGGCGGACTTCACGATGACGCAGGTGGGCTGAGACGTGGGTCGTGACACCGACCGGCTGGTCGTCGTCGGTGCGGGCATCGCGGGCGTGAGCGTCGTCGGTGCCGCACGGCTCGCCGGCTTCGAGGGCGAGGTCGTGCTGCTGGGCGACGAGCCCGAGCTGCCCTACCGTCGTCCGCCGGTGTCGAAGGAGGTCGTGCGCGGCGAGAAGACCGCGGACGACATCCGGATCCGCAAGGCCGACTGGTACGACGCGCAGCGGGTGCGGCTGCGCACGGGCGAGCGGGTCGCCGCCGTCGACGTCGAGGCGCGCCACGTCACGCTGGCGTCGGGGGAGGAGCTCGCCTACGGCAGCCTGGTGCTGGCCACCGGCGGTCGGGCCCGGACGCTCGACGCGATCACCGCCCCGGACGCCACCGGTGTGCGGACCCTGCGCGACCTCGCCGACGTCGACGGCGTGCTCGAGGCGCTGCGTCCCGGGGGACGGCTCGTGGTCGTCGGTGCGGGGCTGATCGGGTCCGAGATCGCGGCGAGCGCGCGGGAGCTCGGAGCCGAGGTGACGCTCCTCGAGGCGGCCGCGTCGCCGTTGCAGCACCTCCTGCCGCCCGACCTCGGCGGGCTGTGCACCGAGCTGCACACGGAGCACGGCACGGACCTCCAGCTGGGCGTCGAGGTCACGGCGATCGTCGCCGGCGAGGGCGGGGAGACCGTCGTCGAGGCTGCGGACGGTCGGCGCTGGTCGGCCCCCGTGGTCGTCGTCGCGGTCGGGATGGTGCCGAACGGCGAACTCGCCGCCGCCGCGGGCCTCGCCGTCGAGCGCGGCGCGGTGGTCGTCGACGACCGCGGTCGCACGAGCGCCCCCGACGTGTACGCCGCGGGTGACGTGGTGCTGCGTCCGAGCGCACTGCGCGGCGGTCCGGAACGCGTCGAGCACTGGCAGGGCGCGCAGAACCACGGCACCGCCGTCGGGCGCAACGTCGCCGGTCAGGACGCCGCCTTCGACGAGGTGCCGTGGTGCTGGTCCGACCAGTACGGCCACACGCTGCAGGTGACCGGATGGCCGGCGGCGGCCCACGAGCTCGTCGTGCGTGGCTCGCTCGAGGAGCGCGACTTCACCGCGTTCCTGCTCGACGGCGGGGTCCTGCGCGGCGCGGTCTCCATCGGACGCCCCACCGAGGTGCGGGCGGCTCGGCAGGCCATCGCGGTGGCGGCCAGGCCCGACGTCGGAGCGCTGTCCGCGACGGACGACCTGGCCGAAGCCCTGCGGGCGACATGACCGGCCTGGCGCTGGGCGCGAGGGCGTACCGTGCGGGTGTGCCCTCGACCCGCGAACGCCTGCTCGACGCCGCCCAGCACGTGGTGGAGGACGACGGGTGGAGCGCCGTCACCATGGCCCGCATCGCCCGGCTCGCCGGGGTGAGTCGCCAGACGGTGCACAACGAGCTGGGCACGAAGCACGCGCTCGCCCAGGCCCTCGCCCTGCGTGAGCTCGACCGGTTCCTCGCCGTCGTGCGCGACCGCCTGCGCGGCGCGGACGACGTGGTCGAGGCCGTCCGGTCGGCGTGCGAGGGCGCGCTCGAGCTCGGCGAGCGCAGTCTGCTCGTCCGCACCATCGTCACGTCGGTGCCGTCGGAGCAGGACGGCGACCTCCTCAGCGTCCTCACGACCGAGTCGGGCGAGATCGTCGAGGCCGCGTCGGTCGTGGTGCGCGAGGAGCTGCTCGACCGCTTCGCGCCGCTGCCGTTCGACGACGCCGAGCTCGTCGTGGCCGTCGAGGTCGTGGTGCGGCTCGTGCTCTCCTCGATCACGCGACCCTCCAAGCCCGCAGCCGTCGCAGCGCAGGAGATCGCCTGGATCCTCGGGCTGGCGCTCGAGGGACGCGCCGCGACCCGGGCCGCCGCACGCTGAACCGGACCCCTCAGATCCAGCGGCTGAACCACATCCGGTCGAGCCACGCGTCGTAGGGGATGGTCCGGTCGGTCCAGATGGGCAGGAAGTACCAGAAGCAGGCGACGACGGCGACGACGAGCAGACCCACGCCGAGGCCGACCGCGTAACGACGCTGGGCGGTGTCGGCCCACCGTCGCGCCTCGTTGACGAGCAGGCAGAGCGCCACGATCATGAACGGCACCACGAGCACGGCGTAGAAGCTGAAGATCGGCCGGTCGGTGCTGCCGAACCAGGGCAGCCAGCCCGCGGCGACGCCGACGACCGGCACCGCCCAGCGACCGTCGCGCGTGCGGATCCACGCGACCACCGCGGCCACGACCGCCAGCGCCGCCGGCCACCACACCGCCGGGTTGCCGAGCGCGGTGATCTCGCGGATGCACGTCGAGCCCTCGGGCGCCCCGCAGGCCGAGGCCGGCAGCTTGAACTGCGCGTCGAAGGCGACGGGCCGCTCGAGCACGAGCCACCCGGCGGGGTTCGACGCGTAGGGGTGGGTCTTCCCGGCGAGGTAGGAGCCCGTGTGGAAGTCGAAGACCATGACGTGGAAGTGCCACAGGGACCGGAACGCGTCGAGGACCCCGCCGAGGAAGCCCGGTGTCGGCGAGCTGACGTACGAGCCCCACGACGGGTCGCCCAGGCCGTACCGGACGGCGTACGCCTCCTGGTGCAGCAGGAACCCGGTCCAGGTGAGCAGGTACACGACCAGGGCGACGAGCACGAGGTAGCCGAACGCGGGGACGCCGGTCGCGAGCGTCGTGCGGACCCAGCCGAACCGCGGCCCGGTGGACGTGCCGGCGGCGGCCTGTGCCCGCGCGTGGGTGCGCCGGGCCAGCACCTCCCACACCACCACGACGACGCCGAACGCCGCGAGGACGTAGAGGCCGCTCCACTTGGTGCCGACCGCCATGCCGAAGCAGACGCCGGCGGCCAGCTGCCACGGGCGCCAGCGCACGTAGCCGTCCAGCCGCGCGCGCACGGCGTCGCGGTCGGCCACGAGACACGCCACCCCCGCGACGACCCAGAACGTCAGGAACACGTCGAGCAGCGCCGTGCGCGACATGACGAAGTGCAGCCCGTCGAGGCAGAGCAGGAGCCCGGCGAGGCACCCCACCCACACCGACCCGGTGAGCCGCAGGACCAGGCGGGCGAGCACCAGCACCGTGAGCGCGCCCACCACCGCGGCGCTGATCCGCCAGCCGAAGGAGTTCATGCCGAAGATCGCCTCACCGAGGGCGATGAGCCACTTCCCGCCGTCGGGGTGTGCGATGTAGGCCGGCTGGCCGTTCGTCAGCCCGGTCAGGACGCCGTCGACGATCTTCTCGTTCGCGTCGGACACGAAGTCCTGCACGTAGCCGTGCTGCAGCAGCGAGTAGGCGTCCTTGGCGTAGTACGTCTCGTCGAACACGAGCAGGTTCGGCCGTCCCAGGTGCCACACCCGCAGCCCGAGCGCCAGCAGCGCCACCGCCGCCGGCCCCAGCCAGCCCACGACCCGATCCCGTGCCTCCACGGGCACATCCTGTCACCCACGCCCTCCATCGGTGGCTCAGCAACATCTGTCGGGTGTCGGGATGGTGACGGTGTACGAGCAACCGCACGGCCGCTGCAGCGGTTGCTGAGGCACCGATGCTTGGGTGCCGATACTGGGGCGGCTGGCCTGGACGGGGCCAGGGTCAGGACGTGGCCCGGCCTTGCCAGCGTCGGTCGTGGCGCCAGCTGTCGGGAGTGTCGAAGAGCTCCAGCCAGGCCGACCCTGAGAAGGAGGGGGCTGGTCCGTCGTACCCCTGCCGCACCATGATGTGGTGCACCGCGCGCACGAGCGCCACCGGCGCGCCCAACATCGCAGCCGTGACCTGGAGGTAGCGCCATGCCTCGTCGCGCAGGCCCGCGTACCGGTGGATGTCCCGGTTGAACTGGTACGGGTCCAGGGCATGCTGGCGTCCCTCGTACTCCAAGAGGAGTCGCAACCACCGGTACACGAGGTCGCCGCAGGCCAGGAAGCGACCTGATGCGTCGTGCACGTCGGCGTTCGTCTCCGGTCGAGGGAGACCGGCCGCCACGAGCAGGCAGCGCAGCTGACTCTCCGGCAGGCTCCGGGCGCGCGGGTCGACCATCGAGAGCGCTGCCTTGAGCTGCGCGGCTCCGGGCCGCCACGGCTCGGCATCCACCACGTGGCGAAGTTCCTCGAGGTGCACGTGGCCGCGGTGCAGAGCCCAGTCAGCCAGGCTGACGATGTCGAGACGCCGCAGCAGGCTGGCCGCGCCCACCAGCGCGGCCGCGACGCTGACGCCTGCGCGGTCGCCCCGCGGCATCACCAGCGTGCGGTGCAGGAACAGCCGGTCGCGGTCGGCGGCGAGGTGGAGGTCGCGCGCGACTGTGAAGTGCAGGGGGAACAGTGGACCGACCTCGACCCCCAGCTCGACGAATCGCGTCTGGTGGCTGGCTGCGGCGTCGGGCGGGAGAGTGAGTCGAGCGGCGTGCACCCAGTCGCGCGCAGACATCGGGTGGCCGCGGAAGCGGTAGACGGTAGGGAAGAGTCGCTCGAACCGCTGGTGCTGCAACTGGCGGGAGGTGAGACCGAGGTCGAGCGCCTGCTGCCGGCTGAACGGGGCGTGCTGCAGGGCGTCGGGCAGGCGCCGTGGTGTTCCCATGGTGCCGAGGACACAGCGCGGCGGTCGGCGGGGGAAGGGGCCCGCGTAAGTCTGTGGACGGGCGCTCGCTCGTCCTCACCGTCGCCTGGGGTTGTGGACGCTCCCCTCGGTGCCTCAGCACCCGCAGTCGACGTCCTGCGGTTGGTGGAACACCGCCGGGGTCAGGAAGAGGCGCTGAGGTTGCTCATCCACCGATGGGGGGCGAGCGGAGCGGTGGGAGGATGGGTGGGTGCTGATCCTCGCTGCGACGCCCATCGGTCGGCCGGACGACGCGTCGCCGAGGCTGGTGGCGGCGCTCGGGGCGGCCGACGTGGTGGCCGCGGAGGACACGCGACGGCTGCGGCGGCTCGCGGGTGACCTGGGGGCGGAGGTGCGGGGACGCGTCGTGTCCTACTTCGAGGGGAACGAGCGGGAGCGGACGCCGGAGCTCGTCGAGCACCTCCTCGCCGGGCTCGACGTCCTGCTCGTCACCGACGCCGGGATGCCCAGCGTGTCCGACCCCGGCTACCGGCTCGTGGCCGCGGCGCTCGAGGCCGACGTCGATGTGCGCGCCATCCCCGGTCCGTCGGCCGTCCTCACGGCGCTGGCCGTCAGCGGCCTCCCGGTCGACCGGTTCTGCTTCGAGGGGTTCCCCGCCCGGAAGGCGGGAGAGCGGGACCGCGCCTTCGCGGCCCTCGCCACCGAGCAGCGCACGATGGTCTTCTTCGAGTCGCCCCACCGCACCCGCGCGACCCTGGCCGCGCTCGCCGACGCGCTCGGCCCCGACCGTCGCGCTGCCGTGTGCCGCGAGCTCACGAAGACGTACGAGGAGGTCGCTCGCGGCAGCCTCGCCGAGCTCGTCGCGTGGGCCGACGCGCAGGAGCACGGCGTCCGCGGCGAGGTGACCCTCGTGGTCGCCGGCCACGTCCCCGTCGTCGCCGACCTCGACGCCGACGCGCTCCGCGACCTCGTGGCCGACGCCGAGGCGACCGGACTGAGCCGCAAGGACGCGGTCGCGAAGGTCGTCGCCGACACCGGCGTGCGGAAGCGGGTCGTCTACGACGCCGCGCACGCCCGCTGAGGACGTCCCACCGGGTCACTAGGATCGTGGTGTGTCCTACTACGTCACCACGCCGATCTACTACGTCAACGACGCCCCGCACATCGGCCACGGCTACACGACGGTCATCGGCGACGTCCTGACCCGCTGGCACCGCCAGCGCGGCGAGGACGTCTGGTACCTCACGGGCACCGACGATCACGGCCTGAAGGTGCTGCGCAAGGCGCAGCAGAACGGCGCCACGCCGCAGGAGTGGACCGACCGGCTGGTCGAGACGGAGTGGAAGCCGCTGCTGGAGCTGCTCGACATCGCCAACGACGACTTCATCCGCACGAGCGAGGAGCGTCACGAGAAGGGCGCCCAGGCGTTCTGGCAGGACCTCCACGACCGCGGCGAGGTCTACAAGGGCGAGTTCAGCGGCTGGTACTCGGTCGGCTCGGAGGAGTTCGTGGCCGAGGACGACGTCGTCGACGGCGAGGGTGACGACGAGGGGCACAAGGTCTCGGCGCTCGACGGGTCGCGCGTCGAGCACGTGACGGAGGAGAACTACTTCTTCCCGCTCAGCAAGTACGCCGACCGGCTCCTCGAGCTCTACGAGACCAACCCCGACTTCATCCAGCCCGAGTCGGCCCGCAACGAGGTGGTCTCCTTCGTGCGGCGCGGGCTCAAGGACCTGTCGATCAGCCGTTCCACGTTCGACTGGGGCATCCAGGTCCCGTGGGACCCGTCGCACGTCATGTACGTGTGGATCGAGGCGCTGCTCAACTACGTCACGGCAGCCGGCTACGGCGTCGACGACGAGCGGTTCGGCGAGCTGTGGCCCGCCGACGTGCACCTCGTCGGCAAGGACATCGCGCGCTTCCACGCCGTGATCTGGCCCGCGATGCTGATGGCCGCCGGCCGCCCGGTGCCGCACCGCGTGTTCGCGCACGGCTGGCTGCTCGTGGGCGGGCAGAAGATGAGCAAGAGCAAGGCCAACGGCATCCGCCCCGACGAGATCGTCGAGGTGTTCGGCTCCGACGCCTACCGCTACTACTTCTCGCGCGCGCTGATGTTCGGCTCCGACGGCTCCATCTCGTGGGAGGACATGCGCGCCCGCTACCACGCCGAGCTCGCCAACGGCTTCGGCAACCTGGCGTCGCGCGTGGCCGCCATGATCGGCAAGTACTTCGACGGCACGCTGCCGGCAGCCGGTGAGCACACCGCCGCCGAGGAGGCCGTCGTCGCGCTCGTCGCGGAGGCGTCGGTCGAGGCCGACCGGGCGATCGACCGGATCGCGCCGCAGGACGCGCTGGCCCAGGTCTGGCGGATCGTCGAGGCGCTGAACGGCTACCTCACCGAGCAGGCGCCGTGGCAGGTGGCGAAGCACGCGTCAGAAGCGGCACAGCGGGAGCGCCTCGCCACCATCCTCGTGACGGCCGCGGAGGGGCTGCGCGTCCTCGCGGTGCTGCTGCACCCGGTGATGCCGCGCGCCACCGCGTCGCTGTGGGAGTCGCTGGGCGCCGAGCCGGCGCTCGGTGCGCTGGCCGAGCAGCGCATCGGGACCGTCGCGCAGTGGGGACGTCTGCCGGAGGGCTCGGTCGTCACGAAGGTGCCGAGCCTGTTCCCGCGCCTCGAGGACGGCGCGTGAGCGACGCCGCCTGGCCCTGGCCGGACGCCCCCGAACCGCTGCCGTCGCCCGTCGTCGACAACCACTGCCACCTCGACCACAGGATCAAGGGTGGCCTGCTGATCGACGTCGAGGACGCCCTCGACCGGGCGGCGGCGGTCAACGTCGACCGGATCGTGCAGGTGGGCTGCGACCTCGAGGGGTCGCGCTGGGCGGTCGAGACGGCGCGGCAGCACGAGGCGATCGTCGCGGCCGTCGCCCTGCACCCCAACGAGGCGCCGCTCCTGGAGCAGGCCGGGACGCTCGACGACGCGCTCGCCGAGATCGAGGCCCTCGCGCAGGATCCCGCGGTCCGTGCGGTGGGGGAGACCGGCCTCGACTACTTCCGCACCGGCGCCGACGGGCGCGCCGCCCAGCACCGCTCGTTCCGGGCGCACATCGACGTGGCCCGACGCCACGACCGGACCCTCGTCATCCACGACCGCGACGCGCACGACGACGTCCTCGCGATCCTCGACGAGCAGGGTGTGCCCGAGCGCACCGTCATGCACTGCTTCTCCGGCGACGCCGACGTGGCCCGACGCTGCCTCGACCGCGGTGCCTACCTCTCGTTCTCCGGGACGGTCACCTTCAAGAACGCCGAGCCGCTGCGGGAGGCGCTGGCCGTCACACCGACCGACCGGATCCTCGTGGAGACCGATGCGCCCTTCCTCACACCCACGCCGCACCGCGGTCGACCCAACGCGTCGTTCCTGGTGCCCCACACGGTGCGCTTCATGGCCGAGTTCCTGGGCAGATCCGTCGACGACCTGTGCCGGGCGATCGACGAGAACACCGACCGTGCCTTCGGCGGGTCGTGGCCTCGGCACACGCCGGCTGTTTGACGTCAGCGCCGTCCTCCCTCAGGGTGGACGGGCTGCCCATCTCCAGCTGACCTTGTCCCCGACCAGAGGAAAGCAGTGCACCACCCTCGACAGAACACCTCCCAGACCACCCCTCAGGACCCCGCGGACGCCACTCGGCGCCGCCACCGCCAGACCACGAAGCGCGTCGTCATCGCCCTCAACCTGGCCGTCCTCCTCGTCCTCGGAGCCGGCGTCGCCGCCTACGGCAGCCTCTCCAAGACCGTGACCCTCGACGTCGACGGCCGCAAGGACACCGTCCGCACCTTCGGCACCTCCGTCGGGTCGCTGCTCAAGAGCCACGACGTCCGTACGAAGGGCGCCGCCGTCGACGCTAAGCCGACCGCGTCGGTCTCCGACGGCGACACGATCAAGGTCCGCTACGCGAAGGACGTCACGGTCGCCGTCGACGGCACCGTGCGCCGGGAGCGACTCCACGCCGCCACCGTCGGCGACGTCCTCGACGAGCTCGACGTCTCCCCGCGCAAGGGTGCGGAGGTGAACGCCGCGAAGGACACCCGCCTGGACGACACCGCGTCGACCGTCGTCGTCTCGAACCCCAAGAAGCTCACCGTCCGCGCCGACGGCCGCAAGCGGACCGTCACGAGCGCCGCCCCCACCGCGGGCGAGGTGCTCGAGGAGGCCGGCGTGCGCCTCGGCGCCGCCGACGAGGTGCGCGCCGGTGACGCCCTCGGCGAGGCCGCCCTGGTCAAGCCGGGCGAGCGCGTCGAGGTCGTGCGGGTCCGGATGGTCGACACCGACCGCACGCTGCGCACGGCCCCGAAGACGGAGGTCCGCGAGGACGACACCCTCGAGAAGGGCACCGAGAAGGTGCTGCGCGCCGGTGCGCCGCGCGTCGTCCAGCAGAAGGTGCTCGTCACCCGGGCCAACGGCAAGGTCCGCTCGACCCTCGTGCTGACCGAGAAGGTCACCGACCGCGGCAGCCAGCGCGTCGTGCTGCGCGGCACGAAGGAGCCCGAGCCCGAGGAGACGACGCTGGCGGCCCCGGCCCCCGAGTCGGCTCCCGCGGTCGGCGACGACAGCGTCTGGGACCGCATCGCGCAGTGTGAGTCCGGTGGCAACTGGAGCATCAACACCGGCAACGGCTACTACGGTGGTCTGCAGTTCAGCGCCGCCACGTGGCACAGCGTCGGTGGCCCCGGCCTCCCGCACGAGAACAGCCGCGAGGTGCAGATCAAGTACGCGAAGATCCTGCAGCAGCGCTCCGGCTGGGGCCAGTGGTCCTGCGCCGCCAAGGTCGGTGTGCACTGAGCAGCACCCCGCCCAGCCCGGTCTCGCTGCTGGGTGCGGCCGACGTCCGACGCATCGCTGACGCGATCGGACTGCGACCCACCAAGCAGCGTGGCCAGAACTTCGTGGTCGACGGCAACACCGTGCGCCGTATCGTCCGCGACTCCGGGATCGGCCCCGACGACGTCGTCGTCGAGGTCGGTCCCGGTCTCGGTTCGCTGACCCTCGCGCTGCTCGAGGTCGCCCGGCACGTCGTGGCCGTCGAGGTCGACCCGGTGCTCGCGCAGCGTCTGCCGACCACCGTGGCCGAGCAGGCACCAGGGCACGTCGAGCGGCTCGACCTCGTGCTGGCCGACGCGATTCGCGTCGAGGAGCTCCCCGGCCCCACCCCCACCGCCCTGGTCGCGAACCTGCCCTACAACGTGTCCGTCCCGGTGCTGCTGCACCTGCTGGAGCGGTTCGAGACGCTCGCGTCGGTGCTCGTCATGGTGCAGGCCGAGGTGGCCCACCGGCTCGCGGCACCACCCGGTTCCCGCACCTACGGCGTGCCGAGCGTGAAGGCGGCCTGGTACTGCGACGTCGCCCTCGCGGGCACGGTCGGACGCCAGGTGTTCTGGCCCGTGCCGAACGTCGACTCCGCGCTCGTGTCGCTGCGTCGCCGCGCCACGCCCGGCGACGACGACCTGCGCCGTGCCACCTTCCGCGTGGTCGACGCCGCCTTCGCCCAGCGTCGCAAGACGTTGAGGGCCGCGCTCTCCGGCCTCGCCGGGTCCGGCGCGGCGGCCGAGGCGGCCCTGCGCGCAGCCGACGTCGACCCGCAGGCCCGGGGCGAGCAGCTCGACGTCGTCGCGTTCGCGCGGATCGCGTCGGCTCTTGGCTGAGCGGATCGGTAGGTTGGTGCGGTGAGAACCGTCAGCGTGCGCGTGCCAGCCAAGATCAACCTGGCGCTCGGTGTCGGTGGTGTCCGTGAGGACGGCTTCCACCCACTCGCGACGGTCTACCAGGCCGTCGACCTGTACGACGAGGTCCGCGCCACCGCGAACGGGACCGGCGACGTGACGGTCGAGACGACCAGCGACGTCCCCGGTGCCGAGACCGAGGCATCCCTGGTCCCGCGAGGTCGCGACAACCTCGCCGTGCGCGCTGCGCTCGCGCTGCGCGAGCAGGCCGGCGTCGAGGCCGGTGTCGACCTCGTGATCCGCAAGGCGATCCCGGTCGCCGGTGGCATGGCCGGAGGGTCCGCCGACGCTGCGGCCACGCTCGTCGCGTGCAATGACGTGTGGGGTCTCGGCTGGTCCCGGCACGAGCTCGAGCCGGTCGCGGCCGGTCTCGGCAGCGACGTGCCGTTCCTTCTGCACGGCGGCAACGCGATCGGCGGCGGACGGGGCGAGCTCGTCAGCCCGGTCCTGGCGCGCGGCACCTACCACTGGGTCGTCGCGGTGTCCGGCATCGGACTGTCGACGGCGTCGGTGTACGCCGAGTTCGACCGGCTGAACGCCGACCGCGAGCTGCCGACGCCGGAGGTCCCCGACGCGCTCCTCGCTGCGCTGCGCTCGGGGGACGCCGTCGCGCTCGGTGCTGCCCTCTCCAACGACCTCACGGAGGCCGCGCTCTCGCTGCGACCTGACCTGGCCCAGACCCTCGAGGTCGGAGTGGAGGCCGGTGCCCTCGGCGCCCTCGTGTCCGGCTCGGGGCCCACGTGCGTGTTCCTCGCCGCGGACGAGCAGCAGAGCCTCGACATCGCGATCGCGCTCGCCGGCACGGGCCGGTGCGCCGACGTCGTCCAGCTGGTCGGTCCCGTGCCCGGCGTGCGGGTGGTCTGACGTGGCCGCACCGGCGGGTCGCCGCACCCCGCTCATCGGCGGCGAGGGACTCCAGCTGTCGTTCCCGACGAAGGACGTGCTCGACGACGTCACGCTCGGTCTCTCCGAGGGGCAGCGGGTCGGGGTCGTCGGCCGCAACGGCGACGGCAAGTCGACGCTGATGCGGGTGCTGGCGCGCCGGCTCGAACCCGACGAGGGTCGGGTCACCTGGCGTCGCGACCTGCGCGTCGGCTACGTCGACCAGTCCGACACGCTCGACGCCGACCTCACGGTCGCGCAGACCGTGGTCGGCGACACCGCCGAGCACGTGTGGGCCGGTGACCCGCGCGTCCGCGACGTCGTCGCCGGGCTGCTCGGCGACGTCGACTGGGACGGACCCGTGGCCGGACTGAGCGGCGGGCAGCGTCGTCGGGTGTCGCTCGCGGCCGTCCTCGTGCACGAGCACGACGTGCTGTTCCTCGACGAGCCCACCAACCACCTCGACGTCGAGGGGGTGACCTGGCTGGCCGCCCACCTCAACGCGCGGTTCGCGTCGGGCCAGGGCGCCTTCGTCGTCGTCACGCACGACCGCTGGTTCCTCGACGAGGTGTGCACCGACACCTGGGAGGTCCACGACGCGGTCGTGGAGCCGTTCGAGGGCGGGTACGCCGCCTACGTGCTGCAGCGTGTGGAGCGCGACCGCCAGGCTGCTGCCGCCGAGTCGCGTCGCCAGAACCTCCTGCGCAAGGAGCTGGCGTGGCTGCGACGCGGCGCGCCGGCCCGCACCTCGAAGCCGAAGTTCCGCATCGACGCGGCCAACGAGCTGATCGAGCGCGAGCCGCCCGTGCGCGACAGCGTCGAGCTGAGACGGGTCGCGACGGCGCGGCTGGGCAAGGACGTCGTCGACCTGCTCGACGTGTCGGTCTCCTTCGGCGACCGCGAGGTGCTCTCGCACGTCGAGTGGCGGATCGCACCGGGCGAGCGGACCGGCATCCTGGGCGCGAACGGCGCGGGCAAGAGCACGCTGCTCTCGCTGGTCGCCGGTCGGCTGCAGCCCACGCGAGGCCGGGTCAAGCGCGGCACGACGGTGCGGGTGGCCACCTTGACGCAGGCGCTGACCGAGCTGGACGCGATCGCCGACGACCGGGTCCGTGACGTGGTGGCGGCGCGCCGCGCCAGCTACCAGGCCGACGGCGCGGAGGTGACGCCGTCGCAGATGCTGGAACAGCTCGGGTTCTCCAGCGCCCAGCTCTCGAACCGGGTCAAGGACCTGTCGGGCGGCCAGCGCCGTCGTCTGCAGCTGCTGCTCACCCTGCTGGACGAGCCGAACGTGCTGATCCTCGACGAGCCCACCAACGACATGGACACCGACATGCTGGCGGCGATCGAGGACCTGCTCGACACGTGGCCGGGCACGCTGCTCGTCGTCAGCCACGACCGCTACCTGCTGGAGCGCGTGACCGACCAGCAGTACGCCGTGCTGGACGGGCGTCTGCGTCACCTGCCGGGCGGCGTCGACGAGTACCTGCGGCTGCGGCGGGCCACGGAGCCGGTCGCGTCCGGCGCCGCTCCTCCCGCGTCGACCCCGCAGCCCGCTGCCGGGGCGCCCCCGGCCGGAGGTGGCTCCGCCCAGGACCGTCAGGCACGCAAGGAGGCGGCGCGCCTGGAGCGGCAGATCGAGCGGCTCGCCGCGCAGGAGGCCGACCTCGAGCGGCGGATGGTCGAGGCGGCGACCGAGCCGGCCCGGCTCGTGCCGCTGTCGGAGGAGCACGCCCAGGTCGTCGCGGAGCGTGAGCGGCTGGAGGAGCGCTGGCTCGAGGTCGCCGACTGAGCCCAGGGCGGGTCAGACGTGGCGGGCCAGCGTGCGCAGCGACGCGGCCAGCGTCTCCGCGTCGTCGGGGTCGAGGCTGGACAGCAGCGACCGCTCCTGCTCGAGGAGCTCGTCGAGGGCGGCGTCCACGGCTGCGCGTCCGGCGGGGGTGAGGGTGACCAGCACACCCCGACGGTCGCCCGGGTCGGCCTCGCGGGCCACCAGGCCGCGCCCGGCGAGCCGGTCGACGCGGTTCGTCATCGTGCCGCTCGTGACCATGGTCTCCGTGACGAGCCGGCCGGGGGAGAGCTGGTACGGCGGTCCCGAGCGACGCAGGGCCGACAGCACGTCGAACTCCCAGGGCTCCAGCGCGTGGGCCGCGAACGCCGCCCGGCGCGCGCGGTCGAGGTGACGGGCGAGGCGGGTGACCCGGCTGAGCACCTGCATGGGGCGCGTGTCCAGGTCGGGACGCTCCCGCTGCCAGGCCGCGACGATGCCGTCGACCTCGTCGAGCTCGTCGCCACCCATGACGTCACTGTAGTTCGTCAAGATTCTTGATGTCGAGATTGTTGTCGAGCCAGCGGGGGCCTACGGTGTCGCCCATGGACGTCGACGACCTCGTGGGCCGTGGCCCGGCCACCCTCGTTCCGCTGCTGCGCGACCGCACGGTGTCGGCGCGCGAGCTGACCATCGCCACGCTGGACGCGATCGAGCGCGAGGACGCGCGGGTGAACGCCGTCGTCGAGCTGCTGGCGGACGAGGCGTTCGACGCCTCGACCGAGGCCGACGCGCGGATCGCCCGCGGAGAGACGGGGCCGTTGCTCGGCGTGCCCGTCGCCATCAAGAACGACGTCGACCTCGCCGGGCGGGTGACCGGGCTCGGGTCGCGCGCCGTCACCCGGGTCGCGCGTCAGGACGGGCCGCTCGTCGAGGTGCTGCTCGCGGCGGGTGCCGTGCCGGTCGCCACGACGACGCTCCCCGAGCTCGCGATCTACGGGTTCACCGAGTCGGCGGCACGGGGCGTGACGCGCAACCCGCACGACCTCGACCGCACGCCCGGCGGCTCGTCCGGAGGGTCCGCGGCGCTCGTCGCCGCGGGCGCGGTCGGGGTGGCGACGGCGTCCGACGGCGCCGGCTCGATCCGCATCCCCGCGGCGAGCTGCGGACTCGTCGGCTTCAAGACGACGCACGGGTTCGTGCCCGGCTCGGGCGGCTGGCACGGGCTGTCGACGCAGGGCTGCGTGACGCCGACGGTGCGCGACACGGCCGTCTACCTCGACGCGGTGGGGCGCGGTGCTCCGGGCGCCCTCGCGCACGCGGCGGACACACCGCCGCGGGTGCTCAGGATCGGCGTGACGACCAGTGCCGCCGCGGCGGGGCGGCCCGAGGCCCTGCACCGCGACGTGAGGTCGGCCGTCGACCACGTGGCGGGCCTGCTCGACGGTCTCGGTCACGAGGTCGCCGCCGTGAAGGTGCCGTACGGTCTGGACGCCAAGGCGCTGACGGTGCGCTACCTCGCCGGTATCGCCGGTTCGGCGTCGCACGTCGACGACCCGTCGCAGCTCGAGCCGCGTACCCGTCAGGTCGTGCGCCTCGGCCGTCCGTTCGGCCCGTCGGCGGTCGCGTGGGCCCAGCGCGCGGGACTGCGGTTCGGCTCGACGGTGCTCGACCGGCTCGGGGTCGACGTGCTGCTGTCGCCGGTCATGAGCGGTCCGGCTCTCCCCGTCGGCCACTTCGCAGGCAAGGGCGGCCTGCGCACCGTGCTCGGCATGAACGCGTTCTACCCGTACACCGCGCAGTGGAACCACGCCGGTCTGCCCGCAGTGTCGCTGCCGGTGGGCCGGTCACGTAAGCGGGGGCTCCCGCTCGCCGTGCAGCTCGTCGCGCGGCGCGAGCAGGACCCGCTCCTGATGTCGGTCGCGTCCCAGGTCGAGGCCGCGCTGCGAGACTCCGCATGAGGTGGGACCCGGAGCAGTACCTGCGCTTCGCCGACGACCGCGGGCGTCCGTTCGTCGACCTCGTCGCTCGGGTTCCGTCGGACGCCGACGTCGTGGTCGACCTCGGGTGCGGCGCCGGCAACCTGACGGCCGTGCTGCGCGACCGCTGGCCGGGCGCCCAGGTGCTGGGTGTCGACTCCTCACCGGAGATGGTCGCGCGGGCGACCACGACGAACGAGGACCCCGAGGCGTCGTACGTCGTCGCGGACGTCACGTCGTGGGCGCCCGACGGGCCGGTGGACGTGATCACGTCGAACGCGATGTTCCAGTGGGTCCCGGAGCAGGAGGACGTCCTGCGGCGCCTCGCGGAGCACGTGACGCCGGGCGGCGCGATCGCCGTGCAGGTGCCGAACAACGCGGACGCCCCGAGCCATGCGCTGATGCGGGAGGTGGCGGACCGGCCCGCCTACGCGGACCACACGGCGGGAGTGCTGTCGGTGCGCGGCACGGGCCCGCAGACGTACCTGGACCTGTTCGCCTCGCTGGGCTGGTCGTGCGACGCCTGGGAGACGACCTACCTGCACGTGCTCCCGGGCGACGACCCGGTGTTCGAGTGGGTCAAGGGCACCGGAGCACGTCCGATCCTGCAGTCCCTGCCCGACGACCTGCGCGAGCGATTCGTGGCGGAGTACAAGGCAGCGCTGCGCGAGGCCTACCCTCGTCGGCCGTACGGGACGGTCCTCCCGTTCCGTCGGACGTTCGCCGTGGCCGTCCGTCCGCTCGGGTAGCCTGGGACGGCCGTCGTGGCCGTGTGCCACGACGTTCCCCGGTTGGTCTGCCGGCAGGGCCCGCCTGACTTTGAATCAGGACAAGCGACGTAGGTTCGACTCCTACCCGGGGAGCCGCACGGTCAGTTCTCGTCGAGGGTGCCGACGGGGTCGAAGGTGAAGGACCCGAGGTGCTCCTGCACGCCGCGGAACGCCTCCGCGATCTCGGGGTCCTCCAGGGCCTTCTCCAGGGAGCGCAGGGCTTCCTGCGTCCGGACGTCGGTGGTCTCCTCGATGGGGTCGCTCATGCGTCCATGGTGACGCGGACCCGGGCACGCTGCTGGGTGAGCGCGCCCCGAGTCATCGGGGTCGGTACTGGATGTGTGCGGGCCTGGTGTGGTGGATCTCGACGAGCTGGAGGGTGCGGGTCTGGCGGTTCCAGGCGCGGGTGAACGCGGTCTGGGCGGGGATGGTGCGGGTGGGTAGGTGCCAGTGGGCGTTGCCGTGCTCGTCGTGGGTGACCGATAGTGCTCCTCGGGTCTTGAGTCCGTGGTGGGGTGGACACCGGTGGTGCAAGTTCGCCGCTTCGGTGGGGCCACGTTGCTGCCCGGGTGGTTGTCCGGGTGGTGGGTCGGGGTCGTAGGGGATCTGGTGGTCGAGGTCGCAGGCGATGGCGGGGCGGGTGCAGCCGGGCACGTCACACGTGCCGTCGATCAGGTTCAACGCCCTGCGGAGGGCCTGGGTGGGGAAGCGGCCGAGCTCGGTGACGTCGAGGATCCCGCCGTTCTCGTCGGTCAACAGCCGCGAGAACAGGGTCCCCTCTTGGGTGGCGAGGTCGGCGAGCAGGGCAGGGTCGAGGACGTGCTGCCCATCGGCCGA
>JAPLCA010000008.1 GCA_026392465.1 Propionibacteriales bacterium
CCTCGTCGGTAAATCTGCCACCTCAGGAGCGCTCTTCAGGTGGCAGATCCACCGCCGGCACGCGCAAACGCAGAATCTTGCGTCCACCACGGGAGCCGCAGCCCGAGAACCCAGCCCACCTCGCGCCCAGCCGCCCGGTCGAGGCCCTTTCGGAGACCACACCCAGCGTGAGCCGAGGCAGCGCACCAGCAAGGACAGGCCCCCTGCGGCAGCGCACCAGCAAGGTCAAGACCCCCCGCGGCAGCGCACCAGCGACCACAGAATCCCTGAGGCAGCGCACCCGCAGGACGAGAGAAGACAACCCCTACGACGTCGGCGTCGCCCGGTTCCCGGCGGCGACGGCGAGGCCGAGGGTGATGCCGAGGGCGCCGAGGACGAGGGCGGCGTCGGTGAAGCCGTCCCATCCGTAGGAGGGGCGCACGCCGATGGCGACGAGGGTGCCGATGGCGACCACGGCGCCGAGGAGGGCGAGCAGCCAGGTGCCGCGGACGGCGACGTGCTCGCGACCGAGGACCCACGACACGACGGCGGTCCAGGCGGTCGTCACGAGCACGGCGCCGATGACGTCGGACGGACGGTGCCATCCGGCGACGACGGTGGACGCACCGGTGAGGGTCACGGCGAACGCACCGACGGGCACGACGAGGGGGCGCATCCACCGTGGCGACACGAGGCACAGTGCCCCCACGCCGGCGGCGACGACGGTCGTGTGCCCGCTCGGGAAGCTGTTGACCGGCGCCACGACCCCGTCGACGACGTCCACCCGCGTCAGCAGGACGTGCTTCAGCACCTGGGTCGTGACGTTGGCCCCGGCGATCACCGTCAGGGCGCCGAGCGCGAGGGCGGCGCGGCCGCGGACCAGGGCGACGACGACACAGGCGAGCGCCACCACGACGATCGCGCCGATGGAGATGTAGCCGAGCACGCTGAGGACCTGCAGCTGCGTGTCCCGGCCGGCGACGACCGTGTTCATGGCCCGGTGGTCGAGGCGCTGCCCGAGGGGCGTGCGCAGCACGAACCACGCCAGCACGGTGCACGCGAGCGTGGCGCCGAGGCCCACGAGGGCAGCCGTGCCGCGCACGCTCGAGCCCGTGCGCCGCGTCGGCGGGGCCGGCAAGGGAGCGACGCCGGGGTCCAGGAGGGTCATGCCTCCTACGATGACGGACGGGGTCAACCGCGTCGAGGCGCGCGAACGGTCCTCAGACGCCCGAACTCCCCCTGGGGACGATCGGGGCATGGGGCCCCACCCCGCGCGGCGCTCCTGGAGCCGCTCCCAGGCCGCTCAGCACCATCCTGGACGTGGCGGAGCCGTGGTGACACGAGGCCTCGTGCGCTGGGAGCCACACAATCGCCCGTATACTGGAACAGTGACCACCTCTCCTGACGACGAGACCACGCCCGAGCCCATCGCGGAGGAGCAGGTCTCCCGCTCCCAGGTCGAGGGCTCGTACGACGCGAGCAACATCCAGGTGCTCGAGGGTCTCGAGGCCGTCCGCAAGCGTCCGGGCATGTACATCGGCTCCACGGGCGAGCGCGGTCTGCACCACCTGGTCTACGAGGTGGTCGACAACTCCGTCGACGAGGCGCTCGCGGGCCACGCCACCCACATCGAGGTCGTGCTCCAGGACGACGGCGGCGTGCGCGTCGTCGACGACGGACGCGGCATCCCCGTCGACATGCACCCGACCGAGAAGATCCCGGCCGTCACGCTCGTCATGACGTCGCTGCACGCAGGCGGCAAGTTCGGCGGTGGCGGCTACAAGGTGTCGGGCGGTCTGCACGGCGTCGGCATCTCCGTCGTCAACGCCCTGAGCACGACCATGCACACGGTCATCAAGCGTGACGGGTTCGTCTGGCGGCAGACGTTCGACAACGGCGTCCCCACGGGTGAGCTCGAGCAGGGCGAGGCGACCGACGAGACGGGGACGACGCAGACCTTCTACGCCAACGCCGACATCTTCGAGACCACCGACTACTCCTTCGACACCCTCAAGAGCCGCTTCCGCGAGATGGCGTTCCTCAACAAGGGCCTCGAGATCCACCTGCGCGACGAGCGTGACCTCGGCAGCGACGACGAGGACGGAGCCGACGACCTCGAGCGTGAGGTGCGCTTCCGCTACGACGGCGGACTCGTCGACTACGTGCACCACATCAACGTCGGCACCCGCTCGCCCATCCACGGCGAGGTCATCTCCATCGAGCGCGACGACGAGGAGAACGGTCTCTCCCTCGAGCTGGCGATGCAGTGGAACGACTCCTTCAGCGAGTCGGTGCACACGTTCGCCAACACCATCAACACCCACGAGGGCGGCACCCACGAGGAGGGCTTCCGCACCGCGCTGACCACGACCGTCAAGCGGTTCGCCGACGCGAACAACCTGCTCAAGGGCAAGGAGGAGCTGTCGGGCGAGGACATCCGCGAGGGCCTCACCGCGATCATCTCGATCAAGCTCGCGGAGCCGCAGTTCGAGGGCCAGACCAAGACCAAGCTCGGCAACTCCGAGGCGCGCAGCTTCGTGCAGAAGGTCGTCAACGACGAGCTCGCCGCCTGGTTGGAGCGCAACCCGGCGGAGGGCAAGGTCGTCATCCGCAAGGCCATCGACGCCGCCTCCGCCCGACTCGCCGCCCGCAAGGCCCGCGACCTCGCCCGCAACCGCAAGGGCTTCCTCGGCGGCGGAGGCCTCCCGGGCAAGCTCGCCGACTGCTCCAGCCGCGACCCCGAGAAGTGCGAGCTGTTCGTCGTGGAGGGCAACTCCGCCGGCGGCTCGGCCAAGAACGGCCGCGACCCGGGCACGCAGGCGATCCTCCCGCTGCGCGGCAAGATCCTCAACGTCGAGAAGGCGCGGATCGACAAGATCCTGCAGAACGCCGAGGTCCAGGCGATCATCAGCGCGCTCGGCACCGGCGTCCACGACGACTTCGACATCGCCAAGCTGCGGTACCACAAGATCGTCCTCATGGCCGACGCCGACGTCGACGGCCAGCACATCTCCACGCTGCTGCTCACGCTGCTGTTCCGGTTCATGAAGCCGCTGATCGACAACGGTCACGTCTACCTCGCGCAGCCGCCGCTGTACAAGATCAAGTGGACCAACCACGCCCACGAGCTCGCCTACTCCGACCGCGAGCGCGACGCACTGCTCGCGGCCGGCGACGAGGCCGGCTACCGCCTCCCCAAGGAGGCGCCGGTGCAGCGGTTCAAGGGTCTGGGCGAGATGAACGCCGGCGAGCTGTGGGAGACCACCATGGACCCCGACGCCCGCGTGCTGCGCCAGGTCACCCTCGCCGACGCCGCCATGGCCGACGAGATCTTCACGATCCTCATGGGCGAGGACGTCGAGCAGCGTCGCAGCTTCATCCAGCGCAACGCCAAAGACGTCCGCTTCCTCGACATCTAGGCCGTCCGGCCGCCAGCCCGCTCCCGCGACGCCTTCCTGAAACGAGATCCGAGACATGACCGACACCCCCATCGAGCGCGACCGCATCGAGCCTGTCGAGCTGCAGGACGAGATGCAGCGGTCCTACATCGACTACGCGATGAGCGTCATCGTGTCGCGGGCGCTGCCCGACGTGCGCGACGGGCTCAAGCCGGTGCACCGCCGGGTGCTGTACGCGATGTTCGACGGCGGCTACCGCCCCGACCGCGGCTTCTCCAAGTGCAGCCGCATCGTCGGTGACGTGATGGGTCAGTACCACCCGCACGGCGACACGGCCATCTACGACACCCTCGTCCGCCTCGCGCAGCCGTGGGTCATGCGGGCGCCGATGATCGCCAGCCAGGGCAACTTCGGCTCCGTCGGCGACGACCCGGCCGCCGCCATGCGGTACACCGAGTGCAAGCTCGCGCCGATCGCCATGGAGATGGTGCGCGACATCGACGAGGACACCGTCGACTTCAAGCCCAACTACGACGGCCGGTCCTCCGAGCCGACGGTGCTGCCCGCCCGCATCCCGAACCTGCTCGTCAACGGCTCGGCCGGTATCGCGGTCGGCATGGCGACCAACATCCCGCCGCACAACCTGCGCGAGGTGGCCGACGGCGTCCAGTGGGCGCTCGCCCACCCCGACGCCGGCAAGGCCGAGCTGCTCGAGGCGCTCATCGAGCGGGTCAAGGGCCCCGACTTCCCGACGCACGGCCTCATCGTGGGCACGCGCGGCATCGAGGACATGTACCGCACGGGCCGCGGCTCGGTGCAGATGCGTGCCGTGGTCAACATCGAGGAGGACACGAAGGGCCGCATCCAGCTCGTCGTGACCGAGCTGCCCTACCAGGTCAACCCCGACGCGCTGATGCGCAAGATCGCCGACCTGGTGAACGCGGGCCGCGTGCAGGGCATCTCCGACCTGCGCAACGAGTCGTCCGACCGTGCCGGCATGCGCATCGTCATCGAGCTGCGCCGCGACGCCGTGGCCCGGGTGGTGCTCAACAACCTCTACAAGCACACCGACCTGCAGTCGAACTTCAGCGCCAACATGCTGGCGCTCGTCGACGACGTGCCGCGCACCCTCACGCTCGACGGGTTCGTGTCGCACTGGATCGCCCACCAGATCGAGGTCATCCAGCGGCGCACCGCCTACCGCCTCAAGAAGGCCGAGGCCGAGGCCCACATCCTGCGCGGACTCGTGAAGGCGCTCGACGCGCTCGACGACGTCATCGCGCTCATCCGCCGCAGCCCCACGGTGGAGGAGGCGCGCGAAGGCCTGATCGCACTGCTCGAGATCGACGAGCTGCAGGCCCGCGCGATCCTCGACATGCAGCTGCGTCGCCTCGCGGCCCTCGAGCGGCAGAGGATCATCGACAACCTCGCCGAGCTCGAGGCCAAGATCGCCGACTTCAAGGCCATCCTCGCCAGCGAGGAGCGTCAGCGCGCCATCGTCAGCGAGGAGCTGGCCGAGATCGTCGACAAGTACGGCGACGACCGCCGCACCCCGATCATCCCGGGTGACGGCGACCTCTCGATGGAGGACCTGATCCCCGACGAGGACGTCGTGGTCACGATCACCCGCGGCGGCTACGCCAAGCGCACCCGCACCGACCAGTACCGGGTGCAGGGTCGCGGCGGCAAGGGGGTGCGCGGCGCGCAGCTGCGCGACGGCGACTTCGTCGAGCACCTGTTCCCGACCACGGCGCACCACTGGATCCTGTTCTTCACGACGGCCGGCCGGGTGTACCGCACGAAGGCCTACCAGCTGCCCGAGGCCGGACGCGACGCGAAGGGCGGTCACGTCGCCGGGCTGCTGAGCTTCCAGCCCGACGAGGAGATCGCGCAGGTGCTCGCCATCCGCGACTACGACCAGGCGCCCTACCTGGTGCTCGCCACCCGCAAGGGCCTGGTGAAGAAGACGAGGCTGGCCGACTACAACAGCCCGCGCCAGGCCGGCGTCATCGCCATCAACTTCCGCGACGAGGACGACGCGCTGATCGGCGCCGACATCGCCGGTCCCGACGACGACCTGCTGCTCATCAGCAAGAAGGCGCAGGCCATCCGCTTCCGGGCCGACGACGACCAGCTGCGCCCGATGGGCCGCGCGACGTCCGGCGTCACGGGCATGAAGTTCCGCGACGACGACGCGCTCCTCTCGATGACGGTCATCCGGCACGAGCACGCCGACGTCGCGGTCGAGGACGTTCCCGAGGAGGACCGCCTCTACGTCTTCACCGTGACCGACGGCGGCTACGCCAAGAAGACGTCGATCGACGAGTACCGCCTGCAGGGTCGCGGAGGCCTGGGCATCAAGGCCATGCAGATCACCGAGGCCCGCGGCGAGCTCGTCGGCGGACTGGTGCTGAAGGACTCCGACGACGTCATCTCCGTCACCGCCGGAGGCCAGGTCACGCGCAGCCAGGTGCGGGGCGTGCCGGCCAAGGGTCGCGGCACGATGGGCGTCACGTTCGTCAAGTTCAAGGGCGACGACCGTGTGGTCACCATCGCACGGAACACCGACCTCGGCGGCGCGGCGGAGCCTGACAGCGAGGCCGACGACGCCCCGGCCGGTACGGTGGACCCGGTGACGCCCGACGACGCGGGCACCGAGGTCACTGACACCACTGACGAGGGGCACGACGAGTGAGCGACCAGCAGAAGCCTCAGGACCGGGCACCCAGCTCGGGCGCCGGTGACGCCGCACGGACGCAGCAGATCCCGCGCCTCGACCGCGACGGCAAGCCCGTCACCGGCAGCAAGGACACCACGCAGGGCGGCGCCAACCGCCGTCCCGCCGGACCCGCCCGCCCGGCGTCGGGTCGCGGTCGTCCGGGCGGTACGCCGTCCGGCAACGCCGCGCCCGCGAAGCCCGAGTCGTCGAAGCCGTCCACCGAGGCCTCGACCACCGTGAAGAAGGCGGCGCCGAGCCAGACCGGTCGGCCCGACCCGGCCAAGAAGTCCGCCCCCGCGAAGAAGGGCGCGGCTGCCCGGGAGAAGACGCCGACGGCTGCCGACTACGCCGGCACCACGAGCCAGTCGCCCGACAGCACCGCCGTCATCCCCGCGGTCAAGGACGAGCCGACCCCGAAGGCCTCCGCTTCGCCCGCGGCCGCCTCGGCGTCGGGACGTCAGGCCCGGCTGCGGCTGACCCACGTCGAGCCCTGGTCGGTCACGCGTCTGGCCTTCGTCGTGTCGGTCGCGCTGATGATCGTCTCGGTCGTCGCCGTCACCATCTTCTGGGTGGTGCTCGACCTCACGGGCATCTGGGACCAGCTGAACGGCACGGTCTCCAACGTGCTGTCCGACAGCGCCGGCAGCTTCGACCTGACCGACTACCTGGGCCTGGGTCGCCTCGTCGGTCTCACGCTGATCTTCAGCGCGGTCAATGTCGTGCTGATGACGGCGATCGCCACGATCGCCGCGCACCTGTACAACCTCGCCGCCCAGCTGCTGGGCGGTATCGAGGTGACCTTCACGGATCACTGATCCGTGAACTCAGGCGGTGCTGCCCCCGATTCGTCCGGCCGGACGACCGTGGGGTAGAGTTCATCGCTGTTGCGGGCCTATAGCTCAGCTCGGTTAGAGCGCTTCCCTGATAAGGAAGAGGTCGCTGGTTCAAGTCCAGCTAGGCCCACCACCGGACGCCCGAGGAGGACGGCGATGAAGAAGCTTCTCGCGGTCGTCCTTGCCGCGCTCGGGGTGCTGTGGGCCGTGGCTCGTCGCGACGACGGGACCGCCGCCACCCGCACCACCTGGGAGCAGGCCACCGACTCGGTCTGATCCCGCGAGGGGCTGTGGCGCAATTGGTAGCGCACCTGCTTTGCAAGCAGGGGGTTAGGGGTTCGAGTCCCCTCAGCTCCACCGAAGGCTCCCGTGTCGCCACCGGGTCCTACTCCCCGGCCAGGGTGCGCACCGTCCGCCAGAACGCTTCACGCTCCGCCTCGCCGACGCGCGTGAGCAGCGCAGCCCGCACGGCCTCGGCGTGCGCGCTCCGGGCCACCGCGACCCGTCGTCGCCCCTCGGCCGTCGCCTCGACGAGGGTGCTCGACGGGGAGGCCGTCCGGCGGACCAGGCCGCGCTCCTCCATGCGGGCGACCTGCCGCGACAGTCGACTCCGCGACCACCCGAGGTCGTCCACGAGGTCCTGCTGACGCAACGGTCGGCTGCCCTCTACGGCGCGCGTGAGGACGGAGAAGTCGGCAGCGGACAGCCCCGAGGCCGCGGTGATCGCCGCGACGACCTGGTCCCAGACGGTGTCCGACGCTCTCTTCCACGCCACCCACGTCGCCAGCTCGTCGGCGCTCAATCGCTGGTCCACGGACCGATCATAGGCGAGGTGTTGACGTGTCAACATCTCGCGCGCACCATGTTGTCATGGAAACAACTCATCAGCTCCCGGGTCGCAACGTCCTCGTCACCGGTGGCAGCCAGGGCATCGGGCTCGAGCTGGCACGGCGCTACCTGCAGGACGGCGCGCGGGTGCTGGTGACGGGACGGTCTGCCTCGCGGCTCGCCGGCGCCGCTCGTGAGCTGCCCGGTCTTGAGACCGTCGTCAGCGACGCGGGCCGTGCGTCCGACCGTGAGCGTCTCGCCGACCACGTGCTCGACGTCCTGCCCGACATCGACGTCGTGGTGAACAACGCCGGGATCCAGCGCCGGGTCGCTCTGGCCGAGGACCACGACCCGTGGTCGGTGCGGGAGGAGGAGCTGCACGTGCTGCTCAGCGGTCCGGTCCACCTGAACCACCTGCTGGTGCCGCACCTGGTCCGTCGCGGCACACCCGCACAGGTCGTCAACGTGACCTCCGGAGGCGCCTTCGTCCCCCAGCCGTTCGCGCCGCTCTACTCCGCGCTGAAGGCCGCGCTGCACAGCTACACGCTCACCCTGCGCCACGCGCTCGCCGGGACCGCCGTCCGGGTCACCGAGCTCGCTCCGCCGGCGGTGGCCACGGGCCTGTCCGGCCTGGACGCGCCGCACGGCGCGCCCGTCGACGTCTTCACTGACGCGGCATACGCCGGTCTCACGGCGGGGCAGGAGTTCGTCGGCCACGGCGCCACCGGCGCGCCGGACCTCCTGGCCCGGATGCGTGCCGAGCAGGAGATGTTCGACGTCCTCGCGTCGAGGTTCGCCGTCAGCACGTACGTGGACACCTCGGGCCAGGACCGCGGATGAACGGATCGCCCGCACCGCGCAGGCGGTACGGGCGATCCTTCCAGCCGTCGCGCTACATCCGCGTCGCGGTCACGACCTTGCTCACCTGCTGGCAGTCGCTCGACGTGAACCCGGCGGTCCCGCCCGAGGCGAGGGCCGAGCAGGAGGACTCCAGCGTCTGGCCGAGCTGGGCGTAGTTCGACGAGCTCGTCAGCGCGTTGAGCGTGCGCCAGTAGAGCTGCTCGGCCTTGGCCTGGCCGAGACCCGTGATGGTCTGGCCGTTGAACGTCCCGCCGTCGGTGATGAGGAACGCCGCCTTGTTGCCCACGCCCGAGTTGGTGTGGACACCGCCGTTGTCGCTGGAGCCGCTCTGCCAGTACTGGCCGCGGTAGCTCGACGGCTGGCTGCCGCGCTCCGGGGTCTTCATGTCACGGATCGCGCCGATCGGCAGGTCCTCGCCGAGCAGCCACCGGACGGACGAGGTGTCCGTGCCGGTCCCGTTGTCCAGGTCCTCGAACTCGCCGAACACGTCGGCCATCGACTCGTTGATGGCCCCGGACTCGTAGGAGTAGACCAGGTCGGCGGTGTTCTGGATGACACCGTGCGTCAGCTCGTGGGAGACCACGTCGTCGGCGGACGCGAAGCCCTGGCCGAAGACCATGCTGCGTCCCGTCCAGAACGCGTTCTCCATCGGGCAGCCATAGTCGCCGCCGGAGTCGCGGTAGCAGGCGCGCACGGTCGCGCGGAGTGCTCCTTCGCCGATCTGCGTCGACAGGTCGTACCCGAACCGGCTGGTGTAGAACGACGACGTCGCACCGAGCTGGTCGTAGGCCACGTTGACCTCCGAGACGCTGCTCGCCGCCGACCCCTCGGTGCGCACCGGGCTCGGGCAGTCGAGGTTGGTGACGTACTGGTTGCGGGCGTCGCACACGCGGCGGTTGGTCGCGTCGCGCTGGGTGGTCTCGGTATAGACCGGCGTGCCGTCGTTCGCGTCGACGAGCACCCGACCTCCGACGGCGTCGACCGCGGTCGGCGTCACCTCGACGTCGTGCACGAGCGTCACCGCCCCCTTCGACGCCGCGCCCTTGAAGAGGCCCGCGTCGTACCAGGCGAGGTCGGTCGCGGCCGCTGCGGTCGCGTCGACCTTCGAGGCGCCGGCCTTGCGCAGCGACGCCTTCGCCGTCTTCTCGGCGCTCGCCTCCGTGCGTGCAGGTGCCGCCGTGACGCTGCGCGGCGCCGACGTGACGGCGCCGGTGGTGCCGTGGATCTTCCCGCGGGCGTCGAGCTGGACGACGACCTCGGCACCGATCACCGGCTTGCCGGCGAGGTACTGCTGGAAGTGCGCGACGCTGCCGCCGGGCACCTGGACGGTGCGGTCCAGACGCAGGTCCGCGCGCGGTGCACCGTGCTGCCGGGCGTAGGAGTCGGCGGCGGCCACCGTCGGCGCCTCGCCGCGTGCCGACGCGCTCGTGCTCCCGAGGCCGACGATCCCCGCTGCTGTCGTCGCGGTCACGAGGGCCGCGACGCAGCCCATCATCTTTCGTGTCATGAGTTCCCCCGAACTGTGGGTGCCGGGCGTGTCCCGGCACCGCTGGCGACACTCTAGGACTGCGGTGGCGTGCAGGTCGACGTCCGCGACCTGTGCCGGCCGACACGTCCACCGCACGCCGCCCCACGCTTCCAGGGCGCCTCGGTAGTGACGGTCGGAGAACGCGTAGTCGAGGCCGGGACCTCGGTACGGCTCGACCCGGTCGCGTCCGGCTCAGAGGCGCTTGCGCATCTGGAGGATCGTGACCTCGAAGCCCATCTGCTCGTACAGCGACCGCGCCCCGGAGTTGAACCCGAACACCGACAGGCCGACCTCGACGACGCCGCGGTCGCGACACACCTGCTCGGCAGCCTCCATGATCGCTCGACCGTATCCCTGACGGCGTCGGTCGGAGGTCACCAGGAAGTCGTACCCGAAGGCGAACAGACCGTCGGACCTCTCGCTGAACCCGAGCCACAGCATGCCGACCTCGTGGTCGCCGTCCCACGCGGTCCAGAGCTCGTGGTCCGCCGTGTCGACCCCGTCGGGCAGGGAGCTCGCGAAGTCCTCGGCGGCCTTCCGGCGGGCCTCGGCCTCGGGCATCATCCCCGCCGCCACGATGTTCTCCGCGTACTCCCGCTCGGCCAGCTCGCGGTAGGCAGGGAACTGCTCAGCGGTCATCGGGACCAGGCGCACGGCGGGGGACACCCCTCGATGCTACGAGCAGCGCGGGCTCGGTGAGGACGGCGTCGGTCCCGTCAGCCCGCTGCGAAGGTGCTCGGTCGCCGCTGGCCAGTCCTCGCTCGGTGCCGCGCGCCGTCGTCGACCGTCCGGCCCGGGCTGGTCTACTGCCGTCATGCGTCTGCGTCGCCCCGCCCGTGCCCGCATTGTCGCCGCGAGTGCAGGACCCCTGCTGGCCACCGGCGTCCTGGCCGGGTGCAGCCTCGGCGGCCCCGACCCCGACGACGCGGCCCAGACGCTCGCCGAGGGACTGTCGAAGGGCGACGTCACGTCGGTGCCGACGACGGGCGACGGGACCCGCAACCAGGCCGACCTCGAACGGGTCGTCGGCGACGTCGGTGGGACGCAGCGGGTGCGGGTGACGTCGGTGGAAGAGGACGACGGAGCCACCACTGCCAAGCTCCAGCACCGGTGGACGATCGGCGGGGCCACCTGGACGTACGACACCGCCGCGACCCTCGTCGAGGAGGACGGGACCTGGCGCGTGCGCTGGGAGCCGTCCGTCGTGGCGCCCGTCGAGGCGGGCGAGACGCTCGGCGTGCGCACGACGCCGGCCGAGCGGGGCGACGTGCTCGGCGCCGACGACGCCGTTCTCGTCACCGCACGACCGGTCGTGCGGGTCGGGATCGACAAGACCGACGTCGCCCCCGACGCGGCCGGGACGTCGGCCGAGCGGTTGGCGCGACTGCTCGACATCGACCCCGCGGCCTACCGCCGGCGGGTCGAGGCGGCCGGTGACCAGGCGTTCGTCGAGGGACTCGTCCTGCGCGCCGACGGTGACGTGCCCACCCGGCAGGAGCTCGCCGCGATCCCCGGGTCGCTGGCCGTCGAGGGCACCCTGCCGCTGGCCCCGACGCGGGCGTTCGGGCAGCCGCTGCTCGGCACCGTCGGCGAGGCCACCGCAGAGGTGGTCGAGAAGTCCGACGGCGCCGTCCGCCCGGGCGACCCGGTGGGGCTGTCCGGGCTGCAGGCGCGCTACGACGAGCAGCTGCGCGGCACCCCCGGCGTGGAGGTGCTGGCCGTCGACAACGACCCGGACACCGAGTCCCGGCGACTCTTCTCCAGCGACCCGAAGGCCGGGGAGCCGCTGCGCACCACGCTCGACCCCGACCTGCAGGGTGCGGCGGACCGGACCCTCGCCGACGTCGGCCCGGCCAGCGCGATCGTCGCGATCCGGCCGTCGACGGGTGCGCTGCTGGCGGTCTCCAGCGGCCCCGGCGGAGACGGCGCCGACACGGCCCTGACCGGCCGGTACGCACCGGGCTCGACCTTCAAGGTCGCGACGGCCCTGGCCCTCCTGCGCTCCGGTCTCACCCCGGACAGCCAGGTGCCGTGCACCCCCACCGTGACCGTGGACGGCCGTCGGTTCACGAACTACTCCGACTACCCCGCGTCGGCGCTCGGCGACGTGCCCCTGCGGACCGCCTTCGCGCAGTCCTGCAACACCGCCATGATCGCCGAGCGGGACCGGGCGCCGCAGGACGAGCTCGCCGCCGCGGCCGCCGGGCTCGGGCTCGGCCGCGACGTCGACCTCGGGATGCCCGCGTTCCTCGGCCAGGTGCCCACGCAGGCCGACGGCACCGAGCGCGCCGCGTCGGTCATCGGCCAGGGCCGGGTCGAGGCGTCCCCGCTGGCCATGGCCGTGGTCGCCGCGTCCGTCGCCCACGGCGGCACGGTGACGCCGGTGCTCCTGCCCGACCGGCGGACGAAGGAGGCGCCGGAGCCCGACGAGCCGGTGACCCCCGCGCAGGCCAGGAGCCTGGCCGGACTGATGCGGGCGGTCGTCACGGACGGCAGCGGCGCGTTCCTGCGCGACCTTCCGGGCGGCGCGGTCCGGGCGAAGACCGGCACCGCCGAGTACGGCGACGACCGGCCGCCCCGCACCCACGCCTGGATGATCGCGACGCAGGGCGACCTCGCCGTCGCCGTGTTCGTGGCGGACGGCGACTCCGGCTCGGCCACGGCAGGCCCTCTCCTCGAGCGGTTCCTGCGCCGCTGACCCCGGGCGCGAGCCCTGACATCTGTCACGGCGAGGTCGTGACGCGCGATCCGGGACCGGACCGGCCGTGCGGACCATGCTCGAGGCATGAACCAGACCAGCACCCTGTCGCCGCAGTCCGCGACGACGCGACCCGACGTGGTCCGCCTGCAGCAGGTGCGTCGCACCTTCGGTGACGTCGAGGCCGTGCGCGGCATCGACCTCGTCGTCCGTCCCGGCGAGGTGGTGGCCTTCCTCGGCCCCAACGGCGCCGGCAAGACCACCACCCTCGACATGGTCCTCGGCCTCGGCCGACCCACCTCCGGCACCGTCCAGGTGCTCGGTCTCGACCCCCGCGACGCCGTCGCCCAGGGTCGGGTGGCTGCCGTCATGCAGAGCGGAGGGCTGCTCAAGGACCTGACGGTCGCCGAGACCGTCCGCTACGTCCGCAGCCTCTTCACCCACGTGCGCGACGTCGACGACGTGCTCGCGCGCGCCGGGCTCACGGCGCTCGCCGACCGTCGCGTCGGGCTCTGCTCCGGCGGCGAGCAGCAGCGCCTGCGGTTCGCCCTCGCCCTGCTCAGCGACCCCGACCTGCTGCTGCTCGACGAGCCCACCACCGGCATGGACGTCGAGGGACGCCGCACGTTCTGGAACGCGATCCGCGACGACGCGCGGCACGGCCGCACCGTCATGTTCGCGACCCACTACCTCGAGGAGGCGGACGCGTACGCCGACCGGATCGTGCTCGTCAGCGGCGGCCGCATCGTCGCCGACGGCACGGCCGCCGAGATCAAGGCGCGAGCCGTCGGGCGCACCGTGCGCGCGACCCTCCCCGACGCGGACGACGCGACCGTCGCCGAGATCGCGGCCCTCCCCGGCGTCGAGGGCGTCGACGGGCGCGGCAGCAGCGTCGTCGTGCACGGCACCGACTCCGACGCCGTCGCCCGCCACCTGCTCACCCGCACTGCCGCGCACGACCTGGAGATCGTCGGACGAGGCCTGGAGGACGCCTTCCTCAGCCTCACCGGCGCCGACGAGAGGACCCCCGCATGACCACCCCCGCCATCCCCGTCACCACCACCGGGCCCCGGGCGACTCCCCGGCTCGGGGGCTTCAACCGGGTCCTGCTCTCCCTCGAGCTGCGCCGGATGCTGCGCAACCGCCGCACCGTCTTCTTCTCGCTCCTGTTCCCCGCGGCGCTCTTCTTCGCCTTCGCCGGCAGCAGCGGCGGCGACGAGCGGGTGGGGCACGGCAACGTGTCCGCGTACGTCATGGTGTCGATGGCGCTGTACGGCGCCGCCCTCACCACTGCGTCCGCGGGCTCGTCGGTGGCGCTCGAGCGATCGGTCGGCTGGTCGCGACAGCTGCGGCTCACGCCCCTGCACCCGCTCGCCTACATCGCCACCAAGGCGGCCTGTGCGCTGGTGCTCGGCGCGCTCGCGGTCGCGGTGGTCAACGTCGCGGCGGTGCTGCAGGGCCGGGCCGACCTGCCTGCCGGACGGTGGCTGGCCTGCGCGCTGCTGGCGCTGCTCTGCTCGTTCGTCTTCGCAGCCCTCGGCCTGTTCGTCGGCTACGTCGTGCCCGGGGAGAACGCCATGCAGCTGCTCGGGCCCGGGCTCGCGCTGTTTGCCTTCCTCGGCAACCTGTTCATCCCCATCACCGAGGGCAGCACCCTGTGGCACGTCGCGTCGGTGACCCCGATGTTCGGCGTGGCCGAGATCAGCCGCGCGCCGCTCACGGGTGAGCTGCCCTGGTACGCGGTCGTCAACGCCGTGGGCTGGCTGGCCGTCTTCGTCGCCGGTGCGGCGTGGCGGATGAGCAAGGACACGGCCCGCGGGTGAGCCGTACGCTGCCCGACATGAGCGTGCCACGGACCGTCGTCGTCCCCACGGGACGCTGGGGTCCGTGGTTCGCGCTGATCTGGCTGTTCTTCCTCGGCGACCCGCTGCTCGCCGCGTGGGCGCGCCGCGACGAGGCGGCCGGGATCGGCGGACTGGTCGTGACCGTCCTGTTCGCCGGCCTCTACATGCTCATCTGGTGGCAGGCTCGTCGTGAGCGCTGGATGGCCGACCGGACGCCGCCGCCGGCGCAGGCACTCGGTCTGTTCGTCGGGCTGGTCGCGCTGTGCGCCGCCGACGTGGCCCTGCTGGGCGAGGTCGGGACGGCGTGCGTCGTCTACGTCGCGATCTCCGGGGTCCTGCTCTTTCGACCCGTCGTGGCCGCCGCCGTCGTCGTGGTCGCGGTCGTCGGTTCCCTCGGTCTGGGAGCGCTCGAGGACTGGGGCAGCCAGGCCGGGCTCGCCTTCGCCGTCCTCGCCGGCTCGGTCGCGATCTTCGGTGTCCGTGCTCTGATCAGCCGCAACGCCCAGCTGCTGATCGCCCAGGCCGAGAACGCCGAGCTGGCCGTGGAGAACGAGCGCACGCGCTTCGCCCGCGACCTGCACGACATCCTCGGCCACTCCCTGACCGTCATCACCGTGAAGGCCGAGCTGGCCCGGCGGCTGCTCGAGTCGGGCGACGCCGCGGACCGCGCCCGGGCGCTCGCCGAGGTGGGCGACCTGGAGCGCCTGGGCCGCGACGCGCTCGCCGACGTCCGCCGCGCGGTCGAGGGCTACCGCGAGATCACCCTGCCCGGCGAGATCTCCCGCGCTCGCACGGCGCTGGCGGCCGCGGACGTCGAGGCGTCGCTGCCCGGCACGGTCGACGACGTGCCCACCGAGCTGCGCGACCTCTTCGCGTGGACGGTGCGCGAGGGGGTCACGAACGTCGTGCGGCACGCGGCCGCGCGTCGGTGCACCGTCACGGTCGACGCGCGGGCGGTCGAGGTGCGCGACGACGGGCGCGGACTGGCCCACGCCGACGTCGGTGGTCACGGGCTGGCGGGGCTGCGCGAACGCGCTGCGGCCGTCGGTGCGACGGTCGTGGTGCGCTCGCTCGACCCCGGCGTCAGCCTGCGCGTCGGGAGGGAGGGCCCATGACGATCCGTCTGCTGCTCGCCGACGACCAGGCCCTCGTGCGCGGCGCGCTGGCGGCGCTGCTGTCGCTGGAGCAGGACCTCGACGTCGTGGCGGAGGTCGGGTCCGGCGCCGACGTGCTCGACGCCGTCCGGGAGCACCGCCCCGACGTCGCCCTGCTCGACATCGAGATGCCGGGCCTCGACGGCATCGAGGCGACCCGCGCGGTCGTCGCGGCGGGCCTGGGGACCCGGGTGCTGGTCGTCACCACGTTCGGGCGACCCGGGTACCTGCGGCGGGCGCTGCAGGCCGGTGCGTCGGGGTTCGTCGTGAAGGACGTGCCCGCCACGCAGCTCGCCGACGCCGTGCGCCGGGTGCACGCGGGCCTGCGCGTCGTCGACCCGACCCTCGCCGCGGACAGCCTCGTCAGCGGGGACTCACCGCTCACCGAGCGTGAGACCGACGTGCTGCGCGCCGCTCGCGACGGTGCCAGCGTCGCCGTGGTGGCCGAGCGTCTCCACCTGTCGCAGGGGACGGTCCGCAACCACCTGTCGGCGGCGATCGGCAAGACCGGGGGCGACAACCGCGCCGCCGCCGTGCGCGTCGCCGAGGCCAACGGCTGGCTCTGACGCAGGAGGGTGCCGCACTAGGGTGGGCGGCGTCGACCAGGGGAGGCCGAGCATGCAGGTACGTCACGCCACGCCGCTCTCGCGTGGGCGCACGAGCTGCGGCACCGCGTGTACGCGGAGGAGCTGGGTCAGCACCCGGTGCAGCCCGAGGGGGTCCTGCGCGACGCGCTCGACGACAGCAACGTCTACCTCGTCGCGGCCGACGAGGAGGGCCCCGCAGGGTTCGTCAGCCTGACCCCGCCGTGGGTCGGTCGCTACTCCCTCGACAAGTACGTGGACCGCCGCGAGCTCCTCGACCGCGTCGACTCCCTGCTCGCGGCGCTGGCTCTCGCCCTGGTGCTGGGTGCCTGAGCGGTCGGGTCAGTCCTCGTCCTCCTTGGCGGACGACGTGAGCCCGGCCTTGACGATGTAGATCAGCAGCCCGGAGGAGATGACGAGGAAGCCCATCACCCACAGCGGTGCCCACTTCTGCGACGGGTCGTCCTCCACGTCGGTCACGGTGACGTCGTCCTGGGAGCCCGGCGTGGAGCTGGTGCCCGAGGTGCCCGCGCCGTCGCTCGACGGCTTGACGGTGAAGGGGATCTCGCCGCTGACCGCGTGCCCGTCGGCCGACACGACGCGGTAGACCACCCGGTAGGAGCCGGCCGCGGCCTCCCCCGGGCGGACCCCGACGAGCACGCGACGTCCGGCCACCGTCACGTCGCCGTCGTCGAGACGGGTGCCCGACGAGCTCAGCACGCGCAGCGCGGCGCCGCTGCCCACGTCCTCGCTGAGCGTGATCGACACCGTCTCGGGCAGGGCCGTGAGCGCGGCACCGTCCTGCGGGTCCGACGACTCGACCGACGCGTGGGCCAGGGCGGGCGACGGGGCGGCGAGCAGGGCGACGGTCGCGACGAGACCGAGGACGAACGAGCGCACGGGTGACCTCCTGGGGCGACCGCAGGATGCGGTCGACGGCTACGACGCATCGTAGTAGCCGCCCGCTAGAGGCCGACCGGAGGCGCGGTCGTCGTCGACGGCCTCTCCCTCGCCTCAGTCCGGCGGGCCGTCGTCGCCCCGGGTCGGATCCCACAGGCCGACCGCGGAGCCGGCCCTGAGCTGGTCGCTGTAGACGTCGACCTTCCACTCGATCAGTGCACGGGAGTCCTCGAGCGCCCTGATCTGGGCCTTGACGCGGCGGAGATGCTCTTCGAGGATCTCGAGCCGCTCGCCCTCGTTGCCGGGCCCACGCCTGACCAGTGCCGCGAGCCGGGTGAGGTCTGCGAGCGGCATCCCGGACTCACGGAGCTTGACGCAGTGGTGGAGCCACTCGACGTCCACGGCGGTGTACGCGCGGCGGCCTCCGGAGGTGCGCCCCACGGGACCGACCAGCAGGTCCTGCCGCTCGTAGTAGCGCAACGCGTGGACGCTGAGCCCCGTGCGAGCGGCGACCTCACCGATCGTGAACGTGTCGTGCTGCTGCGCCATGGTGCTCCCGTCGACGACATCAGTCCTTGATCTAGAGTCCGCTCTAGATCCTAGTCTCGCGTCATGACCACTGATCTGCAGAGACCTCTCCACTCAGGATTCGGCGCGGCGTCCACGGCTGAGGACGTGATGGACGGCGTGGACCTCCATGGCAGGACGGCGCTGGTCACGGGCGGGTACTCGGGCCTGGGGCTCGAGACCACCCGGGCGCTGGCGAGGGCCGGGGCACGAGTGTGGGTGCCGGCGCGTCGTCCGGAGCTCGCACGCGACCGGCTGCACGGGCTCGAGGGCGTCACCGTGCTCCCGATGGACCTGGCAGACCTGGCGAGCGTGCGCGCGGCGTGCACGCAGCTCGTCGGATCCGTCGCGCGTCTGGACGTCCTGGTCGCCGCTGCCGGGGTGATGGCGTCACCGGAGCGGCGCGTCGGCCCGGGGTGGGAGAGTCAGCTCGCGACCAACCATCTCGGCCACTTCCTCCTCGTCGACCTGCTGCTCCCGCTGCTGTCCAGGGCGAACGGAGCGCGCGTGGTGTCCTACTCCTCCGCGGGGCACCACCTGTCCGACATCCGGTGGGACGACCTGAACTTCGACGGCGGGTACGACAAGTGGCTGGCCTACGGGCAGTCCAAGACCGCCAACGTGCTCTTCGCCCGGCACCTCGACGCCATCGCGAGCGGCCGAGGCGTGCGCGCGTTCTCCCTGCACCCGGGCAGCATCTTCACCGAACTCCAGCGCGACGTCAGCGCTGCCGAAGGTGTCGCTCTGGGGTGGACCGACATCGCGGGGAACGTCATCGCCCCTGGACTCAAGACACCCAGCCAGGGCGCGGCGACCGGGCTGTGGGCGGCGACGTCGCCCCTCCTGGAGGACCGTGGAGGGGTGTACTGCGAGGACTGCGACATCGCACTCCCTGCCAGCCCGGACGGGTCCATGCACGACGGCGGCGTCCGGGAGTACGCCGTCGACCCTGCCAGCGCCGAACGACTCTGGGAGGTGTCGGCCCGCCTCACCCGGTAGCCGTCCTCCGCGCTCCCCCTCGACGGGGTCGCCAGCAGCGCCCATCGGCGTTATCATCGGCGAATGACGATCAATCACCACAGCGGCGACGGCCACCGGGCCCGGGCGCACGACGCGTCGCGCGGGCACGAGGGTCACCGCCACGTCGAGCTCACCGGGGCCGACGGCACGGTCGTGGCCGCCCGGCTGTTCCACGGCCTGGCCGATCCCGGCCGGCTGCGCATCCTGCGCCACCTGCAGCTCGGCGAGCACCGGGTGGTCGACCTCACCGCGCACCTCGGGCTGGCCCAGTCGACCGTCTCCGCGCACGTCGCCTGCCTGCGCGACTGCGGCCTGCTCGACGTTCGGCACGAGGGCCGCTCCTCGTACTACCGGCTCGCCCACCCCGAGGCGACGGACGAGCTGCTCGCCACCGGAGCCCGCCTGGTCGGGCTCGCCGCACCGGAGGAGGTCGGCTGATGGGCCACGGGCACGGGCACGGCGGACCGGCCAGCCAGCGGCACCGCGGACGCCTCGCGGTGGTCTTCGTGCTCGTCGCCGCGTTCTTCGTCGTCGAGCTGGTGTACGGCCTGCTCGCGTCGTCGCTCGCCCTCCTCTCGGACGCGGGCCACATGGCCGCCGACGTCGTGACGCTCGGCGCCGCGCTCGCCGCCACCCGGATCGCGACCCGCACCGACCGCACGGGACGACGCACGTTCGGCTCCTACCGGGCGGAGGTCTTCGCCTCCGGGTTCGCCGTGCTGGTGATGCTCGGCGTCTCGGTCTACGTCGTCGTGGAGGCCGTGTCGCGGATCGGCTCGCAGGTGGAGGTGCAGACCGGTCCGATGATCGTCGTCGGCGTCCTCGGGCTCCTCGTCAACGTCGTCTCGCTCGTGCTGCTGAACGCGGGGGCGGGTGAGTCGCTGGTCGTGCGCGGCGCCTACCTCGAGGTCGTGGCCGACGCCGCGGGATCGGTCGGCGTCATCGTCGCCGGCGTGCTGGTCGCCACCACCGGCTCGGCGTGGTGGGACACCGTCGTGGCGCTGGCGATCGGCGTGTTCGTCGCCGTCCGCGCCGTGGTGCTCGCCCGCCAGGTGCTCGCGGTCCTCGGGCAGCACGTGCCGGAGGGCATGGACGTCGACGCCGTCGTCGCCGACCTGCGCGCCGTCGACGGTGTCGACGACGTGCACGACCTTCACGTCTGGGTGCTCACGTCGGGCATGAACGTCGCGACGGCGCACCTCGTGGCCGCCGGCGCGAGCACCGGCCCCGCCGCGCTCGACCGCGTGCTCGCCGACGCCCGCGCGGTGCTGCGCGATCGGCACCACGTCGAGCACGCCACCCTCCAGGTGGAGGGCTGCCGCGCGCCGGAGTGCCACAGCGTCGACTGGTGACGGTGCCGGCGTCCTACGGAAACAACGTCCGGGAGTACCGAGGTCGCTGCCGGTCGGGTCGGCCGTCGCGCCGCGGCGTGCGACGGTCGTGAGGTCGGGCGGTGTGGTCTCGCCTCCGGGATCGTGGACGAGACTCCCAACCGCACCGCCCGACGCCCATCGGGCCCGGCGCCTTCCGCCGGGCCCGGTGTCGTGGTCAGGGCCAGGGGTTCTTGACGCACCCCTGCAGGCCCTTGCTCTGCTGCAGCATCACCGGAGCCTTCGCGCCCGGTGCCGGGCACCCGACGTGGTACTTGCCGAGCGCGTGCCCGACCTCGTGGTTGACCAGGTAGGTGCGGTAGCCCGACAGGTCGTCGCCGTAGTACGTCACGCCGCGCACCCACCGCTTGACGTTCAGCACGACGCGGTCGCCGCTGCGGCACGACACCTCGCCGCGCGTGAGCAGGGGCGCGCACAGGCGGTCGACCGTGTCGGGGCTCGCGAGCATCACGCGCACGTCGGGGTCGCGTGCCACCTGCGTGAACGACCAGCCGTCGGTCCGCCAGCCGCGCTCGTGACCCAGCACGCGGGCGACGTCGCGGGCGAACGTCTCACGGTCCTGCAGCAGGCCCTTCTCGACCTCGACCGTGTAGGTGCGGTCGCGCCCGCCGCCCGACCCGGCCACGTCGACGACGGGGGCCGTGCGGAAGGTGCCGGCTCCCGCCTGCGGGAAGGTCGTGGGCTCGACCTCGTCCGCCGTGCGGGCGGGCCTCGGCGAGCGGGGCGACGCCGACGCGGACGGCGTGACGGTGGGCAGCGCGGCCTCGGCGCCCCAGGTCGTGGCGGTGTCCTCCGTGGCCACCCGCTCCTCGGGCGACGGACGGACGGCCGACAGGACCACCACGACGAGCGTCACGAGCAGGGAGCCGGCGAGCGCAGCGGCACGCCCGCGGCGGACCGTGCGGGCACGGGAGACCCGGTGCCGTCCGGCGACGTCGGGGCCGGGGCGACGCGGGGGTCCGGGCTCGCTCTGCGTCACCCGTCCAGCCTACGCGGGGATACGCTGGCCGCGTCGGCTGCCGCGAGGCGGCCAGCCACCGCAGCAGGAGGGCCGGACGACCATGAGCAACACCGAGACCTCGCCCGACGAGATGGTGTGCGGCGCCGAGGCACCGGCCGGTCTGCAGGTCCTCACGCCGCGTGACGTGCCGCTCGGCGGGCCACGGGCGATGACGGTGCGCCGCACGCTCCCCCAGCGCGAGCGGTCGCTCGTCGGCGCGTGGTGCTTCCTCGACCACTACGGTCCCGACGACGTGTCCGAGACCGGCGGCATGGACGTCCCCCCGCACCCGCACACGGGACTGCAGACGGTCAGCTGGCTGTTCTCGGGCACCGTCGAGCACCGCGACAGCGCCGGCTTCCACGCCGACGTGCGGCCCGGCGAGCTCAACCTCATGACGTCGGGGCGCGGGATCAGCCACTCCGAGCGGTCCACCGCCGACACCACGGTGCTGCACGGCGCGCAGCTCTGGGTGGCGCTGCCGCAGCACGCGCGGTTCGTCGACAAGACCTTCGAGCACTACGCCCCGCCGACCGTCGACGGCACCGACCACGGACGGTGGGCGGCGCAGGTGTTCCTCGGCAGCCTGCTGGGCTCGACCTCGCCCGTCGTCACCCACACGCCGCTGCTCGGCGCGGAGCTGCGGCTCGACCGCGGCACCGTCCTCGAGCTCGACGTCGACCCGACCTTCGAGCACGGCGTCCTCGTCGACACGGGTGCGGTGCTGGCCGACGCCGACCCTGTCGCGAAGGACGAGCTCGGCTACCTGCCGCCGGGCCGCGACCGCATCACCCTGCGGGCGATGCGGGACAGCCGGGTGCTGCTCATCGGCGGTCCGCCCTTCGGCGAGCAGATCGTCATGTGGTGGAACTTCGTCGGTCGCAGCCACGACGACGTCGTCGAGTACCGCGCCGCCTGGCAGGCCGAGATCGAGGGCAAGCAGGCCGGCGACGCCTCGGAGGGTCCGTTCGGCCTGCCCGCGGGCGATCCCGAGGCCCCGCTGCCGGCGCCTGCGCTGCCGAACGCCCGCATCCGACCTCGCGGCTGACCGCGAGCCCGACGAGAGGAACCCCGATGAGCCTGCCCCCCACCGAGCACCGGGACGACGAGGGACGCGTCGTCGTCGTGCGTCACGCCCCGGAGCAGCACCGCTACGAGCTCCTCGACGACGGCACCGTCATCGGCCACGCCGACTACCGCGACCTCGAGGGTCACGGGGCCGGCGCGCAGCGCGACTTCCTGCACACCGAGGTCGACGAGGCCTACGGCGGACGCGGGCTCGCGTCGGTGCTCGTCGCCTACGCCCTCGACGACGTCCGCGCGTCGGGGCTGCGGATCGTGCCGCACTGCCCGTACGTCGCGAGCTGGCTCCGCAAGCACGAGGGCCGGTTCGACGACCTCGTCGACTGGCCCGCCTGACCGCGCCGGTCCGACCGGCTCAGCGCCCCCCGCGCGAGCTCGGGCACGACCTCCACGAGACGTCGTAGCGCGGACGCACGGAGGCGCTGGCCGCCTCCTACGCAAAGCCACTCCTCTGGAGACGGAGCACGTTGGCCGCGCCCTAGGCTCAGGACATCATCGTTCGCGCGGGTGCGACCCGACCCGCCCGCAGAGTGGAAGGCCCCGGGGCATGAAGAGCTTGGACGACCACGTCGGCGTCCTCGCCGTCGCCGCGGTCACCTGCCTGTGTCTCAGCCTCTTCGCCAGCCGTGACGTCGCGAGCGGCGCCTACATCTTGACGGGAACCCTGACCGTCTACTTCCTGATCTTGTTCGTCCGACGACGCCGGAGAGCGGAGGCAGAGGCCTCCTCGTCGTAGGGGATGCGGCCGGACCACGACGGGTTCGCCGCGTCGGCGTCGGCGTCCTGGTGAGGAGGCGTGGGCGACCACCGAGGGGCAGTGGACGAAAGCCGCCATGGAGGACGCCGCGAGCAGGTGACCCCTGCTCTCTTCCACGTACGGCAGGGCCGCACGGAAGAAGCGCCAGACGCCCGTCAGGCCGATGCCGATGAGGCACTCGAAGACTGCTGGCTCCGGCGACGTGATCGAGCTGCCGTCACGGTCTGTCCGCTCAACGCCCTGAGCGCAGCGGCGGAACGGCCGGCCGCTCACCGGGGGGAAGACCTCCGTCGCACACGGCCTCGCCTCGGGGTGGAGCCTGGGCGTGCACCTACGCACGGACGACTTCTGGCACGGGATCGTGTCCGGTCTCGTACCGCCGTACGAGACCGCTGCGGCAGTGAACCGTCGTGATGGTCGACCGGCCCCACGTCGGCAGGTGGATCACCGGTCGAGGGTCGAGGGTCGAGGGAGGACCATACGACCGCGTCAGGAGGATCGACTCGACCGATGGTGACCGGGTGTCTCCGGGCGAGCGGTCGGTCGGTGGCTGATCGAGGACTGGAACCGGATGAGGTAACCGTCAGGGTCGGTGACGAGGAACTGTCGAACGCCCGCTTCGGTGTGTTCGTCGATGCGGTACCACGTCGTCTCAGGTTGCATGACGATCGCGGCATCGGCGCCGCGCAGGGCGGTGAGGATGGGGGTGAGGTTCCGGACGCTGATCTGGAAGTTGATTCCTCGCCCAAGAGGTGGTTCCAAGGGTGCGGTGATCCAGTTTCGGCCCCTGCCTTGCTGCTCGAGCATGAGGTGAGCCAACCCCAGCGTGATGTAAGCGAAGCCCTCCTCAGGGCGTTGATAGGCGATGAAACCCGCAGAGTCCGCACCAGAAGACGATGCTTCTCGTGACATCGCTGACCAGCAGCTCAGGCACCAGGGCGGGGTCGGGGGTCGCGCTGCTCACGCGTCGATCCTCGCAGACGATCGAGGAGCGCAGCCAGAGGGAGACGGGACGGCACCGTCTCCACGGGACCGCTGGTGTTCAGTCCCAGTTGCACTCGTGGAACGGCAGGTAGATCGGGTTGGTGACGTAGCTCCAGGGCTGGTTGGAGCGCCACGCCTCCAGATCCCAGGTGTCGCCACCATGGCCCGTGACGTCAGCGAACCGGTCGTGGCACGCCATCTGCTTGTACAGCGACTCTCCCTGGTCGTCACTCAGCCCCTTCGGGTAGGGGACGCAGCTCCAGATCTCGTTCCAGAACCTCGGCTCGTCGTCCTGAGCGTCGGTGTACGCGGCCGCTGTGGGACGGATCGAGACCGACTGGCGACCGTTCGTGAGATTGCGGAAGACCTCGACCTCCTCGGCCCATGGGCCTGAGCACGACGCCCGGTAGACGACGCACTCGCTCGTGCAGCCAGGCTTGTTCTCGTCGCCCGTGCCGGGATACCACGCGAGGGTGGCGTTCTGGTACGCCTGTGTCTTCCCGCCACCGGAGATGGAGAACTCATCGCTCGTGGGATAGCCGAACGAGCCACCCTCGTAACCGAACTGACCCCAGAGCTCTCCGATCCGGCCCCAGACGGCGAAGGCCCCCGCGTCGGGATTCCAGTAGAGGGTGCCGCCCTCGTACTCCTGCCGTTTGCCGACGCCGTCGGGGTTGGTGAACTCATCGGCCTTCGGATACCCCAGCGCGCCGCGCTCCCAGCCCAGCTGTCCCCACTTCTTGCCGATCTCACCCCACACGGCGTGGGCACCGGTTGCGGAGGTCCAGTAGATCGTGCCGCCGGCGAAGGTGGTGAAACGTCCGCGGCCATCCGGCGTCCGCTTCTCGCCCGACTGCGGACAGCCAAGCTTGCTCTCCCACGCACGATTCGGATTCGGAGCCATCGCCCGGTACTTCGCCTCGATCGCTCCGAGCACCGGGTACCCGCAGTACGTTCCGTCGGCCTGCGCCGCCGGCGCGACCCCCACGAGCCCGACCAGAAGCGCGACGACGCCCGTCAGACTGGTCGCCAGCAGGCGCAGGCCCGGCCGCCGCATCGAAGTGGACTGGCTCAGCACGGTGATTCCCCCGAGTCTCGACATGCCCGTCAGTCCACGCACCATCCGGGGCCCGCCTTGTCGGTCGAGACGTACCCGCCGAGGTCCGGCGAGTGGTAGCGCCCGTTCACGATCGTGTCGCGGTAGAAGTTCGTGCACGGAGCCAACCAGCCGTAGTACGCCTCACCGTTGGGTGTGGCGAACAGCCTCGTCGAACCCGTGGAGTTGACGTGCACCTTGTGCAGGTCGGCAGTCGCGGCCGGCGATGCCGCTCGAGACTCGTGGGCCGGTGCAGCCGTCGACGGCGCCGAGACGGCCAGCGCCAGGCTCGCGGTGAGCGTCGCGGCCGACAGTCCGAGTCCGAGTGTCTTGCCCGTGATGCGTCGCTTCATGAGATCCCCCTCGATCAATGATGCTGTCGACGCTCCGCCTGGGACCGCCCACTGTCAACGGTCACTCCCGATTTCCATGTCGGATGAGGTCGAACACCCCAGACCGGGCCACCCCGTGTGGCTCAGGACCCAGGCTCGGCGGCCGGACCACGGGTCGAGGCGACGGGTGAGACCGTGCGCCTGGACGAGGTTTCTCTGAACAGTCTTTCGGCCCGAGCGTTCTCAGGTCTCGGCGATCTCGCGTCGGACGTCGTCCATCGAGCGGCCACGGAAGCGGCGGAAGCTGTAGACGATGGTCGCCAGCGCGATCAGCCCCGACACGATGAGCGTGGCCCCCGTGCCCCAGCCGCCGAGCAGCCACCACGAGTCGCGCAGCGGCCACCAGTCGGGCGCGGGCGGCTGCAGGCCCCACACCACGCCGAGGCCGACCAGCCAGACGACGCCGGCCAGCGAGGCGAGGATGCGCGGCCACGTCTGCACGCCCTGGGCGGCCGTGCGCAGGGCAGCGTCCTTGACCGGCTCCACGCGACGCCGTGCCCAGTCATAGCGCTGGGACAGCAGGGCGAGCCCGCCGAACAGCAGAAGCAGGCCAGGCCCGGGCAGGAAGATGGCGGCGATGCCGAGCAGGACCATGAGCCAGCCGAGGATCTCCAGCGCGATGGTCTTGCCGTGGTGGATGACGCCCATGTCGTCCTCTCGTCGTCGGTCGCCAGAGCCTACCGAGCGAGGGGAAACAGCGGTCAACGCTTCTTCAGGACCAGCTGCGCGACGTAGATGATCGCCAGGATGACGAGGATGATCAGGAGGATGCGCATGGTGGGCCCCTTCGCCGGACGCGCGGGTCGCGTCGGTGCCTGAACGGTAGGTCCGGCGGCACCCGTCCGCACCCCGAGCAGGTGTCCGCACGACCCGATAGCGTCGTGGTGTCCGCACGTCAGCACCAGGAGGACCGCATGCCGCAGACCGTCAAGGCCGTCGTCGCCCGCAGCAAGGGTGCGCCCGTCACCGTCGAGGACATCGTCGTCCCCGACCCGGGCCCCGGGGAGGCGGTGGTCGCGGTCCAGGCCTGCGGCGTCTGCCACACCGACCTCCACTACCGCGAGGGCGGCATCAACGACGAGTTCCCGTTCCTGCTCGGCCACGAGGCGGCCGGCGTCGTCGAGTCCGTCGGCGAGGGCGTCACCGAGGTGGCACCGGGCGACTTCGTCGTCCTGAACTGGCGTGCCGTGTGCGGCGACTGTCGCGCGTGCCGGCGCGGACGCCCGCAGTACTGCTTCGCCACCTTCAACGCCGAGCAGAAGATGACGCTGGTCGACGGCACGGAGCTCTCCCCCGCGCTCGGCATCGGCGCCTTCGCCGAGAAGACCCTCGTCGCCGCCGGGCAGTGCACCAAGGTCGACCCCGAAGCGGACCCGGCCGCGGTCGGTCTCCTCGGCTGCGGCGTGATGGCCGGCATCGGCGCCGCCATCAACACCGGCGGCGTGGGTCGCGGTGACTCGGTCGCGGTCATCGGCTGCGGCGGCGTCGGCATCGCCGCGGTGGCCGGAGCGCGGCTCGCCGGCGCGGCGAAGATCATCGCCGTCGACCTCGACCCGCGCAAGCTCGAGCAGGCCAGGGCCCTGGGCGCCACGCACGTCGTGGACGCGTCGAAGGACGACGTCGTCGAGACCATCCAGGAGCTCACCGACACCTTCGGCGCCGACGTCGTCATCGAGGCGGTCGGCCGTCCCGAGACGTGGGAGCAGGCGTTCTACGCCCGCGACCTCGCCGGCACCGTGGTCCTCGTCGGCGTGCCCACCCCCGACATGAAGATCCCCGAGGTGCCGCTCATCGACGTGTTCGGTCGCGGCGGGTCCCTCAAGTCCAGCTGGTACGGCGACTGCCTGCCGAGCCGGGACTTCCCGATGCTGGTCGACCTCTACCGGCAGGGTCGGCTCGACCTCGATGCGTTCGTCACCGAGCGCATCGGGATCAATGACGTCGAGGCGGCGTTCGACAAGATGCACGACGGCGACGTCCTGCGCTCGGTGGTGGTGCTCTGATGGCCCCGGCAGCGCGGGTGCAGAAGGTCGTCACGTCGGGGCAGTTCGAGCTCGACGGCGGCAGCTGGGACGTCGACAACAACGTGTGGCTCGTCGGTGACGACAGCGAGGTCGTGGTGGTCGACGCCCCGCACGACGCCGACGCGATCGCCGCGGCGATCGACGGACGCACGGTGCTGGCCATCGTGCTCACGCACGGTCACAACGACCACCTCAACGCCTCGGTGCGGCTGCGCGAGCTGACCGGTGCGCCGATCTGGTTCCCGCCCGCGGACACCATGCTCTGGGAGGCCGAGCACGGACAGGAGAGCACGCCCGACCACGACCTCGTCGACGGCACCACCTTCTCGGTGGCCGGCACCACGCTGCGGGCCATCGCGACACCGGGCCACTCCCCGGGCAGCACGTGCCTCTACGCCGAGGACCTCGGCGTGCTGTTCAGCGGCGACACCCTGTTCCAGGGCGGCCCGGGCGCGACCGGGCGCAGCTACTCCAGCTTCGAGACGATCGTCGACTCCATCCGCGACCACCTGCTGACGCTGCCCGACGACACGGTCGTGCACACCGGCCACGGCGACGACACGCGCATCGGCGACGAGGCTCCCCATCTGCAGGAGTGGATCGACCGGGGGCACTAGGCACGTCCTGCCCGGCTCTCAGCGGTCGAGGGTGCGCGCTCCCGGCCAGTCACGGAGGGCCACGTCGACGGCATCGACCACCCGGTGCCAGCTGGTCTCGGCTGCGGGGTCGCTGCGGTCGAAGGCACCCGAGGCCTGCAGGCTGACGAAGCCGTGCACGGCCGCGCCGACGAGCCGCGTCGCGTGCACACGCTCCTCCTCCGGGACGGGATACCCCCGGAGCACGGCCGCGAGCAGCGCGCTGTGCCGTTTCCCGGCCTCCACGGCAGGCGTGTCGGGCCCGACCCGGCGCCGGCTCGCCGCGTACCGGCCGGGGTGCTGCAGCGCGTACGTCCGGTAGGCGTCCGCGAGCGCGACGAGGGCGTCGTGGCCGGACCGGCCCGCGAGGGCCTCGGCGCCGCGGTCGGCCAGCTCCTCCAGCGCCAAGGTGGTGACCCCGTCGAGCAGTGCCTCGGCACCCGCGACGTGGGCGTAGAGGCTGGGCGTCCGCACCCCGACGGAGCGCGCGACGGCCGAGGGCGTCACCGCGTCGAGACCGTCACGGTCGGCAAGGTCGGCGGCGGCCGCCAGGACGGCGCGGGTCGAGAGTCCGGCTCGGGGCACGCCGCGATCGTAGCAGGATGACTTCTGGGGTAAGGTCAATGCCTAAGTGTGTTAGGAAGAACATTCTCCCCCTGATGAAGGAGTGACCGTGCAGCCGCTCGACCCGCGCCAGGTGCGCGCCAGCATCGTCAACAGCTCGCGGAGCAAGGTCGCGACGATGACGTTGCCCGCCCCGTGGCCGCCGGACCGTCTCGACGAGCGCGACTACCTCGGCTGGATCGACCCGAAGGCGCCGCTGCGGGCCTACGTGGTGCTCGGGGAGGAGATCGTCGACGAGCCGGTCGGCGTTGAGCTGCGGCTGGCCGACTCGACGGGACCGGCGCGCACCACGCTGTGCGACTGGTGCCGCACCGACGACGGCACGTCGACCGCCCGGCTCGTGGTGGCGCGCCGTGCCGGGCCCCGCGGTCGCGCCGGGGACACGGTCGGCCAGTACGTCTGCGGCGACCTCGCCTGCTGGATGCGGGTGCGCCGACCGCTCAAGGCGCACGAGAAGTCGGTGACCGGCGCGCCCGACCTGCGCGTCGACGACCTGCGTCGTCGCGTGCTGGAGTTCGTCGACCGGGTGCGGGCTGCCTGAGGTTCAGCCGCGACGCAGCAGCACGATGCCCACGACGGCTGCCACGGCGGCGCCGGCGAGGATCGCGATGCGACCCTTGTCGGCCTCGGCGACGGCCTCCTGGGCCCGTCCCTTCACGTCGAGCTTGTCGCCGAGGGCGTCGACGGTCTCGGCGAGGTGCTCTCGGGTCGCGTCGATCTCGGCCTCGAGGCGGGCGCGGTCGCTCATGGGTGCTCTCCCTTCGCGGCGGCCACGTCGGCCTGCACGCTCTCGACCCGGGCGGCCGGCGCCTGGGTCACCTTCGTGACGTTCCGCTTGCCCACGAGAGCGGCGACCCCGGCGACCGCGAACAGCACGACGGCCACGATGAGCGCGGCCAGCCACGGGTCGGTGACGTTCGCCAGGCCGAGCACGGCCGCGCTGATCAGCACGCCCAGCCCGTACAGGGCGATCACGCCCGCGGCGCCGAACAGTCCCGCGCCGACGCCGACGCGCTTGCCGGCCTGGGCGAGGTCGTCCTTCGCGAGCTGCATCTCGGCACGGATCAGCGTCGAGATGTCCTCGGTGGCCTGCGCGATGAGCCGCCCGGTCGACTCGTCCGAGGGGGAGGTCACGGGCGCCTCGTGCGCGGCTCGGCGAGGTCGGCGGCCGTCGGCGGGTTGTTCGCCGGTCGTGCCGAGGTGACCTCGGTGTCGGCCTCGGCCAGCGCGGCGTCGACGTCGTAGGACGCGTCGGCGGGGTCGGTCGAGACGCGTGCGTCGTCGGAGCCGTGACCCTTGACGACGTCGGCCACCTTGGAGCCCGCGGCGCTGGCGGCGGACGAGGCCGCGTCAGCGGCGGCCGAGCCGGCCGCGCTCGCGGCGCTCTTGGCGGCGTCGGCCGCGTGGTCGACACCGCTTTGGACGGTCGGTGAGTTCCAGACCTTCTGGGTCTGGGTGCGGATCTGGTCGTAGCGCTCGCGGCCGGCGCGCGTGCCCAGCACGTAGCCGGCCACTCCAGCAGCCGCGATGAACAGCTTGTTCACGTCAGGTTCCCCTTCGCAGACGACTCCACCATGGTGGAACACACAGAGGTCCACAGCATCCCGGGAGTCGCCGCGTCCCGCAACCGCAGGCAGGGATCACGCGGCCGGCGGGCGTCCCGGCGGTGTCATGGCCCACCGGATCGACCGCGTGACCACCTCGCCGCCGATCCGGACGGCGCTCGCCTCTGCCGCCGGCAGGTAGGGCAGACGCAGCGGCCACCGCGTCCAGCGCGGCATGAGCCCGACGGCTGCCGCCGCGAGCACGCCGTACGGGACGCGGACGGCGAGCGGCACGGGAGGGTGCACCAGCAGGTAGCGCGCCGTGCGCCGTGCGGCCGCCGTGCTCGCGAGCTCGGGACGGAAGGCCGCGATCGCCGCGTCGAGCTCCGCGACCGTCGTGGGCACGTCGCTGGCGCCGAGCTCACGCGCGACGACGGCCGCCTCCGCCAGGTAGGCGTCGCGGCCGGCGTCGTCCAGCGGACGACGGCCGTACCGGTCGTGCGCCCGCAGGAAGCTGTCGACCTCGGCCACGTGCACCCACCGCAGCAGGTGCGGGTCCGACGCCCGGTAGGGGCGGCCGTCCGGCGCGACCCCGGTGATCGTCTCGTGCACGGCCCGCACGCCCCGGATGGCGCGCGCGGCGTCGGCGTCGGTGCCGAACGTCGTCAAGGCGAGGAAGCCGCTCGTGCGCTGGAGCCGGCCCCACGGGTCGCCGCGGAAGCCCGAGTTCTGGTCCACCGCGGCCATCGCCAGCGGGTGCAGCGACTGCAGCAGCAGCGCGCGGATGCCGCCGACGAACATCGACGCGTCGCCGTGCACCCTCGCGATCGCCGAGTCGGGCCCGAAACGTCGGGGCCCGGGGGCGAACATGATCCGCTCCCGCCGCTGTGGTCCCTCGTCACCCGCCACCCGGGCGAAGATCATCCGCCCCAGCCGGTCGCGCACGTCGAGGTCCATGCCCCCAGTCTCGCCGAGCTGACGAAGTTCGCACGGGAATCTCTCGTCCGCCCGGAAAGCTCCCCAGGCTAACCGCAGGAAACCGTGCGCGGTGAGAGATTCCCAGGTCGACCTGGGAATCTCCCTGCAGGTCAGCTGTGCACGGGAATCTTCGATAGGCCCGGAAAGCTTTCCGGGCGAACCGCGGGAAACCGTGCCTGTGGGAGATTCCCAGGTCGACCTGGGAATCTCCCACAGGGTCAGGGCGTCGGGGTGGTGCGACGGCGGCGCTGCTCGGCCGGGTCGGGCACGGGGACGGCGGCGATCAGGCGCTGCGTGTACGCCTCCTGCGGGCGGCGCAGGACGTCCTCGCGCGGACCCTCCTCCACGAGCCGACCGTGCTGCAGCACCGCCACCCGGTTCGCGAGCGAGTCGACGACGGCGAGGTCGTGGCTGATGAACAGGCACGCGAACCCGACCCGCTGCTGCAGCTCCGCGAACAGCTCGAGCACCGTCGCCTGCACCGAGACGTCGAGCGCCGACGTCGGCTCGTCCGCGATGAGCAGGTCCGGGTCGAGCGCGATCGCACGGGCCAGGCTGACCCGCTGCCGCTGGCCGCCGGACAGCTCATGACCGAAGCGCGCCGCGTACGACGCCGGCAGCTGCACCGACTCCAGCAGCGACGCCACCTTCGCGTCCACCTGCGCCGCCGACAGGTCCGTCTGCACCCGCAGCGGCTCGGCGATGCAGTCGCCGATGCTCATCCGCGGGTTCAGCGACGACGCCGGGTCCTGGAACACGAAGCCGAAGCGCGAGCGCAACGGACGCAGCCGCGCGTCCGACAACCCCGACACCACCGTGCCCGACACCGCGACCGTGCCGCTCGTCGGCTGCTGCAACCCGACCGCCGTGCGACCGATCGTCGACTTGCCCGACCCCGACTCCCCGACCAGGCCGAGCACCTCGCCGCGACGCACCTGCAGCGACACGTGGTCGACCGCCGTGAACGCCGGCTGCCCGAGCCGCCCGGCGAACTCCACCACGAGGTCGTCGACGTCGAGCACCACCTCGCTCGACGGGTCGACCGGCTCCGGACCGTCCTCGCGGCCGAGGTGGGGCACCGCGTCGAGCAGCGCCCGCGTGTACCGGTGCCGCGGCTCGGCGAACAGCCGGTCCACCGGTGCCGTCTCCACCAGGCGGCCGCGGTACATGACGACCACCCGGTCGGCCACGTCGGCCACCACGCCCATGTTGTGGGTGATCAGCACGATCGCCGTCCCCAGCCGGTCCCGCAGGCTCAGCAGCAGGTCGAGGATCTGCGCCTGCACCGTCACGTCGAGCGCCGTCGTCGGCTCGTCGGCCACGATCACGTCCGGGTCGCAGGCGATCGCCATCGCGATCACCACCCGCTGCTTCTGCCCACCCGACAGCTGGTGCGGGTAGTAGTCCACCCGCTGCTCCGGGTCGGGCAGCCCGACGAGCTCCAGCAGCTCCACCGCACGGGCCCGCGCCTCCTTCGCGCTCACCGACCGGTGCGCGCGGATGCCCTGCACGATCTGCCAGCCCACCGTGCGCACCGGGTCGAGCGCCGTCGACGGCTCCTGGAAGACCATCGACACCTCGTCGCCGCGGACCGAGCGCAGCTCCCGCTGGCTCCGTCCCACGAGCTCGCGTTCAGGCAGGGACGGATCGCCCGGACCGCTGCCCCGCCCCTCGCCCGACCGCAGCACCGCCGACCCCTCGACCGACGCGGTCGAGGGCAGCAGCCCGAGCACGGCGCGAGCCGTCACCGACTTGCCCGAGCCCGACTCGCCGACCACGGCGAGCACCTCGCCCGGCGCGACGTCGAACGACAGGTCGCGCACGGCACGCACCCGTCCCGCGTCGGTGCTGAACGACACCGAGAGGTCCGACAACGACAGCACCGCGGCGCGTCGCACGTCGGTCGGCACGTCCTCGGCGACCGTCGCGGCCGCGTCGTCGTCGAGCTGGATCTCGCTCTCGGTCCCGTCACCGGCGCGCGTGCGCAGCAACGGGTTGAGCACGTCGTTCAGGCTCTCGCCCACGAGCGTCACGCCGAGCACGACCAGCACGATCGCCAGGCCCGGGAACACGCCGGTCCACCAGATCCCGTTCGTCGCGTCCGGCAGCGCCTTGTTCAGGTCGTAGCCCCACTCCGCCGCCGCCGTCGGCTCGATGCCGAAGCCGAGGAAGCCCAGGCCCGCCAGCGTCAGGATCGCCTCCGACGCGTTGAGCGTGCCGATGATCGGCAGGTTCTGGGCCACGTTGCTGAACACGTGCCGGAACATGATGCGCGGGGTCCGCACCCCCACCACCCGCGCCGCGTCGACGTACGGCTCGGTCTTCACCGACAGCGTCGCGTTGCGGATGACCCGGAAGTACTGCGGCACGAAGATCACGGTGATCGACAGCGCCGCCGACATGATGCCGCCGAAGGCCCCGCTCGACCCGCCCGACAGCACGATCGAGACGACGATCGCCAGCAGCAGCGACGGGAACGCGTACAGCGCGTCCATGACCAGCACCAGCACGCGGTCCAGCGCGCCGCCGACGTACCCCGACACGAGGCCCAGCGGCACGCCGACCACGCTCGAGAGCACCACGGCCAGCGCGATGACGATCATCGCCGTCCGCGTGCCGTACACGACGCGCGAGAACACGTCGGTCCCGCCGACGGTCGTGCCGAACCAGTGCGCCGCGGACGGCGGCTGCTGCGCGCCGAACACGACGCCGTCGCTCGTGCGGTCGGCGTCGAAGCCGTACGGGGCGATCCACGGCGCGAGGACCGCGACGACGACGAACAGCAGCACCAGGCCGAGGCCCAGCAGCAGCATGAACCGCTGCAGCCCGTGGCTCTGCCGCACGACCCCGGGCACCAGACGCTGCACCCCTGCGCGCGCCATCAGAACCTCACCCTCGGGTCGACGAGCGCGACGATGACGTCGATCACGAAGCTCGCCACGCACACCACGAGCGCGATCACCGTGACGATGCCCTGCACGGCCAGGAAGTCGCGGGCCTTCAGGTACTCCGCGAGGGCGTAGCCGATGCCCTTCCACTCGAACGTCGTCTCCGTCAGCACCGCGCCGGCCAGGAGCATCGCGACCTGCATGCCCATCACCGTCACGACGGGCACGAGGGCGTTGCGGAACGCGACCTTGCGGACCACGCGGCCCTCGGCCATGCCGCGGGCCCGCGCCGCCGTCACGTACTCGGCGCGCATCGTCTGCAGCAGGTTGATGCGCACGAGGCGCAGGAACACGCCACCGGTCAGCAGGCCCAGGGCGAGCGCGGGGAGCAGCGCGTACTGCAGCACCTCCAGCACGTAGCGCGGGTCGCCCCACAGGATCGCGTCGACGAGCAGGATGTTGGTGCGCGGATGGACCTGCTCGAGCGTCAGGAGCGTCGAGGTCGACGCCCGCCCGGACGACGGCCAGCCGAACGGGGTGAACGCCAGCTTCAGCAGCAGACCCACGAAGAACACCGGCGCGGCGTACGCGACGATCGCGAACAGCCGCAGGGCCACGTCGGGCAGTCGGTCGCGGTAGCGCGCGGCCAGCCGACCGAGCGGCACGCCGACGACGAACGCGACGACCAGCGCGTAGAACGACAGCTCCAGGGTGGCCGCCCCGTTGACGCGCAGCACCTCCGAGATCGGCTGGTTGTCGGTCAGGGACCGACCGAAGTCGCCGTGCAGCAGACCTGAGAGGTACTCCCAGTACTGCACCAGGAGCGGTCGGTCGAGCCCGGCCTCGGCCTTGCGCTCGGCGATCTGCTCGGGCGTCAGGCGTCCGCCCTGCGCGGCCGTGATCGGGTCGCCGATCACTCGCAGCAGCACGAACACGAGGGTGACGAGCACCCAGATCATCGGGACGACGAGCGCGAGCCGGACGAGCAGGTAGCGCGCGAGCGGCGGCAGGCCCCGGCGCGAGCCCGACGGCGCGGCCGGGACGGGGGTGGGCGGCTCGCCGGCAGCGAGCACCTCGGCGGAAGACATGGAGCTCCTCAGGAGTGGAGGGAGGTCGGACGGGCGGGCACGCGAGAGGGGGTGGGTCCGCCGGACCCACCCCCTCCTCCCGCGTCAGCCCTTCGACAGGGACGAGAAGCGGAACTTGAACGAGGCGTCGAGCGTGTCGTCCACGCCCTCGACGTCGTCCCCGGAGACCGCCACCTGCGAGCCGGTGAGCAGCGGCAGGATCGGCACCTGCTGCGCCACCCGCTCCTGCACCTCACCCAGCGTCTTCGCCCGCGCCGTGGCGTCGGACTGGGTGCGCTCGGTGTCGAGCAGCTTCGTCGTCGTCTTGTCCTCGTAGTGCGACTGGAGGAAGTTGTTCGGCGCGAAGAACGGCGTCAGGTAGTTGTCCGGGTCCGGGAAGTCCGGGAACCAGCCGAGCTGGTACATCGGGTAGGCGTCCTTGACCCGCTCCTCGGAGTACGTCGTCCACTCCGTCGACTGCAGGTTCACCGTGAACAGCTTCGTCGCCTCGAGCTGACGCTTGACCATCGCGTACTCCTGGTCGGAGTTCGAGCCGTAGTGGTCCGGGTTGTACTGCAGGTTCAGCTCGACCGGGGTGGCCACGCCCGCCTCGTCGAGGAACGCCTTCGCCTTGTCGACGTCGGGCTTCTCGCCGTAGAGCTCCTTGAACGGCTCGGTCGCCGCCGTCTGGCCCTCCGGCACCGCCGAGTAGGCCGGCGTGTAGGTGCCCTTGTAGACCTGCTCGGCCAGCTCGTCGCGGTCGATCGAGCTCGCGACGGCCTGACGGATCGCCGTCTTCTGGGCGTCGTCGTCACCGGGCATGGTCTTGAGGTTGAAGACGATGTAGCGCAGCTCGCCGCCGTCGCCCTGGTGGACGGTGACGCCGTCGGCCTTCTCCAGGCTGGCGATGTCGGTCGGGGTCAGCGAGCGCCACGCGACGTCGATCTTGCCGTTCTGGACGTCGAGCTTCAGGTTGTTGGCGTCGGCGTAGTAGGTCAGCGTGACGGCGTCGTTCTTCGGCGTGCCGAACGCGCCGTCGTAGTTCTTGTTCCGGGTGAACTCGGCCAGCTCGTTCTTCTTGTAGCTGCCGATCGTGTACGGACCGGAGAAGCCCTGGGCCTTCACGGCCGCCGCGTCGTCGAGCACCTTGTCGGCCGGGTAGGTCTCCTCGTCGACGATCGGGCCCGCCGACGTCGCCAGCACCTGCGGGAACGTGACGTCGTTCGGCGCGGCGAGGGTGAACACGACGGTCGAGTCGTCGCGGGCCTCGACCTTCTTCATGGCGCCGAGCAGCGAGGCCGGCCCGTTGGGGTCGTTGATGTCGACGATCCGCTGGAAGGAGAACGCGACGTCGGACGCGGTCAGCTCGTTGCCGTTCGCGAACGTCAGGCCGTCCTTGACGGTGCAGACGTACTCGGTCGGCGTCTCGAAGTCGCAGGACTCCGCGGCGTCGGGCGTCAGGTCCGTGCTCCCCGCGGGGAAGTTCATCAGGTACTGGTACGCCTGCGTCTGGACCTGCGTGGAGCCGTTGTCGTAGGAGCCGGCCGGGTCGATCGACACGACCTTGTCGGTCGTGCCGACGAGGATGCCGGCGTCCGCGTCGCCGGTGTTCCCGGCGCCGCAGGCCGCGAGCGCCAGGCCGGCGAGAGTCGTGGCAGCCACGGCGGCCGCCCCCCGATGGATGTGCATGCGCTGCCTTCCTGAGCAGGTGTGACCGGGCCGTCGAGGGCCCGGGCGTCGTGTGCTGGCACGCTAGTCGCGTCCGAGGGTGACGAGAACCCCCGCGCAGGTTGCGTTTCGGTGACGACCGCGCGGTTCGGCGTCATGGTCCGCGCCGTCGTGACTCGTGTCTCTCGTGTCCATCCGGTTCTCGCCAACTCGCCCCACGGAGCCGGCCCCACACCTATCCTCGCTCCGGAGGGAGTCGTCCATGCGTGAGTCCGGAGTCGGGGCCGAGCGTCAGAGCCACCTGCTCGACGCGGTGGTCGGGCTGTCCCAGGACCTGTCCTTCGACAACGTGCTGCAGCGCATCGTCGACTCCGCGAGCGAGCTGGTCGGTGCCACCTACGGCTTCCTCGGCGTGCTCGACTCGCCGTCGTCGCACCGCATGGGCACCTTCGCCGTGCACGGCCTGGACCAGGAGCACCAGGACCTCATCGGCCGGCTGCCGGAGGGCAAGGGACTGCTGGGCCTCCTGATCGACCACCCCGAGCCGCTGCGGCTCGACCAGCTCGGCGACCACCCCGACAGCATCGGCTTCCCCCGCCTCCACCCGGCGATGTCGTCGTTCCTCGGCGTGCCCATCCGGGTGCACGACACCGTCTTCGGCAACCTCTACCTCACCGACAAGATCGGCGGCGGCGGCTTCACGGCGGAGGACCAGGAGGTCGCGGTCACCATCGCGGCGGCCGCCGGCGTCGTCGTCGAGAACGTGCGCCTCTACGAGGAGAGCGAGCGGCAGCGTCGCTGGCTGAGGGCGACCACGGAGGTGGCCAACGCCCTGCTGCGGCCCATCTCGCGCCAGGCGGCCAGCCAGCTCATCGTCGACCGGATCTGCGAGGTCTCCGAGGCCGGCGCCGCCGCGCTCGTCGTGCCGAGCGAGGAGCACCTGTTCGTCGTGGCCGCGTCCACCGGCATCGAGCCCGACCCGAGCGGGCACCACGTCGACATCCCCTTCCTGCGCGAGGTCGTCCGCACCCACGCACCGGTCGTCCTCGACGACGTCCTCGACGACACCCGCATCGACGACGAGACGCTGGCGGCGTTCCCCGGCCTGCAGGCCGTCCAGGCGCACCCCCTGCACTTCGACGACGGCACCGCCGTGATCGTCATGGGCTGGTTCGCCGGTCAGCCGCCGTCGTCCTGGACCCTGGACCCCGAGCTGCCCTACGGCTTCACCCAGCAGGCCGCCCTCGTCATGCAGGTCGTCCGCGCGCGCGAGTCGCAGGCCAAGCTCGCGATCCTCGAGGACCGCGAGCGGATCGGTCGCGACCTGCACGACCTCGTCATCCAGCGGCTGTTCGCGATCGGCCTGTCCCTCGACAGCATCTCCGCCTCGGTGACGCCGGCGGTCGGTGAGCGGCTGTCCGACGCCGTCGACGGTCTCGACCAGACCATCAAGGAGATCCGGCGCACGATCTTCGACCTCAGCTCGCCGTCGGTGCCCGCCAACCTGCGGCTCGAGATCGACGCGATCGTCGGCGAGGCGGAGCGGATGCTCGGCTACCGCCCGGTCGTCGACACGCACGGACCCGTCGAGAGCGTCGTGCCCGACATCGTGGGCGAGCAGCTCACCGCCGTGCTCAAGGAGATGCTGTCGAACATCGTCCGGCACTCCCACGCCGGCGAGGTGACCATCGACCTCGACGTCACCGACGGCATCGTGCTCACCGTCACCGACGACGGCCTCGGCCTCGACCCCGAGCAGCCCTTCGGCAACGGCCTGCGCAACATGCGCCACCGCGCCCAGAACCTCGGCGGCACCTGCGAGTTCTCCGAGCCCTCGCACGGCGGTCTGCAGATACGCTGGAGCGTCCCCCAGGAGATGTCGTGACGTCCGCGACGAAAGGTAGTGAACCTGTCATGTCCGAGCCGATCCGGATCTTCCTGCTCGACGACCACGAGATCGTCCGCCGTGGCATCCGCGACCTCCTCGAGGCCCAGGAGGGCCTGACGGTCGTGGGCGAGGCCGGCACGGCCGCCGACGCGCTCGCGTCGATCCCCCGCCTGCTCCCCGACGTCGCCGTCCTCGACGCGCGCCTGCCCGACGGCTCCGGCATCGAGGTGTGCCGCGACGTGCGCGCCGAGCACCCCGAGGTCAACGTCATCATCCTGACGTCCTTCGACGACGACGAGGCCCTGTTCTCGGCGATCATGGCCGGTGCCGCCGGCTACGCGCTCAAGCAGATCCGCGGCAACGACCTCGTCCAGGCCGTGCGCCAGGTCGCGGGCGGCGGCTCGCTGCTCGACCCCGCCGTCACGGCCCAGGTGCTGGAGCGCATCCGCAACGCGCCGGCCCCGAAGGACCCGCTCGCCGAGCTGACCCCGCAGGAGCGCAAGATCCTCTCGCTCATCGGCCAGGGCATGACCAACCGTCAGATCGCCGCCGAGATGTACCTCGCGGAGAAGACGGTCAAGAACTACGTCTCCCAGCTGCTCTCCAAGCTCGGCCTCCAGCGTCGCACCCAGGCCGCGGTCCTTGCCGAGAAGCACGGGCTCGCCGGCGACGCCTGACCCTCGTCCGCCCTCTCCCCGTTTCGTGGGGTTGGCGACGATCTCTCCCCCAGAAACCGTCGTCAACCCAACAGGACGCGGGGAGGGGACGGCGGACTACCCTGGTAGCCATGGACCACAACCAGTCGCTCGCCTCGTTCGACCCCGACGTCGCACGTCTGCTCGACGCCGAGCTCGCCCGTCAGCAGACGACGCTCGAGATGATCGCGTCGGAGAACTTCGCGCCGGTCGCCGCGCTGGAGGCGCAGGGCAGCGTCCTCACCAACAAGTACGCCGAGGGCTACCCGGGCAAGCGCTACTACGGCGGCTGCGAGGTCGTCGACGAGGTCGAGCAGATCGCGATCGACCGGCTGAAGCAGCTGTTCGACGCCGACTACGCGAACGTCCAGCCGCACTCGGGCGCCAGCGCCAACGCCGCGGTCCTGCACGCCATCGCGCGCAAGGACGACACCATCATGGGTCTCGACCTCGCCAACGGCGGGCACCTCACGCACGGCATGAAGATCAACTTCTCCGGGCGCCTCTACAACGTGGTCCCCTACCACGTCGACGACTCCGGCCTGGTCGACATGGAGGAGGTGCGCACGCTCGCCCGTGAGCACAGCCCCAAGGTCATCATCGCCGGCTGGTCCGCCTACCCGCGCCAGCTCGACTTCGCCGCCTTCCGCGCGATCGCCGACGAGGTCGGCGCCTACCTGTGGGTCGACATGGCGCACTTCGCCGGTCTCGTGGCCGCGGGCCTGCACCCGTCGCCGCTGCCGCACGCCCACGTCGTCTCCAGCACGACGCACAAGACGCTCGGTGGTCCCCGCGGCGGCGTGATCCTGTCCAACGACCCCGAGATGGTCAAGAAGCTGCAGTCCGCCGTGTTCCCGGGCCAGCAGGGCGGTCCGCTCGAGCACGTCATCGCGGCCAAGGCCGTCGCGTTCAAGATGGCGCTCGAGCCGGAGTTCAAGGACCGTCAGCAGCGCACCATCGAGGGCGCGCAGATCCTCGCCGAGCGACTCCTCGCCGACGACGCCCGCCAGGCCGGCATCCAGGTGCTGTCCGGCGGCACCGACGTGCACCTCGTGCTCGTCGACCTGCGCGACAGCGAGCTCGACGGCCAGCAGGCCGAGGACCGCCTCCACGAGGTCGGCATCACGGTCAACCGCAACGCGGTCCCGAACGACCCGCGTCCGCCCATGGTCACGTCGGGCCTGCGCATCGGCACCCCCGCGCTCGCCACCCGCGGCTTCGGCGCCGAGGAGTTCCGCGAGGTCGCCGACGTCATCGCCGAGACGCTCACGCCGGGCGACCTCGACGTCGAGGGCCTGCGCAAGCGGGTCACGACGCTGGCCGAGCGCTTCCCGCTGTACCCCCACCTCACGCCGTTCACCGCCTGACCGTGGGACCTGCCGCGGACCACGGGACCGCGCCGTCGACGGCGCGGCTGTGGCTGCGGCTCACGCCGCTGCACCTGTTCGCCGTCGTCGCCGTGGTGCTGTGCGTGGCGGGCGGGTTCTGGCAGCTCGGTGCCTACGAGTCGCGCCAGGGCGACGCCGTGCGTGAGTCGGCGGCCGCACCCCCGGCGCCCATCACGCAGGTCTGGGGTCTCGGGCGTCCGTTCGCGGCCGACCTGCAGGACCGCCGCGTCACGGTGCAGGGGCGGTTCGCCCCCGCCGACCAGCAGGTGTGGGTCCGCGGCGAGATCAGCGGCGGTCGCACCTGGCTCGTGGCGCCGTTCCTGGTCCACGGGTCGGACGGCGCCCTGCTCGTGGTCCGCGGCTCGACCGACGCCCCCGGCGAGCTGCCGCCGGTGCCGACCGGCGACGTGAGCCTCGGCGTGGTGCTGCAGCCGAGCCAGGGCGGCGGGCTCCCGCTCGACGCCGACCGCGTGACGACCTCGATCACGACGCCGTCGCTGGTCAACGAGCTGCCCTACCGGCTGTGGTCCGGGTACGGGCTCGTGCAGGAGTGGACCGAGCTGGCGGGATCGGGCGACGCGCCCCCCGGCTTCGGCGCGCCCGTCGACCCGCCCGACCCCGACGTGTCGTGGACGGTGGGACTCAAGAACCTCGCCTACGCGCTCCAGTGGTGGGTCTTCGCGGTGTTCGCGGTCGCGCTCTGGTGGCGGATGTGCCGCGACCAGGTCGACGAGGCGCGAGAACGCCACACGACGGCGCGTCGGGACGACGACCACCCCGTCGATAGCCTGACCCCGTGAGTCGCATCGCTGTCGCCTACCGGGTGCTCGCCTGGGTCGTGGGCGTGAACCTGCTCGTCGTGTTCGCCGGCTTCTTCGGCAAGATCTTCACCGACGAGGGCTCCTGGTGGAACCGTCACCAGGACGTCTTCCTCGTCATCGACCAGGTGCACGGCTTCCTGTTCATGGCGCTGCTCGTGCTGATCGCGATCCTCGCGAGCCGGCACCGCTGGTCGCCGACGTTCACGATCACGACGATGCTGCTCGCCACCATCCCGTTCGTCAGCTTCTGGGCGGAGCGCCGCACCACGCGGGTGCTGCGCGCCGAGCACGACGGCCTCGACGCGACCCGCTGAGCCGTCAGCGACCGGTGAAGGTGGCCCGACCGGGGCCGTCCTGCAGGAACGACTCCATGCCGTGCTGCAGGTCGTCGGTCGCGAACAGCGCCGACGCGATCTGCGTGGTCACGGCGTTCGCGCTGGGCACGCCGCCGGTCTCGTAGGCGCGCAGGATCCGCTTGGCCGCGCCGAACGCCTGCGTCGGACCCACGGCGACCTGCCGCACCATGTCGAGCACGGCGTCGTCGAAGCCGTCGACGGGCAGCACCCGGTTGACCACGTTCCATCGCTCGAAGGTCGCGGCGTCGAACAGCTCGCCGGTGAGCACGACCTCCTTGGCCCGGCCGACGCCGGCGCGCTGCGCGAGGCGCTGCGTGCCGCCCATCGTCGGCGTGAGGCCGATGACCCGCTCCACCAGGCCGAACTTCGCCTTCTCGCTGGCGAGCACGACGTCGCAGGCGAGTGCGACCTCCAGCGCCCACGTGAGCGTCAGCGCGTGGGCGGCGAAGAACGTCGGGACGTCGAGCGCGGCGATCCGGTCGGGCAGCTCGATCATCCGGTCGTACAGGTCCTTCGTGTCCTCCTGCGTCTTCCGGGCGTGGAACTGCGCGACGTCGACACCGCCGGAGACCAGCGTGCCCTCCGCGCGGAGCAGGACGGCGCGAGGCAGGTCGGCCTCGACGGCGTCGAGCGCGGCGTCGAAGGCGTCGTGCAGCTCGAGGGAGTACAGGTTGACCGGCGGCGCGCTGAAGGTCACGACCGCGACGTCGTCGACCCGCGTGACGTCGACGCGCGGCTCGCTCACCGGCCCGCCTCGGCCGGGTCGTAGACGCCACCGCGGTCGGCGGTGAGGTTCCGCGCGACGACGATGCCGGCCACGAGGGCGAGCAGGGCCAGGACCAGACGGACGGGGTGCTCTCGCATGGGCCCACGCTAGCGGGCAGCTCGCCGTCTCGCGTCGCGGTGCGTCGACCGGCCTCAGTTGTCGGGTCGTGGGAAGATGTCAAGGTCCCGTCCCGCACGATCCCCCCGAAGGACTGACGTGTCTTCCCCGCTGAGCGCCACCCTGCACACCAACCACGGCGACGTCGTGGTCCGGCTCTTCCCCGATCACGCCCCCAAGACCGTCGAGAACTTCGTCGGCCTCGCCGAGGGCACGAAGGAGTGGCTCGACCCGGCCACCGGCCAGGTCGCCACGCGCCCGTTCTTCGACGGCATCACGTTCCACCGGATCATCCGCAACTTCATGATCCAGGGCGGCGACCCGCTCGGCACCGGCACGGGCGGCCCCGGCTACACCTTCGAGGACGAGTTCCACCCCGACCTCCGCTTCGACAAGCCCTACCTGCTGGCGATGGCCAACGCGGGGCCGGGCACCAACGGTTCGCAGTTCTTCATCACGGTCGTCCCGACGGACTGGCTGAACCGCAAGCACACGATCTTCGGCGAGGTCGCCGACGAGGCCGGCCAGAAGGTGATCGACGCGATCGCCGCGGTGCCGACGGACGGCTTCGACCGTCCCGTCGAGCCCGTGGTGATCGAGAAGGTCACCATCGACCGCGGCTGACATGACCGGAACGGCACCGGGGTCGCGCCCCGACGGCGCGCCGCGGTGCTACCGCCACCCGGACCGCGAGGCGCTGATCACCTGCCAGCGGTGCGAGCGGCCCATCTGCACCCAGGACATGAACGACGCCTCCGTCGGTTTCCAGTGCCCGGAGTGCGTCAACCGCGGCGCGAAGTCGGTGCGGCTGCCCCGCACGGTCGCGGGCGGTGCGCTGCAGACCCGCGAGGGTGCCGTCTCGTTGGTCATCATCGGGCTCAACGTCGTCGTCTACCTGGTGCAGCTGCTCACCGGCGACCTGCGCAGCCCGCTGTACCAGCAGGGCGCGATGTTCCCGGTCGGCGTCGCCGAGGGCCAGTGGTGGCGGCTGCTGACCTCGGCGTTCCTGCACCTCGGGACCCTGCACATCCTCTTCAACATGTACGCGCTCTACCTGTTCGGCCCGCTCGTCGAGCGCAAGCTCGGCACGGCGCGGTTCGTCGCGGCGTACGTCACGACCGCCGTGGTCTCCGGCGTCTTCGTCATGTGGCTGTCGGAGCCGTTCAGCGGGACGGCCGGCGCGTCGGGCGCGGTGTTCGGCCTGTTCGGCATGGCGCTGCTGTTCATGCTGAGGGCGCGCGAGGACGTGCGCGGGCTGCTCGCCCTCCTCGCGGTGAACGTGGCCATCGGCTTCCTGGGCCCGATCAGCTGGCAGGGCCACCTCGGCGGCTTCGTGGCCGGGATCCTGCTCGGGGCGCTGTTCGCGTACGGGCCCCGGGCGCACCGGACGCTCGTGCAGGTCGCGGCCTTCGTGCTCCTCTGGGCGGCCGTGGTCGTCGCCGTGCTGGTGCGCTCCCAGCAGCTGCTGGGCTGAGGTGCCCTGAATCACACGTCTGTCGTTCTCCCCAGCGTTGCCCACAGCTGTGAACAACACCCGTGTAACTCACGCACAGACCTGTCCACAGCTGTGAACAACACCGGTGTAACTCGTGCACAGGGCCGTCCACACCTGTGCACACGGGCCGATCCCAAGGACGGCCGTGGACGTCGGGTTTCGGATACCGTTAGTATCTGAACATGTCGATCTTCGTCCCGGGCACGCGTGTGCTCGTCACCGGCGCGGCCTCCGGGCTGGGCCTCGCCCTCGTCACCCAGCTGGCCGAGCAGGGCTGCCGCGTGCTTGCTACCGACGTCCACGCCGAGGCGCCCGAGGTCCTGCAGGCGCTCGCCGCGGCGCACCCCGACGTGTCCTACCGGACCCTCGACGTCACGTCCGACGTCGACTGGAGCACCGCGCGCGACCATGTCGTGGAGACGTGGGACGGGCTCGACGTGCTCTTCAACAACGCCGGTGTCGCGGCCGGCGGTCGGATCGAGCTGTCGGAGATGGACCAGTGGCAGTGGATCGTCGACATCAACCTGCTCGGCGTCGTGCGCGGCTGCCGCACCTTCGTCCCGCTCCTGAAGGAGCAGGGCGGCGGCACGATCGTCAACACCGCGTCGGCGGCCGGGCTGGTGCACCCGCCGCGGATGAGCGAGTACAACTCCGTCAAGGCGGGCGTCGTCGCGCTCAGCGAGACGCTGTTCCACGAGCTCAAGCCGTCCGGCATCCAGGTCAGCGTCGTCTGCCCCACCTTCTTCAAGACCAACCTGACCGCGTCGCTGCGTGGCAAGGACGAGTCGGCGCAGAAGTCGGCGGCCAAGCTCATCGACGGCTCGAAGCGCACCGCGGCCGACATCGCCGCCATCGTCATCGCCGAGGTCGAGAAGGGGCGGCACATCGTCCTCACCGACCGCGAGGGCAAGCTGGCCTACGCAGCCAAGCGCTTCCTGCGGCCCGTGTACTACCGCGAGATGGCCAAGGCGGCCGCCCGCATGGGCCGGAAGGACTGACGTGCGCACGAACGTGCTCATCACCGGCGCCAGCTCCGGTCTCGGCGCCGAGATGGCCCGCCAGCTCGCCGCCCAGGGCCATTCGCTGGCCCTGACCGCGCGCCGCGTCGACCGGCTCGAGGCCCTCGCCGCCGAGATCACCGCGGCCCACCCCGACGTGCAGGTGGTCGTGCACGCGCTCGACGTCAACGACCACGAGCAGGTCTTCGGCGTCTTCACCCGGGCGATCCAGGACCTCGGCGGCCTCGACCGCGTCATCGTCAACGCCGGGCTCGGCAAGGGCGGTCGCATCGGCACCGGGGCGTTCGCCGCGAACCGCGAGACCGTCGAGACCAACGTCGTCGCGGCGATGGCGCAGTGCGAGGCCGCGATGGCGCACTTCTACGAGCGCAAGGCCGGCCACCTCGTCGTCATCTCCTCGATGTCGGCGATGCGCGGCATGCCCGGCTCGATGACGGCGTACGCCGCGACGAAGGCCGCGGTCGCCCACCTCGCCGAGGGCATCCGCATGGACCTCGTCGGTCGCCGCGGCCTCGACATCGCGGTGACGACGCTGTTCCCGGGCTACATCGCGTCGGAGATGAACGAGCAGGTCGAGCAGGAGCAGCGGCTCATGGTCGACACCCCCACCGGCGTGCGCTCGATGGTGAAGGCCATCCAGAAGGAGGTCGACACCGCCGCCACCCCCGGCTGGCCGTGGGGCCCGCTCGGCCAGGTCCTGCGGTACGCGCCGCGCGGCGTGGTCCGCAAGCTCGTCTGACCCTCGCTCTCCTCCCCGTCTCGGAGCTCCATCGCCGCTGTCTGGCTCAGGAGCGGGCGACGGTGCTCCGAGACGGGGAGTCGACGACGGCAGCGGCGGCGACGTCGAGGGGCGTGGCGGGCAGGATCGTCGCGGTCTCGTCGACGAGCAGCGGCTGCGTGAACAGGTAGGACATCTCGGCCATCGCGCGGACGTCGGCGTTGACGACGCCGACCGCTCGCAGCGCCCAGGCGGGCACGGCGCGCACCCGGACGTCGTCCCGTCCGGCAGCGCGCGCGTAGACCAGGGCGAGCTCGTGCTGCGTCGCGTGCACGACGGGGGCGAGCACGGCGTCGGGCCCGTCGGCGGAGTCGGCGGCTGCGACCATGGCGGCCGCGAGGTCGGGCAGGTAGGTCCAGGCGTGGGGCAGGTCGACGCGACCCAGCGGGCGCACCGTCCGGCCCGTGGTCGCCGGCACGACCATCCGGTCGCCACCGTGCGCCATCGCCGCGCCGGGGCCGTAGAAGTCCGACGCGACCACGCTGGTCGTGCGCGCCGACGACGCGGCGCGACGCGCCAGGAGGGTCGCGCGGATCCGTCCGAGGGCGGAGCGCGGCGCGATCCGCGGGTCGGCGCCGAGCGGGGCGCTCGTGTCGAAGGCGTAGACGCTCTCCGGGTAGACCACGTGCACGTCGTGGCGTTCCGCGGCGGTCAGCACCGCGCGCTCGAGGGGCGGCAGCTCCCGCTCCCAGACGTCGGGGCGGTAGGCCGAGGCGTGCACGCACAGGTGCACGACGTCGACGTCGGCGAACGCGCGGTCGAGCGCGGCGACGTCGGTCGCGTCGAGTCGGGTGCGGGTGACGAGCGGGTGCTCGGGGCCGGACCCGGACCGGGTGGCGACGGTGACCTGCTCGCCGCGCTCGGCGAGCAGGGTGGCGACGTGGGGACCGATCTGGCCGGCTCCGATGACGAGGGTGCGCATGACGACTCCTGAGGTTCAGAGAGCAGTGCTCTCGGTTGGTGGACGAGTCCAGGGTGCTCTGGTCCGTGATACCTGTCAAGAGCAGTGCTCTTGGTATCGACATGTCGACCTCGACGACGATAGGGTGAGGTCGTGCCCACCCCCCGTCAGGTCGCCCGCGAGCAGACCCTGCGCGACATCGTCCGCATCGGCCGCGAGCAGCTCGCGACCACGACGCCTGCTGAGCTGTCGCTGCGCGCCGTCGCGCGTGAGCTGGGCCTGGTCTCGTCGGCCGTGTACCGGTACGTCAAGGACCGCGACGCGCTGCTGACCCTCCTGATCGTCGACGCGTACGACGAGCTCGGTGCCGAGGTCGAGGCGGCGGTGGCAGCGTCGTCACGGCGCACGCCCACCCGTCGCCTGCAGGCTGCGGCCCAGGCCATGCGGTCGTGGGCGTTGCGCGAGCCGTCGCGCTTCGCCCTGCTGCACGGCACCCCGGTGCCGGGCTACGCGGCGCCCCCCGACACGACCGTCGAGCCGGGGACCCGGGTGGTCGTCGCGCTGCTCACGGTGCTCGAGGACGCGTACCGACGGGGCGACCTGCGTGAGGTCGACGGCCCGCTCCCGCGCAGCCTGCGCAGCGACCTCGAGCGGATCCGCGCCGAGTACGACCTGGCGCTGCCCGTGACGAACCTCGCCCGCGCGCTCGGACTCTGGTCGGCCCTCGTGGGCGCCGTGGCCTTCGAGGTGTTCGGCCAGTACGGCCCCGACACCCTGCACGACCCCGGCGCGTTCCTCGACGTCCACGTCGCCACCCTCGCCACGACGGTCGGCCTCCCTGCCCGCTGAGCACTCTTCACGATTCGGTACGTCATCGCCCACCTCTCGCCCCGAAAGGGGCGATGAGGTACCACATCGTGAGGACTACTCGGCGAGGGCGCGGCGGGCGAGGGCGCCGACCTGCTCCTGCTCGACGAGGAAGCCGTCGTGACCGTGCAGCGAGTGCACGACGTCGAGCCCGTCGGCACCCGGCACCAGGTCGGCCAGCTCCTGCTGCTGGTACAGCGGGTAGAGGCGGTCGGAGTCGATCCCGGCGACGACGGTCCGGGCGGTCACGCGGCTGAGCGCCTCGGCGACCCCGCCACGGCCGCGTCCGACGTCGTGGGAGTCCATCGCCCGGGTCAGCGCCAGGTAGGAGCCGGCGTCGAAGCGGCGGGTGAGCTTCGTGCCGTGGTGCTCGAGGTACGACGCGACGCTGAACCGACCGTCGGGCTCGCGCTCGCGGCCGAAGCGCTGCTGCAGCTCGGCCTCGCTGCGGTAGGCCACGTGCGCCACCCGCCGCGCGAGGTCGAGCCCGGTCGTCGGGCCGCGGCTCTCGGCGTAGTAGTCGCCGCCGTGGAAGTGCGGGTCGCTGGTGATCGCCGCCTGCTGCACCGACGACAGCGCGAGCTGCTCGGCCGACGCCTGCGCCGACGTCGCCAGCAGGAACAGCCGCTCCACCCGCGAGGGGTGCCCGACCGCCCACTCCAGGCCCCGCATGCCACCGGCCGACCCGCCCACGACGGCGTACCAGCGCTCGATCCCGAGGGCGTCGGCCAGCAGCGCCTCGGCGGCGACCTGGTCGCGGACCGTCAGGTCGGGGAACCGGCTGCCCCACGCCCGACCGTCGGGGGCGAGGGACGAGGGGCCCGTCGAGCCCTGGCAGCCGCCCAGGATGTTCGCGCAGACGACGTGGAAGCGGTCGGTGTCGATCGGAAGGCCGGGCCCGACGAGGGTGTCCCACCAGCCGGGGCTGGCGTGCCCGGGCCCGGTCGGACCGACCACGTGGCTGTCGCCGGTGAGCGCGTGCAGCACCAGCACGGCGTCGCGTCCCGGCGTCCCCCACGTCTCGTACGCCAGCCGGACGTCGGGCAGCACGGACCCGCTCTCGAGCGCGACGTCGCCGACGTCGGCGAAACGTCGGGAACCGACAGGATCTCCCTCCCGCCACGCGCCGGTGACGGTGGGGGCACCTCCCGCTTGCGGGGGAGGGAGATCCTGGTTGGTCAGGTGGGGTGAGGTCACTTGGCCGCGCGCAGTCCCGCCTCGAGGTCGGCGAGGATGTCGTCGATGCCCTCCAGGCCCACCGCGAGGCGCACGAGACCGGGCGTCACGCCGGTGGCGGCGTGCTCCTCGGGAGTGCCCTGCGAGTGCGTCGTGCTGGCCGGGTGGATGGCCAGCGACCGCACGTCGCCGATGTTCGCGACGTGGCTGAACAGCTCGAGCGCGTCGATGAAGCGGCGGCCGGCGTCGATCCCACCGGGCAGCTCGAACGTCAGGACCGCGCCGGCGCCCCGCGGGACGTACCTGTCGGCGAGCTCCTTGTACGGGTTGCCCTCGAGCGACGCCCACGTCACCGACGCGACGTCGTCACGGGCCGACAGCCACTCCGCGACCTGGCGCGTGTTCTCGACGTGACGCTCCACTCGGAGGCTGAGCGTCTCCAGGCCCTGCGCGATGAGGAACGCGTTGAACGGCGAGATCGCGGCGCCGACGTTGCGCAGGTACTGCACGCGCAGCTTGGCGATGTACGCGGCCGGTCCGAGCGCCTCCGCGAACACGAGGCCGTGGTAGCTCGCGTCGGGCTGGGTGAAGCCGGGGTACTTGTCCCCGTGGGCGCCGTAGTCGAAGGTCCCGCCGTCGATGACGACACCCGCGATGGCCGTGCCGTGCCCGCCGATGTACTTCGTGGCGGAGTGGATGACCGTGTCGACGCCGTGCTTGAGGGGGTTGAGCAGGTAGGGCGTCGCGACGGTGTTGTCGACGAGGAACGGCACGCCGACCTCCTTCGCCACGGTCGAGATCGCCTCCAGGTCGAGCACGTCGCCCTTCGGGTTGCCGATGGTCTCGCCGAAGAACGCCTTCGTGTTCTCCTGCACCGCGGCGCGCCAGGCGTCGGGGTTGTTGTTGTCCTCGACGAACGACACCTGGATGCCGAGCTTCGGGAACGTGTGGCGCAGCAGCGAGTCGGTGCCGCCGTAGAGGCTCGCCGACGCGACGATGTGGTCGCCCGCCTCGGCGACGTTGGTCAGCGCGCCGGTCGTGGCCGCCTGGCCCGACGCGAACAGCAGCGCGCCGACACCGCCCTCCAGCGCGGCGAGCCGCTGCTCGACGGTGTCCTGGGTCGGGTTGGTGATGCGCGTGTAGATGTTGCCCGGCTCCGCCAGGCTGAACAGGTCGGCGGCGTGCTGGGTGTCGCGGAACTGGTACGACGTCGTCTGGTAGATCGGCAGCGCACGGGCGCCGGTGGTCGGGTCGGGCGTCTGGCCGGCGTGGATCTGCTTGGTCTCGAACGACCACTGGTCACTCATGGTGTCTCCTCAGCTGTCGCGGCGGGGTGTCGCGACCGGGTGTCGCGGGGTGGGTCTTCACCGTGGCACGCGGTCCGGGGACCGAGAAGACGTCTCAGGATCCGGGACGTGCGAGGATCGTCCGATGGACCTGCGACCGGCCACCGAGGGCGACGAGGGCCTGCTGGCCTCGATCGAGCAGGCTGCCAACACCGATGCGCTCGCCCACGTGTTCGCGCCGCCCTACCCGTGGGCCGCCGTGCGCGACCGGTGGGCCGAGCGGATCGCGGCCACGGGGGTCGCGGCTTTCGTGGTGGTCGTCGACGGCGTGGGCGTCGGGTACCTCGCGCACGACAGGACGACGCTCCTGCACCTGGGCGTCGTCGCGCGCCACCGGGGGACGGGGCTCGCCGACGCCGTCCTCGCCGAGGTCCCCCGCCACGTCGACCGGCTCTGGGTGCTCGAGGAGAACGTCCGCGCCCGCCGCTTCTACGAGCGGCACGGCTGGCGCCCCGACGGTCGCACGGGCACCAGCGAGTACCCGCCCCACCCGGTCGAGCTGGGCTACACCCGCCACCAGCCCCCGCTGGTCGAGTAGTCCGGCCGGCGACGAAGGAGCTCGGTCGGACGTATCGAGACCACTCGGAGCCGTCGCTGGGGGTTGGCCCGCGCTGATCTGTTGCCGGGTGGTCTCGATACGCACCGACGAGCTCGCTGGCGCTCGCCGTCGCCGCTACTCGACCAGCGGAACCGTCCGCTGGTCGAGTGCCTCCACGAGCGCTAGCGAGGGGAGGTGTATCGAGACCATTCCAAGCGGTCGCTGGGGGTCGGCCCGCGCTGATCTGTTGCCGGGTGGTCTCGATACGCACCGACGAGCTCGCTGGCGCTCGCCGTCGCTGCTACTCGACCGGCGGTGGGTCAGCGCATGTCGAAGGGCTGGGCGGTCGACTCGAGTACGCTGAGCCAGAGGTCGCCGTCGGGGGAGACGTGGTGGGGGCGGTGGGTCACGTAGCTGATCGGCACGTGCACGAACCGGTGCCGGCGCCGCCCGACGACCATGTCGGTGCGGCCGGCCATCGCCGCGTGCACGGCGGTCTGCGCGAGCCGTGAGCAGTACACCGAGTCCGACGGCTCCGCGGGCACCGAGCGGATGAAGTAGCCCGGGTCGAAGTAGCGGAACAGGACCTCCTCGCCGCGCGACGTGAAGTCGTCGGTGATCCGCTCGCGCAGCAGGCGACCGATGTCGGCCAGCCGCGCGTTGCCGGACGCGTCGGTGGCGCCGTCGTGCGGGAGGTGCTCCTGGCCCGCGCCCTCGGCGACCACCAGCACGGCGTGACCCTGCGCGGCGACCTTGCGCCGGACGTGCTCCAGCAGGCCGTTGTCGCCGTCGAGCGCGAACGGCACCTCGGGGATGAGGACGAAGTCGGCGTCGTGGCCGGCCAGCGCGGAGTAGCAGGCGATGAACCCGGCGTGACGCCCCATCACCTTCACCAGCCCGACGCCGTTGAGCGACGCCTCGGCCTCGATCTTGGCCGCCTTGATCGACTGCGCCGCCCGCGAGTACGCCGTCTGGAACCCGAAGCTCTGCCCGATGTGCGGGATGTCGTTGTCGATCGTCTTCGGCACACCGACCACGGCGATGTCGGCGCCGCGCGCGATCGCCTCCTCGGCGATCCGGTGGGCGCCGCGCATCGAGCCGTCACCGCCGATGACGAAGAGGATGTCGATCCCACGGGCCTGCAGGGTGTCGACCACGACGCCGACGTCCTGCGCGCCGCGCGACGACCCGAGCACGGTGCCGCCGCGCTCGTGGATGTTGGCCACGAAGTCGGGGGTCAGCGTGACCGGCTCGAGCCCGAGCCCCGGCACCATCCCGGCGTACCCGTTGCGGAACCCGACCACGTCGCGCACGCCGTAGTGCTCGTGCAGCTCCATGACGATCGCGCGGATCACGTCGTTCAGGCCGGGGCAGAGGCCACCGCAGGTCACGACGCCGACGCGCACCGAGCCGGGGTCGAAGAAGAGGCGGGCACGGGGTCCGCCGGTCTCGAAGGTCGGCAGCTCCTCCAGCGGGAGGCCACGACGCTGGATCAGCTCGACGGTGTCGTCGAACAGCACACGGTCGTCCTCGCCGACGTAGTACTCGTTGGTCGCGCGGCCGCCGACGTAGTGCGAGAGAGGTGAGGGCACCGTGCACGGACCGAGGGAGCGGACCTGGAGGTCGGCGAGCGTCACCATGTCCTCATCCTAGGGTGAGGAAACCCTCAGGTGCGGGGTCCTGGGGAGCCTCTGCGCGGGAGGTCGACCGTATCCGGTTGGGGCGAAAGTCCGCGCCCGCGGGCGTTCGCGGGGAGAATGTCCGGATGGGAGTGCAGATCACCGTGCGCGGCGTCGCCGAGGCGCGCCATCCGGCCGAGCGCGCCCTCGTGCGGCTCGAGGCCGTCGTGGAGGGGACCGACCGGGCCGACGTCCGCGACCGTGCGGCGGCGCTGCAGGAGCCGCTCGCCGGACACCTGCGCGACCTCGCGGCGCTGGGCGCGGTCGACACGTGGTCCAGCGACCAGGTGACGGTCCACGGCAGCCGCCCCTGGGTCGGCGACCGACGCTCGGACGAGGTCGTGCACACGGCGTCGGTGCAGCTGCGGGCCGAGTTCGTCGACTTCGAGCGCATGAACGGCTTCCTCGACCACTGGGCCGGAGTGGACGGCGTGGAGGTGCTGCCCGTCGAGTGGGACCTGGGCGTCCGCAGCCGACGGGTGCTGGAGGCGGAGGTGCGCAAGGCCGCCGTCGACGACGCGGTGACGAAGGCGCAGACGTACGCCGACGCCGTGCGGCGCGGTCGTGTGGTGGCGGTGCAGCTCGCCGACCCCGGGATGCTCGACGGCCACGGCGACGTGGGGTTCGTCGGTGCGGTCGCGCACCGGCTCGACTCCGGGGAGGACCGCTCGGGGCTCGCCCTCGTGCCGGAGGACATCGTGGTGCGGGTCGAGGTCGACGCCCGCTTCCAGGCCGACTGACCTCCGCGCGACGCCCTCACCCGCCCATACCGGGAGTATGGTGGCGGTATGTCCGTGCGTTCCGTCCTGCGTCGACTGAGGGCGCTGCTCCCCGGCGTCGGCTCCGGGAGCGACGCCAGCACCACCGCCCCGGCACGTCCGCGACCCAGCGTCTCCGTCGTGACGCAGCGGGCCCGGACCGGTCTGCCGCTGCGGAACCGACCCATGCGCGTGGTCTACGACCAGGCCGTCGTGCACGAGGACGTCAGTCTCAAGAGCCGCGTCCTCGGTCGCACCACCCGGCTGGTCTTCAAGCCGCTGCTGCGCCTCGCGCCGCTCAACGACCGCACCCTCACGACGCTGCGCTCGCTCGACAAGCTCTCCGGGCGCGGTCCGCGGTCGCGCTTCGTCGAGCCCGTCTCCTTCGAGCTCGACGGCGTGCACGTGGAGTCGATGACGCACCGCTACGGGCCGACGAGCGAGATGACGCTGCTCTACCTGCACGGTGGCGGCTTCTTCTCCTGCGGCATCGAGACGCACCGTCGGATCTGCGAGCGGCTCGCGCTGTACACGGGTGCGACGGTGATCTCCGTCGAGTACGTCCAGCTCCCGGAGGGCTCGGTGGCCGACTCGGTCGACGACGCGATCCGCGCGTACGCGGCGCTGGTGGAGATGAGCGACCGGCCCGACAAGATCGTCGTGGCCGGCGACTCCGCCGGCGGCTACCTGACGATGAAGATCGCCGAGCTGGCGAACCGCCGGGGTCTGCCCGCGCCGGCCGCCCTGCTGACCTTCTCCCCGCTGCTGAGCCTCGACCCCGACCGCATCGACAAGGAGGGCGTGGCGCGCGTGGCCCGGGTGCGCGACGCCTACCTGCCGATCGGGCGGGTCGCGGTGATCCGGGAGCGCTGGCTGCCCGAGGGGTCGACCATCGAGGGCGAGGTCTCGCCCCTCGACGCGGCCGACCACATCACCTCGCCGACGTTCTTCGTCGCGGTGGAGGACGAGATGCTGCGGCCCGAGGTGGAGGCGATGGCGCTGCTGCTGGCCGAGCGCGGCGTCACCGTCGAGACGCACCTGTGGCGCGGCCAGGTGCACGCGTTCCCCGTGCTCGCGGACACGCTGCCCGAGAGTCGGCAGGCGCTGCGGCTCGCCGCCGACTTCGCCCGCCGTGCCGTGGGGGAGGAGTCGGTGACGTCGGGCGAGGCCGACCCGCGACGCCACGACGACCCGACCCACGAGGAGCCCGTGGTGGGCGAGGTCGTGCCGGAGGAGCCCGTGACGCGCGCCGACGACGCGGTGCTCGACGGTGAGCTGGTCGGCGAGGGACGCCGGCGCTGGTCCTTCGGCGCGGGCTGAGTCGGGCCGGGCGCGCCGGCCCGCGTGGTTCTCGCGTCGACACCGTGCACGGGCATCCTTCTCGCCGGCACTGTGGCCGTTCCTGGGACACGGGTCGTCAGGTGCGCTTGGCTGAGCAGGCGGACACCGACGGAAGGCACGAGACATGGTGAGCGGCTCGCTCGCACGGCACCATCCCGACAGCATCTACGCTGCCGGGCTGGTCGTCTTCGCGCTCCTGTGGGTCAGTCCGTTCATCAGCGCGCTCGTGCTCGCTCTCACCCTGCTGGGCTTTCGCCGCGCACACCCGACTGTCCGACTCGTCGTGAAGGTCCTGCTCCTCGTGATGGTCGTGTGGGGAGTCGCCCCTCTCGTGGGCTGACGAACGGCGAGCAGGACGAGGGCGGCCCCGTCAGGACCGGACGGGGGTGGCCACGACGACGACGGTGGAACGGAAGTCGCTGCCGTCGTAGTCGCCGCACGTCATGAGGACGAGGCTGGTCGGGCCCGACGTGCGGTAGACGGCCTGCGCGATGCGGCGGAACTGCTCGACCGGGACCGTGCGCACGGCCCGCACGACGAACGCCGCTCGCTCGCCGCCACGTCTGCCGTCGACGCTGACGCGGTCGCCCGTGGCGAGGTCGCCGAGCCGGTCGAAGACGGCCGCGCCGCGCGAGGCGGTGTGCCCGACGATCGCGGCGCTGCCGGGACCGTCGACCTTGGCTCCGTCGCGCCACCAGCCCGTGACGTCGAGCCGCTCGGGCACCTCCTGGGCACCGTCGTCGCCCGTGCCGAGGCCGACGACGGGCGCGTCGACGTCGATGGACGGGATGCGCACCCGTGCCGGCGTGAACCCGGTGGGCTGGTCCGACGTCGTGGCGGAGGCTGACGCGGAGGGGGCGGGCGACGTCGCGGTGGCCGCCGGGCGCGGCTCGGCCGCGTCGCCTTGGGTCACCAGGAACGCGGCGACCGCCGCCACGCCCACGAGGAGCGCGGCGGCGGCCAGGAGGCGTGGGTCAGCGCGACGCACGGGCGCGCGCGGCACCTGCGGCGACGCCGAGGACGACGAGGAGGCCGATCGGCAGCCACGCCGGGACGCCGTCGTGCTCGGCGACCGTCACGCCGGCGGCCGGGGCGTTGGTCGGGAACGGCCAGGCGTTGCCGCCGGCGCCCACGGCGCCGCCGTCGCAGCCCGTCTGCGGGACCTTGACGTCGAGGATCTGGAACTCCGGCTCCGCCTCGATGTCGCCGGCGATGCCGACGGCCAGCAGGGTGTCGCGCGGGGTCTTCACGGTGCGCTGCTGGCCGGGCGCCAGCGTGAACTGGCCGTCGGCGTTCTCGGCGTCGCCGTCACCGTAGAGGAACTCGATCGGGGTGCCCGTGATGTTGCGCACCGTGAAGCTGCACGGCGCGGTGCTCACCGCGAACAGCTCGCTCTGGCAGTCCTCGCCGCTCGGGACGTCCCACGTGGTGACGGCGCCGTCGGCGACGGTCACGTCGGCGCGCGGCTCGGCGATGATCGTGACGTCGAGGCCGCCGCCGAAGGTGAGGGAGGAGGCCCGGTAGGTGCCGGCCTCGATCGGCTCGGTGTCCTCGGTGTCGCCGAAGTAGGCGAGCACGTAGTCGAAGGAGTCCGAGCGCGGCACGACGACGGTGCAGCCCTGCACGACGACGGGCGGCGGCGTGACGCCCTCGGGCTCGTCCTGCGCGGTCACGGTGATCGTCGTGGCCGACGTGGTGCCGGTCGAGTCGGTGGTCTCCAGGCCGAACGTGAGCGACTCACCGGCCTCGGGGCCGGCGACGCGCTGGGTGCCGGAGGGGTCGAGCGTGCCCGACCAGCCGGTGCCCGTGGCGGTGACGGTGGGCGTCTCGGTGCTGGTGACGTCCCAGACGACGTCGAGCTCCTCACCGGGCTCCAGGGTCAGGTCGGTCGAGGAGCCGTTGACGGTGAACTCCTGGATCACCGGGGCGGCGGACGCCGGTGTGGCGAGTCCGACGAGGCACAGGACGGGTGCCAGGAGGAGGGACAGGACGAGTCGGCGCATGGTCGGCTCACTTCGATTCGAGGGGACGGTGAGGCCATCCGACCACATCTGGCGGATTCTTGGCCAATTCTTCTGAAAACCGGTCCTGGCAGGATGGCGGCCGTGCGCCCCCGTCCAATTGAGGCCGTCATCGCGCTGCTGCCGCTGGTGGCCCTCGCGCGCGGCATCGACCTGCTGAGCCTCGTGGTGCTCCTCGGGGTGGCGGCGTGGTTCGGCGTCCGCCACGACGCGAGCTGGACCGACGCCGTGGGCCGCGCCATCGACCTCTCGCTGGCTGGGCTCGTCGGCGTCGCGCTGGTGCTCGGCACCGTCGCGCTGCTGCCCCGCGCTCTGCACGAGGGGCTCACGGTGACGCTGGTCGGCGCGTGGGTCGTGGCCGTCGTCGTCACCGCCGGTCTGGCGCTCACGACCGCGGACCAGCCGCGGTGGCGCCCCCTGCTGCGCCGCGCGCTCGACGCCCGGGCCTAGCGGCGGGGTGCGTCAGCCCGTCCCGTCAGCGAGCTCCTCGGGCGAGCGCAGGATGCAGAACTCGTTCCCCTCCGGGTCGGCCAGCACGACCCAGCCCGTCCCCGGACCGTGGATGCCGCGCCGGTCGGCCACCTGCGTGGCGCCGGCCGCGAGGAGCCGCGCCACCTCGGCGTCGCGGGTGCCTGCGCGCGGGCGCAGGTCGAGGTGCAGGCGATTCTTGACCGCCTTGGTCTCGGGCACCTCGATGAACAACAGCTGGTGGCCGGTCTCGGGGTCGAGGACCATGCACTCCTCGTGCCCGGGCTCGTTCGGGTCGTCGGGCACGTCGACGTAGCCGAGCACCTGCTTCCAGAACTCGCTGAGCGCGTACGCGTCGGAGCAGTCGACGGAGGTGTGGGAGACGAACGACGTCATGACGGCATTCCTCCCACACCCCCGCGGCCGTGTCGAGGGCTACTGCTTCCGCTCGGTGAAGGCGACCGAGGCGGACAGCCCGATGTAGCCGTCCTGCGGGTGCGTGTTGCTGAGGCCGACGGCCGCGATGTTGCGCAGGCTGGTGAACACGTCGTCCTGCTCCATGTCGGGCTCGGCCTTCGCGACGGCGTCGAGGATCGCGCCAACGTCGACGAACAGGCCGCCACCGTCGCCGTCGCCGTCGATCACCGAGGAGTAGAGGTCGGTGCCGGCGAGGTCGCCGTCCTCGACGAGCTCCTTGGCGACCCGCGGCGACGTGGCGATCGAGACCGCGTCATCGCCCTCGGAGGTGGCCAGCTCGACGCCGGCGAGACGCTGCAGCGACGTGGTGAGGCGGTCGGCGAGGTCGGCCGCCTTCTTCTCGTCGCCCTCGGTCACGAGGCCCACGGCCACGTCGGACGGGTCCGCCGGACCCTGCGGACCGGCGATGTCCTCGAGGCCGTCGCGGCCGACGTAGACCGAGAAGGCGTCGCCGAGAAGCGTCACCAGGTCGTCCGGCAGCGTGACGTCGAGCGTCTTCTCGACCTCCTCGATCGTCGCGTCGACGTCGGCGCTGCTCGCCGCGGGCGGTGCCGCCTGCTGCTGCAGCTGGGCGAGGTACTCCTCCTCGTAGCCCTCGGGGTCGGCGGCGTACGCCTCGGCGTCGAACTCCGGCTGCGCCCCCTCGGCGAACGGGTCCGCGCTGCCGGAGAGCCCCTGACCGGGCACGGTGAAGACGTCGCGGAGGCTGAGCAGGTCGCCGAGGCCGGCCTTGATCTCGTCCCAGTTCTCCTCGACGGCTTTGCCGCCGCCCGGGACGGTCAGCCCGACCACGGTGTCCTCGGGCAGGGCGCCGAGACCGCGGACCTTCGGCAGCGTCGTCGGCTTGTCACCCTCGTGGGCGACCGCGTCGAGGGTGAGCGACGTCGACGAGGCGGAGAGCGCGAACGCCAGGCTGCTGGTCTCGTCGGCCACCGTCTCCAGCTGGGCGGCGTCCGGGCCGAGCGCGTCGTCGATCCCGGCCTCCTGGATCGCCGCGACGCTGCCCTTGACGTCGACCCACCCGGACAGCACACCCTGCTCGTCGAGCACGTCCTGGTCGCGTGCGAAGTCGTCGTCGTCGGCGAGGGACTTCGTCGACGCGGCCTTCACCGCGGCGTCGGCGCTCTTCTGGGTGGGCGTGACGATCGCGTAGCCGTCGAGGAAGCCGACGCCGAACTCCTCGTCGCTGCACGCGAAGAGCTTGCCGATGCCGGCCTTCGCGGCCTTCTCGTCCGTGACCTGCACGGCGACGCGCAGCGACTCCTCCTCGTCCTGCAGGTTCGGGCCGACCCCCAGGCCGACGCGCTCGCCGAGCCACGGCTCGACGTCCTTGGCGTAGTCGACGTCGTCGCAGCCCTGCAGCGCGTTCTCGAGCACGATCTTGCGCAGGTCGTCGCCCTCGTCCTTGATGCCGAGCTCCTGCGACAGCTCGGGCACGCGGCGCGCGAGCCGGAACAGGTCGATCTTCTGGCTGGCCGACGGGTCGAGGTCGAGGCGGACGTAGGCGATCGTGTCGGCCGGGAGCACGTCGTGGGGCTGGGTGCCGCCGCCGGACAGCTGGGTCCAGGCGTAGGCGCCTCCGCCGACGGCGGCCACGGCGACGACCGCGCCGATGCCGAGCGCGACCTTCTTGCCGTTCCCACCGCCGCTGGCGGGTGCCGCCTCGGGTGCTGCGGGTTGCTCGACGGTGGCGTCAGGGGTCGCCGCGCCGTCGGGCGCCGGCGGGGGCGGGGGGCTGGTGGGCGTCTCGTCGCTCATGGGTCCTCCGAAGAATGGGTGCGTCGCAGCGTACCGATCCTCGACCCTGCTGCGAGCGGGAAGTGGGCAGGACGTACGAGACGTGCGCCACGCCGAGATGGTCCAGGCCACCGACCGGGCGTCGAGGGTCCACCTGCCGGCGTCGGTCCGAGCGAACTAACCGTCAGACTTGCCTGTTTGTGCGACCTGCGCCCATGATGCTCCCGTGACGACGACCCGGACGCCGCAGGCGGAGCGCACCGCAGCCATGCGGCTGCGGCTCATGGAGGCGACCGTCGAGTGCCTCGTCGAGCTCGGGTGGTCGGGCACGTCGACGACCGTCGTCTCGCAGCGCGCCGGGGTGAGCCGCGGTGCCCAGCTGCACCACTTCCCGAGCAAGCAGGCGCTGGTCGTCGGGGCGGTGGAGCACCTCACCGAACGCCGACGGCACGCGATGGCCGACGCGGTGCGCACGCTCCCTGACGTCGGGCGCACCCGCGCCGTGCTCGACGTGCTGGCCGAGCAGTTCACGTCGCCGGTCTTCTTCGCGGCCCTCGAGCTGTGGGTGGCCGCCCGCACCGACCCCGACCTGCTCGAGGCGGTCGCCCCGCTCGAACGTCGAGTGGGCCGCGAGACGCACGCGTACGCCGTCGAGCTGCTCGACGTCGACGAGCGGCGCGGTCGCAACCGCGAGCTCGTCCAGGCCACGCTCGACCTCCTGCGCGGGCTCGGCCTCGCCGGCACCCTCACCGACGACAGCCGACGTCGGGCCGCCGTGCTCGACGCCTGGGCCGTCACCCTCGACACCGGACTGGAGCGCTGACATGTCATCCACGAGCCCACGGGAACGACTCGAGCAGGTGCTCGCCGACCTCGCCGCCGAGGGGGACCAGCTCGACGGCTGGGTCGCCGACCTGCCGATCCAGGAATGGGGCGCAGTCACGACACCCGAGGGCTGGACCGTCGCCCACCAGGTCGGCCACCTCGCCTGGACCGACGAGACGTCGCTCGCGGCGGTCACCGACGCGGAGGCGTTCGGCGCGCTGCTGAAGGAGGCGGCGCAGGACCCGACGGGGTACGTCGACACCGCGGCCGACACGTGGGCCGCGAAGCCGGTGCCGATGCTCCTCGACGCCTGGCGCGCCGGTCGCGAGGCCCTCGCCGACGCGCTGCGCGCCGTGCCGGACGGGGAGCGCGTCCCGTGGTTCGGTCCGCCGATGAGCCCGACGTCGATGGCGTCGGCCCGGTTCATGGAGACGTGGGCGCACGCGCACGACGTCGCCGAGACGTTCGGCGTCGAGGTGCCCCGCACCGATCGGGTGCGTCACGTCTGCCACCTCGGGGTCCGCACCCGCGGCTTCGCGTACGTGATGCGCGGCGAGGAGCCGCCGACGAGCGAGGTGCGGGTCGAGCTCACCGCGCCGTCGGGCGAGACGTGGTCGTGGGGCGAGGAGGACGCCGAGCAGCGGGTCACGGGCGACGCGTGGGACTTCGCGCTGCTCGCGACGCGTCGTCGTCACCGCGACGACACCGATGTTCGGGCCGAGGGCGCGGACGCCGACCACTGGCTCGACATCGCCCAGGCGTTCGCCGGACTCCCCGGCGCCGACCCGAAGCGGCTCGCGGAGCGCTGACGCCGACTCCTCAGGCCGGGCCTCGCTCGTCCGAGCGGGCTCGCGGCGTGCCGGGCACGACGGTGCGGGGGCTCGGTGCCGCCGCCGGGTGCCGGCGCACTCGCGGGGTGCGGGTGCGGATCGGGCGGGGTCGCACGAACGACGCCTCCATCCAGTGGGATCGCTCGTCCCCGGTCCTCGGGTCCCAGAAGTCGCACAGGATGAGGTTCGCCGACCGGTGCGTGGCCCAGGCGGGCACGGTCTCCTTCACCTGGCCGTCGTCGTGCTGCCAGAGGCACCCGACCCACACGGGCCGGGCCTGGGGCAGCTCCACGACCCCGGTGGCCGGAGCGGGCTTCTCGTTGACGAGGCTGCTCATGACGGTCCGTCGCCGTCCGTGCTGACGGCCGGGCCGGTCGGCCGGCCGCCGATCCTGTGAGGTGTCATCGGTGGCTCCCTAGCTGCGAGGAGGGCGCAGCGGTCCCTGTGCCGCTGCGCTTCCGCCCACCGTGCGCGGCCCGCAGGCCGATCGGGCGGTCGCGCGCGGGACCTCAGTAGCGACGGGTGGAGGAACGCGTAGCGCGACGCCGCTCGCCGGTGGCCCGGGCCTCAGAGCGGCGTCGCGCGCAGGTCGGTCAGCGTGCGTCGCTGTCGCGCACCGCGGCGTCGAGGGCGACGAGCAGCTCCGCCAGGCGCGTGCGGCCCCCAGGGGCCGCCGGGTAGCGGCGCAGGACCGCGGGCACGGGAGGGGCGGCGCGACCCGCGAGTGCTGCCACGACGCGGCCGACGTCGTCCCCGCGCAGCTCGGCGACCCGTGCCACGCACGCCGCCGATCGCAGGACGTGCCCGACCTGGGTCGCCTGCGCGAGGGGGTGCAGGTAGGCCGCTCCCGCAGCGTCCGCGCACGCGAGCGCGGCGAGACGAGTCACGTCGTCGGGTGCCTCCTTCGCCGCTCGGTGGGCGGCGAAGGCGGTGGTGCGCTGGAGGTTCGAGCGCGCGGCGCCGTCGGCGAAGGACCGTGCGGCGTCGAGCGCCTCCCGCGGGCGGCGGTCGTCGGCGACGCTGGACTCGTACACGGGCAGGAGCTCCGCGGCGCAGTCGGCGGCGAAGCGCACCACAGCACGCAGCTCCTCGAGGGTGAGGTCGAGGTCGGGCGGCGTGGTCATGCCCTCATGGTGCCGGGCGGAGCGCACGCGGTCCACGGACAAACAAGCAGGCTTGACTGTTTGTTACCTGCGATGCGATGCTGCCGAGGTGACCGTCCGCATCGGCAACTGCTCCGGCTACTACGGCGACCGGCCCACCGCGTTCCGGGAGATGCTGGAGGGCGGCGAGCTCGACTACCTCACCGGCGACTACCTGGCCGAGCTGACCATGCTCATCCTCGGCAAGGACCGGATGAAGGACCCCGAGGCCGGCTATGCGAAGACCTTCCTGCGCCAGCTGCAGGACGGGCTCGCGCTCGCGCGGGAGAAGGGCGTGAAGGTCGTCGCCAACGCCGGCGGCCTCAACCCGGCCGGCCTCGCCGCACGCATCCGCGAGCTGGCGCAGGAGCAGGGGATCGACGTGCAGGTCGCGCACGTCGAGGGTGACGACCTGCTGCCGCGGGCGGCCGAGCTCGGCCTGAGCGACGTCGGCGGAGGCAGCCTCCTCACCGCCAACGCCTACCTCGGCGCCTTCGGCATCGCGGCAGCGCTCGACGCGGGCGCCGACGTCGTCGTCACGGGCCGTGTCACCGACGCCTCCGTCGTCATGGGTCCGGCCATCCACGCGCACGGCTGGGGCCGTGACGACCTCGACGCGCTCGCCGGCGCCCTGGTCGCCGGCCACGTGATCGAGTGCGGCACGCAGGCCACCGGCGGCAACTTCAGCGGCTTCCGCGACCTCGACACCTGGCGACCGCTCGGCTTCCCCGTCGCGGAGGTCGACGCCGACGGCAGCAGCGTCATCACCAAGCACGCGAGCACCGGCACGACGGAGACCGGTGGCGCCGTCACCGTCGACACCGTCACGGCACAGCTCCTCTACGAGGTGCAGGGTCCGGCCTACCTCAACCCCGACGTCGTCGCTCACCTCGACACCGTCGCCCTGACGCAGGAGGGGCCCGACCGGGTCCGCATCAGCGGCGTCCGCGGGACGCCACCGCCCGCCACCACCAAGGTCTGCCTCAACCTCCTCGGCGGCTTCCGCAACGGTGTCGACCTGCTCCTCACCGGCCTCGACATCGAGGCGAAGGCCGCCTGGGTGCGTCGCCAGGTGGAGGCGGCCCTGCAGGACGACCCGCCGGACGAGCTCGTGTGGACCCTCGACCGCACCGACGTCTACGACCCGCCCACGCAGGCCGCGGCCACGTCGTACCTGCGGTGCGCCGCCAAGAGCAGCCGGCCCGAGCCCGTCGGCCGCACCTTCAGCGACGCGTTCGTCAACGTCGCGCTCGCGTCCTACCCGGGCTTCACGCTCACCGCACCGCCCGGCCGCGGCACCCCGTACGGCGTGTACCGCCCGGCGTACGTGCCGCAGACCGAGGTCCCGCACGTCGTCGTGCACGCCGACGGTCGGCGCGAGGACGTCGCACCACCCTCCACGACCGCCGCCGTCGCGGTGCCGCCGGTCGACTCCCCGGCCGCCCCCGACCTGGGCGAGAGCGAGCCCCGCCCGCTCGGCGAGCTCGTGCACGCCCGCTCCGGCGACAAGGGCGGCGACGCGAACGTCGGGCTCTGGGTGCCCGCCGACCACCCACGTCGCGCCGACGCCGTCGCGTGGCTCGTCGGAGTCGTCAACGCCGGCTGGGTGCAGGGCATGCTCCCCGAGGCCGCCGACCTCGACGTCGACGTGCACCCCCTGCCGAACCTGGGCGGCGTCAACGTCGTCGTCCGCGGGCTGCTGGGGGAGGGCGTGTCGTCGTCGACCCGGCTCGACCCGCAGGCCAAGGCGCTCGGCGAGTGGCTGCGCGCCCGCGTGACCGCCGTGCCCACCCGACTCCTGGAAGGCCGACGTCTGTGACCACCACCGACCTCTTCGAGACGCCGGAGCGGCAGGCTCTGCGCACCGCGGTCGAGCAGTTCACCGCACGCGAGATCGTCCCCCACCTCCCACAGTGGGAGGACGACGGGGAGCTCCCGCGCGAGCTGCACGCCGCCACCGCGAAGGCCGGGTTCCTCGCCGTCGGCCACCCCGAGGAGGTCGGCGGTGCGGGTGGAGATGCCGTCGACGCCTGCGTCGTCACCGAGGCGATGCTCGCGGCCGGCGGCTCCACCGGCCTGCAGGCGAGCCTGTTCACGCACTCCATCGCCCTGCCGCACATCATCGACGCGGCATCATCGGGAACGGGGGACCACGCGCTGGTCGACGCCTACGTCCGCCCGACGCTCGCGGGGGAGAAGATCGGCTCGCTCGGGGTCACCGAGCCCAGCGGCGGCTCCGACGTCGCGAACATCCGCACCCGCGCCGTGCGCGACGGCGACCACTACGTCGTCAACGGCGCGAAGACGTTCATCACCTCGGGCGTGCGGGCCGACTTCGTCACCACCGCCGTGCGCACGGGCGGGGAGGGGCATGCCGGCATCTCGCTGCTCGTCATCGACAAGGACCTGCCCGGGTTCACCGTGAGCCAGAGCCTGCGCAAGATGGGCTGGCACTGCTCCGACACCGCCGAGCTGGCCTTCGACGACGTGCGCGTCCCGGTCGAGAACCTCGTCGGCGAGGAGAACGGCGGCTTCTACCTCGTCATGCAGCAGTTCGTCGGCGAGCGCCTCGGTCTCGCCGTGCAGGCGTACGGCACGGCGCAGCGGGCCCTCGACCTCGCCGTCGCCTACGCCCGCGAGCGCGACACGTTCGGCAAGCCCCTGATCGCCCGCCAGGTGATCCGGCACAAGCTCGTCGAGATGCACGCCCGCACGGCCGCCGCACGGGCCCTGACCCGCCAGGCGCTGGTGCGGTCGCTGGAGACGCCGAAGACCGACCCGTCGCTCATCCTCGACGCCGTGACCGCCAAGAACGTCGCCGTCGCCGCCGTCGAGCACGTGGTGCACGAGGCCGTGCAGGTCTTCGGCGGCATGGGCTACATGCGCGAGTCCGAGGTCGACCGCCACTACCGCGACGCCCGCATCCTCGGCATCGGCGGCGGCGCCACCGAGGTCATGAAGGACCTGTCCGCGAAGCTGCTGGGCTACTGAGAGGCATGCCGTGAAGACCACCATCGACCCGACGTCGGCCACCTACGCCGACAACCGCGCGCAGATGCTCGAGCGCGTCGCCGACCTCGCCGAGCAGCACGCGAAGGCGCTCGCCGGAGGAGGGGAGAAGTACGTCGCCCGGCACCACGGCCGCGGCAAGCTCACTGCCCGCGAGCGCATCGAGCTGCTGCTGGACCCCGACACTCCGTTCCTCGAGCTCGGGGCGCTGGCCGGGTGGGGCACCGACTTCACCGTCGGCGGCTCGCTCGTCACCGGCATCGGCGTCGTCGAGGGGGTCGAGTGCATGATCGTCGCCAACGACCCCACGGTGAAGGGTGGCTCGTCGAACCCGGTCACCGTCAAGAAGGGCTTCCGCGCCGCGCAGGTGGCCGAGGAGAACGGCCTCCCGACGATCAACCTCGTCGAGTCCGGCGGCGCCGACCTGCCCACGCAGAAGGACATCTTCATCCCCGGCGGCGCGAGCTTCCGCAACATCACCCGCGCCAGCGAGGACCGACGCCCGACCGTCGCCCTCGTCTTCGGCAACTCCACCGCCGGCGGCGCGTACATCCCCGGCATGAGCGACTACGTGATCATGGTCGACGGCGGGGCCAAGGTGTTCCTCGGCGGACCGCCGCTCGTGAAGATGGCCACCGGCGAGGAATCCGACGACGAGTCGCTCGGCGGCGCGTCGATGCACGCGAAGACGTCGGGCCTCGCCGACTACCTAGCCGTCGACGAGCACGACGCCATCCGGCTCGGCCGCCAGGTGGTGCGCCGGCTCAACTGGCGCAAGAAGGGCGCGAGCCCGCGAGCCGACTACGCCGAACCGGTGCTCGACGGGGAGGACCTGCTCGGCATCGTGCCGACCGACCTGAAGATCCCGTTCGACCCGCGCGAGGTCATCGCCCGGCTCGTCGACGGGCCAGATGGTGTCGGTGGAGGGTTCGACGAGTTCAAGCCGCTGTACGGCTCGAGTCTCGTCACCGGCTACGCGCAGCTGCACGGCTACCCGATCGGCATCCTCGCCAACGCGCAGGGCGTGCTGTTCAGCGCCGAGGCGCAGAAGGCCGCCCAGTTCATCCAGCTCGCCAACCAGACCGACACGCCCCTGCTGTTCCTGCACAACACGACCGGCTACATGGTCGGCGCGGAGTACGAGCAGGGCGGCATCATCAAGCACGGCGCCCAGATGATCAACGCCGTCTCCAACTCGCGCGTGCCGCACCTGTCGGTCGTCATGGGCGCCTCCTACGGCGCCGGCCACTACGGCATGAGCGGCCGCGCCTACGACCCGCGGTTCATGTTCAGCTGGGTCGGCGCGAAGTCGGCCGTCATGGGTCCCGCGCAGCTCGCGGGCGTCATGGAGATCGTCGCCCGCCAGTCGGCGGAGTCGAAGGGCCAGCCGTTCGACGCCGAGGGCTTCCAGGGCGTCAAGGACTACGTCGAGCAGCAGATCGAGGAGCAGTCGCTCGCCTACTTCACGTCGGGCATGGGCTACGACGACGGCGTCATCGACCCCCGCGACACCCGCGCGATCCTCGGGATCTGCCTCTCCACCATCCACACCGCCCCCGTCGAGGGCGCCCGCGGCTACGGGGTGTTCCGGCTGTGACGCGCGATGTCGCTGGTCGAGTAGCCGGGCCTGGCGAGGGACGAGCCTGGGGCCGGCGTATCGAGACCACTGTGGGCGGCTCAGTGCTCGGTGTGGCTCACGCTGGGCTGTTGCCGGGTGGTCTCGATACGTCCGACCGAGCTCCTTCGGCCCCCGCAAGCGGGAGGTGCCCCCAGCCGGTCGTCCTACTCGACCAGCGGGACCGTGCCGCTGGTCGAGTAGCGCCGAGCCGCGACGAAGGAGCGTGCTCGGGGCGTATCGAGACCACTCTGGCCGGATCAGCGCTCCCGCTGACGATCGAAAGGACCTCCTCATGATCCGCACCGTCCTGGTGGCGAACCGGGGGGAGATCGCGCGGCGGGTGTTCCGCACGTGCCGCGACCTCGGCATCCGCACCGTCGCCGTCCACTCCGACGCCGACGCCTCGGCGCCGTTCGTGGCCGAGGCCGACGTCGCCGTCCGGCTCGCGGGGAACACCCCCGGCGAGACCTACCTGCGCGCCGACCTCGTCGTCGACGCGGCCCGGCGCGCGGGCGCCGACGCGATCCACCCCGGCTACGGGTTCCTGTCCGAGAACGCCGACTTCGCGCGCGCCGTCGCCGACGCCGGTCTCACCTGGATCGGCCCGACGCCCGAGTCGATCGACGCGATGGGCAGCAAGATCCGTGCCAAGGAGCTCATGGCCGACGCGGGCGTCCCGATCCTCAGCGTCGACCCGGCAGCGCTGCTGGAGGGGGGTGCACGACCGGAGGACTTCCCGCTGCTCGTCAAGGCGTCGGCCGGCGGCGGCGGTCGCGGCATGCGCGTGGTCGAGCGCGCCGAGGACCTCGAGGGGGAGCTCACCGCGGCTGCGGCGGAGGCGGCGTCGGCGTTCGGCGACGACACCGTGTTCGTCGAGCCGTACCTGCCGACCGCCCGCCACGTGGAGGTGCAGGTGCTGGCCGACGCGCACGGCACCACCTGGATCCTGGGCGACCGCGACTGCTCCCTCCAGCGCCGTCACCAGAAGGTCGTCGAGGAGGCGCCCGCGCCGAACCTGAGCGACCCCGTGCGCCGCACCCTGCACGACGCGGCGCGCAACGCCGCCGAGGCGGTCGGGTACGTCGGCGCCGGCACGGTCGAGTTCCTCGTGGCCGACGGGCACGCCGACGACGGCCGCGTCTACTTCCTGGAGATGAACACGCGCCTGCAGGTGGAGCACCCGGTGACGGAGGAGGTCTTCGGCGTCGATCTCGTCGCGCTGCAGCTCTCCGTGGCCGAGGGGCATCCGCTGCCGACCGAGCAGCCCGCCGGGCCGACCGGCCACGCGATCGAGGTGCTCCTCTACGCCGAGGACCCGGCCGACGACTACGCACCGCAGACCGGCACCCTGCGCACCTTCGAGGTCCCCGCCGGCCCCGGCCTGCGCACCGACTCCGCCGTCGAGTCCGGCTCGGCCGTCACGCACTTCTACGACGCGATGATCGCGAAGGTCGTCGCGCACGGTGCCGACCGCGCCCAGGCGGTGCGCCGGCTCGACGACGCCCTGCGCCGCACCCGGGTGCACGGCCTGACCACCAACCTCGGGCTGCTCCGTGGCGCGCTGGCCGACGAGGAGTTCCTCGCCGGACGCGTGCACACCGCACTGCTCGGCGAGCGGATCGACACCTGGACGCGGCCGCTGCTCGACGACGGCGCGGTGCAGCGCTCGGCCCTCGCGGCCGCGCTCGCGCAGGCCCGGACCGCCTCGACGTCGTCGCCGGTCCTCGCCCGCATCCCGACCGCGTTCCGCAACGTGCCGAGCCAGCCGCGCACCCGACGGCTGCGCCTCGACGACGACGAGCTCGTGGTCGAGTACCGGGCCCGGGGCGGGCGGCTGCTCAGCGACCTGGCCGACGTGGTCGAGGCCGAGCCCACCGGCGTGGTGCTCCGGGTCGGCGGCGTGACCGAGACGTACCGGGTCACCGTCGCCGACACGACGGTCGACGTCGACGGGCCCGCCGGGTCGCTCTCGTTCGACGTGGTGCCGACCTTCGTCGACCCCGCCGACGTCGTGGCCGAGGGCTCGCTCCTCGCACCCATGCCGGCCAGCGTCGTGAAGGTCGGCGTCGAGGCGGGTCAGCAGGTGGCGAAGGGCGACGTGGTCGTCGTCCTCGAGGCCATGAAGATGCAGCACACCATCACCGCGCCGACCGACGGCGTGGTCGCGGAGCTCGCCGTGACGGCGGGCCAGCAGGTCGAGTCCGGGGCCGTCCTGGCCGTCATCGAAGGGGATCCAGCATGAGCCAGTTCACCGAGTCCGAGGAGCGGCGCGAGCTCCGCAAGGCCGTCGCGTCGCTCGGCGCGAAGTACGGGGAGAAGTACTTCCACGAGGCGGCCGCCGAGGGACGCAAGACCACCGAGCTGTGGGCGGAGGCGGGACGCCTGGGCTACCTCGGCGTGTCCATCCCCGAGGAGTTCGGCGGTGGAGGTGGCGACATCGGCGACCTCGCGGCGGTCTGCGAGGAGCTGGCCACGGCCGGCTGCCCGCTGCTGCTCATGGTGGTGAGCCCGGCGATCGTCGGCACCACCATCGCGCAGTACGGCACGCAGGAGCAGAAGGAGCGCTGGCTGCCCGGCCTGGCCGACGGCACCGCGACGTACGCCTTCTCCATCACCGAGCCCGACGCCGGCTCCAACTCCCACAACATCGTCACGCACGCCGAGAGGGCGGAGGACGGCAGCTGGGTGCTCAACGGCACCAAGACCTACATCTCCGGCGTCGACGAGGCCAGCCACCTGCTGGTGGTGGCGCGCTACTCCGACGCCCGGAGCGGCAAGCTGAAGCCGGCGCTGTTCATGGTGCCGACCGACGCCGACGGGTTCACGAAGCAGCAGATCGAGATGGGCGTCGTGAGCCCGGAGAAGCAGTTCACGCTGTTCTTCGACGACGTGCGCGTGCCCGCCGACGCGCTCGTCGGCCAGGAGGACGCCGGTCTCGAGCAGCTGTTCGCGGGTCTCAACCCCGAGCGCATCATGGCCGCGTCGATGGCGACCGGCACGGCACGCTGGGCGATCCGCAAAGCCGTCGCCTACGCCCAGGAGCGCGAGGTGTGGGGCAAGCCGATCGGTGCCCACCAGGCGATCAGCCACCCCCTCGCCCGCCTGCACATCGACGTCGAGATGGCCCGCCTGCTCACCCAGAAGGCCGCCGCGCTCTACGCCGCCGGTGACCTCATGGGCGCCGGTGAGGCCGCCAACATGGCCAAGGTCGCGGCCGGCGAGGCGGCGGCGAAGGCCGTCGACCAGGCCATCCAGACGCACGGCGGCAACGGCCTGGCGCTGGAGTACGGTCTCGTGCAGGCGGTCGCCTCCTCCCGGCTCAGCAACATCGCGCCGGTGTCGAGGGAGATGGCACTCAACTTCGTCGCCCAGTTCTCGCTGGGCCTGCCGAAGTCCTACTGAGCGAGGATTCCCAGGTCGACCTGGGAATCTCGGGCGACGACGAGAGCAGAGGAGTGGTCATGGCAGAGCTGGTGCACCTGGAGGTCGCCGACGGGGTCGCGACGGTGACGCTCGACAGCGAGCACAACCGCAACGCGCTGAGTCGTCAGCTGGTGACCGAGCTGGCCGACCGGCTCGCCCAGGCCGACGCCGACGCCGACGTCCGGGCGATCCTGGTGCGCTCGGCGCACCGGGTCTTCTGCTCCGGCGCCGACCTGTCCGAGGCCGCCGGCGGCGGGATGGAGGAGGGGGCGCGGGCCATCGTCGCCCTGCAGCGGCAGATCGCGACCGCCGGGACACCGGTCGTGGTCGAGCTGGCCGGCCCGGTGCGCGCGGGAGGGCTCGGCATCGTGGGCGCCGCCGACGTGGTCGTCGCGGCGGAGTCGGTCACCTTCGCGCTCACGGAGGTACGGCTCGCGCTGGCGCCGGCCGTCATCTCCCTCACGCTGCTCGAGCGCTTCACCGACCGGGCCGCGGCCGAGCTGTTCCTCACCGGCCGTCAGTTCGACGCCCGCGAGGCGCAGGCTGCCGGACTCGTCACCCGTGTCGTGCCTGACGCCGAGCTGGCGGACGCGGTGGCGGCCGTGCTCGCCGACCTCGTGCAGGGCTACCCGCAGGGCCTGCGGGAGACGAAGCGTCTGCTCAACCACGACCTCGTGGCCCGGATCGACGCCCTCGGCGACGACGTCGCTGCACAGTCGGCGCGGCTCTTCGGCAGCGACGAGGCGCGCGAGGCGATGACCGCCTTCCTGCAGCGGAAGCGGTGACCGCCGCGGCGGCGACCGAAGAGGAAGAAGACGCGAAGAGTCCGGTCACGGGCCTGGGGCCGACGCCAGACCGGTCGTAGCGTCGAGAGCATGAAGACCCTGTCCCTCGTCGTCGCCGGGGCGCTGCTCCTGCTGACGGCTGGTTGCGCCTCCCACGACGCCTCCGACCCGTCCGCCGGGTCCGGGCGCCCCTCCCCGTCCTCCACCACCGGGTCGGCCACCACCGGGACGTCCAGCCCGACCCCGACCACCCCGACCTCCTCGTCCCCCTCCGCGGCGTCGCGCCCCACCTGTGCCACCGCCGACCTGGACGTGACCGTGCGCCCCGACCCGAACGGCGCGGCGGCCGGCAGCACGTTCGACGACGTGCTGCTGCGCAACACCGGCGGCACGACCTGCCTGATGACCGGCTGGCCGGGGGTCTCCTTCGTCACCGGCTCGCAGGGGCGACAGGCGGGTGCGCCCGCGGCTCGTCAGGGCACCCCGGCCGTCGTGTCGCTCCCGCCCGGCGCCAGCGCGGAGGCGTTGCTGCAGGTGGCCGAGGCCGGGAACTTCGCCCCGTGCACGATGACGTCGGTGCGAGGCCTGCGCGTCTACCCGCCCAACCAGCGCGACGCGGTGTTCGTCCCGCTGCCGACGAAGGCGTGCGCGCAGACTTCGGCGCAGCAGCTCACCGTCCGGCCGGTCGTGCGCCAGGGCTGACGCCCGGTCACCCCTCCCGCAGCAGGGCGTCGACGCCGCCGGCCACGAACGTCACGAGCCAGGCGTGCCGCGTCGCGAGGTCGGGCGCGCTCGGCGTCCCCTCGGTGAGGTACTCGAACCGTCCGGGCCCGGAGAAGAGCTGGAGGCTCGAGGACACCAGGAGCAGGTAGGCGTCGAGCACGGCCACGGGGCGGGCACCGGGGTAGAGGGCCTGCAGCCGACCGACGAACGTCGCCGCGATCGCGTTGTACTCCTCGGCCACGAGCACCTGCTCCGGCAGGCCCGACACCGACAGCTGTGCGACGAACCGGAAGTAGTCCGCCCACCCGGGCCGCCCCGCCTGGTCGAGCATCGGCTCGGTGAACGCCCGGACGACGTCCTCCAGCGACGTCGCCCCGGCCAGCCGGGTGCGACGCTCGGCGTTCAGGGGCTCGACCCGGCGCAGCAGCACGGCACGGAACAGCTCGCGCTTGCCACCGAAGACCTCGCTGACGGTGGCGGTGCGGACGCCGGCGTCGCGGGTGATCTCGCGGACCCCGACGCCCGCGTACCCGGCACGCGCGAACGCCCGCTCGGCCACGTCGAGCAGGCTCTCGCGCAGCTCCTGCCGCGGTCGACGGCGCGAGGTCTGCGGGGCGGACGTCTCCGGCGCGCGGGTCACGACGGGAGCACGCGGTGCACGACGCGCCCCACCCCGTCGAGGACGAGCTCGAGCTCGTCGCCGGGACCGATCCAGCGACCCGTCTCCATGCCGCTGCCACCGGGCAGCGTGCCCGTCGCGAACAGCTCACCGGGCAGCAGCCGCTCGCTGCGTGAGGCGTGCGCGAGGACCTCGCCGAGGCTCCAGCGCATCCCGGCGGTCGACACCTCCGCGACCACCTCGCCGTTGACGACCACCCGTCCGCGCAGCGCGTCGACGTGGGGGAGGACCTCGTCGGCGGTCACGAGCACGTCCGACATCGAGCTGGCGAAGTGCTTGGACTTCTGCGGCCCGAACCCGCTGGCCATCTCCCGACGCTGGACGTCGCGGGCGCTGAGGTCGTTGACCAGCACGAAGCCGCCGATCGCGGCGGTCGCCTCCTCCGGCGTCGCGTCGAGCAGCGGACGCGCGAGCACGAAGCCCAGCTCGAGCTCGTAGTCGAGCGCGCGCGAGTACGACGGCGGCCGGACGTCGGTGCCGCTGGGCACGAAGGTCAGGTGGTTGCCCAGGTAGTAGATCGGCTGCTCCTGCAGCAGGCGGTGCGGGCGGAACGCCGGGAACGGCCGGCGGGTCAGGATCTCCACCGTGCGCGCGGCGCGGTACTGCGCGGGGTGGAAGCGCTTGACGAGCCCGCGCGAGGCGTCGACGGTGTGCTGCTCGAAGAGCATGAAGTCGCGGAAGGAGAGCGGCTGGAACGGCAGGAGCGCGCCAGAATCGTGCGGCACAGAGTCGGCGCCCGCGGGCCGGAGGTGCTCGACGCGTCCACCGCGCTCGACGCCTGGGTCAAGGCCGTCACCCTCGAGCAGGTGGCGGCGTTCCCGGGGCACACCCCGGGCCGGATGCGCGCGTACTGGCGCAGCCGTCGCCTGTTCGGCGCGCTCGTCCCCGTCGTGACGCCGCACCTCGGCGTCGACGTGCGTCCGCTCGACGTGCCGGTGGACGGTGACGTGGTGCGGGGCTACCTCGTCACCCCGACCGACGGGGGTCCGCGGCCGGTGGTGCTCGTGACGAACGGCCTCGAGGGCACGGTGCAGGAGCTGCTCCTGCCGCTGCTGCGCTACCGCCACAGCGGGCTCGCCACGTTCGTGATGGAGATGCCGGGCAGCTACGCCTACGGGCAGCCCATGTCGCCGGCCTCGGAGGACGTGTACCGCGCCGTCGTCGACCACCTCGTCCGCGACCCGCGCGTGGACGGCTCGCGGCTCGGCGTCGTCGGGGTCAGCTTCGGGGGCTACTGGGCGGCGCGGCTCGCGGCCGCGGAGCCGCGGCTCACGTGCGCGGTCGCCTGCGGCGCGCCGACCCACCGCACCTTCCTGCCCGGCAACGCCGTGGGACTCCCGCAGGTGATCCTCGAGGCGCTCAAGGCCGTGACCGGCTCGCGTGCCCTGCTCACCATGAGCCACCGGCTCCGGGCGCTGTCGTTGCGCCGCCGCTACGGCGACGCCCGCGTCCCGCTGCTGGTCGTCAACGGCGACCACGACACGCTGCTCAGCACCCAGGACTCGGTCGACCTCGCGGCGCAGGCGCCAGGCGCGACGCTCCTGCTCTACCCGGACGACGACCACTGCGCGATGGGCCACTACCGCGACTGGCTCGACGCGTCGCAGCAGTGGCTCGTGCGGCACCTGGCTCCGTCCGACGACGCGCCGGTTCCGGTCGTCGCCGACTGACGCACCACCACCTTCGCGATTTCGCTGCGCCAGGGCCGCCGACCGCTCATGCTGGAGGCTCGTCCGCCTGGTGCGAAAAGGGAGATCGCATGGGTGCTTCACGCGCTGTGGCGCGCGGCTGCGTGCTGCTCGTCGTCTCGGTGCTGGCCACGCTGCTCGGCGTCGCGCCCGCGCACGCCGCGCCCGTGGCGTTGTCCGGGAGCGTCGTCGGCACGTCCGGTGCCGGTCTGTCGGGCATCGAGGTGGCCGTCACGACGCGCGCTGGTGCCGCCGTGCAGGAGGCGACGACCGACAGCACCGGAGCCTGGTCGGTGCAGGTGGAGCCTGGGACGTACGCGGTCGGGTACGTCGACCCCGAGGGCTGGTGGAAGCCGGAGTTCTGGGACGACCAGACCACCCTCGCCGCCTCGACCGCCCTGGCCGTCGGCACGTCGGGCCGCACCGGTGTCACGGCACGCCTCGCGCCCTACCCCGTCGTCTCGGGCACCGTCCGCTCCGGCGCCGAGCCCGTCGCCGGTGCCGAGGTGCGCGCCTACGCGAGTGCCCACGAGACCGACTCCGTCCGCACGGTCACGACCGCCGCCGACGGCACGTGGGCCGTGCCGCTCCCGTCGGGCAGCTACCGGTTCGCGTTCGAGAGCCCCGACCACGTGGTCGAGTACTGGAACGACCGCGCGAGCCTCGCGGCCTCCGACCCGATCACCGTCACCAGCTCCGACGTTCCCGGACGCGACGTCACGCTCACCCCGCTGCCCGTCGCGTCGGGTCGGGTGACGGCCGGGGGCGCGGCCGTGCGCCGCCCCGAGGTCACCGTGCTCGCCCGCGACGCCGCCACGGGCCTGTGGACCGAGCAGGAGACCGTCACCGGTGACGCCCAGGGTCGCTGGTCGGTGCGCCTGTCGGCGGGCCGGTACAGCTTCCGGTTCGCGGGCGACGCCCGCCACCGGCCCGAGTTCTGGGCCGACCAGACCCGCCGCTCCGACGCGACACCGGTCGACCTCGTCTCGGCGCCCGTCGTCCTCGACGCCGACCTCGCCGTGCTGCCCACGGCCCGCGGCCTGGTGCGGGACGGCTCGGGCGAGCCGGTCGAGGACGCCGACGTCGTCGCGCTCGACGCGGCCGGCGACGAGGTCGCGCGCGACCGGACCGGTCCCGACGGCGCGTTCGGCGTGCCGCTCGCCCCGGGCGCCTACGGGGTCGAGGTCCGTGCCCGGGGCTTCCGCACCTGGACGCGGAGCGTGGTCGACGACCCGCTCCTCGTCGGGCAGCGCGGCGGCGACGTCGGCACCGTCGACCTCGCGCCCGCCCTCGCGGTCCGGGGCCGGGTCACGGGGCCGGACGGGTCGCCGGTGCGCACCGACGTCGTCGTGCACGCGCCGCGCGTCGTCGCGGGCCAGACCCGCTGGGTGGTCGCCGACCGGGTCTCGACCGACGCGTCCGGCCGCTGGTCCGCCCCCGTCGTCCCGGGCGACTACCGCCTGCAGGTCGAGGGCACCGACGACCTCGCGGGCGAGTTCTGGGACGACGCCGCCTCGCTCGCGACGGCGCGCACGGTCACCGTCGCCGACGCCGACGTGGTCGGGCGCGACACCGTCCTGGCGGCCCGGTCGCGCTCCGGGGTCCGCGGCACCGTCACCGGCGGGACGGGTGCCGCCCTGGCCGACGCCCGCGTCACCGCCGCGGTGCTGCACGACGGCGAGTGGGTCGTCCTCGACGAGACCACCACGGCGGCCGACGGCCGGTACCGGCTGCTGCTGCCGGACGGCACCTACCGGCTGGGCTTCTCGGCGGACCGTCACCGCGGCACCTTCGGTCCGGGCGCCGCGACGGTCGCCGCCGCGCCGTCCGTCGTCGTCGCCGGGTCGCTCGTCACCCGCGACGTCCGGCTCGACGCCGTCAGCGCCCGCGTGCAGGGCACCGTGCGGGGTCCGTCCGGACCGTTGGCAGGCGTCGAGGTCCGCGTCCTGCAGGGCGGCACCGACGACCTCGTGCCGGTCACCTCGGCGCGCACCGACGCCGCCGGCCGCTACGAGGTGCAGGTCGACGCGGGGCGGTACGTGCTCGCGTTCGAGGACCCGTCGGGCGACCACCGCGGCGAGTACCTCGCCGGTGCCAGCACGTGGGCGGCGGCGACGCGGGTGGTCGTGGCCGACGGTGCCACCCTCACGGGCCGCGACGTCACCCTCGCGGCGAACCCGCGGCTCGTCGGCCGGGTGCAGACGTCGTCCGGCGCCGGGGTGGGCGACGCGGTGGTCCGCCTCGTCCGACCGCTCGACGCCACGGGTGCCGGCGGCGACGTCGTGGCCGAGACCACCACCGACGACGCGGGCGCCTACGGGCTCGCCGCGCCGGCCGGCACGTACACGGTCGAGGTGGTGCTCGGCGACGAGGTCCGCTGGACCCTCTCCTCCCTCGCGCTCACCTCGGGCAGCACCACCCGCACGGTGACGCTCGCGGACCAGCGGGCCGTGACGGGTCGGCTCGTCGGGCCCGACGCCCGCCCGGCCGCCGGCGTGGAGGTGCGTGCCTGGCGCTACGACCCCCGTGACGACACGGCGGTCGTGGTCGGGCGGGCGGTCTCCGGCGCGGACGGCCGGTACGTGCTTGCCGTGTCGCCGGGCGTCTACCGCGTCGGCTTCCACGGCCTCCCGCTCGGCTACGCGACGACCTTCGCGGGCGGCCCCGACGTCGGCTCCGCGCGTGCGGTGCGGGTGGCGTCGGCCGACGTCGCCGGCGTCGACGCCACGCTGCCCGCCGCCACGGGGATCACGGGCAGCATCAGCGACGCCGCGGCGCTCGCGGACGCACCGCCGCCGGAGCTGGAGGCCGTGTTCCTGCGCCTCGACCCGGACGCCGGGCGCTGGGTCGAGCAGGAGCGCACGACCCCCGGTTACGGCGCGTACCAGGTCGAGCTGCCGCCGGGCCGCTACCGGGTGCGGGTCGTCGAGCGGCAGGAGCCGTTCCGCACGACGCACCACGGGGGCGGCACCGCGTTCTCGTCGGCGGCGGATGTCGAGGTCCTCGCGGGATCGCTCACGCCGGGTGCCGACGTCGTCGTCGGCTCCGAGCTCGGCGCGCTGCGCGCGGTCGGCGGGCCGATCGTCACGGGACGGGCCGTCGTCGGCGGCACGCTCACCGCCGACCCCGGTACCTGGACGCCCGCCGCCACCGACGTGGCCCTCCAGTGGCTGCGCGACGGCACGCCCGTCACCGGCGCCACGGGCCGCAGCTACGTGCCGGGCGCCGCCGACGTCGGACGCTCGGTCTCGGTGCGGGTGGTCGCGTCGCGCGCGGGGTACCGCTCCGCCCTGGCCGTCAGCCCGACCGCGACGGTCGCTCCCGGGACGCTCACGTCGACCGCGCCGCCCGTCCTCACGAGCGACCCGGTGGTCGGCACCCGCACCACCGCGTCGAGCGGCACGTGGTCGCCCGCCGACGTGACGCTCACCCGCCAGTGGTTGCGCGACGGTGTCGCCGTGGAGGGGGCCACCGGAAGCGACCACGTCCCCACCGCAGCCGACGTCGGGCACCTGCTCACGCTGCGGGTGACCGCCTCGGCGCCCGGCTACACGTCGCTCACCGTCGTGTCGCAGCCACGCACCGTGACCGACCCGCCGCTCACCGCGACCGCGCCGCCCGTGCTCACCGGCGACGCGACGACGGGCGCGACCCTCGGCAGCACCGACCCGGTCTGGAGCCGCACCCCCGGCTCGACGTCGCGGCAGTGGCTGCGCGACGGCCGACCGGTCGACGGTGCCACGGGCACCACCTACCGCCTGCGTCTCGACGACGTCGGCAGCACCGTGGCGCTCCAGGTGGTGGGACGGGTCGACGGGCAGGAGCCCGTCACGACGGTGTCGGCCGCGCGGACGGTCGCGCCCGCCGCCCTGACCGCCCGCACCGCGCCGAGCATCAGCGGGACCGCCCGCCCCGGCTCGACCCTGACCGCCTCGCCGGGCACCTGGGACGCCGGCGACCCCACGACCGGCGCGACGTCGTTCGGCTACCAGTGGCTGCGGTCCGGCAGGGTCGTCGCCGGGGCGACGGCGCCGACCTACCGTGCGGGCACCGCCGACCTCGGCCGCCCCCTGACGGTCCGGGTGACCGCCACCCGAGCCGGGCACGCCACGGCGTCGCGCCCGTCGGCGTCGCGGACGGTCAAGGCACAGCCCGCCCTGGCCGTGACCAGCACCGGCGGTCGCGGGAGCGCGACGTTCACGGTCGTCGCGCGAGCCGCAGGCGCCACCCCGACCGGGACCGTGCGCGTGCGTCTCGGCTCGCGCACCCTGCGCAGCGCGACCCTGACCACCTACCGCGGCACGCGGCGCGCCGTCGTCACCGTCACCCGGCAGGCCAAGGGTGCCCGCACCTACACGGTCGACTACCTGGGCGACGCGAAGGTCGAGGCCCGCTCGACCTCGCGCCGTGTCACCGTGCGCTGACCGAACCGTGCGCTGACCGAACCGAGCGCTGGGCGAACCGAGCGCTGGGCGACGGGACGGGCGTCCCACGGGCGCTGGCCCGGTGCGGATTTCGTCGTGGGGCGGCGGGTATCATCGGGAGTTCGCAGAACGACCCACGAGAGCCGAGGAGAGGCGTGTCCTCCGAGCAACAGGCCGCCGCAGAGATCGCAGCGGAGCAGGCGTACGTCGACGTCGTCTACGGTCGCCTCGACGAGTCGACGAAGGTGGCGCAGTCGCTCGTCACCGAGGGCTTCGCCCGCGGGCACGTCGGCAACGAGGGCGGTCTGGTCGAGCGCGACGCGATGGTCTTCCAGGCCACCCGCCGGCTGTCGGCGCTCAACGCCGCGCACGACGGGCTCGTGTTCGGCCGCCTCGACCTGCTGGGCGGCGAGGCCCGCTACATCGGCCGGATCGGCGTCCGCGACGCCGACCGCGAGATCCTCCTCGTCGACTGGCGCGCGCCCGCGGCCGCGCTGTTCTACCAGGCCACCGCCCAGGACCCCACCGGCGTCGTGCGACGCCGCGTGCTGCGCAGCTCGGGCAAGACCGTCGTCGGCGTCGAGGACGACCTGCTCGACGCCGAGAACGCCCCCGACGACATGGTCGTCGTCGGCGAGGGCGCCCTGCTCGCGAGCCTCTCGCGGGCGCGCGACAGCACCATGCACTCCGTGGTCGCCACGATCCAGAAGGAGCAGGACGAGGCCATCCGGGCACCCAGCCGCGGTGCGACGATCATCGGCGGCGGCCCGGGCACGGGCAAGACCGTCGTGGCCCTGCACCGCGCGGCCTACCTGCTGTACACCGACCGCCGACGCTTCGAGTCCGGCGGCGTGCTCGTCGTCGGCCCCTCCTCCGTGTTCATGAGCTACATCGAGCGGGTGCTGCCGAGCCTCGGCGAGACCGCGGTGACGCTGCGCTCCCTCGGCGAGGTCGTCGACGGGGTCGGCGCGCGCGAGCACGACGAGCCGGTCGCCGCCGCGGCCAAGGGCTCGTCGCGCATGCTGCCCGTGCTCCGCCGGCTGGCCACCTCGCCGCAGCCGGGCGAGCCGACGTCGTTCCGCTACTTCTACAAGGACGACGTGCTCGTCCTCGACGCCAAGAAGCTCGCCGGCCTGCGCCGTGGGCTGCTCTCGAACCTGCCCCGCAACCGGGCCTACCCGAAGGCCCCGGCCGCCGTGGCGCGGGCGCTGTGGCAGCAGGTGTCGGGCGAGCGGGCCCTCGAGAAGGGCGAGGAGGGCTTCCTCGACGAGCTCACCACCGACCACCGCTACCTCGACTTCGTCGAGGCCTGGTGGCCGCCGGTCGACGCCGTCGAGCTCTGGCGCACCCTGCCCAAGCGGATCGGCGAGCTCGCCAACGGTGCGTTCTCGCGCGAGGAGCTCGACGCCATGGTGACGTCGTGGTCGTCGGGCGTGCCCGCCATCGAGGACGTCCCCCTCATCGACGAGCTGCGCTACCTGCTGGGGGAGGTGCCGCCCGACGACGAGCGTGACGACGACGTCCCGCGCCAGCTGATGAGCTTCGAGCGACGCGAGCGCGAGGTCGAGGACGAGCTGCGCTCCACCACCAGCATCGACGACGACGGGTACGCGCACGTGCTGGTCGACGAGGCGCAGGACCTCTCACCGATGCAGTGGCGCATGCTCGGCCGACGCGGACGCTACGCCAGCTGGACCATCGTCGGCGACCTCGCGCAGTCGTCGTGGCCGCACGCCGAGGAGGCCGAGCAGGCCCGCGTGGCCGCGCTGGAGGGCAAGCTCGAGCACCGGTTCCGGCTCTCGACCAACTACCGCAACTCCGCCGAGATCTACGACCTCGCGGCCGACGTGGCCCAGGTCGCGATCCCGGGGGCCGACCTCGCGGAGGCCGTGCGGCGCACCGGAGAGGCGCCGCGGCACGAGTGGGTCGCCGACGCCGCCCTGCTCGACGCCGTCGCGGCCGAGGCCGACACCATGCTGGAGCGGGTCGAGGGCACCGTCGCGGTCGTCGCCGCCCGCGCCGACCTCCAGCGCCTGCGCGACCGCCTCGCCGACCGGCTCGCCGCCCACGACCGCCTGCGGGTGCTCGACGGGCTCGACACCAAGGGGCTGGAGTTCGACGCGGTGGTCGTGGTCGAGCCCGACGCGATCGTCGCGGAGTCCGAGGCGGGCTGGCGGACGTTCTACGTCGTGCTCACGCGGGCCACCCAGCTCCTCACCACCGTCGGCACCACCCAGACCTGGCTCTCCCGCGTCTCCTGACCCCACCCCCCGACCCCTCCCCGCGTTCTGTGGAGTTGTCGACGGTTCCTGCGCGAGAAACCGTCGTGAAGTCCACAGAACGCGGGGACGTCGGGCTGAACGGAGGGATCTAGGGTGGACGGGTGCGCAAGATCGCGGTCGGCCTCGCCCTGCTCGCCGCCGCCGTCCTCACGGGACTGCCGGTGGCGACGTCGACGTTCCTGCACAGCGAGCGGCACCTGACGATCGGCGCGCACCAGGCGGTCGTCAGCCCGCAGGTCGACGGGCACGCGACGATCGACTTCGGACCGCTGCTGCCGGAGGTCCGGGTCCCGGTCGACGCGCCGCTGGGCGTCGGCGTGAACGTCCGGCTCGGCGACTCCGACGCCGTTGGGCTGGAGGAGCTGCTGCAGCGCGACGCCGCCATCGCCGCCCAGCCGAGCGGCGAGGTGCGCGAGGTGACGGCCGCGGTCACCGACATGGCGGCCGAGGCGGCGCTGCGGGGGCTGGGCGTCGGGGTCCTCACCGTCACGGTGCTCGTCCTCGGCTGGCGCGCGGTCGGTGCCGACCGTCGACGGCGGATCCGCCGCGAGATGGTGCAGCCCTCGCGCGGGCAGGTGGCCGGGGGCGTCGCCACCGTCGTCGTGGTGGTCGGTGCGCTGGTGCTGGTCAGCCTGCCCGAGCGCCAGGACGCCCCTCCGGCCCAGACGTGGACCTCGGCCCGCGAGGTGTTCCCCGAGCTGCCGGCCGACCCGGTGCTCGACCGGCTGCAGCTGGCCCAGGGCAGCGCCACCACGAGCAGCCGGGCCCTCGTGGAGGGTGCGCTGTACCTCTACCGCGACTCCGTGAGCTTCTACGGCGCCCTCGAGGAGCAGGCGACGCAGGTGCGAGTCCGCGAGCCCCAGGACGGCGAGACGACGGCGCTCGTGGTCACCGACCGGCACGACAACATCGGCATGGACCCGGTCGCCCGCAACATCGCCGACCGGGCGCAGGCCCGCCTGCTCATCGACCTCGGCGACGACACGTCGCAGGGCGGCGCCTGGGAGACCTTCAGCATCAACTCGCTCGCCCGCGCCTTCAAGGGCTTCGACGTCGTCTCCATCGGCGGCAACCACGACTCCCGGCGCACGACCAAGGACCAGGAGAAGGCCGGGTTCACCGTGCTGGACGGCGATCCCGTCGAGGTCGGTGGGGTGCGCTTCCTCGGCGACACCGACCCGCGCGGGACGACCCTCACCGGCTACACCGAGGACGCGAAGACCCGCGACACCGCCCTGGACGACCAGGACGAGGCGCTCACGAAGGTCGCCTGCGAGGCCGACGAGCGCGGCGACCGGGTCGGCGTGCTCGCCGTCCACTCGTGGGCGTCGGGACGCAAGGTCGCGGCCAGCGGCTGCGTCGACCTCGTGCTCACGGGGCACCTGCACTACCAGGTCGGCCCGCGCGCGATCGCCGGTCCCGACGGCAGCTCCACCACCCGGCTCACGACCGGCACCACCGGTGGCGCGGTCCTGCCGATCGCCCTCGGCAGCAGCCTGCGCCGCGACGCACAGGTCACGATCGTCACCTTCGACGCCGACGGCGCACCGGTCGGCCTGCAGGTGGTCACGTTCACGCCCGCCGGCGTCATCGACGTCGGCGACTACACCGAGCTGCCGCTGACCTCGTCTCCGTCGCCCGCCGACCCGGACCCCACGGAGGACCCGACCGCGGAGGAGCAGGACCCCGAGGCGCCCGTCCAGCCGTGATCGAGGTGCCGGCCGCGGTCGCGGCATTCGCGGAGCGCGGTCCGCGCTGGGCCGCGTTCGTGGACGCACTACCGCGCACGGTCGACGACCTCCTCGACGCGTGGGCGCTCCGGGTCGCGGGCGGCCCGATGCACGGCGAGGTCGCGCTGGTGCTGCCGGTGCTCACCGACCGCGGCGTCGAGGCCGTGCTGAAGGTGGGACTCGTGGACGAGGAGACCCGCCACGAGCACCTGACGCTGACCACCTGGGACGGTCGCGGTGCGGTGCGGATGCTGCGGGCCGACCCGGCGCGCGGGGCGCTGCTGCTCGAGCGCGCCGGGCCCACGGCGCTGTCGTCGCTGCCCGCGCTCGAGGCCTGCGAGGTGGTGGCCGGGCTGTACGCGACCCTCCACGTCGGCGCCCCGCGACGTCTGGTGCCGCTGTCGTCGCTCGTGGGCCGGTGGACCGAGCAGCTGGCCGCGGCGCAGGACGCGGTGCCGGCCCCGCGCCGTCTCGTGCAGCAGGCCGTGTCGCTCGGCCGCGCGTTCGCGAGCGACCCGAGCACCGACGGCCTGACGATCCGCGCCGACCTGCACGACGCCAACGTGCTCGCCAGCCGTCGCGACCACGGGCAGGAGCCCGGCGGGAGTGCCGGGCCGTGGGCGGCGGAGAGGTCCCCCTGGCTGGTGATCGACCCGAAGGGGATCAGCGGCGATCCCTGCTACGAGCCCGCGCCGCTGCTCTGGAACCGGTGGGAGGAGGTGACGTCGGCGCGTGACGTGCGGTTCGCGGTACGGCGTCGCTTCCACACCGTGGTCGACGTCGCGGGCCTCGACGAGCACCGGGTGCGCGACTGGGTGGTCGTGCGGATGATGCTGAACGCCCTCTGGACCCTGCAGGACGCCCAGGAGGCGGGTCGCTCGCTCGACGCCGCCGACCGCGCGTGGGCCACGCGCTGCGTGACGGTCGCGAAGGCCGTGCAGGACTGACGGCGGTGGAGTGCAAAGCCTGTGTAAAGCCTCGGGCGTGACGGGTGCCACGTGGTGGCGGTCACACCTAGCGTCGGGGGTCGCGGCGAGTCAGGGCCCCTCCCGCGACGTCCCACCCCGCGGGCCACGAGGTGACCACCATGAGCGACACGACAGCGCAGACCGAGCAGGAGGGCGCGCCCGGCATCCGGCGCGCCGTGTTCAACACGGTCCGAGGCTCCCTCGGCAACCTGGTCGAGTGGTACGACGTCTACGTCTACACCGTGTTCGCGAGCTACCTGTCGAGCAGCTTCTTCGCGGAGGGCGAGCCGAACGCCGGCATCTACACGATGGCGATCTTCGCCGTCACGTTCGTGATGCGGCCGATCGGCTCGTGGTTCTTCGGGCGGTACGCCGACCGGCACGGCCGCCGGCCCGCGCTGGTGCTGAGCATCTCGATCATGGCCGGTGCGTCGCTGCTCATCGCGGTCACGCCCACCGCCGAGACGATCGGCGGCGGCGCCGTGGTCATGCTCGTCCTGTGCCGTCTGCTCCAGGGCTTCGCCACCGGTGGCGAGTACGGCACGTCGGCCACCTACATGTCCGAGGCAGCGGCACCGGGGATGCGCGGCTTCTTCTCCTCGTTCCAGTACGTGACGCTGGTCGGTGGTCACGTGCTGGCCCAGCTGACGCTGCTCGTCCAGCAGGCGCTGCTCACCGACGAGCAGATCGCCGCCTGGGACTGGCGCGTCGCGTTCCTCATCGGCGCGGTCGGCGCGGTCGTCGTCTTCTGGCTGCGTCGCAGCATGGACGAGTCGCTCGTCGAGACCGGCGAGGAGCGCCGCTCGGGCTCGATGGTCGAGCTGGTCACGACCTACCCGAAGCAGCTGCTGCTGTGCTTCCTCATCACGCTCGGCGGCACGATCGCGTTCTACACCTACAGCGTCAACGGCCCGCTCATCATCAAGTCGACGTACGCCGACGAGGGCATGACCGGCACGTGGATCAACTTCGCCGCGCTCGTCCTGCTCATGCTGATCCAGCCGCTCGGCGGCCTGCTGAGCGACCGGGTCGGCCGCAAGCCGCTGCTGGTCGCGTTCGGCCTCGGTGGCGTGCTGTGGACGTACACGTTCCTGACGGTCCTGCCCACGGTGACCACGCCCATGGCGTCGTTCCTCATGCTCGCCGGCACGTACGTGCTGCTCACCGGGTACACGTCGATCAACGCGGTCGTGAAGGCCGAGCTCTTCCCGGCCCACATCCGGGCGCTGGGCGTCGGCCTGGGGTACGCGTTGGCGAACTCGATGTTCGGCGGCACGGCTCCGCTGATCTACGAGGCCTCGATCAGCCGCGACGCCCTCGGCGCGTTCGCCGTCTACGTCACCGTCGCGATCGGCGTCTCCCTCCTGGTCTACCTGTTCGCTCTGCGCAATCGCTCGGTCACCTACCTCGACACCGAGCAGGTCGTCCGCGACCGGGAGGTCGTCGGCACGCGCTGACCTCGGCCTCGGACGAGCGGGCCCCGTGGTCGGGGTCCGCTCGTCCGTGTCGTGGCACCATCGGGGCGACGAGAGGACGTGCGGTGCGAGTGGTGATCGTCGAGGACGACGTGGGGGTGGCGGCCGCGCTCACGCAGGTGCTGCGCGACCGCGGCTGGACGGTGCGCCACGCACCGACCGCGGCGGAGGCGATGCCGCTCGTCGACGACGCCGACCTGGTGCTGCTCGACATGGGCCTGCCCGACCGTGACGGCCTCTGGGTCTGCCAGCAGGTCCGCGCGCGCTCGGACGTCCCGGTGGTCGCGCTGACCGCGCGGCGGCATGAGGGAGCGGTCGTCGCCGCGCTGCGCGCCGGGGTCGACGACTACGTGACCAAGCCGTACAGCACCGACGTGCTGCTCGCGCGGGTCGACGCCGTCCTGCGCCGCACGCACGGGGCGGCCGCCCGGCCGGCGACCGTCGACGCGGGGCTGGAGGTCGACGTCGAGGCGCGTCGGGTCCGCTTCCCCGACGGCACGACGGTCGACCTGACGGCGAAGGAGTGCGAGCTGCTGCGCGCCCTGGCCCGCACGCCGGACGAGCCGGTCACGCGGGCCGCCCTGATGGAGGAGGTGTGGGACACGACCTGGGTCGGTGCGTCCCGCACCCTCGACGTGCACGTGGCGGCGCTGCGCTCGAAGCTGGCCGACCGGGTGGTGATCGACACGGTGCGCGGCGTCGGCTACCGGCTGGCCCCGTCGGGCAGCGCGTCGTGAGACGTCGCCTGCTGGTCCTCAGCGTGTCGCTCGCGGTGACCGTGCTGGTGCTGCTGACCGTCCCGCTGCTGCGCTCGTACGCCGAGAGCCGTGCCGTCGACCTGCACCAGCAGCGGCTCGCGGCGGCCACCCGGTTCGCCGCACTCGCGGACGACGGCTCCTCGGGCGTCCGGCTCCCCGACCTGAAGGGCGACCTGACCCGCTTCGACGACGTGGTCGGCAGCACCCGCACCTGGGTGGTCGGCACCGACGGCAGCGTCGTCGGCGCTGGCGGGTCGCCGCTGCCGGGTGACGTGCCGGGCCTGTCCGCGGCGGTCCGGGCCGCGCTCGCCGGCACCCCGACGACCGCCCCGGGGCCGCTGTGGCCGTGGGCCGGCGACGACCTGGTGGTCGCCACCCCGGTCGGCCGGGACGCGCAGGTGCTCGGCGCCGTGGTCATGGTGGAGGACACCGCGGGGCCGCGCGCCGACGTGGCCCGGGTCATGGGGCTGGTGGCGCTCGGCGCCCTGCTGTTCGTGGTGCTGCTGGGCTGGCTGGTCGGGGTGCCGCTCGTGCGCTGGATCGTGCGGCCCGTCGAGCAGCTGGAGGACCGCGTGCACGCGCTCGGGCGTGGACGCGCGTCGACGGTCGGCCGGGTGGAGGGGCCGCCGGAGCTGCGCCGGCTGGTGCAGGCGTTCAACGAGATGGTCGAGGACGTCGAGCAGGCGCGGCGTCAGCAGCGCGACCTGGTCGCCGACGTGTCGCACCAGCTGGCGAACCCGCTGACCGCCATCCGACTGCGACTGGAGCACCTCGCGCGCGAGGACGAGTCGGTGGTGCCGGTGCTCGCGGAGACGGAGCGGATGGCGCAGTCGCTCGAGGACGTCATCGCCATCAGCCGGGTGGGCAGCCTCGACCGGGAGCCCGTCGCCGTCGACGTCGCCGCCCAGGTGCGGGGCCGGGTGGAGCTCTGGCAGCCGCTGTTCGGGACGCACCTGCGGGCCGCCGTCCCCGACGGCGTCGTGCCGGCGGTGCTGGAGGAGGACCTCGTCCCCACGGTCGTCGACGTGCTGCTCGACAACGCCGCGAAGTACGCACCGGACGCCGACGTGGAGGTGGAGCTCACCCACGACGAGGGTGCCGTCCGCCTGCTCGTGCGCGACCGCGGAGCGGGGGTGACGCCCGAGGAGGCGGCCGAGGTGGGGCGACGGTTCCACCGGCTGGACCGGCACGCCGACGTGGCCGGCACCGGACTGGGGCTGTCGATACTCGAGCTGCGGGTGCGCGACGCCGGTGGTTCCACCCGTCGCTGGGCCGCCCGCCCGGGACTGGCCGTCGAGGTCACGCTCCCCGGTCGAGCCGACGCCGCAGGAACTCCTCCGCGCCCGGGTGCAGCGGGATCGGCTGGGTGAACATGGCCGCGGCCAGCGTCGGCTGGCGGACGTCGGGCACCCGCCGGGCGAGCGCGTCCTGCCGGTCGAAGACGACCGACGCGAACCCGCCGACGACGTCGTCGGCCAGGGTGGGACGGGCCAGCAGGTAGGTCTTGACGCTGACCGTCTGCACGGCCTCGGGCAGGCGGTACGGCGCGGCGGGCAGGGGGCCCGCCACGTACTCCTCGCCGCCCGGACGCGCGGCGAGGACGCCGACGAGCTCGCCGAGGTCGACGGCCCGCAGCGCTCGCCGTCGACCGAGCTCCACGAGCGCGGGCACGGGGAAGCCGCTCACGAACGCGAGGGCGTCGACGCGCCCGCTCTCCAGCGCGGTGACGGAGTCGGCGAGGGACAGGTCGTCCACGGCCACGGCCACCGCGTCCGCGTCGAGGCCGGCGGCGGAGAGGCAGCGTTCCACGACGAGCCGGGTGCCCGACCCGACCTGTCCCGCCGCGACACGTCGCCCGGCCAGGTCCTGCACGGTCCGGACGGGGGAGTCCCGCGGCACGACGACCTGCAGGAAGCTGTCGTAGAGCCGGCCCACCGCCACCAGGCCGGCCGGTCGGTCGAACGGGGCCTCGCCGTCGAACGCCAGCCGCGCCGTGTCGCCCAGGCAGAAGCCGACGTCGGCGCGCCCCCGGACCAGCAGCCGGGCGTTGTCCACCGACCCGCGGCTGAGCACCTCCGTGGCGTCGACGTCGGGCATCAACACCCGGGCCTCGCGGGCCAGCGCCGCGCCGTACCGGTCGAACACCGCGCCCCGGTTGCCCGTCGCGATCCGCAGCCGGCCCCGGGCGTCGCGCCACGGCTCGTCCGTCCCGCAGCCGACGAGCGCGGCGAGGGCACCCGCGCCCACGATCAGCCGACGTCGCGAGAGGGTCACCGGGCCAGCATCGCAGGTCGGCCGAGGCAGGACGCGGGTCAGCCGCAGTGGTGCAGCAGCAGGTGCGCGTAGGTGCGGGCGCTGAGCACGACCTCGTCGATGGGCACCGACTCGTCGACCGCGTGCGCGTCCTCGATGTCCCCGGGACCGTACTGCACCGTCGGGATACCGGCGGCGGCGTACTGGCGCAGGTCGGAGCCGTACGGCGCGCCCACGAACGCGGGCGCCCCGCCCCCGGCCGCGACCACCGCGTCGTGCACCGTCGCGCCGAACGGGTGGCCGTCGGGCAGGGAGCCGGCGGCGAACCGCCCCCCGGGCCACGTGACGACGGGCGGGTGCTCGCGCAGCCACGGGTGGTCGACCGCCGCGACCGCCGCCTCGAAGGCCGCCGTCGCGTCGTCGAAGGACTCCCCGGGGCGCACCCCGAACCGACCCTCCGCGACCAGCAGGTCGGGGACCGTGCTCGCCCAGTCGCCCGCCTGCACGACACCCACCGACAGCGGCCACGGCCGGTCCGTGAACGGCGCCGGCGGGTCGACGTTCCGCTCCGCGTCGAGCCGGCGCAGCGCCTCGTGCACCCGCTCGAACAGCTCGACCGCGCTGACGCCGTGCCCTGCGCGCGAGCCGTGCGTGGCCTTCCCCCTCACCTCCAGGCGGAACGTCAGCGACCCCGCGTTCGCGCTCACCACCGTGCCGGCCGTCGGTTCCGCGATCAGGCACGCGCGGCCGGTGTGGCCGCGGCGCAGGGTCGCGAACGTGCCGAGCCCGCCGTCCTCCTCGCCCACCACGAGATGCACCGCGAAGGGCTTGGTCAGCCGGTCGCCCACCGCCCGCACCGCCGCGATGATCGCGACCACGCCGCCCTTCATGTCGCACGTGCCGCGTCCGTACCAGCGACCGTCGGCCTCGTGCAGGAACCACGGGTCGTGCGCGGTCCACCAGTCCGCGTCGCCGGGCGGCACGACGTCGACGTGCCCGTTCAGCACGAGGCGTGGTGTGCCCTGGCCGCCACCGGTCCCGACGCAGCCCCACGCCTCCTCGCGCTCGACCTCCTCGCCCGGGTAGTCGGGGTCGGCGCGCAGCTCGTCGAGGTCGAGCTGCCACAGGTCGACGTCGAGCCCGAGGCCCTGCAACGTCGCGGCGCACCAGCGCTGCACGGACGCCTCCGACTCGCTGCCGCCCACGCTGGGGTAGCTGACGAGCTGCGCGAGGTCGCGACGGATCAGGTCGGCGTCGATGTCCACGAGGCAAGTCTGGCAGCGGTCACGTGGTAGTCGATCCTGCCCTCCGCGATACCGATCACGAGGTCGTAGGCAGGATCCTCGGGGGCGTCGAGCCTGACGCCGTTCAGACGGTACAGCAGCACTGTCGCGAGCCAGCCCAGGCGTCTGTTGCCGTCCACCAGTGGATGGTTTCGCACGATCGACTCGAGCAGCACGGCTGCCTTCTCGTCGAGGGTGGGGTAGGCATCCTCGCCGAAGACCGTGGTCCGCGGACGGTGCGCGGCCGCGTCGAGCAGCCCCGGGTCGCGAACGGCCTGAAGTCCTGCCTCGTCGACGACGAGGAGCAAGAGCTCGAGGTCCAGGTACTGCGTCACTGGGCGAGGCGGTCGAGCAGCGGGCCGTACTGCTCGATGGCCTCACGCGTGAGCCGCCGGACCTCTTCCTCCCGCGAGATCCGCGCGGCCTTCTCATCGATGGCGCGCGTAGCCGCCTCGTTCTTGCTGATGCCCTGAGCGTTCGCCAGCCGCGTGAGCGCGGCGTCCTGCTCGTCGGTGAGTCGCAACGTCATGGCCATGGATCGATGGTATCCGGGTGGTATCACTCGCTCAAGGCGCTAGGCTGCGACCGTGACATCGCGCTGCGACCGCACTCCGGTCATCCGCTGGTGGCGTCCTCTCCCGTAGAGGAGGCCTGTCACGCGACCCCACGCCCAGACCCCTCAGCCGAGTGGTCTGGGCGTTCTCCGTCCCGGCGCGGCCGAGGCGACCCGAAGGACTGACCCATGACCCACCCGCTCGTCAGCGAGCTCCAGCAGCAGCCCGCGTTCGCCCTCATCCGGGTGCGCGACAGCGACACGGTGACCCTGGTCGGCGGCGCCTACGAGGACGTCGAGAACCTCGCCGACGTCCCGCTCGGGACCGGGGTGCCCGCCGACGGGCCCACCTGGGACCACCTGGTGCTCGTGCCGTTCCGCCAGGCGCGCGAGCGCGGGTTCGCCGCGCACGACGACGGCACGCCGTTGCGCGTCGTCCGGGCCGACGTGCTGCACGAGCTGCCCCTCGCCGACCTCCTCCCGACGCTGCCCGACGGTGGCGTCGAGCTGGAGGACCGCGGCGGGTTCGAGACCTCCGACGCCGACTACGCGGCGATGGTGCGTCAGATCATCGACGACGAGATCGGCCGGGGTGAGGGCGCGAACCTGGTCGTCGGCCGCCACTACCGCGCGAAGATCGCCGACTGGGGCCACGAGGCCGCGCTCGCCGTGTTCCGCCGTCTCCTGGAGCGGGAGCGCGGGGCCTTCTGGACCTTCCTCATCTTCACCGGCGACCGCTACCTCGTCGGCGCGAGCCCCGAGCGGCACGTGAGCGTCGAGGCCGGCCAGGTGCGGATGAACCCGATCAGCGGCACCTTCCGCACCAAGGGCCTCACCACGCACGCCGAGAGGACGTCGGCCCTGCTGGAGTTCCTGCGCGACGAGAAGGAGATCTACGAGCTCTTCATGGTCGTCGACGAGGAGCTCAAGATGATGTGCGACATCTGCCACGAGGGCGGGCTCGTCCTGGGTCCGTACCTCAAGCCGATGAGTCACCTCGTCCACACCGAGTACCTGCTGGCCGGTCGTACCCACCGCGACGTGCGGGAGGTGCTGCGCGACTCGATGTTCGCGGCGACGGTCACGGGCAGCCCGGTGGAGAACGCCTGCCGGCTCATCGAGCAGTACGAGGAGCACGGCCGCGGCTACTACGCGTCGGTGGCGGCGCTCGTCGGTCGCGACGCGGAGGGCAGGCAGCGGGCCGACGCCCCCATCCTCATCCGCACGGCCGACGTCGACCTCGACGGCAACCTCAAGGTCACCGCGGGCGCGACGCTGGTGCGCGACTCCGACCCCGACTACGAGACGGCCGAGACGTGGGCGAAGGCGTCGGGCGTGCTGAGCGCGTTCGGCCTGGTCGAGGCCCCCACCCCTGCGTCCGGCCCCGTGGAGGGCTTCGACGCGTTCACCCGCGAGGACGACGTGCTGATCGCACTCGGGGAGCGCAACGCGCGGCTGAGCCAGTTCTGGCTGTCCGACCAGTCCGGCGCCGCGCCGGAGCCGTCGCTCCAGGGCCGTCGCGTCGTGGTCGTCGACGGCGAGGACGACTTCGTCAACATGCTGTCGCACGTCTTCGGCGTGCTGGGCATGACCACCGACGTCGTCCGCCACGACGCGTACCGAGGCTGGGTCGACTCCGGTCGGTCGCTCGACGAGTACGACCTCGTGGTGGTCGGGCCCGGCCCCGGCGACCCGCGCGACGTCGGCGACGCGAAGATCGCCGTCGTCGACGACGTGGTGGTGGGCCTGCTGGCGTCGGAGCAGCCGTTCCTCGCGGTGTGCCTGGGCCACCAGGTGCTGAGCCGCCACCTCGGCCTCGAGCTCGGGTTCAAGGACATCGTCTTCCAGGGCACGCAGGCGCGGCTCGACGTGCTGGGGCGACCCGAGACGGTCGGCTTCTACAACACGTTCGTCGCGCGCGTCGGCGCTGCCGGGCTGACCCCGGGCGTCACGGTCGAGCGCGAGGAGGCGACCGGCGACATCCACCACGTGGCCGGCCCGCACTTCCACGGCATCCAGTTCCACGCCGAGTCGGTGCTCACCCAGCGCGGGTTCGCGATCCTGCGCGACCTCGTCCTCGACCTCCTCGGCTGACCCCCCTCACCGTCATGCACGGGCCGATGCCGTCCGGTGTGGCTGACGGGGCGGCACCGCGCCGCGGCGAGCGGCAGGAGGCGAGGGTCGTGGGATCAGCAGAGCGACCGGATCTGGTCGGCGACCCGGTCGTACTCCGACTGCGCGGCCTGGACGGCTCGGTCGTCGACGGCGCTGCCGGCCGCGACCGCCTCGGCCTCGTCGCGCAGGGTCGACAGTGCGGTGCCGGCTCGCTCGACGAGCGCGCGGACCTCACCCGTCAGCGTGGGGGCGGCGGCCTCGATCGCGGCACCGGCGGCTGCGAGCTCGCGCCGCGCCCCCGCGGCGTCGTCGCTGATCTCCTGGCCGACCCCGTCGACCAGTCCACGGCCCTCGTCCACCGCCCGGCCCGCGACCTCGCACCCTGCCCGGGTGCCGGCCGACGAGGCGACGTCGTCGACGGCGGACCCGACGTCCGAGCACGCCCCGAGCGCGAGCAGGGGCAGCGGCAGGAGAAGTCGTAGCCTCGTCATGCCCCGATGGTGACAGGGCCCTGGTCGTCGCCGCCCGTCGGACGGTACGAGCCCTCTGGGCCCGAGGACGGGGGGTCAGGACGTGAGCTTGTTCAGCGCCGACGGCTCGTGCGCGGCCTTGGCGCCGGTCTTCTCGCTCTCGACGACGAGCTTGGGCTCGTCCTCGCTGGCCTTCCACTGCCGGTTGTCCAGCTGGAAGTCCTTCGTCTTGCGCTCCACGACCTTGCCCTGCGTCCGACCCTGGGGGCTGTCCCAGCTCACCCGGTCGCCGACCTTGATGTTCGTCATGACCCCACCCTGCGGTCGTCAGGCCGGCGCCGCACCTCGACGTCGTACGCGCGTGATGGCCACGCCGAGGAGGCACAGCGCCCCGCCGACGAACGCGAGCGGTGCCGGCACCTCGCCCAGCAGGGCCCAGGAGATGAGTGTCGCCACGGCGGGCACGAGGTAGGTCGTCGACGCGACCTGTCCCGCGGAGAGCCGGCGCAGCGCGTACGACCAGGTGGTGAACCCGATCGCGGTGGGGAAGACACCCAGGTAGACGAGCCAGGCGACGTCGCCCGCCGACGCCGACTCCACCTGGTCGACGAGGGCCGGGGCGAACGGGAGGCACACCACCGCGCCGATGGTGCACGCCATCCACACCGACATCGCCGGGGCGACGGTGCGCAGCGTCGGCTTCTGGGTCAGCGCGCCGACGGCGTACAGGACGGCTGCGAGGACGCAGAGCAGCACGCCGGTCGCGCTCGCCGTGTGCACCGACGTGTCGTGGCGCGTGCTGGTGGCGATGAGCACGACGCCCGCGAAGGCCACCGCCATGCCGATGACGAGGGGCCGCGGGAACCCCTCCTTGAGCACGACGCCCGCGATCAGCGCGATGAGGATCGGACCGATGTTCACCACCAGCGCCGCGGTGCCGGCGTCGAGGTAGGTCTCGCCGGCGTTCAGCGCCACGTTGTAGGCGCCGAACCACAGCACGCCGTAGACCACGACGAGCGCCAGCGTGCGGCCCCGCGGCAGGCGGTGGCGCCACGGTCGCGCCAGGACCACGAGCGCGAGCGCTCCCACGAGCAGCCGCCCGAGGCTCAGCGGCCCGGGCTCGAAGACGTCGGCGACCGCGCGGATGCCGACGAACGCCGACGCCCACAGCAGCACTGTGACGCCCATCGCCGCCAGCGACCAGTCGCGTTCGGTCGACGTCGACGGTGCGGGGGACGTGGTGGGGGAGCTGGTCACCGCACCACGCTAGGACCGTGGCACGGGCGGTGTCGCGCGGGATCCGGACATCGTCCTGCGAGATCCTGCCGACCCCTCGACCGTCCGGGCCCGAGCAGGAGAAGACCTCCCCGGACGCCGGTGCCGGGCGTCCAGGGAGGTCGGGGCGGCCGGGGGGTGCCGCCGGTCGGTGGGCCGGGGGTCAGTCGGCCGTGGCGCCGCCGTCGGAGGCGAGCGTCACCTGGGTCTCGGCCTTCTTGCCGTCGCGCAGGTAGGTCAGCGTCACCTGCTCGCCCGGGCGGTAGCCGCGGATGCCGGCCACGAGGGCGTCGGAGCTGCCGACGGGCTGGTTGTTGATGGCGGTGACGATGTCACCGCGCTCCAGGCCCGCCTTCGCGCCGGGGCTGTCCGGGGTGACCTCGGTGATCTCGGCGCCGATACCGGTGATCTCGTCGTTGGAGACGGCGGGCCGGACGGTGACGCCGATCAGGGCGTGCTCGACCTGCTCGCCCTTGACCAGCTGGTCCGCGACGCTCTTGGCGAGGTCGATCGGGATGGCGAAGCCGAGGCCGATCGACCCGGCGCTGGCCGACGTCGTGCCGCCGGAGCGGATCGCGGAGTTGATGCCCACGACCCGGCCCTCGAGGTCGACGAGCGGCCCGCCGGAGTTGCCCGGGTTGATCGCCGCGTCGGTCTGGACCGCAGGGAACACGGTCGTGTTCTGGCCGGTGCCGTCGGAGGACGACACGGGGCGGTTCAGCGCGCTGACGATGCCGCTGGTCACGGTGCTCTCCAGGCCGAACGGCGAGCCGATCGCCACGACCTCCTCGCCGACGGCGAGGTCGGAGGACTTGCCGAAGGTCGCGGGCGTCAGGCCGGTGCGGTCGACCTTGACCACGGCGAGGTCGGTCTTCGGGTCGCGGCCGACGATCTGGGCCGACGACGTGGTGCCGTCGCTGAAGGCCACCGTGATGGTGCCCTGCTGCGCGGCCGCCTCGACGACGTGGTTGTTGGTCAGGATGTTGCCGTTGCTGCTGATGATGATGCCGGTGCCGGAGCCGGCCTCGCTGCCGCCCGCGACGTTGATCTGCACGACCGACGGGAGCACGGCCTTGGCGACCTTCTCGACCTGGCCGCTCGTGGCCTGGGCGTCGCCGCCGCTGCTGTCGGAGTCGAGCGAGCTGACCACCGGGCTGGTGCCGGAGTCGCCCGTGAGCTGGTCGTACAGCGCGGACCCACCGGCACCGCCGGCGGCGCCCAGCAGGACGATCGCCGCGGCCGCCGCGACCAGACGCGTGCCCCGGCGGCGGGGCTTGGGTGCCGGTGCCGCCTCCTGGGCGACGAACGCCGGAGGCACCGCGCCGCCGCCACCGCCGGGGAGCACGACCGTCGGCTCGCCGGCCGGGGCAGCGGCCTGGGGGGCGGCAGGTGCCTCGTAGCGGTGCGCGTACTCCGGGGGGACGGGGGTGGCGGCCGGCTGCGGTGTCGTCGGCTGCTCGTCGGCGCGGGCCGCGGCCGGCTGCTCGACGGTGGGGTGGGGGTGCTCACCGACCGGGGTCTGCACCGTGGGCTCGTGGTCGGCCGGGGTGCCGGACGGCGTCGCGTCCGCGGCCCCCTGAGGGGCCTGCTCGGAGGTCCCCTCCGCACCGGGGGAGGGGGCGTCGCCGTCACCGCGCTGCGTCGGCGGCGTGTACGGGCGATCGGCGAAGGGATCGTTCTGGTCGGTCATGGGACAACATTCTCCCCGATCGCTGAGACCCCGCTGAGCGGCACGTGTGAGGCACGGAAGAACCGTGCGTCCGTCCTGGTGCGCCGGCCGAGCGCGCCGGTCGGTGCGGTCCGGGGCCGAAGCGGCTCAGGCGGGAGGCGTGTCCGTGGCGGCCGGCAGCTCGAAGGTGACGACCGTGCCGCCCGACGGGGGCGACTCCGCACGCACCGACCCTCCGTGGCGCACGGCGGCCTGGTGGACGATCGACAGCCCGAGGCCGGACCCGGGCATCGTCCGCGCCTCGGTGGAGCGGAAGAACCGCTCGAAGACGTGCGGCAGGTCCTCCGCGGCGATGCCGGGACCCTCGTCGCGGACCGTCAGCACCCCGTCGCGCAGCCGCACGGTGACCGTCCCGCCCTCGGGGCTCCACTTCACGGCGTTGTCGAGCAGGTTGGTCACGGCACGCTCGAGCACGTGGGCCTCGCCGATGACGTCCCAGGGCTCCAGCCGCACGTCGAGCACCAGGCCGCCGGCCCGCGGACGCACCCGCTCGACGGCCTGCTCGACCACGTCGACCAGGTCGAGGGGTTCGGGCGCGCGGTGCAGCGGCTCGTCGCGGGCGAGCTCCACGAGGTCGCCGACGAGGGTGGTGAGCTCGCCGAGCTGCGCGCGGACGTCGTCCATGATCTCGCGACGCTGCTCGATGCTGAGGTCGCGGTCGGAGCGCTCCGTGGCTTGACCGAGCAGCTCGATGTTGGTGCGCAGGCTGGTGAGCGGGGTGCGCAGCTCGTGCCCGGCGTCGGCCACGAGCTGGCGCTGGCGCTGCTGCGACGCGTCGAGCGCCAGCATCATCTGGTTGAACGAGGACGTCAGACGAGCGAGCTCGTCGTGCTCGGAGCCGGTGACCTCGATCGGCTCGAGCTGCGCGGTGCGGGCGACACGCTCGGTCGCGGCCGTGAGCCGACGGACCGGGCGCAGCCCGTTCGTGGCGACCACCCAGCCGGCCACGCCCGCGACGAGGATGCCGACCGCACTGGTGAGCAGGAGGATGACCTTGAGCCGTTCCAGCGACCGCTGCGTCGACTCCATCGACTGCGCCAGCACCAGCGCCTGGCCGGGGCCGGCCTGCACCGCGACGATGCGGTAGGGCACGCCGGCGATCCGCGCCGTCCGCTGCGACGTCTTCTCCTCGCCCAGCGACACCTGGATCTCGCGCTCGTCGAACGGCACGTTCGTCTGCGTCTGCCGCGTGAAGATGCGGCCGCCCTCGACGGAGATGAAGCGGATGCCGAAGACGGCGAGCAGGTCGGTGTCGGCCGTCGACATCGTCGACGGCGAGTAGCCGGCCGCGACGGCCGCGTCGGCGCGCTTGATGAGCGAGGCGTCGAGGGAGTCCTCCAGCTCGGCGCGCACGGTGATGTACACCGTCGCGCTCGCCACGGCCAGCACCGCCGCGACCGCGCCGGTGGTGAGCAGCGCGACGCGCAGGGCGAGCGAGGCTCGTGCGGTGAACGGATGGATGCGCCGGCGGGCGGCGTCCATCACCCCCGGACGTCCGTCGGGGGCGTCCGTCCGGTCCTGCTCGCTCATCAGGGCGGCGTCTCGCGCAGCACGTAGCCGACACCGCGGACGGTGTGCAGCAGCCGCGGCTCGCCCTCGGCCTCGAGCTTGCGTCGGACGTAGCCGACGTACACCTCGAGGGAGTTGGCGGTCGTGGGGAAGTCGAAGCCCCAGACCTCCTCGAGGATGAACGAGCGCTCGAGCACGCGCTTGGGGCGCTGCATGAACAGCTCGAGGAGCGCGAACTCGGTGCGCGTGAGCGAGATGGCCCGACCACCGCGCGTGACGTCGCGGGTGACGGGGTCCAGCGTCAGGTCGGCGAACTCCAGCGGCTGCTCGTCGGCCTCGAGCTCTGCCTGGCGGGCCGAGCGACGCATGAGGGCGCGTACCCGGGCCAGCAGCTCGTCGAGCGCGAAGGGCTTGGTGAGGTAGTCGTCGGCGCCGGCGTCGAGCCCGTCGACCCGGTCGCTCACGGCGTCGCGCGCGGTGAGGACGAGGATGGGCACGTCGTTGCCGGCGCTGCGCAGCGCGCGCGTGGCCTCGAGGCCGTCGAGCCGAGGCATCATCACGTCCATGACGATGATGTCGGGGTCGGTGCGGGGCACGACGGCGAGCGCCTCGGCCCCGTCGGACGCCAGCTCGACCGTGTAGCCGTTGAACTCCAGCGAGCGCCGCAGCGAGTCGCGGACGGCGCGGTCGTCGTCGACCACCAGGATGCGCATGCCCCCAGTGTGCCGAATGCCCCTGTGCGTGCGCTGAGAGCGTGGGCCGACGCGCGCGGCGGCGTCAGTCGGTCGGCGGCTCGAGCGCGGCCTTCGCGGCGGCCGCGGCGCGGGCGCCGTAGGTGCCGCCGAACAGCACGGCGTGCACGAGCAGGGGGTGCAGCTGGTGCAGCGGGACGCGGCCGCGCCAGCCGTCGGCCAGCGGTGCTGCGTCGTCGTAGGACTCCAGCACGCGCTGCAGGTGCGGCAGGCCGAACAGGGCGAGCATGGCCAGGTCGGTCTCGCGGTGGCCGCCGTGCGCGGCGGGGTCGATGATCCAGGCGTCGCCGTCGCTGCCCCAGACGACGTTGCCCGACCACAGGTCGCCGTGGATGCGGGCCGGCGGCTCCGCGGGCCCGGCGAGGTCGTGGATCCGGCTCATCGTGCGCTCGATGGTGTCGGCCTGCTCCGCGGTGAGCGCCCGGCGCTGCACGGCGGCCCGCACGTAGGGCATGACGCGGCGCGACGCGTAGAACTCCGGCCAGGTCTCCATCGGCCGGTTGGGCAGCGGGGCGAGGCCGATGTAGCCGTCGACGTCGGCGCCGAAGGTCGGGGCGCCGGCCGCGTGGGTGCGCGCGAGGGCCTGGCCGAAGCGCTCGGCGGCCTCCACGGTGGGCTTGCCGGGCTCGACCCAGGCGAGCACGACGCAGTCGTCGTCGGCGCCGAGCAGCTCGGGCACCTTCGCGCCGTCGCCGACCTCGGCGAGCCAGCGCAGACCGGCCGCCTCGCGGGCGAAGAAGCCGGCCGGCGCCTGCGGGCGGGTCTTGATGACCGCGACGCGTCCGTCGCTGAGGCGCAGCCGCGTGGTCGTGCAGATGTCGCCACCCGCCACGGGGGTCGTCGCGACCACCCCGTGCCCGATGAGCGCCTCCGCGCGCGCCGCCGTCCCCGTCATCCGTGCCATGGCCGCGAGGTTACCCCGTGACCTCGGCGCGCAGCCGGGGCACGGCGGCGACGATCGCGTCGCTGGTGCGCTCCACGACGGCCAGCACGCGCTGGAAGCCCTCCGGTCCGCCGTACCAGGGGTCGTCGACCTCGTCGTCGCCCTCGGTGGCCTCCGGGTCGAAGGACCGGAACATCCGCACACGGCCCGCGTCGGCGACGGTCGGGGCGAGGTCGGTCATGTCGGCGAGGTTGCTGGCGTCCATCGCGAGCATCAGGTCGGTCTCGGCGTAGGTGTCGCGCGTGAAGGTGCGCGCCCGGTGCCGGCTCGGGTCGTAGCCCGCGTCGCGCAGGGCGGCGGCCGCGCGCTCGTCCATCGCCTCGCCCTCGTGCCAGCCGCCCGTCCCGGAGGAGGTGACGACCACGTCGTCGGCGAGCCCGGCGTCGGCGAGGCGCTGCTCGAGCACGACGTGGGCCATCGGCGAGCGGCAGATGTTGCCCAGGCAGGTGACCTCGAGCCGCAGGGGTGCGTCGGGCACGGCTCAGTCCTCCGCGAACGCGCCGAGGACGGCGTTGACGACGGAGATGACGATCGAGGCCAGCACGGCCCAGCCGAAGCCGTCGATGAAGAACGGCGCGTTCAGGGCGTCGGCGATGCGCGACGTCAGGAGCAGCAGGACGGCGTTGATGACGACGAGCAGCAGGCCGAGGGTGAGGATGATGAAGGGCAGCGAGAGCAGCTTGATCACCGGCGCGACGAACGTGTTGACGACGGCGAAGATCGCGGCGACCACCGCCAGCGTGACGAGCCGCTCGGAGGTCGTGTCGGTCGCGGTGCCGATGCTCATGTGCGTGCCGAGCAGCCACGCGGCGGTCGCGAGGGCGGCGGCACCGAGCACCCAGGAGGTCAGAAGTCGGGAGAGCATGCGTCGATCATGGCAGCGTGCGCGACGCCGGCGCGACGTGCGGCGGAACGCGTTCCGCGTCAGGTGACCGGCGGCAGCTCGTCGGGGTGCGGGTCGCGCCGCGCGGTCTGCGCCAGCACGATGCCGACCAGCACCATCGCGACCCCGCCGAGCTGCACCGCGGTGAGCGACTCGGCGTACCAGCCCCACCCGACCAGCGTCGCGACCACCGGCTCGAGCATCGCGACGACGCTGACCACCGTCGCCGGGAGGGCCCGCAGCGCGAGCAGGAGCAGGAAGAACGGGGTGACGGTGCCGAGCAGCACGATCCACGCCATCGCCGCCCAGGACGGGACGGAGAGGTCGTCGAGCCGGCCGAGCATCGAGGCGTCGGCGCCGAGCGCGTCGGCCCGCCACACGGGTGCGACGACGTTCATGAGGACGGCGGCGAGGGCGAACGCCCAGATGATGTGGTGCAACGGGTCCGCGGACACCCCGTCGTCCTCGCCGAGCAGGAAGTAGCTCGCGAAGCAGACCGCCGCCAGCAGCGCCGCGACGACGCCGAGGCCGTCGAACGCGAGCCCGGACCACACCTGGCTCACGACGGCCAGCCCGGCGAGGGTGAGGCCCAGGGCGGGCCACATCCGTGCGTGCACGGGACGGCGTCGCGCGAACCTCACCCACAGCACCACCAGGACCGGGCCGGTGTACTCCAGCAGCAGCGCGATGCCGAGCGGCAGGCGGTTGATGGCCACGTTGTAGAAGCCCTGGAGCCCGGCGATGCCGACCACGCCGAGGCCCACCAGCAGGGGCAGGCGGCGCGGCGCGGGCAGGCGGAGGGCGTGCCGGTCGACCACCAGCGCGACGACCACGAGCACCACCAGGGCGCCCGTGATGCGGACGGTCGTGAACGTCGCCTCGTCCGTGCCGGACCGCAGCGGGATGCGAGACGCCCCGGCGTTGAGGCCGAACAGGACGGCGGCCGTCAGGACGAGCGCGTAGCCGACGAGGGGCGACCGCACGACGCGCTGCTCGGAGAGGCTCACGGCAGCATCATCGTGGCCCGCGACGACGGGGACGTCGGCGGGTCGAGCCGGGAGGCGGGGGGCTTACGCTCGGGCCCATGACCGTCCCCTCGCCCCGTCCCGTGTTCGACGCGATCCCCGGGTACAAGGCCGGTCGGCCCGCGGAGCACGACGAGCTGAAGCTGTCGAGCAACGAGAACCCGTTCCCGCCCCTGCCGGGCGTCGTCGAGCGTGCCGGGGCGGAGCTGGCACGCGTCAACCGCTACCCGGACGCCGGGGTCGCGCGGCTGCACGCGGCGCTGTCGCAGCACCTGGCGCGCCCCGAGGAGGCGTTCGCCGCCGGCACGGGCTCGGTGGCGGTGCTGTTCTCGCTGCTCGACGCGTACTGCGGCCCGGGCGACGAGGTCGTGACGGCGTGGCGCTCGTTCGAGGCGTACCCCATCGCGGTCACCGTCACGGGTGCCACGCACGTGACCGTGCCGCTGCGCGCCGACCACACCCACGACCTCGACGCGATGGCCGCCGCCGTCACCGACCGCACGCGCGTGGTCGTGGTGTGCACGCCCAACAACCCGACCGGGCCGGTCGTGCGGCACGACGAGCTCGAGCGCTTCGTCGCCGCCCTGCCGCCGTCGGTGCTCGTCGTGGTCGACGAGGCCTACGTCGAGTTCGTGCGCGACCCCGACGCCGCCCGCGGGCTCGACCTGCAGGCCCGGTTCGACAACGTCCTCGTGCTGCGCACGTTCTCGAAGGCCTACGGGCTCGCCGGCCTGCGCGTCGGCTACCTCGTCGGCCACCCCGACGTCGCCGCCGCCGTGCGCAAGGCGACGCCCCCGTTCAGCGTCACCGACGTCGCGCAGGCTGCCGCGGTGGCGTCGCTGGACGCCGCCGACGAGCTCGCCGCCCGTGTGGACGACGTCGTGCAGGGTCGCGGGCTGCTGCTGGAGGGTCTGCGCGCCCAGGGCTGGACCGTGCCCGACACCCAGGCGAACTTCGTGTGGCTGCCGTCGGACCAGGGCCCGCAGCTCGCCGAGGCCTTCTGGCCGGTCGCGGTGCGACCCTTCCCCGGCGCCGCGACCGAAGGCGGCGGCGTGCGGGTCAGCGTCGGCACGACGTCGGCCAACGAGCGCCTCCTCGACGTCGCCGCGCGGCACCTGACGGGGCGGTAGGGCTGGCCATCGGTGGCTGGCCAACCGCAGAACCGCCCCTGCGGTTGATGGTCCACCGCCGGGCGCTGTGGGCCCGGATCGGTGGCTGAGCAACCGCAGAACCGCCCCTGCGGTTGATGGTCCACCGATCGAACGGCGGAGAACCCACCGCGCCCCGCGCCCGCCGCCGGTCGAGGCCTCTCGGAACGCAGGTCCAGCCCAGCCCAGCCCCAAGATCAGGGCGCCAGCCAGGCGTGGACGAGCGGCACGACCGACGCGCCCTCGCCGCTGGCGGAGGCGACGCGCTTCATCGAGCCGGAGCGGATGTCGCCCACCGCGAACACGCCGGGTGCGGTCGTGGCGAGGGTGTCGGGCGGGACGATCGCGTCCGACGCCCACGGGCCGGGCACGCCGCCGGGGCCGAGCCAGGCCTCCTTGGGCACGTCGCGTCCGGTGAGCACGAAGCCGCGCGCGTCGCGGGCGATCGACGCGGGCAGCCAGCCGCAGGTCGGCTGCGCGCCGAGCAGGAGGAACAGGCCCGCCGCCGGGACGCGCTCGACCTCGCCTGACGCGTTGGTGCGCAGGTCGAGCCACTCGAGCTGGCCGGCGCCGCCGCCGTCGACCACCTCGACCCCGACCCGCACCTGGACGCGCTCGTTCCAGCGCAGCTCGTCGATGAGGTACTGCGACATCGTCTCGGCGAGGTCGCGGCGGACCACGATCGTCACCGACGAGGCGAAGCGGGCGAGGTGGATCGCCGCCTGTCCGGCGGAGTTGCCGCCACCGACCACGACGACGGGCTGGCCCTCGACCTCCGGCGCCGCCGTCATCGCGGACCCGTAGTACACGCCGCGACCGACGAGCTCCTCGACCGACGCGACGCCCAGGTGGCGGTAGGCGACGCCCGTCGCGATGACGACGGTGCGCGCCCGCACGTGCCCGCCGCCGGGGGTGGTGAGCACGTGCTCGCGCTCGTCGTGGGCGAGCGACGCGTCGCACGGCTGCAGCGCGTCGACCTCCCAGCCGGTGAGGAAGCGCGCGCCGAAGCGGACGGCCTGGTTGCGGGCACGCTGCGCGAGCCGCATGCCCGACACGCCCCGCGGGAAGCCGAGGTAGTTGCGGATCATCGAGCTGGTGCCGGCCTGGCCGCCGACGGCCTCGGCCTCCAGGACCACGGTGCTGAGACCCTCGCTCGCGGCGTACACCGCCGTGGCGAGACCGGCCGGACCGGCGCCGACGACGGCCACGTCGACCACGTCGGGCAGGACCGTCTCCCCGCTCGAGCCGTTGAGCACCTGGGCGACGTCGCGCACCGACGTCGCCACGAACGGCGCGCGGTACACGCTCGCCACGACGGGCTCGCCCGGCTCCGACTCCTCGACCTCGCCAGACCCCTCGCGCGCGGCGGCGAGCTCGGCCAGGACCTCCCGGCCGACGTCGCTGTCGGGGTGGTGGACGCCCGCGGGGATGCCCATCCGGTGCGCGAAGTCGCGGACGGCGGCGGTGACGGGGTTGCCGGGGCGCGACACGAGGCGGATGGTCTCGACCTCGGGCCGCGCGACGGTGGAGCCCCAGTCCGACAGCAGCTCCACGACGGCGGCGTGGAACTCCTCGTCGCGCAGTCCGCGGGGCATGAGCAGGAAGGCGTCGAACTTCCCGTGCGCCAGCCCCGGGCGCAGGCGGTCGCCGTCCTCGAGGAACCGGTCCCAGGGCACCGTGACCAGGCGGCGGGCCGTCGGGACCACGCGGCGCCAGGCGGCGAACGACGTCCACACGTCGGCGTCGGGGAGGGCGGCGTCCTGCACGAGGAGGGCGATCTGCCGGTCGGCGGCGCACAGCCGCTCGAGCAGCGCGGTCGCGTCGGCGCACGTGCGCACGACGCGGACGTCGTAGTCGCGGTGGTAGCGACGGAACTCGTCGTCGAGGTGGGAGGCGTGCTCGTCGCTCGCCAGGACGATCACCGGGTGGTCCACGACCCCAGTCTAGGAAGGTGCCCCCTTGGCGTCGTCCCTCCGACCGGCTACGGTGACGACAGGTGTGACTGCGGTCACGCCTCGACCAGGACGTCTGCGCCACCACTGCAGGCCATCGGTCCCGTACCGCCCCACCGCCGTGGAGACCCCACGTCGGACGCGAGAGGAACAGCGCATGACCGTACCCGTGCACACCCCAGGCTCCGAGACGGCGCGACCGGTGACCACACCGTCCACCGTCGACACCGAGCTCGTCCAGCTCCTGACGCCCGAGGGCCGTCGTGTCGAGCACGAGCGCTACGCGTTCGACGGCGACGACGAGAGCGTCCGGTCCCTGTACCGCGACCTCCTCCTCGTCCGTCGTGTCGACCACGAGGCGCACGCGCTGCAGCGTCACGGCGAGCTGGGTCTGTGGGCGCAGTGCCTGGGCCAGGAGGCCGCCCAGGTCGGCTCGGGCCGCGCGCTCCGGTCGCAGGACTTCGCGTTCCCCACCTACCGCGAGCACGGCGTCGCCTGGTGCCGCGGCATCGACCCGGCCAAGCTGCTCGGCCTGTTCCGCGGTGTCGAGCTCGGCGGCTGGGACCCCGCCGAGACCGGCATGGCGCTCTACAGCATCATCATCGGCGCGCAGACCATGCACGCCACCGGCTACGCGATGGCGCTGCAGCGGGACGGCGCGGTCGGCACCGGCGACCCGACCCGCGACGCCGCCGCGCTCGCGTACTTCGGCGACGGGGCCAGCAGCCAGGGCGACGTGCACGAGGCGTTCGTGTGGGCGTCGTCGTTCAACGCGCCCGTCGTGTTCTTCTGCCAGAACAACCACTGGGCCATCTCGGTGCCGCTCGCGCGCCAGAGCCGCACCCCGCTCGTGCAGCGCGCGGCCGGCTACGGCTTCGGCGGGGTGCGCGTGGACGGCAACGACGTGCTCGCCGTCCACGCCGTCACGCAGGCCGCGCTGCAGCGGGCCCGCGACGGCGAGGGCCCGACGCTCGTCGAGGCGGTCACCTACCGCATGGGTGCGCACACGACGTCCGACGACCCGACGCGCTACCGCGACTCGGCCGAGGTCGAGGCGTGGCGGCACCGCGACCCGCTGGCCCGGGTCGAGCGCTACCTGCGCGAGCTCGACACGCCCGAGTCGTTCTTCACCGACCTGCAGACGGAGGCCGACGACCTCGGCGCGCACCTGCGCGAGGCCTGCCGCTCGCTGCCCGAGCCCGACCTCGGCGCGCTGTTCGACGGCGTGTACGCCGACGCGCACCCCGAGCTCGCCGCGCAGAAGGCCGAGTACCTCGCCTACCGCGACTCCTTCGACACCGAGGGCGGTGCGGCATGAGCGCCAGCACCAGCGAGCGGACGTCCGCGGTGGGTCAGCGGCTCAGCCTCGGCAAGGCGATCAACGCCGGGCTCCGGGCGGCCATGGAGGCCGACCCGAAGGTGGTCGTCATGGGTGAGGACGTTGGCCCGCTGGGTGGCGTCTTCCGCGTGACGGAGGGTCTGCAGAAGGACTTCGGCGAGGACCGCGTCATCGACACGCCGCTCGGCGAGTCGGGCATCGTCGGCGCCGCCGTCGGCATGATGCTGCGCGGCTACCGGCCGGTGATGGAGATCCAGTTCGACGGCTTCGTCTACCCGGCGTACGACCAGATCGTCAGCCAGGTGGCCAAGCTGCACGCCCGCAGCCAGGGCGTCGTGCGGATGCCGGCCGTCATCCGCATCCCGTTCGGTGGCGGCATCGGCGCGGTCGAGCACCACTCCGAGAGCCCCGAGGCGCAGTTCTGCCTCACGGCGGGCCTGCGCGTGGTGAGCCCGTCCAACGCGCACGACGCGTACTGGATGATCCAGCAGGCGGTCGCGAGCGACGACCCGGTCGTGTTCATGGAGCCGAAGCGTCGGTACTGGGACGCCGGGCCGGTCGGCCAGGAGAGCACGCCGCTGCACGCGTCGCAGGTGGTGCGCGACGGCCGCCACGCGACCCTGCTCGCCTACGGACCCATGGTCCGCACGTGCCTGGAGTCGGCGGAGGCGGCCGCGGAGGACGGCGTCGACCTCGAGGTGATCGACCTGCGCACCCTCAGCCCGCTCGACCTCGGCCCCGTGCACGAGTCCGTCCGCCGCACCGGTCGCGCGGTCGTCGTGCACGAGGCGTCGCGCACGCTCGGCCTCGGTGCCGAGATCGCCGCGCGTGTGCAGGAGGAGTGCTTCTACTCCCTCGAGGCGCCCGTGCTGCGCGTCACCGGCTACGACCTGCCCTACCCGCCGAGTCGGGTGGAGGAGGAGTTCCTGCCCGACCTCGACCGTGTGCTCGACGCCGTCGACCGCGCGATGGCGTTCTGAGAAGAGGGGGTGCATCGATGAGCGAGTTCAGGCTGCCCGACGTGGGCGAGGGACTGACCGAGGCCGAGGTGCTCACGTGGCACGTGGCCGTGGGCGACGTGGTCGAGGTCAACCAGACGATCGTCGACATCGAGACCGCGAAGTCGGTCGTGGAGCTGCCCAGCCCGTTCGCGGGCGAGGTGACGGCGTTGCTGGTGCCGGAGGGCACGACCGTGCCGGTGGGCACGCCGATCATCGCGATCGGCGGCCCCACGGGGCCCATCGTCCCCGACGACGCGTCGTCGCTGGTCGAGGGCGAGGCGTCGGCGGACGGGGAGGAGTCGGCGGAGGAGCCGGCGGTGCAGTCGGCGGGGGAGAAGCGTGAGCCCGTGCTCGTCGGCTACGGCGTGCGCACCGCGTCGACGCGTCGCCGTCGACGCAAGGGCGAGTCGGCGTCGGCACCGTCGGAGCCGGTCGAGGCCGCACTGGGCCGGGTGGCGACGATCGACCGTCGCGCGCTGGCGAAGCCGCCCGTGCGCAAGCTGGCCAAGGACCACGGCGTCGACCTGCTCGAGGTGCCCTGCGACGGCCCGGTCGTCACGCGGGCCGACGTCGAGGCGTTCATCGCCGGCCGACGTCCCGAGCCGCAGGCCGCGGCACCCACGTCGGCGCCGGTCGCCGCCGCGGACGGGGACACCCGCATTCCGGTCAAGGGCGTCCGCAAGGCGACGGCCCAGGCGATGGTCAGCTCGGCGTTCACCGCACCGCACGTCACCGAGTGGGTGACGCTCGACGTGAGCGCGACGATGGAGCTCGTCGAGCGGCTCAAGTCCGACCGTCGGTTCGCCGGTGTGAAGGTGTCGCCGACGCTCGTCGTCGCGAAGGCCGTCTGCCTCGCGCTGACCCGCACGCCCGAGCTGAACGCCAGCTGGGACGAGGCCACGCAGGAGATCGTGCTGAAGAGGTCGGTGAACCTCGGCGTCGCCGCGGCCACCGACCGCGGGCTGGTGGTGCCGAACATCCCCGGTGCCGACCGGATGACGCTGCTCGAGCTGGCCGAGGCGCTCGGCGAGCTCACCGCCACGGCACGCGCGGGTCGCACCCAGCCGGCGCAGATGAGCGGCGGCACGTTCACGATCACCAACGTCGGCGTGTTCGGCGTCGACGCGGGCACGCCCATCCTCAACCCGGGCGAGACCGGCATCCTGTGCGTCGGCCAGATCGACCGGCGTCCGTGGGTCACGGGAACACCCGGCGGGGCTGACGAGAGGGTCGAGCCGCGGTGGGTCACCACGCTCGCGGTGAGCTTCGACCACCGGGTCGTCGACGGCCAGCAGGGTTCGCGCTTCCTCGCCGACGTGGCGTCGATCCTGCGCGACCCCGCCCTCGCCCTCACCTTCTGACCGGGGCTGCCCTTTGGGTTGGGCCCAACCCCAAGGGCAACCCCCCAACGCAGTGCTGGGGTGGGACGCACCCTTGGAGGTGGGACGCCCGCCCGGTCAGGCGGGGAGGCGCTCGCCCGCCTCGACGACGTCGGTGATCGTGTTGCCCGGCGATGCGAGGGGGCAGCGCCAGCGGTCGTCGTAGCGGCACGACGGGTGGTAGGCGAAGTTCAGGTCGAGCACGACCGTGCCGCCGTCGGCGCCCCCGCCGTGCTCGACTGCCGCCCGGGGCCCGGCACCCCCGCCGTGCCCGGCTGCCGCGCTCTGCTGGTCTGCAGCGGGCCCGGCACCCCCGCCGAGCCACGACCCCTTGGCCGTGTCGAGCAGGTAGCGTCCCGCGCCGTACGACGCGGCGCCGTCTGCGCGGCCCGACGTCGCGTCGCGCAGGGGCACGAAGATGCCGCCGGCGTACTGCAGGAGCGTCCAGACGTCGAGCGTCGAGCCGGTGGGCAGCTCGAGCCTGCCCGTCCGCCGCATCGTCACGTCGCCGTCGCCACCCCCGTCGACGACGCGCTCGTCGGGGTCCGTCGCGTCGGTCGGTGGGGGCAGGAGCGGCAGCTCGAAGCGCCACGCCGGGTCGTAGGGCCAGTAGGGCAGGCCCGTCTCGCGCAGCGGGTCGCGGGCCGGCAACGGCGACTGCGGGTGGCTGCGGAACAGCTCGTCGCGACCCTGCCGCCAGGTGGCGTGCCCCCGTTCGGGGTCGGGGTCCGCGCGGACCTGCTCGTAGAGCGCGGCCACGCGCACCCGCCAGTCGACCAAGGTCAGCAGCACACCGCCCAAACTACGATGCGGACGCCGGGACCGCAGCCCGCGCGTGCAGCGCACCCACCACGCACACGACCAGCGTGATCGCGGCCGCGAGCAGCAGACCGGCCCCCAGGTGCCAGCGCAGCAGCGCGGCACCCGCCGCCGCACCCGCGAGGATCAGCACCACCGCGGCCACGCGACGACCCGACCCGCCACCCTTGCCGTTCCCGAGCACGGAGTCGGCGGCCAGGCCCGTGATCGTCGACGTGACGACCACGGTGGTGACGTCCTTGACGGCGATGAACCGGGCGGTCGCGGCCTGCAGGCCCATCGCCGCGCCCAGCAGCGTCGTGATGACGACCTGTCCCACGTGACCGACCTCGTCGCCGACCACGAACAGCACGACGCCGAGCGCGAGGATCGACGCACCGACGCAGGCGATCAGCGTCGTCGTGCGGGCCGACCACCCGGTCCGCGCGCCCTTCAGCACCCGACCGCCGAGCGCGGCCCCCGCCAGGAACCCGACCAGCGCGAGCGCCGGTCCGAGGATCGGGAGGTCGTCGGCGCCCACGACCGCCATGCCGAGGATCACGACGTTGCCGGTCATGTTGCCGGTGAACACGCGGTCGAGCCCGAGGTAGCCGACCGCGTCGATCACCCCCGTCGAGAAGGTGAGGGCGAGCATGAGGACGAGGTTCATCCGGTCGGACGGGATGCGGCGCAGCATCCCCAGATTCTGACGGTGCGGTCGGGCGGGGTCGTGGCCGGGATGTCACGAGTCCGTGACATGGGGTCTCTAGGGTCTCCGTCCATGACCACCCACCAGGGCCCCCCGCGCAGCACGCCGCTCGACGCCGCACCTCTCCACACGGGCACCGGCGTCCCGTCCGGCGCGACCTACCTGCCGTCCACGGCCGGCCACGTGCTGTGGGGCCGCCTGCCCTGCGCCACCGACCGCGCCGTGCTGTCCGTCGACCCGGGCGACGAGGTCGTGGTCGACACGATCAGCCACGAGGGCATCCTCGAGGACCAGGGCCGCGACCCGCGCGCGTTCTTCGAGCCGTACGGCGTCGACGTGCTCGACGACGCGGTGGCGCTCGCCGCGTCCGGCTACCCGCGGACGTTCGGGGTCGACGGACCGCACGTGGTCACCGGCCCGATCGAGGTCCGCGGCGCACGTCCGGGCGACCTGCTGGCCATGACGCTCGTCGACGCCCAGCAGCGGGTGCCGTACGGCGTCGTCTCGAACCGGCACGGCAAGGGTGCGCTGCCGGGCGAGTACCCGCTCGACGGCGACGTGTTCAGCGTGTTCGCCCGCGCCGAGGGCGACACCGGGGTGATGGCGTACGGCCCGGACGACGCGCGCACCGTACGGTTCCCGCTCGCGCCCTTCCTCGGCATCATGGGCGTCGCGGTCGCCGGCGACGAGCGGCCGCACACCGTGCCGCCCGGCGCGCACGGCGGCAACCTCGACATCAACCTGCTCACCGCGGGGGCGACGCTCTACCTGCCCGTGCAGGTGGCTGGCGCGCTCGCCTACGTCGGCGACCCGCACTTCGCGCAGGGTGGCGGGGAGGTCGCGCTCACCGCGATGGAGGCGTCGCTGCGGGCGACGGTGCGCCTCGACGTGGTGCCGCGCGAGGAGGCGGTGGCGCAGTTCGGCGAGCTGGTCGGCCCGCTGGCGCGCACCCGCGAGTACCTCGTGCCGACGGGTCTCGACCCCGACCTCGACGTCGCGACCCAGAACTGCGTGCGTGCGGCGGTCGGTCTGCTGCAGGCGCGTTACGGGATGGACCCGCGGCATGCGTACGCGTACCTGAGCGCGGCCACCGACTTCGACATCAGCCAGGTGGTCGACGTGGTCAAGGGCGTGCACGCACGGATCCGGCTGGCGGACTTCGCGTGAGCGACGACGCGCCCGAGGGGCTGCTCGAGGCCTTCTGGGCCTACGAGAAGGCGCTCATGTCCGACGACCTGGAGACGCTCGACGCCCTCTTCGCCGACCGTCCCGACACGCTGCGCGGCGACGCCGCCGGCCTGCTCGTCGGCCACGAGACGATCAGCCGCTTCCGCGGGTCGCGCGGTGGCGCACCGCGGCGGACGATCGCCGAGGTGCACGTGCGGGTGGTCGACCCGACCCACGCGCTCGTCGTCGCGGTGACCGCGCCGGAGCGTGGCGGCCGTGGCCAGCAGACGCAGCTGTGGGAGCGGACCGAGGTGGGCTGGCAGGTCACGGCCGCGCACGTCGCGGTGCCGGCGCCGGCCGTCGACACCCGGGTCTGGCGGGCGGTCGGCGACCCGCTCGTCCGGCCCGGGTCGGGGCCGCTGTCGGGCGAGAGCGTCGCGGTGAAGGACCTGTTCGCCGTCGCCGGGCAGCCGGTCGGCGCCGGCAACCCGACCTGGGCCGCCCACGCGCCCGTCGAGTCGAGCCACGCCTGGGCCGTGCATGCCCTGCTGGGCGCCGGTGCGTCGGTGCGCGGCATCGCCCGCACCGACGAGTTCGCGTACAGCCTGGCCGGCACGAACGCGCACTTCGGCACCCCGCCGAACCCCCGGGCGCCCGGACGCATCTCCGGTGGCTCGTCCTCGGGATCGGCGTCGGCCGTCGCCCTCGGCCACGCGACGGTCGGGCTGGGCACCGACACCGGCGGCTCCATCCGGGTCCCCGCCGCCTACCAGGGCCTGTACGGGATGCGACCGACGCACGGCAGCGTGCCGACCGCCGGGCTGATGCCGCTCGCGCCGTCGTTCGACACGGTGGGGTGGATGACCCGCGACGCGAGCCTGCTGCGCCGGGTCGGGGCCGTGCTGCTGCCCAACGCCGCGCCCCGCCCGCTGCGCGACGTCGTGGTGGTGCCCGAGCTCATGGCTCTCGCGTCGCCCGACGTGCGAGTGGCGATCGAGACGTTCCTCGAGGACGGTCCGCGAGGCGCCGGCTGGGGCGGTGACGGCGGCACCCTCGTCGAGGAGTCCTGGGACCTGCCGGCGGAGTGGCCGGAGGTGTTCCGGGTGCACCAGGCGGCACAGGCCTGGCAGAGCCACGGCTGGTGGCTGCGCACCCGCCTGGACTCCCTGGGCGCCGACGTGCGGAGCCGCTTCGAGATGGCCGCCGAGATCGACCACGACGCCGCCGTGCAGGCCGCGGACGACGCGGCCCGGGCGCGGGACGCGGTGCGGCGTCTCGTCGGCGACCGCGTGGTGGTCCTGCCGTCGGCACCGACGGTGGCGCCGGAGCTGGGGGCCGACCTCGGCGAGGTGCGTGCGGCCACCCTGCGCCTGACCTGCGTGGCCGGGCTCGGCGGCCTCCCGGCGGTCAGCGTCCCGCTCACCACGGCCGACGGCCTGCCGTGCGGTGTCTGCCTCGTGGGACCGCCCCGCCGCGACCTCGACCTGCTCGACCTCGTGGCGGGTCCGCTCCGCTCGTGAGGCGGTGTCCGTTACCCGGATGAAACGCGGGTTGCACGAGACGTAACACGATGGTCCTAGCGTTCCTCGGGACGAGGGAGGGACCACGTGGACATCACGACGTTCGACACGGCCGACGCCGACCAGGCCGAGGCCGTGCTGCGCACCTGCGCCGACGTCGACGCGTGGGTCGACGCCCTCGTCGCGGGGCGCCCCTACGGGAGCGTCGCGGCGCTCGTGGCACGGGCCGACGCGCTGGCCGCGGGCTGGACGGGAGCGCAGGTCGAGGCCGCGCTCGCCGACCACCCGCGCATCGGGGAGCGGCACGTCGGCACGGGTCGCAGCGCCGACCTCTCCGGACGCGAGCAGTCCGGTGTCGACCGCTCCGCCGACACCGCGGCGCGGCTCGCGGCGGGCAATGCCGCCTACGAGGAGCGGTTCGACCGGATCTTCCTCGTGCGCGCGGCCGGTCGCAGCGCCGACGAGATCCTCGCCCTGCTCGAGCAGCGGCTCACGAACGACCCCGACACGGAGCTGGCGGTCACCGCAGGCCAGCTCCGCGAGATCGCCCTGCTGCGGCTGGAGGACACGTTCGCATGACCACCCTCTCCACCCACGTGCTCGACGCCGCGCTCGGGCGCCCCGCGGCCGGCCTCGTCGTCTCGCTCGACGACGCGGTCACCGCGACCACCGACGCCGACGGTCGCATCCGCTTCGACGACCCCGTCGACGTCGGGGTCCACGAGCTCGTCTTCGCGACCGGTCCCTGGTTCGCCGACCAGGACCGCAGCACCTTCTACCCCGTCGTGCGCGTCGCGTTCGAGGCGGGGGCGGGCCAGGAGCACCACCACGTGGCGCTGCTGCTGAGCCCGTTCGCCTACACCACCTACCGAGGGAGCTGACCATGGCGACGGGCGACATCGTCCTGGGACCGAACCAGTACGGGAAGGCCGAGAACCGGCTGGTGCGGATCACCCGCGACACCGACCGGCACGAGATCGAGGACCTCAACGTCACCTCGCAGCTGCGGGGCGACTTCGTGGCGTGCCACGTCGACGGCGACAACAGCCAGGTCGTCGCCACCGACACGCAGAAGAACACCGTGTACGCCTTCGCCGAGCAGCACGGCATCGGCTCGCCCGAGCAGTTCCTGCTGACCCTGGGGGAGCACTTCGTCACCAGCTTCGACTGGGTCTCCGGCGGACGCTGGGAGGCTGAGCTCTACGCGTGGGAGCGCATCGCCGTCGGCGGCCGGCCGCACGACCACTCCTTCGTCCGCACGGGCCAGGAGGTCCGCACCGCCCTCGTGCAGAAGGACGGCGAGCAGACGTGGGTCCTGGCGGGGTTCAAGGACGCGACGGTCCTCAAGTCGACCGGCTCGGAGTTCCACGGGTTCCCCCGCGACCAGTACACGACGCTGCGCGAGACCACCGACCGCATCCTCGCCACGTCGGTCACGGCGTGGTGGCGCTACAGCAGCACCGACGTCGACTGGAACGCCCGCTACGACGCCGTGAAGACGGTCCTGCTCGAGACGTTCGCGAGCGTGCACTCCCTCGCCCTGCAGCAGACCATCTTCGCGATGGGGCGGGCCGTCCTGGAGCAGTTCGACGACGTCGCCGAGATCAAGCTGTCGTGCCCCAACAAGCACCACTTCCTGGTCGACCTCGAGCCGTTCGGGCTCGACAACCCGAACGAGGTCTTCTTCGCCGCCGACCGCCCGTACGGGCTCATCCAGGCCACCGTCCAGCGCGAGGGCGCCCCGCAGGCCCCGCAGGCCTGGGCCACCGTGCCCGGCTTCTGCTGAGCCCACCGACCCCACGAGAGCGAGCACGACGATGACCGCACGAGCGAGCGAGCACGCAGCGACGCCCCGTCCCGAGGACGAGGTGCTGCCGGTGCCGCAGCTGCTCGGCTACGGCCTCCAGCACGTCCTGGCCATGGTCGGCGGCATCATCGCGGTGCCGCTCATCGTCGGTGGTGCCGCCGGGCTGGAGCCGGCGGAGTCGGCCACGCTGGTCGCGTGCGCGCTGCTCGTCAGCGGCCTCGCGACGATCCTGCAGACGATCGGCGTCCCGTTCCTCGGGTCCCGCCTCCCGCTCGTCCAGGGCATCAGCTTCGCCTCCGTCTCGACGATGGTCACCATCATCGCCGGCGAGAGCGACGGCGAGCGTGGGCTCCGCGTCGTCGCCGGGGCGGTGGTCGTGGCCGCCCTCGTGGGCTTCGCGATCGCGCCCCTCCTCTCGCGCCTGATCCGGTTCTTCCCGCCCGTCGTGACGGGGTCGATCATCACGGTCATCGGGGTGTCCCTCATGCCGGTCGCCGCCGGCTGGATCACCGGGCAGCCGACCGTGGCCGGCGGCGAGAACCCCGACTACCTGAGCCCGACGAACCTCGTGCTCAGCCTCGTCACGCTGGCCCTCGTGCTGGTCATGACGTCGGTCCGGGCGCTGGCCCGCCTGGCCGTCCTGCTCGGTCTGGTCCTCGGCACGCTGGTGGCGTTCGCCGTCGGCCGGACCAGCCTCGACGGCGTCGGTGACGCCGGCGTCGTGGCCGTGCCGACGCCCTTCGCGTTCGGGACCCCGGTCTTCGAGGTCGGCGCGATCGTGGCGATGGTCGTCGTGATGGTGGTCATCATGGTCGAGACCACGGCGGACATCCTCGCCGTCGGGGAGGTCGTCGGGACCCCCGTCGACTCCCGGCGCGTCGCCGACGGGGTGCGCGCCGACATGATCTCCTCCGCGATCGCGCCCGTGCTGAACTCCTTCCCGGCCACCGCGTTCGCGCAGAACGTCGGGCTGGTCGCGCTCACGGGCGTCAGGAGCCGCTTCGTGGTCGCCACCGGGGGCGCGGTCCTGGTGCTGCTCGGGCTCTCGCCGGTGCTGGCCTCGCTTGTGACGGTCATCCCGCTCCCGGTGCTCGGCGGCGCGGGGCTCGTGCTGTTCGGCACGGTCGCCGCGAGCGGCGTCCGCACGCTCGCCCGGGCCGACCTCGACGACCACCGCAACCTCGTCGTCGTGGCCGTGTCGCTCGGCTTCGGGCTGCTGCCGGTCGTCAACGAGGAGTTCTGGAGCAGGACACCCGACTGGGTCGCCACGATCCTGGGCTCGGAGATCAGCGCCGCCGCGCTCGTCGCGTTCACGCTCAACCTGTGCTTCACCGTGCTGCGCCGCGGCGAGCCGGGTGCGGACGCGGAGCCGGCCGCTGCGCCCGCCGCACCGGCGGCCGGGTCGAGGGACTGACGACGCCCATGCGACTCGACGCGATCCAGGCCCGGCACGTGCTCGTCGACGGAGCGTTCCGTCCCGCGACCCTGACGCTCGTCGACGGCCGCATCACGGCCGTCGGACCCCTCGACGACGTCCCCGTCGGCGAGGTCTACCGCGCGCCCGACACCGCCTTCGTGGTGCCCGGCGTCGTCGACACGCACGTGCACGTCAACGAGCCGGGCCGCACGGAGTGGGAGGGCTTCCGCACGGCCACGAGGGCCGCGGTCCTCGGCGGCGTGACCACGCTCGTCGACATGCCCCTCAACTCCGTGCCGCCGACCACGACGCTCGAGGGCCTGGCCGCCAAGCGCGCGGCGGCCCAGGGCCAGCTCGCCGTCGACGTCGGCTTCTGGGGCGGCGCGGTGCCCGGCAACGTCGCCGACCTCGAGCCGCTCTGGGACGCCGGGGTGTTCGGCTTCAAGTGCTTCCTCAGCCCGTCGGGCGTCGACGAGTTCCCGCCGCTGGACCGGGCCGCGTTCGACGCGGCCCTCGCGGAGGTCGCCCGGCTCGACGCGCTCATGATCGTGCACGCCGAGGACGCCGCGATCCTGGAGCGCACGCCGGCCCCGGCGAGCCGCGCCTACCGCGACTTCGTGCTGTCGCGTCCCGACGCGTCGGAGGTGTCCGCCATCCGCCAGGTCGTCGACGGTGCCCGGGAGACCGGGGCCCGCGTGCACGTCCTGCACCTGAGCAGCGCGCGGGCGCTCGACCTCATCGCCGACGCGCGGGCGGAGGGGCTGCCGCTGACCGTCGAGACCTGCCCGCACTACCTCACCTTCAGCGCCGAGACGATCCCCGACGCGGCGCCGGAGTTCAAGTGCTGCCCGCCCATCCGCGACGCCGGCAACCGCGAGGCCCTCTGGCAGGCGCTCGAGGAGGGTCTGGTCGACTGCATCGTCAGCGACCACTCGCCGTCGACCGTGGAGGAGAAGCAGAAGGGCGACGGCGACCTGCAGCAGGCCTGGGGCGGCGTGTCGGGCCTGCAGGTCGGCTTCGCCGTCCTGGCGCACGAGGCGAGGCTCCGCGGCATCCCGCTGGCACGGCTGAGCCGGTGGATGTCGACGAGCACCGCCGACCTCGTCGGCCTCGCGCACAAGGGACGTGTGGCCGTCGGCGCCGACGCCGACCTCGCGGTCTACGACCCCGCCGCCGAGCTGCACGTCGAGGCCGCCCGGCTGGCCCACAGGAACCCGATCACCGCGTACGACGGACTGCACCTCGCAGGCCGGGTCGTGGGCACCGTCGTGCGTGGTGAGCTGGTCGACGTGGACCACGTCGACCACCGCCACGGCCGGCAGCTCGGCAGGCCGTCGTCGTGACCCCGCACCTCGCCGCACCACCGATGGAAGGACCCATGGACACCGCTCCCGTGAACCCCCCGCCCCGCCTGCTGATGGGACCTGGTCCGATCACCGCCGACCCGCGGGTCCTGCGGGCCATGTCGGCCCAGCTCGTCGGCCAGTACGACCCCGCCATGACCGGCTACATGGTGGAGGTCATGGGCCTGTACCGCGAGGTGTTCGCGACGGCGAACGAGCAGACCTTCCTCGTGGACGGCACGTCGCGCGCCGGCATCGAGGCGGCCCTCGTCTCGCTGCTGGAGCCGGGCGACCGGGTGCTCGTCCCGGTCTTCGGCCGGTTCGGCCACCTGCTCGCGGAGATCGGCGAGCGGTGCGGTGCCGAGGTGCACACGATCGAGACCGACTGGGGCACCGTGTTCGCGCCCGAGCAGGTCGAGGCGGCGATCCTCGAGGTCCGGCCCAAGGTGCTGGCGGTCGTGCAGGGCGACACCTCGACGACCATGTGCCAGCCGCTGGCCGACCTCGGCGAGATCTGCCGACGGCACGACGTGCTCCTCTACTGCGACGCCACCGCCTCGCTCGGCGGCAACCCGTTCGAGACCGACGCGTGGGGGATCGACGTCGCGACCGCCGGCCTGCAGAAGTGCCTGGGCGGTCCCTCCGGCTCCTCGCCGATCACGATCTCGCCGCGCGCCGTCGACCTGATCGACGGTCGTCGCCACGTCGAGACGGGCATCGCGGAGGACCGCGACGTCGCCCGCGGCGTGCGCATCGCCTCGAACTACCTCGACCTCGCCATGATCATGGACTACTGGGGACCGCGACGGCTCAACCACCACACCGAGGCCACGACGATGCTCTACGGCGCGCGCGAGTGCGCCCGGCTCCTCGTGGAGGAGGGGATGGCCGCCGCCGTCGAGCGGCACCGTCTGCACGGCGCCGCGATGCTCGCCGGGGTCCGCGGGCTCGGTCTGGAGGTCTTCGGGGACGTCGAGCACAAGATGAGCAACGTCGTCGCGGTCCACATCCCCGACGGCGTGGACGGCGACGCCGCCCGGGCGGCGATGCTCGAGGACTTCGGCATCGAGATCGGCACCTCCTTCGGACCCCTGCACGGCAAGGTCTGGAGGATCGGCACGATGGGCTACAACGCCCGCAAGGACGCCGTGCTCGTCACGCTCGCGGTCCTGGAGCAGGTGCTGCGGTCCGGTGGCGTCACCGTGACGGCCGGCGCAGGCGTCGGCGCCGCCCAGGAGGTGTACGCATGAGCGCCTCGACGGACCTGCCCACGAGCGGCTCCGCGGTCGGCTCCGCGGCCGAGGTGCTCGCCCGCTGCGCCGAGCTCGACCTCTACTCCTCCCATCCCGAGCACCTGGAGCGCGTCTACCTGTCGCCGGAGCACGCGGCGGCCAACCGCGTCGTCGCCCGGTGGATGACCCGCGCCGGGCTGACCCCGCGCCAGGACGCGGCCGGCAACCAGTACGGCCGACGCGAGGGTCGTACGCCGGGGCTGCCCGCCCTGCTGCTCGGCTCCCACCTCGACACCGTCCCCGACGCCGGGTCGTACGACGGCATGCTCGGCGTGCTCATGGGCATCGCGGTCGCCGAGCGGCTCGGCGACCGGGTCGACGAGCTGCCGTTCGCCCTCGAGGTGGTCGGGTTCAGCGACGAGGAGGGCACCCGGTTCGGCAAGGCGCTGCTCGGCAGCTGCGCGGCCGCCGGCACGTGGGACCCGGCCTGGTGGGACCTCCACGACGCCGGCGGCACCAGCCTGCGGACGGCGTTCGAGGAGTTCGGCCTCGACCCGCGCGCCGTCGGCGACGCCGCGCGGCGACCCGAGGAGCTCGTGGGCTACCTCGAGGCGCACATCGAGCAGGGTCCCTATCTCGAGGAGGCCGACGCCTCCCTCGGGTACGTGACCACCATCGCCGGTGCGCGCCGGTTCGTCCTGGAGGTGGTGGGCGAGGCCCGCCACGCCGGCGGGACGCCCTACGAGCGCCGCAAGGACGCGATGGTGGGCGCCGCCGAGTGCATCACGGCGATCGAGCGGATGGTCCGTCCGTCGGGCTGCATCGCCACCACCGGCCGGATCGAGGCCCGCCCCGGCGCGGTGAACGTGATCGCGGGGCACGTCGAGGTCAGCCTCGACCTGCGTGCGCCGACCGACGCCGCCCGCGACGCGATGTGGGAGGAGCTCGAGGTCGAGCTGCGGCGGCTCTGCGCCGCGCGGGGTCTGGGCCTGCGCGTGACCGAGACCCACCGGGCGCCCGCGATGCCGTGCGCACCCTGGCTCACCGACGCCGTCGTCACCGGCATCGTGGGCACGGGCGACACCACGCCGATGGGGCTGTGGAGCCGCGCCGGGCACGACGGCATGGCCGTCGGCGCCGTCACGGACGTGGCCATGCTGTTCGTGCGCTGCCACGACGGTGTGAGCCACCACCCCGACGAGGACGTCCGCGAGATCGACGTCGCCCGCGGGCTGGACGCCTTCGAGGCCGCGGTCCTCGAGGTCGCGGCGAAGGTCGCGGCACGATGACCTCCAGCCCCGTGACGTCCACCGCCTCGACGTCCAGCCCTGTGACATCCAGCCCTGTGACGTCCGGCCAGGGGGCTCCGTCGGCGTCCCCCGGCGAGGGCGCGCGCCCGATCGAGGTGCGCATCACCGAGAAGTACGCCGACCTCGCGCCGCAGGAGCGTCGCGCCGCCGACGTGCTGCTCGAGCACCTCCACGACCTCGCGATGTACCGCGCGTCGGAGCTCGCCGAGCTGGCCGGTGTCTCCAAGGCCACGATGAGCCGGCTGTTCCGCCGCCTCGACTACGAGGACTTCACGCAGGTCCGCGACCAGCTGCTCGTGCTGCGCAACGCCGGACTGCCGGTGCCCGTGGGTGCCCCGCCGACCGTCGCGCGCCACCTGGAGACCGAGGTCGAGCACCTGCACCGCGTGCTCACCGCGGCCGAGGGTGCGATCGAGCAGGCTGCGGGGCTGCTGGCCGGGGCCGCGACGGTGACCGTCGTCGGGATGCGCAACAGCTACCCGGTGGCGCTCCACCTGACCCAGCAGCTGACGCAGGTGCGCCGTGGCGTCTGCGTCGCGCCGTCGCCGGGGCAGTCGCTGTCCGACGAGGTGGTCGGGCTGGGTGCCGACGACGTCGTGGTCGTGGTCGCGTTCCGCCGCCGACCGCCGGAGATCGCCGGGCTGCTCGACCTCGTCCGGTCGCAGGGCGCCACGGTCGTGCTCATGGCCGACCCGTCCGGTCGGCGGCTCGCGTCCCCCGGTGACGTCTGGATCGAGTGCGGGGCTGCCACGCAGGTCGCGTTCGACAGCTACGCGGCGGCGATGAGCGTCGTCGCGGCGCTGTCGTCGCGGGTCCTGGACGCGCTCGGTCCGGCCGCGGGCCAGCGGGTCGCGGCGATCGCGTCGGCCTACCGCGCGCTCGGCGAGATCGAGGACTGAGCCGTGGACCTGCACACCGTGGAGTCCTTCCGCCTGCCCGACGGCCCCGACGACCTCCGGCTCGCGCCGGGGGAGACCTGGCTGGCCGGCGGCACCTGGCTGTTCTCCGAGCCGCAGGTGACGACCACCGGGCTCGTCGACCTGACGGCGCTCGGCTGGCCCGACTGGGAGCTCGGCGACGGGTCGACCGGCGGACTGACGATCGGGGCCACCTGCACGCTCCTCGACCTCGTCGCGCACGCCGAGCGGTCGGGGCTGCCGGGCCTCGCGGTGGCGCGTCCGTGCGTCGAGGCGCTCGTGATGTCGAGCAAGGTCTCGCGGCGGGCCACCGTCGGTGGCAACGTGTGCCTGGCGCTCCCGGCCGGCGGCGCCACCTCGCTGCTGACCGGCCTCGGTGCCGTGGCCGTGGTGTGGGGCCCCGACGGCGAGCGTCGCGTGCCGGTCGCCGCGCTGGTCACCGACGTGCGCCGGACGGCCCTGGGCCCCGGCGAGCTCGTGCGCGCGTTCGAGGTGCCGCGGGCGTCGCTCGACGCGACGACGGCGTTCCGTCGTGCCGCCCTGACCGCCATGGGCCGCTCGGGCGCCGTGCTGGTCGGACGACGCGAGCCGGACGGCGGCGTGCACGTCAGCGTGACCGCCTCGACCCGCCGTCCCCACGTGCTCGACCTCGGCGCTGCTCCGACGGAGGCCGACGTCGCGACCGCGGTGGCCACGATCGACCGCTGGTACGACGACCCGCACGGTGCGCCCGACTGGCGCGCGGCGCAGACCCTGCGCTGCGCGCTCGAGGTCGTGGAGGAGCTGGCGTGAGCACCCCGGTCGAGAGCGGTCCCGTCGAGAGAGGGGCGTTCGAGGTGCGGGTCAACGGTTCGAGCGTCACCACGGCCCCGGCGCCGGGCCAGTGCCTGCGCACCTACCTGCGCGACCACGACCGCCTCGACGTCAAGAAGGGCTGCGACGCCGGCGACTGCGGTGCCTGCACCGTCCTCGTCGACGGCGACCCGACGCACGCGTGCGTCTTCCCGGCCGTGCGGGCCGCCGGTCGCGAGGTCACCACGGCGTCCGGCCTCGGCACGCCCGACGACCTGCACCCCGTGCAGCAGCGCTTCGTCGACGCAGCCGGGTTCCAGTGCGGGTTCTGCACGGCCGGCATGGTCGTGACGGCCTCCACGCTGCCGGAGGGGCTCGCCCACGACGACCTGTGCCGCTCGATGAAGGGCAACCTGTGCCGCTGCACCGGCTACCGGTCGGTCCGCGACGCCCTCGCGGGCCGGACCAACGTCGGCGAGGCCGCTCCCGGCGCGGCCTTCGGCGCCTCGGTCGCGGCACCGGCGGCGTGCCGTGTCGTGGCCGGGCAGGAGCCGTTCACCCTCGACCTGGAGGCGCCGGCGGACCTGCTGCACGTGGCGGTCCTCGGCAGCCCGCACCCGCACGCCCGCGTCACGTCGATCGACACGTCGCGCGCGGAGGCGCTGCCCGGCGTGCACCTCGTGCTGACGCACCACGACGCCCCCGACGTCCTCTACTCCACCGGCCGCCACCAGAGCCGCCTCGACGACCCCGACGACACGCGGATGCTCGACCCGGTCCTGCGGTTCGCGGGCCAGCGCGTCGCGGTGGTCGTGGCCGAGACGGTCGCGACCGCGCAGGAGGCGTGCCGGCTCGTCGACGTCGAGTACGAGGTGCTGCCGGCGGTGCTCGACCCCGACGTCGCGCGACGGCCCGGGGCGCCGCTCGTGCACGGCGACAAGGACGCGGTCGTCTCGCGGATCGCCGAGCCGACGCGCAACGTGGTCGCCCAGCTGCACGACGAGCACGGCGACGTCGAGGCCGCGCTCGCCTCGGCGCACGCCGTGGTGTCCGGGACGTGGCAGACGTCGCGGGTCTCGCACGCCCAGCTCGAGACGCACGGGGGACGGGGCTGGCTCGCCGACGACGGCACCCTCGTGGTGCGCACCAGCACCCAGGTGCCGTTCCTCGTCCGCGACGAGCTCGCGCACGTGCTGTCGCTGCCACGCGAGCGGGTGCGCGTGGTCGCCGCCCGCGTCGGCGGGGGGTTCGGCGGCAAGCAGGAGATGCTCGTCGAGGACGTCATCGGGCTCGCCGTCCTGCGCACCGGACGCCCCGTGCAGTACGAGCTGAGCCGCGAGGACCAGTTCACGGTCGTGCCGTGCCGCCACCCCATGCGGGTCGGCGTCACGCTCGGCGCCGACGCCGACGGGCACCTGACCGCGCTCAAGCTCGACGTGCTCTCCGACACCGGCGCGTACGGCAACCACGCCGTGGGCGTCATGTTCCACGGCTGCCACGAGTCGGTCGCGCAGTACCGCTGCCCCAACAAGCGGGTCGACGCCGAGGCGGTCTACACCCACCAGCTCCCGTCGGGCGCCTTCCGGGGCTACGGCCTCGGGCAGGTCATGTTCGGCATCGAGTCCGCGATGGACGACCTCGCCGCCGAGCTGGGCATGGACCCCGTCGAGCTGCGCCGTCGCAACGCCGTCGTCCCCGGCGACCCGTTCGTCGTGACGGCGCTGGAGGAGGACGACCTGGAGTACGGCTCGTACGGGCTCGACCAGTGCCTCGACCTCGTCGACGCGGCGCTCGGGTCGGGGCGGGGCGACGTCGCTCCCGAGGGCTGGCCCACGGGACGCGGCGTCGCGATGGCCATGATCGCGACCATCCCGCCCCGGGGACACTTCACCGACGTGTCCGTGGCGGTCGACGCCGACGGCCGCTACACCGTCTCCGTCGGCACCGCCGAGTTCGGCAACGGCACCACCACGGTGCACGTCCAGCTCGCGGCCACCGAGCTGGCCACCACGCCCGACCGGGTCCGGGTGCGCCAGAGCGACACCGCGACGTCCGGCTACGACACCGGTGCCTACGGGTCGGCCGGCTCCGTCGTCGCCGGCAAGGCGGTGCACGTGGCCGCGGAGCGGCTGCACGCCGAGCTGCTCACGCTCGCGGCGCGCGCGGCCGGGGTGGCGCGCGGGCACTGCACGCTCGAGCGCGACGGCGTGCGCCTGCCCGACGGGTCGCTCCTGACCTTCCGTGAGGTCGTGCCCGAGGGGCTGTCGGCCGAGGGCACCCACGACGGCAGCCCGCGCTCGGTGGCCTTCAACGTCCACGGCTTCCGGGTCGCGGTCGACCCGACGTCGGGCGAGGTCAGGGTGCTGCAGTCGGTCCACGCCGCCGACGCCGGTGTCGTCATCAACCCCGAGCAGCTGCGAGGCCAGGTCGAGGGCGGCGTCGCCCAGGCGATCGGGTCGGCCCTGCAGGAGGAGGTGGTGGTCGAGGACGGCCACGTCGTCACGCGCACCTTCCGCTCCTACCGCGTGCCGCAGATGGCCGACGTGCCCCCGACCGAGGTGCTCTTCGCCGACACCCACGACGAGCTCGGGCCGCGCGGCGCGAAGTCGATGAGCGAGGCGCCGTACAACCCGGTGGCTCCCGCGCTGGCCAACGCGATCACCGACGCCCTCGGCGCTCGTCCCCGCACGTTGCCGATGAGTCGTGACCGGGTCTGGCGGCTCGCGCAGACCGGCTCCGACGCGCCGCCGAGCCGGCAGCGCCAGGGCTAGGTCGGCCGGCCGTCAGGACCGGACCGGACCCTCCTGCGGCCGGTGGATCGGGCCGGTCGTGGTGGAGAGCGGCTGCGCCGAGCCGCCGTGGCGGACGGCCAGCACCTCCGCGAGGATCGCCACCGCGGTGTGCTCGGGGCTCGAGCCGCCGAGGTCGAGACCGATCGGGGAGCGCAGACGGCCGAGGTCGACGCCCTCGAGGGCGCGCACGCGCTGCTCGTGCGTGGCCCGCGAGCCCATCGCGCCGACGTAGCCGGCTCCGCCCTCGAGGGCCGAGGCGAGCACGACCGTGTCGCGCTCGAGGTCGTGGCCCAGCACGCACACGGCGTCGTCGGGCGACCACGTCCGGGCCGCGCACCACTCCTCGACGCCGGACGCCACGACCGCCGTCGCGTCGGGGAAACGCTCCTTCGTCGCGAACGTCGCGCGGTGGTCGACGACGGTGACGGCGAAGCCGGCCCGTGCGGCGAGCGCGCACAGGGCCACGGCGAACTCCACGGCACCGACGACCACGAGCTCCGGCGGCCGGTGGACCGAGATGCTCGTCCCGGCGAGGGTCAGGGTCGCGGACCGCCCGCCGGCGGCGCACTCGACCTGGTGCCACTGGTCCGCGTCGAGCGACGCGAGGTCGCACACGAGCACCTCGATCGACCCGCCGCACATCAGGCCGGGCTCCAGCCAGTCGCCCGCGGCGTAGGTACGCCGTCTCGTCGGTCCTCCCGCGAGGACCTCCTCGCACTCGGCGACGAGCGCGCCCTCGACGCACCCGCCGGAGATGCTGCCCACCACGCGACCCGTGTCGTCGACCGCGAGGGCCGCGCCCACCGCGCGCGGTGCGCTGCCGTGCACGGCGACCAGGGTGGCGACGGCGACGCGACGACCCTCGGTCGTCCAGGTGCGCAGGGTGGGGGCGATGTCGAGCACGGGACCAGGGTGCGGGACAAGTGTTTCATCGCGGGGACGATGAAGAAACGCCCACGAAACACCCTCTTGCGACGATCGCGTCGCGGACCACGAGAGAGGGAGTCGACCATGGCCGACGAGCAGGACACGACGTGGCTGGCGCTGGCCGTCGACCTCGCCACGCAGAACGTGGCGGAGGGCGGCGGACCCTTCGGGGCGGTGCTGGTCAAGGGTGACGAGCTGGTCGCCACGGGCCAGAACCGGGTCACGCGCGACCTCGACCCGAGCGCCCACGCGGAGGTCGTCGCGATCCGTGCCGCGTGCCGCGCGATCGGCGACTTCTCCCTGGCAGGACTGACGTTGTACTCCTCCTGCGAGCCGTGCCCGATGTGCCTGGCGACGTCGCTGTGGTCGCGTGTCGACCGGGTCGTGTTCGCCGCCGACCGCGACGACGCCGCCCGCGGCGGGTTCGACGACCGCGAGTTCTACGAGCTCTTCTCGCGCGACCGTGCGACGTGGGGCACGACGGTCGAGGCGACCCGCACGGCCGACGCGTCGTCGCCGTTCGACGCGTGGCTCAGCCACGCCGCGCGCACGGCCTACTGAGATTTACGCAGGCGTAATGCCACTGCGTCAGGAGCGGAACGCGACGCTCATAACGTCTCGGTCTGTAACGGGGGTTTCATCGTCAGCAGCGCACGCTGCTCGAGCCAGGGAGTACCACAGTCATGAACCAGTCCATCCGCCGAGGAACCACTGCGCGCGTCGCCGCGGTGCTCTCGGCCGCCGCCCTCGCCCTGTCCGCGTGCGGCTCGAGCTCTGACTCCGCGGACGAGTCGTCGGGCGACGGCCTCGGAGACGTGACCGTCCAGTTCTCCTGGATCAAGAACGCCGAGTTCGCGGGCGAGTTCATCGCCGACAGCGCCGGCTACTACAAGGACGCCGGCCTCGGGAAGGCCACCTTCCTCGCCGGGCCGGTCGCCCAGGAGGAGATCGTCGCCACCGGCAAGGCCGACTTCGGCCTCAGCAACGCCGTCTCCACGGCCTCGGCGATCACCAACTCCGACTTCCCGCTCAAGATCATCGGCGCGACGTACCAGAAGAACCCCTTCTCGATCCTGTCGCTGGCCGACCAGGGCAACATCAAGACGCCGCAGGACCTCATCGGCAAGAAGATCGGCGTCCAGGACCCGAACCTCAGCCTCTTCAAGGCGTTCCTCGCCGCGAACGACATCGACGAGAAGGACGTGGAGATCGTCCCGAACGGCTTCGACGTCGCCCCGCTGGAGGACAAGCAGATCGACGGCCTCGTCGCCTACGTCACCAACGAGTCGCTGCTGGTCAAGAGCCACGGCTTCGACACGGTCGACCTCTCCTTCGCCGACAACAACCTGCCGTTCGTCGCCGAGAGCATCATCACGACCGACGAGACGCTCGAGAAGAAGCCCGACTACGTCAAGGCGTTCCTCGAGGCCGAGATCCGAGGCTGGAAGGACGCGTGCGACGGCGAGGCCGGGTACGAGAAGGGCGCCAAGCTCGCCGTCGACACCTACGGCAAGGACATCGACCCGCCGCTCGAGCTCGACAAGGAGATCGCGCAGGCCAAGCAGCAGTGCGAGCTGCTCGTCAACACCGACGAGACCGCCAAGAACGGCATCTTCACGATCAGCGACGACCTGGTGCAGGCCAACCTGACGTCGCTCAAGGCGGCGGGCATCGACATCTCCGCCGACGACCTGTTCGACCTCGAGCCGCTGACCGAGCTGCTCAAGGAGAAGCCCGAGCTCGCCAAGTGAGGACCGCGTGAGCAACCTGACGACGCCGGCCGGCGGTGGGGGCCTGACGGTCCCCACCGCCGGCACCGGCCTGCACATCCAGGACCTGTCGAAGACGTTCTCGGTCGGACGCAAGGAGGTGGTCGCCCTCACGGACGCCACCCTGCACACCGACAAGGGCAGCTTCCTGTCGCTGCTCGGCCCGTCCGGCTGCGGCAAGTCGACCATCCTGCGCATCCTCGCCGGGCTCGAGAAGCCGACGAGCGGACGCGCGACCGTCGACGGCAAGTCGCCCACCGAGCTGCGGCGCGACCACGAGCTCGGCATCGCCTTCCAGGACTCGGCCCTGCTGCCGTGGCGGTCGGTGGAGTCCAACATCCGCCTGCCGTTCCAGGTCTCGGGCGAGCAGCCGGACGACGCCCTGGTCAAGGAGCTGATCGCGCTCGTCGGCCTCGAGGGGTTCGAGAAGGCCAAGCCCGCCCAGCTCTCGGGCGGTATGCGTCAGCGGGTGTCCATCGCGCGCTCGCTGGTCGTCAAGCCCTCGGTCCTGCTGCTCGACGAGCCGTTCGGCGCGCTCGACGACATGACCCGTCAGCGGCTGAACGTCGAGCTGCTGCGGATCTGGACCGAGAAGCCCGCGACCACGCTCATGGTCACGCACGGCATCTCCGAGGCCATCTTCCTGTCGGACCAGGTGGCGGTCATGAGTCCGCGGCCCGGCCGCATCAAGGAGGTCATCGACGTCGACCTGCCGCGTCCGCGCGTGCCCGAGATGATGCGCACACCGGAGTTCCACGCCCTGCACGACCAGGCCTCGGAGCTGCTGTTCGGCGCCGGCGGGGCGGCGGTCGAGTGATGAGCACCTCCCTGTCGCTCTCCCCGGAGCGCACCAGGACGCTCGAGATCGGCGCCGCGGGCCTCGTCGGCACGGTCGCGCTCTGGTGGCTCGTCGCGGCGACCGTGCTCGCCCGCTTCCAGGTGCCGACGCCGGGCGAGGTGCTCGCGACCTTCGCCGACCGCGGCTTCGACTACTACCGCACCGTCTTCTCCATCACCCTCGAGGAGTCGCTGTACGGCTACCTCGTCGGGGTCGCGCTCGCGCTGACCGTGGCCGTGCTCGTGCTGCTCGTGCCGTTCATCGAGCCCATCGTCATGCAGCTCGCCGTCATCACGTACTGCCTGCCCATCGTCGTCCTCGCGCCCATCCTCATCACCGTGCACGAGATCCCCGAGAAGGGCGGGCTGTCCGCGACCGCCATCGACCTCGCGGCCGTGTCGGTGTTCTTCACGACCGTCGTCGGCGCCGTGCTCGGGTTCCGCGCCGCCGACCAGGCGACGCTCGACGTCGTCGAGGTCTACGGCGGGAGCCGCCTGCAGCAGCTGCTGCGGGTGCGGGTGGTCGCCGCGCTGCCGGCGCTGTTCACGACGCTGCAGATCGCGGCACCGGCAGCCTTCCTCGGGGCGCTGCTCGGCGAGTACTTCGACCGGCACCTCGAGATCGGCGTCGGACCGTCGCTCATCCTCAGCCAGAACAACCGGGAGACGGCGCTCGCCTGGTCGCTCGGCATCGGCTGCGCCCTCGTCTCGGGCCTGGCCTACGCCCTGCTGGGGCTGCTCGGCCGCGTCGTGGCGCCGTGGTCGCGAGGTGCGGCCTCATGAGGGTCCTCACCGTCGCCCGCCCCCTGCTCACGATCCTCGTCGTGCTGGCCGCGACGATCGGCGCCTGGTACGCGCTCGTCACCCTCACGGGCGTCAGCGACCTCACCACCCGGCTGCCGCAGGACGTGATCGCCTACCTGTTCACCGAGGACGACGCCGCCGCGAACCGCGCCGAGGTGCTCAGCGCGCTCGGCCAGACCGTCATCGACGCCGGCATCGGCTTCGTCGCCGGGCTGACCGCGGCGTTCGTGCTCGCCACGGTGATGGTGCTCTGGTCCGGCGTCGAGGCGGCCACCATGCCCGTCGTCATGATCGTGCGCACCGTGCCGCTCGTGGCCCTCGCCCCGATCATCACCCTGCTGTTCGGCAACGGGTTCTGGTGCGTCGCGGTGATGAGCGGCATCGTCGTGCTGTTCCCGGCGCTCGTGAACATCGCGTACGGTCTGCGGTCGGTGACACCGCAGATGCACGACGTGGTCACGGTCTACGGCGGGTCGTCGTGGGACGTCATGCGCCGGGTGGCGTTCCCGACGGCGCTGCCGTCGATCTTCGCCGCCATCCGCATCTCGGTCCCGGGCGCCATCACCGGCGCGCTGATCGCCGAGTACTTCACCACGACCGACAGCGTCGGCAAGGCCGTCAACCAGGCCCTCGCGCTCTACCAATACGACAAGCTCTGGTCGCTCGTCGTCGTGGTCACGCTCGTCTCCGTGATCGGCTACGCCCTGGCGCAGTTGGCCGAGACGTTCGTGCTGGCGCGCTACGGCCGCAACGCCGGCCGCGCCTGACCCCACCTCCGCCCCGCCCGCACGTTGACGTGGGGCCCCACGCAAACGTGCGGGTCGGGCGGATGTTTGCGGTGGGGGGAGCCGGTGTGGGTGGGGCCCCACGCAAACGCTCTCCGCCGCCCACGGCCCGGCACCCCCGCTGTGCCCCCTGCCGCCCACGGCCCGGCACCCCCGCCGGGGCACCCGACGGCCGGGCGCATACTGGGGCGAGTGAGCGCGACGACGAGACGAGGGCCGGTCGCCGTCTGGCTCACCGGCCTGTCGCTCTACTTCCTCGCCGTGTTCCACCGGTCGTCGCTGGCGGTGGCCGGCCTGGCCGCGACGGAGCGGTTCGGCATCTCGGCCGCCCAGCTGTCGACCTTCGTCATGCTCCAGCTCGTGGTCTACGCGGGCATGCAGATCCCCGTGGGGCTCCTGCTCGACCGGTTCGGGCCGCGCCGGATCCTCACCGTCGGCGTGGTCGTGCTGACCCTCGCCCAGGCGACGTTCGCGCTCGCCGACTCCTTCGCCGTCGCGCTGGTCGCGCGCGTGTTCGTCGGCCTCGGCGACGCGATGACCTTCGTGTGCGTCCTGCGCCTGGTGAACACCTGGTTCCCGTCGCGACGCATCCCGTTGGTCACCCAGCTCACCGGCGTCCTCGGACAGCTCGGCGCGCTCGTCGCCGCCGTGCCGATGACGTGGGCGCTGCGCGAGCTCGGCTGGACGCCCACCTACCTCGCGGCCGCCTCGCTCGGGCTGGTCCTGCTGGTGGTGCTGCTCGTCGTCGTGCACGACGAGCCCGGCTCGCCGCGGGTGCTCGGCGCGCCGCTGTCGTGGACGACGGTCCGCACCAGCCTGGCCGCGTCGTGGCGGCACCCCGGCACGCGGCTCGGCTTCTGGGTGCACTTCACGACCCAGTTCAGCGCGACGACGCTCGGCCTGCTGTGGGGCTACCCGTTCTTCGTCCGCGGCGAGGGACGCACGTCGGCCGAGGCGGGTGCCCTGCTCACCATCCTCGTGCTCGCCGTCATGGTCGCGGGCCCCGTGCTGGCGTGGGCGATCACGCGCGACCCGTGGCACCGCTCGACGATCGTGCTGGGCATCGTCTGCTCCATCGTCACCGTCTGGACGGCCGTGCTCGCCTGGCCCGGCACCGCCCCCAGCTGGCTGCTCGTGCTGCTCGTCGTCGTGGTCGGCGTCGGCGGCCCGGCGTCCATGGTCGGGTTCGACCTCGGCCGCTCCTTCAACCCGCCCGACCGGCTCGGTGCCGCCACGGGGATCATCAACCAGGGCGGCTTCGTGGCGTCGCTGCTGCTCGTCGTCGCGATCGGCCTCGTGCTCGACTGGCGCACGCCGGGCGCGAGCACGGACTACGCACCCGGGGCGTTCCGGTGGGCGATGTCGGCGCAGTACGTCCTGTGGGCGGTCGGCCTCACGCAGATCTGGCGCTACCGTCGCCGCACGCGCGCGCAGCTCCTCGCCGAGGACCCCGACGCACGCGAGCACTGGCGCGGCGGGCTCGCCTGACGCGACCGCTCAGCCCGCCAGCGCCGGGCGGCGCGGGTCGAACAGCTCGACGGGGTGGTCGGTCGTGCCCGTGGTCGCGAGGTCGGCGAGGATCTCCCCGATCACCGGCACGAACTTGAACCCGTGGCCGCTGAACCCGCACGCCACGCTCACCTGCGGGTGGCCGGGGTGCTGCCCGACGACGAAGTGCTCGTCGGGCGTCACCGAGTACAGGCAGGTCTTGGCCTGCACGACGGGTCGCCCGAGCAGCGGGAACAGCTCGCGGGCGCGCTCGAGCATCCGGTCGTTCTCCTCCTCGCGGACCACGCGGTCGATCGTCGCGGCGGTGGTCGGCGAGCCCACGCGGAAGAACCCGAGCTTGAAGCCGCCGTCCGGGCCGTCCGTCATGGGGAAGCCGTAGATCTGGTGGTTGCCGTGCGTCTGCTCGATGTAGACGGGGTGCTGGGCGTCGCTCCACCGCTCGTACGGCACGGTGCTCGTGTCGGGCGTGAACCAGTGAAAGATCATCCGCTCGATCGACAGCGGCAGCCGCAGGTCGGCGAGGACCTCGGGCGCCCACGGGCCCGGCGAGACGACGAGCCGGTCGGCCCCGTAGCGACCGTGCGGCGTCATGACCTCGACGCCGCCGCCGGGCGTCGCGCCCCACCAGGTGACCGGCTCGCCGAAGCGCAGCGTCGCACCCTTGCGCGCCGCCACCTCGGCGTTCGCGACGACCGTCTCCTCCGGACGCACGTAGCCCGCCGCGGCCTCGTAGAGCGCGAGCGCGTCGGGGGCGGGCGACATCGACGGGAAGCGCTCGTGGACCTGCTCGGCGGTGAGCACCTCGTGGTCGAGCCCGTGCTCCCGCGCCGCGGCCAGGCTGCCGGCGAACGTCAGGCTCTCCGGGTCCCCGACGTAGATCCCGCCGCACAGTGTCATGAGGGAACGTCCCGACTCCTCTTCGAGCCGGCGGAAGCCGGCGTACGCCGACCGCAGGAGCGGCACGTAGGCGGCGTCCTCGAAGTAGGACTGCCGGATGATGCGGGTGCCGCCGTGGTGGGCGCCGTGCGCGTGGCCGGGGGTGTAGGTGTCCAGGCCGAGCACGGACGCACCTCGTTCGGCCAGGGAGTTGCAGGCCGCGGCGCCCATCGACCCGACTCCGAGCACGATGACGTCGTAGTGGTCCATGGCGGGATCCTTCCAGGAGGGGCGGACGGCTCAGCCGCGCAGCCGGGTCATCCGCGGGTCGACGATCGGCTCGGCGGTGACGGTCACCGGGTGCCGCACGCCGAGGTACTCGACGTCGAGGGCGGTGCCCACCGTCGACAGGTTGCTCGGCACCCACGCGTAGGCGATCGACGTCCCCGACGTGTAGCCCTGGTCGGCGCTGGTCACGTAGCCGACGACCGCGTCGCCGGAGCGCACCGGCTCGTGGCCGAGCAGCACCGTGCCGGGGTCGTCGAGGGTGAGGCACACGAGTCGCCGCGTGCTCGTGCGGGCGGCGAGCGCGGCGGCTCCCACCACGTCGCGTGCGCCGATCCGCACGGCGAACCCGAGACCGGCCTCGTCGGGCCCGTGCTCGCGGGTGACGTCGTGCCCCCACAGCCGGTAGCCCTTCTCCAGGCGCAGGCTCTCGAAGGCGCGGCGACCCGCGGCGACGATCCCGTGCTCGGCGCCGGCCTCCCACAGGACGTCCCACAGCCGGCCCCCGAACTCGGCCGGGGCGTAGAGCTCCCACCCGAGCTCCCCGACGTAGCTGAGCCGCATCGCGAGCACGGGGACGCCGGCGACGCGGAGGTGCTGTGCCGTGTAGTAGCGGAACGCCGCGTCGCTGACGTCGGTGTCGGTGAGCGAGGCCAGCACGTCGCGCGAGCGCGGCCCCCACAGGCCGAGCCCGCAGTGCCCGGTGGTCACGTCGCTGACCTGCACGCCGCTGCCCTCGGGCAGGTGGGCCCGCAGCCAGTCCAGGTCGAGCGGACCGTTGACTCCCAGCTGGTACTCCTCCGGACCGAGCCGGGCCGCGGTCACGTCGGACAGCACCCCGCCGGACTCGTCGAGCAGCAGGCCGTAGACGACCTGCCCGACGGCGCGGTCGACGTCGCTGGTCAGCAGGCGGCGCAGGAAGGCGGTGGCGCCGGGGCCGCTGACCCGAGCACGGGGGAGCGGCGACATGTCGTGGAGCGCCACGCGCTCCCGGGTCGCGCGGGCCTCGGCCGCGGCGATCGGCGACCAGTGCCGCGCCGCCCACGCGTCACGGTCGTCCAGCCTCAGCGCGGGGTCGTCCGGGAGGGGCAGGTCGGCGTTCGCCTCGAACCACAGCGGCCGCTCCCAGCCCGACGCCTCGCCGAAGACGGCGCCCAGGGCGCGCTGCCGGTCGTGGAACGGCGGCGTCCGCAGGCCACGCATCCGCGCCGTCGACGCGCGCGGGTGCACGACGTCGTACACCTCGTCGTAGGCCTCGCTGGCCCGCTCGACCGTGTGCGCGTGGCTGACGACGGCCGGGTCGAAGCGGCGGAAGTCGAGCCCGTGCGTGTCGATGCCCGGGTCGCCCGTCGTCAGCCAGTCCGCGACGACCTGGGCCATGCCGGCCGACTGCGTCACCCAGATCGCCTGCGCGAGCCAGAGCCCCTCGACGCCCGGCACCGGGCCGAGCATCGGGCCGCCGTCGGGGGTGAAGGAGAAGATGCCGTTGAAGCTGCGGCCGACGTCGAGCGCGGCGTCGCGCAGCTCGGGCACGATCGTCTGCGCCTCCTTCCAGGTCGGCTCGTAGTCGTCGCGGGTGAACGGGTGCATGGCCGGGTGCACGCCGGTCGCGGCGAACTCGTCGGCGCTCGCGATCTGCGGGTCCTCGACCGGGAGCGGCCGGTGGTCGTAGGCGCCGATGGCGATCGTGGACCCCCACTCCCGCAGGTACATCCCGGCGTCCTGGTGGCGCAGCATGGGACGGACGACCTCCGTCGCCTCGTCGACGTGCGCGCGGCCGGCCAGCGGCTCGCTCCACCCGAAGCCGTGAGCCATCGGCATCATGGGCAGCTCGAAGCCGAGCAGGTCGCGCGCCAGGCCCGGCCCCCAGAGGCCGGCGGCGCTGACGACGACGTCGGCGCCGACGACCTCCGGCTCCGCGTCGGGCGCGGCAGGGACCGGCAGGACCTCGACCCCGGTGACGCGCCCGCCCTTCGTCCGCAGCCCGACCACCCGCGTGAGCGGACGGATGGTGGCGCCCGCGGCCTCGGCGCGGCGGGCCTGCCACTGCACGGCCCGCACACCCTTCACGACGGCGTCGGTGGGCGTGTGCAGCCCGCCGAGCACGGTGTCCGGGTCGAGCCCGGGCCACAGGGCGGCGCACTCGTCGGGTCCCACGAGTGAGGCCTCCACGCCCCAGGACGCCGCGAACCCGAGCCGCCGACGCAGCTCGCGCAGCCGGTCAGGGGTGCGCGCGATCTCCAGGCCGCCGACCCGCTTGCTCACCCAGGCGCCGTCGACGTCGAGCCCGTCGAGCTTGTCGAGCGTGCGCTGGGCCAGCAGGCTCATGACGCGGCTGCCGTTGGTCTGGAACACGAATCCGGGCGCGTGCGAGCTCGAGCCGCCCGTCTCGTAGAGCGGGCCCTGGTCGAGGACGGTCACCCGGCGCAGACCGCGCAGGGTCAGCTCGTCGGCGAGGGCGGCGCCGACGACGCCGAGACCGATGACGACGACGCGCGGCTGGGGGTAGGGCACCCGAGCTCCCCTCTGTTGCGTTCAACGCAACAATGATCTGCAGGACGCAACGAGCGTAGGACGGCTCACGCGTCGGGAGCAATGACGCCGGGCAGGTTTCACCTGTCCGTAACAGGGATCAGTCGGCAGGTGCGGCCGGACGGTGGGCCGGACGCACGGTCCCCCAGCGCAGTCCCAGCTCCTCGGCGCCGTCGGCGAGGACGGCGGCGAGGTCGGCGAAGCCGGACGTCGGCATGCGGAAGTCCGGGGCGGTCACGGACAGGGCGGCCACGACCCGTCCGTCGACCCCGCGCACGGGGACGGCGACGGCGCAGGTGCCCGCCTCCCACTCGGCGTCGGCGCTGGCCCAGCCTCGGCGACGGACGCGGTCGAGCTCCTCCAGGAGGTCGTCCGGACGCGTGATGGTGCGGTCGGTGTAGCCCGCGAGCTCGGACTCGAGGACCCGCTGCAGCAGGGCGTCGCCCGCGTGGGCCAGGAGCACCTTGCCCGTCGACGTCGCGTGCAGCGGGGTCCGCTGGCCGACGTACTGGCGGGTGACCGCCACCATCTGCGTGCCCATGGCCTGCGTGATGTTGACGGCGGAGACGTCGTCGAGGATCGCCACGTTCGTCGTCTCGTCGAGCCGGCGCGCCATGGCCTCGCACGCCTGCTGGGCGTCGCGCGCGAGGTCGATCCGCGCGCTCACGGCACCGGCGAGGCGCAGGACGCCGAGCCCCAGGCGGTACGCGCCGCGGTGCTCCACCTGCTCCACGAGGTGGCGGGCCTCGAGCGTCGCCAGCAGCCGGAAGGCGGTCGAGCGGTGCACGTCGAGCGCGCGGGACAGCTCGCTCACGCCGACGGTGCCCCCGTCGGCGAGCAGCTCGAGGATCGCGGCAGCGCGATCGACGGACTGGACGAGGCCGGCATCGGTGTCGTTCACGGCGGTCCTTCCGGTCGGGGCGGGCGGCTGTATTTCCGGCACGTGAAATGTTCGCCGACCGGCGCCTCGGCCCTTGACGCGGGGCGCGGCCGGTCTGCACCGTGTTGTGTATACAGAACGTGCGTTGCGCAAGAAGCAACATACACGATCCACCGAGGGAAGGGGAGCGATGCTCCGGGTCTGCGCCATGACCGACCTCGTGCCCGGCGAGGGCCTGCGGATCGACACCGTGGTGCCGCCCATCGCCGTCTTCCTCACCGAGGAGGGCACGGTCCACGCCATCGACGACACGTGCACCCACCAGGACGCGTCCCTCGCGGCCGGCTGGGTCGAGGACTGCCGGGTCGAGTGCCCGCTGCACGCCAGCACCTTCTCGCTGCTCACCGGCGACGTCGACGCGCAACCGGCCAAGAAGCCGGTCCGCGTGCACGCCGCGGAGGTGCGCGACGGCGAGGTGTGGGTCCGCCTGAGCACCGCCGCGCCGAACCTCCCGCCTGGGGTGACGTTCGCATGAGCGACGTCGTCGTGGTCGGCGCCGGCCTGGCCGGCTTCCATACCGCCGCCGCGCTGCGCCGGCTCGGCCACCAGGGTGGCCTCACGGTGCTCGGCGCCGAGGAGCACGCCCCGTACGACCGCCCGCCGCTCTCCAAGGCCTTCCTCGGCGGCAGCCTGACCGCCGCCGACCTGGCCCTGGACGACCCCGACGCACCGCTCGACGTCGTGTGGGAGCGCGGCGTCCGTGTCGTCGGCCTCCAGGCGGGTGCCGCCGGTGCGCCGCACCGCGTGCTCCTCGCCGACGGCACCGACCGTCGCGCCGAGCACGTCGTCGTCGCCACGGGTGCCGACGCGGTCCGGCTCGGCGACCACATGCCCGGCGCGCACGTCCTGCGCACGATCGAGGACGCCGAACGGCTGCGCGCCGAGCGGCTCGCCGGGGCGCGGGTCGTCGTGGTCGGCGACGGCTTCGTCGCGCTGGAGGCCGCGTCGACCGTCGTGGAGCTCGGTGCGGCGTCGGTCGTGGTGGCGGGCCCTGAGGAGCGGCCGCTCGAACGCCGGTACGGACCGGAGCTCGCCGCGTCGCTGCTCGCACTGCATGCCCGGCGCGGTGTCGTGTGTCGGGGCGGCGCCCGGGCCGTCGCCGTCACGTCGGGGGCCGACGGTCGGGCCGCCGGCGTCATGCTGGCCGACGGCACGCACCTCGACGCCGACGTGGTGGTCGTCGGCATCGGTGCCCGGCCCGCGACGGCCTGGCTCGCCGGGTCGGCCGTCGTGCGCGACGCGACCGGGCACGTCGACTGCGACGCCCGCGGCGCGACGTCGGTCCCGGGGGTCTGGGCCGTCGGCGACTGCGCGCGCTGGAACGACGAGGTGCGCGGGCCGATGCGCTGCGCCGGCCACTGGCAGGACGCGCTCGACCACGCGGCCACCGTCGCCGCTGCGCTCGTCGGCGCTCCCGCGCCGGCCGTCACCGAGCCGTACTGCTGGTCCGAGCAGCACGGCGTGATGGTCCAGGTGGCGGGCCACCTCGCCGGAGGCGAGCGGGCGACGGTGCTCGACGGCTCGGTCGACGGTGCGGACCTGCTGCTGCGCTACGACCGCGACGGCGAGGAGGTGGCCGTGCTCGGCATGAACCGTCCGCGCGAGGTCACCCGCTGGCGCCGCTCCCGCCGCCCCCGTCCGGTCCCGACACCGCTCGTGGCGGCCGAGTCCGGCCCCACCCGATCCCTGGAGGACGCATGATCATCGACCAGCTCGACGCACCGCTGGAGGGCTCCCTGCGTCCGACGCTGCCCGGCCGGGTGTACACCGACCCCGAGCAGTTCGCCGCCGAGCAGGCCCAGATCTTCGAGCAGACGTGGTTCTGCGCCGTGGCGAGCTCCGACGTGGAGCGCGCGGGCGACTGGCGCACCGTCGAGATCGGCCGCGAGCGGCTGATCGTCTCCCGCAACCGACGCGGCGAGGCCCGGGCCTTCTTCAACGTCTGCCGGCACCGCGGCATGCAGGTCTGCACCGAGGAGTCCGGGTCGAGCCGGTCCTTCCAGTGCGGCTACCACGCCTGGACCTACGACCTCGACGGCGCGCTGGTCGCCGCGCCCAACTTGACGTCGATGCCCGACGTCGACCGGGCCACCTACAGCCTGCGGCGCGCGCACGTGCGCGAGTGGCTCGGCTACGTGTGGATCTGTCTGGCCGACGAGCCGCCGTCGTTCGAGGAGACCGTGCACGGCGAGGTCGTCACCCGGCTCGGGGAGCTGCACCACCTCGACAACTACGGCGTCGAGGGCCTCCAGGTCGCGCACCGCATCCGCTACGACGTGGCCGCCAACTGGAAGCTCGTCGTCGAGAACTTCCAGGAGTGCTACCACTGCGCCACGATCCACCCCGAGCTCACCGAGGTGCTGCCGGAGTTCGCGGACGGGTGGGCGTCGCAGAGCGGCGTCAACCACGGCGCCCTGTTCGCGCCGGAGGTCGAGGGGTTCACCATCGACGGGTCGGCCGGCGCGCCGGCGATCCCCGAGATCGCCCCGGACCAGGACCGCCGCTACTACGCCATCACGATCCGGCCGAACGTGTTCGTCAACCTCGTCCCGGACCACGTGATCGTGCACCGCATGTTCCCGGTGGCCGCCGACCGGACGATCATCGAGTGCGACTGGCTGTTCCTGCCGGAGGTGGTGGCCGCGGGCACCGACGTCAGCAAGCAGGTGGAGCTGTTCGACCGCGTCAACCGCCAGGACTTCGACGCGTGCGAGAAGACGCAGCCCACGATGAGCTCGCGGCACTACGTCGACGGCGGCGTGCTGGTCCCCGCCGAGCACCACATCGGCGTGTTCCACGACTGGGTCGCGGACCTGACCGGCCTGCAGCGCTGAGGGCCGGGGTCGGTCCGCTCAGACCTCGAAGGTGACGCCGGTCGCCTGCTCCGTCGCCGACCACAGGTCGCGGGCGAGCTGCTCGTCACGCGCCCAGCGCGTCATGCCCGCGATCACGGGGGCGCCGCGGGTGCCACCCAGCGACGCCGGACCGACGTACTCGCCGCCGGTGAACGTCGGGTCGGTCGCGGCCCGCAGGCTCGGCAGCGCCCCGGCGGCAGCCGACTGGCTCGCCAGCGCCGACACCTGCTGCACGACCGTGCCGAGGAACGGGTTGCCCATCGCCACGCCCGTCTTCTGCAGCTCGGTGCGTGCGAGGCCCGGGTGCGCGGCCGTGCTGAGGACGGCCTTCCCGCCGGCCTTCAGGCGGCGGTCGAGCTCGAGCGCGAACGACAGGTTGGCCAGCTTGGACTCCGCGTACGAGACCCAGCGGCGGTAGCGGCGCGGCGAGCCCTCCGGGGTCAGCGAGCGCAGGTCGATGCCCTTGGCCTGCAGGTGCGCCAGCGACGACACCGACACGACGCGGGCGTCGTCGGCGAGCAGCGGCCACACCTGCGCGGTCCAGGCGAAGTGGCCGACGTGGTTGGTGCCGATCTGCAGCTCGAAGCCGTCGACGGTCGTGCTGTACGGCGGGATCATGATGCCGGCGTTGTTGACCAGCACGTCGACCCGGTCGTGCCGCGAGCCCAGCTCCTCGGCCGCGCGTCGGACGTCGGCGAGGTCGGCCAGGTCGAGCGACAGCACCTCGACGTCGACCTCCGGCAGCTCCTCGCGCAGCCGGGCGAGCGTGTCCTCGGCCTTCTGCGGGTTGCGTGCGGTGACCGTCAGTCCCGCGCCGGCTCGTCCCAGCTCGAGGGCGGTGTGGAAGCCGAGGCCCCCGGTGACGCCGGTGACGACCGCGCGCTTCCCGCTCAGGTCGGGGATGTCCTGCGTGCTCCAGCTCATGGGACGAACCGTAGCCGCCCCACCCCCGCCCCGCCGGACGATCTCGCTGCTCGAGTAGCGACCGCCACCGCTGGTCGAGTAGTCGGGCCAGGCGAGGAACGAGCCTGAGCCCGACGTATCGAGACCACTCTGAGCGGTCGCTGGGGGTTGACCCGCGCTGGGCCGTTGCCGGGTGGTCTCGATACGCAGGGACCTCGCAAGCTCGTCCCTGCTACTCGACCAGCGGAGGGTCTCGCTGGTCGAGTAGTCGACGCCGCGACGGAGGAGCGGGCGGCGACGTATCGAGACCACTCTGGGCCGTCGCTGGGGGTTGGCTCGCGCTGAGCCGTTGCCGGGTGGTCTCGATACGCGGCACGGAGCTCCTTCGTCGCCCGTGCCGCTACTCGACCAGCAGAACCCTCCGCTGGTCGAGTAGTCGGGCCGGGCGAGGGACGAGCCCGGGGCCGACGTATCGAGACCACTCCACGCCGACGCTGGGGGGCGGGGCGACGAGGGTCAGAAGGTGACGGCCATCTGCTCGAGGACGCGGTGGGCGAGGTCGGTGTCGCCGCCCACCGCGACGTCGACCGCACCGGGGCGGCGACGTCCCGCGGCCAGCACGGCGAAGGCGTCGGACGTCAGCGTCAGGGTCGCGGTGGGGGAGTCGGGCACGCCGGGGCGGGCGCGGCCGTCGTCGCCGACCGTCGCGCCGACCTGCAGGACGATCGGACCGGTGAGGTCCCACAGCACCGACGTGCCTGCCGTGGCGCCGACCTTCTTGCCCAGCACGAACGGCATGGCCGCGGCGAAGGTGTGGGTGGTGACGTGGGCACCCGCCGAGTCGAGGTTGCCCGGCCGGTCGACCGCGCGGCGCACGTCCTGCTCGTGGCACCAGACGTCGACGGTGCGGTTGCGCAGCATCGTCTCCCACGTCCAGCCGACCCCGGCGGGCGTGTGCTCGGCGCGGGCGGTGGGGTCGTCCGGCAGCGCGTCGCCGAGCCGCGCGGCCCGGGTGTCCACGCTGCGCCGCAGCTCGTCGAGGACCTGCTCGCGCGTGAGCCCGCGCCGCGCCTCGACGCCGGCCTCCGTGTACAGCGACGCGATGCCGCCGGCCGAGGCCGTGGTGGGTGCCGCGTCGACCACGTGGCCTGCGGTGACGGCCTCGAGGTGCGCCAGGTGGGCGGCGACATCGGCGACGGTCCAGCCCGGCAGGTCGGTGGGCGTGGCCCACGCGGCGTCGTCGAGCTCCTCGAGCAGGGCGATCGTGTCGCGGACGCTGGCCAGCCAGGCGTCGACGTAGGTCTGCAGCATTCAGTCCTCCAGGGTGCGCTTGCGTCGGGTCCACCAGGTCGCCACGGCGAGCGCGACGGCGACGGCGGCGGCGATCCAGGCGATGCCCGCGCCGTTGCGGGTGCGGTCGAGGAAGCCGTCGGCGACGGCCACGCGGTAGGTCGCGGCGTCGGCGGCGCGGTCCTTCGGCGTGCAGCGGACCGCGACCTGGTCCGATCCCTCGCGCTCGAAGGCGATGAGGTACCAGGTCGAGCCGTCCTGCGGCACGCGCAGGTCGATCGGTGCGTCCTCGAGCGTCACGGGCTTGGCGCCCTTGGCGGGCCCGGTGGCGGTGCAGGTGACATCACGCTCGGGCTGGCGGACGTCGGTGAAGACGGCGAGCGAGGCGCCCCGGGCGTCGACCCGCTCGGTGAGGTTCTGCAGCGTCGCGTCGCGGACGTGGTCCCACGCGCCGGCTGCGACGACGGCCGAGGCCATCCACCCGCCGATGGCGAGCAGGAACGCCGCGAGGTACCACAGCGGGCTGGACAGACGCACCCGCTCACTCTGGCACACGCCGTGGCGCCGGTCGGGTCGGCCACGCGCGACGGCTTGACCGCGAGCTGTCGGAGGAGGACGTTGGGTCCCGCTAGTTGAACCTTCATCAAGGAGCTCCCATGGACGAGGTCCTCCTCATCTCCCGCATCCTCTTCGCCTACCTCGTCATCGGCTCGGGCATCGGCCACCTGACGGCGACCGGCGCGATGGCCGGCTACGCCGAGTCGCGCGGTCTGTCCAACGCCAAGGTGCTCGTGCAGGTCAGCGGCGTGGCCCTGCTCGCCGGCGGCGTCTCGGTGCTGCTCGGCATCTGGGGCGACATCGGCGCCCTCGGCCTCGCGATCCTGCTGCTCGTGACGGCCGTGCTCATGCACGCGTTCTGGAAGGAGAGCGACCCCCAGGCCAAGCAGATGGAGATGGTCGCCTTCAACAAGAACGTCGCCCTGGCCGGCGGTGCGCTGGCGCTGTTCGTGATCCTGTCGAACGACTTCGCGCCCTACACGCTCACCGGCGCGCTCATCACCTGGTGACGACGCGGGGCTGACGGGCCACGCTGGGGGCCTCGACGAGACGCTCCAGCACGAGGGCGAGCGGCGGCCACGTCGCTCGCCCTCGGCGCGTCCACAGGAGTGCGCGCATCGTGACGCCGGGGTCGTGGAACGGGACCACGGTCACGCCGTCGCGCGGACGACGCCAGAGCGGCAGCATCCCGACGCCGAGGCCGGCCACCACCAGGTCCTCGACGAGGTCGAGGCTGTCGGAGAGGTGCTCGACCCGCGGCTCGAAGCCTGCCATCGACGCCACGACCCGCAGCACCTCCTCGTCGGCGGTGTTGCGCGAGTTGCCGATCCAGGCGCCGGCGGCGTGGCGACGCAGCAGGTCGGGCGCGGCGAGGTCGGTGGTCGGTGCCTCGGCCGTCGGCACGCCCAGCCCCCAGGGCGACCGCCACAGGGGCACTGACTCGACCGCGCGGTCGAGCGTGACGGGTGCGAGGTCGTAGTCGTAGGCGAGCGCGAGGTCGATCCGGTCCGCGAGGAGCGCCTCGCGGGCCTCGCCCGGCTCCAGCTCGTGCACCACGACGTGCACGGCGGGATGCGTGACGGCAAGCTCGGCCACCGCCGGCAGCAGGGTGGTGCGGATCGCCGTCGCGAAGCCGGCGACGCGCACCGTGCCCGCCGGCTCGGCGTCGGGGTCGAGGTCGGCGCGAGCGGCCTCGACGGCGGCGAGGATCGCGACGGCGTGGTCGGCCAGCCGACGTCCCGCGGGGGTGAGCCGCACCCCTCGGCCGTCCGGCTCGACGAGCGGCGTCCCCACCTCGCGGGACAGGGCGGCCACCTGCTGCGACACGGTGGAGGTGCTCGTCATCAGGACGTCGGCCACGGCCCGCATGGACCCGTGCCGGGACAGCTCGAGCAGCACGGCGAGACGGTCGGTGTTCACCCGGCCATCGTCCCTGTTCTGCGGATGGTTCGTCTAGCATCGTCACGTGGACGTGGACGGACCGCCTCGTGTCTCCTGGTGCGGTGCAGCTCTCCTCCCCCTCCTCCACCCCCGACGTCGCCTCGCGCGGGGCGCTCATGGCGCTGGCGGCGATGACGTCGGTGCAGCTGGGCCTCGCCGTGTCCGTAGGCCTCTTCGACCGCATCGGGTCGGAGGGTGCGGCCTGGCTGCGACTGGCCTGGGCGGGCGTCATCCTCGCGCTCCTCGTGCGTCCCTGGCGTCGAGGCCTGAGCCCGGCCACGGTGCGGGCCTGCGTGGCGCTCGGCGTCGTCACCGCCGGCGTCACGATGCTGTTCATGGCGGCCGTCGCCCGACTGCCTCTCGGCACGGCGAGCGCGCTGGAGTTCCTGGGTCCGCTGTCCGTCGCGGTGCTGCGCGGGCGACGCGGCACGTGGGCGTGGCCCGCGTTGGCCGCTGCGGGCGTGCTGCTGCTGACGCAGCCGTGGAGCGGGGAGGTCGACGGTCGCGGCGTCCTCTACGCCCTCGGGGCGGGCTGCTGCTGGGCCGGCTACATCGTCCTCACGCAGCGCGTGGGTGACGCCGCCGACGGCATCGTGGGGCTGGGCGTCTCGATGCCGGTCGCCGGGCTGGTCGCCACGCTCGTGGCAGGACCGTCGACGATCGGCCACCTCGACGTCGAGCTGCTGGTCGTCGGCGTGGGCCTGGCGCTGCTGGTGCCCGTGGTCCCGTTCGCCCTGGAGATGCTGGCGCTGAGGAGGCTCACGACGGCCGCCTTCGGGACGCTGATGTGCCTGGAGCCGGCGATCGCGCTGCTCGTCGGGCTCGTCGTCCTCGACCAGGTGCCGGACGTCGGAGCGGTGCTGGGCCTGGCCTGCGTGGTCGCGGCGGGCGTGGGCGCGACCCGGTCCGGTGGTCGGGCGCCCGCCCCCTCGGCCTGAGCCCGACGCACGACGAAGCCCCCGCCCTGGACCGGGCGGGGGCTTCGTCGTGGTGCCTGGTGCCGACGGCTCAGAAGGCCGCCTCGTCGAGCTCCATGATGCTGGCGTCGACGTTCTCGGCCATCGCGCGCTCGGCGGTGAGGCGGGGGAGCACGGTGCGCGCGAAGAACGACGCCGCCGCGACCTTGCCCTCGTAGAACGCCTTCTCCGAGCCCGTGGCGCCCTCGTCGAGCTTGGCCAGCGCGACCTCCGCGCCGCGCAGCAGCAGCCACGAGACGACGAGGTCGCCAAGCACGTAGACCAGGCGCGTCGTGTTCAGGCCGACCTTGTAGAGGTTCTTCAGGTCGCCCTTCTCGTCGGCCGGGTTGCTGGCCATGAGGTCGGTGAACGCGGCGCCAAGGATCGCCTGGGCGTCGTCGAGGCCGGTGGCGAGCAGCTCGCGCTCGACCTTGAGGCGGCCGTTGCCGGCCTCGCTCTTCACGAACTCGCCGACCTGCTCGGCGAGGTAGCCGATGGCGCGACCCTTGTCCTTCACGATCTTGCGGAAGAAGAGGTCCTGGCCCTGGATGGCCGTGGTGCCCTCGTAGAGCGTGTCGATCTTGGCGTCACGCACGTACTGCTCGATCGGGTAGTCCTGCAGGAAGCCCGAGCCGCCGAACGTCTGCAGCGACTCCGTGCCCAGCAGCACCCACGAGCGCTCGGAGCCGTAGCCCTTGACGATCGGCAGCAGCAGGTCGTTGACCGACTCCTCCAGCGACGCGTCCTCGCCGGACTCCGCCTTCTGCATGATCGCGTCCTGCCAGGTGGTCGTGTAGAACACGAGCGAGCGCAGGCCCTCGGCGAACGCCTTCTGGGTCATGAGCGAGCGGCGGACGTCGGGGTGGTGCGTGATGGTCACGCGCGGGGCGGTCTTGTCGGCCGCCTGCGTGAGGTCGGCGCCCTGCACGCGCTCCTTGGCGTACTCGAGGGCGTTGAGGTAGCCCGACGACAGCGTCGCGATGGCCTTGGCGCCGACCATCATGCGGGCGTTCTCGATGACGCGGAACATCTGGTTGATGCCGTCGTGCACCTCGCCGAGCAGCCAGCCCTTGGCCGGCTCGCCGCCACCGGTGGACGGGTCGCCGAAGGTGACCTCGCACGTGGTGGAGACCTTGATGCCCATCTTCTTCTCGACGTTGGTGACGTAGGCGCCGTTGCGCTCGCCGGTCAGCTCGCCGGTCTCGTGGTCGAAGTGGATCTTCGGGACGAGGAAGAGCGAGAGGCCCTTCGTGCCGGGGCCGCCGACGCCCTCGACGCCCACGGGACGCGCGAGGACGAGGTGCATGATGTTCTCGCTCATGTCGTGCTCGGCCGAGGTGATGAAGCGCTTGACGCCCTCGATGTTCCAGGAGCCGTCCTCGTTCGGGTAGGCCTTGGTGCGGCCCGCGCCGACGTCGGAGCCCGCGTCGGGCTCGGTGAGCACCATGGTGGCGCCCCACTGGCGGTCGGTCATGAACGCGGCGATCTTCTTGTCGCGCTCGGTGCCGTTCTCGAACACGATGCGCGCGAAGGCCGGGCCGGCCGAGTACATCCAGATGGGCGGGTTCGCGCCGAGCACGAACTCGCCGATCGCCCAGATGAGCGAGGAGGGGGCCTTCTGGCCGCCGAGCTCCTCGGGGACCTGCAGCCGCCACCACTCGGCGTCCATCCAGGCCTTGTAGCTCTTGGCGAAGGCGGGGTTCATGGTGACCGTCATCGCCTTCGGGTCGTAGACGGGCGGGTTGCGGTCGGAGTCCTCGAAGGAGGGTGCGAGGTCCTCGCGGGCCAGCCGCTCGGTCTCGACGAGGATGCTCTTCGCGGTGTCGAGGTCGAGCTCCTCGAAGGCTCCCTTGCCGAGGACGTCCTGGCGTCCGAACAGCTCGAAGAGGTTGAACTCGACGTCGCGCAGGTTGCTCTTGTAGTGGCTCATGACTGCCTGTTCCTGGATCGAGGGTGCGGTGTCCGGTGCACACGTGTTACCGAAGAGTGCTACCGGCAGGTAACTTCAAGTATCCGCAGATGAGGGGCCTGACACAAGTCCGGGGGCACGACTCGTGCGTCACGTGGGCCGAGCGGCCTCCGCGCGCCGTTCAGCGGGACAGGTCGGGCACGAGGTCGACGACGCCGTGCAGGTCGTCGACGACGTGGTCGGCGCCCGCCGCGCGGAGCTCGTCGGGGGTGCACGGGCCGGTCGGCACGCCGATCCCGACGACGTCGGCCGAGCGGCACGCCTCCATGTCGTGCACGTGGTCGCCGACGTACGCGGCGACGCCGCGGGCGCGGAACACGTCGGCCTTGCCCTCGCGCCACACCTCGCCGACGACGTCGAGGTCGACCGCGAGGTGCTGGAGGTGCAGCGCGGCGTTGCGCCCGTTCTTGCCGGTGACGACGAAGGCCTCGCCGCCCGCGTCGAGCACGGACTGCACGGCCTCCCGCGCCCCGGGGAGCAGCTCCACGCGCGGGATCGCCAGGTCGGGGTAGAGCGCGCGGTAGCGGTCGGCCATCGCGTCGACCTGCTCGGCGGGATACCAGTGGGAGAGCTCGACCTCGAGGGGCGGCCCGAGGCGCGAGGTGACCACGTCGGTGTCGATGAAGGTGCCGGTCTCCTGGGAGAGCGCCTGGAAGGTGGCGGCGATGCCGGGACGGGAGTCGACGAGCGTCATGTCGAGGTCGAAGCCGACGACGAGGCGGGTCACGAGCCCGAGACTAACGAACGCCGCCACCGGCGTCGGGGGAGCGTCGGTGGCGGCGTGCGTGGGGCCCGGCGGTCGTGCCGGGCGGCAGGCGACCCGGCCGGGGCGTCGGGACCTGGCCGGGTCGGGGGCCGTCGGTCGCGAGGACCGACGGCGGGTCTCAGAAGCGCTGGACGGTCGGGATGCGGCCGTACCCGTCGCGGGCGACGAGGTAGGCGGACTTGGTGACACCGACGGTGACGACGACGGCGCCGAGCACGGCGAGAGCGATCATGGGGGCCTCCTCGAAGGGGGGTGGGGACGAGCTGACGTGTCCATGGTGGCGCTGACGACTGTCAAGGACAAGCGAAGAGAACTACATGTAACGTGTAGCATCACTACATGGATGTCCGTCGCCTCATGGTTCTCAGGGAATTGTCGGAGCGGGGCTCGGTGGGCGCCGTCGCCGATGCGATGAGGGTCACACCCTCGGCGGTGTCGCAGCAGCTCAAGGCGCTCGAGAAGGAGGCCGGCTACCCGCTCGTCGAGCCCGCCGGGCGGGGTGTCGCGCTCACCGAGGCCGGGCGGGCGCTGGCACGGGCGGCCACCGACATCGCCGTGGCCATCGAGCGGGCCGAGGGCGAGTGGCGGACGTTCATGGAGCAGCCGGCCGGGCGCGTCACGCTCGTGACGTTCCCGACCGGGGGCGAGATGCTGCTGCCCGGGCTGCTGACCAGGATGGCCGAGCGGCCCGACGTCGAGCTGGTGTGCACCGACACCGAGGACCCCGACGCCGTCGGCGACCTCACCGCCGACCACGACGTCGTGCTGTCGGACTCGCCCACGACGTCGGCCGCGTGGCATGACCGCGGCCTGCAGGTGGTGCCGCTGATGAGCGAGCCGCTCGACGTGGCCCTTCCCCAGGACCACCCGCTCGCCCGCAAGGCGAACCTGTCGCCGCGCGACGTCGTGGGCGAGACCTGGATCGGCGTCCCGCCGGGCTACCCCTTCGACCGCGTCCTCGAGCAGGTCGTGGTCGCGACCGGCCAGCCCGTGCAGGTCGCGCAGCGCTTCGCCGACAACGGCGTGGTCGAGGCGATGGTCGCGGGCGGGCACGGCCTCGCGATCCTGCCGCGCTTCACGACGCGCGAGCACGGCAACGGCCTGGTGACCCGCCCCCTGCTCGGGGTCCGGGCTCGCCGTGAGATCTCCGCCGTCCTGCGCCCCGACCGCTTCGAGCGCCCCTCCGTCCGCCTCGTCGTCCAGGCCCTCCGTGAGGAGGCGCGCCTCGTCGCCGACGCCCACGGCGCCGCGTGAGGGGAGATTCCCAGGTCGACCTGGGAATCTCCCCCACCGGGCACGGGAATCTCAGCCGAGCATGGAGAGCAAGCCGTGCGCGGATGAGATTCCCAGGCCGACCTGGGAATCCATCCCCGGTCGTCAGTCCTTCGCGAACCGCGCGGCGAAGCGCTCGAACTCCGGGCTCGACAGCGACTCCGCCTGGAACCGCGCCTCGACGTCGAGCGACGTGGCCGCGTCCGACGTCGCGGCGACGCGCACCGACTGCTTCAGGTGGGCCATGAGCGTGCGGTTGCGCTCGCACCAGCCGAGCGCGACGTCGCGCGCACGGCTCTGGGCGTCGTCGGCGAGCTCCTGGGCGATGCCGAGGCGCAGGGCGTCGTCGGCGCCGATGACCTCGCCCGCATACAGGGCGGCCGCCGTGTTCGCCGAGCCGATGCGCTGCGTCAGCATCCAGGTGCAGCCGCCGCCGGGGTGCAGGCCGATCTGGGTGAACGTCGGCCCGAAGCCGGCCTTCGGACCTGCGACGATCACGTCGCACGCCAGCGCGATGTTCAGACCCGCGCCCACCGCCGGCCCGTGCACGGCAGCGATCGTCGGGATCGCGAGGTCACGGATCGGCAGGAACGAGGTGTAGACCTTCATGAGGTGGTCGCGCAGCTCGTCGACGGGGCGTGACCGGTCGCCGAAGAGGTTCGTGACGTTCGCGCCGGAGCAGAACGCACGGCCCGCGCCGGTCACGAGCAGTGCGCGGGCGTGCTCGTCGGCCGCCACCGCGGCCACGGCGTCGCGCAGCTCGTCGAGCAGGGGCCAGTCGAGGGCGTTGAGCCGCTCCGGGTCGTTCAGCGTGATGGTCCGCAGCGGACCGTCGGACTGCAGCAGCACGAAGGACATGCGGGCACCGTAGCTGCCGGTGCTACAGGGCGTGCCGCACGACCTCCGCCATCGCGGCGTAGCCGCGGTCGTTGGGGTGGAAGCGGTCCTCGGCGAGGCGGCCCCGCCAGTCGCGCATGTGCGGCACGCGGAAGTCGGCCACGCGGATCGCGTTGCCGCGTGCGCGCGCGTCGACGACGCGGTTGAACGCGACCGCCGAGCGCTGGGGACCCGGCTGCGTCGCCACGACCGTGCCGCGCGGCACGGCGTCGAGCAGACGCTCCGTCGCGGCCGGCAGGCGACGGCTCCACCGCGGGCTCATGATGTCGTTGCTGCCGATCAGGAGGGTCACCAGGGCGACGTCGTGCCCGACGGCGCGCAGCCGCTCGAGGGCGGGGAGCTGGCGGTCCAGGACGTCCAGCACGCGCGCGCCGTTGAACGACAGGTTGACCACCGCGACGTCGCGCAGGGCGGGCGGCGGGTCGGCGGCGAGCTGGCCCACCCATCCGCGGTCAGGTGCGCTCGCCCCGATGCCCTGGGTCATCGAGTCGCCGAGGGCGATCCAGAGGGGCCGGCCCGACGCGAGGGCGCGACGGTTCGCGTCCTCCCACCAGCGCGCGTAGGGCTCGACCTGCTCCAGGACGTGGCGGACGCCCGGCAGCACCAGCGCCAGCCTGGAGACCACCGGGCCCGGCGGTCGTCCGCTGAGGTTGGAGTACTCGAACGTCGTCACGCGCCCAGTGAACCAACCGGCTCCTTCCCACGCAGGTCGCGTGAGCGGCCTCACGGCCCCGGGAGACCTCGGAGACCAGAGGTTTTCGCGCAGGTCATGCCGACGAAACACCGCCAAAGTTTCATCGTAGGTAACAAAGTTTCGTCACAAGAATCAACGATCTGGAGGGTGCCATGACCGCCGACACGCAGACCGTCACGTCCGTCCCACCCTTCCGGGTGACCACGGACGGCCACAGCGGGCTGCCGCCGATGAACATCGGCAGCACGCTCGGCTTCATCGGCGACGTGTACGAGAACCCCGACGACAGCGTCATGTGCTCCGGCTACTTCGAGCTGCAGCACACGGACCAGCCGCTGGAGTACGTCTACGACTACGACGAGATGAAGGTCGTGCTCGAGGGCGAGCTGCACCTCGTGAACCTCGACACCGGGCAGGAGCTCGTCGCGCGCCGCCATGACGCGATCTTCTTCCCCCGGGGCTCGCGCATCGGGTTCAGCACGCCCGACCGCGCGCTCGCCTTCTACACCGGCCACCGCGACGCGAGCCTGCTGTGAACCCGGCCCTCGAGCTCACCAGCGTCCCGGCGTGGGCGGTCCGGCCGTCGACGCCGCCGTGCGACCCGGCCGCCACCGCGTGCACGGCCGTGGCCGTCGGGGCCGAGGCGGTCGACGTCGCGACCACCTGGCTCGCCGGTGCCGTCGCGCCCGGGCGTCTGCACGCCCTCGCCAGCACCGACGAGGCCCTCGCCGTGGTCGACGCCGAGCTCGCCGAGGCCCGCGTCGGCTGGCGGCTCCTGGTCGCCGGACCGCTCACGGCCGTGCTCCCCCTGCGCGCCCGCGCCCTCGCCGGGGGCCTGGTCGACGCAGAGCTGTCGGTCGCCACCACGACCACCGACGACCTGCTCGTCACGTGCGCCCACTGCGCCGCGGTGACCTCGGCCCCCACCCACGTCGGGGGCGTCGTCCCCTGCGTCGGCTGCGACCGACGGCTCCTCGTGCACCACCACGTCTCGCGCCGCCAGGGGACGTTCCTCGGCTACCAGGTCGACGCCGAACAGTGGGGGACGGAGCAGTGGGGGACGGGGCAGTGGGAGACGGAGCGGTGGGAGGAGGGGGCGTGAGCACGAGCCTCTCCCTCGTGGTGGCGGCCGTCGACGACACCGTGCCCGGCGTGCGGTCGGTGCGGCTCGTCCGCCCCGACGGCGGTACGCTGCCCGGGTTCACACCGGGCAGCCACGTCCTGGTGACGTGCGGACCGCCCGGCACCTCCGCCGTCGCCAACGCCTACTCCCTCACCGGCGACTCCGTCGCCCCGCGCGCCTACACGATCTCGGTGCTGCGCCTCGACGCCGGCCGCGGCGGCTCGCGCTGGGTGCACGCCCTGGCCACCGGCGACCGGGTCGAGGTGACGTCGCCGCGCTCGGCGTTCCCGCCCGTGCTCGCCGCGCGCCGGCACCTGCTCGTCGCCGGCGGCATCGGGGTCACCCCGATCCTGTCGCACCTGCGCAGCGCCGTGCGGTGGGGACGCGACGTCGAGGTGCTGTACGCGCACCGACCCGGCGCAGCGGCCCACCTCGAGGACCTGCGCGACCTCGCCGGCGACGCCCTCACCTGCCTCACCGACCGGACGGCGCTGGGCGACCACCTCGAGCGTCGCCTCGCCGACCAGCCGGTCGGCACCCACCTCTACACGTGCGGCCCGGCCGGGTTCATGGACACCGTCACGCTCGCCGCCCGACGTCTCGGATGGCCCGACGAGCGCATCCACGTGGAGCACTTCGGCGTCGACGACCTCGACCCCGGCGAGTCGTTCGAGGCCGTACTGCGCGCCTCCGGGCGGACCGTCCCCGTGCCGTCGGGCACGAGCCTGCTCGACGCGCTCGAGGGAGCCGGGCTGTCCGTGCCGAACCTCTGCCGCCAGGGCGTGTGCGGAGAGTGCCGGGTGCGCGTCGCCGCCGGTACCCCGCTGCACCGCGACCTCGTCCTCAGCGACGCCGAGAAGGCCGCCGCCGACACGCTCCTGTGCTGCGTGTCGCGGGCCGCCGACGACCGACTGGAGCTCGACCTGTGACCACCCAGCCCAGCGTGGACCGCGCCCTCGTCACCGGCTTCCCCTTCCCGTTCCCCACCGACCGCTACCGCTACACCACGAACGTCGAGCCGGCCCCTCGCGTCGTCGGCACCCCCGCCGGGCAGTGGGGCGCGAGCGTCGTCGACGTCGACGGCGAGTACCACCGCGAGTTGGTCGAGCGGGCCGCCGTCCTCGAGCGCGACCCCAGCCGCTACGCGGTGCTCGACCACATGGCGCCCGCCTGCTGGGACACGATGCTCACGCTCATGCGCGAGCTGGCGGCCACCTACCCCGACGTCATGAGCCTCGACGGCGACGGACCGTCGTACGTCTGGACCAACCGGCTCCTCGACGTCGAGCAGCCGTTCACCTACGCCCGGCCGTCGACGCTGCCCGACGAGCCGCTGCGCTACGTCGCCGGACAGGTGCAGGAGGACCTCGTGCTGCTCGACCAGCGCGACGGCGACCTCTGGGGCGACGCAGGCCTGGTGACGTTCGCCGCCGACTGGTCGTTCGGCTTCGACGTCGGCATGTCGTTCCTGGAGATCCACGGCCCCGTGCCGCGCCTGCGCGAGACCGGCGTCATCACCCGCGCCCGCGAGTTCATCATGCGGCTCCAGCCGGGTGCGCCGTACCGGCGCACGAACTGGACGCTCACGATCGGACGTCAGCTCGACGTCTCCACCGAGCGCTACCCCGAGTGGGGCCCGGACCGGCCGCGCATCCTCACCGTCGACGACACGACCTTCGGGCGCGAGGTGCACCTGCGCACGGAGGTGCAGCACCTCGTGCGCCTCGAGGAGTCCGGCGCGGTGCTGTTCCTCATCCGCACCTACCTGCTGCCGTTCGAGGAGCTGGCACGCGTGGAGCCGTGGCGGGCCACCACGGCGGCCGTGCTGGCCGACCTGCCTGACGACATCGCCGACTACAAGGGCGTCGCCGGCTACCGCGACCGCGCCGTCACCTGGCTGCACGCGCGCACGCCCTGAACCCACCCCCCGACCCCGGACCGAACCCCGGTCCGGCGCGGCGTCCCGTCCGGGACGTCGCCACCACCCCCACCCCCGAGGAGGTCTGTCGATGACCGCAGCCGACGTGGCGTGGATGCTCGCCGCATTCGCCGTCGTCCTGATCATGTTCCCCGGCATCGCGCTGTTCTACGGAGGCATGGTCGGGCCGAGGAACGCCCTGAACATGCTGATGATGTGCATGAGCACGCTTGCCGTCGTGTCCGTCCTGTACGTGCTCTACGGCCACGGCGTGGTCGTCGGCGACAGCCTCGGCGGCTGGCGCGTGATCGGCGACCCGCTGCAGCACCTGGGCTGGACGGGCATCTACGACGATCCCGGCGACGGGTCGATCGTCGACCCCTACTGGTTCTCCTTCTACGTGCTGTTCGCCGCGATCACGGTCGCGATCGTCGCGTCGGCGGCGGTCGGGCGCATGAAGTTCTCCGCGTGGCTCGTGTTCTCGGGCGTGTGGCTGACGCTCGTGTACCTGCCCCTCGGCCACCAGGTGTTCGCGTTCGACGGCGAGGACACCAAGGGCGGCTGGCTGCGCAACGTGGTGCAGCTGCACGACTACGCGGGCGGGACGGCCGTGCACATGTCGGCCGGCTTCGGGGCGCTCGCGCTGGCCCTCGTGCTCGGCAGGCGTCGCACCGTGCAGATGCGTCCGCACAACCTGCCGATCGTCCTCGTCGGCGTCGGGATGCTGTGGATGGGCTGGATCGGCTTCAACGGCGGCACCGCCGGCGGGGCCAACTTCCTCGCCCAGTTCGCGATCATGTCGACGCTGCTCGCCGGGTGCACCGGCATGATCGGCTTCTGCCTGGTCGAGCGGCTGCGCGACGGGCACGCCACCACGCTTGGGATGTGCTCGGGCGTGATCGCCGGGCTCGTCGGCATCACCCCGTCGGCGGACGCCGTCGACGCGCTCGGTGCGCTGTTCGTCGGGTTCGCATCGGGCGCGGTGGTCGCGTGGGCGGTCACCTGGAAGTCGCGGCTCGGGATCGACGAGTCGCTCGACGCCTTCGCCGTGCACGGGATCGGCGGCATCGTCGGCTCGCTGTGCGTGGTGCTCATCGGCTTCGAGGGCTCGCCGGCCGGCATCCGCGGCGTCCTGCTCGGCGGCAGCTGGGACATCGTCTGGCGCGAGGTCGTGGGCATCGTGGTGGTGTCGGGCTACGCGTTCGTCGCGACGTACGTCATCGCGCGGGTGCTCGACCGGGTGATGGGCCTGCGGGCGCCGGAGGAGCACGAGCTCGAGGGCATGGACCTCACGCAGCACGCCGAGTCGGCCTACGACCTCGAGAGGACCTGACGTGAAGCTCGTGACCGCCGTCGTCCAGCCGCACCGGCTCGACGACGTCAAGGAGGCGCTGACCGGTCTCGGCATGGCCGGGCTCACCGTCACGGAGGTGTCGGGCCACGGCGCGCAGAAGGGGCACGCGGAGGTCTACCGCGGCGCGGAGTACCGCGTGGAGTTCCGGCCGAAGGTGCGCGTCGACGTCGTGGTCTCCGACGCCGACCTGGAGGCGGTGCTCGACGCGGTGACCGAGGCCGCCCGCACCGGTCGGATCGGCGACGGGAAGATCTGGGCGACGGACCTCGTGGAGGTCGTCCGGGTGCGGACGGGGGAGCGCGGTGAGTCGGCGGTCTGACCGCCGCCCCGACCGACGGGAGTGAGGAGCGCGGCGTCGCCCGGGGGTCGGCGCCGCGCTCCCCTCGTCGCCCGCAGCGCCCAGGGTCGGGTACCTTGGGCGTCACCGGCCGATGTAGCTCAATGGCAGAGCGCTTGCTTCCCAAGCAAGACACGCGGGTTCGATTCCCGTCATCGGCTCCATCGCGCCGAAGGCGCTCTGTCGCCGATGCTCTCATCGAGTCGGGCCCCCTGTGCGGCGTAGGCGTCCAGCGTGGGATCCCGTCATCGGCTCCACGTCGCGGCCTGCTTCGACGACGTCATCACCCCCACCCAAGGGGCTCGCCCCAACTCAGCGTTGCGTTGGGGAGTCACCCTTCGGGTGGGGCCCCACCCCAAGGGCACCTGGGGGCTAGGCGGGGGTGGTGGCGCGGAGGAGGTCGGCGACGCGGTCCAGCGCGCCCGGGACGACGGAGTAGAAGGCCCACGTCCCGCGCTGCTCCCGGGAGAGGAGCCCCGCCTCCACTAGCACCTTGAGGTGGTGCGACACGGTCGCCTGGCTGAGCCCGACCGGGCCGGTGATGTCGCAGACGCAGGCCTCGCCGCCCTCGTGCGCCGCCACGAGCGACAGCAGCCGCACGCGGCTGGGGTCGGCGAGCGCCTTGAACGTGCGGGACAGCTCGACCGCCTCCTCGCGCTCGAGCGGCGTCGACGCCAGCGTCCCGCCGCAGGCCGAGGTCGGCGAGGGGAGCGGCGAGGAGGTCACCCGGCGAGTATGCCCCAGGACCCGCTACGCTCCCTCCATCGACGTCGGTCGATGTACCTTGTCGAAGGAGTGGACGTGCAGCAGGAGCTCGGCACGACGTCGTCCGGCCCGGCACCCGTCGTGGAGCGGCTCTCGCGGCTCGACCGCCTGCTGCCGGTGTGGATCCTGCTCGCCATGGCGACCGGGCTCGTCCTCGGCCGCACGGTCGACGGGCTCGACGAGGCGCTCGAGGCGGTGTCCGTGGGCTCGGTCTCGCTGCCGATCGCGGTCGGCCTGCTCGTCATGATGTACCCGGTGCTGGCGAAGGTCCGCTACGACGAGACGTCGCGGGTCACCGGCGACCGCCGACTCCTCGCAGCCTCGCTCGTCCTGAACTGGGTCGTCGGCCCAGCCCTGATGTTCGCGCTCGCGTGGCTGTTCCTGCCGGACCTGCCTGAGCTGCGCACCGGGCTCGTCATCGTCGGCCTGGCGCGCTGCATCGCGATGGTGCTGATCTGGAACGACCTCGCCTGCGGCGACCGCGAGGCAGCCGCCGTGCTCGTCGCCGTCAACTCCGTCTTCCAGGTCGTCGCGTTCGGCGCGCTCGGCTGGTTCTACCTGCAGGCGCTGCCCGCCTGGCTCGGCCTCGAGACCACGTCGGCGGAGTTCTCCTTCGCGGCCATCACCCTCAGCGTGGTCGTGTTCCTCGGCGTCCCGCTGCTCGCGGGCTGGGCCACCCGCACGCTCGGCGAGCGGGCCCGGGGACGCGACTGGTACGAGTCGAGGTTCCTCCCGCGGCTCGGACCGTGGGCGCTCTACGGTCTGCTCTTCACCATCGTCGTGCTGTTCGCGCTGCAGGGCGACGCCATCGTGAGCCGACCGCTCGACGTCGCGCGGGTCGCGCTGCCCCTGCTCCTCTACTTCGCCGTCACCTTCACGCTCGGGATGCTCCTCGGACGTGCACTGCGCCTGGGCTACGCGAAGACGGCGACGCTGGCCTTCACCGCCGCCGGCAACAACTTCGAGCTCGCCATCGCCGTGGCCGTCGGCACCTTCGGCGTCACGTCCGGTCAGGCGCTCGCGGGCGTCGTCGGCCCGCTCGTCGAGGTCCCCGTGCTGGTGGGCCTCGTCCACGTCGCGCTCTGGGCGCGCCGCTTCCACCCCCACAAGGAGACCTCGCCATGAGCCGCGCCCGACCCACCGTCCTGTTCGTCTGCGTCCACAACGCCGGTCGCTCGCAGATGGCCGCCGGCTTCCTGCGCGAGCTCGGCGGCGACCAGGTGGAGGTCCTGTCGGCCGGCTCCACGCCCGCCGACGAGGTGAACCCCGTGGCCGTAGCGGCCATGGCCGAGCTCGGCATCGACATCGCCGGCGAGCAGCCGAAGGTCCTCACCGACGACGCCGTCGTCGCGGCCGACGTCGTCGTGACGATGGGATGCGGCGACGAGTGCCCCTTCTACGTGGGCAAGCGGTACGAGGACTGGGTGCTCGACGACCCCGCGGGGCAGGGCATCGACGCCGTCCGCCCCATCCGCGACGAGGTCCGCAGCCGGGTCGAGCAGCTCCTCGCCTCGCTGGTCTGAGCGACGGACACAGGGATGCGCCCGACCCCCGCCGCTGCCAGGGTGAGGGGATGAGCACCCCCGACGTCGCCGTCATCGGCGGATCCGGCTTCTACACGTTCCTAGACGATCCCGAGCAGGTCGACGTGGACACCCCCTACGGACCGCCGTCGGCACCCGTGTCCGTCGGCCAGGTCGGGGACCGCACGGTCGCGTTCCTGCCGCGGCACGGCGCCGACCACCGCTACCCTGCGCACCGGGTGCCGTACCGCGCGAACCTGTGGGCGCTGCGCTCGCTCGGCGTCCGCCAGGTGCTCGCGCCGTGCGCCGTCGGCGGGCTGCGGCCCGAGCTGGGGCCCGGCAGCTTCGTCGTGCCCGACCAGCTGGTCGACCGCACCAGCGGCCGCCTGCAGACCTACTACGACTCCGGCGCGGTGCACGTCTCGTTCGCCGACCCCTACTGCGAGCGCCTGCGCGGCCACCTCCTCGACGGCCTGGCCGACCACGCGCCCACCGACGGCGGTGCGATGGTCGTCATCGAGGGTCCGCGCTTCTCCACGCGCGCCGAGTCGCGCTGGTACGCCGACCAGGGCTGGGCCGTGGTCAACATGACCGGCCACCCGGAGGCGGTCCTGGCCCGCGAGCTGGCGCTCTGCTACGCCACCGTCGCGCTCGTCACCGACCACGACGCAGGCGTCGACGACGGTGCTGGTGGTCACGGCGAGTCCGTCAGCATGGAGGCCGTCTTCCAGGTGTTCCGCGAGCACACCGACACGCTCAAGTCGACCCTCGCGACCGTCGTCGGCAGCCTCGGCGAGCGCGACTGCGCGTGCGGCTCCGCCGTCGACGGCATGACGCTGCCGTTCGAGCTGCCGTGAGGGTCCTGCTCACCGGCGCCGCCGGGTTCATCGGCTCCCGCATCGACCGGCGGCTCGCCGAGCGTGGGCACGACGTGGTCCGCCTCGACGCCTACCTGCCGATGGCCCACGGGCCCGGCGCGCGCGACACCGCACCCGACGACGTGCACCTGCTCGACCTGCGCGATGCAGGCGAGGCGGAGCTCGACGCCGTCCTCGACGGGATCGACGTCGTGTGCCACCAGGCGGCGATGGTCGGCAACGGCGTCGACGCGCAGGACCTGCCCGACTACGCGGCGCACAACGACCTCGGCACCGCCCGGCTCCTCGCGGCCATGGCGCGCGCCGGGGTCGTCCGTCTGGTGCTCGCGTCGTCGATGGTCGTCTACGGCGACGGCCGCTACGACTGTCCCGAGCACGGCGACGTGCCGCCCGCGGTACGCCGCGAGGACGACCTGGCGGCCGGTCGCTTCGACCCGCGGTGCCCCGTCTGCGGCGGCGACGTCACGTGGCGCCGGGTCACCGAGGACGCGCCGATCCGTCCGCGCACGTCCTACGCGGCCTCGAAGATCGCGCAGGAGTACTTCGCCGACGCCTGGTGCACGCTGCAGTCGGGCCGCGCCGTGGCCCTGCGGTACCACAACGTCTACGGTCCAGGCATGCCCGCGGACACCCCGTACTCGGGCGTGGCGGCGATCTTCCGGTCGGCGCTGGAGCGCGGCGAGGCGCCGCGCGTGTTCGAGGACGGCCAGCAGGTGCGCGACTTCGTGCACGTCGACGACGTCGCGCTCGCGAACGCGCTCGCCGTCGAGACCGTGGCTGAGCACCCGGTGGGCGTCACGCCCTACAACGTCGCCTCGGGACGGCCGTTCACCATCGGCGACATGGCCCGCGTGCTCGCCGCGGCGGTCGACGGACCCGAGCCGGTGGTCACCGGCGACGCCCGCGTGTTCGACGTCCGGCACGTCCTCGCCTCTCCCGACAAGGCGGCAGAGGGGCTCGGCTTCCGCGCCGAGATCGCGCCCGAGGACGGCATCGCGCGGCTGGCCACCGACCCGCTCCGACGTCGCTGACCGTGACGTCGTGGCCCAGGATCGGCCGGATCCAGGGCCACAACGTCACGGTCAGGGGAGGGTGGGCGTCACCAGCGGGTGATGAGCAGGGTCTGGGCGAGGAGCGCGACCACGACCTGCGACGCGAGCAGTGGACGCTGCCAGCGGTCGGGGAGCAGCGCCGGCACTGCCACCACCCAGATCGTGAACGGCAGCCAGATCCGCTCGACCTCCGCCTTGCTCATGCCCGACAGCGTCGCCAGCGCGATGGTGGTGAGGCCACCGGTCGCGAGCACCGCGAGGGGCACGCGGCGCCGGACGGCGTCGGCGGTCGCCGGGAACGCGGCCCACACCGCCAGGCCGGCCGTGCACGTCCACGCGGCGAGGTTCGCCCACACCCAGTAGCCGTAGGAGCGCTCCGACGCGATGCCGTCGTAGTAGCGCTCCCGCAGCACCGGGTACGCCTCCCACCAGTGGAAGCCGAATGCCGAGAAGACCGCCGTCACCACGAGGGCGCCGCCCAGTGCCCACGGCAGCGCCCACCAGCCGAGCCCCGGCGGCCTCCCGCGCTCGCGTGCACCTCCGCGGCTCGAGGCCGCGAGCCAGAGCACCGTCAGGGCGAGGACGCCGAGCAGCACCAGGCCGTACGACAGGTAGACGCACCAGCCGAGCAGCAGCCCGGCGGCGACGCCCTGCGCCCAGCCGCGCGGTCCGCGCGACGTCGCCGCGCGTGCCAGCAGGTACAGGCCCCAGGCGGCCACGGCGGCGAAGTACCAGTCGGCGCTGACGCCCGCCCACACCACGAGCGGCGCGAGCGCGAGCCACGGCGCGGCCCGACGCGCCAGGTCGCGGCTGCCGAGCAGGTCGAGCGTCAGCAGCACGGCGGCCACGGACGTCGCGCCCACCGTCACCACGACCATCGCGATCCAGAACGGGTCCTGGACGCCGAGCCGGTCGAGCAGCACGAACGAGAGCAGCGCGCCCGGTGGGTGCCCGGCCACGTGCGTGTGCCAGTTGTCGGGCGCCGACGACGGGATGCGCTCGACGAACTCCCGCAGCATCGCGGGGACGTCGCGCACGGTCTGCGCGTCGTGCGGGTACTCGCTGGTGCGGCCGTACACGCGCGCGAACCCGTAGCGGCCGTCGCTCAGCCCCAGTGCGCACGTCCAGAGCCATCCCGCGAAGGTCGTCAGCACCACCACCGCCCGCCAGGGCAGCTCGAGGCACAGCCGCGGCAACGCCGACCACAGCAGCACCCCGGCCGCCACCGCCACGAGCACGAGCGGGTCGAAGCGCGGACCCCACCACGCGTGCAGCGGCGGGAAGTGCACGCGCACGTCCTCGTCGAGCAGCAGCGGCACGACCATGGCCGCGACGACGAGCACGAGTCCGACGAGCGCCGACACGACGGCCGGACGGGGACGGACCTGCATGCCGCCACGCTAGCCCGACCCCGTCCGCCCCGCAGGGCCGCTGGTTGGCGTGCGGGGTCGCGTCATCGCCCGTAGTTTCGAGGCATGGTCGATGCCGGTGTGACGTGCGACGTGGTGGTGCCGTGTCGCGACGAGGCGGCGGCCCTGCCCCTCGTCCTCGCCGACGTCCCCGACGGCCTGCGGGTCGTCGTGGTCGACAACGGCTCCACCGACGGCACCGCCGACGTCGCCCGCTCGCTGGGCGCCGTCGTGGTGCACGAGTCCCGTCCCGGCTACGGCGCCGCCGTGCACGCGGGCGTCGAGGCGGCCGAGGCCGAGTACGTGGCCGTGATCGACGGCGACGACTCGATGCGGCTCGCCGACCTCCTGCCGATGCTCGACGCCGTGCGCACCGAGGGCGTCACCATGGCCGTGGGTCGACGCCGGCCGGTCGCCCGCGGCGTCTGGCCCTGGCACGCACGCGCCGGCACGCTCGCGCTCGCCACCTGGATCCGCCGCTCGAGCGGGTTCGGCATCCACGACCTCGCGCCCATGCGGGTCTGCCGCCGCCAGGACCTGCTCGACCTCGACGTGCGTGACCGCCGCTTCGGGTACCCGCTCGAGCTCATGGTCAAGGCGTCCCGTGCGGGCTGGACGGTCCGCGAGCTCGACGTCGAGTACCGACCGCGCGCGGCCGGCACGCGCTCGAAGGTGTCGGGGTCGGTCAAGGGCACGGCCCGGGTCGTCCAGGACTTCGCGAAGGTGCTCCGATGACGCCCGCGCCGCTCGAGCCGCCCTCGACGGGTCCCGTGCTCCTCGTGGTCGCCAAGGCGCCCGTGCCCGGGCTCGCCAAGACGCGGCTCGGCCGCGTGGTCGGGCCCGACGCCGCCGCCGACGTGGCCGCGGCCGCCCTGCTCGACACCCTCGACGCCGTGCAGGCCGCGCGCGCGGTGACGGGCTGGCCCGTCGTCGTCGCGATGACCGGCGACGTCGACGCCGCCGCCCGCGGCAGCGACGTCCGCGCCGCCCTCGAGCGCACCATCGTCGTACCGCAGCGCGGTGACGACTTCGGCGAGCGGCTCGCCCACGCCCACGCCGACGCAGGGGTCCACGGTCGCGGCACGGTGCAGATCGGCATGGACACCCCCCAGGTGGCACCCGACGACCTCCTGGCCGCCGGCGACGCCGTGGCCGAGGGGCGCCAGGTGCTCGGCCCCGCCGACGACGGTGGCTGGTGGCTGCTCGGCCTGCCCGACCCGCACCGCGCCGACGCCCTGCGCGACGTGCCGATGTCGCGCGACGACACCGGCGAGCTGACCCGTGCCGCCCTCGGCGACGTCGAGCTGCTGCGCGCGCTGTGCGACGTCGACGAGTGGCCGGACGCGCAGGCCGTGGCGAGCAGCCTCCCGGGGTCGCGGTTCGCCGCGTCGGTGGACCGGTCCACGACGGCAGGAGCAGAGGCATGAGCCTGGACGACGCCACGTTCGACGCGGTCTTCACGTCCGACGACTCGCGGCTCGTCGACGACGCCGGTGTCGAGGAGCACCTCGCGGTGCACCGCTGGGCGGCGGACGCGGACGACGCCGACCACGCACTGTTCGTCGACCCGTGCTCCGGCCCGACGCTCGACCTCGGCTGCGGGCCCGGGCGCCTGGTGCACGCCCTCCTGCTGCGCGGGGTCGACGCGCTGGGCGTCGACACGTCGCGCGCGGCCCTGGGGCTCGCGAAGGCTCGTGGCTCGGTCGTGCTGCGCCGCGACGTCTTCGACCGGCTCCCGGGCGAGGGACGGTGGCAGCACGCGCTGCTGGCCGACGGCAACATCGGCATCGGCGGGCGTCCGGCGCGGCTGCTCCGGCGGGTGGGCGAGCTCGTCGCGCCCGGCGGCTCGGTGCTCGTCGAGGTGCGCGAGAGCGGGGGCATCCTGCAGGAGACCCGGCGCCTGCTCGTCGACGGCCGCCTCGGTGCGCCGTTCGCGTGGGCGGTCGTCGGGCTCGACGCCGTCAGCTACCTGGCCGACCGCGCCCACCTCGTCCACACCCGCACGCTGCAGGCGGACGGTCGCTGGGTGGCCGAGCTGCACCGACCGGCCAGGGGCTGAGGACCGTGCGTCTGCCCCGGGTCGAGGACTTCGAAGCCCGCGCGCGGGGACCGCGGCTCACGGCGCGGGTCGGCACCTGGCTCGGGGTGGCGTTCGGGGTCTGCTTCCTCACCGGGATGTGGAGCCACCTCCAGTACGACCCGCCGGCGTGGGCGCCGATCGGACCCCGGCCCACGTCGCTCTACCGGTGGACGCAGGGCCTGCACGTGGCCACGGGCATCGCCTGCGTGCCGCTGCTGCTGGTCAAGCTGTGGTCGGTGTTCCCGCGACTGTTCGCGCGTCCCCCGGCCGGCCTCCGCCGCCTCGCCCTGCACGCGCTCGAGCGCTGGTCCATCGCCGTCCTCGTGGCCTCGGCGCTGTTCCAGCTGGTGACCGGGCTGCTCAACGTCGTGCAGTGGTACCCGTGGTCGTTCTCGTTCCGGCCGGCGCACGAGGCCGTGGCCTGGGTCGCGATCGGCAGCATCCTGGTGCACGTGGCGGTCAAGCTGCCGGTGGTCCGCCAGACCTTCGCCCCCGAGGACACCGAGGACGGCGATGGCGACGGCGACGGCACCGGCGCCGAGCGTGCCGGTGCTCCGGGGCGGCGCGCGGTGCTGGCGACCGCGCTCGGTGCCTCGGCCGTGGCGACCGTGCTCACCGTCGGGCAGAGCGTGCCGTGGCTGCGACGCGTGTCGGTGCTTGCCGTACGCGACGGGACGGGACCGCAGGGGCTCCCGATCAACCGCACCGCCCGCGCCGCTGGTGCCGTCGACGCCGCCACCGACGCCGACTTCCGGCTCGAGGTCGTGCACGGCGACCGCCGCGTCACGCTGAGCCGGGCGGAGCTCGCGGCCCTCCCGCAGCGCACGCACCGGCTGCCCATCGCCTGCGTCGAGGGGTGGAGCCGCAGCGCGACGTGGACCGGCGTGGCCGTGCGCGACCTGCTCGAGCTGGTCGGGGCGCCCGCGGCGTCCACGGTGCGCGTCACGTCGATGCAGACCCGGGGCGCCTTCGCGCGCAGCGAGCTGCCCGCCGTGTTCGTCGAGGACCACCGCACGCTGCTCGCGCTCGAGCTCGAGGGCGAGCCGCTCGACCTCGACCACGGCTTCCCGTGCCGCATCATCGCGCCCAACCGGCCCGGCGTGCTGCAGACCAAGTGGGTGCGGACGCTGGAGGTCCGCGCATGAGGACGGCTCGTCTGCTCCTCGCGCTCCCCGGGGTGGCCGCCATCGTCTGGGGCGTCCTCCTGCTGCTCGACCGGCCCGACGGCCTGGTGTCCGTGCTCGTCTGGGCCGGGGGCGCGGTGCTCGTGCACGACCTCGTCGTGGCACCGCTCACCGTCGTCGTCGGCCTGGGGCTCGGTCGGCTCCTGCCACCGGCCACGCGCGCCCCGACCCTCCTGCTGCTCGCCGGCTGGGCCCTCGTGACGGTGGCGGTCTCCGCCGTGCTGTCGGGCCAGGGTGGCAAGCCCGACAACCCGACGCTGCTCACCGGCCACTACGGACTCGCCTGGGGCGTCCTGTCGCTCCTCGTGGCCGTCGCCCTCGCCGTGCTCGTCGTCACCGGCGTCCGGCGGGAGCGTCGCCGTACGTCCGCGCCCTCCTGATGGGTTAGGTTGCTGCCGTGCTGCTGAGCGACCGCGACATCCTGGCCGAGATCGACGCCGGACGGGTGAGCCTGGACCCCTTCGAGCGCTCCATGATCCAGCCGTCGAGCATCGACGTGCGACTCGACAAGTTCTTCCGCGTCTTCGACAACCACAAGTACCCGCACATCGACCCGGCCGCCGACCAGTCCGACCTCACGCGCCCCGTGGAGGTGGCCGGCGACGAGACCTTCGTGCTGCACCCCGGCGAGTTCGTCCTGGGCTCCACCTTCGAGCTCGTCACCCTGCCCGACGACGTGGCGGCGCGCCTGGAGGGCAAGTCCTCCCTCGGCCGCCTCGGGCTGCTGACGCACTCCACCGCGGGCTTCATCGACCCGGGCTTCTCCGGCCACGTGACCCTCGAGCTGGCCAACGTCGCGACCCTGCCGATCAAGCTCTACCCGGGCATGAAGATCGGCCAGCTCTGCTTCTTCCGGCTGACGTCCGCCGCGGAGCACCCGTACGGGTCCGCCGCGTACGGCTCCCGGTACCAGGGCCAGCGCGGCCCGACGGCGTCGCGGTCGCACGCCAACTTCCACCAGACGAGCATCTAGACCCGAAGCACGAGCCAGCATGTCGCTACCCCTGACCATCAGTCCCGAGGTCTCCGACGCCCTCGCCGCCGGCCGGCCGGTCGTGGCGCTGGAGTCGACGATCATCTCCCACGGCCTGCCGCGCCCGGACAACCTCCACGCCGCGCACCGCTTCGAGCAGCAGCTGCGCGACGCGGGTGTCGTGCCGGCGACCATCGCCGTGCTCGACGGCCAGCTCAAGGCCGGTCTCACCGGCCCCGAGCTCGAGCGGATCGCGTCGGAGGACGTGCCCAAGCTGAGCATGCGCGACCTCCCGGTCGTGCTCGCCCGTGGTGGCAGCGGGGCGACGACGGTCGCGGCGACGTCGTTCGTCGCCGACCACGCCGGCGTGCGGGTCTTCGCCACCGGCGGGCTGGGCGGCGTGCACCGCGGGGCCGGCACGTCGTTCGACGAGTCCAACGACCTGAAGGTGCTCTCGGAGGTGCCGATCACCGTGGTGTCCGCGGGCGTCAAGTCGGTGCTGGACATCGGCGCGACCCTGGAGCGGCTCGAGACGCTCGGCGTGACCGTGCTCGGCTACGGCACCGACGAGTTCCCGAGCTTCTGGCTGCGCTCCTCGGGCGAGCCGCTGGACTGGGTGGTGCCCGACGGTCCGGCCGTCGCCGGCGTCATGGAGGCGCGCGAGCAGCTGGAGCTGTGCTCGGCGATCGTCGTGGCCAACCCGCTGCCGTTCGACCAGCAGCTCGACCCCGACCTGCACGACCGTGCTCTCACCGAGGCGCTGCGGCGGTGCGAGGAGAAGGGCATCGAGGGCAAGGAGGTGACGCCGTTCCTGCTCTCGACCATCGTCGAGCTCACGGAGGGCGACAGCCTCGCCGTCAACCTGCGGATCGTCGAGAACAACATCCGGGTGGCAGCCGAGATCGCCACCGCCTGGGCGGAGCTCTAGCCCGTGACGGTGCTCGTCGTCGGCGACGTGGTCGACGACATCAGCGTGCGACCGCTCACCGAGGTCACGCCCGCCAGCGACACGCCCGCCACCATCCGCATGGCCCCCGGGGGCTCCGCCGCCAACGTCGCGGCGTGGCTCGGCGAGCTCGGCGTGCCGACCCGCTTCGTTGGGCGGGTCAGCGCCGACGCCGTCGAGCGGCACGCGGCGGCCCTCGCCGCGCACGGCGTGGACGCGCGGCTCGTGGGCGACCCGGACCTGCCGACCGCGACGATCCTGCTGCAGCTCGACGACGCCGGCGAGCGGACGATGTTCGTCGACCGTGGCGCGAACGGGCGGCTCGCGCCCGGCGACGTCGCGGACGACGCGTGGGACGGCGTCACCTGGTTGCACCTGACGGGGTACTCCTTCTTCGACGAGGGCACCCGCTCGACGGCGCTCGGGCTCGTGGCGCAGGCGCGGGCGCGTGGCGCCGGCGTGAGCGTCGACCCCAGCACCGTCTCCTTCCTGCGGGCGTGCGGCGGGCCGACCTTCCTCGACTGGGTCGACGGGGCCGACCTCGCGTTCCCGAACCTCGACGAGGCGCGGGTGCTCGTCGACGCACGAGGACCGCAGATCGACCTCGACCACCTGGCCACCCGCTTCGGCGGCGTCGTGGTGACGCTCGGGTCCATGGGCGCGGCCTTCCTCGGCGACGTCGACGGTGTCGAGCACCGGGAGCAGGTCACGGCCCCACGGACCGCCGTCGTCGACACGACCGGCGCGGGCGACGCCTTCGCAGCCGGGTTCCTGGCGTGCTGGCTGCGCCCGGGTCCCCGTGACGTGCGCGGGGCGCTCGAGTCGGGCCGGGCCGTGGCCGAGCGGTGCATCGCCCTGCGGGGTGCGCGGCCGCCGGCGTAGTACCCAGGCGACTGATTCCGTAGCCCGATCGAGTCATTTCGGGTCTCTTCGTGATTATTTATCGGTGTCCGACTTCGGTTCCCGTCATCCGTGCGGTTGTATCGAGGTGGGGCCGTCCAGGGGTAGGCCCCAGAGGAGGACACCGTGTCGATCGTGCCGATGTCGCGACGTGGCGACCGTGCCACCCGTCGTGAGCGCCGCGCGCGTCCGGCCGGTGTCCTCGACGGCAGCGTCCACGTCGCCGCCGCGGATCACCGGGTCTACGTCCTGGCCTACTACCGCTCGCCCGAGGCTGCGCGGGACGCCCGCGGCGGCGTCGTGACCACGTGGGCCGACCACGCGAGCGCGCCCGACCAGGTCACGCTCACCGCACCGGGCCCCGGCCCCTGGTACGTCAGCGTCCTCGAGCGCCACGAGGGCCCCGACGGCTTCACCTTCGCCGCCGGCGTCGAGGCACTCCCGCTGCTGCCCGCCTGAACCCCGGGCGTCCGGCTGCCATGCTGGGCACGTGAGCGGACCGGTGGGATGGCGGCGTGACCCGCGTCGACGTGCCGCGGTCGCCGTCGGCGTGCTCGGCGTGCTCCTGGGCGGGCTGATGGGCTGGATCGTCGTGGCACCGGAGAGCACCGGCGTGACCTTCCCCGACGGGAGCGTCGCGTCGGAGGGGGAGACCCGCACGGTGCCGGGCGGTGGGTCCTACGCGTTCCTGCAGACGCAGGCGGACGGCGAGACCCCGGTCGCGTACGACCCGTGCACGCCCGTGCGGGTCGTGGTCAACGAGCGGCTCGCGCCCGACGACGCCGACGCGGTGCTCGAGCGGGCCGTCGCCGAGGTGCGCGAGGCGTCGGGGCTCGACGTCACGGTCGTGGGCCGCACCGACGACCCTCCGCAGACGCACCTCGACGACCCCGAGGACGGCGACGGCTGGCGTCCGGTGCAGGTCAGCTGGACGGACGCCGACGAGGTCGAGGAGCTCGAGGGTCGGGTGGCCGGCCTCGGCGGCAGCACCTGGATCGAGCGCGACGGGGTGCGGCGGTACGTGACCGGCGAGGTCATGCTCGACGCGCCCGACCTCGTCGACGGCGGCAGCGGCGGCGAAGTCGCCACCGGGGTGCTCATGCACGAGCTCGCCCACGTGCTGGGGCTCGACCACGTCGACGACCTCGGCGAGCTCATGCACCCCAGCAGCCCCCGCTCCTCCTGGGGCCCGGGCGACCGCGCCGGCCTCGCCGCCCTCGGCGACGTCCCCTGCGCCACCTGACCCCGCCCCTCTTCGCAGCGGGGGACGATCCTCCTTCACCACTTCATGCTGAGCTTCCTTCACCACCTCCTCTTCCTCGCCTTCGACGAGGTAGCAGAACGACACCCCGTACCCCGATCTCGATCGGACCCCAGCTGACGGCGACGACGTCGACGAGGCACTGCCGGCGGCTCTGGAGATCATCGATCGAGCCAGCAAGCTCATGGCGGTCATGCCGCCCTACCCACCAGAACCCCGGGCACCCCGTGCGCCCTCGGAGTGGCGCAGCTGTACGCCGGCAGGCTGCGTGATGGGAGAGGAAACCGTCCAAGAGCCCCGAACGCTGCGATTCGTGGTCAGAAGCACGCGCGTAGCCCTACTCTCGTCACAGGATGCGCTTGAGTTCCCAGGCGCGCAGCTCGAAGGGCGGACCGATGACTCGACGCAAGAGGTGGGTTTCAGCAGCGCTGGCCGCAGCGACCGTGGCAGCCGTGGGCGGCATCGCCTGGTCCGCCGGCGCCACCCCGTTCCGCAGCGCTCCCGACGGGCCCGACAAGCCCGCCCTCGAGCAGACCCCGAAGTTCGAGGCCAGTGACGGGCCCACGGCCTCCAAGGCTCAGCAGGAGCTCGCGGAGCGGATCACCTCCCTGAGCGTTCCCCCGAACGGCCAGAAGACAGACCCGCTCGGTCTCCCCGTGACTCTGCGGCTGGGCATCATCGGATTCACCGGCACGGCCGCCGAGGGCTACACGATGATCACCGGCGCCGGCGCAGACACCGACGCGCTACGCCAGAAGGTCCTGACCGGGCTCCCCGCCGAGGCCGCCAAGAACCTGTCCACCAAGCAGTCCGACGTGCCCACCTCGGCCCTCACAGCGGCGTGGACCCAGGTCGCCAAGGCCGAGTGGAGAACCACTCCCTCGAGCTGGTCCATGGACCTCGACCCAGCCACCGCCACGATCCTCGTCACCGTCTCCCAGCTCACCGACACCGAGACCGCCGCACTGCGCAAGGCCGGCAACGGCCTGGTGACCATCAAGACCAACCCGACCATCTCCCGCGCCTCCCGCACCTACGACCTCGAACCGCACTGGGGCGGAGCCCGCATCACCCGCGCGAACGCGGCATGCAGTGCCGGGTGGACGGCCAGGGGAAAGTCGACCGGCACGCTGTACTCCGTCACGGCCGGCCATTGCGGTTCGAACGGCACCCACTGGTCTTCCACCGTCTTCTACGGCGAGCTCACCGGCAAGGAGGACTACCCCGACTACGACCAAGCCCGCCTCAAGGACTCGACGTACACCAGCCGGCTCTACACCGACGGCCAGGACAACTTCGAGACCCGCAAAGCCACCAGCGCGAAGGACGGCTACATCGGCGACCGAATCTGCCAGTCCGGCGCCACGTCGAGCTCGATCTGCGGCATCCGGACTGTAGCGTTCGACTCGCGCTTCTGCGACGAAGCCGGCTGCACCACCTACCTGGGCCGCGGCATCAAGGACAACGCACTCGCTGCGCAAGGCGGCGACAGCGGCGGGCCGGTCTACTACCGCAACACCGAACTCCCTCGAGCAGACATCCGAGGACTCGTCGTCGCCGGCGGATACGAAGACCTCTGGTGGGAGCGCTACGCCTCCATCTCCAACCACCTCAACGTCAATGCCGTCGTCGCCGACTAACCCACCACCCGTGAAGACCTTCGACGACCACTTCGGCGTGTTCGCCACGGCTGCGCTCACCGCCACCGCCGTCGGCTACGTCGGCGACGACCAGACCGCCGACGGCGCCTACATCGTCGCGGACGCCGTCGCCCTCTACGTCGTTTGGGCCAGCTTCATCCGCCCCCGGCTCACACGACCAACCCCAGACGCCACCACAAACTGACCCATGAATGTCGGGTATCTCGCGATCCTCGCGCCGTTCATCCTGGGACTGCTCGTGCACGCCAGGACCCCGGGACGGCGACCCCGTCGCCCCTCATCGTGAGGGCCCAGAGGGCGAGCCTGCTGCCGGGTCGGATGTGGCTGCTGGGGAAGCTCGCGGTGGTCGGACCGGCGTTTCTGGCCCGCGAACGTCACGCTCAGGGGGAGCATCGAGCCATGACGAGTCCGACCCAGATCGCCGACGGCGTGCACGTCGCCACCGGGACCGACGTCAACTGGCTGATCCTGCAGGACGGTGACGCGCTGACGGTCATCGACACCGGATACCCCGGCGACGCCGACCGGCTCGACGCGTCGGTGCGGGCGCTCGGCCGCGAGCCCGGCGACGTCGCCGCCGTGCTCGTGACCCACGCCCACGTCGACCACGTGGGCAGCATCGAGCGCTGGTGGCAGGACCACGGCGTGCCCGTGCTGGTGCACGAGGACGAGCTGGCGAACGTGCGCGGGGAGCGGCACGAGTCGGCCACCCCGCTCGACGTCGCCCGCCGGGCCTGGCGACCCCGCACGGCGCTGTGGGCCGCGCGCATCACGCGGGCCGGCGGCACGGCGCACGTGACCGCCCCGCACGCGCGGACGTGGACGGGCGAAGGTCCGCTCGACCTGCCCGGCCGACCCGTCCCCGTCCACACCCCGGGCCACACCAGCGGGCACACGGCGTTCCTGCTGCCCGACGCGGGCGTGCTCGTGACGGGCGACGCGATCGTGACCGCCCACGCCACCACGTCGCGTCGTGGTCCGCAGCAGCTGCCCGGCTTCTTCGCCACCGACCCGACGCTCGCCGCCCGCTCCCTCGAGCGGTTCCGCGACCTCGACGCCGACACGATCGCCCCCGGGCACGGACCGGTCTGGCAGGGCCGCCCCACCGACGCCGTCGACCTCGCCCTCGCGCCTCAGCGGTAGCCGAGACGACGAGAGGGCGCCCGCAGCGTGCGGGCGCCCTCTCGGCCAGGTGACTCCGCCGTCAGGCCTTCGGCTCCTCGTCGTCCTTCGCCAGCTCGGTCGCGGCCTCCGTGACGCCCTGGCCCGACGGGTTCGCGTCGCTCAGCGGCGCCACGTCGTCGGACTCCGGGTCGGGGTTCGGCGCATCCTCCACCGCCACGACGTCCGACGGTGCAGCGGACGGTGCGGACTCCTCGGGCGTCGACGCCTGCGCCGTCGGCTCGGTGGCGACGTCGTCGACGCCGGCCGCGTCGGCTTCCTCCTCGCGGGCGTCGCCGTCGACGGGCGCGTCCTCGGCGGGAGCGGGGGTGTCGGCCTCGGCCGGCGACTCCTCGCCACCCTCGGGCACCGACTCGACCTCCGGGTCGACGGCGTCGCCCGGCTCCGGCTCCGGGTCCGGCGTCGGGGCGCCAGCCTCGTCCGACGTGGCCCTGCCCTCGAGGTCACTGCCCTCGACGGCACCGGCCGCGTCGGCCTCCTCCTCGCGGGCGTCGCCGTCGACCGGCTCGTCCTCGGCGGGAGCGGGGGTGTCGGCCTCGGCGGGCGACTCCTCGCCGCCCTCGGGCACCGACTCGACCTCAGGGTCCACCGCGTCGCCCGGCTCGGGCTCCGGGTCCGGCGTGGGCTCGTCGGCGGCCGCGCTGGCGGTGGAGGCCTCGACCGCTTCGTTGCCGGGCGCCTCGCCGGCCTCGCCACCGGTGCCGGCCGCGTCGCCCTTCTCGTCGACGTCGACGTTGTGCTGCGCCGCCACCTCGGCGTCGGCCTCGGCGGAGGCCGGAGCCGGGTCGTCCTTCGGCGCCTCGGCCGGCTCGTCGGTGCCCTGCGGGTCCTCGTGCGCGTCGGCAGCGGGCGCGGCGTCCTCGGTGTCGCTGATCGACGCCGGGTCGGCCTCGTCCTTCGCGTCCGGCTCGGCCTCGGTGGCAGCGGCCGCAGCCGTCGCCTTCTCGGCCTCCTCGACCACGGCTGCGTCGTCCTCGGCCGTCGGCTCCTCGGGGCGCTTCACGGCCGCGAGCAGCATCTGCGCGACGTCGAGCACCTCGACCTCCTCGCGCGCCTCGCCAGCCGCCTGCTGGGCGGTCAGGCCGTCCGACAGCATGACGCGGCAGAACGGGCAGCCCACGGCGATCTGGTCGGCACCGGTGGCCACGGCCTCCTGGGTGCGGTTGACGTTGATCCGCGAGCCGAGGTTCTCCTCCATCCACATGCGCGCACCACCGGCCCCGCAGCAGAAGGAGCGCTCGGAGTTGCGCGGCATCTCGGCGAACTTCGCGCCGGGGATGACGCTGAGCAGCTCGCGCGGCGCCTCGTACACCTGGTTGTGACGGCCCAGGAAGCACGGGTCGTGGTAGGTGATCGTCTTCTCCGGCTCGGCCGACGCCGCGGCGCCCGCCTTCGGGGCGACCGGCTTCAGCCTGCCCTCGCGCACGAGCCGGTTGAGCAGCTGCGTGTGATGCACGACCTCCAGCTCGACGCCGAACTCGGCGTACTCGTTCTTGAGCGAGTTGAAGCAGTGCGCGCAGGTGGAGACGACCTTCTTGGCCTTCGTCTCCTTCAGCACCTCGGAGTTCTCCATGGCCAGCTGCATGAAGACGATCTCGTTGCCGGCGCGACGTGCCGGGTCACCCGTGCAGGTCTCGCCGTCGCCGAGGATGGCGAAGTCGACGCCCGCGGTGTGCAGCAGCTCCGCGACGGCCTGCGTGGTCTTCTTCGCGCGATCCTCGAACGCACCGGCGCAGCCCACCCAGAACAGCCACTCGACCTCGTCGAGGCTCTCCACGTCGACGCCGACCTGCTTGACCTCGAAGTCGAGGCCCTTGGTCCAGTCGAGGCGGTTCTTGGGGTTCATGCCCCACGGGTTCCCCTTGCGCTCCAGGCCCTTGAAGATGTTGTTCAGCTCGGCCGGGAAGTTGCTCTCGACGAGCACCTGGAAGCGGCGCATGTCGTCGATGTGGTCGACGTGCTCGATGTCGACGGGGCACTGCTGGACGCAGGCGCCGCAGTTCGTGCACGACCACAGGACGTCGGGGTCGATGACGCCGTACATCTCCTCGTCGCCGATGAGCGGGCGCTCGACCTCCTTCTGCTGCTCCTCGGTGCGCTCGTCCTCGGGCACCGACAGCGCCGGGATCTTCGCGTAGGCGTGCTCGCGCAGGCCCATCATCAGCAGCTTCGGGCTGAGCGGCTTCTCGGTGTTCCAGGCGGGGCACTGGCTCTGGCAGCGGCCGCACTCGGTGCACGTCGTGAAGTCGAGCAGACCCTTCCAGGAGAAGTCCTCGACCTTGCCGACGCCGAGCTTCTCGAAGTCCTCCTCCTCGAGGTCCTCCATCTTCTCCAGGTCGAGCGGCTGGCCGTTGACGAGGATCGGCTTGAGGCCGCCGAGGGCCGTGCCACCGTCGGACTCGCGCTTGAACCAGATGTTCGGCCAGGCGAGGAAGCGGTGCCAGGCGACGCCCATCGTCAGGTTGGTGGAGATGACGAGCAGCCAGATCATGGCCGAGACGACCTTGATCATCGCGATGGTGACGATGATCGTCTCCAGCGTCTCGACGTTCTCCTCGCCCGTCGGGTAGAGGTTGCCGAAGAACTGGGCGATCGGGAAGTGGAACCCGCTCGCGTACTTGCTGCCCTGGGCCTCCAGCAGGTTGTACTCGGCGCCGCGGATGAACAGGATCGCGATGCTCTCGAGGAACACCATGAACTCGACGAAGTACGCCTGGCCCTGGCGGGACCCGAAGAACCGGCTCTGGCGGCCGAGCTTGCGCGGGTGCTTGACCTGGCGGTAGATCGCGAGCGGGATGATCGCGAGCGCGCCGAGCAGGCCGATGAACTCGCTGAACCACTCGTAGAGGAAGAAGTGACCGATGAGCGGCCACACGAACTCGGGGTCGAACAGCTGGACGAAGCCCTGGGCGACGGCCGAGCTGAGCACCAGGAACGCCGCGTAGGCGAACCAGTGGAGGATGCCGACCCAGGTCCACTGGAGCATCCGGGTGTGGACGAACGTCTCCTTCAGCATGTTCACCGTGCGCGCGGCCGGGTCGTTGGTGCGACCGGGCGCGGGTCCACCGGCGCGCACGACGGCGGTCATGCGGCGCACGGCGATGACCGTGACGGGGATCGTGATGGCCGTGACGGCCAGCGAGACGATGATCGCGACGAGCTGCATGGAGCCTCAATCCTTGGTGCGACGACCGTGACAGTGGGGGTGACACTAGCCCCTCGCGTTCTCGTCCGCGGGGTAAGGCCACCCTGATCCTGCAGGTCAGCGGTCGGTTACCGGTGGGTAGGTACAGCCTAACCCGCGCGGCGGACCTCTGTCCGCCGGTATGAGCGGTTCGAGGTCACGCAGGTATCGCTGGGGGTTGGTCCGCGCTGATCTGTTGCCGGGTGGTCTCGCTCCGTCGCGGCTACGCCCCCTGTGCGACGGCTCCATCGCAGGGACCTCGCAAGCTCGTCCCCGCTACTCGACCAGCGAAAGGTTTCGCTGGTCGAGTGCCTCCACGAGCGCCAGCGAGGGGAGGTGTATCGAGACCACTCCAAGCGTTCGCTGGGGGCTGGCCCGCGCTGATCCGTTGCCGGGTGGTCTCGATACGCCGTCACGAGCTCGCTGGCGCTCGCCGTGACGGCTACTCGACCAGCGGAGGGGGGCGGACCTCGGACGCCCTGTCCGGGCGGGGGCGCTCGGTGGGGACGAGGGGGAGGGCCAGCAGGGGGAGCGCGGCGACGAGGCCGAACGCCCACCCGTACCCGGCGCCGGCGATGAGCACGCCGACGACGGGCGGCACGGCGGCGCTGACGAGGTACTGGCCGGTGTTCTGCACGCCGAGCGCCTTGCCCGACCACCACGGCCCGGCCCGTTCGGCGACGGCCGTGAACGCGAGCCCGTTGTCGGCCACGGTGACGACGCTGGCGACGACGACGAGCACCACCGCGATCGGTGTCGGCTCGAGGAGACCGAGCGCCAGCATCGCCGCGGCGGCGGCGAGCGCGACGACGCGCATCGGGCCGAGCCTGCTGCCGGCCCGGTCGGACCACCACCCGACGCCGACGCGTCCCGCCGACCCGAGCAGCTGGGTGACGGCCACGAGCGCGCCCGCGGCCGGCGCGGACCAGCCGCGCTCGGCGATCAGCCAGGTCAGCATGAACGTCCACACGGTGAACTGGGGGACGACGAGCAGGGCCGACGCCGCGTGGATGCGCAGCAGCGACGCGTCGCCGGCGTAGGGGCTGGCGGTCTCGCCGTCGCGCAGGGCGTCGGCGCGGTCCCGGCGGGGCGGGTCGACGACGAGCACCGCACAGGCCACGAGGGTGACGGCGTTGATCGCGGCGATGGTCAGCAGCGTGGTGCGCAGGTCGGTCGCCTCGACGAGCGTCGGGACGAGGACGGCGGCGAGGCCGACGCCGAGCGGCAGCGCGGCCTGGCGGATGCCCATGGCGGTGCCGCGTCGTTCCGGGGGGAACCAGCCCACGACGAGCCGACCGCTGGCGGCGTTGGAGCTGGCGACGCCCACGCCGGCGACGAACCAGCAGGCGGCGAGCGGGAGGTAGCCGTCGGCGAACGCTGCTGCGGCGCTGCCCGCGGTGGTGACGACGAGGCCGAGCGTGAGGGTGAGTCGTTCACCCCAGCGGTCGACGACGATCCCCCACCCCACGAGCGAGACGGTGGTGCCGAGCAGCGAGGCCGACGCGAGGGCGCCCGCGTGCCCGAGGGTCAGTCCGCGGTCGCGGGTGAGGAACGGAATGAGCGCGACGGCCGCGTTGGCGGCGACCGTGCCTGCGACCTGCGCGAGCATGCCGACCCCGAGCATCAGCCATCGGTTCGGGGACGCCACCGTTCCATGGTGGGCCCCCGCCGACGGGGCCGCGCGGCCGGGTCGGATGTCAGTCGAGGGCGCCGACGTGCGCCAGCGCCTGGCGCACGAGGGTGCCGCGGCCGCCCTCCATCTCGTCGAGCACGAGCGGGCCGAGCACCTCCTGCGGCGTCATCCAGGTGAGCTCGAGGGCGTCCTGGCGAGGGTTGCACTCACCGGTGACGGGCACGACGTAGACGAGCGCGACAGCGTGCTGGCGCGAGTCGTGCAGCGGGGTGACGCCGGGGAGCGGGAAGTACTCGGCGACCGTGAACGGGACGATCGAGGCGGGCAGCTGCGGGAAGGCGGTGGGCCCGAGGTCCTTCTCGAGGTTGCGCAGGAGCGCGTCGCGCACCGACTCGCCGTGGGTGACACGACCCGAGACGAAGGTGCGGGTCATCGCCCCGGTCGTGGCGGAGCCGCGGAGCAGCAGGCCGACGTGCTCGACGCGACCGTGGGCGTCGACCCGGACGGGGATGCCCTCCACGTAGAGGATCGGCACCCGGGAGCGGGTCTCCTCGAGGGCGATCTCGGAGAGCCAGCCGGGGTTCGGGTCGGGGGTGCGGACGGACGCCATGGCCACATCCTCCCTCATGGTCCCCGGCGACCGCGCCGCCGAGGTCGCGGCGTCAGGTGTTGATCGCGCCCAGGACGGCACTCGTCCCGATGACGGCGGTCATGGCGTTCTGCGCGTCCTGGATCACCTGGCGGACACCGTCGCTCGCCCAGTCGCCCTCGGCCACGACCTTCGCCCGCGCCTTGGCGGCCTTGACGTCGCGACGGTCCACGACGATGCCGAGGTGGCCGATGGCCAGCAGCAGCCCCACCAGCGGCCCCGTCGTCTCGTCGGCGGGCTGCTGCTGCAGCAGGACGGCGCGCAGCCGCGCGACCAGGTCGTCGCGGTGCACGGGGTCCCCGACGTCGTACCGCTCGAGCAGCAGGCGCCGCTGGCGGCGGAGCGCGCCGGCGGTCTCGAGATCGGCGAGCAGGACCTTGCGCTGTCGGCGGCCGAGGCGGGAGATGGTGCTCTTCGGCGTGAGCCGACCCTGCTGCCAGACCCGCGCGAAGGCGGCCTGGAGCGATGGGTCGGCCACGGGCGTGCGGTCGACGACCTCGACGCGCGCCTTGCGTCCTGCGCCGACCAGCCGCAGTCGTCCGAGCAGCACCAGGTCGATGAGCGCGGCCCCACCGAGCGCGGGCTCGGTCGCCGTCGTCGCGAGCCGCACCCGGCCCGTCCGCGGGTCGGTCGCGACCAGCAGGAGGTCCTTCGCGACGGTCATGGCCCCAGCGTAGGCGCCCGCGCTCCACGACGACGGTCGCTCATGAACCAGCGGCGAACGGGTAAGCGACGGACGGGAGACCCCGGCGGTTTGGCCAGAAGCCGCCGGGGCCGCCCTTCCGAGGCGGGTCGCGGGATGCGCGGACGCCGGCGTCGTCCTACGGTCGCGACATGAGCGCCACCGCCGACGGCTCCCCCCTCGACCCGCGCGCGGTCGAGCTCGCGCAGTCCCTGCTCGACGACGCCCGGGAGGGACGCACGGAGCGGCTGGCGGCCCACGTGGACGCCGGGGTGCCCGTCGACCTGACCGACGCGTCGGGCAACACCGCCCTGATGCTCGCCGCCTACCACGGCCACGCCGACACCGTCGCCGCGCTGGTGCAGCGCGGTGCGAGCGTCGACGCCCTGAACGACCGGGGGCAGAGTCCGCTGGCCGGTGCCGTGTTCAAGGGCGAGGACGACGTCGTGCGCGTGCTCCTCGAGGCCGGCGCCGACCCTGACGCGGGTCACCCGACCGCTCGCCAGACCGCCGAGATGTTCGGCCGCACCGACCTCGTCGGACCCGCCTGAGCGCATCGGCCCGACCCGTCCCCGCTCCCCACGAGTAGCAGCCTCCGGTCCGGTCCGGAGCGTTTTCCCCACATCGTCACGAAATTGTTCGTCGCGGCAACAAACGTAACGTCGTGGGGTCCGCGGACGCGTCCTGCGTGAAACGCGATCCCTCCAGGCTGGGCGCGCGAGCCGTGCCACCCCCTGGGCGCGGTCGCCGAACACGAGGGAGACACCACCTGTGCACGCATCCATGCGACGGGTCGCCGGCGGTCTGCTGACCGCCACGCTGACCGCGACCTTCCTGGGAGCCCTGGGCACCACGAGCGCCCTCGGCGCCACCGTGGCGTCGGGCTCCGACTTCAGCGTCGATCGCGCTCCGGGCGGCTACGCCGTCACGCTCGAGCTCGACGCCCCCCTGCCCGTCAAGGACGACGCCCCCACGCTCGTCGTCGACGGCAAGGAGATCGGCATCGCCACCGAGTCGCTGAAGGGCGACACGCTCACCGTGCTGACCAGCGACCCCGCCGTCGCCGACGCGACCAGCGTCGAGGCCGGCTGGGCGAGCCGCAGCGCCTCCGCCAAGGCCGAGCGCACCGGCGAGGTGGCCCAGCCCGAGGAGCTCGCCGACCCCTCCACCCTGGAGACGCTCGACGCGAACCCCGCCTCGACCGGCTCCTACGAGTACACGCAGGCCGACTACGACTTCGGCACGCAGTCCGTCGCGCTCGCCAACATCGGCGGCGTGCGCGGTGAGATGCAGGGCCGGCTCTACCTGCCCAAGACGGGCGGGAAGCGCCCCGTCGTCCTGCTGCTGCACGGGCGCCACTCCACCTGCTACGCCGAGGGCAGCTCCAGCGCGTCGCTCGCGTGGCCGTGCTCGGGCACGCGCCCGCTGTCGATCCCGAGCTACGCCGGCTACGACGGCACCGGGCAGGCCCTCGCGAGCCACGGCTACGCCGTCATCTCGATCTCGGCCAACGCCGTGAACGCGAACGACAACCCGCGCTCGCCCGACCAGGGCGCCCAGGCGCGCGGTCAGCTGGTCCTCGACACGCTGTCGCTGCTGCGCAAGGCCGACGCCGGGCAGCCGGTGACGCTGCACGACGACGCCCGCGACCTCGACGTCACCCTCGACGACGCGCTGCAGGACCCGCTCACCGCGGCCGACCTGCAGGGCCGCTTCGACCTGTCCGAGGTGGGCCTCATGGGCCACTCGCGTGGTGGTGAGGGCATCACCTCGGCGGCGACGCTCAACGCGGCGCTCGACGAGCCGTTCGGCATCAAGAGCCTGCTGCCGCTCGCGCCGGTCGACTTCGGCCGCATGACCGTGCCGAACGTGCCGCTCAACGTCGTCCTGCCGTACTGCGACGGCGACGTGTCGAACCAGCAGGGTCAGCACATGCTCGACGACTCGCGCTACGCGTTCGACGACGACGCGCTGCGGGCCGGCACGTGGGTCATGGGCGCGAACCACAACTTCTTCAACACCGTCTGGACGCCCGGGAAGTTCCCGGCCGGCGTCAGCGACGACTGGGGCGCCACCTCGACGAACCAGACCTGTGGTCCGGTCCCGGCTGTCGCCGCGACGTCGATCCGCCTGTCGGCCGACGCGCAGTACGACCTCGGCACCGCGTACATGGCCGGCTGGTTCCGGCTGACGCTCGGTGACGAGAAGCAGTTCCTGCCCATGTTCGACGGCTCGGGCACGCGCCCGGAGGTCGTCGGGAACGCCGACGTCCGCACCGTCACGACCGCGCCCTCGTCGGCGCGCTCGACCCTGACGTCGTTCGAGTCGACCAGCTCGCTCGTGCGCACGTCGGGACTGGCCACGGCGCAGCCCTGCGCGAGCCTGGCGGGTCGCACCATCCCGGCCGCGGCTCCCGCCTGCTCGACGCTCGCGTCGTCGCAGGTGCCGCACTGGACGCCCGCCAGCAACGGCGGCAACGTGCCCGCGACACCTGTCACCCGGTTCACCTGGACCGGCGACACGGGTGCCGTGCTGGTGACGGTGCCGAAGGCCAAGCGCGACGCGAGCGGCTTCGACCGGCTGTCGCTGAAGGTGGCCGCCGACGAGACCGTCGTGACCGGCACCGACCTGACCCTCGCGGTCAAGGACGGCTCCGGCGTGACGTGGTCGTCGAAGGTCTCGGCGCTCAACCCGTACGCCCTCGTGCGCATGCCGGCACCCTCGGACTCGACGACGACGGTGCTCAAGAAGATCGTGCTGCAGCAGGTGAACGTGCCGGTCTCGGCGCTGAAGGACGCCGGGCTCGACGTGGCCGACGTGCGGGAGGTGCGGCTGACGGCCGCGACCGGCGCGGACGCCACGACCACCGGCGCGGCGTACCTGTCCGACCTCGCGTGGGAGTCGTCCTCGCTCGGGACGCCCACCGTGAAGAAGGAGAACACCGTCAACGTGTTCGCCACGGCCGTCGAAGAGGGCGCCTCGGCCGGCACCGCCGACGTGGGGGTCTACCTGGCGCAGCCCGCGACCGAGCCGGTCGTCGCGTACGTCAGCGTCCTCGGCTCCACCACGGGCCGCGGCGGCATCGCGATGGAGAAGGTGACCTTCGCGCCAGGCGAGACGTGCAAGGTCGTCACCGGGTCGATCCTCGGCGACAGCCTGGCGTCGACGTCGGCGAGCACGGCGGTCAAGGTCTCGGCGATCAACACCTCCGGTGCCGTCATGGGTGCCAAGGCGTTCGGCTACCTCACGGTCCGTGAGGACGACGGCGTCACCGGCTCGGCCGTGGCACTGCCGCCGGTGGGCGCGCAGGGCGACCCGTGCGACGAGCTGGCTCGCTCGACCGAGGTCGGCGCCGTCACGGTCGACGACCCGACGCCCGCTCCGGGTGGTGCGGTCACGCTGACCGCGTCGGGCTACCGGTCCGGCGAGGGCGTCACGTTCTCGCTCGGCTCGAGCACGCTCGGCACCGCGATCGCCGACCCGTCCGGGGTGGCCGTGCTCAGCGCGACCGTCCCGGCCGACTTCGCCATCGGCGAGGCGGGCGTCAAGGCGGTCGGCGCGGGCTACGGCCTCACGTCGACCGTCTCGCTCGAGGTGCTGACCGAGACGTCCACGGAGTTGGCGATCGACCCGGAGCTCCCGGCGATCAACCAGCCCGTGACGCTGACGGCCACGGTCACGGGCGGCGACGGCGGCACCGTCACCTTCGCCGACGGCGACACGGTGCTCGGCACGTCGGTGGTCGAGAACGGCACGGCCACCCTCGCGGTGCCGGGCTTCAAGGCCGGCTCGCACGAGCTGGTCGCGTCGCTCGCGAAGACGGCGACCGCGCAGGCGTCGCAGTCGGGTGCGGTCTCGTTCACGCTCACCAAGGGTGCCTCGACGATCGCGCTGGTCATGGCGTCGGCGCAGAGCACCTTCGGCTCCCCGTTGGAGGGTGCCGTGGCGGTCGCCGGGGCCGACGAGGGCACGGTGACGGTCACCGTCGCCGGCACTCCGGTGACGGTGGCGCTCGACGCGCAGGGCACGGGACGCTTCCAGCTCCCGGCCACGCTGAAGGTCGGCTCGCACACGGTGAGCGCGGTCTTCGACGGCACGGACGAGGTCGAGGCGAGCGGCACGGCCACGGCCGACGTCACCGTCGTGAAGCGGGGGACGACGACGGTCACGAACGCGACGTCGTCGGTCAAGCGGAGTGCGACGTACCGGGTGCGTGCGACGGTCTCGCCGACCGTGGCGGGCGTCGCCCCGTCGGGCGTCGTGCGGGTGTACGTCAAGGCGCCGGGCGCCAAGTCGTTCACCTGGGCCACGACGGTGCGCCTGTCCGGTGGCACGGTCGTGACCACGCTGAAGGCGCCGAGGACGAAGGGCACGCTGTCCGTCCGCACGGTCTACGCGGGCGACGGCTCCTTCACCGGCAGCACCAGCGCGACGAAGGGGGTGCGCATCCGCTGACCCGCTGAGCGCGCCGACGGGCGTCCGGTCCACCACGGACCGGGCGCCCGTCGTCCGTCCCGCTCCGTGCCCCGGCGGAGGCTAGTGTCGACGTGACGCAGTCCAGGGGCCGGAGGGGAGCGGGACGTGGGGCGGTTCGGGAGCAGGGTCGCCGACCCGAGGGCGTGGGTCGTGGAGCTCGGCCCCGACGAGGATGCGCTCGCACCGGCGGCCGTCGTCGGGACGGAGCAGGAGGCGTTCGAGCTCCTGAGCGAGGCGCACGCCCGGGCACCCCACCTGCACAACGTGGCCCACGACTGGCCCTTGCGGTCCGGCTCGCCGCTCGCGCCGGGGGAGCGTCGCGGGGTGCACGTCGTGCTCGGCGCCGACGGGACCTGTGAGGTGTTCGACGACGAGGCCGCGGCCGGTGCCGCCGCGCGGCAGGTCGCCGACCGGGCGGACGGCCGTCCTCCCGGCGCCCCGCCCGTGGTGAGCGGGGAGACCGGCACGTGGCTGGTGGACCTTGACGGCGCCGGTTCCCGCTAGGCTGGTCCCACCACGACAGGGGAGCGCCACGCAGAGGGCGCTGAGAGTGCGGAGAAGCCGCAGACCCTTGAACCTGCTCCGGTTAGCACCGGCGAAGGGAGTCACGATGAGTAGTTCTGCATCCACGCGTCCGTCCACCGACCTGGGGTCGGCGTTCCGGTACCGCACCGTCGACCTGGTCACGATCGCGACGCTCGCCGTCGCCCTCGGGGTCACCTTCTGGGTCTGGGGCAAGGCCTACGCCGGCATCAGCGCCCTGGCGGTCTTCTCCTTCCCGCCGTCCGTCGGCGCGCTGGCCGGGCCCTGGCTGCTCGCCGGCGTCGTCGCCGGCCTGATCGTCCGCCGCCCGGGTGCCGCGCTCGCGACCGAGCTCGCCGCCGCTGCGGTGTCGGCGCTCGTCCCCGGCGGCACGGAGTGGGGTCTGAGCGTGCTCGCCTCGGGCCTCGTGCAGGGCCTGGGCGCCGAGCTCGTCCTCGCGCTGTTCCTGTACCGACGGTTCTCGCTCGGCGTCGCCGTCCTGGCCGGTGCCGGAGCCGGTGCCTTCGGCTCGGTCTACGAGTGGTTCGCCTACTACGAGGGCGTCTTCTCCGGCACGGACCGCCTGATCCACCTCGCGTTCTTCGCGCTGTCCGGCGCGGTCGTCGCCGGCGCCGGCGGCTGGCTGCTCGTGCGCGCCCTGGCCCGCGCCGGGGTGCTCGACGCCTTCGGCCCCGGCCGCGAGCTGCACGAGCGGAACGCGGTCTGAGCGACCTCCGGCCAGGTCAGGTCCGCGTCGAGGGCCTGACCTGGCGCCCGCTCGGTCGTCGCCACCCGGTCGTCGCCGGTCTCGACGTGCGCGTCGACCCCGGCGAGCGGGTGATGCTGCTCGGCCCGAGCGGCGCGGGGAAGTCCACGCTGCTCCACGCGCTCGTCGGCGCCCTCGGCACCACGTTGTCGGGCGACCTGACCGGCACGGTCGAGGTCGGCGGGGTCCTCGGCTTCGTCCCCCAGGCACCGGGCGACGCGGTGGTGGCCGAGCGGATCGGCCGCGACGTCGCCTTCGGGCCGGAGAACCGCGCCCTCGCCCGACCGGAGATCTGGGCCCGTGTCGACCGCGCCCTGGCCGACGTCGGCCTGACCTACGGCCGGGAGCACCCGACGTCGGCGCTCTCCGGCGGCGAGCTGCAGCGTCTGGCCCTCGCCGGAGCCTTGGCCGTCGAGCCCGACGTGCTGCTGCTGGACGAGCCGACGTCGATGCTCGACCCCGACCACGCCGCGTCGGTGCGCGAGGCCGTGCGCCGGACCGTGGCCGCCCGCGGTGCCACGCTGCTGGTCGTCGAGCACCGCATGGGTCCGTGGCTCGACCTCGTCGACCGGGTGCTGGTGCTCGGGCGCGACGGCGCCCTCCTGGCCGACGTGTCTCCCGACGTGCTCGTGAGCGACCACGGCGAGGCGATGGGTCGGCTCGGGCTGTGGATGCCGGGCCTGCCCGCGCCCACGCCCCTGGAGGTCGATCCCCGGCTGGTCGCGCCCGCCTCGCGGGCGACGTCCGTGGTGGCGCAGGACCTCGTCGTCGACCTGACCAGCCGGTCGATGCGCGGCGTCGCGCGGACCCGCGCGCTCGACGGCGTGCACGCCCGGCTCGACCCCGGGCGGCTCGCGGCCGTCACGGGGCCGAGCGGTGCCGGCAAGTCGACGTTGCTCGCCGCGCTCGGTGGCCTGCTCGTGCCGACGTCGGGAACCGTGTCCCCCTCACGTCACCGGCTCCGCAGCCGGGAGCTGGCGGCACAGGTCGGCTGGGCGTCACAGGTCCCCGAGCACGGGTTCGTCGCCGCGACCGTGCGCGAGGAGGTCGCGCTCACCGCCGGCCGGACCGGGCGCACCGTCGACGTCGACGCCCTGCTGGACGTCGTCAGCCTGGGTGCGCTGGCGTCCACGCACCCGTTCCGGCTCTCGGGCGGCGAGCAGCGACGGGTCTCGATGCTGACGGCCGTCGCCCACCGTCCGGAGGTCGTGCTGCTCGACGAGCCGACCGTGGGTCAGGACCGGGACACGTGGGCGGCCGTGGTCGGGCTCGCGCTCGCCGCGGCGGGCGAGGGCGCCGTGGTCGCCGCGGCCACCCACGACGCCGACGTCGTCGACCTGGCGGCCGAGCGGGTGGAGGTGGCCCCATGAGACGCGTCCTGGCTCGGACGAACCCGCTGGCCCTGATGTGGATCGGGGTGGCGGCACTGCTCGGCTCCTTCGCCGTCCGCGACCTTCCGTCCGCCGTCGCCGCGGCCACGGGGTGGGCCCTTGCCGGCCTCCTCGTCCTGCCGTCCTGGCGCTACCCGGTGGCGTGCCTCGCACTGTGCGGCGTGTCCGCGGGTCTGGTGGCCTACTCGGCCTGGCGGCTCGGCAACCCCGACCACGCGCCGGTGGCGGCGCTGCGGATCCTGGTGCTCGCCTGGCCGGGGGCGGTGGTCGTCGCGTTCGTCGACCTGTCCGACCTGGGGGACGAGCTCGCCCAGCGGCTCCACCTGCCCGATCGTCCGGTGGCGGCCTTCGTCGCGTCGCTGCAGCGGGTGTCCGGCTTCGGCGTGACCCTGCAGCAGGTGCTCCGCGCCCGCCGCGTGCGCGGCGCGGGTCCGCACGGTCCGGCGTCCGCAGTGCGGCACGCCGGGTCGGTCACCTTCGCCATGCTGGCCGCCGCGCTGCGCGACGCCGGGCGGACGTCGATCGCGATGGACGCCCGCGGGTTCGCGACCGCGACGCGACGGACCTGGGCCCAGGGGGTGCCATGGACCGTGCGCGACACCGCCGTCGTCGTGGTCGCGACCCTGCTGGCGCTCGTGCCCGTGGTCGCACGCGTCCTGACGTAGGTCGCGGGGGTGCACAAAGCGGACGAGGTCGTCTAGGCTGCGAACTAAGCAAGCGCTTAGTCGTCGCCCGAGGGCGACCTGTCCCGGAGGTAGTCCCATGGCCCGCGTGTTCGACAGTCTCGACGACTTCAAGGCAGCTGCCGGGCAGGAGCTCGGCACCAGCGACTGGGTCACCGTGACGCAGGAGCAGATCAACACCTTCGCCGACGCCACCGGCGACCACCAGTGGATCCACGTCGACCCCGAGCGCGCCGCGTCCGGCCCGTTCGGCGGCACGATCGCCCACGGCTACCTGACGCTGTCGCTGCTGCCGGTGTTCTCGGAGAACATCTACGCGGTCAACGGCCTGGCCATGGGTGTGAACTACGGCGCCAACAAGGTGCGCTTCCCGAACCCGGTCCCCGTCGACTCGCGGCTGCGCGCGACGGCGACGCTCAAGGAGACGAGCGACATCCCGATCGGCACCCAGGCCGTCATCACGTTCGTCGTCGAGCGCGAGGGCGCGGAGAAGCCGGTCTGCATCGCCGAGGTCGTCTACGTGATGGCGGCGGCCTGACATGCACTTCGCCTTCGACGAGACCACCACGGAGCTGATCGCGAAGCTCGAGGCCTTCATGGACGAGGCCGTCTACCCGGCCGAGGCCGAGGCCGCCGAGCAGATCGAGGCCCTCTACGCCGAGGACCGCTGGGACCCGCCGGCCGTACTGGACAGCCTCAAGGCCGAGGCGCGCGAGCGCGGCCTCTGGAACTTCTTCCTCGCCGGCCACCCGGAGCGCGGCGGCCTGACGAACCTGCAGTACGCGCCGCTCGCCGAGATCACGGGTCGCTCCATCCAGCTCGCGCCCGCCGCGCTCAACTGCGCCGCGCCCGACACGGGCAACATGGAGGTGCTGACCATGTTCGGCACCCCGGAGCAGAAGGAGCAGTGGCTCGAGCCGCTGCTGGAGGGCGAGATCCGCTCGGCGTTCGCCATGACCGAGCCCGACGTCGCCTCCTCCGACGCCACCAACATCGAGCTGTCGATCGTGCGCGACGGCGACGAGTACGTCATCAACGGTCGCAAGTGGTGGATCACCGGCGCGATGAACCCGAACTGCCGCGTCTTCATCGTCATGGGCAAGACCGACCCGTCGGCCGAGCGGCACCGCCAGCAGTCGATGATCCTCGTCCCGCGCGACACCCCCGGCCTCGAGGTCGTGCGCGGCATGCACGTGTTCGGCTACCACGACCGCGACCACGGCGGCCACGCCGAGCTGCGGTTCACCGACGTCCGCGTGCCCGCGACGAACCTCATCGGCGGCGAGGGCGAGGGCTTCGCGATCGCGCAGGCGCGGCTCGGGCCCGGGCGCATCCACCACTGCATGCGCTCCATCGGCATCGCCGAGCGCGCCGTCGAGTACATGTGCGAGCGGGCGCTGAGCCGCACCACCTTCGGCAAGCCGATCGCCCAGCAGGGCGTCGTGCAGGACTGGATCGCGGAGTCGCGCGTGCGGCTGGAGCAGCTGCGCCTGCTGACGCTCAAGACCGCGTGGCTCATGGACACCGTCGGCAACCGCGGGGCCCACAAGGAGATCCAAGCGATCAAGATCGCGACGCCGCAGACGGTCGAGTGGATCCTCGACAAGGCCATCCAGGTGCACGGCGCGGGCGGTCTCAGCCAGGACTTCCCGCTCGCGGAGATGTTCGCCGGCATCCGCACCCTGCGCTTCGCCGACGGCCCCGACGAGGTGCACAAGGCCTCCCTCGCCCGTGCCGAGCTGAAGAAGTACGCGGCTCGCGGATGAGGGTGGTACGACGATGAAGGTGCAGGGCGCGGCTGCCGTCGTCACGGGTGCGGCCGGCGGCATCTGCCTCGCGGTGGCGCGGGCGCTGCTCGAGCGCGGTGCCGCCTCGGTCGTGCTGGCCGACCTCGACGGCGACCGGCTCTCCGACGCGGCCTCCGCGCTGGGCGAGGAGTTCGGCGAGCGGGTGCTGCACCGGGCGGCCGACGTGACGGCGGAGATCGGCGTCGCCGCCGTGCTGCAGACGTCGCCGACTCCCGTCGACCTCTACGTCGCGAACGCCGGCGTGTTCCAGGGGTTCGGGCTCGACGCGTCGCCGCAGGACTGGGCGGCGTCGTGGGAGGTCAACGTGATGGCGCACGTGGCGGCGGCGCGGGCGCTCGTGCCGCAGTGGTTGGAGCGGGGCGCGACGGACGGCCCGGCGGGCTGCTTCGTGAGCGTGGCGTCGGCGGCGGGCCTGCTGACCCAGCTGGGCTCGCCCACCTACTCGGTGACCAAGCACGCCGCCGTCGGCTTCGCGGAGTGGCTGGCGGCCACCTACGGCGACCGCGGCGTCCAGGTGACGACGGCATGCCCGATGGGCGTGCGCACGGCGATGCTCGAGGAGGGCGAGACCTCGACCGACGCCGACGCGCGCCTCGGCATGCGGGCGGTCACGTCGGCGGGCGAGGCGCTCGACGCGTCCGACGTCGCCGCCACGATCCTCGACGCGGTCGAGGCCGGCCGCTTCCAGGCCCTGCCCCACCCCGAGGTCGCCACGATGTGGGCCCAGAAGGCGTCCGACCCCGACCGCTGGGTCGCCGGCATGCAGCGCTACCGCCGCACCCTCGAGTCCTGAACCCCACCCCGCCCCCACCCACCCCCACCCACCCCCGCCATCCCCGATCCCCGCGTTTTGCGGACTTGGTGACGGTTTCCGCCGGACAAACCGTCACCAAGTCCGCACAACGCGGGGAGGGGCCGAGGGTGTGGGGTGGGCGGGCGGGGTCGGTAGGGTCGCGGCCATGAAGATCGGACCCGGCCTCGTGGTGCCCGCCCTCGCCGAGCTCGTCGTGCTGGCGCTCTACGTCACCGACGTGCTGGGCGACGTCCCGTGGCCCGACGGCTTCGTCCTGCCGGGGCGTGTCCTGCTCGTCGTGGCGGCCCTCGTCGTCGCCGGCATCTGCTACCAGGCGTGGGCGACGGTCACCGCCGAGCAGCGCACCCCGCTGGTGCACGCCGCGGCCGCTGCGTCGCTGGTCGGCGGGGCCGCGCTGACGTCGGCCGTCTTCTCCGCGCCCGAGGGCGCGCTGCTCGGCGCGCACGCCCTCGCGACGCTCGGCACGGCCGCGCTCGTCGCCGCCGTCGTCTGCCACCAGATGACGACCGCCCGCCGCAGCCTCGGCTGAGTCGCCGCCGCACGACGCAGACCTCGCCTCTGACGCGACGACGCCCCGCCCGTGACCCGGGCGGGGCGTCGTGCTCGGCGCCGGTGGGAGATCAGGCGCCGATGTCGCCGCCGTCCTTGCGTCGCACGAGGGCGATCGCCGGACGGGGCAGGGAGGTGCCGCCGTCGGGCCAGTGGGACGCCGGCGCGTCCGCGGTGGCGCCGTCCTTCTCGCCCGGGTGCTGGACGCAGACCAGGACGCGCTTGCGCTGCACGACGGGACCGCAGGTCTCCGCACCGAACGGCACCGTGAGGAACTGACGGGTCAGGCCGCGGTCACGACCCTCCACCGCCACGCCGAACAGGCCGTCGTTCGAGCCGAGCGCGTTGCCGTCCGTGGAGATCCACAGGTTCCCGTGCCGGTCGAACGCGACGTTGTCGGGGCAGGAGATCGGCGAGACCTGCGACTTGTCGTAGCCGCCGAAGTACGTCGACGCGTCGTTCGGGTCGCCGCACACGAGCAGCAGGTTCCACTCGAAACGGGTCGACGCGCTGTCGTTGCGACGCTCCGTCAGCTCCAGCACGTGGCCGTTCTTGTTGGCCTTGCGCGGGTTGGCCTCGTCGGGGCCGGCCTTGCCGGACGCGCCGCGGTTGGAGTTGTTCGTGAGGGCGACGTAGACCTTGCCGCTCACGGGGCTCGGCTCGACGTCCTCCGGACGGTCCATCTTGGTGGCGCCCACCTGGTCGGCGGCCAGGCGCGTGAACAGGAGCACCTCCTCGGCGGTGAAGCCCTGGACGAACGAGCGGTCGCCGCTCACGAGCGGGATCCAGGCGCCGGAGCCGTCGAACTGCCCGTCCTTGGGCAGCGTGCCGGAGCCGTCAATCTGCGCGGACGGCGAGTCGCCGGTGAGGCGGGCGACGTAGAGCGTGCCGTGGTCCAGCAGCGTGTCGTTGTGACGCTTCGCGGCGCGCGAGGTGCCCTTCTTGACCTTGTCGCGCGAGACGAACTTGTAGAGGTAGTCGAAGCGCTCGTCGTCGCCCATGTAGACCGCGACGCGACCGTCCTTCGTGATCCGCGGCGTCGCGGCCTCGTGCTTGAAGCGGCCGAGGGCGGTGCGCTTGCGCGGCGTCGACGTCGGGTCGTAGGGGTCGATCTCGACGATCCAGCCGAAGCGGTTGACCTCGTTCGGCTCGACGGTCAGGTCGAAGCGCTCGTCGAACTTCTCCCACTGGCGGGTGGTCGCGTTGCCGGACACGCCGTAGCGGGCGAGCCGCTGGGCCGTCGTCGGGTCGGTGACCTGGGCCGCGTTGGCGAAGTACTGGTTGAAGTTCTCCTCGGCCGTCAGCCAGGTGCCCCACGGGGTGGTGCCGCCGGCGCAGTTGTTGAGCGTCCCCAGCACCGTGCGGCCCCTCGGGTCGGCCTTGGTGCGCACGAGCGCGTGGCCGGCGACCGGACCGGTGAGCACGAACCGCGACTGCGTGTGGAAGCGGCGGTTGAGGCGGTGCCCGACGACCGGCTTGAGCGAGCCGGAGCGGGTCTCCTGCACCGTGACGACCGACAGGCCGTGCGCGGCCCACGACGTCTCGACCTGCTCCTTGGTCGGGTTGGCCGCGTCGTAGCCGGGGTACATCATCTCCTCGGTCGTGTACTCGTGGTTGGCCACGAGCAGCTGCGTGCCGCGGGCGAGCGGCAGCAGGGCGAGGAAGTCGTTGTTGAAGCCGAACTGGCGACGCTGCGCCGCGCCGCTCTGGGTGGTCGGCGACCAGCGCGGCGAGTCCTTGAACAGCGGGTCGCCCCAGCGGATCACGACGTCCTGCGTGTAGCCCTCGGGGACGCTGACGGCGTCGGCGGTGTTGGGCGCGACCGGACGGAACCGCAGGCCGAGCGGGCCCTTCTTCACGGTCGAGGAGGCGGGACCGCCCTTCGCGGCGGGCAGGCTGACGGGGGCGGCGGCCACGGGGCCGGCGAACGCGGCGGTGGCGGCGGTCGCGGCACCGATGACGGCACCGGCGCGCAGCACGCCGCGGCGGCTGGCGACCTGCGCCATGACGTCGGCGAAGGTCTCGTTCGACGACGTGTTGGGTGCGTCGTGCGAGCAGGCGTCGCCGCAGCGGTACAGGCACGTCATGGCCGCGCGGCCGGACGCACAGGGGGCGGTGGGGGAGCAGCCCTCGACGTCACCGGTGAGCGGGACGACGGGCAGCAGGGGGCGTTCGGGCGAGATCGTCACGAGAAGAGTTCCTCCAGAGCCGGGGGACGTCGGGCCGTCCCCCTCGACGTGCTGACGCTAGGGAAGACGGTCCACGCCGACGTGGACCTGCGGTGAACACGAGGTGACGGCCTCCTCGGCGGCCGGATGGACCCGGCGGACTACCCTCGGCGACATGGCCATCGAGCTCCGCACCCCCGCCCAGGTCGACGAGATGCGCGCCGCCGGGCAGTTCGTCGGCGAGGTCCTCACCGCCCTCGTCGACGCCGCCGACGTCGGCGTCGACCTGCTCGACCTCGACGCCCTCGCGCACCGGATGATCCGGGAGCGCGGCGCGGAGTCCTGCTACATCGACTACGCCCCCTCCTTCGGGCGCGGGCCCTTCGGCAAGGTGCTGTGCACGTCGGTCAACGACGCGGTCCTGCACGGTCTGCCGCACCGCTACCGGCTGAAGGACGGCGACCTCGTCAGCTTCGACTTCGCCTGCTCGGTCGACGGCTGGGTCGGCGACTCCGCCGTCAGCATCGTCGTGGGGACGCCGCGCGAGGAGGACCTCGCCCTCATCGCCGCCACCGAGGAGGCGCTCGCGGCGGGGATCGACGCGGCCCGCGCGGGCAACCGGCTCGGCGACATCAGCGCCGCGATCGGCGGGGTCGCCCGGTCGCACGGCCTGCTCGTCAACACCCAGTTCGGCGGCCACAGCGTCGGGCGCACCATGCACGGCGACCTGCACCTGCCGAACGACGGTCGGCCCGGTCGCGGCGTCCGGCTCGACCCCGGTCTGGTCGTGGCCATCGAGCCGTGGTTCCTGCAGTCGACCGACGAGATCGTCATGGACCCTGACGGCTGGACGATCCGCAGCGCCGACGGGTCGCGCGGCGCGCACAGCGAGCACACCATCGCCGTCACCGACGGCGACCCGGTGATCCTCACCGCGCGCGCCCGCTGATCCCCTACTGCCCCAGGGGCGGCCGGCGGGCGTGCCACGGGTCCGCCTGCTCGACCTGGGCGCACAGGGAGAGGAGCGGACCGTCCTCGCCGGGGCGGCCGGCGAGCATGACCCCCACCGGCAGCCCGTCGACCACGGACAGCGGCAGGCTCGCGGCCGGGACGCCCGCCATGTTGTAGACGGCCGTGTACGGCGTGAAGTCGAGCTCGCGACGGTGGTCCTCGGCCGGGTCGCCGGACTCGGTGAACCACGCGACCGGCTGCGGCGGCAGGGCGAGGGTCGGGGTGAGCCAGGCGTCGAACCCGGCCATGGATGTCACGACGTCGCGCGTCGTGGCCTCGAGGAACTGGATCGCCCGCGCGAGCTCGGCTGCGCTGTACGTGCGCCCCCGCTCCAGCCAGTAGCGGGTCGTCGGACGCAGCAGGTCGAGCGCCGCGTCGGGGATCGGGGCCGCCGCCATGCCGCTGGACCAGACGACGTTGAACTGCGGCTCCAGCGCGGGCGGGAACGGATCCTCCACGTCGACGACCTCGTGACCGAGGGAGCGCAGCACGTCGCTCGCGTGCTCCCACGCCCGCACGGACGACGCCGAGGCCGTCACCTCGGGCAGGTAGGGGTCGACCCAGCGCGCGATCCGCAGGCGCTCCGGTCGGCGCGCGGCCCAGGCGGCGAACGGCTCGACAGGCTCCGGCAGCGGGCGCAGGTCGCCGGGCATGGGGTGCGCCATCGCGTCGAGCAGGGCGGCTGCGTCGCGGACCGTGCGCGCGATCGGGCCGTCCCCGGACAGGCCGCTCCAGTCCGACCCCGTCGGCCCGGCACTCACCCGACCCCGGCTCGGCTTGAACCCGAACACGCCGCAGCAGCTCGACGGGATGCGGATCGAGCCGCCGCCGTCGCTGCCCTGCGCGAGGGGCACGAGCCCCGCGGCCACGGCCGCGGCGGCGCCCCCCGACGACCCGCCGGCCGTCCGCGTCGGGTCCCAGGGCGTGCGGGCCGGGCCCACGAGGTCGTTGTCGGTGTAGGACGACAGCCCCATCTCGGGCGTGTTCGTCTTGCCCAGGCTCACGAAGCCCGCGAGCTGCACGAGCGTCACGACGTGCGCGTCGACGTCGGGCACGTGGTCGGCCATCAGGCGCGACCCGAGCGTGGTGCGCACGCCCGCGGTGGGGGTGAGGTCCTTGAACGCCGTGGGCACGCCGAGGAACGGCGGCAGGTCGCGCGCCGACGTCGAGCGTCGGCGGGCGTCGGCGGCGTGCGCGGCCTTCAGCGCCGCCTCCGCGGTCACCGTCACGAACGCGCCGAGCGTCGCGGCATGCTGCTCGACGCGGGCGAGGTGGTGCTCGACCAGCTCGACCGAGGTGGTCTCCCCGGCCGCCATCGCGTCGGCCATCGCGTGGGCGTCGAGCTCGTACAGCGCGGTCACCGCTCCAGCGTGCCACGCTGGGCCCGTGCTGCAGTCCGTGGAGGCCCTGCTCGACCCGGTGCTCGACGCGAGCGTGAGGGAGGAGTGGGCGCGGCTCCTCGAGGCCGGCCTGCCCAGCCAGGCCCGGCACCCGGGCGCGTCGAACGCCCCGCACGTCACGCTCGCCGTCGCCGAGCGGATCGGCGCCGACGCCGAGTCCCGGCTCGCGGCCGCGGTGCCGGAGGACCTCCCTGCCCTGCGGCTCGGCGGCCTGCTCGTCCTCCCGGGGCCGTCGGGCCGGTGCGTCCTCGCCCGCTCGGTCGTGGTGTCCGCCGGCCTGCTCGACCTGCACGCGCAGGTGCTCGACGCCGTGGGCGACGAGCCCGGCGTCGTCGCGCACGTGCGGCCCGACGCGTGGACGCCCCACGTCACGCTCGCGCACCGGCTCGACGTCGGGCTCCTGCCCGCGGCGCTGACCGCACTGTCCGACGTCGGACGCGAGCGGGAGGGTCGTGTCGACGCCGTGCGCCGCTGGGACCCCGAGACGCGGAAGACCTGGCTGCTCTGAGCCTCGCGGCACGTCAGGGACAATCGTCGACGTGGCCGTGCCGAAGGTGATCCTGTTCTACGTCTTCACCCCCGTGCCCGACCCCGACGCGATCCGTGTGTGGCAGCTCAGCCTCGCCGGGTCGCTGGGTCTGCGCGGGCGGGTGATCGTGTCCTCCCACGGGATCAACGCGACGCTCGGCGGCGACCTCGACGCCCTCAAGCGCTACGTGCGGGGCCTGCGCGAGTACGCGCCGTTCCGTGCTGCCGACGTGAAGTGGTCGGCGGGACGCGCCCTCGACGACGGCGTGACGACGGCGCTGTTCCCACGGCTCTCGGTCAAGGTGCGCGAGGAGGTCGTCACGTTCGGCGCGACCGACGAGCTGGCCGTCGACGCGGACGGCGTGGTCGGCGGCGGCGAGCACCTCAGCCCCGAGGCGCTGCACGCGCTGGTCGAGGCGGAGGACGTCGTCTTCTTCGACGGTCGCAACCGCATCGAGTCCGAGGTCGGCCGCTTCGCCGGCGCGGTGCGTCCCGACGTCGAGACCACGCGCGAGTTCGTCGAGCTGCTCGACTCCGGCGCCTACGACGACCTGAAGGACCGGCCCGTGGTCACGTACTGCACGGGCGGCATCCGCTGCGAGGTGCTCACCCCGCTCATGCGCAGCCGCGGGTTCCAGCGCGTGTACCAGCTCGACGGCGGCATCCACCGCTACGGCGAGGCCTTCGGCGACACCGGGCTCTGGGAGGGGTCGATGTACGTCTTCGACGCCCGCACCACGGTCGAGTTCAGCCCCGACGCGAAGGTCGTGGGTCGCTGCGACACGTGCGGCACGCCGAGCCGCGACGTCGTCGACTGCGCCGACCCGGCGTGCGTGCGGCAGATGGTGCGCTGCCCTGCGTGCACGGCCGGGTCGGCCGTCTGCGGTCGCTGAGCGTCAGGCCCAGGACCAGCTGGCGAGGATCGACTGGTCGACGGCGTCGCGGTCGGCCTCCGACAGGTCCTTGTTGTGGGAGAACGTGATCACGTAGCCCTTGCCGTCGACGGCGAGCGTGTACTGCTCGACGCGGTACTCGTTGCCGTTGAGGTTGAACACCGCGGTGGAGTGCACGGCCTCCTGGCCGTCGATGGTGAGCGGGTCGCGCACCTCGACGTCCTGGGCGTCCGCGTTCTCCAGCACCTTGACGAGCGCGTCCTCGAGCTGCTTGCCCTTGACGTTGACGATCGTCGGGTCGGAGACGACGTTGACGTTGTCGGCGAAGCCGTCCTTGTCGGTCACGTCGATGGCGAGGCTCAGGGCGGCACCCGCCCCGCCCTTGTTCTCCTTCCAGCCCTCGGGCACGGAGTAGCTGAACCCGTCGGCCTCGATACGCTCGCCGTCGGCCGGCTTCGCGGTGGGAGCGGGGGCGGACGACTCGCTGCCGTCGGCCGAGGAGCTGGCCGAGGAGGACGAGGAGCCGGCGGAGTCGGAGTCGGAGTCGTTGCCGCCGCACGCGGTCAGGACGACGGTGGCGGTGGCGGCGACGAGGAGGACGCGCACGGGGACGCGGTCGAGGAGGCGCATGACGGTCAACCTAGTCGTCCGTCCAGGACTGCGCTCGGTGAGGTCGTCAGCCGAGCTCGCCGCCGTCCCAGTCGGGGTTGGCGAGGTTGCGCTGCATCGCGATGTTGAGGTCGCTCACCACGAGCGCGACCTGTCGGGCCACGACGTCGTTCAGCCGCCGCTGCAGCGCGTCGGTCGGCGCCGGGTGCACCTCGTCGACCCGCACCTCGAGCAGGTGTCCCTCGGGTGCGGCGGCGCCCTCGCGCACCACCAGGAGGTCGACGACGTCGGCCCCGCCGAGCGCCGGCCACACCGTCACCCGCAGGCCGAGCCGGGCCGCGCTCGAGGTGCGCGACTGCACCACGACCCGCACCGACACCGCCCCGGCCGCCGGGCGCCGGTAGCCGTCGGGCGGGCTGAGCCGCAGGACCGGGTCGGTGTCGACCTCGATGGCGAACTCGTGCAGCAGGGGGCGGCCGATCTGCCGCTCCGCCGTGGTGACCAGCAGGTCGCGCAGCCGTCGGGCGCACTCGTCCAGCTCGGCGTATCCCAGCCCGGCGCGACCGGCCAGCAGCGGGTCGACGTCGTCGTGGCTCATGGCCGCAGTATGGCCACGACCCCGTCCACGGTCTAGCGTGGGCCGCCATGAGCACATCGGCCGACGACCACCGGCTCCTCGCCGCGGGGTTCACCTCCGTGGCCGACGCCGTGACCGACTGGGACGCCCCCGCGCCTGTCGAGGGCTGGACCGCCCGCGACGTCGTCGAGCACCTGGTCACCTGGCTGCCGGCCTTCCTGTCCGCAGGCGGCGTCGCGCTCGGGACGGCCGACCCGCGACCCGTCGACCCCGCGGCCGCCTGGCGCGACCACGCCGACGCCGTGCAGGCGCTGCTCGACGCGCCCGACGCGGACCGTCCCTTCACCCACCCCCACGTCGGCACGCACCCCCTCGACCAGGCGGTCGCGCAGTTCTACACGGCCGACGTCTTCATGCACACCTGGGACCTCGCCCGCGCGAGCGGCCAGGACGTCGAGCTCGACCCCGACCGCTGCGCCGCGATGCTCGCCGGCATGCAGCCGATCGAGGACCTGCTGCGCGGCTCCGGCCAGTACGGCCCCGCCGTCCCCGTCCCCGACGACGCGTCCGTGCAGGACCGGTTCGTCGGCTTCATCGGTCGCGACCCCGCCTGGAGCCCGCCGCGCTGACCCCGGTCGAGGCCGGGCACACCACGCGGGGCTGGATTCTGTCGGACGCCGGCAGCACCATGGTGGGGAACCCGGGAGCGACCATGGCCACGCTGCACACGACGAACAACCACGACACCTTCACGTCGGTCTCGCCCGACTGCCCCGCCACGACGGCGCAGGTGCCCCCGGAGCGGGCCACGCCGAGCGTCGCGCGGCTCCAGTACGACCTCCTGGTCGACGCGCCCTACCGCTACACCTCCGACGACGTCGTCCACCTCTCCCAGGGCGAACGGCGCGGCATCGACCGCGAGACCTTCTTCTCCCAGGGGCAGCCGTGCCTGCGCGCCTCGCCCCTCGTCAAGCGGTACGGCTGGGGCGTCCACCACGACGCCGAGGGGCGTGTGGCGCTCGTGCCCGTGGAGTCGGCCGCGTACGCGGCGTTCCGCGCCGACCCCGCCCTCCAGCAGCGCGAGGGCATGCGGTCGTCCCGAGCCTGAGTCCCAGCCGGACGTCCACCCACCGGTCGTCCCGACGTGCAACCTTGTCGCACAGGAGTTGGATGGAGACATGACCACGACGCACACCACGCTCGGCACGACCGCGCCGCTCGACGTCTCGCCGCTGGGTCTCGGCTGCATGGGCATGAGCGAGTTCTACGGCACCCGCGACGAGTCCGAGGCCACGCGCACGATCCACCGCGCGCTCGACCTCGGCGTCACGTTCCTCGACACCGCCGACATGTACGGCCCCTTTACCAACGAGCAGCTCGTCGGCTCCGCCATCGCCTCCAGCAGCCAAGGTCGCGACGCCGTGCAGCTGGCCACCAAGTTCGGCAACGAACGGCTGCCCGACGGCACGCGCCTCGGCGTCAACGGCAAGCCCGAGTACGTGCGGTCCGCGTGCGACGCGTCCCTGCGACGTCTCGGCGTCGACCACATCGACCTCTACTACCAGCACCGCGTCGACAAGACCGTCCCCATCGAGGAGACGGTCGGCGCGATGGCCGAGCTCGTGCAGGCCGGCAAGGTCCGTCACCTCGGACTCTCCGAGGCCTCCGCCGAGACCATCCGCCGCGCGCACGCGGTGCACCCGATCACGGCGCTGCAGACCGAGTACTCCCTCTTCACGCGTCACCTCGAGGACGAGATCTGGGGCGTGCTCAGCGAGCTCGGCATCGGTCTCGTGCCCTACTCGCCGCTCGGTCGCGGGCTGCTGACTGGCGCCATCACCGCCGAGACCGACCTCGAGGAGTCCGACTCCCGGACCACCGCGTACTTCCCGCGCTTCCAGGGCGAGGCGCTGCAGTCGAACCTGCAGCTCGTCGCGAAGGTGCGCGAGATCGCCGAGCGGCTCCACTGCACCCCCGGCCAGCTCGCGCTCGCCTGGGTGCTCAGCCGCTCCGGCCGCGACGGCGTCGGCGTCGCGCCCATCCCGGGCACCAAGCGGGTGGCCTACCTCGAGGAGAACCACGGCGCGCTGGAGGTCGAGCTGACGTCCGACGTCGTCGAGGACCTCGAGACCGCCGTCCCCCGCGACGCCGTCCGCGGCGACCGCTACGGCGACCTGTCGAGCATCGATGCCTGAGGACACCATGACCGCACCCACGCCCCGCCCCGACATCCACACCGTCGGCGCCCTGCGCGCCAGCGGTCACGTGCACAAGCCGCTGCGCACGGAGATCCGCGACAACCTCCTCGCGGCCCTCGCGGAGGGCCGCGACCCGTGGCCCGGCCTGCACGGCTTCGAGGACACCGTCGTCCCCCAGCTCGAGCGGGCGCTCATCGCCGGCCACGACGTCGTGCTCCTGGGCGAGCGCGGCCAGGGCAAGACCCGGCTGCTGCGCACCATGGCGGGGCTGCTCGACGAGTGGACGCCGGTCATCGACGGCTCCGAGCTCGGCGAGCACCCGTACGCGCCGATCACGGTGGCCAGCATCCGTCGCGCCGAGGAGCTCGGCGACGAGCTGCCGGTCCGGTGGCGCCACAGAGACGAGCGCTACGCCGAGAAGCTGGCCACGCCCGACACGAGCGTCGCCGACCTGATCGGCGACGTCGACCCGATGAAGGTCGCGGAGGGCCGCAGCCTCGGCGACCCCGAGACCATCCACTTCGGGCTCATCCCGCGCAGCCACGGCGGCATCGTCGCGATCAACGAGCTGCCCGACCTCGCCGAGCGCATCCAGGTGGCGATGCTCAACGTCATGGAGGAGCGCGACATCCAGATCCGTGGCTACGTGCTGCGGCTGCCGCTCGACGTGCTCGTCGTCGCCAGTGCGAACCCGGAGGACTACACCAACCGCGGTCGCATCATCACACCGCTGAAGGACCGCTTCGGCGCCGAGATCCGCACCCACTACCCGACGCAGCTCGTCGACGAGATCGCCGTCATCCGCCAAGAGGCCGACCTCGTCGCGACCGTGCCCGACCAGCTCATCGAGGTGCTCGCCCGCTTCACGCGCGCCCTGCGTGAGTCGTCCGCGGTCGACCAGCGCAGCGGCGTCAGCGCCCGGTTCGCGATCGCCGGGGCCGAGACCATCGCGGCCGCGGCGCTGCACCGGGCGACCCGCCAGGGCGAGTCCGACGCCGTCGCGCGTCCGGTCGACCTCGAGACCGCCGTCGACGTGCTCGGCGGCAAGATCGAGTTCGAGTCCGGCGAGGAGGGCCGCGAGGACCTCGTCCTCGACCACCTCCTGCGCACCGCCACCGCCGAGACCGTCCGCGGGCTGTTCACCGGCATCGACTTCGGGCTCCTCGTGGAGGCGCTCGAGGGCGGCTCCCTCGTGGCCACCGGCGAGCAGGTGAGCGCCCGCGACTTCCTCGCCGGTCTTCCCCGGCTCGGTGAGTCCGACGTCTACGACCAGGTGTGCGAGCGGGTGGGCGCAGGGCGTGAGGGCGGCGGCAACGACGGCGAGCGCGCCAGTGCCATCGAGCTGGCCCTGGAGGGCCTGTTCCTCGCACGGCGGATCAGCAAGGACACGGCCGGCGGCGAGACGGTCTACGGGTGACCTCGTGAGCCGCCAGAACCGTCGCCTGAGCCGTGCCTCCCGGTACGGCGCGTACGTCGACGGCCCGGACCCGCTGGCCCCGCCCGTCGACGTCCGGGAGGCGCTCGACGCCATCGGCGAGGACGTCATGGCCGGCTACTCGCCCGACCACGCGCTGCAGGAGTTCCTGCGTCGTGGCGGTGCCGACCAGCGCGGACTCGACGACCTCGCGCGACGGGTGGCCGAGAAGCGGCGCGAGCTGGTCGGCCAGCACTCGCTCGACGGCACGCTCCGCGAGGTGCGCGAGCTGCTCGACCGTGCCCTCCTGGAGGAGCGCAAGCAGCTCGCCCGCGACGTCGACCTCGACGACGGCGACCGCGCGCTCGCCGAGCTGACCCTCGACAACGTCTCCCCGTCGCCCGCCGCCGCGGTGCGCGACCTGAACGGCTACGAGTGGCAGAGCTCGCAGGCGCGCGAGGACTTCGAGCGTATCAAGGACCTGCTCGGCCGCGAGATGCTCGACCAGCGGTTCGCGGGCATGAAGGACGCGCTGGAGAACGCCACCGACGCCGACCGCGCCGCCGTCCACGAGATGCTCGACGACCTCAACGGCCTGCTCGAGAAGCGCCAGCAGGGCGTCGACACGCAGGCCGACTTCGACGACTTCATGGACAAGCACGGCCAGCACTTCCCGGAACGCCCGGAGAACCTCGACGAGCTGCTCGACACGTTGGCGCAGCGCTCGGCCGCGGCGCAGCGGATGATGAGCTCGATGACGCCCGAGCAGCGGCGCGAGCTGATGCAGCTGTCGAACCAGGCCTTCGGGTCGCCGCAGCTCACCGAGGCGCTCGACCGGCTCGACGGCCACCTGCAGGCCCTGCGACCCGGCGAGGACTGGAGCGGCTCGACGCCCATGGAGGGCGACCAGGGCCTCGGGCTCGGCGACGGCACCGGCGTCTTCCAGGACCTCGCCGACCTCGACGCCCTCGCCGAGCAGCTCGCGCAGTCGCACCGGGGGTCCACGCTGGACGACGTCGACCTGGAGACCCTGTCGCGCCAGCTCGGCGACGAGGCCGGCGTCGACCTGCGCACCCTCAAGGAGCTCGAGCAGGCCCTGCGCGACTCCGGTGTCATGGAGCGTGGCACCGACGGCCGGCTGCGCCTCACGCCCAAGGCGATGCGCCAGCTGGGCAAGGCGCTGCTGCGCGACGTCGCCAGCGCCATCTCCGGCCGTCGCGGTCAGCGGGACACCCGTGCGTCGGGTGCCGCAGGCGAGCGGTCGGGTGGCACGCGCGCCTGGGAGTTCGGCGACACGGAGCCGTGGGACGTCACCCGCACCGTCACCAACGCCGTCGTCCGCACGGTCGGTGAGGGCGGGTCTCCCGCGTCGATGGCTCGCGACGGCGTGCGGCTGCAGATCGGCGACGTCGAGGTGCAGGAGACGGAGGAGCGCACCCAGGCGTGCGTGGCGCTGCTCGTCGACACGTCGTTCTCCATGGCGATGGACGGCCGGTGGGTGCCGATGAAGCGCACCGCGCTCGCCCTGCACACGCTCGTCAGCACCCGCTTCCGCGGCGACGCGCTCGAGCTGATCGCCTTCGGCCGGCACGCCGAGACGATGGAGATCGAGCAGCTCACCGCGCTCGACGCCCAGTACGCCAAGGGGACCAACCTGCACCACGCGCTGCTGCTCGCCAACCGGCACTTCCGCAAGCACCCCAACGCCCAGCCGGTGCTGCTCATCGTCACCGACGGCGAGCCGACGTCGCACCTGGAGTCCTCGGGCGAGGTCTACTTCAGCTACCCGCCGCACCCGGTGACCATCGCGCTGTCGGTGCGCGAGCTGGAGGCGTCGATGCGCCTCGGCGCCCGCACGACCTTCTTCCGGCTGGGCGACGACCCGGGCCTCGCCCGGTTCATCGACCAGATGGCCCGCCAGGTCGACGGCTCGGTGGTCGCGCCGGAGCTCGACGACCTCGGCGTCGCCGTCGTCGAGTCCTACCTGGGTACCCGCCGCGGCGGCAGCAGCGACCCCGGCGACTGGTCCTCCCGCGGCTGGCGGGCCGGCTGACCCACCCCCTGACCTTCCCCCCTCCCCGCTGAGTGTGACGTTTCGGNNNTGTGAGGTTTCGGGCCCAGAAGCGCGGATTTCGGGCCCGAAACGTCACACTCCGCGGGGAGGGGGAGGGCTCAGTCGAGGACGAGACCCTCCGCGGGGGCGACCTTCGCGGCGCGGCGGGCGGGCACGACGCAGGCCAGCAGCCCGGCGAGGGCGGCGATGCCGACCACGGCGGCCAGCTCGCTCCACGGCGTCACGAGCGGGACGTCCTGCACCGCGGCCGTGACGACCGAGACGGTGCCGACCCATCCGAACGCGACGCCCACGACGGTGCCCAGCACGGCGGCGACCAGCGCGAGCAGCAGCCCCTCCGCCGCGAGCATGCGACGCAGCTCCCCGCGGGTCAGGCCGAGCGCGCGCAGCAGTGCGTGCTCCCGACCCCGCTCGAGCACCGACAGCCCCACGGTGTTCGCGATCCCCACGAGCGCGATCGCCACCGAGATGCCCAGGAGGCCGAGGACGGCCCAGGTGAGCACGTCGAGCTGCTTCTCGATCGACGCGCGGCTGTCCACCGTGCTCGAGACGCCCAGGCCGAGCTCGCGGGCCACCGCGCCGAGCTCGCCCGTGAGGCGGACCGTGTCGGTGCCGTCGGCGACGCGCACCCACAGGGCCTGCGGCGTCGCGCCGCCACCCAGCGCTTCCACGACCCCCGGCCCGGCCAGCACGGCCGATCCCCACTCGCTGCCGACGACCTTCGTCGCCACCTCGACGCTGCGTCCGTCGCGGGTCAGCCGCAGCCGCTCGGGGATGCCGTCGGTCATCGTGGTCGCGACGGCACCGGGGATGAGCAGGGTGAGCCGGGGCGGCTCGACGGTCGACGGATCGCGGGTCAGGTCGCGCGCGCCGCTGCCGGGAGTCAGCACCGGCACGACGCCCGCGCCCGGCAGCTCGGCCCGTACGCCGGGCACGAGGCTCGCCCGGTCGACGCCGTCGAGGCGGCCCACCCGGTCGAGCGCGTCGTCGGGCAGGGTCGAGGAGCCCGTGAGCGCGACGTCGACCGGGTACTGCACCTCCAGCTCGTCGTCGAGCGCGCCGCGGGCGCTCGCCATGCCGGTCAGCACCGCGGTCGCGAGCGTGACGCCGACGAGCAGCGACGCCGTGGTCGCGGCGCTGCGGCGGGGGTTGCGGACCGCGTTGGCCGCAGCCAGCCGGGTGGCCAGCCCCGTCCCGCCGAGCAGGCGTCCGGCCACCCTCAGGAGCGCGGGGACGAGGACCGGACCGAGCAGCAGCACGCCGGTGAAGGTCACCATGCCGCCGAGCAGCAGCGGCGGCAACGTCGACGTCCTGACCGCGACGGCGAGGGTCGCGGCACCGGTGGCGACCACCGCGGCACCGAGCCCCACCCGCGCTGCACCGGCGCGACTGAGCACGTCGGCGTCGTGCGGACGCAGGGCCGCGAGCGGACTGACGCGCACGACCCGCCGGGTCGGCAGCCAGGCCGCGGCCACGGTCACCACGACCCCGCCGACGAAGGCGCCCCCGACCCACAGCGGCGACAGCGCGACGGGACCCAACGTGCTGGCGTCGCTCAGGGCGCGCACCGTGGCGACGATGCCGTAGCCCGCGCCGACGCCTGCGACGACGCCGAGCGTCGAGGCGAGCAGTGCCACCGCGACGGACTCGACCCGCACCGACCGCACCACCTGCTGACGGGTGGCGCCCACGCAGCGCAGCAGCGCGAGATCGCGGGTGCGCTGGGCGAACAGGATGGTGAACGTGTTGGCGATGACCAGCACGGCCACGAAGCCCGCCACCGTCGCGAACAGCAGGAGCAGGATGCCGATGGCGTCGAAGCCCTGGTTCAGCGTCACGACGCGCGCGTCGACGTACTCGCCCTGCGTGCGTACCGGCTCCTCGGTGACCTTGCTCAGCGCGGCGGAGGTGGCCGCAGGGTCGCCCGAGGTGCGCACGACCACGGCGTCGGGGAGGGCGTCGGGCAGGGCCGACAGCGTCGACCACGGCACGTACAGGTCGGCCGAGAGGTAGGTCGTCGCCTTCGCGACGCCCACGACGGTGACGGTGCGACGGTCGCCGTCCGTGCCGACGACGAGCCGGTCACCGACCCGGATGCGGTCGGCCTTCGCGGCCCGCTGGTCCACGAGCGCCTGCCCGTCGGCTGCGGGCGCCCGGCCGGCCACGACCGTCTGCCGACGCAGCTCGGGGTCGAGGCTGACGGTGGACACCGAGGTGTCCTGGCCGAGCGGCGTCCCGTCGTGGGTGACGGTGGTGAACGCCGAGCCGATGACGTCCGCGGCGGCCCCCTGGTCCGCCGCGGCTCGTTCGACGGGCTCGACCTGGCTGCGGTCGAGGCCGTAGTCCTGGCCGACGACGAGGTCGGCGCCGCGGTAGGCGCGCTCGAACTCGGCTGACAGGCCCGACTTCGCGGCCGACCCGACCGCGTTGGTCGCGATGACGAAGCCGACGGCGACCATGACGGCCACGAACGCGGCGACGTACCGGCGGGTGTGCGTGCGCAGCGACGCGCGCAGGACGGTCCTCATCACGCGTCCCGGTGGGTGCTGCCGGCGAGCACGGACACCAGCTCGGCCCGCGAGGGGCTGACGAGGTGGGAGCGGATGCGCCCGTCGGCGAGGACGACGACGTCGTCGGCGTACGCGGCGGCGTCGATCTCGTGGGTGACCATCACGACGGTGCGGCCGAGCTCGCGCACGGAGCGGCGCAGGTAGGAGAGCACCTCGGCCGACGCGGCGCTGTCGAGGTTGCCGGTCGGCTCGTCGGCGAAGACGATCGACGCCTGGCTGACGAGCGCGCGGGCGATGGCGACCCGCTGCTGCTGGCCGCCGGACAGCTCGCTGGGCCGGTGCTCGAGCCGGTCGCCGAGGCCGAGGACCGACACGACCGTGTCGAGGTCGTCGCGGACGTTCGCGTCGACGCGCCGGCCCGCGAGCTCGAGGGGCAGGAGGATGTTCTGGCGTGCCGTGAGCATCGGCAGCAGGTTGAACGCCTGGAAGACGAAGCCGAGGTGGTCGCGGCGGAAGCGCGTGAGCCGGTCGTCGTCGAGCCGGGTCAGGTCGACGCCGTCGACGGTGACCGTGCCGCGCGTGGGCCGGTCGAGGCCGGCGAGGCAGTGCATGAGCGTCGACTTGCCGGAGCCGGACGGCCCCATGACGGCCGTGAACCGGCCGGGCGCGAGGTCGACGTCGACACCGTCGAGGGCGTGCACGGCGGCGGCACCCGTGCCGTAGGTCTTGGTGAGGTCGCGGGCCGAGGCGGCGGTCGCGACCGGTGCGTGAGTGGTGGTCGTCATGGCGACGACGCTATGGATCCGGACCCCCTCCGGTCGTCGGAGCGCGGGATGGTCCTGACGTCATCCCTGGGTCTGACACCGCGCGACTAGCCCAGTCCCGCCTCGAGGGCGAGGAGCACCAGCTGGACGCGGTCGCGGGAGTCCGTCTTGGCGAGCAGGCGCCCGACGTGGGTCTTGACCGTCGCCTCCGACAGGAACAGCGAGGCGGCGATCTCCGGGTTGGTGAGGCCGCGGGCGATGAGCGAGAGCACCTCGCGCTCGCGGTCGGTGACGTCGGCGAGCCGGCGGGTCGTCGCCCCGCTGACCACGGCGCGCGACCCGGACGGCTGCACGAAGTGGTCGAGCAGACGGCGGGTCGTCGAGGGGGCGACGACGGCGTCGCCGGCCTGCACGGCGCGGATCGCGGCCAGCAGGTCAGGTGGCGCGGCGTCCTTCAGCAGGAACGCCGACGCTCCGGCCTGCAGCGCCGCGAACGCGTACTCGTCGAGGTCGAAGGTCGTGAGCACGATGACCCGCGGCGGCGACTCTCCCTGCAGGATGCGTCGCGTGGCCTCGACACCGTCGAGCACGGGCATGCGTACGTCCATCAGCACGACGTCGGCCGTCACCTGCGTGAGCAGGTCGAGCGCGGCCTGGCCGTCGCCCGCCTCGCCGACCACCTCGAGGTCCGGCTGGCTGTCGACGAGCATCCGGAACCCGGCGCGCACCATCTGCTGGTCGTCCACGAGCAGCACGCGGATCGTGGCGGTCACCGAGGGATCCTCGCACGCACGCGCCAGCCGCCCCCGGGAGCAGGTCCCACGTCGAGCGTGCCGCCGTGCACGGCCACCCGCTCCCGCATGCCCACCAGGCCGAGCCCGCCCGACGTCGAGGGCCGGGCGGCGCCGTGGCCGTCGTCGACCACCTCGACGAGCACGTCGGGACCATCGACCGTGACGTCGACGGCAGCGGTGGCCCCGGCCCCGGCGTGCTTGCGCACGTTGGTGAGCGACTCCTGCACGACGCGGAACACCGTGAGCGCGACGCCGTCGGGCATGTCCGGAGCGGGGTCGGGGAGGGTGGCGCGCACCCGCCCCGCCTCGACGTCGGCGGCCAGGAGCCGGGGTAGGTCGGCGAGACCCGGCTGGGGTACCAGCTCCGGGTCGGACGTCCCGCGCAGGAGCCCGAGCAGGCGCCGCATCTCCGTGAGCGCCTCCCGCCCGGTCGAGGCGACGGTCTCGAGGGTACGGACGGCGACGGCGGGGTCGTGCTCCGCGGCGTAGCGCGCGCCGTCGGCCTGGACGATCATGCCGGTGATGCCGTGCGCGACGACGTCGTGCATCTCGCGAGCCACCCGGGTCCGTTCCTCGGCTGCGGCCGCCCGGGTCCGCTGCTCGGCCTCCTCCGCCATCCGTTCGCCGCGATCCAGCAGGGCCTCCTCGTAGGCGCGTCGGATGCGGCCCTGCGTGCCGAGTGCCCACGCGGCGATGACGATCGCACCGACGGTGAGCGTGTACGGCAGGAAGGTCGCGAGGGAGAGGTCGGGCTGGACGACGCCAGGCGGCGGGTCGTCGTAGCGACCGGCGGTCACCCACACCCAGGCGGCGACGCCGGTGGCGACGAGGCTGAGCACGAGCCCGACGAGGGCGTCGCGAGAGCGGCCGAAGCGCGCGAGGGAGTACAGCGCGACGGGGTAGGCGAGCTGTCCGATGGCGGGGTAGTCGTAGACGAGTGCCTGCACACCGCTGAACAGCCAGACGAGGGCGAACGTCGTCGCGGGCCTGCTGCGCCGCCACGCGAGGGGCGCCACCTGCAGGGCGCTGAGCGCGGTCACGTGCAGCGGCTGTCCGACGAGCAGGGTGACGGCAGTCAGGCCGAGCAGCCCGACCACGAGGGCGGCGTCGAACCACTGCACCGCCTCGGGCCCCAGCCGCCAGGGGCGTCGCTCCTGCTCCGTCCTCACCTCTGAGACCCTAGGCGCTCCCGTCGCGCGGAGCGTCAGTCCCAGGTCTGATGCGTGCTCGCCCGGGTCGGAATCGTCACCGCTCAGGCGTAGCGTCGAAGCATGAGCCAGTTCCCCGACCGTCACCGCAGTGCCCTGCTGGTCGTCGACGTGCAGGTCGACGTCGTCGCCGAGGCCCACGACCGCGACGGTGTGGTCTCGCGCGTCCGCGATCTCGTGGACCAGGCGCGGGCCGCCGACGTCCCTGTCGTGTGGGTGCAGGACACGTTGCGCAGCGGCGGGCCGTCGAAGTCCGGGACCGCCGGGTGGCAGGTGGTGCCCGAGCTCGACCCGGACCCCGAGGAGCCGCGGATCGAGAAGGACTACGGCGACTCCTTCGAGGCCACGGGGCTCAGCGATGTCCTCGCCGACCTCGGTGTCGGGCGCGTCGTGGTGGTCGGGGCCCAGACCGACGCCTGCATCCGCGCCACCGTGCACGGCGCGTTCGTGCGCGGCTACGACGTCACGCTGGTCTCCGACGCGCACACCACGGAGGACCTCACGGCCTACGGCGCACCGCCGCCGGGCCAGGTCGTCGCGCACACCAACCTCTACTGGCAGTTCCAGGGCGGACCCGACCGCACGGCCGACGTGGTCGCCGCGGCGGACGTCGCCTTCTGAACGACCTCACTGTCCGGTAGCGGCTCAGCCGGAGCGCGCGTGGCGGGTGCGGGTGCGCAGGGTGCGTTGGGTCTGGTGGGTGTCGGGGTCGATGGTGAAGACGCCTTGGTGCACGGCCGCATGGCAGCGGGGACACAGTCCGATGAGGTTGGTGAGGTCGGTGGGTCCGCCGTTGGACCAGTATTCGACGTGGTGAACGTGGACGACGGGTCCTCTGCAGCCGGGGCCTGCGCAGGTGCCGCCTTGTCGGTTCACGACCGCTCTGCGTTGGTTGGGTGTGGCGAGGCGGTGGGTGCGGCCGACGTCGAGGGTGGCGTGTCTGCCGGCGGTGAGGATGGGGGTGAGGTCGCTGTCGCAGAGCATCTGCTGGAGCTGGGCGGGGCCGATGGTCCCGAATCCGGCGAGCTCGGCGGTCGCGGTGCTCGCGTCGGCGGCGAGGGCGGTCAGGTCGGCGGTGAGGGTGACGTGTGGGCGCACGCCCTTGTCCTGCGGCAGACCGGATGCGAGCACTGTGGACAGCAGGGCGTCGAGTGCGGTGACGCGTCGTTCGGCGGCAGGTCGGTCGTCCTCGGCGCATGTGGGTGCGGACAGTGACTGCAGGACGGTGTGGAACTTGGCGCCGGTGTCGGCCGGCAGGAACCCGGTGAGGTGGACTCCGTCGCCGACGGGGGTGAGGGTGATGTCGTGGCGGTCCATGCCCTTGATCCAGGCCTCGTCGAGGTCGTCGGGGTGGGCGGTGGCGCGCAGCTTCTTGACGGCTTGGCGCACGGTCGCAGGTGCAGCGTGGGTGGCCAGGTCGAGCAGTGGGTTCATGCACTGCTCGACGACCATGGGGTCGATGTGCTTCGCGGCGTAGCCGAACGCGTCGACATGGTCCAGGGAGACGGCTCCCTCGACGGCCAGCGACTCCAGGTCGGGCACGTCCCGCAGCGTCCGACCCGAACGGACCAGCTGAGACGCCTGCTTGCCGTCGAGGTGGAGCTGGTCGCGCAGCCAGTTCTTGAGGCTCGAGCAGCCCTCGGCCTCGAAGTCCCGATGCTCGTCCACCTCCGCGACCAACGCGACCTTCTCCGCGTCGACCGCGTTCGAGAGTCCCTGCAGCAGCCGCAACGCGTCGGTGGTCGTCGGGAAGGCCCGCAACTCGGCGGCGACGGCCTCGAGCCGGTCGACGAGTGCGGTGCTGGACATGTCCTGAGTATACCGAACAGAGAGACGAAAAAGACAGTATGCACAGTCTCTTTTCGCCTCTGATTCCAGCCTTCTTCCTTCTCGTGCAGCGTGCGCTTCGGAGCCGGAATAGTGCGGCCTGGAACGAGGTTGATAAGATCAGACTCAAGTCAGTTGCCAGCGATTCAGCAACGACCCCAGAGCTTCCAGAACCCCGCAGCACCCGATCAGCAGGAGGAACCACCATGGCACGTGCCGTCGGAATCGACCTCGGCACGACGAACTCCGTCGTCGCCGTCCTGGAGGGTGGCGAGCCCACCGTCATCGCGAACGCCGAGGGCGCTCGCACCACCCCGTCCGTCGTCGCCTTCGCGAAGGACGGCGAGGTCCTGGCCGGCGAGGTCGCCAAGCGCCAGGGGGTCACGAACGTCGACCGCACCATCCGCTCCGTCAAGCGCCACATGGGCACCGACTGGAAGACGGAGATCGACGGCAAGTCGTTCAACCCGCAGCAGATCAGCGCCTTCATCCTGCAGAAGCTGAAGCGCGACGCCGAGGCGTACCTGGGTGAGTCGGTCACCGACGCGGTGATCACCGTCCCCGCCTACTTCAACGACCACCAGCGCCAGGCGACGAAGGAGGCCGGCGAGATCGCGGGCCTCAACGTCAGCCGCATCATCAACGAGCCGACCGCGGCTGCGCTCGCGTACGGCCTCGACAAGGGCGACGACCAGACGATCCTCGTCTTCGACCTCGGCGGCGGCACGTTCGACGTGTCCCTGCTGGAGATCGGCGACGGCGTCATCGAGGTCAAGGCCACCAGCGGTGACAACAACCTCGGTGGTGACGACTGGGACAACGCGGTCGTCGACTGGATCGTCAGCACCTTCAAGTCCAAGACGGGCATCGACCTGACGGAGGACAAGATGGCCATGCCGCGCATCCGCGAGGCTGCCGAGCGCGCCAAGATCGAGCTGTCCAGCTCGTCGTCGACGTCGATCAACCTGCCCTACATCACGGTGCAGGACGGCAGCCCCGTCTTCCTCGACGAGACGCTGAGCCGTAGCGAGTTCGAGAAGATCACGAGCGACCTGCTCGAGCGCACCAAGGCGCCGTTCAACAACGTCGTCAAGGACGCCGGCATCAAGGTCGCCGACATCGACCACGTCGTGCTCGTGGGCGGCTCGACCCGCATGCCCGCCGTGAGCGAGCTCGTCAAGAGCCTCACCGGCGGCAAGGAGCCCAACAAGGGCGTCAACCCCGACGAGGTCGTCGCCGTGGGCGCCGCGCTCCAGGCCGGCGTGCTCAAGGGCGAGGTCAAGGACGTGCTCCTGCTCGACGTCACCCCCCTGAGCCTCGGCATCGAGACCAAGGGCGGCGTCATGACGAAGCTGATCGAGCGCAACACCACGATCCCGACCAAGCGCAGCGAGGTCTTCACGACGGCCGACGACAACCAGCCGTCCGTGGCGATCCAGGTGTACCAGGGCGAGCGCGAGATGGCCGCCGGCAACCAGCTGCTGGCCACCTTCGAGCTCACGGGCCTGCCGCCCGCGCCCCGCGGCGTGCCGCAGATCGAGGTCACGTTCGACATCGACGCCAACGGCATCGTGAACGTGTCCGCGAAGGACCGCGGCACCGGCAAGGAGCAGTCGATGACGATCACCGGCGGCAGCGCGCTGTCGAAGGACGACATCGACAAGATGGTCAAGGACGCCGAGCAGTACGCCGAGGAGGACCGCAAGCGTCGCGAGGCCGTCGAGACCCGCAACCAGGCCGAGGCGCTCGTCCACACCACCGAGAAGTTCATCGCCGAGAACGGCGACAAGGTGGGTGACGACGTGAAGTCGCAGGTCCAGGCCGACGTCGACGCGCTGAAGGCGGCGCTCGAGGGTGACGACAACGACGCCGTCCAGGCGGCCGTCACCAAGCTGGGCGAGTCGAGCTCGAAGATGGGCGAGGCGATGTACGCCGCGGCCGCCGCCGAGCAGCAGGCCACCGGTGCTCCTGCCGACGACACGTCCGCGCCCGACTCCGACGACGACGTCGTCGACGCCGAGATCGTCGACGACGAGGAGAAGAAGTGACGTCGGAGCCCGAGGGCACCCACCCCGACGCCGAGTCGGCCGACCCGGGGGTCTCCGCGGAGACCCCCGGCGACGCAGGGGCCGACGAGGCCGTGGAGGTGCCGACGGGCGAGGAGGAGGTCGTCGAGGAGGCTGCGTCGGTGGACGACGCACCGGCCGAGCCGACCGCCGAGCAGCAGCTCGCAGAGCGCACCGCCGACCTGCAGCGTCTGCAGGCCGAGTACGTCAACTACCGCAAGCGGGTCGAGCGTGACCGCGCCCAAGCCCGCCAGCAGGGCGAGGCCGCCGTGCTCCGCTCGCTGCTGACGGTGCTCGACGACATCGGTCGCGCGGAGCAGCACGGTGAGCTCACCGGCGGCTTCAAGGCCGTCGCCGACGCCCTCACGCAGGCGCTCAAGGCGCACAAGCTGGAGGCGTTCGGCGCCGAGGGCGACGCGTTCGACCCGCGGCTGCACGAGGCGCTGTTCGCGGCGGGGGAGTCCGCCGAGGTGAGCGTCACGTCGGTCGGTCCGGTCGTCCGCACCGGCTACAAGGTCGGCGACGAGGTCCTGCGTCACGCGCAGGTCGGCGTCGTCGAGCCCGCCGAGGGCGACGCAGCGCCCGCACCGGACGAGGCGTCCGCCGAGGACGAGTGACCCGGCGGCGGGGCGGCGACCACGGTCGTCGCCCCGCCGCACCACCAGCGACCATCGCGACACGAGAGGAAGGGGTGAGCCGTGAGCAACCCGAGTGACTGGGCGAGCAAGGACTTCTACAAGACGCTGGGCGTGTCCAAGGACGCGTCGACCGACGAGATCAAGAAGTCCTACCGCAGGCTCGCGCGGGAGAACCACCCCGACTCCAACCCCGGCAACAAGGCGGCGGAGGAGCGCTTCAAGGAGGTCTCCGAGGCGTACGCCGTCCTGTCGAGCCCGGAGAAGCGCACGCAGTACGACGAGCAGCGGACCCTGTTCGGGCAGTTCAAGGGTGGCTTCGGTGGTGGGGGGTTCAGCCAGCCCGGCGGCGGCTACGGCGGTCAGAACACCGCTGACTTCGACCTGAGCGACCTGCTCGGCGGCATCTTCGGCGGTGGTGGACGGGGCGGACGTCGTCGCCCCCCGCAGGGACGCCGCGGTGACGACATCGAGACCGAGGCCACGATCACCTTCCAGCAGGCGGTCGAGGGCGCGACCCTCCCGCTGCGGATGACGAGCGACGAGGCCTGCCCGACGTGCCACGGCACGGGCGCCAAGCCCGGCACGGTGCCGAAGGTGTGCACGAAGTGCCAGGGCAGCGGTATGCAGACGAGTGCGTCCGGTGGCGTGTTCGCCATGACGGAGCCCTGCTCGCAGTGCCGCGGTCGAGGCCTCGTCGTGGAGCACGAGTGCACCACCTGCCGCGGCACGGGGCGTGCCCCCTCGAGCCGGACCCTGCAGGTGCGGGTGCCGGCCGGGGTGAAGGACGGCCAGAAGATCCGGCTGAAGGGCAAGGGCGGACGCGGCGAGGGTGGTGCCCCCGACGGCGACCTCTTCCTGCTCGTCCACGTCGAGCCGCACTCGATGTTCGGGCGCAAGGGCGACCACCTCACCATCACGGTCCCGGTCGCGTTCGACGAGGCCGTGCTCGGTGCGCAGATCAGCGTGCCCACGCTCGACGGTCCGCCGGTGCGGCTGAAGATCCCGGCGGGCACGCCGTCGGGCCGGACGTTCCGTGCCAAGGGCAAGGGAGCGGCCACGAAGTCCGGCACCCGCGGCGACCTGCTGGTCACCGTGGAGGTGCAGGTACCCTCCGACCTCGACGACGCCCAGCGCGCGGCGGTCGAGGCCCTGCGTCAGGCGCGCGGCGCCGCCACCCCGCGTGACGGCCTGTTCGAGGAGGTCGGCACGGCATGACCGACATGCCCTTCACCCCGCCGGGTCCCGACGCGAAGGTGTTCGTCATCAGCGTCGCGGCCGAGCTGTCGGGGCTGCACCCGCAGACGTTGCGCACCTACGACCGGCTCGGCATCGTCGAGGCCGGTCGCACCGGCGGCGGTGGCCGTCGCTACTCGCTGCGCGACGTCGAGCTCCTGCGCACGGTCGCGCGCCTCACCGCTGAGGGGCTGGGGCTGGAGGGCGTGAAGCGCGTGATCGCGCTGGAGAACCAGGTGCTGGCCCTCCAGCAGAAGGTCGCCGAGCTCCAGTCGGAGCTGGCGGCCGCGCACCACGCCCTCGGCACGGTGCAGAACCTGCCCGTCCTGGCGCAGCAGACGCAGCTCACCGTCTGGCGCCGCCCCGCTCGCTGAGCGGCCGTCGCTACGCGCTCTCGACCTGCGCCTCCCAGCCGGGGACGGCGAGGCGGAGCGCGACCAGCAGCTCGAGCCGACGGTCGGGGTCGGTCAAGGGGTCGTCCAGCATGCGCTTCGCGGTGGCGAGGCGCGTGTGGATGGTCTGGGCGGGCGTGCCCGTCTGGCGCGCGAGGACGTTGACCGGCGTGCCGCGCTCGAGCCAGTCCAGGACGGTGCGACCCAGGGCGGCGCGGCGCACCGCGGGCAGCTCGAGGAACGGACCGAGTCGCGAGCCGGTGAGCAGGTCGGCAAGCAGGGGCGAGCCGTGCACCATCACCTGCGTCAGGACGTCGCGGGTCTGCGTGACCGGCGCCTCCGGGGCGGCGACGGCGGCGGTCGTGCGGGTCAGGCGGGCGGCTTCGGGAAGCTCCACGAGGGGCACGACGGGCCCGCGCGCGACGTCGACTCCGCTGCGTCGGCGCACCTGGTCGTTGGTCCACGTGGCGGGCACGGCGCTCTCGCCGGGCGCCGTCCCCGCGAGGACGTCCTCGTGCTCGCGCAGTGCGGGGTCGAGCGCCGCGTCGGGGTCGATCGCCACGACCGGCGTGAGGCGGACGGACGGGTCCAGGCCGCAGGCCAGGGCGAAGCCACGCAGGGTCCGGACGTCACCCGAGCCGAACGCGGCCCGGGACAGGGCGTGACGACGCCGCTCCGGCGCGAGCGCGTGGAAGCGCTGCATCGTCTGCATGCCCTGGCGGATGTGCCCGAGGATGCGCATCAGGTACTCCTGCACCGACCGCGACAACGCCTCGGAGTCGAGCTGGTCGAGCTGGCGCAGCAGCACCGGCATGACGTGCCGGCGCAGACCCCGCCCGATGGCGCGCAGTGCCACCGTCAGGTCGTCGTCGGTGAGCCCGTGCACCGTCTGCAGCTCGCCGAAGTGCGTGCACTCGGCCGCCACCGCCTGGGCGGCGGCCCGGGGGTCGCCGTCGTGGGTGAGGAACGCGTCGACGCACGACCCGGCGAGGCGGGCGCTGACGACCGCTCCGTTCGGGACGGAGTCACGCACGAGTCTTTCGACCTGGCCGCGCAACCCCGCCCCGTCAGGGAGGGAGTTCGACGGGGGGTGCGGGAGGGATGGGTGCACCTCTCCCGTCGTCGTCATGGGTGCACGGTCACAGGGGCCGTGGGGCCGCGTCAACGCTCGCCGGCCGACCGGCCCGAACGGCGTGGAAACTTGTCACGCGGGTGACAAGTCAGGAGGCCGTTCGAGTCCCTGCCGACAGCACCGTGACGCCTGCGCCGAGCCCGGCCGCGACGCTCGCGAGCCCGGGCCCGAGAAGGCCGGCCGCGGCGAGGAAGCCGGCGACGGCGCTGCAGGTCAGGGCCACGACAAGCCCGCGCCGTGCCGCGCTGACCGCGGCGCGGGACGCGCGCACGGCGGTCGCGACGCGCAGCACGTCGAGGTCGGGCAGGCCGAGGTCGTCGGCCAGGGTCGACGACGCCGCGACGTGCAGCACCCGCTGTCCCTCGCGTGCCCTGGTCTCGACGTCGGCCTGCTGCCCGGCCACGTCGACGTCGCCCGCAGCGTCGACGACGCCTACCTGGCGCGCGACCTCTCGGGTGCGGGCGTCGGTGTCGGCGGAGCGGAGGGCGACGTCGAGTCCGAGGTCGCGCAGGGCCTGCACGCCCTCGGCGGCGTCGGGGCGGACGTCGTCGCCGACGGTGAGCGTGCCGAGCACGCGGGCGTCGACCTCGACGGCGAGGGTCGTCCAGGTGCCGGGCCGGGGTTCGAGACCGAGCCACGCCGGGTCGCCGACGCGGACGGGATGCCGGTCGACCCGACCTGACACGCCGGTGTCGCCGTGGCTCTGCACCTCGGTGACCCGGCCGCGGCCGGAGAGGCGGGAGATCGCGCGGGCGACCCGGTCGTCACGCTCGTGCTCCAGGGCGCCGGCGAACCAGCGCAGGTTGCGGTCGTGGTCGGGCTCGACGGGGTCGACCGACGTCACGCGGAGGCCTCCGGTCGTGACGGTGCCGTCCTTGTCGAGGAGGACGACGTCGGCGGCGGCCACGTCGGCGACGGCGGCGGGATGCGGCAGGCCGATGTCGCGGCGGGCGACCCCGGCCCGCGCCGACCGCAGGGCCGCAGGGCCGGCGCAGAGTGCCGCGGCGGGCCCGGCGGCCACGAGCACCGCGGCCGCGACGAGGAGTCCGCGGTCGGGGGTGTCGGCCACGGCCCACCCGATCCCGGTCACGACGGCTCCGGCGGCGAGCAGGACCGTGGCGGCGCCGGGAACGTCCACGAGGCTCTGCTCCCCGCGCCAGCGGAGGACGAGGCTGAGCAGCGCGGCGGAGGCGACGACCGCGACCGCCATGGTCGGGGTGGTGTCGACGACCGTCTCGACGACGGTGGCGGCGAGCGCGACGAGGAGGCCGACGCTGCCGATCATCCCGGGCCCGACGCGGCGGCGCGCCAGCTCGACCGCCGCCTCTCGGTGCACCGGCACGGCCAGCGCGACGGCGAGGACGGCGACGCCGACGAGCACCCACCGCCAGCCGTCGAAGTGCAGGTCGGGCACCATCGACACGCTCACGGTCGACGCGGTGAGCAGCAGCCCGAGGACGAAGGTGAGCGCGAGGCAGCGGTGCGGGCCGCGCGAGGAGAGGCCGGTGGCCGCGTGGGCAGCGGTCACGGGGTGTCCTCCGCCCGGAAGCGCTCGAAGTCGCTCTGGTCGCCGGCCTTCCACAGCGGCACGCTCGCCTTGAGCAGCATCGTCAGCTGCACGAGGAACTCCGTGTCGTGCATCGCCTCGCCGAACAGCTCGTTGATGCGCTTCCAGCGGTAGCGGACCGTCTGCGGGTGCACGCCCAGACGGGCGGCGATCGCCGGTGCGCTGTCGCGGGTCTCGAGCCAGACGAGCAGCGTCTCGGAGAGGATCTCGCGCGAGTTCGGGGTCTCGGCGAGCAGGGGGCTCAGCAGCTCCTGCCCGAGCTGCTGGCGCAGCGTGGGCTCGGCGTGCAGCCAGATCTGCGTGCGGTGGGCCCGGCAGTCGATCACCTGCGCGTCGGGGATCACCCCGCGGCGCACCAGCTCGAGCGCCCGGCGCGCCCAGCGGAACGCCGAGGGCACGTCGGCCGGCTCGACGGCCCAGCCGACCGCGGCGCGGGGGACGCCGGCGTCGACGAGCGCCGCCGTCATGCAGTCCTGGTGCGTGGCGTCGACCATGACAACGACGGTGTCGTCGTGGCCGACGAGCAGCGCGTCGCGCGAGAGCACACCGAGGTCGCGGCGCTCTCCTCCGAGCTCGGCCACGGCGAGCACGATCGAGGTGGGGATCCGCCAGACCGTGTCGCTGCCGGGCTCGGCGGTGCCGGTGAGGAGCTGCTCGGCGAGGACGGCGCGTGCACGGTTCGGGTCCGCCTCGCGCTGCCGGACCGTCTCGGTGTGCCCGGCCTCGACTTGCTCGACGAGGTGGTCGACGAAGGCCAGCAGGCCGTCGGAGACGACGGCCGGTGTCGTGCCGTCGACGGTGAGGTGCCGCAACCGCGACCACGCCGTGCGCGTGCCGGTGCCGAGGGCCAGGTGGAAGTCGTCGAGCGAGCGGCCGGCGCGGGCCTCGCAGCGACCGATCGAGCGGAACATCTCGTCGAGGCCGCGGTCGCGGTGGGGCGCGCCGTCGAGCTCGTCGAGGAAGCGGTGGAGCGCGGTGGTGACCGCCTCGACCACGATCGGGTGGCGGGGCGACTCCCCGTAGTAGGGGATGCGCGCGCAGACGGCGTCGACGAGACCGGTGGCCAGCTCGGGCACCTCGCGGCGCAGACGCCGTGCGTGGGAGGCGACGAGGTCGGACGTGGGGCGGTCCGCGGACAGCGTCATCGCGCGGATCCGTGCGGTCCAGGTCCCATCGTCGGCTCCCCGTTCCGATGACTCGTGTGGCTGCACCGAGTTCTACCCCGTCGCCGGGCGCACGTCAACGATACGCCGACCGTGCGACGTGGTCGGGCCGTGGTCGGACGTGGTGCACAGGGCCGTGCCCTCCTGTCGTCGCTCGGAACGGCCCGCTCCGGACCGCGCCCCCGTCGAGGACTGTGCCCCACGACCCGCGTCAGCGCAGGGCGGTCGTCCTCCATCGGTCCGGTTCTTGTCATGCGGGTGACAAGAACCGCGCCGATTTGCGACCGCCGGCTCCGAACGCGCGACGTCGACCCGCCGCGTACGACACGGTCTGGCCAGACATGTGACCCAGCGCACTGTGCTGCGTCCGCGTCGTCCCGCACCCAGGGACGTCGCGCCCCCCGATGTCGGTACGGAAGGACACCCATGAGGTTCGGATCTCGACGGACGACCGCCGTGGTCGCTGCAGGTGTGGTGGCGGTGGCCGGCCTGGTGGTCGTGGCGGCCCCCAGCCAGGCGGCGCTGCCGACCAGCGGCGACCGGATCGCGCACTGGTCGGCGGTCGCCGACCCCGAGGGGGGCAGCAGCGTCGTCCAGCGCGCCGACATCCCCGCGCCGTCCGGCCAGCGGTTCACCGAGGTCCTGCCCCTCACGAACGTGGACAACGTGGTGGCCCTGACGGACCGTCAGGAGGTGCACTTCTACGGCTCGGCGAACCTCAACGTGCCGGCCGGCCTCGACGGGTCGACGGTCCGTGACGTCGACGTCAGCGGGCCGGTCCTCGGCGTCGTGACGGCGAGCGGCGACGTGACGACGTGGAATCGGTTCGGGGGCGACCAGCCCGCACCGCAGCCGCCCGCCGACCTGTGCCCGGCGACCCAGCTCTCGGTCGGCGGCACCGTCGACTTCGCGGTGGTGCGTTGCGAGGACGGCTCGGTCGAGGCCTTCGGCCGCAGCGGCGTGCGCTGGAGCGTGCCCGCCGACCTGCCCGAGGTCACCGAGGTCCGGGGCGGTTTCCTGTCCGGTGCGGCCGGACCGATCGTCCGCGTGCTGACGAAGGACCAGAAGGTCCTGCAGTGGACGCCGTCCAGCTCGACCGCACCCGTCACGGCGTCGGAGAACCCGGTGACCCAGGGCAAGCAGGTGGCGAGCCTGACGACGGCCACCGCGCTGACGGCGTCGGGCGCCTTCCTCGACCTCGGGATCAACGACCAGCTGGCCCCGACCCGGCCCGTGCGACGCGGCGGTGCCACTCCGGCGCTGCTGGCCAAGCCGCTCGCGCACGTCGCCGTCGCCGACACCGGCGCGGGCCAGTACCTCACGCGCGACGGGGAGTTCGACGGCTGGAGCCCCGACACCGGCGTCATGATCGAGCTGCGCAAGCTCCCGTCGCGGCTGTCGGGGGCGAGCCTCGTGTCCGTCGGCACGGCCTCCGGCCACAGCGCGGTCATCGTCGCCGACACGGCGGCGCCCGAGGGCCCGAAGGTCACGGCACCGTCTCAGGTTTCGGGCGCCACCAACGGCGCCGCGCGTCCCGGCGACACGCTCACCGGCAAGGCTGCGACCTTCGACCCGGCCTCCGACGACGTGACCACGCAGTGGCTCGTGGACGGCAAGCCGGTCGCCGGCACGCAGGACCAGCCCACGTTCGCCGTGACCTCCGCCCAGGTGGGCAGCACCATCGCCTTCCGTACCAGCGCCGCTTTCCCGGACTCCGGCGATCCCGTCGTCTCGGACTCCTCCGCGGTCACCGTGGTGAAGGCCGAGGGCCCGAGCGTGGTGAAGGTTTCGGCGGTCGAGGGGTTCGGTGCGCCGGACGTGTCGGTCAAGGGGACGTTCGCGAGCTTCTCGGAGGAGCCTGAGGATCGTGAGGCGTACTGGTTGGTCGACGGCGAGAAGGTCGCTGGGCAGGGGACGCCGGATGCGAAGGAGCTGTTGCTGACCGAGGACATGGTGGGCAAGAAGGTGCAGTTCGTGACGGTGGGCTACTTCGCCGACGACGTGGAGGTGGAGTCGGTCTCGGAGCCGTTGACGGTGCGGGTGAAGCTGGTCGAGGTCTCTCCGCCGACGGTCGAGGGGACACCTGAGGTGGGCTCGACGTTGAAGGTCGCGAAGCCGGCGGTGTTCAACGACGACTCGCCCGACGTGACCATCTCGCACAAGTGGTACCGCGACTTCGTCACCGTGGTCGGCGAGGGAGACACCTACACGCTGACCAAGGACGACGTCGGATCGACGATCTACTACAGCGCCGAGGCGATCCGTCCGGGCGAGGCCTTCCCGGCGTACTCGTTCGACTTCACCGGCATCGGACCCGTCACGAAGGCCGCGCTGACGATCACGGGCCTGCCCGTCATCGAGGGCGACGCCGTGGTCGGCAAGACGCTCACCGCGGCTCCCGCGCCATCGAGCGACGAGGACGCGACGGTCGCGTTCCAGTGGTTCGCCGACGGTCAGCCGATCGACAGTGCGACCGAGAGGACCCTGGTGCTCACCGAGGCCCTCGTCGGGAAGCCGGTCACGGTCCGCCAGACGGTGTCACGGGACGGGGCGACCGAACCGGGGGCCGACCTCGCGCAGGCGACGTCGGAGCCGCGGACCGTGAGAGCCAAGCCGGTCGACCTGGCGGTGACGAAGCCTGCCACCGTCGAGGGCAAGCGCATCGTGGGCCAGACGGTGACCGGTTCGCCGGCCACGTTCAGCGACCCGGAGGCCAGCGTGACCAGCTACTGGATGGTCGACGGCAAGCGCACCACGGCGACCGGCACGACCCTCACGCTCACGGCCGAGCACGTCGGCGCCTCGATCCGCTACGTCAGCGTCGCCGAGCGCGCCGAGGACGACGCCACGGCGGAGTCCGTGAGCGAGGGTCAGGTCGGGCCGGTGCTGGCGCAGGTGGCCGTGAAGACCGCGACGAAGCTGTCGGGCACGGCGCAGGTCGGCAAGACGCTGACGGCCACCCCCGCGACGTTCACCGGTGGGGAGGTCACGGTCGACGGCTCCTGGTGGGCCGACGGGAAGAAGCTCGACCAAGGCGGCCTGAATCTGCCGCTGACCGCTGAGCTCGAGGGCGCGGTGATCACGTTCCGTGCCACGGCCAGCCGCTCGGTCGACGGCGTCGATGAGCAGAAGACGTCGGACGCGTCGAGCAGGAAGGTGGCCGCGGCCGACACGTCGACCCCGCCCACGACCCCGCCGACCACTCCGCCCGGCGGTGGCACCGACCCGAAGCCCCCGGCGGCCGGCCAGCCGTCGACGGACATCGTCCAGGGCTCGACCACGGTGGAGCGCGGCGACGTGCTCACGCTCCGACTGAGCCCCCGGCGTGCCGGCGACAAGGTCGTCGTGATGCTGTTCTCGACCCCCACCAACCTCGGCACCCACACGGTCGCGGCCGACGGCACGGTGCGGGTGAGGATCCCGCAGGGCGTGGACCTCGGGCGGCACCGGATCGCGGTCTACGACGCCGCGTCGGGCGCCCTCCTCGCCTGGCAGGCCATCACGGTCGTCGACGCCGCCGGAGGCACAGGGACCGGCGTCGGCTCCGGCGGCGGCGCGAGCCTGCCCGACACGGGCACCCCCGTCGATGCGCAGCTCATCGGCCTCGGCGCTGCCCTGCTCCTCGTCGGTGCCGGGGCGATCGGCTACCGCGCCCGTCGGCGGCCCAAGCACCGGGTGGGCTGACGTCGGACGTCAGTGGGTGGCGGGTCGAGCGGCCCGCCACCCGTCGGCGTCCCCAGCCAGGAAGTGTCACCTCCGTGACAGGTCTCGGGTACTCGGCGGGGCCCCGGGTGGTCCCGGCGCTGGACTCCTGCCGGCTCGTCGTCGATCTTCGGATCATCAGTGACGAGCGGAGGAGACCTTCTCATGCACACGTGCACGAAGCGGGCCGTCTCAGCGGCGGCATTGGTGCTGTCGGTGGGCATCGCTTCTCCGGCCTGGGCTGGGGGCTACGAGGTCGTCGTGGGAGGAAGCGTCTCGGCGTCCGACCACCCCGTCACCGCGACGAGCGTCGCGTCCCCTCAGTGGGTCTACGAGAAACCGAGCGGTTCCATCCTCAGCATGGCGTGCTCCAGCACACGCCTCGACCTGACGGTCCGGTCGGGCGCGAGCTCCGGTGCGTTCGCCCTCGCGCCAGGCGGGTCGAGCGCCGGCGGCAGCGGGCCGTTCAGTGTCATCAGCCATACCCACGTCGGGACCTGGCAGCTCGACCTCACGGGGTCCGCGACGGCAGGTAGTACCGACGTCGTCGACGGGGTGCTGCGGCACGTGCGGGTCGATCATGCGAACGCGGCCTGCAGGTTCTCGGTCGTCGGCGAGGCCCGTGTGCGCTTCCACGAGGCGACATAGCGTCTCGAGGTCGTCGAGAGAGGACGCTCAGGGTGGTTGCGTCAGATCGGTGTCGTCGGATGCCTGGGTCAGATCCGTGAGGGTGGGGTGGTCGACTGGCGGGTCACGTTCGACCTCGCCTCGCCGGACGGTGTGATCACGGTCAGGTAAGTGTGGCCTGCTTGGATGCGATGGGGCGCACCCTCTGGCTCACGGAGTCCTGTCCGGGAACGGAAGCTCCTCAGGCACGGGCCGGATCCGCGGGTTGTACGGCTGGTTGAGGTCGTCCGGGCACTTCGGGCCCAGGGTCTTCGGCGAGGTGCCGGGCGCCGGCGGGATGGAGCGCCCCGTGCCCTCCTCGTAGAACTGGCAGCCGAGAGATCCGATCCTCAGCGACAGCGGGTTGCCCGCACCGGAGATCGCGGTGGTCAAGAGAGGGGAGATGTCGTCACCGGAGGCGGTCGTGCAGCCTCGGAAACGCGGCACATCGATGGTTCCGTCGAGCTGTCCCCCCTGCAGTGCGACGAAGCTGGTCGACGGATCGAAGTCCGTCACCGACGGCGGCGGGGGTTCCCCGACAGGGAAGCTGGAAGGGCGGCTAGCGGTCGCGATGCGCGCGTCGGGCGCGAGGCATCCTTCGCCGAGGCGTACATCCTGGCCGTCGACCTCCACAGATCGCACCGCCACGTCGACCGTGGCGGAGAACTCCGTCGACGGGTAGAACTCCGTGGTGCCTCTCGAGGAATTCACGAGATGGAGGTAGAACGGGATGGGCAAGTCGGAGCTGTCCCGCTTCTGGCTGATCTGCAAGACGACCGTCGCGGGAATCGCGCCGAAGGCGACCGTCCGGACGGAGATGCGTGGAGACTGCCCGTAGTTGTGACGAGAGCCTCGGGGGGAGACGAAGTGCGCCCACACATCGACGGTGGAGTCATTGCCGCCCGCATCGTTCTGGCTCACGGTGAAGGCCGAGTTGGCGGCTAGGAGGCCGATGGGGACGCGAGCCCACTGCTTCGAAGCGGACGACCCGGTCATGCCCGTTTGCATGACGTTCATCCCCGTGAAGTCCTCCTGCACGTTCGGGGTGCTCTCGCAGGTACCGGGCGCCCACGCGAAGGGTCGGCATTCGGCGTAGGGCAGACCGGGATACCACGTACCCGGTCGCTGGGGCTTCTCTTCGGCGGAGGAGGAACCGCTGATCAGCACGAGGGCCAACGCGCAGCTCAGCACGGCGAACGGAAGGCGCACTCTCATCCCGACAGCGTCGACGTCAGTGGTCCCGCGGGTCAAGCACGAAGGGTCGTAGCAGCACTGTCCGGATGGAGGATTGTCATCCGCATGACAAGTTGCCGGTGATCCTCCGGGCCGGGCCGGGGCGCGACGCGCAGAACCATCACATCCCCCTCGCGCCGCGGTCGGTGCTGTCGTCATCGTCGCGCCGGTTCACTCCGCGGAGACATCGTCGCGCTGGTGCGGGACGCGGCCGATCGAGAGAAATTGTCACGCGCATGCCAATCTTTCGACCGATCCGAGCCGCGTCGGGGCGGGGGTGTTGCGGACAGTGGGCGATCTGTGGAGCCATGAGGTCGTGACCGCGGTCACATGACCTCATCGGCAGATCGGAAGGAACACCATGAAGATCAAGCACGCAGCCATCGGCACCGCCGCCCTCGCTCTCGCAGGAGTCGCGGCGGCTGGTCCGGCGCTCGCCACCGGCAGCTCCTACACCGTCGCGGTCGGCGGCAGCTCCGCGGCCGGGACCCACAACATCACTGCTGCGTCGACGGGATCGCTCAGCTTCGCGGTCCCCACCCTCAGCATGAGCTGCACCAGCGCGGCCGTCCCGTCGTCGCCGGCCTCGACCGTGGCCTCGGGCACCGGCGTGGTCGACATCGCCGCCATCAACAAGATCAACTTCACCGGTTGCACGGGCCCTGGTGGTGCCCTGACGGTCACCACCAGCGGCTCCTGGAAGCTGCACGGCACCAGCGCCGCCACCAGCGGCTCGTCCGACGTCGTGAGCGGCCACGTGGAGAACATCACGGCCGTCGTCTCGAACGCCGTCTGCCGCTTCACCGTCACCGGCTCCGCCACCGGCAGCTTCAACGAGGCCAACCAGCAGCTCAGCGTCAACGAGACCGGGTTCACCGGCAACCTCAAGGTCTCCAACGTGACCGGCTGCCTCGGCCAGGTGCAGAACGGCCAGTCCGCGAACTTCACCGGCAACTTCCAGGTGACGTCGCCCGACGGCGCCATCAACGTCAGCTGAACCTGACGGACTCGCCAGGGACGGCGGGTGGGGTCGGGCGAACCCCGGCCTCACCCGTATCCCCACGGGGCGTGGAGCACGCGCTCGACGCCTCCCCAGCACGTCTGAGAACTCACGGCTCGACCTCCGCGTCGCGGTCCGCGCAGCGGCCCAGGGGCGCCCACCTCCCAAGGAGTACACATGACCACCACCCCCACCGCCCGCTGGCGCAAGCGCGCTGCCGTGGCAGCCACCGGCGCAGCCGTCGCGCTCGTCCCCCTGGCGGCGCACGCCGCCACGATCGTCACGATCAACTACGACGCCCAGGGCACCTCGCACATCGCGAAGACCAACTCCGACGTCGCGCTCGGACCCACCACGCTGCGCACGGACCTGGACATCGACACCGGTGACTTCACCGGCTCGCTGCCCCTGCCCGGCACCTCGACCGAGTTCAAGATCGCCGGCTTCCTGCCCGTCAAGGCGAACGTCGACTTCGTCGAGGCGGCCCCGCTGACCGGCAACATCAACCTGACGCAGACGCAGGCGCAGGTCAGCTCCACCGCGACGTACTACGTCAAGCTGTCGAACATCAAGGTCGCCGGCTTCCCGACGTTCGCGGGCTCGAAGTGCCAGACGAAGGCGCCCGTGTCCATCCCCGTCGGCACGCGCCCGGACGAGGGCTTCGACCTCATCAACGGCGGCGAGCTCGTCGGCACCTACACGATCGGCAAGTTCGAGAACTGCGGCATCAACACCCCGCTGATCAACAGCCTGGTGCCCGGCGCCGGCAACACCGTCGACATCACGGTGACGAACGGCGTCATCGCGGAGTAATCCCGTTCCGCCCAGATCGGCCCCGCGTCACGTCCGACGCGGGGCCGACCTGCTCCGGAACTGCTCGAGAAGGAGAGTCCTCATGGCCATCGCACGCACCGCACGCCGCACCATCCTGGCTGTTGCCGCCGCCCTCGCCCTCTCCGTCGGGGTCGGCCCGGCAACGGCGGCGGGGAACAGCGTCACCGTCGCTGTCGGCGGGTCCAGCGCCGAGGGGTCGCACGCGGTCACCGCTGTGTCGACCCGCGTCGAGATGGCGACGCAGACCTTCAGCTGGACATGCCAAAGAGCACAAGTTCCGGCGAGTCCGGTGTCCGAGGTCCCCTCCGGCACCTCCGTCACGGACGTGCTCACCGTGCGTGCCATGGCGTTCGTGGGGTGCTCGTGGCCGGGCGGCACGATGCCGACTGCACTGATCTCTCCCGCGACCTTCCGGGTCACGGGCCCGGCTACGTCGGGCAGCAGCGATGTCGTTCACGGCCGCATCGAGGGTTTTGCGATCAAGGGCAGCTACTCCATTTGTGACTTCACCGCCACCGGTTCTGTCAGAGCGACGCTCAAGGAGAGCACACAACAGCTGACGATCGACGAGTCCGACTTCACGGGGAACCTGGTGATCTCCCAGGTCCGGGGCTGTCTGCAGTTGGTGCAGGTGGGCCAGGCGATGAACCTCAGGACAACCCTGCAGCTCACCTCGCCCGACGGAGCGATCAACATCAGCGGCTCGTGAGACCGGACGGGCGCTCCCGATGTCGGGAGTACCGCTCGCGACCGCGGAGCGGCCTCGACGATCCATCTCAGTCCTGGAGGACTCATGACGTTCACGCGTACCCCGCGGCGGGCCTTCGGTGCCGTCGTGGCGCTTCTCGCCGTCGGCATCGGCCCGGCGGCCGCGACGGGGAACGGCTACCGGGTCGCGGTCGGCGGGAACTCGGCGACGGCTGCTCATCCCATGACCGCCGCGACGACGATGTCCGTGAACTGGGCGTCCCCGACGCTCACCTGGACCTGCACCTCGGCGACCGTGCGGGCCTCGGCTCTGGCCACGGCGCAGGCCGGGTACCCGGTCACGGACATCCTGCGGTTCCCGACGTTCGACTTCCGGGGCTGCACGTTCCCTGGGGGAGCCATGGCCACCACGACGGCTGGCGAGTGGCAGTTTCATGCCGAGGGACCAGCGACGTCCGGAGCGACGGACGTGGTGGAGGGCCACCTGGACCACATCAGTCTCACGTGGAGGAACGCCGTCTGCTCGATCACCGTGAGCGGCCGTGCCGCCGCCTCCTTCGATGAAGCGACGCAGCAGCTCGTCATCGAGGAGTCAGGATTCACCGGCAACCTGAAGACATCAGGCGTCCTGGGGTGCCTGGGGCAGGTGAGGAATGGCCAACCCATCAACCTCTCGATGCGGCTGCAGCTCACCTCGCCCGACGGCGCGATCAACATCAGCGGTTCCTGAGACCGAGCGGCCGCTCCCTGACCAGGGGTGCGCCACTCGAAACCGCGGAGCGACCTTCATCATCACTCGCAGTCCAGGAGGACTCATGACGTTCACGCGTAACTCGCCACGGGCACTCGCTGTTGCTGGCGCCCTTCTCGCCCTCGCCGTCGGCATCGGCCCAGCGGCTGCCACGGGGAACAGTGTCACGGTCGCCGTGGGCGGGTCCTCTGCGCCGGGATCCCACTCCATCACGGCCGCTACGTCCGAGGTGGTCTCATGGGCATCGCCGATCCTGGCCTGGAGCTGCACCCAGGCCAAGGTCCCGCCGAGTCCGGTGTCGGACGTCAGCTCGGGGTCGGGCGTGACCGACGTCCTGCAGATCCGCGCGCTCCAGTTCGGGGGCTGCGTGTGGCCCTATGGTTCGATCTTGATCGAACTCACCACTCCGGCGTCCTTCCGCGTCACGGGTCCGGCCACGTCGGGCAGCAGTGACGTCGTCCAGGGTCGGATCGATGACGTCACCATCAGGGCAAAGAACGCGATCTGCGACTTCACGGTCAGCGGTTCCATGCGAGCGTCGCTGAACGAGGCCACGCAAAAGCTGGCCGTCGACGAGTCCGGCTTCACGGGCAACCTCGTGATCTCCCAGGTCAAGGGCTGCCTCGGCCAGGTGCAGAACGGGCAGGCGATGAACCTCACCATGAATCTGCAGCTCACCTCGCCCGACGGAGCCATCAACATCAGCGGCTCGTGAGGCTTGAGGCCAGGCTGAGACGAGCTGTCGCCCGAAGCTAGAGGATGGCTCGTGGACGAAGGCTTCCCAGGCTGCTACGCATCGGTATCCTGAAGGTGGCGCGGGCTCAGGAACGCCTTCCGATCTGCCGAGAGACGACAGCCTCCTGGGCCCGCGCCACCTTCCGCGCGGTCAGACCGCGCGCCGCCACCGCAGCATGCTCGACTCCAGCGCGTTGAGGAGGGTCGCGGTCTGGGTGGGGTCCTCGAGGCGCGAGCCGAACAGGTCGCGCAGGCGACGCAGACGGTGACGCACCGTCTGGTCGTGCACACCCAGCTCGGACGCCAGGGCCGGGGCGCTGTGGTGCGTCTGCAGCCACAGCAGCAGCGTCTCCGCCAGGGCCATGCGGCGCTTCGGGGTCTGGGCGAGCAGCGGCGCGAGCTCGCGCTCGTCGAGCAGGCGGCGCAGAGCGGGGTCGGCGTGCGTGCACAGGAGGTCCTGGTGCTGCTCCACCTCCACCAGGCCGTCCGCGGGGGCCGAGATCACGCCCTCCTGCAGGAGCGACAGCCCGCGTGACGCCCAGCGGCACGCCAGGTGGGTCTGGGCCGGCGGCACGCTCCACGCGAGCGACACCGCCTCGCCGGTGCGGTGCGCGACGTCGCGGGCGAGCTCGCGCGCGACGTCGGGGGTGGCCACGACGATGAGCCGGCCGTGCTGCACTCCGGAGAGCGCTCCGGTGCACGTGCCGGCGAGCCGCGTCGTGTCCTCGGTGTCGCGGGTGACCGCGACGACGACCTCGTCGGGGAGCGTCCAGGAACATCGCTCCGCGAGCATCTCCAGCTCGGCCGCACACGTGCCGCGCAGCAGGGCGACGAGCATGGCCGCGCGGCCCTCGTCGTGGTCGCGGCGCGCGCGGGCACTGGCCCGGGCGAACCCGCGCACGGCGTGCTCGAAGAGCCGCTTCTGGTAGGCGAGCAGGCCGGCGCCGAGCGCGCCGACGACCTCGGCCGACTGGCCCAGCTCGCTCGCCGCGAGCTGCAGGTCCGTCCACGACTCCTGGGTCGCGATCTGGTGGGCCGCGCGCATCGCGTCGAGGTTCAACCCCGCCGTCGACTGGTAGCTGCCGACCCACTGGTAGAAGGTGAACACCTCGGTGCCCTGGGTCGGGGCTCCCGCGATGGTGTCGACGAACAGCTCGACGGCGCGACGGATGGCCTCGTCGATGCCCAGGTGGATCTTCGGGTCCCCCTGGGCGGCGAAGCCGGCCACCTCGCTGCGGATGCGCTCGACGATGCGCCGGGTCAGCTCGGCCGAGCGGGGCCGGTAGGCGGCGACGACGTCGGCGGGCAGCAGCGGCAGGCCCAGCGACTCGCGCAGGTTGGTGCGGGTGGACGTACGGGTGGCTTCCCTGTCGGAGCCGTGGTGGGTCAGTGCTGTCATGTGTCTCCCCCTTGCTCGTGTCCGGGCGCAGTGCGGGGGCGCTCGGACCATTCCCTCGAGCGTCAGTCAACGGATCGTGCCGCGACGAGTCCAGGGTCGAGGAGGGGGAGGGGACGAATCGGTCAGGAAGTTGTGACGCGGGTTACAACTTCCTGAGAGGGGTCGACGGGAGGGGTCAGGGACGCAGCAGGTCGAGCGGGTCGACGCCGAGTCTCTCGGCCAGCTGCTCGAGGCTGACGAGCGTCAGGTTGCGCTCCCCGCGCTCGACCGATCCGAGGTAGGTGCGGTGGTAGCCGAGCTGGTCGGCCAGCTTCTCCTGGCTCAGTCCCAGTTGCTTGCGGTGCGCACGCAGGCGCTGCCCGACGACGTGCTGCAGTGACTCGCTCACGCAGGCAGCGTGTCGCAGTGCGACTCATCGGTCGACAGACGGATGAGTAGCGCGTGGCGTCGGAGGCGCGCGACTCACTCCCGCTCGCGATCAGCCTGCGCGGGATCCGTGGTGGCAAGGGCGGCCGCGAGGCGGCGCGCACCGGCGGGGTCGAGGACGAGGCGGGCGATACCTGACTCCTCCAGGACGATCCACTCCTCGGGGTCGTGGCAGCGTCGGGTGCGGACCACGCAGACCTCGCCGTGCGTCGGGTGCGGCGTGGGGTCGTCGGCGGTGCGGCGGGCGAGCACGACCGGGACGTGGACCGGGACGCCGTCGTGGTGCCGGTCGTCCGGGTGGTCGTCCTCGGCGTGCGCGGTCGCGCACCAGGCGGGGCAGGGTTCGTGCAGCCAGCTGGGGCGCTCGGGTCGGTCGCCGGGCATGCAGCTCCCTTCGTCGGTCGCGCGGTGGGGACACGAGGAACGCTAGGCGTCGCTGCGGACACCGGACCTGCGTCCGCATCGCCTCCATCCTGCGACTCATGGGTAGCGGATGCGGACCGGTCGGTGACGGCGACGGCGGGTGCGATCGAAAGTTGTCACGCACCTGACAAGCAAAGGTTACGAAAAGGTGAAGTTTGCTCTCGACGGGGTGCGGCCCTGGCGGGGTGGCGCACGACACACCTACGGTCACCACGGTTGGACGCATCGTGCACGCGTCCCGCGGACGGTCGACGGAGGGACGAGGACACCATGGGCGGAAGCGTCGAGGTACGGGGGCTGACCAAGACCTTCGGCCGCCAGAACATCTGGCACGACGTCACCCTCACGCTGCCGCCGGGTGAGATCACCGCGCTGCTGGGCCCGTCCGGCACCGGCAAGTCGGTGTTCCTCAAGTCCCTCATGGGCATCGTCGACCCCGAACGCGGCGAGGTGCTCATCGACGGGGTCGACATGGTCTCGGTCAAGGAGGCCCACCGCCTCGAGCTGCGCAAGAAGTTCGGCGTGCTCTTCCAGGACGGTGCCCTGTTCGGCTCGATGAACGTCTACGACAACGTCGCCTTCCCGCTGCGTGAGCACACCCGCATGAGCGAGGACGAGATCCGCCAGGTCGTGCTCGACCGGCTCGACATGGTCGGTCTGCTCGGCACGGAGCACAAGGTCCCCGGCGAGATCTCCGGCGGCATGAAGAAGCGCGCCGGCCTCGCCCGCGCCCTCGTCACCGACCCCGAGATCATCCTCATCGACGAGCCCGACTCCGGCCTCGACCCCGTGCGCACCTCCAACCTCGCGCAGCTGCTGGTGGACGTGAACACGGCGACGGACGCGACCATGCTCGTCGTCACGCACAACATCGAGCTCGCGCGCACCCTGCCCGACAACCTGGGCATGCTCTACCGCCGCGAGCTCGTCATGTTCGGGCCGCGCGAGGAGTTTCTGCTCACCGACCACCCCGTCGTCAGCCAGTTCATGAGCGGCGACCCCGAGGGTCCGATCGGCATGAGCGAGGAGAACGACCACCGCACGATCGACCTCTTCGACGAGCCCGTCGACTACGGGCCGGGCGGGCCGATCCGCGGCGGGGGCGCCCGCGCCATCGAGGTGCTGCCTCGTCAGCTCGAGCCGCGCTCGGGCGTGGCACGACCCAGCTCGGTCCGGCACCGCGAGCGGGTCAGCGCCGGCAACGCACCCCTCTACGTCGCCGACGACGACGACACCCACCGAGCGGAGGCGAACCCGACGTCGGGGGCGGTCACCCGCTCCCTGACCGCGACGGGCGACGTCTTCGCGCTCGCGCTCGACGCCACCCGCGCGACCTTCCGGCGTCCGTTCGCGGCGCGAGAGACGCTCGAGCAGTTCTGGTTCGTCGTGAGCGTCTCCTGGATCCCCGCGATCCTCGTGGCCATCCCGTTCGGCGCCGTCATCGCGCTCCAGCTCGGCACGCTGACCGTCCAGGTCGGCGCGCAGTCGTTCACCGGCGCGGCCAGCGTGCTCGCCGTCGTCCAGCAGGCGGCACCCATCGTCACGAGCCTGGTGATCGCCGGTGCCGGCGGCGCGGCGATCTGCGCCGACCTCGGCTCGCGGCGCATCCGCGACGAGATCGACGCGATGCGGGTCATCGGCGTCGACCCCGTGCAGCGACTGGTCGTGCCGCGCGTGATCGCCTGCATCGGGGCCGCCGTGCTGCTCAACGGCCTGGTCTCGGTGGTCGGCGTGGTCGGCGGCTACGTCTTCAACGTCATGGTCCAGGGCGGCACGCCGGGCGCCTACCTCGCCAGCTTCACCGCGCTCGCGCAGATCTCCGACCTCTGGGTCGGCGAGCTCAAGGCCGTCATCTTCGGCTTCATCGCCGGCATCGTCGCCTGCCACCGCGGCCTCAACACCGCGCCCGGACCGAAGGGTGTCGGCGACGCGGTGAACCAGTCGGTCGTCATCACGTTCCTGCTGCTGTTCTTCGTGAACTTCGTCGTCACGACGCTGTACCTGCAGCTCGTCCCGGGCAAGGGAGCCTGACATGACCCTCACGCCCGCCCAGGGTCCCGGTGCCCGCGCACCGCGTCCCGAGCCGACGCTCGCCGAGCTCGGCGTCGACGACCGCCCGCCCCGCTGGTGGGACCGCCCGCTCGACGCGATCGCCTCCGCGGGTGCGGAGCTGCGGTTCTACGGTCGCGTGCTCGCCTGGATCCCGGCGACGGTCAAGCGCTACCCGCGCGACGTGCTCCGCCTGCTCTCGGAGGTCAGCTTCGGCTCCGGGGCCCTGGCCGTCATCGGCGGCACCATCGGCGTGATGCTCGGCATGACCCTGTTCGTGGGCAGCGTGGTCGGCATGCAGGGCTACGCGGCCCTCGACCAGATCGGCACGTCGGCGCTCAACGGCTTCATCTCGGCCTACTTCAACACCCGCGAGATCGCGCCGCTGGTCGCCGCGCTCGCCCTGTCGGCCACGGTCGGCTCGGGGTTCACCGCCCAGCTCGGCGCCATGCGCATCAACGAGGAGGTCGACGCGCTCACCGTCATGGCGGTGCCCAGCGTCCCCTACCTCGTCACGACCCGCGTGGTGGCCGGCTTCATCGCGATCATCCCGCTCTACGTCATCGGCCTGCTCACCTCCTACTTCGGTGCGCGCATGGTCACCGTGTACCTGCACGGGCAGTCGGCCGGCACCTACGACCACTACTTCTCGCTGTTCCTGCCGCCGATCGACATCCTGTTGTCGTTCGCGAAGGTGCTCGTGTTCGCGGTGCTGATCATCCTCATCCACTGCCGGCTCGGGTTCACCGCGCACGGCGGTCCCGCGGGCGTCGGCATCGCCGTGGGCACGGCGGTGCGTCGCAGCATCGTCACGGTTGCCGTGCTCGACCTGGTCCTCTCGATGGCGCTCTGGGGCACCACCACGACCGTCAGGATCGCCGGATGAGCGCGCGCCGTCGTGAGGCACCGCGCTGGGTCGACGTGCTGCTCGGGCTCACCTACGGGCTCGTCGTCGTTGCCCTGGTCGGTGGGGCGGTGCTGGCGTACAACCGGGCGTTCGTGCCGCGCTCGGACGTCGAGTTGCGCACCGACTCGGTCGGCAACGCCCTGCAGAAGGGCTCGGACGTGAAGCTGCACGGCGTCCCGGTCGGCGAGGTCGCCAAGATCAGCACCGCCCCCGACGGCGCGGTGCTCACGCTCGCCCTCAAGCCCGACGTGCTGAAGCGGCTCTCGCCCGACACGACGGCGCGGCTGCTGCCCAAGACGCTCTTCGGCGAGCGGTACGTCGACCTGCAGTCGACCTCGGCCTCCGCCGCTGACCACCTCCAGGCCGGCGCCACGATCCACCAGGACGCCTCGTCCGACGCGATCGAGCTGCAGAAGGTGCTCGACGAGCTGCTGCCGTTGTTGAAGTCCATCCAGCCGGAGAAGCTGCAGGCCACGCTCAACGAGCTGGCCACGATGCTGCGCGGCCGCGGCGGCGAGCTCGGCGACACGCTCCAGGCGTGGGGCGAGTACGTGCAGCGCCTGCAGCCGAGCGTCCCCCTGCTCACCGAGGACCTCGGCCGGCTCGCCACCGTCGCCGACACCTACGCCGACGCCGCGCCCGACCTGCTGACGGCGCTCGACGACCTGACCACCACGTCCGGGACCCTCGTCGACAAGGGCTCGGCGCTCACCGAGGTGTACCAGCGGGTCATCGCGTCGGCCGACGAGAGCCGCGGCTGGGTGGCGTCGAACGCCAACACGATCGAGATCCTGTCCGGCGAGAGCCGCAAGGCGCTCGAGGCCGCCGCGCCGTACGCCCGCACCTTCCCGTGCCTGCTGCGCTCGGCCCGCCAGTTCATCCCCCGGATGGACAAGGCGCTCGGCAAGGGCACGAGCAAACCGGGCCTGAAGGTCGTGCTCAACGTCAGCCCGCCACGCAGCGGCTACCAGCCCGGTCGTGACACGCCTCGCTTCGGTGGCGGCGGCACGCCGTCCTGCCCTTACGTGCCCACCGGCTCCGCGCCCCGCGCGGCGAAGGCGTCCGCCCAGCCCGCCGCGATCGCGCCACCCGCCTACGACACCCGCGCGTCCGCCGTCGCGTCGCCGGGCCTCGACGAGGCGAACTCGCCGGCCGAGAACCAGCTGATCGCCGAGCTCATGGGACCCAGCCAGGGCATGAGCCCCGACGACTACCCGCGCTGGGCCAGCCTGCTCGTCGGCCCGACGCTGCGCGGCACGGAGGTGGAGCTGCGATGAGGGCGACGATCGTCAAGAGCGTGGTGTTCACCGTCGTCACGGTGCTCGCCACCGTCATGCTCGCGGGCACCATCCGCAACTCCACGCCCGGTTCCACGAGCCGCTACACGGCCGTGTTCTCCGACGCCACCAGCCTCAACCGCGGCGACGACATCCGCATGGCCGGCGTCAAGGTCGGCACCGTCACCGACGTGCGCGTGCGCGACAACCGGGTCGCCGGGGTCGAGTTCACCGTGCAGGACGCGGTCCGTCTGCCGCGGGGGACGATCGCGCAGCTGCGGTTCCGCAACCTCGTCGGCCAGCGCTACATCTCGCTCGAGCCGCCGGAGACCAGCACGGGCGGCTCGCTGCCCGCGGGCCACACTTTCGGACTGCGCGAGACACGTCCCGCGCTCGACCTGACCATGCTGTTCAACGGCTTCCAGCCGCTCATGCAGTTCCTCGACCCGAAGGACGTCAACGCCTTGAGCGGTCAGATCATCGCCGTCTTCCAGGGGGAGGGCGCCACCGTCGAGGGTCTGCTGTCGAGCACCGCGAGCCTCACGTCGACGCTCGCGCAGAAGGACCGGGTGATCGGCGAGCTGATCGACAACCTCACGCAGGTGCTCGACACCGTGAACGGTCGCACCGACGAGCTCGACCGCACGATCGTCACGCTCCAGCAGCTCGTCTCCGGACTGGCCGAGGACCGCAAGACGATCGGCGACACCCTCGACGGCATGGGCCGGCTCACGACGAGCGTCTCGGACCTGCTGGAGGAGGGTCGCCAGCCCCTCAAGGCGTCCATCGGCTCGCTCGGCGACCTGTCGGCGCAGCTGGCCGACGCCGAGGACACGCTCAACACGTTCTTCGCGCGCCTGCCCGTCAAGCTCGACCGGATCGGCCGCACCGCGTCGTACGGGTCCTGGATCAACTTCTACGAGTGCGAGATCACCGGCGTCATCCCGCGGCCCGAGGGCTACTTCGGCGACCTCGGCGCCAAGCCGGTCGCGAAGAGGTGCACCGCATGAGCCCGTCCCGCAAGGCCCGTTCGTTCCCGACCGCGTTCGGCGAGCGCAACCGCGTGTGGATCGCGGTCGTCGGGCTCACCGTCATGGCCGTCGTGTTCCTGCTGGCGTTCAACGCGCAGGCGCTGCCCGTCGTCGGCGGCGGAGCCACCCACCAGGCGCGGTTCGCGGAGGCGGGTGGCCTGAAGCCCGGCAACGAGGTGCGCGTGGCCGGCGTCAAGGTCGGCGAGGTGACCGACCTCGACCTCGACGGCGCATCGGTGCTCGTCACCTTCCGCGCCAAGGGCGTGCGCATCGGTCCGCAGTCACGCGCCGCGATCAAGGTCAAGACGACGCTCGGCCAGAAGTTCCTGGCGGTCGACCCGCTCGGCGCCGGCGAGCTCGACGGCCCCATCCCGCTGCAGCGCACCAGCACCCCCTACGACGTCAACGCGGCGTTCTCCGACCTGTCCGACACGATCGGCGCCATCGACACCGACCAGCTCGAGACCAGCCTCGACGTCCTGTCCGACGCCTTCCAGGACACGCCGAAGGCCGTGCGCGAGTCGGTGTCCGGACTGACCGACCTCTCCCGCGTCATCGCCAAGCGCGACGACGAGCTCGCCCGGTTGCTCAAGTCGACCCGCGAGGTCAGCGGCACGCTCAAGGACCGCAACGCCGAGTTCTCGAAGCTGCTGCAGGACGGCAGCGCGCTCCTCGACGAGCTCGCGGCACGGCGCCAGACCGTCCAGGCCCTGCTCGACGGCACCAAGCGCCTCGGCACCCAGCTCGTCGGACTGGTCCGCGACAACGAGGCCCAGCTGCGTCCCGCGCTGGCGAAGCTCGACCAGGTCGCGCGGATCCTGCAGGCCAACCAGGGCCAGCTCGAGGCGTCGCTGCGACGTCTGGCCCCCTACTACCGCACGCTCGCGTCGGCCACCGGCAACGGCCCGTGGATCGACTCCTACATCTGCGGCCTGTTCGACTCCTCCGGCAGCCCCGAGCTGCGCAACGACGTCGTCCGGGACTGCAAGCCGAGGAAGGGAGGGGGCCAGTGAGACGCCGCAGCCTCGTGCTCGCCGTCGTCGTGGCGCTCGCCGTCGTGGCCACCGTCGGCTGGCGCGCCACCGCCGACCGCGACCGCACCACCGTCAAGGCCGTCTTCGAGTCCAGCGTCGGCCTGTACGTCGGCTCCGACGTGCAGATGCTGGGCGTGCCGGTCGGCAAGGTCACCGGCGTCGACCCCGGCCCCGCCGGCGTCACCGTGACGATGCGCCTCGACCACGGCGAGGCGGCCGCCGCCGACACCGCCGCGGTCATCGTCGCACCCACGCTCGTGTCCGACCGGTTCGTGCAGCTGACGAAGCCGCACGTCTCCGGCCCGGAGCTGAAGGACGGCTCGGTGCTGCCCATCGACCGCACCGCCGTGCCCGTCGAGATCGACGACCTCTACGCCAGCCTCACCGACGTCAGCGAGAAGCTCGGCCCCGACGGCGCCAACCGCGACGGTGCGCTGTCGCGCTTCCTCGACGTCGCCGACCGCAACCTGCGCGGCCAGGGCACCAAGATCAACCAGCTCATCAGCGACTTCGGCGACGCGTCGGGCACGCTCGCCGACTCCAGCGACGACCTCTTCGCGACGATCGGCAACGTCAAGGAGTTCAACGACATGCTGGTGGAGAACGACACGTCGGTCGCCAACGTCAACCGGCAGTTCGCCGAGGTCAACGACTACCTCGCCGACAGCAGCGGAGACCTCGCCGCCGCGATCGACAACCTGGGCCAGGCGCTCGCGATCGTCGACGACTTCATCCGCGACAACCGCGGCGCGCTGCGCACCAGCGTCGAGAACCTGCAGGGTCCGACGCGGGTGCTCGTCAACCAGCGGCAGGCGCTGGAGGAGACGGTGCGCCTCGTGCCGCTGGTCCTGCAGAACTTCCTGCGCGCCTACGACCCCCAGCGCAAGGCCCTGACCGGCCGCGGCAACCTCAACGAGGCGTCCATCTGGGCGCCCGGTGGCGACGCGCCCACCCTCCTGCCGGGGACGAACCGATGAGGCGCCTCACGCGCCGGCTCGCGGTCGCCGTCGCGGCGGCCGGGCTCGCCACGCTCTCGGGCTGCGGCATGCTCAGCGGGGGCGTCTACGACACACCCCTGCCGGGCGGTGCCGACGTCGGCTCCCGGCCGATGCACATCACCGCCGACTTCGACGACGTGCTCGACCTCGTGCCGCAGTCGAGCGTCAAGGTCGACGACGTCGCCGTGGGACGGGTCGACCGCATCCGGCTCAACCCCGACGGCCGCAGCGCGCGGGTGACCCTGCTGGTCAACCGCGACGCCCAGCTGCCGGCCGGGACCGTCGCCCGGCTCGAGCAGACGTCGCTGCTCGGCGAGAAGTACGTCGCCCTCGTGCGGCCCGAGACACCGCAGGCCGGTGCTCCCGTCGGCGACGGCACGCGGCTCGGCCTGGCCGACACGTCGCAGGCCGCGGAGGTCGAGCAGGTGCTGGGCTCGCTGTCGATGGTGCTGAACGGCGGTGGCATCGGCCAGTTCCAGGAGATCTCCCGCGAGCTGCAGCAGGTCTCGACGGGTCGCCCCGAGGAGATCCGCGCGTTCCTGCGGCAGATGGACCAGTTCGTCACGACGCTCGACGACCGCAAGGAGTCGATCACCGCGGCGCTCGACGGGCTCAACCGGCTGTCGAAGAACCTCCAGGCCGACCAGGACAAGATCGCGAACGCCCTCGACGGGCTGTCGCCCGGCATGCAGGTGCTCGTCGACCAGCGCAAGCAGCTGGTGGCCATGCTGTCGTCGCTGGACCGGCTGTCGACGGTCACGGTCGACGTGCTCGACAGGAGCCAGGACGACATCGTCGCCGACCTGAAGGCGCTCGACCCGATCCTCGACCAGCTCGCCCGCTCCGGCCGCGACCTGCCCGAGTCGCTCGAGATCCTGCTGACCTACCCGTTCCCCGACTCCGTGCTCGGAGCCATCAAGGGCGACTACCTGAACGTCTTCGTCGAGACCAACTTCCGCACCCTCCCGGCCGGCTGCCAGGCCGCCGGCTGCGCGTGGCCGCAGGTCGAGGACCCGAACTACCCCAAGGGTGGTTCCGTCAGCGGCCAGGGGAAGGCCCTCGACCCGCAGCAGCTCCTCCAGCGCCAGCGCGACGCCGCCAAGGACGGTGACAGCGACGACCAGGAGCTCGACGAGGCGCCGCCGAGCCTGCTGCCGCCGACGTCGTCGCCGGCCCCGGGCTCCCCGAGGCCGTCGATGCCGGTGCCGAGCGCCACCGTGCCCACCCCGGACCGCACGCCCACCCCGTCGCCCTCGGCGTCGTCGTCGGCCACGCCGTCCACCAGCCCGCGAGAGGGTGAGCAGTGATGCTGACCGGACGCATCAAGGCGCAGATCGTGGCGTTCGTGGTCCTCGGGCTGCTCGCCACCTCCTACCTCGGCCTCAAGTACGTCGGCCTCGACCCGTTCTCGACGGGCTACACGGTGACGGCCACGCTGCCCGCCGCGGGAGGGGCGTTCGAGAACGGGCAGGTCACCTACCGTGGCGTGCCCGTCGGGCGCATCGACAAGCTCGACCCGACCGACGACGGCGTCCGGATCACGATGTCCATCGAGGGTGGCGCGCCGCGCATCCCGGCGGACGCCAGCCCCAAGGTGGTCAACCGCTCCGCCATCGGCGAGCAGTACGTCGACCTGCAGGGCGGGACGGCCGGCGGCGCGGCGCTGAAGAACGGTGACCGGCTGAGCGCCGGGGCCGAGTCCCAGCCGCCGGACATCGACACGCTGCTGCGGTCGGGGGAGAAGTTCGTCGGCTCGGTGCCGAAGGAGGCGCTCACGTCGGTCATCGACGAGGGCTACGACGCGACGCAGGGGGTGGCGCTCGACTTCGGCTCGCTGCTGGAGAGCTCCCAGCGGTTCCAGAAGGCCGCCGACCGCAACTTCGTGGTCACCCGCGGTCTCATCGAGAACTCCGACCGGGTGCTGCGGACGCAGGAGGCGTCGTCGCAGAGCATCCGCTCGTTCAGCGCGGACCTGTCGACCATCGCCGCGACGCTCGAGTCGTCCGACGGCGACCTGCGCACCCTCATCGACAACACCCCGGCGGCGGCGCGCGAGATCGACACCCTCTTCCAGGAGGTGGGCCGCCCTCTCGGCGTCGTGCTCGCCAACCTGGTCACGCCGGCGCAGGTGTTCGGCATCAACGCGAACGGTGTCCAGGACGCGCTGGTCACCGCGCCGAGGGCGTTCAGCATCGGCTGGACGATCACGGGCTCCCGGGGGATCAACCTCGCCCTCTCGCAGTCCTACTTCTCCCCGCTGCCGTGCACGACGGGCTACGGCGGCACGACCCCACGTCGCGGCACGGACACGTCGTCGGGTCAGTCGTTCAACCGCGACGCGGGCTGCCGCTCGGGCGCCGGGTCGTCGAACGTCCGAGGCCCGAAGAACGTCCCCAGCCGGTTGGGTCCCGCGCCCCGCCGCGACGCCGAGGGCCGGCTCGTGCGCGCCGACGTCCGCATGGCCGACTCGCTGGCCGACCTGATGGGTGGTGCACGATGAGCAGGACGACTGCGCTGGCCGAGCGTGGCAGCACGGGGGGAGACGGTGCCATGGAGGGGGCGACGAGCGACGCCGAGGTGCCCGACGGCGGTGGTCCGCCGACGTCGGACGAGCAGCCGCGAGGTCGCTGGCTGCTGGGCTGGGTGCTGCTCGCCGTGTCCCTCGCCGTCGCGGTGAGCGGCTCCGTGGCCTGGTGGAGCGCCGCGCACAGCGACGACCTGCAGCTGGCCCGCACGCGCGACGCCGTGCTCATCCGCGCCACCAGCGACATCGCCACGCTCAACAGCCTCGACTCCGCCGACGTGAAGGCCGGGCTCGACAGCTGGAAGGCGGTCACCACCGGCACCCTGCACGACCAGTTCTCGGGGCTGGACGAGCAGGACCGCCAGCTCCTCGCCGACCAGGGCAAGGAGTCGCGCGGCAAGGTCGTCGACGCCGCCGTCCTCGACGTCGACGGCGACACCGCGGAGGTGATCGCGTCGGTCGAGACGACGGTGCGGGACGCGAAGGACGCCGACGCGGAGCCCGTCGTCAAGCGCAACCGGTTCACGGCGACCCTCGTCCGCTCGGGCGGGACGTGGAAGGTCAGCGACCTCCAGCAGCTCGCGGTGGAGCTCTCGTGAGGGGCGCGAGGCGGGCGGCCGTGGTCGTCGTGTCGCTGCTGGCCCTCGTCGCCGGCGGAGTCGGCTGGTGGCAGTACGTCGACCTCACGTCGGGTCCGGCCGCCGCCAACCGCGCGCTCGTCGACGCGAAGGAGACGTCGCAGGTGCAGTCGCAGGTGGCCGTCGCGCTCGAGCGCGTGCTCACCTACGACTACGCGGACCCGACGCCCACGGAGCAGTCCGCCGACGCCCTGCTCGCCGGCAAGGCCCGTCAGGAGTACGACACCCTGTTCGCCGCGCTGCAGAAGCAGGCCCCCGGCCAGAAGCTGGTACTCACGGCGAAGGTCAGCACGGCCGGGGTGACCGAGCTGGAGGGCGACCATGCGGAGCTGCTGGTGTACGTGGACCAGTCCAGCCGTCGCGCAGGCGAGGACCAGGCCAACGTCTCCGCCGCGCAGCTGTCGGTGACGGCGAAGAAGTCGTCCGCAGGCACCTGGCAGGTCACCGGCCTGCGCCCCCTCTGACCCCTGCCGCCGGGGGTCGAGTCGCGCTGGGCTGTTGCCGGGTGGTCTCGATACGCGGAACGGAGCTCCTTCGTCGCCCGTTCCGCTACTCGACCAGCGGAGGGTCTCGCTGGTCGAGTCGTCGATGCCGGACAGTCGGTGGGCTCGACGCAGGGAGAGCGGCGGGTGGGGCAGACTGGGCGTGGTCGAGAAGAGGGAGCACCGATGGCCGACATCACCCGACGTCCGTTCCTGAACCACCTGCGGTCGGACCCGACGTCGTTCGTGCTGAAGCTCAAGGACGGCAAGGTCACGAAGTCCGGGGCGGGCGTGTCGTTCTGGTTCCGCCCCAGTACCGCCGCGCTGGCGGAGGTGCCGCTGGAGGACCGCGAGCAGGTGCTGCAGTTCACCGCGCGCACCAGCGACTTCCAGGTGGTGTCGGTGCAGGCCACCGTCACCTACCGCGTCGTCGACCCGGCCGTCGCCGCCACCCGCATCGACTTCGGCATCGACCCGCGCAGCGGCGACTGGAACGCCCGCCCGTTGGAGCGGCTCGGCGGTCTGCTGACCGAGCTCGCCCAGCAGCCGGCGCTCGACCACCTCGCGGGCACCTCGCTGACCGACGCGCTCGCCCACGGCATCGCGCCCGTGCGCCAGCGGGTCGCCGACGAGCTCGCCGGCGACCAGCGGCTCGTCGAGCGAGGCCTGGCCGTCACCGACGTCCGGGTCGTCGCGATCCGCGCGGAGGCGGACCTCGAGCGGGCCCTGCAGACCCCGACGCGCGAGGCCGTGCAGCAGCAGGCCGACCGCGCCACCTTCGAGCGGCGTGCCGTCGCGGTCGAGAAGGAGCGCGCGATCGCCGAGAACGAGCTGACCAACCAGATCGAGCTGGCGCGCCGCGAGGAGGAGCTGGTCACCCAGCGCGGACAGAACGAGCGTCGTCGGGCGACCGAGCAGGCGGAGGCCGAGCGGATCGCGGCGGCGGCACGCGCCGAGCGGGAGGGTCTGCTGGCACGCGCCGAGGCCGACCGCGCCCGCACCGTCGGCGAGGCGAAGGCAGCCGCCGAGGCGGCGGCGTTCGCGTCGTACGCCGAGATCGACCAGGGTCGGATCCTCGCGATCGCCGCACGCGAGCTCGCGGCGAACCTGCCGCCCCTCACGCACCTCTCCCTCACGCCCGACCTGCTCGCGCCGCTGCTGGAGAAGCTGGGCGACGCCGGTGCGGCAGGCGACCAGGAGGCCGGTCCGACGCGATGACGTTGCGGCCGCGGGCCGTCGTCGTCCACCGACGGTCCGAGTACGAGGAGCTGGTCGCCCGGCACGCCACGCGCGACCAGGCCGCCTTCTTCCTGTGCACCCGCGACCGTGACATCGCCGAGGTCGAGCAGCGTCACGAGGCGCTCGCGCGGGCGCGCGCCGTCGTGTCCGCGGCGATCCCGATGCACTGGCGGCGGGCCGAGGTCGAGCGCTCCGAGCTCGACCGCTTCGTGTTCGGGCCGGAGGACGTGGTCGTCGCGGTGGGCCAGGACGGGCTCGTCGCCAACGTCGCGAAGTACCTGGACGGCCAGCCGGTGGTCGGTGTCGACCCGGAGCGCGGCCGCAACCCCGGGGTGCTCGTGCCGCACGCGCCCCAGCAGGTGGTCGACGTGCTGGCCGGCGTCGAGCGGGACGACCGGCCGGTGCAGGAGCGGACGATGGTGCAGGCGCGCACCGACGACGGCCAGGAGCTGTCGGCGCTGAACGAGGTGTTCGTCGGCGACCCCGGCCACCAGTCGGCGCGCTACGTCCTCCGCGCGGGCGACCGGGTGGAGCGGCACTCCTCGTCGGGGATCCTCGTGGGGACGGGCACGGGTGCGACGGGCTGGCTGCGCTCGGCGTGGGAGGAGCGCCGCAGCGGCCTGGTGATGCCCGGCCCGACCGACCCGGGACTCTGCTGGTTCGTCCGCGAGGCGTGGCCGTCGCCCGCCACGGGCAACGAGGTCACGGAGGGTCTCGTGGGTGTCGACGCCTCGCTCGTCGTGACCGTGGAGTCCGACGCGCTCGTCTGCTTCGGCGACGGGATCGAGGCCGACGCCCTGAGCGTCTCGTTCGGCCAGCGGTTGACGGTCGGGCTGGCCCCGCGTCGCCTGCGGCTCGTGGCCTGACGCTCCCCGCGCGAGCGCCCGGCCCCGAGGAGGGTCAGGCGCCGACGCGCAGCACGGTGAGCGTGGAGCCGTCGGCGGCGGTCGCCGTCCCGGTGCCCAGGGCGGTCCAGCAGCGCAGCGACAGGTTCTGGTCCTGCGCGACGCCCGCGACGGCCTGCACGGGGACGACCGACCTGCCCCCGGCCGGGACGGTCACGGTGCTGGTCGCGAGCGGCGCGCTGTCGCCGGTGCGCACGAGGCCGCACGTCACGTCGGTGCCGAACCTCGAGCCGACGGCCGCGGCGCCGGTGACGAGGACGGTGCCGGCCTGGTCGGCCGGCACGGAGTAGCCGCGCATCTCCGTGGAGCTGGCCAGGACGACGCTCGTCGAGAGGGTCTGGCCGACGGCCGCGCCACCGTTGCCGGTGCCGGGCGTCCGTAGCAGCCGTCCGACGACGTCGGACGTCAGGTCCTGCGTGCCGAGGCTGCCGTCGGCGACCTCGCGTGTGCCGATGCTGCCGCGCGCGAGGTCCTGGCTGCCGATGCTGCCGTCGAGGATGACCTGCGTGGTCACGGCGTCGAGGGCGATCTTGGCGCCGGTGACGGACCGGTTGCGCAGGTCCTCCGAGCGCACCGAGCCGTTGACGAGCGCCTGCGTGCCCACCGAGTCCGGGCGCATCTTCGAGGCGCTGACGGCGCGGTCCGCGAGCTGGCGGTTGCCGATGCTGCCCGCCTTCGCGGCGGCGTAGGAGGTGCCGCCGAGCGACAGGAAGAGCGCGACGGTGGCCACGACGAGGGCGGCCGACGGTCGACGCCGACGTCCCTCGGCGCAGTGGCAGGTGCAGGACGACGACATGACGGACCTCGGGCGGGCGACGGATGGTGCGGCCAGCCTAGGCGAGGGGACGGCCCGGGCGTGGGCGTACGGGGACACCGCCCTCTCGACCGGGACGTCAGTTGACCTGGCGCTCGCGACCGTCCCAGAACTCGGCCCGCAGCTTGAACTTCTGCAGCTTGCCGGTGGCGGTGCGTGCGAGCTCGTCGCGGAACTCGACCCGCTTGGGGCACTTGTAGCCGGCCAGCCGCTCACGGCAGTGGGCGATGAGCGCCGCCTCGTCGACGCCGGAGTCGGGCTCGACGACGACCAGCGCCGTGACCAGCTCGCCCCACCGCTCGTCGGGGATGCCGATGACGGCGACCTCCCGGACCGCCGGGTGCGACGCGAGCGCGTCCTCGACCTCGATCGACGACACGTTCTCACCGCCGGAGATGATCACGTCCTTCTTGCGGTCCGCGATCGTGACGTAGCCGTCCTCGAACGCTCCGCCGTCGCCCGTGTGGAACCATCCCCCGGCCAGCGACTCGCTGGTGGCGTCGGGGTTGTCCCAGTAGCCCTCGAGCACGGTGTTGCTGCGGGCCAGCACCTCGCCGGTGTCGTCGATGCGGATCGATGTCGACAGCGCGGGAGCGCCCGCGCGGCCCAGCTTGCGGGCCTGCTCCGTCGGGTCGAGGTCGTCCCACTCCTCGCGCATGCGGCTCATGGTCAGCAGCGGGGCGGTCTCGGTCAGCCCGTAGATCTGGATGAACTCCCAGCCCAGCTCCTCGCGGACCCGCTCGATCGTGCGGGTCGGTGGCGGGGCGCCCGCGACGACGCAGCGTACGCGGTCGCGTCCGACCGGACCGTCCCAGTCCTTCAGGGCGTCGAGCACGGCCGACAGCACCGCAGGAGCGCAGCAGAGGTAGGTCACCTGGTGCTCCTCGATCCGACGCAGGATCTCGGCCCCGTCGACCTGGCGGAGCACCACGTGCCGCCCGCCCATGCCGGTGACGCCGTAGACCTGGCCCCAGCCGTTGCAGTGGAACATCGGCAGTGTGTGCAGGTACACGTCGCGGTCGCTCACCGACGCCTGCCAGCCGAACACCGTCGCGTTGGTCCAGAGGGCGCGGTGCGTCTGCTCGACGCCCTTGGGTCGCGCGGTCGTGCCCGACGTGTAGTTGATGGTCGCCGTCGCGTTCTCCTCAGGCTCCCACGCCCGCGGCTCGACGCCGTGGGCCGGAGGATGCGGGGAGGCAGGCGACCAGCCCCAGACCTCCTCGTCGTCGACGCCGGCGACGAAGACGTGCTTGGCCGCGGAGCATGCCTCGCGCAGGTGCTCCAGGCCCGGGTCGAGGATGACGACCTCGGCGCCGCTGTGCTGCACGATGTACTCGACCTCGGCCGGCGCGAGGCGGAAGTTGACGGGCACGAACACGCGCCCCCAGCCGGAGACGCCGAAGAACGACGTGTAGAGCCGGGCGGCGTTCTGCGAGACCATCGCGACCCGTCCGCCGACGGGCACGTCGAGCGCGTCGAGCCGCGCAGCCTGGGCCTGCGCGAGCCGCATCACCTCGGCGTACGTGAGCTCGCCCCACGATGGTGCCGGCTGGTCGGGCTCGTCGACGACGGCCACCCGGTCGGGGTAGACCGTGACGGCACGGTCGAGGAAGTCGCGGATGCTGAACGGGACGAGCACGGGGGCCTCCAGGCGGTATGACGCGGGTCACTCCCATCATGCATCGCGCCACGGTGCACCGCCGTCGCGGCCTCGCCGCCCGCGTCGGCGACCGTCCCGTGCCCTGGGCGGCCAGCAGCGACGTCGGCGCCACTCCTCGGCGAGGATCGCGTAGGCGAGCCCGTCGACCCAGCCGAGGTCGCGGTGCAGCGCGTCCTGGCGGGTGTGGGCCTCGCGCCGCATCCCGACGCGCTCCATGAGTCGCCACGACGGCTCGTTAATGGCGAAGCACTCGGCGACGACGCGGCGCACGCCGAGCTCCTCGAAGCTGATCCGCAGCAGCTCCTCGACGGCCTCGGTCATGAGACCCCGCCCGTGATGGCTGGGGGCCAGCACCCAGGCCAGGACGGCGACCGTGTGGCGCGCCTGCTCGCGGACGTCCTTCTGCCCCCAGGCGTCGGCGACGGTGACCATGGTGTCGCCGACGACCTGCCCGTCGACCTCGACGGCGAGCGCGTCGGGGAGGTCGTCGGCGCCGAAGTGCGAGGCGACGAGCTCGTCGCGGGTCCGCGCCGGCCGGCCCAGCCACCGGTTCACGTCGGGGTCGCCGCGGTAGGCGAGCACGGCGTCGACGTCGTCGAGCGTGAGCGGACGCAGCGTGAGCCGGGCCGTGCGGCGCGGCCACGTCAGGTCCGCGAGCCGCGGGCGTCGAGGGTCGAGGTCGGGCACTCAGCGATCGTAGGGGTAGAACCCGTGGCCGGACTTCTTGCCCAGCAGGCCGGCGTCGACCATGCGGTCGAGCACCGGAGGCGGTGAGTACAGCGGCTCCTTGAACTCCTCGTACATCGAGACCCCGATGGCGCGGACGGTGTCGAGGCCGATGAGGTCGGCCAGGGCGAGGGGGCCCATCGGGTGCCCGCAGCCCAGGACCATGCCGGAGTCGATGTCGGCGGCCGACGCGTAGCCCGCCTCGTACATGCGGATGGCCGACAGCAGGTACGGCACGAGCAGGCTGTTGACGACGAACCCGGCTCGGTCGGTCGCCTCGATGGGCTCCTTGCCGAGGGTCTCGGAGACGAAGGTCTGCATCCGCTGCAGCGTCTCGGGCGACGTGGTGAGGGACGGGATGAGCTCGACGAGCCGCATGACCGGCGCGGGATTGAAGAAGTGCACGCCCATGACCCGGTCGGCGCGCCCGGAGACGGCACCGAGCTTCACGATCGGGATCGAGGACGTGTTCGACGCGAGCACGGCGTCGTCGGACTCCAGGATCGACCCGAGGGTCCGGAACAGGTCGAGCTTGGTCCGCTCGTCCTCGCTGGCGGCCTCGACGACGAGGTCACGGTCGGCGAGCGCCTCGAGGTCGGACGTGAACGTGACGCGCTCGAGCGTCGCGGTGACGTCGTCCGGGGTCAGCTTGCCGCGCTGCTCGGCCTTGCGCAGCGACGCCTCCACCCGCTCGGCGGCGCACTTCGCGGCGTCGTCGTCGACCTCGACGGTCACGACCGACAGGCCGGCTCGCGCCCCGACCTCGGTGATGCCCGACCCCATGAGGCCTCCGCCGACCACGCCCAGACGTGCGATCGTCATGACGTTCTCCCTCCTGATGCTTGGACGTCCTAGCACTTTCAGCCTACGCCACGCGACCGAGGGCCCGGACGGCCCTCGGCCTCGGCGACAGGAGCGCGGGACCGTGCGTGGTGCGCCGGGAGCGCAGTGCCCGACGTGGTGGGATGGACCCATGCGTGCACGACACCTGGCCTCCGCGGTGCTCCTGCCGGTGCTGGCGCTCGGCGCGTCGGGCTGCAGCGGCGGGTCGGACCCGGCCACCCGGCCCGCGCCGTCCGCCTCGCCGACCGCCGAGGGCCTGCCCGCGGGCCGCTCCGCCCCGGAGCTGCTGTCGGCGGTGGAGTGCAGCCGTGACGGCGACGGCACCTGGTCGGCGACCGGGCTGGTGTCCAACCCGACGAAGAACAAGGCCAGCTACCAGGTGAGCGCCCAGGTCGGGCCGGCCGACGGCACGAGTCCCGCCGCCACCCGTCGCCTCGACGATGTCGCGGCGGGTGCGGAGCAGCCGTTCCTGCTCACCGACATCCCGACCTCCTCGCCCGACGGTCCGTGCCACCTGCAGCTGCTGGTGCTGGCGCCGGACTGACCCGGCTCGTGCGGACGCGACGACGCCCGCACCCCGACGAGGGGCGCGGGCGTCGCGACGGTGACGGTGGGCGTCAGGAGCGGGCGATGCGGACCATGTCCTCGCGGGGCACGACCTTGACCCGCTCGCGCGGGTGCTCGTGGGCCTCGCCGAGGCTCAGCTCGTGGGCGTCGAGCTGCTCCCAGCCCTCCCACGTGGTGTACTCCAGGCCGCGCGACGCGAGGTAGGCGTCGACGGACTCGGGGTCGGGCTGGGCGGCCCGGTCGAGACCGGGCGCGTCCTCGAGCAGCATCGAGATCGTCTGGGCGGCGTCGGACTTGGTGTGGCCGATGAGGCCGACCGGTCCGCGCTTGATCCAGCCCGTCACGTAGGCGCCGGGCAGGGCCGAGCCGTCGATCTCGATGACGCGACCGCCGTCGTTGGGCACGACGCCGGCGGTGACGTCGAACGGCAGACCGGGCAGGTTGTCGGAGTAGTAGCCGATGGCGCGGTACACGGCCTGGACGGGCCAGTCCTGGAACTCGCCGGTGCCACGGACGTTGCCGGTGCCGTCGAGCTCGGTCACCTCGGTGCGCAGACCCACGACCCTGCCGTCCTCGCCGACGATCTCGACGGGGTTCTGGCAGAAGTGGATGTGGATGCGGTGCGGGGCGCCCGTGGGCTCCTTCGCCAGGTAGTTCTGGAGCACGTCGACGACGAGCTTCTGGCTCTTGGCGGCGCGGATGGCCTCGAGCGAGCCCTCGTCGAGCTCGAAGCCCTCGGGGTGCACGATGACGTCGATGGTGGGGGAGTGGCTCAGCTCGCGCAGCTCCATCGGCGTGAACTTGACCTGCGCCGGGCCGCGCCGCGCGAACACGTGCACGTCCTTCGCGACGTTCTTCTTGAGACCCTCGTAGACGTTGTCGGGGATCTCGGTGACGAGCAGCTCCTCGGCCGTCTTGGCCAGGATGCGCGACACGTCCAGGCCCACGTTGCCGACGCCGAGCACGGCCACCGACTCCTGGTGCGGCTGGAACGGCCAGTCGCGGTCGACGTCGGGGTGGCCGTCGTACCAGGCGACGAAGTCCGCGGCGCCGTGCGAGCCGTCGAGGTCGATGCCGGGGATGTCGAGGTCGCGGTCGCGGCGGGCGCCCGTGGCGAAGACGACGGCGTCGTAGAACTGGCGCAGGTCGTCGAGCTTCAGGTCGTCGCCGAAGGAGACGTTGCCGAAGAAGCGGATGTCCTCGTTCGCCATGACGCGCTTGAGCGCCTTGACGATCTCCTTGATGCGCGGGTGGTCGGGGGCCACGCCGTAGCGGATCAGCCCGAACGGCGTGGGGTCACGCTCGATGAGGTCGACGCTCGCGCCCTCGAAGGGTGCGGGGACCTCGGACTTGGTGAGGATGTCGGCGGCGTAGACGCCGGCCGGGCCGGCGCCGACGATCGCGACCCTGAGCTTCCTGCTCATCAGTGGGACTCCTGGGGGGACTGCGGGCACACCGCCAGGATCAGTCGATGTGCATGAGGACATCCTAAGTTCTCCTGCCACGCGCCGCGAAGTCGTCCGGTGTGCGAGATCGACCACGTCGACGGGGCGGCGGTTCGCCCCCGATCGCAGGGCGTCAGCGCGCCGTCAGGCGGCCGCGCAGGATCGGCAGCCCTGGCCCGCCGAGGCTGTCGAGCGCCTGCACGCGACCGGAGGTGGCGAGCAGGAGGTCGACGGCCCGACCCTCGACGACGTCGTCCCCGTCGCCCACCACGAGGTCGGCGTCGCTCGCGACGAGGCGCAGGTCCGCCACGTGCTGGCGTCCGCCGCCCATCGACACCGAGGTGCGGGCCTGGTGGCGCAGGGCGTCCGCGACCGCCCGCGGCGCGTAGTCGTGGTGGAGCCCGAGCGGTCGACGGACGTCCTCCACGTGCACGACCTCCTCGACCAGCCGGCTCGCGAGGGGCACGGGCGGTGTGTCGGTGCGTCCCACCACGGACCGGAGGCGCGCCCACGTCTCGGCAGGGTCCGCGCCTCGCTCACGGGCGACGCCCTGGTCGTTCTGCCGGTCGAAGTCGAACCGGGCCCGCACCATCGCGACGACGAGTCGCGCGGTGGTGGCGCGGGCGTTGTCGACGAGGTGGGCGGCGACGTCGTGGACGGACCAGCCCGAGCACCAGGACGGGACGTCCCACTGGGCCGGCGCGAGGGTCGCGAGGTCGTCGACGAGCGCGGCCCGCTCGGCGTGGACGAGGGACCAGGTCGGGTTCATGGCCTCGAGGGTAGGGCTGCCCGCCGACACCCTCAGCGGAAGCGGCGGCCCTCGTCGCGACGGTACGCCCAGCCGGTGATGGCGGCACCGGCGAGCGTCCACGCGAGGAGGACGAGCAGCCAGGTCGCGTCGACGTCGGAGCCGGTCATGGTGGCCACGACGAGGTCGCGGGCGGCGCGCGTGGGCGTGCCCTGGGAGGCGGTGTCGAGCCACGACGGGAACGTCTCGGGCGGCACGAAGAGGCCGCCGAGGAAGGCCAGCGGGAACAGCACCGCCTGGGCGACGGCGAGCGCCGCCTTGGGCCGCAGGCCGTAGCCGATCGCGAAGCCGATGACGAGGAACGGCACGCCGCAGCCGAGCAGCGTCAGCCCGACGAGCGGGAGCCGGCCCCACGGCACGGTCGCCTCCGTGAGGAACGCGGCGATCAGGCCGACCACCAGCAGGCCGAGGGCGCTGAGCACCACGCCGGTCGCGATCCGTGCGACGAGCTGCGGGACGGCGCCCGCGGGGAGCGAGCGCAGGAACGTGTCGAACGGCCGCGTGCGGTCCTCGGCGATGCCGGCGCCGTAGGTGAACAGGCACACCGACACGATCGAGAACAGCGCGACCTGGCCGGTGGCGGCGGTGGCGGCCGAGGCGTCGCCGGCGACGGTGCGCTGCGGGACGACGAAGCAGAGCAGCACGAGTGCCGGGAAGGCCACCGTGCTCACGATGACGACCGGCTCGCGCACCGCCTCCAGGACGGCGAGCCGGGTGTGGGCGAGGGCGATGCGCAGGGCTCTCGACGGGTGGTGGGCCGCAGGTCGGCCGGTCGTCGTGGTCATGGGGTCCTCCAGCTCTCGTCGGTCGGTCAGGCGGCGGTCAGGTGGGTGAACGCGTCCTCGAGGGAGGCGCCGCGGACGCGCAGGCGTCGGAAATCGGCGGCGCCCGAGGCGAGCGCCCGCACCACGAGGTCGGCGTCGCGGGCGAGCACCTCCACGTCGTCGCCGTCCACCCGCACGTCGACCACGCCCTCGAGCTCCGCCACGCGGCCGACGGTGCCGGTCCACGAGAGCCGTTCGACGTCGACCAGGTCGCGCACGCGCTCGAGGGTGTCGTCGACCAGGACTCGTCCCTCGGCCATGACCGCGACGCGGTCGGACAGCTGCTCCACCTCCTCGAGGTGGTGGCTGGTGAGCAGCACCGCCACCCCGTCGTCGCGGTGGGAACGGATGCCGTCCCAGAGCGCGTGGCGGGCCTCGACGTCGAGGCCGGTGGTCGGCTCGTCGAGCAGTACGAGCGCGGGCCGCCCGACGAGGGCGAGCGCGCACGCGAGCCGGCGCTGCTGCCCGCCCGAGAGGCCGCCGCAGCGGCGGTCGGCGAGGTCGGCGATGCCGAAGCGGTCGAGCGCCTCGCGCACCGGGAGCGGGTCGGCGTGGTGGTCGGCCACGAAGCGCACGACCTCGGCCGCGGTGAGCGACTCCGGCAGTCCGGTCTCCTGCGGCGTCACCCCGAGCGCGGCCCGGTTCCGCGGCAGCCGGGGGTCGAGCCCGAGCACGCGCACGGTCCCGCGGTCGGGCGTGCGCAGGCCGGACACCATCGACAGGAGGGTGGTCTTGCCCGCCCCGTTCGGTCCGAGCAGCCCGACCACCTGGCCGGCACGTACCTCCAGCGTGACGTCGGCGACCGCCGGTCGGTCGCCGAAGGAGCGGGTGACGTGGTCGACGTGCAGGACGGGCGTGCTGGTCATGGGTCCCCCTGGAGGAGCGTGCGAAGGGTGCGGGTGTAGGTCTCGAAGGCGGCGCGGCCGGCGTCCGTGAGGCTGACGTGCGTGGCCGGCGTCCGACCGTCGATGGTCTTGGTCTGCTGGACGTAGCCGGCGTCCTCGAGCTTGCGCAGGTGGGTGGAGAGGTTCCCGGCCGTCATGGTCAGCTCCTTCTGCAGGCGCGGGAAGGTGAGCGTCTCCCCGGGCGCGAGCGCGGCGAGGAAGGCCGTGACCCGCAGGCGCGCCTGGGCGTGGATGACGGGGTCGAGGTCGGTCATCGGTGCCCCTCGCGGTGCGCGTGGAGCGCGGCGACGGCGAAGCCGCCGCCGCCGAGCAGCGCCATGAGCAGGTAGAGGGTGGGCGCGCCGGCGAACGAGGCGCCACCGACGAGGAGGGCGATCCAGGCGCCGAGCACGAACTGGCGTCGGTCGTGGAACGCGATGGCGGACCCCATGTAGAGGACGGCGACGACGAGGCACGGGACGGCGTTGTAGACGATCGCGGCGGCCTCGCCCTCGAGGCCGACCCGTCCGAGCGCACCCGCGACGAGGCAGGCGCCGGCGAAGCCGATCCCCCAGGCCCAGCCGAGCCACGCGTTGGCCTCGGCGTCGGGCCCTCCGATGCCTCGGGTGCGGCCCTCGATGTGCACGACCGTGGCCACGATCGCGGCGGCGATCAGGACGCCGAAGACGATCGGCCCCGGGAGTCCGGGCTCTCCCTGCGGGCCGGACCACGTCCACAGTGCGAGGTAGCCGACGCCCCACGCGACGGCCCACACGCCGTAGACGACCCGTTCGTCGACCCGCACGGAACGGCGGGCCCGGTCGCGCTCGGCCTCGATGATGGCCCAGCTCTCGGCGAGGTCGGGGGCGTGGTCGCCGGCCTGGTCGTCGGGCTGGTGGTCGTCCATGGTCTCTCCCGGAGATGAGTTTGTAATGCAAAGTAGTTTGCATGGATCGGCGACGGGAGTCAAGGTCCGTCCGCACCTGCGGGAACGTCGAGCGGGACGCGGCCGTTGGAGAAGTTGACGACGCAACGACCTTCCGCGTCCCAGCCCGACTGACTGGAGAAGACCCATGACCCTGCGCCGCCACCAGAAGGCCGTGCTCGCCGCCACGGCCGTCCCGACCCTGCTGCTCGCCGCCGCGTGCGGCCAGTCCTCCTCCGACGACGCGACGGGCAGCACGCCGAGCAGCGCCGCCACGAGCGAGTCGGCGTCCGCCGACACCGGCTCCTCGGAGTCGTCCGGCGACTACACCCCCGGGACCTACGAGGCGTCCGGTAGCTACTCCAACCCCGGCGGGACCTCGACGGTCGACGTCGAGGTGACGCTCGGCGACGTCGGGATCATCGACGCCGTCACCGTCACGCCGAAGGCCTCCGGCACCTCGAAGCAGTACCAGGAGAAGTTCGCCGGCGGCATCGCCGACGAGGTCGTCGGCAAGAACATCGACGACCTCGACGTCTCCAAGGTGGCCGGCTCCTCGCTGACGGCGGGCGGCTTCAACCAGGCGATCGACGAGATCAAGTCCGAGGCGCGGGGCTGACCGGACCTACCATGTCCGTCATGGGCGACGCCGAGACGACATCCTACGACCGTCGGGCGAGGCGCGCCGACCTCGGCGCCGACCTCGCGATCCTCGTGTTCGGCCTGGCCGGCGCGGCCGTGATCCTGACCCAGGTGCCCGCCGACGTGGTGGCGATGCAGGCGCTGGCCGTCTACGCGCTGTTCGCGGCGCTGGGCGCGGGCGTCCTCGCGGTCGCACGGCTGCGCACCCGCGCGTTCCCAGGGCTGCGTGAGGCCACCGTCGACGGCAGACCGGCCCGGGGGGTGCGCGCGTGGTCCGGCCCGTTCGTGCACAGCGTGTCGCTCGACGTCGGGCTCGTCGCACTCGGTGCGGTGGTGAGCTCGATCGGCGTCGCGTCGGGCTCGGCCTGGGCGGCCCTGTGGGTCCCGGCCCTGGTGGCCACGGCCTGGTTCGCGGTGCGCGTGGTGCTCGTCCTGGTCGGCCGCCGTCGGGTCGACGCGCTCTGGCTGACCGACCAGCACGTGGTCCACGACAGTGCGGCCGGTCGCGCCCGGATCCCCCGCACGGACGTCGAGTCGGTGCGGCCCTGGAGCGGCGGCCTGTTCGTCGACGGCCCCACCAGCCGCTCGGGTCCACCGCTCGGCTTCCGAGCAGGGGCGCGCGCCCGACCCGGCGAGCTGCGTGTCGACACGTCGCTCATGGGAGTCGGTCCGCACGACCTCGCCGCCTGGTTGCGCGAGCAGCTCGACGACGACGCGCGGCCCCGCCGTTGACCCGACCCGACCAGGAGGAGACGTGATGACCCAGCCCTTCGTACAGGCCGGAACAGGCCGGCCCGCCCTGCCGCCCGTCGTGTACGTGCCGACGAGCGCGGCCGACGACCCGAGCCTGCGGGAGGTGCAGATGCACACCCTCGAGGACGGCCGGACGGCCCTCTTCGTGTACTCCGCGATCGACCGGCTGCACGACCTCTACCGCCCCGACGTGCCGTGGCTGCTGTGCGACGTCGCCACCTTGCAGCGCGTGCACGACGAGACCCCGTACGACCTCCTGTTCCTCGACCTCGACCCCGGCCTGCGCGACGGTGAGGAGGCCCGACGATGAGCATCGACGTCGACCTGGCGGTGCTCGGCACCATCGCCACCGACCTGACCGACGCGGGGACCACCCTGAGCGGCATCGACACCGCCGGGTCGTCGGGCGTCGACGCCGGACCGATGACCGCGGTCATCGCCTCGATGGTGGCGCAGGTGATCGACAGCGCCGCGAACGTCGCCGACGGGCTGAGCGGCACGGGCACCCTCGTCGGCCTCAGCCGCGAGTACTACCAGCGGGCGGACGCCGATGCCGAGGTGTCCCTGGAGGACATCCGGTCCACCATGCAGGAGGAGGGCGGACGGTGAGCATCGACACCGAGATCGAGGGTTCGCCGAGCAGCGTCAAGGGTGTCGCGACCTGGCTCCGCCAGACGCTCGCGACGGCTCTCGACGCCGCCGCCGACGCCGCGAGCACGGCGCGGTCGTCGGCGCTCGGCTCCTGGAACGGGGAGGCCGGGGACGAGTTCCTCGACGTCGCGCGCCGGCTCCGCACGGGCGGGGACGACCTGGCCGGGGCGGCACGGGACATGGCGGGCGACCTCGACGAGTTCGCGACGTCGCTGACGACGTGCCAGAGCGACATGGCCGACGTCCGCAGCACTGCACGGGAGGCGGGGCTGACCGTCGCCGGGTTCGTCGTGCAGCACCCCGGCGACGGTCCCGCACGACCTCCCGAGCACTTCGAGGGCACGGAGGCCGAGGTGGCCGCGCACGACCAGCGGGTCGCCGAGTACAACGCGCACCAGGACAAGCTCACCGCCTACGCGGCCGCGCAGACCGAGGCCTCGCGGGTCGACCGGGTCTACGAGACCGCCTGCCGGTCCCTGCAGGACCAGTACACCCCCGGCCAGCACGCCAGCTGGCTGCTGAGCCTCGCCGAGGCGGTCGGCGAGGGTGCGGCCGCTGGTGTCGCCAGCCAGCGGGCCAACGCGCTGCGCACCCAGGCGCAGGGTCTGCTCGACGAGGCGTCCCGCGCCATCGCCGACCTCCAGGCCAACCCCGACCGGTACGTCCAGCGTCGCTGGTTCTTCTTCGAGCGGGTCGACACCGCGCGGCTCGAGGCCGACCGCCTGGCGATCGCCGGCAAGCTGGACGAGGCGCAGGACCTGCTCGCCCGGGCCAACGCCGCCGGCGAGTCGCGGCTGCCGGCCAACCTCGGCCGGGTCGGCAAGGCGCTCGGCGTGATCGGGCTCGGGCTCGGCGTCTACAACGACTACGCCGAGGGCGAGACGGCTCCCCAGATCGCGACGTCGCAGGGCGTGTCCTTCCTCGCCGGCATGGGCACGGGAGCCGCAGCCGGAGCGGCGATCGGCTCGGTCGTGCCGGTCGCGGGCACGGCCGTCGGCGCGGTCGCGGGGACGATCATCGGTGCCGGCGTGGCGATCTTCTCCGACGGCATGATCGACTCCTTCTTCGAGAACGGCCCCGACGTCGGCGAGGCGTTGTCCGAGGGTGTAGAGGCACTCGGCGACACCGCCTCGGCGATCGGCGACGGCATCGGCGGCGCCGTCAGTGCCGTGGGCGGCTGGTTCGATTGACCGGGGTCGGTCCGCGCGCCGCGACGGTGGCGTGGGACTTCGAGGCGATCGGGACGGCGTGGGAGATCGACACCGCGCAGCCGCTCGCGCCGGAGGTCGAGGCGGCCGTGCTCGCGCAGTTCGAGCGTTTCGACCGCACCTGGTCGCGCTTCCTCGCCGACTCCACCGTCGCCGCCATGGCGCGTGAGCCGGGCACCTGGCAGCTCGAGGGGGCCGACGCCCTGATCACGCTCTACGACGACCTGCACACCGCCACCGACGGAGCGGTGACGCCGCTCGTCGGACGGTCGCTGGAGGACCTCGGGTACGACGCGGGGTACTCGCTGCAGCCGTCCGGTCGTCCTCAGGTGCCCGAGGACTGGTCGCGCGTCCGTCGTGACGGGACGCTCGTGGTCGGCGGCGGACAGGTCACCACGACCCGCCCGCTGCTGCTCGACGTCGGGGCTGCGGGGAAGGGTCTGCTGGTGGACCTCGTCGTCGACGTGCTCGCCGACCACGGTGTCGAGGAGGCGACGGTGGACGGCAGCGGCGACCTGCGGCACGTCGGCGGCACGCCGATCCGCGTCGCCCTCGAGCACCCGGGCGACGCGTCTCGCGCCGTCGGCGTCGTCGAGGTCGCCGACGGGTGGGCGCTCTGCGCGTCGGCCGTCAACCGACGGACGTGGGGCGACGGACTGCACCACGTCGTCGACGGCCGCACCGGCCGGCCGACCCGCGACGTCGTCGCCAGCTGGGCCCTCGTGGACGGGTCCTGCATGGTCGCCGACGGCCTGGCCACCGCGCACTTCTTCGCCGACCCGCAGACGCTGCTCGACCTCCACCCGCACCACTTCGTCCGGATCCACGCCGACGGCCGCGTGCTGCGGTCGCCCGACCTCCCTGGGGAGCTGTTCACATGAGCACGAGTCGCACGAGCACCGGACCGAGGCCCTCGGTCGACGCGATCCTCGGTCGGGTGAGCATGTACCGCCTCACGACGATCGTGCTGGCGGCGATCGTGGCGGTCTACCTGCTCTTCACGTCCACGGGCGTCATCGAGGGGCTCTCGACGCTCGGCAACCTCGCCGCCCTGGCGGTGCTGCTGGTGGTGTCGGTCGCCGCGAACCGGTTGCTCGGTCTCGTGTGGCGTCGGGTCCCGCACGACGAGTCGGCCGTGATCACCGCCTTGCTGCTGTTCTTCCTGTTCGTGCCGCTGCCGGAGGCCGCAGCCGGGTCGGGGTCAGGCGTCGGTGCGGCCAACCTGCTCTGGCTCGCGGGCGCGGCCGTGCTCGCCAACGCGTCGAAGTACGTGCTCGCGTGGCGAGGTCGGCACGTGCTCAACCCCGCTGCCGCCGGAGCGCTCCTGGTCGTGGTCGCGCAGTGGGCGGTCGGGCGGGAGTCGTCGATCAACGCGCTGTGGCAGACGGCGGCGACCCAGGCGCTGCTGCCGTTCGTCGCGGTCGGTGCGCTCTTGGTGCTGTGGCGGACGCGTCGCCTCGACGTGGGGCTCGTGTTCGTGGTCGTCGCCGCCACCCTCGTGCTGGTGGGCCTGACGGTCGGCTTCGGCACGCCGCTGTCGCAGGCCTGGCAGACCGCGCTGTACTCCTACCCGATCGTCTTCATGGCCGGCTTCATGGTCACCGAGCCGCTCACGCTGCCGCCCCGCCGCGGGCAGCAGTGGCTCGTGGCCGCGGTCATGGCGGTGCTGCTCGGCTTCCCGACCTTCGCCGACGTGCTCGGCCTGCAGGCGCCGACGTTCGGCCCGCTGACCATGACCCCCGAGCTGGCGATCGTCGTCGGCAACCTGGTCGCGTTCGCGCTCTCCCGACGGACGGGGGTGGTGCTCCGGACGACCGGGACGCGTCGGCTCGCGGGAGACACGTGGGAGGTCACCTTCCGGCCGACCCGTCCGGTGCGGTTCGTCCCGGGCCAGTACCTGGAGCTGCACCTGCCGCACCGCGGTGTGGACGGACGCGGCGTGCGGCGGGTGTTCAGCATCAGCTCGCCCCCGCAGGCCGGCGACCTGAGCGTCGCCGTGCGCGTGCCGGAGCCGGCGTCGTCGTTCAAGCAGGCGCTCGTCGGGCTGCGCGAGGGCGAGCGGGTGCACGCGACCGGCGTCCACGGCGACTTCGTCTGGCCCCGCGGCGGTCGACCGCTGCTGCTCGTGGCGGGCGGGATCGGGGTGACGCCGTTCCTCAGCCAGCTCCGCGCGGGCGAGGCGCGCGACGTCGTGCTCGTCTACGGCCTGCCCGACGGCGACGTCGTGCCCTACCGCGACGAGCTGGTCGCGAGCGGCGTGCGGGTCGTGCTGGTCTCGCCCGAGCCTCCCGCCGACCTGCCGGCCGACTGGGCGCACGTGGCGGCACCGTTCGTCTCGGGCGAGGTGGTGGCCGAGGCGGTGCCCGACGCCGCGGAGCGCGTCGCCTACGTGTCCGGCCCGCCGGCGATGGTCTCGGCCGTCCGCGGCGACCTGCGTCGTCGGTGCGCCCGGGTCCGGACCGACTACTTCTCCGGCTACTGACGCACCCCCTCCCAGCCGGTGCCCGTGTGCGTGGGGCCCCACCCAAACCGGCTGGCTCTCGACGCGGATCTCGCGGCCCAGAGTTGAGTGGAATGGACTCAAGTCTCATGATGTTGTTCTGGGTGTACGGCGAACCACGCCGGCGGAAGGACGCATCAGGAGCAGCCCATGGACCTCTCGAACCTCACCACCCGTAGCCAGCAGGCGCTGGCCGCCGCGATGCAGCAGGCGGCTGCGGCCGGCAACCCGGCCATCGAGCCCGCCCACGTGCTCACGGCCCTCCTCGCCCAGGACGGCGGCACCGCCGTGCCGCTCCTGCAGGCCACGGGCGTCGACGCCGGCGTCGTGAGGTCGGAGCTCAAGACCGTCGTCGACGCGTTGCCGTCGGCGGCGGGCAGCAGCGTCCAGAACCCTGGTCTGTCCCGCAGCACCCACGAGGTGCTGCAGCGCGCGGCCGACCTGGCCGGCGAGCTCGGTGACGAGTTCATCTCGACCGAGCACCTCGTGGTCGGGGTCGCCACGGTCGACTCACCGGCCAAGGACGTGCTCGCCGGTCACGGCGCCACGCCCGACGCGCTACGAGCCGCCTTCCAGACGGTCCGGGGCGGTGCACGTGTCACCAGCGCCGACGCCGAGGACACATACCAGGCGCTCGAGAAGTACGGCGTCGACCTGACCGCGGTCGCCCGCGAGGGCAAGCTCGACCCGGTCATCGGTCGTGACGCCGAGATCCGCCGCGTCGTGCAGGTGCTGAGTCGCCGCACCAAGAACAACCCCGTCCTCATCGGCGAGCCAGGCGTCGGCAAGACCGCCGTCGTGGAGGGGCTGGCGCAGCGCATCGTCGACGGCGACGTGCCCGAGTCGCTGCGCGGACGGCGGCTCATCAGTCTCGACCTCGGCGCGATGGTCGCGGGGGCGAAGTACCGAGGCGAGTTCGAGGAGCGGCTGAAGGCCGTGCTCGAGGAGATCAAGGCGTCCGACGGCCAGGTCATCACCTTCATCGACGAGCTGCACACGGTCGTCGGTGCGGGCGCGACGGGCGACTCCGCCATGGACGCCGGCAACATGCTCAAGCCGATGCTGGCGCGCGGCGAGCTGCGCATGATCGGTGCGACGACGCTCGACGAGTACCGCGAGAACATCGAGAAGGACCCCGCGCTGGAGCGCCGGTTCCAGCAGGTGCTGGTCGGCGAGCCGTCGGTCGAGGACACCATCGCGATCCTGCGCGGCCTGAAGGAGCGTTACGAGGCGCACCACAAGGTCGCCATCGCCGACGCCGCGCTCGTCGCGGCAGCCACCCTCTCCGACCGCTACATCCCCGGACGCCAGCTGCCCGACAAGGCCATCGACCTGGTCGACGAGGCGGGTTCGCGGCTGCGCATGGAGATCGACTCCAGTCCTGTGGAGATCGACGAGCTGCGGCGCGCCGTCGACCGGCTCCGCATGGAGGAGCTGCACCTGCAGAACGAGACCGACGACGCCAGTCGTGAGCGGCTCGAGAAGCTGCGCAGCGAGCTCGCCGACCGCCAGGAGACCCTGCGTGCGCTGGAGCAGCGGTGGGAGAGCGAGAAGCAGAGCCTCAACGCGGTCGGTGAGATCAAGGAGCGCATCGACGAGGTGCGCATCGCCGCCGAGCGCGCCCAGCGCGAGGGCGACCTCGAGACCGCTGCGCGTCTGCTCTACAGCGAGATCCCGACGATGGAGGCGCAGCTGGCCGCCGCGCAGGCCGCGGAGTCGGCGCGCGAGGCCGGGGACGGCACGGACCGGCTGGTCAACGAGGAGGTGACCGCCGACGAGATCGCGGAGGTCGTCGCGTCGTGGACCGGCATCCCCACGGGTCGTCTGCTCGAGGGCGAGACGGGCAAGCTCCTGCGGATGGAGGAGGAGCTCGGCAAGCGTCTGGTCGGCCAGCGCGAGGCCGTGACGGCCGTGTCCGACGCGGTGCGTCGCAGCCGCGCCGGCATCGCCGACCCGGACCGCCCGACCGGGTCGTTCCTGTTCCTCGGTCCGACCGGTGTGGGCAAGACGGAGCTGGCGAAGACGCTGGCGGAGTTCCTCTTCGACGACGAGCGCGCGATGGTGCGCATCGACATGAGCGAGTACGCCGAGAAGCACGCGGTGTCGCGACTCGTCGGTGCCCCTCCGGGCTACGTCGGGTACGACGAGGGCGGCCAGCTGACCGAGGCCGTGCGACGGCGCCCGTACTCCGTCGTGCTGCTCGACGAGGTCGAGAAGGCGCACCCGGAGGTGTTCGACATCCTCCTGCAGGTGCTTGACGACGGCCGGCTGACCGACGGCCAGGGCCGCACGGTCGACTTCCGCAACGTCATCCTCATCCTCACCAGCAACCTGGGCTCGGCCTTCCTCGCGGACCCGTCGCTGGACGAGCAGACGAAGAAGGACGCGGTCATGGACGTCGTGAAGGCGTCGTTCAAGCCGGAGTTCCTGAACCGGCTCGACGAGATCGTGACGTTCGAGCCGCTCGGCACCGCCGAGCTGACGCACATCGTCGACCTGCAGCTCGCCTCGCTGGGGCGCCGGCTCGCGGCTCGACGGATCACGCTCGAGGTGACCGACGCGGCGAAGGAGTGGCTGGCGCTCACGGGCTGGGACCCCGCCTACGGGGCCCGACCCCTGCGGCGCCTGGTGCAGCAGGCGATCGGCGACCGCCTCGCGAAGGCGCTGCTGGCGGGCGAGGTGCGCGACGGCGACACGGTGCGGGTCGACCGCGAGGTGGGCCCGGACGGCGTCCCGGCCGACGCCCTGACCGTGACCGCCGTCTGACGCACGGATCTCTCTGCGTTCTGGCGGTTCTGGGGACGGATCTCTCTGCGTTCGCGAAGTCATAGCGACGACAACGCAGAGAGATCCGTCGTCCTCGTGGTCCGGTCCACACCGCCTCGCCTAGCGCGGGCTCGGTCGTCCACAGCGAACGGCTGAGCCCTGGGGCGGCGCGCGCGGGTCTTCCACGCTGGACGGATGACGCGACGTGACGGTTCGGTGCTCAGGGTGACGGAGGCGAACGCCGCCGTCGGCGCGGGGGCGGTGCGGCACCGGGTCGCCGCCGGGCAGTGGCAGCGCCCCTGTCGAGGTGTCGTCGTGATGCACAACGGGCCGCTGAGCCCGGGGGAGCAGGAGGAGGTCGCGCTCGCCTCGAGCGTCCCCCGTGCCGTGCTCGGCGGCCCGTCGGCCCTGCGCCACGACGGCCTCGACCTGTTGGACCGTCGGGTCCACGTCGTGCTGCCGCTGGGCGCTCGCCGCCCCTCCTGGCCCGACGCGCGCGTCCACTGGTCGGGCGAGCTCGACGAACGGGACGTGCACCCTGGTCGTCTGCCGCGGCGGACGCGGCCCGCGCGGTCGGTGCTCGACTCCGCGTCGTGGAGCTCCGAGGAGCGATTCGCCCGGTGGGTGGTGATCGCGGCGATCCAGGGCGGGATCACCACCACCCGCCACCTCAGGGAGGCGCTGACGCGGCGGGGACCATGTCGGCACCGCGCTGTGGTCCTCGCGTCGGTGCTCGATGCCGGAGGCGGGATCCAGTCACTCCCCGAGCGCGACTTCGCTGCGATCTGGCGTGCTGCAGGACTGCCCCGGCCGACCCGGCAACGACCCGTCTGCGGTGGCGGTGGGAGGTACTTCCTCGACGTCTGGAGCGACGCTCTCGGGTTCGGCGTGGAGGTGCACGGCATCCCTCACCTCGCGGTGGAGCGGTGGGACCGCGACCTCGAGCGATCGAACGAGATCGTGATCTGCGGCGATGTGCAGCTGGCGTTCTCCTCGTTCGCGGTCAGGCGCCGTCCGCGCGACGTCGGCGAGCAGCTGCTGCGCATGGCGAGGGCGCGCGGCTGGACCGGCCTTCCCGACTGGCGACTGCTCCCGGTGCCGCGCGGTGGTCGGTTCCCCTGCTGAGGATCCGGATGTCTCTGTGTTCTCGTCGCCAGGGCTACGCGACCGCAGATAGATCCGTCCCGGCACGACCAGAACGCAGAGAGATCCGTGGTCGGTTCGTGCGCCGGGGGCCGACAGCCGCGGCCTCGTTAGGGTGGTGGGCATGGCAGACCGCCCCCCGAGGCCACCGGCGCTCACCCTGACCTGCATCTTCGTCGGGGTCGGGTGCGGGCTGCTGCTCGTGAACCTCGTGTCGGCGCTCTCCTCGTGGGGCTCGATCGAGCTGCAGGACGCCGTCCGCGACGCGCTCGCGCAGGAGCCGGTCAAGGAGCTGGGCCTCGGCATGGACCAGGCGCTCGACTACCTGCGCTACGCCGTCTACGTCGGCATCGTGCTCACCGCCTCCGGGGCCGTGTTCGCGGTCTACGCGGCCCGCGGGCACCGGACGTCGCGGGTCATGCTGACGATCCTCTGCGGCATCGCCTTCGTGGTGCTCGCCACGCTGGGCCTGCCCGGGCTGCTCCCGGCCGCGTTCGCGGGACTGTGCGGCTGGTCGCTGTGGACCCCTGAGGCGCGACGCTGGTTCGACCAGGTCGACGGTCGGCCCGCGGCCGACGTCCCGGCGCCGCCCCCGGCGGGCACCGACCCGTTCGCGTCCCGCTCGGCCGCCCCCGGCGGTCGCCCGCTGGACCAGGCGTCGGGCGAGACCGTCATGACCACCACCCCCACCCACCCCTCGGCGCAGCCAGCGCCGGTCGTCCCCGCCGCCCGGCCGCGGTCGGTCACGGTGGCCGTCGTGACCACGTTCGTGTCGTGCGGCGTCGTGGCGCTGCTCGGCCTGCTGCTCCTGCTCGTCACGACGGTCGGGGCCGACGCCTACCGCACGGCGCTCACCGAGCCCGGCCTCGCCCGGGACCTGGTCCGCTCGTCCGGCATCAGCGCCGACGAGATGATCGAGCTGCTGCGGGTGTCCGCGATCGTCTGGCTCGTCGCGTGCCTCGCCGGCGTCATCGCGGCCCTCGCCGTCGTCCGTCGGGCGCCTGCCGGCGGGACCGCGCTGGTCGTCGTCGCGGCCGTCACCATCGCCCTCTCCGTCTTCTTCCTCCCGCTGGGCGTCGTCACCGGCGCGGCGGCGGTCGTCGTCATCGTCCAGCTGCGTCGGCCCGAGTCGCGCGCCTGGCTCTCGAGGGAGTGACCCAGGTCACCGACCCCCTCGCCGAGAGGCGGCCGAACGTCCGCCGCGAGTAGGGTTGGAGCCATGAGCAACAGCGTCGTTCCCGGCTCCAAGCGCCCCCACGTCGTCGTGGTCGGAGGTGGCTTCGGAGGGGTCTCCCTCGTCCGCAAGCTCAAGCGTGCCGACGTCGACATCACGCTCATCGACCGGCACACCTACAACACGTTCCAGCCCCTGCTCTACCAGGTCGCGACGGCCTCGCTGAACCCCGGCGACATCACCTGGTTCCTGCGTGCGGTGCGCGCCGGCCAGAAGAACGTGCGCTTCCTCAAGGGCATCGTCACGAGCATCGACCACCAGTCGAAGGTGCTCAGCCTGCACGGCGAGGTGTCCGTCTCCTACGACTACCTTGTGCTCGCGAACGGCGTCACGACCAACTTCTTCGGCACCCCGGGCGCGGAGGAGTACTCGCTGCCCCTCTACAAGCGCTCGCAGGCGCTGCAGGTGCGCGACCGGCTGTTCGCGAACCTCGAGGAGTTCGCGATCAACGGCCAGGACGAGGACCTGCGCATCATCGTGGTCGGCGGTGGCGCGACCGGCGTCGAGACGGCCGGCGCGTTCGCCGAGTTCCGCAACAACGACATGCCGACGACCTACCCCGAGCTCGACCGCGCCCGCATCCACGTGACGCTGCTGGAGATGGCGCCGCACGTGCTCGGCCCGTTCGACGAGAAGCTGCGCGAGTACGCCAAGCGCTCGCTGCTCAAGCGCGACGTCGACCTGCGGCTGAACACGGCCGTCAAGGAGGTCCGCGAGGACGGCGTGCTGGTCGAGGCCGAGGGTCGCACCGAGTTCCTCAAGGCCGGCATCGTCGTCTGGGCGACGGGCGTCACCGCGCACCCGACCGTCCTCGACTGGGACGTCCCGCAGGGCCGCGGTGGCCGCATCGAGGTCGACGAGCACCTGCGCGTGAAGGACCGCCCCGACGTCTTCGCGATCGGCGACATCGCGATCGGTCCCGACCCGCTCCCGCAGCTGGCCCAGCCCGCCATCCAGGGCGGCAAGCACGTCGCCAAGCTGATCAAGGCCACCACGAAGGGCAAGGCCGACCGGGTCAAGCCGTTCAAGTACTCCGACAAGGGCACGATGGCCACCATCGGCAAGTCGTCGGCGGTCGCGGAGATCACCCACGCGCCGAAGCTCACCGGGTTCCCCGCCTGGATCATCTGGGTGGCGCTGCACATCGCGACGCTGCTGGGCAACCGCAACCGGTTCGCCACGCTCATCAACCTGTCGAGCAAGTACCTCTTCTCGGGCAGCCACAACGCGATCGTGGGCGAGACCCCGTACGTCGTGTCCAAGCACAAGCTCGAGATCACGCCGCTGGAGAAGCAGAAGGCCGAGCGCCGCGTCCTCGAGCGCAAGGCCGCCGCGCACGAGCACGAGCACCAGGCCTGACGTCCGTCGGCCGGCTCACAGGTCGGCCAGCACCTCGTGGGCCTCGACGAGCGACGGCCCGTACCAGGTGAGCAGCCGCCCTGACACGAGTCGGGTCGGCGCGGTCGTGAACGCCTCGGGCCCGTCGTCGGGACCGAACACGTAGGGCTCGTCGGGCAGCAGGACGAGGTCGACGTCGGAGGTGTCGAGGTCCCTCACCTCCACGTGCGGGTAGCGCTCGTGTGGGTCGGCCGCTGGGCCGGTCGTCACCTCCCACCCGAGTCGGCGCAGCAGGTCGGCCGTGAAGGTGCGTGGCCCGACGACCATCCACGGGTCGCGCCAGATCGGCACGGCCACCCGCCCTCGGGGCGTGGGTGCCGGTGCCGACCAGAGCTCCCGGGCGTCCGCGAGCCACGCGGGCTCGCCCCAGCCGAGCGCCTCGGTGAACAGCCGGCCGAGGGAGGCGAACGCGTCGTCGACGGTCTCGATCCGCGTCACCCACACGGCGACGCCTGCGTCGCGCAGCCGCTGCACGTCGAGCTCGCGGTTCTCCTCCTGGTTCGCGACCACGAGGTCGGGTCGGGCCGCCTCGACGGCGGCGCGGTCGGGGTTCTTGGTGCCGCGCACGCGCAGGACGTCGAGGTCGTGCGGGTGCGTGCACCAGTCGGTCGCCCCCACGACGGCGGCCGGTCGTGCGGCGGCCAGTCCCTCGGTGATCGAGGGGACCAGGCTGACCACGCGTCGCGCCTCGGTGGGCACGGCGACGTCGTGGCCGAGGTCGTCGAGGGTCACGCCTCGTCCGACCGCGCCTCCCGGCGGGCCTGCGCCCGTTGGCGCGCCTCCGCCATCGCGCTGCGCCGCTCCGCGCCGTCACGGCCCGACGCCGCCGCGATCCCGAGGCCGGCCACGACCAGCACGACCACGACGGCCACCATGATGAAACCCCACGCCAGCACGGGCACTCCTCTCGTCTGGTTCCTTCGTACCCGACGGGCGCGACCGGCGCCTCCCGAGCGGGTCAGCGTCGGACGCCCAGCCCTCCGCTGAGCGGCAGCTCCCACGCGGGTCGGTCTCCCTCGATCGCTGCGTCGAGCACGGCGGCGACGTCGTCGGGGAACGGCACGGGCCGACGCGTGGCGAAGTCGACGTGCACGGTGACCGCCTCCATCACGCACGACAGCTCGCGCCGGGTGTGGTTGGTCAGCAACGCGGCGACGTGCAGCACCTTGTCGCTGCGGTTGACGACCACGACGCCGACCCCGATGCGATCGCCCTCGACCGACTCCCCGAGGTAGCGCAGGTGCTGCTCGGCGGTGAACGTCGTCAGCCCCCGCCCGGTGATGTAGGTGTCGGACATGCCCAGGTCGCGCTGGTGGCGGGCCCAGATCGCGGAGCCGCCGAACGTGAAGTAGTGCGCGATGTTCATGTGCCGGTTCTCGTCGAGGTGCTCCGGGCCGACCACGTGCTCGTGGACGGTGGGCAGGCTCGCGACCTGGTCGTATGAGGGGATCGTCGTCACGGCCCGACGCTACCTGGCACACGTCGAGCCCCGGACGCACCGCACCCCACGGCCGCGGGGACCGTGGGGTGCGAGAGCGGGACCGGTCGGCGCCGGTCAGCGACCGAGACCGGCCTTGTCGACCTTGCGGTGGAAGTGCATCCCGGCGAGACCGCCGAGCGCAGCGCCCACGAGGGCCGTCGCGACCACGCCGACCAGCGCGACGACGCCCTGCAGGCTGAGGTCGGAGAGGCTGTCCGGGATGCGCGGGAACGCGTTGAGGTCGTCGAACACGTTGTACTGCGAGCCGGCGACGGCGCCGAGGATCGCGACGACGACGGCGGCGACGACGGCCCAGCCGAAGACCGCCAGGCCCTGGCGGATGCCGTCGAAGCGGGCCATGCGACCGGCGACGTACCCGCCGCTGTAGTACGACACGAGCACGACGACGAGGAGCAGGATGACGCCCGCCCAGCCGATCTCGTCGGCGGAGATGCCCTGGTTCTGGGCGGAATCCGTGATGTCGGAGGTGTCGGACACGAGGCCGACGCCGGCGCCGGCCGCGGCGACGAGCGCCGTGAGCAGCACGGTCATGCCCGTGGCGGTGATCCATCCGAAGAAGGCACAGACGATCTTGACGCCGCCGAACCGCTCCTTCTCACGGTCGACGACCTCGCGACGGTCGAGCGTCGGCTCGGTGCGGTCGGCGACCGGGTCGCGGTGGGCGGGGGCTTCGTCGCGGTGGGCCGGGGTGGCCTCGGGGCGGGGGTCGTGGGTCGTCATGGCGGGGCTCCTGTCGCTGAGCTCGATCGATCGGCGATCGGGCCTTGACTTTCACGGTAGGACGTGATCGTGATACCGGCGACTCGAACGAGTCGTCGGCGCCGCCACCGGCCCCCGGTCAGACGTTGCGCCGGTACTGACCGCCGACCTCGAAGAACGCCTCGGTCACCTGCTGCAGGGTGCACACGCGTGCGGCGTCCATGAGGACCGCGAACACGTTCTCGCCCGATGTCGCCGCGTGCTTGAGCCGCGCGATCGCCTCCTCGGCACTCGACCGGTGCCCCTGCTGGAAGGCGTGCACCCGGTCGAGCTGCGACTGCTTCTCCGACTCCGTGGCCCGCGCCAGCTCGACCACGGGCTCCTCGGCCTCGACGTCGGGCCGGCGGAAGGTGTTGACGCCGATGATCGGCAGCGAGCCGTCGTGCTTGCGGTGCTCGTACAGCATCGACTCGTCCTGGATCCGGCCCCGCTGGTAGCCGGTCTCCATCGCGCCCAGCACGCCGCCGCGCTCGTTGATCGCGTCGAACTCGGCCAGCACCGCGGACTCGACGAGGTCGGTCAGCTCGTCGATGACGAACGAGCCCTGGAGCGGGTTCTCGTTCATCGCCAGGCCCCACTCGCGGTTGATGATCAGCTGGATGGCCAGGGCCCGCCGGACCGACTCGGTCGTCGGCGTCGTGACGGCCTCGTCGTAGGCGTTGGTGTGCAGGCTGTTCGCGTTGTCGTAGATCGCGATGAGCGCCTGCAGGGTCGTGCGGATGTCGTTGAAGTCCATCTCCTGCGCGTGGAGGGAGCGACCCGACGTCTGCACGTGGTACTTCAGCTTCTGGCTGCGCTCGTTCGCGCCGTACTTCTCCTTCATCGCCACCGCCCAGATCCGCCGGGCGACGCGCCCGAGCACCGAGTACTCCGGGTCCATGCCGTTGGAGAAGAAGAACGACAGGTTGGGGGCGAAGTCGTCGACGTCCATCCCGCGCGCGAGGTAGGACTCCACGTAGGTGAAGCCGTTGGCGAGGGTGAAGGCGAGCTGGCTGATGGGGTTCGCCCCGGCCTCGGCGATGTGGTAGCCGGAGATCGAGACGGAGTAGAAGTTCCGCACGCCCTCGTCGATGAAGTACTGCTGGATGTCGCCCATCATGCGCAGGCTGAACTCGGTGGAGAACAGGCACGTGTTCTGGCCCTGGTCCTCCTTGAGGATGTCGGCCTGCACGGTGCCGCGCACGTTCCTCAGGGCGTGGGAGCGGAGCTCGGCGTGCTCGGTCTCGTTCGGCTCGCGGCCCTCGCGCTCGCGGAACGCGTCGACCTGCTGGTCGATGACGGTGTTGAGGAAGAACGCGAGCACCGTCGGCGCGGGCCCGTTGATCGTCATCGAGACCGACGTCGAGGGCGAGACCAGGTCGAAGCCGTCGTACAGCGCCTTCATGTCGTCCAGCGTCGCGACGGAGACGCCTGACGTGCCGACCTTGCCGTACACGTCCGGACGCGGGTCGGGGTCGCGTCCGTAGAGGGTCACGGAGTCGAAGGCGGTGGAGAGGCGGGTGGCGTCGCCGTCGTCGCTGAGCAGCTTGAACCGGCGGTTGGTGCGGAACGGGTCGCCCTCGCCGGCGAACATGCGGGCCGGGTCCTCACCGTCCCGCTTGAACGGGAAGACGCCCGCCGTGTACGGGAAGAAGCCGGGCAGGTTCTCCCGACGCCAGAAGCGCACCAGGTCGCCGTGCCCGGTGAACCGGGGGAGGGAGACGCGCGGGATCTTGCTGCCCGAGAGCGACTCGCGGGTCAGCCGGGTGACGATCTCCCGGTCGCGGACCTTCACGACCTGCTCGTCGCCGGAGTAGGCCTCGACGACGGCCGGCCAGTCGGCGATCTGGTCGGCGACCTCGTGGGGGACCTGCTTGCGGGCGGAGTCGAGGAGCGTCTCCGCGGCGACGGCGTCGAGGCCGGCGTCGGCGAGCTCGGCGGCCGTGGTCTCGAGCCGCTGGGCGCGGTCGGCGGCGTCGGCCAGGCGTTCGGTCTCCACGTGGTACCCGCGGACCGTCTCGGTGATCTCGGAGAGGTAGCGGGCGCGGTCGGCGGGGACCACGGCCTGGATGCCCGTGGAGCACCGCACGGCCACCGGTGCCAGGGTGCCCTCGGCGACCGGCAGGCCGTGCTCGGCGAGGTGGTCGCGCAGGTGCTGGTAGAGCGCCGTGACACCGTCGTCGTTGAACGTGGCGGCCGACGTGCCGAAGATCGGCATGTCCTCGGGCTTCTTGCCGAACGCCTCGCGGTTGCGCACCAGCTGGCGGCCGACGTCGCGGTAGGCGTCCTTCGCGCCGCGTCGCTCGAACTTGTTGATCGCGACGACGTCGGCGAAGTCGAGCATGTCGATCTTCTCCAGCTGCGACGCGGCGCCGAACTCCGGCGTCATGACGTACATCGCGGTGTCGACGTGCGGGACGATCGCGGCGTCGCCCTGCCCGATGCCGGGAGTCTCCACGACCACGAGGTCGAACCCGGCGGCCTTGAGCACGGCGACGACGTCGTCGAGGCAGTCGGGCAGCTCGTGGGAGCCGCGGGTGGCGAGGGAGCGGAAGTAGACGCGTTCCCCGTCGAGGGAGTTCATGCGGATGCGGTCGCCGAGGAGTGCACCGCCGCCGCGGCGACGGGTGGGGTCGACCGCGACGACGGCGAGGCGCAGCTTGTCCTGCTGGTCGACGCGGAACCGACGCACGAGCTCGTCGGTGAGCGAGGACTTGCCCGAGCCACCGGTGCCGGTGATGCCGAGGACCGGGGAGGGGTGGCCGGCGGCCGCCTCGCGGACGCGCTCGAGGTCGGCTCCGGTGAGCCGGCCCGCCTCGGCGAAGGTGAGGGCGCGGGCCACGGCGGAGCGCTCACCCGCGAGCACGGCCTCGACGTCGAGAGGACCGGCGGAGGTGAGGTCGACGTCGCAGGCCTCGACGACGGAGCTGATCATGCCCGCGAGGCCCATGCGCTGGCCGTCCTCGGGGGAGAAGATCGTGACGCCCGACGCGCGCAGCCGGGCGATCTCCTCGGGGACGATGACGCCGCCCCCGCCGCCGACGACCTGCACGTGACCGGCGCCCTGCTCGCGCAGGGACTCGACGAGGTACTCGAAGTACTCGACGTGCCCGCCCTGGTAGGACGAGACGGCCACGCCCTGGACGTCCTCCTCGATCGCGGCGTCGACGACCTCCTTGACCGAGCGGTTGTGGCCGAGGTGGATGACCTCCGCGCCCTGGCTCTGGAAGATCCTCCGCATGATGTTGATCGACGCGTCGTGCCCGTCGAAGAGCGCCGACGCGGTGACGAGTCGGACGGGGTGCGTGGGCACGTGCAGCGCAGTCATGCGAACTCCTAGGAAGTCAGATGCTCGGACATCCTACTAAATGGTGATGGGGGCCGCCAGGTCTCCGTCAGGCTCCCGCCGGACTCCTTCTGTCCGGGGAGGCATTCGGTGACGGCGTCGTGCAGCACCTCTGCGCCTTCGCTCCCCAGCGCCACGTGTGACGACCGAGCCTCGCCGATCGCCTCGCCGCGGCCACGCCCGTCCGCTCCGCTCTCACGGAGTCGCTCGGTCCAGACACTGAGGCTCGTCACGGTCACCCTGCCGTCGTACGCGTGCCCCGAGCCTGGCTGAGGCGGAGCTGTGGAGGCAACCCTCGTCGACGCCGTCCGCACGGGCGGCGGCCCCCCTATGATCGGGCCATGGCGACCGAACCCCGACTCGCGTTCGACCCGCTCGAGCGGGCAGGCGAGCTGTGGGAGGAGCGCATCGGTGACGCGACGGCCATGCGGCTCGCGACGTCGATCATGCGGGTGCACCAGCTCGTGATCAGCCGTCTCGACGCGGCCCTGAAGCCGCACGGGATCACGTTCGCCCGCTTCGAGGTGCTGCGGCTCATCTCCTTCAGCCGAGCGGGCCGGTTGCCGTTGAGCAAGATCGGTGAGCGGCTGATGGTGCACCCGACGTCGGTGACGAACGCGATCGACCGTCTCGAGGCGCAGGGCCTGGTGGTCCGCGAGCCGGACCCGAAGGACCGTCGGCGGACCTTCGCGTCGCTGACCGCAGAGGGCGAACGGGTGGTGGAGGACGCCACCGCGGCGCTCATGGACGTGCAGTTCGGCGTCGCCCAGCTCGACCCCGACGACCAGCAGGCCGCGTACGCGCTGCTGCGGGGGCTGCGGCAGGTCGACTTCGGCGCCTGACCCCGCTGGCGCTCCGCGCCCGTGTGGTCGGGAGGATCGACTGGTCCTCCGGCGGAGGGGATCCCGCCTCGGCCGAGCTCTGCCGAGGGTCCGGGCGTCGGTGACGTGGACCCGTGGTGCAGTGCGCTCGACCTCAGGCATCGTGGCGCCACTCGATGACGGGAGCTGCGACCCGTGGGTAGTGCTCGATGACGACGACCTGAGGTTCGGTCCGGCGGTTCCAGGCGCGGGTGAACGCGGTCTGGGCGGGGATGGTGCGGGTGGGGAGGTGCCAGTGGGCGTTGCCGTGCTCGTCGTGGGTGACGGTCAGGGCTCCTCGGGTCTTGAGGCCGTGGTGGGGTGGGCAGCGGTGGTGCAAGTTCGCGGCGGTGGTGGGGCCACGTTGCTGCCCGGGTGGTTGTCCTGGTGGTGGGTCGGGGTCGTGCGGGATCTGGTGGTCGAGGTCGCAGGCGACGGCGGGGCGGGTGCAGCCGGGAACGTCACACGTGCCGTCGATCAGGTTCAACGCCCTGCGGAGGGGCTGGGTGGGGAAGCGGCCGAGCTCGGTGACGTCCAGGATCCCGCCGTTCTCGTCGGTCAACAACCGCGAGAACAGCGTCCCCTCTTGGGTGGCGAGCTCGGCGAGCAGGGCAGGGTCGAGGACGTGCTGCCCATCGGCCGACACAGCCGGCTCGCTCGAGACACCGAGCAGGGTGGCGAGGGAGACGGTGATGCCGAGGTGGAACCTGCCCCGCCCTGACGTGCCGACCGGCACGCGGCCAGCGTCGGTGTCGGTCTCGCGCTTGCGCAGGAGGGTGTCGGTGAGGGCGTCGGCGCGGGCCTGCGCCAACGTCCGGTCGTCGTCGGGGCTCTGGCTGCGGGAGGCTTTCGCTGCGAGGGTCAGGTCACGGTCGATCAGCACCGCGTCAGCGGTGGGGATGAGGGCCTGGAGCAGGCTCATCCCGTCATCCAGCGCGGTGATCGTGACAGTGCGATCCTCCTGCGCAGCCTGGCGGCGGGCGGTGGCGTGGTCGGGTTCGACCCGGACGAGGAACCTGCGTAGCCAGCTCTTGAGCTGGCCCAGGGTGTGGGTGGTGGCGTAGGCGAGCACGGTCTCGTCCAACCGGGCGATGTTCTCCGGCGCGTGGAGCTTCCAGGCAGTGGAGGCGATCTCCCGCGCTTTGGCCCGGTCGACCTCACCGGCCTGGTGCGCAGCCCACACGGTCGGCAGGTCCATCACCAGGGTCCGGGTCGCCGAGACCAGGTTCGCGACGAACCCCTGCGCGACGTTGAGCTCGACCGCGGCTTCGAGGATCGCGACCTGCCGGGCGTCCTCCACCTGACGCGCGCTCAATCCTTGGGTGAGGGCGTCGGTGCGGCGGGTCTCGACGAACCGCAGCACCGCCCGCGCCTGTTCCGCCTCCGCAGCCCACACCCGACGCGACGCGTCGACTGCGTCGGCCAGGAGGGTGTCGGTGGGGTTCATAGTTCCAACCTAGGCACCCCCTCCGACACCACCCTCCAGCCCAGAAAACCCTGTGGACGCAGCGATTCTCCGCTGGTCGAGTAGCGCGGAGCCGCTGGGGGCACCTCCCGCTTGCGGGGGCGGTACGAGCGTCGCCCGTGCGTATCGAGACCACTCTGGACGGTCGCTGGGAGCCGGTCCGCGCTGGGCCGTTGCCGGGTGGTCTCGCGCTGGGCCGTTGCCGGGTGGTCTCGATATGTCCGAGCCTCGCAAGCTCGCTCGGACTACTCGACCAGCGAAACCCTCCGCTGGTCGAGTGCCTCCACGAGCGCTAGCGAGGGGAGGTGCTGGAGCCGTCGCACGAGGGGCGTAGCCGCGACGGAGCGAGACCATTCCAAGGGTTCGCTGGGAGCCGGTCCGCGCTGAATCCGTTGCCGGGTGGTCTCGATACGCACCGACGAGCTCGCTGGCGCTCGCCGTCGCTGCTACTCGACCAGCGAATCCAGCGGCGTCGGGGGAGGGAGCGGCGGGGTGGGGTGGCCTAGGGTGAGGCGCACCGTCGATCGAGGGGAATGATCTCGTGGAAGTCGTCCACACCGCCATCGCCATCGTGCTCGTGGTCGGGCTGATCATCTGGGCGAAGGTCGACCCGGTGATCTCGCTCGTGATCGCCTGTCTCTACCTCGGTCTCGCCGCGGGAGTGGGGTTCGAGGGCACGATCACCGCCATCACCGGCGGGTTCGGCGAGATCATGACGAAGGTCGGTCTGCTCATCGGCTTCGGCGTGCTCATCGGCGCCCTCCTGCACTCGCTGGGCACGTTCCGCAAGCTCGTCCGGGCCCTGCTCTCGGTCGTGGGGGCGAAGCGCCTGCCCTACGCGCTCACCGGTGCGATGTCGACCGTGTTCCCCTCCATCTACGTCGACGTGCAGGTGGTGCTCGCCGCACCGATCGCGCGCTCGTCGGCGCGCCACGTGGGGCCTCGCGGGCTCGCGCACCTGGCCGGTGCGATCGGCACGGGCATCTTCGCGGGCTACGTGTTCGTCGTGCCCGGTCTGGCCGCCGTCACCATCGCGGGGATCCTCGAGATCCCGCTCGGCACGTACATGATCGCGGGCATCGTCCTCGGTCCCGTCACCGCGCTGCTCACGACGTTCCTGTTCGGTCGGCTGCTCCGGGTCGGCTGGTGGAAGCCCGAGACCGACGAGGCGCAGGACGAGCCGCTCGACGGCGACGGCGTGGAGCAGAACACCGCCGGCACCGGTCCCGGCGAGGGCGCCAGCCGCAGCGACGTCGACGTGCCGCTGCCGGTGGCCCTCCTGCCGATCCTCGTGCCCCTGCTGATGATCGCCGGTGGCGCGTTCGCCGACCTCGCCGACGTCACGAACGGGTTCGTCGCGTTCCTCGGCAACCCCAACGTCGCGCTGTTCGTCGGCCTGCTCGGCGCCTACCTGCTGGCGCGCGCAGCCACCGGCGTGGAGCGCACCGACAAGGCGCTCAAGACCGGCTTCCACACGACGGGCGAGATCCTCCTCATCACCGGTATCGGCGGCTCGCTCGGTGCGGTCATCGAGGCGACCGGGCTCGACCAGACCCTCGCGTCGCTGTTCTCGGCGAGCGAGGGGGCTGCCGTCGTCACCAGCATCCTGCTGGCCTGGTTCATCGCCGCGGTGCTGCACCTCGCCATCGGCTCGGTGTCCGTGGCCGCGATCGCGGCGGCCGGCATCATCAGCCCGGTGCTCGGGTCCATCGACGTCGCACCGCTCGCGATCGGCCTGGCCGTCGCGTCGGGGTCGATGTTCGCGCTGACGGTGAACTCGAACTTCTTCTGGATGTTCAAGTCGCTGCTCGGCCTGACGACGAAGGGCGCGCTGAAGACGATGACCCTCGTCACCAGCATGGCCTCGCTGGTGTCGTTGCCGATGGTGCTCGCCGTCGCGTTCCTGGCCTGAGGTCAGGGCTCGACGCGGTAGCGACCCTCGAGCGCCATCTCGATCGTCTGGATCCTGGGCAGGTCGAGGCATCGGCTGACCACGCCGAGCACGACCCGGTCGGGCTGCACGTCGACCTCGACGTCGTACCCCGACGGCACCGAGGCGCGCACGGCGTCGGCCAGGCCCGACGGCGGTGCCGACGCGAGGTCGAGGGTGGCGTCGACGCGGTGCACGACCGCGTCGCTGCCCCGGCCCGGGCAGCGCTGGGTGTCGGCGCGTCCCGAGAGGGTGTCGTCGGGGGCCAGCGTCACGCGCTCGCCGACGGTGAGCAGGGCCGACCGGGCGGCCTCGTCCGCGCGGTCGCGCCACCGCGCGGCACCGTCGACGTCGACGGGCTGCGCGCACCCCGCTGTCAGCAGGGCGAGCGCGGCCACGGTCGTGCCGAGCTGTCGGGGCGTCACTGCTTCAGGAGCATCGCGGCGCCGAGGGTCTCCTCGGGCACGCCCAGTCCCTCGACGAGGGTGAGCAGGTGCGGACGCAGCTCCGCGAGTTGCTCGTTCAGCAGCTGCGTGACGGCCTTGGCGCGCTGGTCGGAGATGCGGTTGTGGGCCATGAACCACGCGAGGTCGTCCTCGACGACGCTCAACGCGTACACGGTGCACACCTGGCGCAGGAGGTTCGCGGCCTCCTCGTCCTCGCAGCGGGCGATGCCGGCCGTGAAGGCCTCCAGCACGACCCGGTCGACGTGCGCGCGACCGCAGCGGATCAGGTGGTCCTGCGCGTCGTTGAAGATGCGGAAGGCCTCCTCGCCCTTGGCCTTCGCGGCCCGCTGGAGCCGTCGGGCGGCGGTCTCGATGAGGTGCTGCTCGCGGTCCTCGAACAGGCTCAGCTGCGTACCGCGGTCGAGCAGGTCGTGCGCGTCGCCGCCGGCGGGCGCGGCGTCGATGAGGCGCTGGATGAGCTGGCTCGCGGCCGTCCGCTCGCGCACCGTGTCGGCGACCGTCTCGGCGACGAACCGGACCATGCCGAACGGGTCGAGCCCGCCGACCTCCTTCGCGTAGGAGGTGAGCAGCTCCTTGCTGAGCAGCTGCAGCATGACGTGGTTGTCGCCCTCGAAGGTCGTGAAGACGTCGATGTCGCCGCGCAGGACGGTGAGCCGGTTCTCGGCGAGGTAGCCGGCGCCACCGCACATCTCGCGCGACTCGTTGATCGCGCGGGACGCGTGCCAGGTCATGATCGCCTTCAGGCCCGCGGCGCGGCCCTCGAGCTCGCGCTGCTGCTGCGCGTCGGGCTCGGTGGCCCGCTGCAGACGGTCCATGCGCGAGACCTGCTGGTTCTGCGCGAAGCGGTAGGCGTAGGAGCGGGCGAGCAGGGGCAGCAGCCGGCGCTGGTGCACGCGGTAGTCGGCGAGCAGCACCTCGGGCTCGCCCTCCTGGCCGAACTGGCGACGCTGCAGCGCGTAGCGGCCGGCGATGCTGAGCGCGACCTCCGCCGCGGCGAGGGCCGACCCGCCGACGCTGATCCGTCCCCGCACGAGCGTGCCGAGCATGCTGAAGAAGCGACGGTTCACGTCGTCGATGGGTGAGGAGTACGTGCCGTCCTCGGCGACGTCGCCGTACTTGTTCAGCAGGTTGACGCGGGGGATGCGCACCTGGTGGAACGCCAGACGTCCGTTGTCGACACCGCCCAGGCCGCCCTTGTGGCGGTCGTCGCCGATCTCGACGCCCTCGAGCGCATCTCCCTTGTCGTCGCGGATCGGGACGAGGAAGCAGTGCACGCCGTGATTCTCGCCGCTGGTGACGAGCTGCGCGTAGACGGCGGCCACGGTGGCGTGGGCGGCGGCGTTGCCGATGTAGTCCTTCGTCGCCGAGGGCGTGGGCGAGTCGACGACGAACTCCTGGGTCTCGGCGTCGTAGGTGGCGGTCGTCTCGAGGTGCTGGACGTTGCTGCCGTGCCCGATCTCGGTCATGGCGTAGCAGCCGACGAGGTCGAGCTCGATGAGTCGCGGGATGAGGTCGCGGTGCCGCTCGGTGCCGAGGTTCTCGACCGCGCCGCCGAACAGGCCCCACTGGACACCGGCCTTGACCATGAGGGACAGGTCGAACTGGGCGAGCATCTCGATGCCGGTGACCGCCATGCCCGGGTCGCCGCCACCGCCGTGCTCGGTGCGGAAGCCGGCAGCCGGCACGCCCGTCGGCACGAGGCCGTGCAGCTGGCGCAGCGTCCGCTCGCGCGCGGCGTCGATGTCGAGGTCGAGGTCGTAGGCCAGGTCCATCGCCGCGAGCTCCGTGCGCGACTGCTCGCGCACGTGCCGCCACTTGCCGTCGAGGGCGATGCGGACTTCGTCGGACAGCGTCATGCGCCGAACGCTACTCGCGCTCGGGGGTCCCCGCAGCGCTGCGAGCGAGCCGTCCGGGATCAGGCCGGGGCGACGAAGATCGCGGCCGCGGCCACGTGCCCGAGGTCGCGACGGGCGCCGTCGAGCTCGACGGCCAGCGTGCCCGCGAAGTCGTGACGCTCGACGAGCCGCAGGGTGACGCCGAGGGTCATCCCGAGGTCGACGAGGTGGCGCAGGAGGGCGGGGTCCTCGTCGGAGACGCGCACGACCCGCAGCTGTGCGGGCGCCTCGACGTCGACGAGGGGCCGGGCGTCGAGGACGGGCAGGCGTCCGTCGGCGGTGGGGATGGGGTCGCCGTGGGGATCGAACTCGGGGTGCCCGAGCCGGGCGGAGAGGCGCTCCACGAAGTCGTCGCTGACGGCGTGCTCGAGCACCTCGGCCTCGTCGTGCACCTCGTCCCAGGCGTAGCCCAGGTAGTCGACGAGGAAGGTCTCGACGAGGCGGTGGCGTCGCACCATCGCGAGCGCGGCGGCACGGCCGGCGTCGGTGAGGGTGGCCGTGCCGTAGCGCTCGTGGTCGACGAGGCCCGCGGCGGCGAGCTTCTTCAGCGCCTCGGAGACGGTCGAGGGGGAGACGCCGAAGCGCTCGGCGAGGGCTCTCGACGTGACGGGGGTGTCGTCCCACTCCTGACTGGTCCAGATGACCTTCAGGTAGTCCTGCATCGAGGACGACAGGGCGGAGGCGGGCACCGGTCCAGGGTAGGGGAGGTGGGACGCGCGCCGCGGGGCTCACGACGTCCTCACCATGTTCGGTCCACCGAACTTGTGTGTTCCGCCTACGGTGGTAACGTGTCCTGCATGGCGAACATCGCGCACCCCGGGTCCTCGCAGCCGGCAGCTCCCCGGCTCGACGCCGTGCAGCTGCGGCTCCTGCGCTCGGGTCTGCTGCGCACGGTGCTCTTCGTCGGTGGGTTCGTCGCCGTCGTGGCGGTGGGCGGCCAGGTCGGCTGACCCGCGCCTGCCGGTGCGCATAGGGTCGTGGTGCAACCCGACCCGGAGGATCCCATGACCGGATGGACCACGCCCGACCTCTGCGACGACCACCACCCCGACCGCGTGTCGGTCGTGCAGCCCGGGCTGCTGCGCGGCTTCGGCGGGCGGGAGGCCTTCGCCGGCCCCGTCGAGACGGTGGCCTGCTTCGAGGACAACTCCCGCGTCAAGGAGCTGGGCGAGCAGCCCGGCGAGGGCCGGGTCCTCGTCGTCGACGGCGGCGGCTCCCTGCGACGGGCGCTGCTCGGCGACCTGATCGCCGCGCGCTACGTCGAGAACGGCTGGGCCGGCCTCGTCATCCACGGGGCCGTGCGCGACGTGGAGGTGCTGCGCGACCTCGACCTCGGCGTGCAGGCCGTCGCGCCCACGCCCGTGCGCACCGAGCGGCGGGGCCTCGGCGACGTCGGCGTCGAGCTGGCCTTCGGGGGCGTCACGGTACGGCCCGGCCAGTGGGTCTACGCCGACGCCACCGGAGTGCTCGTGGCCGAGGGTCGACTCGACGCGGTGTGAGCACCTCGCCCACGGGCGGGCAGGACTGGAGGCGCGGTCGGCCGGTCGACACCGCTCCTCCGTCGCGACCGCCCCGGTACGACCACCCACCGGGCAAGGCGGGCCGGTCGTGGCGTCTGGGTGACGTCGTCGACGGCGCGTTCTTCGTCGTCGGCGCCCTGCTGGCCGTCTGGCTCGGCTGGGAGCTCGCGCCGACCGACGTGGACGGGTGGCGCGGCCTGCTCAGCTGGGACGGCGCGGCCTGGTTCGTGCTGTTCTGGGTGCTGCTCGCCTACGTCGGCCTGCCGCGCCTCCAGCAGGTGCTGAGCAAGGTGTACGTGCCCGACTACTTCATCGGGCGGACCCTCACGACCGTGGGCGTGCTGGGCGACCCCGTGAACCTGGCGCTCGACGGGACCGAGGCCGACGTGCACGCGGCGATGGCCGGCGCCGGCTGGACCCGGGCCGACGAGGTGACGCTGCGCTCGTCGTGGGGCATCGTCGTGTCGGCCCTGCTGCGCCGGTCCTACCCCGCGGCGCCGGTGTCGCCGCTGCTCCTGTTCGGCCGCCCCCAGGCCTTCGCCTACGAGCGCGAGGTCGACGGCAACGCCGCGCAGCGGCACCACGTGCGGTTCTGGCCGGTCCCGGACGGCTGGGTGCTGCCCGGGGGCTTCCGCGTCGACTGGCTCGCCGCCGCCACCTACGACCGTGCCGTCGGCCTGTCGCTCTTCACGCTGCAGGTGACCCACAAGGTCGACGCGAACGTCGACGTCGAGCGCGACTTCGTCGTCGAGTCCGTCCGCTATGCCGTGCCGTCGGCCAGGCTGCGGGTCGTGGAGGACTTCTCGACCGCGTTCACGGCACGCAACGGCGGCGGCGACGTGGTGCGCAGCGACGGCACGCTCGCGGTGCTCGACCTGACGGGGCTCCGTGCGCCGAGCCGGCCGGCCGCACCGCCGGCCGGCTCGACCTGGGAGCACCACCTGCCCCCGCCGTCGCTGCTGCTGAGCGGCGTCTTCCTCGTGGCCAAGGCGGTGCTCGCCGTCGCCGGCGCGGTGGCCGTGACCGCAGCCGACGTCCTCACGTCGTCGGCGTCGGTGGCGGAGGTGGTGCGCCTGAGCGGTGCGACGGTCCTGGGAGCCCTGCTGTGGGGTCTCGTCGTGGCGCGACGGGCGCTCGCCCGCGTGCTGCTGATGGCGGTGTGCACGGCGGAGGCCGTGCTGCAGCTGGCGCTGCTGGCCGGCGAGCCCCGCCCGAGCCTGGTCGTGCTGGGCTCCGCAGGACTCTCCGTGCTGGTGGTGGTCTCCGTGAGCTCCTCGGAGGTGCGCCGGTGGGTCGCGCGGCGGCCGACGGACGCCTGAGATCCCGGTCTCAGGCCTCGCTCGGCGGCCGCAGTGGGTGGTACCGTCCGCCTGTCAGTCGACACACCACTCCACGTGCCCGACTGCGGGGAAGCCGGTCGAAGTCCGGCGCTGACCCGCAACCGTAGCCCCCGCCGCGCGTCGTCGGGGGGAGCCGGAACACCGCACCGGGCACCCGACCGAATCACGCTGTCGCGGTCGCAGCGGGTCTCCCCTCGAGGGGTGCCCCTGCTCTTTTGCAGCGGGTGAGGACCCCCATGAAGCACTCCCTCCGTCGCGGCGTCGTCGCGACCGCCGTCGTCGCCCTCGGCGCCGGTCTCCTGGGCGCCGCGCCCGCCGCGCAGGCCGACATCTCGCGCACCCCGCAGGCCGTCAACGCGGCCGACTGGCTGTCGCACGGCATCGTCGACGGCGTCCTGCACAACCAGCAGTACGACTTCGACGACTGGGGGCTGACCATCGACGCCCTCCTCTCGCTCCAGTCGATCGGCGGGTACCGGGCCAAGGTCGCCGACATCGCCGACGCCCTGGGCGACCACCTCGGTGACTACGTCGGCACCGGAGCCGAGAAGTACGCGGGTGCGACCGCCAAGTCCCTCGTGGCCGCACAGGCCGCGGGTCGCGACGCGACCTCCTTCGGCGGCACGAACCTCGTGGCGGACACGGAGGCGCTCGTCGACGACACGACCGGCCGTCTCGGCGACGTCTCCGAGTACGGCGACTACGCCAACGTGTTCGGCCAGTCCTACGCGGTGCGCGGCCTGGCAGCGGCGGCCTCGCCGGAGACGGCGACCGCCACGGGCTTCCTGCTCGAGCAGCAGTGCGAGAACGGCGGCTTCCGTCTCGACCTCACCGCGGACAAGACTGCGGCCGACCAGGGCTGCAGCGACCCGGCCGAGGCGCAGGTCGATGCGACGGCGATCGCGGTCGAGGGCCTGGCGTCGCAGGCGTCCGACACGACCGTGCAGGCGGCCCTCGACCGGGCCGGCTCCTACCTCGAGGCCCAGCAGGACGCCAGCGGAGGGTTCGGCGGTGGACCGTCGACGGAGGCCGTCAACACCAACAGCACCGCGGTCGCGACGGTCGCGCTCGAGCTCGTGGGGCGCGGCGACGCCGCGGCCCGCGCCGCGGCGTGGATCGTGCAGCGCCAGGTGAGCGTCTACAGCGCGTGCGGCACCGACCTGGACGGCGAGCAGGGCGCGGTCGCCTACGACGACGCCGCCCTCGCGAGCGCCGAGGACACCGGCATCACCGCCTCGAACGCCGACCAGTGGGCCCGCGCGACCGCCCCGGCCATCGCCGCGCTCGCGTCCTACCAGGACCCGGAGCCGCTCCCGCGCGCCGCCTTCACGGTGACGGCCGCCGGCGGGTACGTCGCCTCCGACGCCCGCGCGAGGGTCACCGTGACCGGCATGGCGGCCGGCGAGCGGTACTGCGTGTACTCCAGCGAGGGCCTCGCCGCCCGCGCCGGCCGTGCCGACGCCGAGGGCAAGGCGACCATCACCGTGACGGCTCCCTCCGCTGCCGGCACCCGTCCGCTCTACGTCTACGGCGAGCGCGACTCCCGCTCCGGACAGGGCACGCTCAAGGTGCTCGCCTCGTCGGCCCGCTTCCCGGCGAGCGTCGGGGCGACCAGGGTGAAGGTCAACGGCAAGGTCCGCGTGAACGCCCGCGGCCTCGCCCCCGGCGAGCCGGTGCGCGTCTACTACCGCAGCCGCTACGTGGCGACCGGCAAGGCGTCGAGCACGGGTCGGTTCACGACGGTGATCGGCGTCGGCCCCGCGACCGGACGCAAGACGGTGTTCGTCCGCGGCCTCACGAACACGCGCCAGGGCACGGCCACCCTCACGGTGGTCCGATGACCCGACGGGTCCTGGCCGCGCTGGTCGCCACCCTGCTCGGGGTGGCGACCGGCGCGGTCGTCGTCGCGGCGCCCGCCCAGGCGGCCGCCTGCGTCGCGGGCCAGGGGGTCACGGTCGTCGTCGACCCCCACCAGCTCGGTGGCGCCGTCTCGACGACCTGCGTGGCCGGCGGCAGCCGGGGCGCGACCGCCGCGTTCGGCGCGGCGGGTGTGCGCATGGACCGCGCGGCACGCCAGCCCGGCTTCGTGTGCCGCGTGAACCAGGCACCTGCGTCGGCAGGGTGCGTCCAGGCCTCGCCCGCGAACGCCTACTGGTCGTTGTGGGTCTCCTCCGGCAACGGCGTGTGGAGCTACGCGACCACCGGCGTCGACGGGGTCACGGTGCCCCAGGGCGGCTGGGTCGCGTGGAGCTGGCAGGGGCAGGCGAGCCGGGCCGAGCCCGGGGTCGCCCCGGTCGGCGCGGCTGCCCGACCGTCGGCCCAGCCGACCGGCAGCACCGGCGGGTCGCGTGGTCCGAGCAGCTCCGACGGCCGGGGCGGTTCCGGGGCGTCCCTCGACGGTGGCGCGTCGGCAGCGACCTCGGCGCCCGGAGGGGGGAGCGGGTCCTCGAAGGACGCGGAGCAGGGATCGGGCGGCGGCGCGGAGGACGACGCCGACGACGCCGAGACGCGGGCGCGCGACGACGAGCGCGAGCCTCGGACGGCCCCGTCGGCGACGCCCTCGGCGGGTGCGGCTGCCGGTGCCGAGCGCGGCGACGACGTGCGAGCCACGTCGGCCGACACCGGCTCGGGCGTCCCGGTCGGCACCCTCGTGGCCGTCGCGGTCGTGCTCGCCCTGCTCGGCGCGGCCGGAGTCGTCGCCTGGCGGCGGAGGGACGACCGCTCCTGACCTCCCCGGCGCGCGACCTGCACCCCGGAGCCTGGTGGCTCTGGGCGCTCGGTCTTGCCGCGGCGGCCTCGTTCACGCTGAACCCGTTCGTGCTGGCGGTCGTCGGCGCGGTCGTGTCGGTGGTGGTCGTGGCCCGTCGCGGCGACGCGCCGTGGGCGCTGTCGTACCGGTTCTACGTCTACTTCGCCCTGTTCGTGGTCGTGCTGCGGGTGGTCTACCGGATCGTGCTCGGAGGTGGCGCCGTCGAGGGCGAGACCGTCCTGATCCACCTGCCCGAGATCCCGCTGCCCGAGGTCGCGCGCGGCATCCAGCTGCTCGGCGACGTGACGGCCGTGTCGCTGCTCGGCGCCCTGTACGACGGCATGCGGCTCGCCGCGATCATCCTGTGCGTCGGTGCCGCGAACTCCCTCGCCAACCCCCGACGCCTGCTCGCGGCGGTGCCGCCGGCGTTCTACGAGGTCGGCACCGCGGTGGTGGTGTCGTTGTCGGTCTTCCCGCAGCTCGCGGAGAGCGTGCAGCGGGTGCGACGCGCGCGGCGGCTCCGTGGCGACGCGGGCAGGGGCGTGCGGTCGCTGCGACGGGTGGTCGTGCCCGTGCTGGAGGATGCGCTCGAACGGTCCATGACGCTCGCCGCGGGCATGGACGCACGCGGCTACGGCCGCACGGGCGGCGCGACGGCCGCCCAGCGGCTCGTCACGGGCGGCCTCATGCTCGGCGGCCTGGGTGCCCTGTGCGTCGGTGCGTACGCCTACCTCGACGGCACCGCGCCCCGTGTCCTCGCCGGGCCGGTCCTCGTCGTGGGGGTGCTGCTCGCCGCCGCCGCGCTGCGCTCGGCCGGACGGCGGGTGCGACGCACCCGTTACCGCCCCGACCGGTGGCGTCCCGCGGAGGTGCTGACGGCGCTGTGCGGCGTCGTCGTCGCGGTCGGCGTCGACCGTGCCTTCGACCTCGACCCCTACGTCGTCGTGCCCGACCTGGGATCATGGCCGACGGTCAGCCTGCCGGTGCTGCTCGTCGTGCTCGTGGGCGTGCTGCCCGCCGTCCTGACGCCACCGCCGGCGACCGACGTCGCCGGCCCGTCCAGCCACGACCCGTCCGACCGCGACCCGTCCGACCACGACGAGGGGGAGGTGCCCCGTGCTCGAGCTGCGTGACGTGACGTTCTCCTACGAGGACGCGGGCCCGACCCTGAAGGACGTCGACCTGCTGCTGCCCGACGGCGAGCTGCACCTCGTCTGCGGTCGTACCGGGTCGGGCAAGTCGACGCTGCTCGGGCTGTTCAACGGGCTGGTGCCCCACTTCACCGGCGGCCTGCTCGACGGCGACGTGCTCGTCGACGGGTCGTCGATCGTCGGCACGCCGCCCCGCGAGCTCGCCCACCTCGTCGGGTACGTGCCGCAGGACCCGGCCGCGGGGTTCGTGAGCGACGTCGTCGAGGACGAGCTGGCGTACGGCATGGAGCAGCTCGGCCTCGACCCGCAGACGATGCGGCGGCGCGTCGAGGAGACGCTCGACCTGCTGGGCATCGCCGACCTGCGCCGCCGGTCGCCGCGGACCCTGTCGGGCGGGCAGCAGCAGCGGGTCGCGATCGGGGCGGTGCTCACGATGCACCCCCGCATGCTCGTGCTCGACGAGCCGACGTCGGCGCTCGACCCCACCGCGGCCGAGGACGTCCTGGCGACGGTGGCCCGGCTCGTCGCCGACGTCGGGCTCGGCGTGGTCGTCGCGGAGCACCGCATGGAGCGGGTGGTGCCGTTCGCGGACCGGCTCGTCGTGGTCGAGCACGGCCACGTCCGCGCGGGCGAGCCGGCCGACGTGCTGCGCGACAGCCCGGTCGCCCCGCCCCTGGTGGAGCTCGGCCGGCTCGCCGGGTGGGACCCGCTGCCGCTCACCGTGCGCGACGCGCGTCGCCGGTCCGCCCCGCTGCGCGAGCGGATCGGCCCCGCCCCCGTCCGGGGGCCGCGGCGTCCCGTGGGGGCGCCGGTGCTGCGCGCCGACGGCGTCTGCGTCGACTACCGCCGGCACCGCGCGGTGGACTCCGTCGACCTGACCGTCCGCTCCGGCGAGGTGGTGGCGCTCATGGGTCGCAACGGGTCGGGCAAGTCGTCGTTGCTGTGGGCGTTGCAGGGCGGCGTCCGGCGGGCCGCGGGACGGGTCGCGGTCGGGCCGGACGCGCTCGACCCCGCCGGTCTCGCCCCCGTGGCGGCGCGAGCCCAGGTGGGGCTCGTGCCGCAGACCGCGTCGGACCTCCTGTACCTGGAGAGCGTCGACGACGAGTGCGCCGCGGCCGACGCGCACACCGACGGGGCCGACGGCCGCTGCCGAGCGCTGCTGGACCGGCTGGCGCCCGGGATCGACGGCGACCAGCACCCGCGCGACCTGAGCGAGGGGCAGCGGCTGTCGCTCGTCCTCGCGATCGTGCTCACCGCGGCGCCGCGGTTGCTGCTGCTCGACGAGCCGACCCGCGGTCTCGACTACTCGGCCAAGACCCAGCTGGCCGACATCCTGCACGCGCAGGCCGCCGAGGGGCGCGGCGTGGTGGTGTCGACCCACGACGTCGAGTTCGTGGCGCTCGTCGCGGACGCCGTCGTCGTGATGGCCGAGGGCGAGGTGGTGTCGGCCGGTGACGTCGGCAAGGTGCTCGCGGAGTCGCCGGCCTTCGCGCCGCAGACGGCGAAGGTGCTCGGCCCGGGCTGGCTCACCGTCGCCGACGTCGCAGGGGCGTCGTCGTGACGTCGCGTCTCACGCCGCGCTCGGCCCTGGTGCTCGGGGTCGCGTCGCTGGCGGGGCTCGTCATGTTCCTCTGGCCCCTGTTCGTCCAGCCGGCGGCGGGCGCGACGCGCGTCGACCAGCCCTTCATCTTCATGGCGCTGCTGCCGATCGTGGTGCTCGTCGTCGTCGCCGAGCTCACCGAGGGCGGCATGGACGCCAAGGCGCTCGCGATGCTCGGCGTGCTGACCGCCGTGAACGCGGCCCTGCGTCCGCTCGGTGCCGGGACGGCCGGCATCGAGACCGTCTTCTTCGTGCTCGTCCTCGCCGGCCGGGTGTTCGGCCCGGGGTTCGGGTACGTGCTCGGGTGCACGTCGCTGTTCGCCTCCGCGCTGCTGACGTCGGGCGTCGGGCCGTGGCTGCCGTTCCAGATGATGTGCGCGGCCTGGATCGGGCTGGGCGCCGGACTGCTCCCGCGACGCGTCACGGGCCGGGCGGAGGTCGCGATGCTCGTGGTCTACGCGGTCGTCGCCGCCTACGCCTTCGGCATGCTCATGAACCTGTCGTCCTGGCCGTTCCAGCTGGGGATCGCCGTCCCCGGCTCGGACCAGACGCTGCAGCTGGTGCCCGGCGACCCGGTCGGGGAGAACCTGCACCGCTTCCTGCTCTACAACCTGCTCACGTCGACCTGGGGCTGGGACACCGGGCGGGCGATCACCAACGCCCTGCTCGTCGGGCTCCTCGGGCCCGCCGTGCTCACGACGCTGCGGCGGGCGGCACGCCGGGCCCGCTACGGAGAGCCGGCCGTCGAGGTCGCCGACCGCTGACGGGCCGTCGGTCGGCGAGGATGGGCGCCATGCGTCCGTCGTCCCGCACCGTCCTGCTGCTCGCCGCCCTGCTGAGCGGCCTCCTCGTCCACGCCGCTCCCGCGACGGCTACCGGTTCGAGCGCCGCCTGCACCGACGAGGACGTCGTGGTCGTCGTCGAGCCGGCGTCGCTCGGTGGCGAGCCCGAGGTGCGCTGCGCGACCGGCCTCGACGCGGATGCCGTGGCGCAGGACGCGCTGGTCGCCGCCGGGCACGACCTGCAGGAGACCAGCGGCTCGACGCCGTTCGTGTGCCGGGTCGACGGTCGGCCGGGTGCGGACGAGGAGCGGTGCGGCGCGTCGCTGTCCGGGTCGGGCTACTGGGCCTTCCTGGTGGCCGACGAGGGCGGCGACTGGACGTTCGCGCAGACCGGGTTGCGCGAGCAGCGGGTGCAGCCGGGGCAGTTCGTCGCCCTGCGCTACCAGCTGCTGGCCGACGGCGAGGACGTGCCGGTGCAGACCAGACCGACCGCCGAGACGCGGGAGCGGACGCCTCGTGACACCGACGTCGAGGAGCAGGACGCGCCGCGTCCCTCCGGCGGCGAGACCGCGGTGACGGTGCTGCTGGCCGTCGTCCTCCTCGCGGTCGTGGTCGGCATCGTGGTCGTCGCCCGACGGCGTCGGCCGTGACCGCGTGCCACCGTCGGGTCGGCACACTGGTGCCATGACGGCGACGCGCCAGGGCGACCACACGGTCCGGTTCGACTGGGGACCCATCGGCGGGATCGCCGTGGGGGAGGGCGCCGACGTGGCGGTCGTCGTCGACGTCCTGTCCTTCACCACCGCGCTCGGCGTGGCCGTGGAGCGGGGCGCCGTGGTGGTGCCGTACCCGGCGGGTCGCCCCGACGCCGCCGAGGTCGCCGCCCAGACGGGTGCCGTGCTGGCTGGCGGGCGCTCGAGCGCCGCGCCCGACGAGCCCACGCTCTCGCCGGCTCGCCTGCTCGAGGTCGACCTGCCACCCAGGCTCGTGCTGCCGTCCCCGAACGGGTCGGCCGTCGCGCACGCCCTGGCGTCGGCGGCGACGACCGTGGTCGGCGCGAGCCTGCGCAACGCCGCGGCCGTCGCCTCCTGGATCGCGCGCGAGCACGACGCCGACGACACGGTGGTCGCGGTGGTCGCCGCGGGCGAGCGGTGGCCCGACGGGTCGCTGCGGCCGGCGGTGGAGGACCTCTGGGGTGCCGGCGCCGTGCTCGCAGCCCTCGAGGACTTCGACTGGCCCGGCCTGTCGCCCGAGGCGGCGATGGCCGCCGACGCCTACCGGCTCGTCCAGGAGCGGGAGTCGTCGCACCTGCACGCCTGCGCGAGCGGCGTGGAGCTTGTCGCGGCGGGCTGGGAGGCCGACGTCGCCGTCGCCGCGCAGGTGGGCGCGAGCAGCGTCGTCCCGGTGCTCAGCGACCGCGGATTCGTCCCAGCGCCATAAAGTCGAAAAAGGTTCTGGACGGTATTCCTGACTTTCGTCCATAAAAGCTCGGCCCGGTGTCACGACTTTCCGTCCGGGCACGATAATCTGCGCGCATGGCAAAAAAGACCGTGGAAAAGTTCTACTCCGACCTGAGCGGTGACGAGATCGACACCCCGTCTCCCACCGTCGCCTTCACCTTCGACGGTGTCGGCTACGAGGTCGACCTCACCGAGGCCGAGCGGCAGGCCTTCGCCGACGCCGTCGCGCCCTACGTCGCGGTCGGTCGCCGCGCGGGCCGCGCCTCCGGCCGCAGCAGCTCGCGGCGCTCGTCGTCGTCCTCCGCGTCGTCGGTCGACGCCAAGGCCGTGCGGGAGTGGGCCCAGGAGCAGGGCCTCGACGTCCCCGCCCGTGGGCGCGTTCCCTCCTCGCTCATCGAGGCCTACCAGTCGGCGCACTGACCCTGCGTCGACGACGCGACGTCGTCGGCTCGCTGAGGCCCCGGTCCGCGCGGACCGGGGCCTCAGCGCGTCAGACCGTCCGCACGGTGCCGCCGTCGATGACGTACTCGGCTCCGACGATCGCCGAGGCACGGTCCGAGACCAGGAAGCCGACGAGGTCGGCGACCTCCTCGGGTGTCGCGAACCGGCCGAGCGGTACCCCACCGAGCGAGTCGAGGATGCTCCGCTCGGCCTCCTGCGGCGTTCGCCCGTTGCCGCTGAGCAGCGTCACGAAGTCGGCGTAGGACTCAGTCGCGATGCCACCCGGGCTGATCGCGTTGACGCGCACGCCGCGAGGAGCCAGCTCGTTGGCAAGACCCTTGCTGTAGGTCCGCAGGGCGGCCTTGGCCGACGCGTAGGGGAGCGTCGCGTCGTGGAGCGGCATCTCGCGCTGGATCGACGTGAAGTGGAGCACCGTGCCCCGGCCGGCGGCGAGCATCGCGGGGAGGAGCGCCCGGTCGAGTCGCACCGCGCTCAACAGGTTCAGGTCGATCATGGCGCGCCACTGCTCGTCGTCGGCGGCCGCGAAGCCGCCGGGCGGGGTCGACGATCCGCCCACGACGTGCACGAGGACGTCGAGCGGACCGTCCTCGCCGACCCGTGCGGCCAGGGACGCGACGCCCTCGACCGTCGAGGTGTCGGCCTCGACGAAGCGGTCGGGCCGGTCGTACTCCTCGGGCATGGTGCGCGCCGTGGTCCAGACGTCGGCCCCCATCTCGCGCAGTCGGTGCACGACGGCGCGCCCGGTGCCCTTCGAGCCGCCCGTCACGAGGGCGCGTCGACCGTCGAGGCGGTCGCGGTCCGTCATGGTCATGTCTGTTCCTTCGTCCGTCGTGTCCACGCGTCGGTTGACTTCAACCGGTTGTTGCAAGTAGCCCCTGGTTGAGGGCTTGGGCTGGAGTCTTCCATCCGAGGCTCTGGCGTGGGCGGGTGTTCAGACGTAGCGCGATCGCGTCGCACTCGTCCTGGGTGACGTGGCGCAGGTCCGCGCCCTTGGGCCAGTACTGACGCAGCAGTCCGTTGGTGTTCTCGTTGGATCCGCGCTGCCAGGGTGAGTGGGGGTCGCAGAAGAAGACCGGCATTCCGGTCGCGAGCGTGAACTCGGCGTGTTGGGCCATCTCTCGGCCCTGGTCCCAGGTCAGGGACTTGCGCAGCTCCAACGGGAGCCTGGCGATGATCCTGGTGAGCTGCTCGCGGGTGTCGGCCGCGTTGCGGGAGGTGTTCAACGGCGCCAGGAGCACGAACCGCGACGTCCGCTCGACCAGGGTGATGATCTGACCCTTGCCGATCCCACCCAGCAGCAGGTCGCCCTCCCAATGACCAGGCACCGCCCGGTCATCGGCCTCAGCCGGCCGCGCGGAAATCGGCATCATGCCCTTGAGCTTGCCGATCTTCTCGCTGCGACCCTTCGTCCCGCGCGCGACCCGACCAGTGCGCAGATGCGCGGTCAGCTCCCTGCGCAGCTCGCCACGGGTCTGCACGAACAGCGACTGATAGATCGTCTCGTGACTCACCCGCATCGCCTCATCGTCTGGATACAGACTCGGCAACATCGCCGCGATCTGCTGCGGTGACCAGTCTGCCTCCAACAAGCCCGTGACCACCGCTGCGAGCTCTCCCACAACCTTGCACGCCTTGGGCCGACGTCCCCGTCGCCTGGCCAACCGCTGCGCCTTCGACGCCCGATACCGGGCAGGGCGACCGATCAACACCACACCGGCACGCGACGAACGCGGACCACCCCCACGACGCACCTCACGCGAAATCGTCGACGGCGAACGACCCAACACCGCTGCGATCTGCCCCTGCGTCAGCCCCGCCTCCAGACCACGCTCGATCACCCACCGCTCACCCTCGACCAACCGAGAACCAGACATCGCCCACCTCCAGTAGTCACATCGTCTTGCAACTACCGGTTGAGACCACCTCGACTATAGCACTGCTATGTGACGAAACATAGCACTGCTCGATCGCGTGACGGGGTGGCCGAGGACTAGGGGTGCTCGGCGCCGGCCACGCGCGCGAGGAGCTCGCCGAGCATGGCTCGCTCTCCCGGACTGAGGGGGAGTGAGTCGTCGACCAGCGCGGCCGCGAGCGCGACGGCATGGGCCGCGGTCGAGCGGCCCGCGGGGGCCTCCTCGTCGTGCTCCGCCAGCACGGAGTCGAGGACGGCCTCGCGGACCGCGGCGGAGAGGTGCGGGTCGCGGTGCTCGGGGTCCTGCCCGATCAGGCTCAGCGTGACGCCGACGTTGGCCGCGAGGATGCGTGTCGCGGCCGTCTGCGCGTCGACGGCGAGCCGCCCCTGGGCAGCGGCCGGCTCCAGGGTGCGCGTCAGCATCTCGAGGGCGGGGCCGGTGACCGCGCAGGGGACGCCCGGCTCGATGTTGCCGTAGAGGCGGGCGTAGAACCGTGGGTGGTCGAGCCCGTACTCGACGTGCTGGTCCCAGCCCGCGCGAAGGGCCTCGACCGGGTCCGCCCCGACGTCTGTCGTGGGCGCGTACTGGGCGAAGCCGTGCCGCGCGACGGCGTCCACGAGGCCCTGCTTGTTGCCGAAGTGGTGGTAGAGCGTGGGTGCCGTGACGTCGGCGACGGCCAGGACCTCGCGGGTGGAGAAGTCCTTGCCCTCGGCGAGGAGGTTCGTGGCGGCCAGCAGCAATCGGTCCTTCGAGGACTGTCCGTCTCGAGCGTCTGCCACGCGATCAGCCTAGCGGCCGGGGTGGCGACCCGCGGTCCGCGATGCAAGCGGTACATCCTGTCGTATAGCGGTGATACATTCGGGATGGCGAGGTCGCCGACCCGGCGACCCGTCATCACCACAGGAAGGGCCAGACCATGGGCACCGACACCACCGCCTTCAGCTCGGACGCGCTCCCCGGCGTCGTCAAGAGCTACCTCGAGGCGCACGTCGCCGAGGACTACGCGACCGCCGTGACCTACCTCGCCGAGGACGTCACGGTCCTCGACGACGGCAGGACGCTGCACGGCCGCGAGGAGACGCGCGCGCTCTTCGACGCCACGGCCGAGCAGTTCACCGTCACGACGACGCTGCTCACGCTGTCGCACCGGGTGACCGACGTCTGGGAAGTCGGCACCCACCTCTCCGGCGACTTCCCGGGCGGTGAGGTCGACCTCCGGATGATCTTCACCCTGGAGGACGACGTGATCCGCCGCCTGGAGATCACCGTGTGAGGCTCGGCCCGGGATGCCGCCAACGACTCCCAGGAGCTGCAGCCCGCTCCTGGGACTCGGAACAGCCGTGACACGGTGCTGGTTTGGCGGAGGAGAGGAGACTCCGTCGCTCGTCCCGCCCCCGGCTCCTCCTCGAATCCGCTAGCCCAGATCAGCGCCGGAGAACCCCTGGGCACGGTCTGGGCACGAAAGAACCCCTCGACATCGCAATGCCGAGGGGTTCTTGACCTCTGCGGAGGATAGGTGACTCCGTCGCTCGTTCCTCGCTCCTCCTCGAATCGCCATGCTCGACCACGCACCACGGCCCCCCAGCAAAGAACGCTGGGGGGCCGTGGAACGTGGCGGAAGTTGTGCGGGCCAACTCGAAGTTCGCATGGATGCTTCCGAGCCTCAAGAAGGCTCGGGAGATGGTGCTAGAAGCGGAGGATCGACAGACCAAGTCTTCGGGCACCCGAGTCCATCGGTTGTCGCAGCGATTGCCAGCGGAGGTCCTGGATGCTGTGGTCGCGGACTACGAGGGTGGGGGAGTCTCGACGGTCATATTGGGTGAAAGGCACGGAATCTCGGACTCGACGGTGAGGACGTTGCTGCATGGGCGAGGAGTGGCCACACCACAGCGGAAGCTCAGTGAAGCTGACGTGGACGAGGTCGTGAGGATGTACGAACAGCAGATGACAATGCAGGCAATGGGTGAGCGGTTCGGGGTGAATCGGGTGACGGTGCGTAATGCGCTGAGGCGACGAGGAGTTGAGTTGCGACGGCGGAGCTCGGCTCGATCCTGACACTTCGCGCACGGGGTGGACGAGGAATCACTCCGGTGAACCAAACCCCGCTGTGCGACTCCGCTTGGCGATCGAGGGAAGCCTGGTCGAGTGAAGGCGACCCCCGCGATGCACTCGATGGATCAGTAGTCCCACTGGGCTCCAGCTGCGCCGGTCTAGTACTCCGGAAGCGAAAGCAGATTGTCGTTCCACTCGCCGTTGGCATACGTCCTGATGTATGGGGCTGAACCAGTTGGGTGCACCGTCCCCACCTCGACGTAGTCGGTAGGGAATGTACCGACTATCGCTCGGTTCGACTCCGATCGATCTAATTAATCGACCGTAGTCTCTCGGGTGCTGGATCCGGTCGCACCGCTGTCGACATTGCACCATTGGACGTCTGAAATGTGCTCGTGGCGGTGTCCGCCGACCATGTGCCTCGCAATAATTTCAATCATGTCGAATCTCCAACCATTCCAACGTAGCTAGGTTGGGAAAGCGGTCACGACGGCCCGATCTGTAAGGCCACCATACATTCTGGAGGTCTCGGCTACAGTTTTCGACCAGTTTTCGAGCTGGCGAACATGACGATACCTGCGACCAGGAAAGTAGCGCTCAGGGACGCGTCCCTGTAGTTAGTCGGATCCCAGTAGAAGATCCCTAGGAGTCCCTGGTCCGAGACACTGCCGGAGAAGGTGCTAGCAAAAAAGAGGATTGCACCGCTCACGAGATAGATTCGCGTCGAGAAGATGAACTTCGCGGTCGCGCAGCAAAAATAGGTGAGGGCAAAGTTTCTGCTCGCCAGCAGTGCCGCCGCCGGATCCATTCGCGACACGAGCGGTAAGGCTAACGCGAATGCGACGCTGCATACGATCGTTGGTCTTGCCGCGGCCGATAGCCGCGTCATCGAGCCCACTCGCGCCCGCATCTCGGCAACGTCGTCTCCCGACGCGTAGTAGGAGGCAAGCGTTCCCATTGTCAGAGGGACCAGTACCTCGCTCACCACATTCCATCGTGAGTCCTGACCAAAGCTGATCGCCGAGAGAGATCCGGATGCCGCGAGAACGTTGGCAAGAAGGGCGCAGCCAGCTCCAGCCGCGTAGACGAGGAGGACGAGCAAGCAGTCAGGGCCGGAGAGGCCTGCTATGCGCATCCGTGTCAATTCTCGGCACAGTTCTGCATCGCGCGTCGCGCGGACGCGATCATCTGATCGGTCGACTGGTCCGCCGGCCCGGGCGATGATCCCTGCTGGACGACATAGTCGTAGAGCGATCGCAAGCGGGAGTCAGTGAAGACTTGCTCTGCAGAGCAGCCGCTAGCCTTGAAGACAAACTCTGCGACGTAGACCACTGCCTTCTCGTCACTGCTGGGGGTCTCTAAAAAGTAGGCAGTGGGCCCGGCGTGCCTACCCTCTACCTGCAACCCACGCTGCACGATCATCCGCGGAACCATCGACGGGGGAAGCTGCCGTCCGATTCTGGCCTGGGCTCTTTGAAGACGCGCCGCTCCCGTCTTCTCATTCGTGAAGGCACATACGGTGTACTTGTCCCCGATGCAGGCGAAGTTCCCTGCCTGAGGTCGCTCCACGATGGGGGCACTCACGGCCCCGACCCCCTGGATGCCGAGGGCTAAAACCACTATCGCAAGCCCAGCGGAGGTAAGAGAGACGATCCTCGATCGGCTGTTGACGAGCAACAGTGCGCCGACGGTGGCAAACATGAAGAGGGCCGCCGAAGCAGCTACTGCCTCGTGGGCGAACAGCAAATCGGTCGAGACTTGAGCGGACGGCTCAAGAGCTCGAGACGTGATGACAAAGCTGTAGCGTTCGGCGTCTTTCGCGCTGAGTGAGGACGGCAACGAGATCGCGAGGATGAAGATGATCAAGCCGACCAAGAGCGAGAACACGTACGCTCCCGCTAAAGGCAGCCGTAGCAGTACATCGATTGCGACTCCGACGAGGTAGCCGACCGATATTCCGAGAAGCGAGAATGCCGGAGGGTCGAGCAGCTGTGCAACGCCAATCTGCGGTTCGCCGACCTGGACAACGTTGATCACCGTCAACGCGAACGCGAACAGCAACGTCTGGAGCGTGAGTGCCACGTACCCGTGAGCCAACGTTTGCATGTCGCAGACGAATCGCGTGCGCGTACCTTGCCTCAGGAGGTCTCGCAGCCCCAGCGGCCTGGCACTCACGACCGCGAAGGTACCCATGGCTCCCGCGATCGGCATGAGCAGCTGCGCCGTGGAGCCGTAAAGAAATTGAGCGTCTCGGGGCGAACTGGTGACGCTCGATACCCGGATGATGAAGTAATAGAGCAGGATGGCGGCCGACAACGCGAGGAAACTCTTGAGGCTGACCGGGCCACGCAACGTCTTCCAGATGTCAGACCACAAGCGGTTCAAGGACACCTCCAGCGATGGTCAGCTGGGTGTCAGCGATGTCGGCGGCGTCGCGCCCGTGATCGGTGAGGAGTATCGATGGAGCGGCATCGGCTGAAGTCAACACCGTCCGCAATAGGTGGGATGTCTCCTGGTCGAGGCCCGCAAACGGTTCATCCAAGAGGAGGACTGCCGGCGCGGCGATCATCGCCTGGGCAACCAAAACTCTTCGTTTGAAACCACCCGAGAGCGCACCGATTCGACGGCCCAGGAACTGGGAGAACTCCAGCTTCTCCGACAGCTCACGCGCCGACGTGGCGGCATCCGTCGGCGAGACTCTCTTGAGCCAACCCGCGTCGCGAACCGTCCACCGGGAAGGGAGCACCAGCGCCTGGGGAACGTATCCCATGAGCTTGAACGCGGCCGCCCGTGAGCTCCTCTGCTTCATGCTCAGACCGCACACTGCCAGTTCGTCGAGGCGACGAAGGTGCAGGCCCGAGAGAGCTTCCAGCAAGGTCGACTTCCCCGAGCCATTGGCGCCGCTCAGAAGCGTGATCCCAGCTGCCAACTCGAACGTCGGAACCGAGAGCTGGAACCCGCCTCTGCGCCGGATGTGCAGCCCGTCCACGCGAAGCGCACGGGATGCCTCTGTTCTCTGCACAGATGCCAACCCTCAGCAGAAGCGCTTCTCGCCGGAGAGTCCCCGGCTTCCGTCCACCACTCCGTTGTTGTAGTTGACCTGGTAGTAGGAGACGCTCTTGAACTTCCAGTGGTCCGGCAGGTCGGAGCAGTACTCGAGGTTCTCCTTGTACCGGTTCGCTCCTCGCGCCGCCCAGGTCGAGTAGCTGCTGTAGGAGCCCGAGACCGTTGGCCAGTCGTTCGGGATCGGTCCCCAGTTGATGTCTTCCTTGGCGAGTCCGACCTTCACTCGCCACGTGTCGACGTCCTCGCCACTGCACTTGCCGTTGACGTCGTAGTGGACGTACGACCCGTTGCCTGAGGGGTCGTTGGCCTTGCGGCAGATGCCAACTGCCGCGTTCGCGGATGAGACGACCGAGCCCGCGGTCAGGATGAGACACACTGCTGCCACGATTGCGCCCGCTGTCGACTTTGTCTTGATGTCCATCATCTCCTGAGTTGTTGATGGTTCTGCAAAAACTGCGTAGGCTTCTGAATACGGTCAGTCCGGAACTCCTCCCGACGCGCCGCGGTACAGAGTCGCGAGGGAAGCGAGAGGTTGACCATGGCGTCCGTCCCACATCGCTGCGAGGAGTGCGGGTCAGAGGTGCGCAGCGGATCTGAAGCCCGACCGGGAAGCACTGTGGAGTCGGACGAGCATGACTCCTCCGATTTCTGCCTCAACCCGGACTGTCCGTCGAACTACGCATTCCGTGGATTCCACCGGACTGGCGTCGCTGAGTACCTCTGCCTTGAATGCGGGGCCACCGTGCATCCACCGCCGGCGGACTTGGCCAAGCATCGACGCAGCCATGGGGAGCCATCGTTGATTTAGGTGCGCGGCTCGTCGGACGGACCTTCTCGTGTTTCGTCGCGAGCGTGCGCGCTGCCTCGATCCGACACCTTGAGCGAACGGGACTGGCTCTGGCGTGGATGGCGACGACGAAGGAACTGTCCATAGGGGCAGACGTCATGCGGTGGGCGATCGAGCTACTCACAGACATCAGCGGTGCCTATGCCAAGGTGCCGGACAACGTGAGAGGAACGCTGAACCGCACACTGTTCGAGCGCGTCTACCTGGATGAGTTCGGCGAGGTGGCGTCGAGCGACGTTCAGGCACCATTCCGAGGGTTGGTCGAGGATGAGCCCGGAGGCAACGACAAACGCCCCGATCTGAAGATCGAGGCGTCCGACGTTGTTGGCTTGACCGACTTACTCGCCCGACCCGAGGTGAATCCTCGGTCGGGTTCGAGTAAGGCCGTCATGGCGGAGGATAGGGGATTCGAACCCCTGAGAGCTTTCACTCAACCCGCTTTCCAAGCGAGCGCACTAGGCCACTATGCGAATCCTCCGCGGACGAGCGTACCGGTCGCATCCCGCGTGGAACGCACCGGGGCAGCCCCCGTATGCTGGGCGCAGCCCCTCGCGTGGCGCTATCTCACCCAACTCCCCCAGGGCCGGAAGGCAGCAAGGGTCAGTGGGCTCTGGCGGGTACGCGAGGGGTCCTTCACGTCCTCGACCGTTGCTCGCCGTCGCGACGGCCCGTCCGCCCGACCGATGTCTCTGCGTTCACGTCGCCATGGCAGCACGAACGCAGAGAGACTCGTCCCAAGGACAGCGTGGACGCAGAGAGATCCGTCCCCCGCAGCACGCGCGACGACGCCCCCGACCGCAGGGCGGTCGGGGGCGTCGAGAGTGGGTGCAGATCAGCCGATCGGGTCGACCACGCCGTGGTCGGTCACCGTCGACGCGAGCCGCGCCAGGTGCTCCGAGCCGTCGCCCAGCGTGTGGTCGATCGCGGTCAGCCGGCTCGTGTAGTGGCCCACCGAGTACTCGGCCGTCATGCCGATGCCGCCGTGCAGCTGGATCGCCTCCTGGCCGATGTGCCGGCCGGCGCGCGAGACCTGCAGCTTCGCACGCGACGCGGCCTCGACAGCCCGCTCGGGCTCGTCCTGCAGCACCAGCGTGGCCCACGTGACCATGCTGCGGGCCAGCTCCGCCGACACGTACAGGTCGGCCGCGCGGAAGGTCAGCGCCTGGAACGCGTTGAGCGTGACGCCGAACTGCTTGCGCGTCTTCAGGTACTCGGTCGTGGTGCGCAGGGCGACGTCGATCGCGCCGACCGCCTCGTGGCCGAGCGCGATCTGGCCGCGCGCGACCGCCAGGGCCACCGCGTCGGACGCGTCGGCCGACGGGTCGCCGAGCGGCGTGGCCGCGGCGCCGTCGAACGCCACGCGCGCCGCACGTCCGCCGTCGTGGGTGCGGTAGCCGGTTCGCTCCACGCCGTCCACGGCGGGATCGACGAGGAACACGCCGACGCCGGCGTCGGTGCGGGCCGTGACGACCAGCAGGTCGGCGCGGGCGCCGTGCAACACGGGCTCCTTGACCCCGGACAGCGTCCAGGCGTCACCGGACTGCGTCGCGACGACCGCGTCGGCGATGTCGTGGTGGGCGAAGGAGAGCACGAGCGCACCCTCCGCGACCCTGCCGATCACGTCGGCGCGCTGCTCCGGCGAGCCGAGGTCGGCGACCAGGCCGGCGGCCAGGATCGTCTCGAGGTACGGCTCGGGTGCGAGCACCCGTCCGATCTCCTCGGCGACGATCGAGACCTCCACGGGTCCGGCGCCGAAGCCGCCGTCCTCCTCCGCGAACGGCAGGCCCAGCGCGCCGAGCTCGGCGAGCTGCTGCCAGGTCTTCTCCGAGAAGCCCGGGTCGGTCTTCGTGACCTCGCGGCGGGTCTCGGTCGAGTCGTACGTCTTGCTCAGCAGGCCGCGGACGGCGTCGCGCAGGGCGGTCTGCTCGGAGTCGAGGGTGAAGTCCATGGCTGCCTCACAGTCCCAGGATGGTCTTGGCGATGATCTGACGCTGCACCTCGTTGGAGCCGCCGTAGATCGACGCCTTCCGGAAGTTGAGGTACTGCGGGGTGCTCACGCGTGCCCAGTCCGGCACGTCGGAGCCGTCCTGCGCTCCCGAGGCGAGCGAGAGCGGGCCGGCGAGGTCGACGTACAGCTCGGTCACGGCCTGCTGCAGCTCGGTGCCGCGCAGCTTGAGCACCGACGACGCCGGGTGGGGCTTGCCGTCGGCCGAGTGCGCGACGACGCGCAGCGCCGTGAGCTCGAGAGCGAGCAGCTCGTTCTCGAGATCGGCGATGCGGGCCGCGAGCAGGGGGTCGGACGCGATGCGCTCGCCCGCCGTCTCCTTGGCGGCCGCGAGCCAGCGCTTCGTCGACCCGACGGGGGCCACGCCCACGCGCTCGTTGCCCAGCAGGAACTTGGCGTAGTCCCACCCGCGGTTCTCCTCGCCGACGAGGTTCTCGGCCGGGACGCGCACGTCCTCGAAGAAGACCTCGTTGACCTCGTGGCCGCCGTCGATGAGCTCGATGGGACGGACCGTGAGGCCGGGCGACGTCATGTCGATGAGCAGGAAGGAGATGCCCTGCTGCTTCTTCGGCGCGTCGGGGTCGGTGCGCACGAGCGTGAAGATCCAGTCGCCGTACTGGCCGAGGGTGGTCCACGTCTTCTGGCCGTTGACGACGTACTCGTCGCCCTCGCGGCGGGCGGTGGTGCGCAGCGACGCGAGGTCGGAGCCCGCATCGGGCTCGGAGAAGCCCTGCGACCACCAGATGTCGAGGTTCGCGGTCGCGGGCAGGAACCGCTCCTTGACCTCCTGCGAGCCGAACGCGGCGATGACCGGGCCGACCATGGAGGCGTTGAACGCGAGCGGGGCGGGCACGCTCGCGAGCTGCATCTCCTCGTGCCAGATGTGGCGCTGCAGCGGTGTCCAGTCCTTGCCGCCCCACTCCACCGGCCAGTTCGGCACGGCGAGCCCGGCAGCGTTCAGGATCTGCTGCGTCTCGACGATCTGGTCCTTCGTCAGCTCACGTCGGGCCGCGACGGTGTCGCGGATGGACTGCGGGACCTGGGTGGTGAAGAACGTGCGCATCTCCTCGCGGAACGCGGCGTCCTCCTCGGACAGGCGAAGCTTCATGGCAACTCTCCGGTCAGTAAGCGCTTGCTTAGTCAGCACGATACGCCCTGCCCCGTCAGCCTGCCAGGCACCCACGACGTCGGCCCGGTGAACGCGGCGGGTCAGCCGCGACGTCCGCGTCCGGCGCGCGCCCGGAGGGGGCCGACGAGGCGGGGACCGGCCAGTCGGCGCTCCAGCCTGCGGGCCTCGTGGCCGAGCGGCTGCGCCACGTACTGCCCCAGCAGCACGCCCGACGCGAGGGCGATCGCGATGCCCGCGGCGGTGATCATCGGCAGGAGCCCGCCGATGTCCTCGCCCGCGAGCAGGGACAGCGCGCGGTAGATCGACAGGCCGGGCAGCAGCGGCACGATGCAGGAGACCACGACCACCAGCGGCGGCACGCGGAAGTTGCGCGCCATGTAGTAGCCGAGGAAGCCGATCGTGAACGCCGCGATGCCGGCGGCACCCGGCCGTCCGATGTCGGACTGCGTCAGGAGGAGGAAGCCGCCCGACGTGAGCGCCGCGAGCAGGGCGATCGGCATCACGATGCGCTTCGGCGAGTAGGCCGAGACCGCGAACGCCCCCGCCGTGACACCCGCACCCGCCATGACGCCGGGCAGCCGACCCAGGCCGGACGCGCCCGGGTCGATGCTGAGGTCCAGCCCGAGCCAGCCGCCGACGTGCAGACCCGTGGACACGCCGACGATGATGCCGACCGTCGCGATCATCACCTCCATCAGTCGCGCGTTGGCCGTGATGGTGAACCCAGTCAGGGCGTCCTGGATCGCGCCGATGAAGCCGAGCCCGGCGAGGAGCATGACGATGGCGGCCGTGACCACGACCGACGGGTCGACGGTGGCGGGCGACGCGGCGACCGCCACCGCGATCAGCGTGCCGGCGAGGGCGCCGGCGACCTGGGAGTAGAAGAAGGGCAGCCGCAGCCGCTCGATCCGGCGCTGCACGACCTCGATGGTGGAGCCCGCGACGGCGGCCACGGCCAGCACGATCCAGCTGCCGCCGAGCAGCAGGGCGATGCCGGCGCCGGTCACGCCCCAGCTGGCGGTGATCGCCCAGCGGGGGCGGGGGTGGCCGGTCGAGGCGATCCGCAGCACCTGCGCAGCCGCCTCGTCACGGTCGATCTCGCCCGCGAGCAGCGCCCGCACCAGGAGGTCGACCGCGGTGAGGTCCGCGTAGTCGACCTCGCGGTGCGTCACGTGCCGGCGCATGACGATCGGCGTGTCGTCCACGCTCTCCTGGTGGCTGAGGGTCAGCGACGTGAACGTGACGTCGACGAGCGTGTGCCGCAGCCCGAGGTGGTGGGTCACCGACGACATCGTCGCAGTCACGTCGGCCGCGCCGGCCCCGTTCGACAGCAGCAGCTCCCCGATCCTCAGGGCGAGGTCGAGCGTGCGCTGCACGTCCTTGGTGTCGCTCACGGGCACCATGGTGACGGGTGCGACACCCGGACGTCCCAGTGGCCACGGCGTCTGCTGCCGCACCACCTGGATCTCGGTAGTCTCGGGTCCGAGGAGGTCACACCATGTCGGACATCGTCGACGACGGACTCGACGGGCGGCTCGCGTCGATCGCGCAGCAGCTCGCGGCCGAGGACACGCCGGAGAGCACGGCCGAGCGGCTCACCACCCTCTCGCTGGAGCTCGTGCGCGGGGCCAGCGACGCGGGCGTCTCGCTCGTGCGGGGCCGGGGCCGCGTGGAGACCGTGGCGCCCACCAGCGACCTCGTCGCCTGGGCCGACGACCTGCAGCACGAGCTGTCCGAGGGCCCCTGCGTCGACGCCCTGCACGCCGACGAGGTCGACGTGCCGGACCTCGCCGCCGACCCGCGCTGGCCGTCGTGGCGCCCGAACGTGGTCAGCAAGGGGGTGCGCTCCATGTTCTGCGTGCAGCTGGCGCTCGCCGACCGCGAGCTCGGCGCGCTCAACCTGTACGCGACCGAGCCCGAGGCGTTCGACGAGGCCGACCGGATCGCCGCCCGGCACCTGGCGAGCCACGCCGCCGTCGCGATCGCGTCGGCCCGCGAGCGCAGCACCCTGCGGGAGGCGCTCGCGTCGCGGACCGTCATCGGGCAGGCCGAGGGCATCCTCATGGAGCGCTTCGGCGTCGACGCCGACCAGGCCTTCGGCGTGCTCGTGCGCTACTCCCAGCACCGCAACGAGAAGCTGGCGGTCGTCGCGCAGGAGGTCGTGCGCACGCGCACCCTCCCCGACGACGCCTGACCTGCCGCCGACCCGCGCGGTCACGTCGGCTCGGCCGGCCCGTCGCCCAGGTCCGGCGGCTGCTCCGGCAGCTCGCCGCTCTCGACGAGGTGCCGGGCGACGTCGCGCAGCTTGAGGTTCAGGTGCTGCGAGTGCCGCACGAGCACGCCGAAGGCCCGCTCGACGGAGAGGTCGTAGCGCTCCACGAGCATCCCGATCCCGATGCCGATGAGGCGTCGTGCGGCCACCGCGCGATGCAGCCCGTCGCGGTCGAGGGCGACGGCGAGGGCCGACGACGCCATCGCGGCGACCTCGCCGAACGCGGCGACCTGGGCCTCGGAGAACGCGTCGGTGCGGTCGGCGTGCACCGCCAGCACGCCCGGTGGGCGGTGCGTCGTGCGGACGGGCGCGAGCAGCACCGACCGGACGCCGAGGCCGACCAGCGTCGTCGACCAGGTCGGCCAGCGGCCGTCGAGGGACGTGTCGCGCACGACGAGCAGACCGTCGGCCAGGTCGTCGGCGTCGGGGCCGGGCGGCAGCCCGAGCGCCACCGACGCCAGCGAGGTCGAGGCGGCCACCAGGTCGTCGGCGTCGTGCGGCGTCGCCAGGACGAGGCCGCCGTGCGGGGTCCCGCCGGCGGTCGTGGCGAGCGCCACGAGGTGACGAGCGAGGTCGGGGGTCGTGGGGGGTCCGTCGCGGAGGGGGTCCGGCGGAACGGGGGAGTGGGTCAGGTCGACCACCTCCAGGCGTGCGAGGTCGTCGGCTGCTGCTCAACCGGGGGACAGCGAACCACATGGGTGCGGTCCACCGCTCGACCGGGTCACTCCTCGTCGATCAGACCCTCCTCGCGAGCCTCCTCCACCAGGCGGCGCACGTTCTCGGTCCGGCCGCAGTCGGCGTCGATCTGCTGGTTGCGCTCCGTCGCGAACGCCTCGCCCAGACGCGCCAGGACCTCGGGGCCGAGCTCCTCACGGGCCGGGTTGAGGATCGTCAGCTCCTCCTCGGTCAGGTGGTGGCTGATCAGACGGGTGAGCTCCTCGACGGCGTCGTCGAACTTCTGGGTGTCGGTCGAGGCGCACTCGAGGACGGCGAGCAGCGCCTCGTTGCCCTCGGCGTGCTCGTGCTCGCCGTGGTCGGCCTCGTGCGCGCCCACCGCGCGCCGCTTCTTCAGCTGCGGGTACACGTGCCGCTCCTCCGCCTCGGCGTGCGCGACGTGCAGGGCGGCGAAGGCCTGACGCACGGCGTCGCGGTCCGACGCGGTGCTGCGCAGCTGGCGCAGCAGGTCCTCGAAGCGACGGTGGTCGTCGAGGATCAGGTCGACGACGTCGCCCGAGACGGGCCGACCCAGGTCGATGGTGGTGTCCATGCTCATGCGGCGAGCGTAGGCACGGGGGAGACCCTGCGCACGTCGGCGCATGACCCGCGTCTCCAGGGGTACGGCGTCCACATGACCCGTCTGCTCGAGACCGCGCGCGACCGGCCCGGCGTCGTCGTGCTGGACGTCGACGACGGTCGGGACCGTGACCATTTGCTCGCGCTGGAGGACGCGCCCGACCGGGACGCGGTGCTGTGCCTGCTGCCCGCGGACGTCGACCCGCCGGCGCGGGTGCAGGCCGCGTGGCACCGCCTCGCGCGACGCCGGTTCGTCCTGGTCCTGCGCCACGACGGCGTGTGGTGCAGGACGCCGCAGCGCGACGTGGCCGACGGCCTGAGCGCGGTGTCGACGGTGGCGCGGTGGGTCGCGCGCCGCACGGAGCCCGGGCTGCGTCTCATGCTGCTCGAGCGCAGCGTGCGCGAGCCCAGCGTCGGCGAGCACGGTCCCGACGTCCTCGGCTGGTCCGAGATGCATGGCTTCCGGATCCGGGGGAACGTCGAGGTGACGACCCTGACCGAAGGAGTTCGCATGACGCTCGCACCTGACGCACCCCTGCCCGACCCCGACGTCGAGCCGGTCGAGCCGACCGACCCCGACGACGTGCCCGAGGTCCCCCTCGAGCCGACCCCCGCCCCCGACGAGACAGGCATCCGATGAGCGACGGCTTCCCCGCCCAGCAGCAGGACCCGCCCGGCAGCACCGCCGCGATGGACCCCCGCCCCGACCACGGCGAGGAGTCCTACGTCGGGCACGGCCGGCTCGACGGCAAGGTCGCCCTCGTGACCGGCGGCGACTCCGGCATCGGCCGCGCCGTCGCCATCGCGTACGCCCGGGAGGGTGCCGACGTCGCGTTCACCTACCAGCCCGAGGAGGCGGAGGACGCCGCCGAGACCACGCGCTGGGTGGAGGACGCAGGGCGTCGGGCGCTGGCCCTGGAGGTCGACCTCCGCGAACGGTCGGCGTGCGACGACGTCGTGGCCCGCACGGTCGACGAGCTCGGTGGCCTCGACGTGCTGGTGAACAACGCCGGCTTCCAGATGGCGCGGGAGGAGGGCATCGAGGCGCTCACGGACGAGCACCTCGACCGGGTCCTCAAGACCAACCTGTACGCCACCTTCTGGCTGACGCGCGCGGCCGTGCCGCACCTGCGGGAGCGGCAGGGCAGCGTCGTGAACAACACGTCGATCCAGGCCTACGAGCCGTCGACGTCGCTGCTGGACTACGCCTCGACGAAGGCCGCGCTCAACAACCTGACCGTGAACCTCGCAGCCGAGCTCGGTGCGGACGGCATCCGCGTGAACGCCGTGGCCCCCGGACCCATCTGGACCCCGCTGCAGCCCGCCACCCAGCCCGCGGAGAAGATCGAGCAGTTCGGCTCCGACACCCCGCTGGGGCGCGCCGGGCAGCCCGCCGAGGTCGCGCCGGCCTTCGTGTTCCTCGCCTCCGAGCGGGACGCGAGCTACGTCTCCGGCACCGTGCTCGGCGTCACCGGCGGCAAGCCGGTCTTCTGAGCCCGCACCACACCACCTGAGGAGGACACCATGCCCGCAGGCAAGGACGCGCGCGACGAGCCGTCGCTGAAGAACCCCGAGATGTACGAGGCGCTCCGTGACGACGGCGCCTCGAAGGAGAAGGCGGCCCGCATCTCCAACGCGGCCGCGCGCGACGGCAGCAAGACCGTCGGGAAGCGCGGCGGGGAGTCCGGGTCGTACGAGGACTGGACGGTCGAGGAGCTGAAGGAGCGGGCCAAGGAGCTCGGTCTGGAGGGCTACTCCGACCTGCGCAAGGACGAGCTCGTCGAGAAGCTGCGGAACCACTGACCGCGTCCTCGCACCCGCGGGAGGGCGTCGGCTGGGAGGATGGCGGCATGAGCGACGCCGCCCCGGACCCGTCCGCGCCCGACCCGGGGCCCCCGGGCCTCGGCGACCTGACGGCCGGAGCGCTGGTCTTCGGCTCCTCCGCCGCGGTCCTCGTGGTCGAGATCGTCGCGCTGCGGCTGCTCGCCCCCTACCTGGGCCTCACGCTGGAGACGTCGACGACCGTCATCGGCCTGGCGCTCGCGGCCATCGCCGCGGGCTCCTGGGCCGGCGGTCGTGCCGCGGACCGTATCGACCCCCGTCGCGCGGTCGCCCCGCTCCTCGCTGTGTCGGGGGTCGTCGTGGCGCTGACGCCGTTCGCGGTGCGTGCCGCTGCCGAGCCCGGGTCGTCGGCGCTGCTGTTCCTGGTCGCGGCTGCGACGATCGTCGTGCCGGGGGCGCTGCTGTCGGCGGTCACGCCGATGGTCACGAAGCTGCTCCTGCACGACCTCGACGAGACGGGCACCGTCGTCGGCCGCCTCTCCGGCATCGGCACCGTCGGCGCGATCGTCGGCACCGTCCTCACCGGGTTCGTGCTCATCTCCCACGTGCGCGTCAGCGCCATCCTCGTCGGGCTGGGCGTGCTCCTGGGCGTCGCCGCCGCGGCGTTCGAGCTGCGTCGGCGTGGCCCGGCGGTCGGGCTGCTCGCCATCGGTGGCGCCCTGCTGGCCGGCGGCACCGCCGGCCTCGTGCCGAGCGGCTGCGAGGTCGAGACCACGTACCACTGCGCGACCGTCGAGGCCGCGGGCGGGACGAGCGGCGGTCGGCTGCTCGTGCTCGACGGCCTGCGCCACTCCTTCGTCGACCTCGACGACCCCACCTACCTCGAGTTCTCCTACACCCGTGCCTACGCGGCAGCCATCGACGCGATGTTCCCGGGCGACGGTCCGCTGCGGGCCCACCACCTGGGTGCGGGCGGGGTGACCATGCCGCGCTGGCTGGCCGCCACCCGTCCCGGCAGCACGAGCGTCGTCTCCGAGATCGACGGCGGCGTGGTGCAGCTCGACCGCGACGACCTCGGCCTGAGGACCGGCCCGGCCCTGCAGGTGCGGGTCGAGGACGGTCGGCTCGGCATGCGCGACGTCGACGCGGGCAGCCTCGACCTCGTCGTCGGCGACGCGTTCGGCGGGGTCAGCGTGCCGTGGCACCTGACCACGCTCGAGATGCTCGACGAGGTGCACCGGGCCCTCGACGGCGACGGCGTGTACGTGCTCAACCTGATCGACCACGGTCGGCTGCGGCTCGCCCGTGCCGAGGCGCGGACGCTCCAGGAGCGCTGGTCGCACGTGGCGGTGCTCGGTGCGCCCGCGCCGACGTCGGCGGGAGCGGCCCCCGCGGACGAGGTCCAGGGCGGCAACCTGGTGATGGTCGCCTCGGACCGTCCGCTGGACGTCGCGGCCCTGCGCTCCCGGCTCGAGCGTCGTCAGGTCGGGTGGACGGTGCTCTCCGGCGCGACGCTGGACCGCTGGGTCGGCGACGCGCCGGTGCTCACCGACGACTACGCGCCGGTCGACCAGCTGCTCACGACTCGCGCGGGCGCCTGACCCGACGCCCGTGTCGGCGGGCACGCGACCAGGCGTCGACGATCGCGGCACGCAGCGCCCCGGGTCGGAACGCGTCGCCCCGGCGGACGGGGTCCTGCGGTCGGTGGGATCGGCGGTGGTCGCTCATCGGGGCCTCCTGCGGTCTCACCCCTCACGTACCCGTCGGTGCCCGCGGCATGCGGACGCCCCCTGGCTGTCGGCTCAACCTGGGGACGTCCTGCAGCCAGGCTGTACCCGGGAGGCTCGCCCCGCAGGACGAGTGCGCGGGTCGGGATCTCAGGCCGCGACGTCGCCCACCTCGCGGCGCAGCCGCGTCAGCAGGTTCGACAGGCGGCGCGAGACCTGCATCTGGCTGATGCCGAGCCGTGCGGCGATCTCCCGCTGGGGCAGCTCATCGACGAACCGCCACGCGAGCAGACGTCGGTCGTCCTCGCTCAGCCCGCCTCGGAGCGAGCGGACGGTCAGCCACGCCTCGACGCGGGCGTAGCCGGCGTCGTCGAGCGCGCCCGCCCCCTGCTCGTCGTCGATCCGGTCGTTGGTGAAGCAGCTCCCGGCCGCCATGGCCTCGCGGACGTCGGCGAGTGGCACGCCGAGGCGGGTGGCGAGGGTCTCGGGCGCGACCGGCCCGGTCGCGGTCTCCCGGGCGATCTGGGCCTGCAGGTCCTGCAGCCGGCGCGGAGGTCGCACGCTCCACGCGACGTCGCGGAAGTAGCGCTTGATCTCGCCGCGGATGGTGCTGGCGGCGAACGGCGCGAACGCGCCGACGCTGGCGTCGAAGCGTTCGGCGGCCTTCACGAGGGCGAGGCGAGCGACCTGGAGCAGGTCGTCGTCCTCGACGCCGCGGCCGCGGTATCCGCGGGCCAGCCGGGCGGCGAGGTCGAGATGGTCGGTCACGAGCGGGATGCAGTCAGCCATGTCGGTCCCCCCAGGACGGGTGACGGTGTGGCTGCTGCTTAACCATCGCCACTGTCACCCCGTGCCGCGTCGTCCGCAACTCGGCGTGGTTCGTCGGGCCGCGCGCGGGGTACGCGCAGGACGTGGACACCGCAGCACCGACCCCCGACCCATCCGCCCCCGCGGCGGCGGCACCCTCCAGCCGGATCGTCCCCTTCGGACCGCTGGAGATCCAGGTCGACGGGACCGTCCTCGAGCCCCGGCCGTGGACCTACGCCCAGTCGACGTGGGCCGCCGAGCTGCTCGAGACGTTGCCGCCCGGCGACGTGCTCGAGCTGTGCGCCGGAGCCGGGCAGATCGGCCTCGCAGCCGTGCACGGGACCGGACGACGGCTGGTCATGGTCGACGCCGAGCCCCGGGCGTGCACGCTCGCCCGGCTCAACGCCGCGCAGGTCGAGGAGGAGGTCGAGGTCCGGGAGGGCCGCTTCGACGCCGTGCTCGACCCGGGCGAACGGTTCGCGCTCGTCGTGGCCGACCCGCCGTGGGTGCCCAGCCAGCGCGTCGAGGAGTTCCCGGAGGACCCGGTGTGGGCGATCGACGGCGGCATCGACGGCCTCGAGGTCGCCCGACGCTGCGTGCGGACGGCGTCGCGGCACCTGGCCGCGGACGGCCGTGTGCTGCTGCAGCTGGGCAGCGTCGAGCAGGTCGAGGTGCTCGACCACACGTGCGAGACGTCCGGCATGGAGGTCCTGGCCGTCCGGGAGGCCGGCGAGGGCAGCTCCCGAGGCGTCCTCGCGCTGCTGGGACCGGAGGCCTGGACGGGTCTCCGAGCGCACGAGGGTTGACGTCCGGCGGTTCCCGTGGTGCCGTGGAGAGGAGGTTGAGCCACCAGCCGCACTCGTCCGACGAGAGGCAGCACGATGGAATCGACCGATCCCGACACCCGTACCTGCGAGACGCTCGACGAGGCGGCGCACGCCTCACCGCTGGAGCGGCTGAGGCTCCAGAACGGCGTCGTCACCGACTACGCGCCCATGGCGCGGCGGCTGTCCCGGCGCTACCGCGACCGCGGCGTGGAGTCCGACGACCTCGAGCAGGTGGCCCACCTGGGCCTGGTCAAGGCGGTGCGTGGCTTCGACCCGACCCGCCGGTCGTTCGCGGCGTACGCCGTGCCCACCGTCCTGGGCGAGCTGCGGCGTCACTTCCGCGACAAGGCGTGGGCCGTGCGGCCCACCCGCTCCACGCAGGAGCTGCAGAGCGCGGTCACGGCGGCGCGCGATGCCCTGCGCACGGAGGAGCAGCACACGCCGACCGACGACGAGGTGGCCGAGCGGCTGCACGTCAGCCGGGCCCAGGTGCGCGAAGCCGATGCCGCGCACGACGCGTTCGCCCCGCAGTCGCTCGACCGTCCGTCCGCCGTCGACGGGCTGCCGGGGCACGAGCACCTGGGTGCCGAGGACCCCGGCCTCGACGCCGTCGACCGGTTGCAGAGCGTCGTCCCGGCCGTGCGGTCGCTGTCCGAGGAGGACCGTCGGCTGCTCGAGCTGCGGTTCGTCGACGACCTGACGCAGCGCGAGATCGGCGAGCGGGTGGGCATCTCGCAGATGCAGGTGTCGCGCCGGCTCTCCCGCGCGCTGGCGGAGGTCCGCGACCGCATGGGTGACGTCGACGGGTGAGGCGCATGTCGCGCCCCGGTCGGGGAACGCTGCGTGCATGAGCGCATCGCAGCACGACCCCGACCGGAACGATCCCGAGCGGTCCACCGCCGAGCCTGGCGACGACGACCAGCACGAGCGCCGTCCTGACGAGAAGCCCTTCGGCGACGACGCGCAGGAGCGCCAGGGCGACGACCCCGCCAGCGGCGGGTCCTGACGCGTCACGGTGCCGGGGCCGGGTACGTGAGGGGCATGAGCACCTTCGGCAGCACGCCCCAGTCCGGTCCCGGCACCCACGACCACGCGCCGGTCGACCCGGCCACCTCGCCCGACACCGAGCCCGACACCGACGAGCCCCCCACGGAGCCGTCGCCGGACGCCTCCGAGCTCGAGGACGACGACGAGGACTGACGGGGCCCGCAGGCGGGCTGCCGCGCGGCGCTCGGTGCTCAGTGCACGAGCGCCCGCGCGGCCGCCCGGTGGTGCGCTTCGGCCAACCGCCTGTCCTGCTCCGCGGCCTGCTCGGCCAGCATCTCCAGCTCCTCGCGGTCGAGTGCCGCGTGCACGTCGACCACCGCGAGCAGCGCGTGCCACCCCGCGCGCTTGCCGTTGACGGCCACGCGCATCGCCTCCAGCTCGACGAGGTCGGTGAGCGGGGTCCGCTCCGTCCACGAGCCGTTGGGCTTGAGCCGAGCCGCGCGCTCGCCAGCGCGCGCCGCGAGCGTCATGAGGTAGGCCTCGCCGACGCCGAGGTCGTCGGCCATCCGACGCAGCCGACGACGCTCGTCGAGCAGCTCGCGGTGGATGTCGCGCACCAGCGTGGCCGCCTCCGGGTCGAGCAGCCCGGCCGCGCTGCGGCCGAACAGGTCGATGCCGGCGGCCGACCCCGCCAGGTGCGTGTGGACGTGGTGGGCGATCGGGGATCCTCCAGGTACGAGCATGCCTCCGTGGTACCCCGTCGGCACGGCTCGACGCAACGTCCGGCCGTGCCCCGCGTCGCGTCCGGACGGGGCGTCGGACGCGCGTGGTCGGGTACGTCCCGCGTGACCCACCCCGACCCGAGGAGGACCCGTGAGAGCAGTGACGTGGCAGGGACGCCGTGACGTGCAGGTGATGGACGTGCCGGACCCCCGCATCGAGGACCCGACCGACGTGGTGCTGAAGGTGAGCAGCACAGGGCTCTGCGGCTCCGACCTGCACCTCTACGAGGTGATGGGCCCGTTCATGCACGCCGGCGACGTGCTCGGCCACGAGACGATGGGCGAGGTCGTCGAGGTCGGGTCGGGGGTCTCGCGGCTCTCGGTCGGCGACCGGGTCGTCGTGCCGTTCCAGATCTCCTGCGGCGACTGCTTCATGTGCCGTCGCGGCCTGCAGACGCAGTGCGAGACCACGCAGGTCCGCTCGTCGGGGATGGGCGCCGCCCTGTTCGGCTACAGCGAGCTCTACGGCAGCGTGCCGGGCGGGCAGGCGGAGTACCTGCGCGTCCCGCACGCCGACTACGGCGCGATCACGGTCGGGCCCGACCTGCCCGACGAGCGTTACGTCTACCTCTCCGACGTCATGCCGACGGCGTGGCAGGGGGTGCGGTACGCCGACGTCCACGAGGGCGACACGCTCGTCGTGGTCGGTCTCGGGCCGATCGGCGACATGGCCTCGCGGCTGGCGCTGCACCACGGCGTCCGGGTGATCGGCGTCGACCTGGTCCCCGAGCGCCTCGAGCGGGCCCGCGCCCGCGGGGTGGAGGTGCTGCACGTGGAGCACGACGACGTCGCCGCGGCGGTGCTCGAGGCGACGTCGGGACGCGGTGCCGACGGCGTCGTGGACGCCGTGGGCATGGAGGCGCACGGCTCGCCGGGCCCCTCGGCGCTGCAGAAGGCGGCGGGGCTGCTGCCCGACGGGCTCGCGAAGCAGGTCATGACGTCGGCCAGCGTCGACCGGCTGGCTGCGCTGCACCTCGCGACCCAGCTCGTGCGCCGGGGCGGGACGGTCTCGCTGTCGGGCGTCTACACGGGCACGCACGACCCGATGCCGATGCAGCAGCTGTTCGACCGTCAGGTGACCCTCCGCATGGGGCAGGCGAACGTGAAGCGCTGGGTCGATGACCTGCTGCCCCTCGCGGAGCGCTCCGACGACCCGCTCGGGCTCGAGGACTTCGCGACCCACCGTCCGTCGCTGGAGGACGCGCCCGCCGCCTACAGCGCGTTCCAGAAGAAGCAGGACGGCACCGTCAAGGTCGTCTTCCGCCCCTGACCTCACACGGTGACCTCCCACGATGACCTCCCACAATTCGGTACGTCATCGCCCTTTCCGACCGTCAGGAAGGGCGATGACGTACCGAATCGTGGCGAGGGGAGGTCGTCAGACGAGGCGTTTGTGGGTGCCGTCGCACCAGGGACGACGCGCCGAAGCCTCGCAGCGGCAGAGCGCGACCACCGGGCGGCGTGCCTGGGTGGCCTCGCCGTCGGCGTCGACGACGAAGCCGACGCCGCGCACGAGCGCCGGACCGTGCGCGGCGCGCTCGCGCAGCGCCTCATGGGCGGACGGTCCGCCGCCACCGCTGCTCACGCGGGCACCGGCTCGGGCACCAGGCGTCGGGCGCAGCGCTCCTCCAGGGCGATGCACACGAACGCACCGAACACGACCTCGCGCTCCAGCTCCGGGTCGCCGCCCGTCACGAGGTCGCAGATGTCCCGGGCCAGGTGCTCGTGGACCGCGTCGGCCTCCACGTGCTCGTCGTAGTAGCGCCACACCGGCTCGGAGAATCCGAGGCGCTGCAGGCCGCGCACCATGTCGGCGCTGGGCAGGGCGCTCGTGGCCTCGAAGGCCGCGAGGTGCCCCGCGGCGGCGTGCCGCAGCCGCCGGTGCAGGCACAGCAGGGAGATCGCGTTGTTCAGCGTCAGCGTCTCCTCGTCGGCCTCGTCCACGTAGGCGCCGTACGTCGGGTCGAGCCCGGCGGCCGCCATCGCCTCCGCGAAGAGGTGCTGGTGCACGCGGGCAGGGTCGCCGTCGCCCAGCTCGTCGTACTGCAGCTCGGTGAGCGCCGCCTTGGCGGCCGGCTCGAGCCGCGGCAGGACGAAGCACTGCGGGTCGGCCTCCTTCAGGTGGTAGACGCTGCGCTGCACGAGGATGCGGCGCACGTCGTCGGCCGTCGCCCGCTCGCGGACGAACCGCGCCACGCCGGGGAGGTCGCCGTCGGCGTCGACCAGGCCCGTGACGGTGCGCGGCAGGGTCGAGGTCGCGAACGCCTGGCGCAGCCACGCCTCCAGGTCGCGGTTGAGCCGGTTGCGCAGCCGCAGGACGTCCGGCGACCACTCCAGGTCGGGGTCGACGCCGTCGAAACCGCGGTACGCCAGCTCGTGCAGCATCCACAGCGCGAGCGCGTGGTCACGCGACGTCGGCTCCGGCGCAGCGGGCAGGTCGGGGAGCGGAGCGCCGGAGTCCAGGTGGTCGTGCACGGCCTGGCTCACCGGGCCGCACGGCGTGGGGATCCTCATGCCACGCACGTACCCCGGGTACGGGCCGGCGACACGTCCGCAGGTCGGGGACGGTTCGGACCCCGACGAGCGGGTACGAGCCAGGTGGGTGACGCGGTCCCGGCGTCCGGCTTGCGCAGCGCGGGTGCCGGGCCGCGCCGCCCCGGGACGTCGGCCCTCCCACGGGTCCCTCGCCGCCCGGTCCGCCGTACGGGTCGGTGCTCGTCGGCCCGCGCGAGGTGCGCGCGTGTCCTAGGCTCTCCTCGGCGAGATGCCGGGGGAGCACGAGGAGGCACGATGACCGACTGGCGGCCCGACGTCCTGGGCGACGGCTACGAGCAGCTCACGTACGCGCTGGGTGACGACCCGGACGGGCAGGGCGAGGTCTTCGCCACGCTCGTGCGACGCACCTGGACCGGGACGGAGCCGGCGCGGCGCGCCGTCCTGTACGTGCACGGCTTCAGCGACTACTTCTTCCAGACCGCGATGGCCGACTTCTTCGCCGAGCGCGGGTTCGCCTTCTACGCGCTCGACCTGCGCAAGTGCGGCCGGTCGCGGCGCGAGGGGCAGACGGCCCACCACGTGACCGACCTGGCGCACTACGACGCCGAGCTCGACCGGGCGCTGGCCACGGTGCGCGAGGAGGTGCCCGACGGGCCCGTGCTGCTGTCGGCGCACTCGACCGGCGGCCTGGTGCTCCCGCTGTGGCTGGACCGCCTGAACCGGCGCCCGGGCGGCACGAAGGGGGCCGGTATCAGCGGCCTCGTGCTGAACAGCCCCTGGTTCGACCTGCAGGGCAAGCCCTGGATGCGCGAGGTCGGCACGCTGGTGATCCGCGGGATCGGCCGCGTGAAGCCGTTCGACGTCATGAAGCTGCCGTTCACCGACGCCTACGGCAGCAGCCTGCACGTCGGCGCCCACGGCGAGTGGGACTACGACGTCGCGCTGAAGCCGCTCAACGGGTTCGAGGTCACCTTCGGCTGGCTCGGGGCCGTGCGGGCCGGTCAGGCGCGTCTGCACCGCGGGCTCGACGTCGGCGTCCCGTCGCTGGTCCTGCGCTCGGACAAGAGCCGCTTCGCGCGGTCCTGGTCCGAGGAGGTCGACCGCGCCGACGCGGTGCTCGACGTCAAGCAGATCGCCCGCTGGGCCGGCTGCCTCGGCGACGCGGTCATGTCGCTGCCGATCCCGGACGCCCGGCACGACGTGTTCCTGTCGCTCGAGGAGCCGCGCGAGGCCGCCTACCGGGCCGTCGACACCTGGTTGCGCACGACCTCGCTGGTCTGACCGGCACAGGTCGGCGCGGTGGGGTACACCTGGACCGTGACCGCCATGCCGATGTTCCCGCTCGGGACCGTCCTGCTGCCGGGAGGCCTGCTGCCCCTGCGGCTGTTCGAGCCGCGCTACCTGGCCCTGCTCGCCGACGTCCTCGCCGACGACGAGCCCGAGATCGGGTTCGTGCTGATCGAGCGGGGCGTGGAGACGGGCGGTGGCGACTCGCGGTTCTCGACGGCGACGGTCGGACGCGTCGTCCAGGTCGAGCCGCGGCAGCAGGAGATGGGCCTGGTGGCCGTGGGCGAGCGACGCATCGAGGTCGAGGGCTGGCTGCCTGAGGACCCGTACCCGCGGGCCAAGGTGCGTGAGCTGCCGCCGCTGGAGCTCGACGTCGACCTGGTCGCGGTCGCCGAGGTGCACGAGCGCGCGACGGCCGCCGCGGTGCGACTCGGGGCGATGCCGCCCGAGCCGCCGCCGCACGACCTCGAGGCCGCCTGCTGGCACCTCGCCGACGGCTGCCCGATGGGGCCGTACGACCGTCTCGGCCTGCTGCGGACGACGTCGGCGAGCGCCCTGCTGGCGAAGGTCGACGACGCGTACGAGCAGGCCGTCGCGCTGCACGAGGCGTTCGGCTCCGGCGGCTGACCGCACGCCGTGACCCGTGTCGGGCGGCGCGGCTAGGCTCGGGGCCGTGGATGCCCCTCTCGCCCTCTACCGCCGGTACCGTCCCGAGACGTTCGCCGAGGTGATCGGGCAGGAGCACGTCACCGACCCGCTCCGGCACGCGCTGGCCGCGAACCGGGTCAACCACGCCTACCTGTTCTCCGGCCCGCGCGGCTGCGGCAAGACGACCAGCGCACGCATCCTGGCCCGGGCGCTCAACTGCGAGCAGGCGCCGGTGGCCGACCCGTGCGGGGAGTGCCAGAGCTGCCGCGACCTCGCCCGCGGCGGACCGGGCAGCGTCGACGTCATCGAGATCGACGCCGCGAGCCACGGTGGTGTCGACGACGCCCGCGACCTGCGCGAGCGCGCGTTCTTCGCGCCCATCAGCAGCCGCTACAAGGTCTACATCATCGACGAGGCGCACATGGTGAGCCCGCAGGGCTTCAACGCGCTGCTCAAGCTCGTCGAGGAGCCGCCGCCGCACCTGAAGTTCATCTTCGCGACCACCGAGCCCGACAAGGTGATCGGCACCATCCGGTCCCGCACGCACCACTACCCGTTCCGGCTCGTGCCGCCGAAGGCGCTCGGCGACTACCTGAACCAGCTGTGCGAGGCCGAGGGCGTGCGCCTCGAGCCCGCCGCGCTCCCGCTCGTGGTCCGTGCGGGCGCCGGGTCGGTGCGCGACACCCTCAGCGTCCTCGACCAGCTGCTCGGCGGCGCGGGGCCCGAGGGCGTCACCTACGACCTCGCCGTCCAGCTGCTGGGCTACACGCCCGACTCGCTGCTCGACGAGGCGGTCGCGGCGTTCGGCGCGTCCGACGGTGCCACGGTGTTCGGCGTCGTCGACAAGATCATCGAGTCGGGGCAGGACCCGCGCCGCTTCGCCGAGGACCTGCTGCAGCGGCTGCGCGACCTCGTCGTGCTGCGGGCCGTGCCCGACGCGCTCGCGACCGGTCTGCTCGACGTGCCGGGCGACCGGGCCGAGCGACTGCAGGGCCAGGCCACGTCGTTCGGTCCGGCCGACCTGACGCGCATGGCCGACATCGTCAACGCGGCGCTCACGGAGTTCCGTGGTGCCACCGCCCCGCGTCTGCTGCTGGAGCTGATGTGCGCGCGCATCCTGGTGCCGGCCTCCGACGCGTCCGGTGTGGTCGCCCGCGTCGACCGGCTCGAGAAGCGGCTCTCCATGGGCGGGGTGCCGGCCGACCAGGTGCCGGTCGGCACCCGGCCCGCACCGGCGCCCAGCGTCGAGGCGGCGGCCCCGGCGGCCCCCGCAGCGCAGTCGTCCGCGCCCCAGCCGCCTGCCTCGCAGTCGTCGAGCCCGCGGGAGGCGGCCCTGCGGCAGGCGGGGGCCGCCCCGTCGGCACCCGCCCCGGAGCCCGACGACGTCCCTGAGCCGCCGGACCTGCCGCCGTGGGAGGTGGAGGAGCCGGTCGAGCGGTCCGCGTCCCCCCAGCCGGCGACGCCTGCCCAGCCGGCTGCCCAGCCGGCTGCCCAGCAACCGGCGCCCGAGCAGCGCCAGGCCGCCCCGGCGCAGGAGCCGGGCCGCCCGGCGGCGCAGGAGTCGGCACCGCAGCCGCCCGAGCAGCCGGCCCGTCAGGAGCCGGCGCAGCCGGTTGCGCCGCCGACGCCTGCGGCCGGGGGCATGGGCGTGGCCGACGTGCGTCGGCTCTGGCCGGAGGTGCTCGAGGTCATCAAGGGGCTGCGCCGGTTCACCTGGATCATGCTCAGCCAGAACGCGCAGGTGCAGGCGCTCGACGGCCAGACGTTGACCATCGCGCTGGTCAACGCCGGCGCCCGCGACTCGTTCGTCGCGAGCGGCTCGGCCGAGTACGTGCAGCAGGCGTTGCAGCAGGTCATCGGCGTGCAGTGGCGGATCGAGGCGATCGTCGACCCGTCGGTCGACCCGCGTGCGGCCAGCGCGCCGCAGCCGTCGGCGCCGGCCGCCCAGCCGGCTGCTCCGGCGCCGTCCGGCCAGGGTCGTGGCGTCGGTGCGCCCGAGGCGGTCCGCCAGGCCATGCGCGAGCCGGGCTCGGTGGCACCGCCGGAGGACCCCGACCTCGCGGCGCACCCTGACGACCCGGTCGTCGACCAGGGCGCCGACCCCGAGCAGCTCCTCTCGCGCGAGCTGGGTGCGCGGGTGATCGATGAGATCGACCACGGCTGATCCCGGCGGGGGTGCCGGGCCCCGGGCGGCGGACGGCGGAGCCGGGGGTGCCGGGCCCAGGGCGGCGGACGGCGGAGCCGGGGGTGCCGGGCCCCGGGCCGCGGACGGGGGAGCCGGGGCCGTGGCCGTGGTGGCGCACCGACGGCGTCTCGAGCTCGCCGAGGGTCCGCTGGAGGTGCTGCGACGCTTCCGTGACCGCGACCGTCCGGTGGCGCTGGTCGGCGCGTGGCACCAGGGCGACGCGCTGGTGGCCTGCGACCCCGTGCGGGTGCTCGATCCCGAGGTGGACGACCCGTTCGACCTGCCGCTGCCGGTGGTGGCACCGGACGCCGACGGACCCGGTGCCGGCTTCGGCGGGGGCTGGATCGGTCTGTGGGGGTACCGGCTGGGCGGCCGGCTGGAGCGGGTGCCGCCCGCCCGCACCCGTCCCGTCGAGCAGCCCGACGCCCGGCTGGCGTTCTACGCGTGGGTGCTGCGACGCAGCCGGGGCACGTGGTGGCTGGAGTGGCTGGGCGACGTCGACGTCGCGCCCGTGCTGGCGATGCTCGAGGGTCCCGCGCCGGAGCCGGGCGCGCACCGCGTCGGGCCGCTGCGGCTGGTGCCGTCACCCGACGAGCACGCGGCAGCGGTCGCGCGGGCGGTGGCGCACGTGCACGCCGGTGACCTCTTCCAGGTGAATCTCTGTGCGCGCCTGGAGGGCGAGGTGCGGGGGCACCCGGTCGACGTCTTCTGCGCGGGCGCGCAGCACCTGCGGCCAGCCTACGGCGCGTTCGTGGGCGGCCCGGCGGGCAGCGGCGAGGGCGTCGCGTCGTTCTCCCCGGAGCTGTTCCTGCGCCGCACGGGGCACGAGGTGCTGACGTCGCCGATCAAGGGCACGGCGCCGCTCGGAGCCGGACCGCGGGACGACGCCGCCGCGGCCGCGACGCTGGTGGCCTCGGCGAAGGACCGCGCCGAGAACGTCATGATCGTCGACCTGATGCGCAACGACCTCGGTCGCGTGTGCGCGCCGGGCAGCGTGCGCGTCCCCGCCCTCGTCCGGCCCGAGCGGCACGCCGTGTGGCAGCTGGTGTCCGACGTCGTGGGCCGCCTCGCGCCGGACGTCGACGACGCCGACCTGTGGCGGGCGACGTTCCCGCCGGGGTCGGTCACGGGTGCGCCGAAGGTGCGGGCGATGGAGGTCGCCGCGGCGCTCGAGGCCACCGGGCGGGAGGCGTACACCGGGGCGATCGGCCACGTCAGCCCGCTCGCCGGTCTCGAGGCGAACGTCGTCATCCGCACGCTGGAGATGGCCCAGGGGCGGGCGTGGCTCGGCGTGGGCGGTGGGATCGTCGCCGACTCCGACCCGCACGCCGAGCTGGCCGAGGTGTTCGTGAAGGCGCGCCCGGTGGTCGAGGCGGTCGGGGGCAGCCTCGTCGACGACGTGCCGCTCCCACCGCCCGCGGCCCCGTCCGCGCCGAGGTCCGCGCGGGAGTGGTCCGCGGACGTCACGCGCGGGGTGTTCACCACCCTGCTCGTGGAGGACGGGAGGGCCGTCGACGTCGCGTCGCACCTGGCCCGGCTCGACGCCAGCGTCCGCGCCGTCTACGGCAGCAGCGTCCGGGAGGGGCTCGACGACGCGGTGGCCCGGCGCGCGGCGAGCCTGCCGTCGGGCCGGCATCGGGTGCGGGTCGAGGCGGTGCCCCTCGAGCCGCTGCGCGACGCGGACGACCACGCCGTGCCGGTGCGGGTCCGCCTCGTCGACGCCCCGCTCGCGCCCGCCCCCGCCTCGTGGCGGCTCGTGCCGCGCGAGGTCCCGGGCGGCTGGGGCAGCCACAAGTGGGTCGACCGCGGCCCGCTGGAACCCCCGGCGGGGGCGGACGAGCTGCTGCTCGTCGACGTCGACGGCTCGGTGCTGGAGGGCGGTCGCACCTCGGTGTTCTGTGTGCTCGACGACGGCGTGCACACGCCCGCGCTCGACGGCAGGGTGCTGCCGGGCACCCAGCGCGCCCGGGTCGTCGACGCCCTCCTGCGCGCCGGCCTGCCGCTGCGTCAGCGTCGGCTCACGCGCTCCGACCTCGCGGCGGCGTCGGAGGTCTTCGTCACCAACGCCCTGCGCGGGGTCGTGCCGGTGCACGAGGTCGCGGACGTCGGCGCGTGGCCCGCCCCCGGCCCCCTCGCCACCCTCCTCACCTCGGAACTGGCCTCCCCCCACCCCCCTGACCGTGACGTTTCCGGGGTGAGAACGCAGGTTCCAGCCCGGAAACGTCACGCTCAGCGGGAGGGGGCGGGCGGGGCCAGGGTGCTGTTCGTCGACAACTACGACTCGTTCGTCTTCAACCTCGTGCAGTACGTGCGCGAGCTCGGCGCCCGGGCCGACGTCGTCCGCAACGACGAGGTCGACGTCGAGCAGCTCGTCGCCGCGCGGTCGGCGCGCGAGCTGACGCACGTGGTCCTGTCGCCGGGGCCGGGCGCGCCCGCCGACGCGGGCATCAGCGTCGACGTCGTCCGTCGCCTCGGTCCCACCACGCCGCTGCTCGGGGTCTGCCTCGGCCACCAGGCGATCGCCGAGGCCTATGGCGCGCGGGTGGTGCGTGCGGCGCAGGTGGTGCACGGCAAGCCGTCGCTCGTCCACCACGACGGGCTCGGCCTGCACGCCGGGCTGCCCGCGCCCCTCGTCGTCGCCCGCTACCACTCGCTGGTGGCCGAGGAGGCCAGCCTGCCGGCGGAGCTCGTCGTCACGAGTCGCACCGCGTCGGGCGTCGTGATGGGCCTGCGGCACGCGACCCATCCGGTCGAGGGCGTGCAGTGGCACCCCGAGTCGATCCTCACGAGCCACGGGCACGACCTGCTCGCCACGTTCCTCGACGCCTGAGGTCGGCACCGGCCGGGGGCGCGTCCGCGTGGCAGCATCGGACCCATGGACCTGACCCTCACCGACGAGCAGGCCGGATTCCGCGCCCTGGCCCGCGACTTCCTCGACCGGGAGGTCGTGCCGCACCGTGCCGCGTGGGACCGCGCGGAGTCCGTCGACCTGTCGATCATCCCGAGGCTGGGCGAGATCGGCTTCTTCGGTCTGACGATCCCGGAGGAGTACGGCGGGGTCGGCGGCGACTACCTCACCTACGTCCTCGCGGCGGAGGAGCTCGGCCGCGCCGACTCCGCGATCCGCGGCATCGTCTCGGTCTCGTCCGGGCTGTTCGGCACGTCGGTCCTGCGGCACGGCACCGAGGCGCAGAAGCAGCGCTGGCTGCCCGACATCGCCGCCGGCCGCATCCTCGGCTGCTTCGGGCTCACCGAGCCCGGCAACGGCTCCGACGCCGGCAACCTGCGCACCCGGGCCCGCCGCGACGGTGACGACTGGGTGATCGACGGCTCGAAGGTGTTCATCACCAACGGCACCTGGGCCGACGTGGCCCTCGTGTTCGCCCGCACCAGCGACGACGGCCCGCGTGGCGTGTCCGCGTTCCTGGTGCCGACGGACACGCCCGGCTTCGAGGCCACCGAGATCACGGGCAAGCTCGGCCTGCGCGGCCAGGCGACCGCAGCGCTGTCCTTCGACGGCGTCCGCGTGCCGGGCGACGCGCTGCTGGGCGAGGAGGGCCGGGGCTTCAAGATCGCGATGCAGACCCTCGACAAGGGCCGCGTGACCATCGCGGCCAGCTGCGTAGGCATCGTCCAGGGCTGCCTGGAGGAGACCGTCGCGTACACGGGCCAGCGCGAGCAGTTCGGCCGGCCGATCGCGTCGTACCAGCTGGTGCAGGAGATGATCGCCGACATGAGCGTTGACGCCGACGCCGCGCGGCTGCTCACCTGGCGCGCCGCCGACCTCATGCAGCGCGGCGAGCCGTTCGGGACGGCGGCGTCGAAGGCCAAGCTGTTCGCCTCGGAGGCGGCCGTGCGCGCCGCGAACCTCGCCGTGCAGGCGTTCGGCGGCTACGGGTTCATCGACGAGTACCCGGTGCAGAAGTACCTGCGCGACGCTCGCGTGATGACGCTCTACGAGGGCACGAGCCAGGTGCAGAAGCTGCTGATCGGGCGGGCCGAGACGGGGATCAACGCGTTCGTCTGACCGAGATGCGGGACGAAGGTCTCGGTTGATTGGGCAGCCGGGGTCCGGCTCGCCTATCCTCAGCGTGCCGGACTTGGGAATCCGGTTCAGTAACTCGATCGAATCGACATCGTTCCTCCAGGGGAACACCGCCGTCCCGAGGACGGTCGCCGACGCGAGAAGGACATGCAGCCGTGGGAGACACCTTCACCGCACCGACCGGACGTCGGACGCGCCGCCGCCTGACCCTGGGCGTCGTCGTCACCGCGTCCGCCGGTCTCGTCACGTTCGGCCTGATGCCGGCCCAGGCGGCGCCCCAGAAGGTGCTCCAGTCGGTCGCGGTGTCGGTCGACGACAGCGGTGCGATCACCAGGATCACGAGTGACACCGTGTCGCAGGAGGGCGACGCCGACCCGGAGAAGACCGAGCGGGAGCACGACCCCGCGAAGACCGGCTCGGAGCTGCCGCTGCGCGTGCTCACGTCCTACCGGCTCGGCAAAACGGTGGGCACGGACCTCCAGGACCTCGACGGCAAGACCGGTCGCGCCGAGATCCTCGTGACCGTCCAGAACACGACGGTGCGGCCGAAGGTGCTCTCCTACGACGCGAACGGCGTCGGCAAGGAGGCGCCCGCCCTGGTCGGCACCCCGCTGACGGTGATGGCCGCGGCGAGGCTCGACGACGTCGACACCGCCTCCGTGGTCTCCGCCAGCGAGGACGGGGGCGCTGGCACCAACGGTGTCGTCAGCCGTGACGCGGACGGCGCGACGCAGGTCCAGTGGGCCACGATGCTCGCCCCGCCGCGGCTCGCCACGAGCGCCACGTTCCGTCTCGTCATCGACTCCGCGGACATCACCCCGCCCTCCTTCGACATCAGCGCGCAGCCCGGCCTGGTCACCGACACCTCCGTCGCACGCCTGGTCGACTCGGCGTTCTCGGAGTCGGCCGGCAGCCAGCGCGACCTCGAGACCCGGACGATCAGCGTGCTCACCGGGGTTGGCCAGTCGCTCGCCCAGGCCGGCGACGTGCTCGTCAAGGTCGAGCAGCTGCTCAGCGGGTCCGCGCGCCAGCTCGGCTCGAAGACCCTCTCCGACCTCGACCGCAGCGCGGGCGACGTCGACTCCGCGCTCAGCGGTCTCGCCTCGGACATCGACGGTCTCGAGTCGCAGATGAGCGCCGCGCTGGACTCCTCCAGCGACAAGGCCGTGCAGCAGATGAGCGACTCCCTCGGCCAGGTGAAGACGCGCGTGCTCGGCGACCCCGAGAAGCTCGAGGAGCCGGTCACGGTCCGACCGGGCACCGGCCAGGGAGCCACCTGCACCCTCGACGCGGCGCAGGTGCGTCCGAGCGCCACGGTGGTCGGTCAGCTGCGAGCCGTGCGCGCCCAGCTCGGCCAGCTGAAGGCCGAGTCGGGCGCCTGCCGCGACGCGGTCGTGGCCAGCCTCAAGGCCACGCTCGGCAGCACCACGGACGTCTGCCCGGCGACGCCGAACGCCCCGACGACCGCGCTCGGCGCGCTGAACTGCGCCTCCGGGCGACTCGGCCAGAGCGTCACCGCGGTGGCCAGCGCCAAGGCGTCCGTCACGGGCTCGATCGACGCGCTAGCCGTCGGCACGCTCTCGGACCAGCTCGGCACGGTCCTCACCGACCTGCAGGGCGTCCGTGGTCTCGTCTCCGACATCCGCAGCGGCGCGCAGGGCTCGTCGATCGGCGATCTCGTCACTCGTCTGAGGGGCATCCTGACCTCCATCAGCACCAGCAGCCAGCTCTCGCAGAGCCTCGCCACGATCCACAGCACTGCCGCCGCGCAGGTGGCCGCGTTGTCGGACGGCGACGAGAGCGTGCAGGAGCAGGTCGAGGCGCTGCAGACCACCCTGTGCACCCTGCCGGACTCCCCGGAGCGCACGCAGGCGGCCGGTCTGCTGAGCGGCAAGGACTGCGCAGGCCTCCCGGCACCCACCGGCGACTTCCCCGAGCCGCTGGCCGAGCGTGTCGACGACCAGCTCGCCGCCTGGCAGCAGATCGCCGACCTGTCCTCCTCGACGGGCGTCCCGTCGATCGTCGAGTCGCTGCGCGACAGCATCGGCCAGGTGCTGGACGCCACCCAGGGCGGTACGGGCAGCGTCGACGAGAAGGTCGACGGCACCCTCGCCTCCCTGGACGACCTGTTCGCCAGCGCCCCCGTGACGTGCGACGACGACGACCTGCCGCCGGCCAACGCGCTGCGCTGCACGGTCGAGACCCTGACCACCAGCCAGGGCCAGATCTCCCAGGACGTCGCCACCGCCTTCGACGGCGTCGACGACGCCCTCGCCGACGCCAACCGACAGGTCGCCGACGGCTCGACCAAGGTCCAGGCCGGTGGCGACGCCGCCGCGAACGGGACCAGCTCGCTCTTCGGCGGCTTCGGCTCCTCGCTCGACGGGATCGGCCGGGCCCTCGCCGACCAGGGCAGGAAGCAGATCGAGCGCCAGCGCCAGCGGCTCGACGCCCAGGCCGCCGGCTTCGAGACGGCGCTCGACAGCACCATCGCGAAGTCGACGCAGGCCATCGAGGACCGCGTCTCGGCGTCGAATCGTGACCTGGCCGCCTCGGAGAAGGAGCTGGCGGCGGATTTTGCGGCCATCATCGCCTCGATCGGCTCCCCCGACCGCGCAGGTAGCGGCCTGCTCGTCTCGATCAACATCGGTGCCCGCAACACCGGGGCGTCGAACCAGAAGGTCGCCTCCGCGGGCGGTGCTGTCGACGCGTTCAGCGGTGTCCGGGCTACGAGCCTCGACGCCCTGCTGCTCCAGCAGGAGCAGGTGGCGGCCTCGCTGCAGGCCGAGTCGGCGTTCCCCGCTTTCGACCTGAAGCTGCCGAGCGGCTCGTCGCACACCACCGTGTTCTCGTTCCACGTCGGCAAGGACTGACCATGAAGCGTGCCCTCGTCGCCGTCACCGCGTCCGCCGGTCTGCTCGCCCTCACGGGCTGCACGGGTGGGGCGCAGGCCGATCCTCGCGAGCCAGCGGCGGTCGCGCTGGCGGCCGACAAGGTCGACGCTCTGACGATCGGCCTCGTCGTCTCCTCGACATCGGACGCAGGCCAGGGCTCGGAGTGGCTGGAAGCGTCCGCGGGGGCCGAGGTGGCGGCCTACCGGTTCGGTCTGGCCGGTCGGAAGATCACGTTCTCCGTGGTCGACGACCGGGGCTCGGCCGAGCGGGCCACACAGGGGGTGCAGAAGCTGGTCGACGAAGGCGTCTCCGGGATCGTCCTCGCGACGTCGGGCTCGCACGTCGAGGCCGCGCTCGACCTCGCCTCGGACGCGGACGTCCCGGTGGTCGCCCCGTACCTGCGTACCGGCGGCGTGCCGGAGGGTGTGCACGTCCTCGGTCCCAGCGAGGGGCAGGTCGACGAGCGCCTCACGCAGGCCCGGGAGTCCGACGGCGTCTCCGCGAGCGTCGTGCTCGTCGGCGACGGCTCCCCCGCCCCCGACCTCGAGGGTGCGCGCACGGTGCAGCTCGACGGTGACAACCTCAAGCAGGCCGTGCGGGGCATCGCGAAGGGCGTCGAGGACCGCACGGTCGACTCCGTCGTCGTCAGCGCGTCCACGACCACCCAGGCCCGGGCCGTCGCAGCGCTCCAGGGCGCGGCTCCGGACCTGCCGGTCTACCTGACCCCCGAGGCACTCAGTCCCCGGTTCGCCAACGCCGTCGTGCGTGGCGACGGCACCGTCGCAGGCCGGCTCGAGGCCGTGGGCGTCGACGCGTCCGACGCGTCGACGCTCGGCTCCGACGCCGCTGCCGACTCCGCCGCCGCCTACTTCTCCGCCCTGCGGCTGCTCGCGTCCGACCCTGATGCGACCTCGGTGGTCGACGGCACGCCGTTGCAGGAGGCGGCCGCCGACGCCGACCTGCCGAGCCACGACGCCGTCGTCGCCCTCGTGCGCGCGGCGTCGAAGGCAGGGTCGTCGAAGCCGGGCGACGTCGCCCAGGCTCTCGATGGCCTGAAGCTCGGCGCGAAGCAGGCGCTGGCGGGCCCGGCGCTCGACTTCTCCTCCACGTACGTCGTGCCCGGCCGCGGGGTCGCCGTGCTGCGGGCGACGACGCAGGACCCGGGGGTGCGGCCCGAGCCGGCCGACGGCGACGACGCCCCGCGACTCTTCTGGTTCGGCGTCGGCGACGACGCGCAGGACTGACGGGGCCGGACGTGGACGTGGGGAGCCGTCGGGCGCTCGGCAGCCGCTACGAGCTCCAGGAGAGGCTCGGCTCGGGTGCGATGGGCGAGGTCTGGCTGACCCTCGACCGCACGTCGGGCGACCACGTGGCCGCCAAGCTGCTGCGACGTGAGCTGACCGAGGATCCGGAGATCGTCGGCCGGTTCATCCAGGAGCGGTCGATCCTGCTGGGGCTGCGTCACGACAACGTGGTGCGCGTGCGCGACCTGGTGGTCGAGGGTGACGACCTCGCCATCGTCATGGACCTCGTCACGGGCTCCGACGTGCGTACGCTGCTCGACCGGTCCGGCACCTGCACGCCGCGCGAGGCCGTCGAGGTGGTCGCATCGGTGCTCGACGCGCTGGCTGCCGCGCACGCCGCTGGATGCCTGCACCGTGACGTCAAGCCCGACAACGTCCTGCTGGCCGAGGGGCCCGCGCCGATCGGCACGCGTGTCCGGCTGTCCGACTTCGGCATCGCGCGGCTCGCGCAGGACTCGACGGTGCAGGCCACCGGCCTGCTCGGCACCCCCGGGTACATGCCACCGGAGCTGTTCTCCGAAGGACGGTTCAGCGGGGCGTCCGACGTGTACGCCGCCGGTGTCATGCTCTACGAGCTGGTCGCAGGCCGCACGCCCTTCGCCGGCGCGGGCACCGCCCACACGGTCGGCTTCCGGCACGTGACGGCGGCGCCGCCCGTGCTCCCGGTCGCTCCCGAGCTCTGGCACGTCCTCGACGCGCTCCTCGCGAAGGATCCGACCGTCCGGCCCACCCCCGCCACGGCGGCGCGCATGCTGCGGGGCCTGCCCGACGCGGTCCTCGACGCCTCCCCGCTCTCCCCGCAGCCCGAGCCGACCGAGTGGGTCAGCGTGGCCGCAGCGGCCCCCGCCTCGGTCATCCAGCCGCGGGCCGACGACAGCATCGACGTCGGCGCCACCCACCTCAAGGGCCTCGCGCCGGTCGCGGCTCCCGTCGCGGCGCAGGGCGAGGTCAAGGCGCTGGCCGGCGGTGCCGATGCCGCGCTCGTCGACGGGGAGACCAACCTGGCGCGCCGCGACCGCGCGTTCGAGGCACCGGTGCTCGCGCCCGGCGCGCCCACCGTCGAGGTCGAGCGGCGACGGCGGATGTGGGTGTGGGTGGCAGTGGCCGCAGCGGTCGTCGTCCTGGCCGGCGGCGGCTACCTCGTCGTCACGAGCCTGACCGGTGGCAACGGAGGCGGCTCGGGGGCGCCCGTGACGTTCCAGGCCGATCCGGTGAGCTATCCGTCGGGTCTGGAGGTCGCCCGAGAGGCCACCTTCGACCCCGAGACGGGCAGCATCGACCTGGTGATGACCTTCGACTCCACGGGTGGCCCGCTGCGTGGCGACGTGCTGCAGGTGATGCCCGAGGTCGAGGGACAGGGCTGCCCCGAGGTGACCTGGGACGTCGAGACCACCCTCAATGTGACCCGGGCGACCGGCATCCGCTCCACCTGTCCCGGCCAGGTCGTCCCCGTGGCGGTCGAGTCGGGCGGCAGCCAGCGCGTGGAGGCCACCGTCGGCGCCGACCTCGGGTCCGATCCTGAGCAGGCCCTGGAGACGTGGCTCGGCTCGCAGGCCGACGCCACCGCGGCCGCCGTGGACGACCCGGACGTCGTGAAGTCGACGGCGTACGTGCTGCAGCGGCTGGCCGGCATCGAGGTCGTAGTGCCCAGCACCCTCACCTTCGCGGACAAGGTCGTGCCGGTGAAGCTGTTCCCGCGCTGGTCCAACGGGGAGCCCGACGACCAGAACGTCCTGTACGACTCCGACAACCCCGGGCCGCGGACGCAGATGCTCGCCGCCGTCGCCGGTGACGAGGAGCTGCGCTTCAACCCCGGTCCGAGCTGCGACGGCGCCGTCTACGCCGGGCCCGGTGGGGCGATGGTCCTCGAGGGCCGAGCCGTGGACGGCTGCACCCTCACCACCTCGATCGGACGTTTCACCGACCTCGAGAGCAATGCGCTCACCGTGGTCGGCCCTCGGAGCTAGCGGCTCGGACACCAGGAGGCCCCCGGATGCGGATCATCGTCACCACCTCGTCGTCGAGCGGCGACCGGGACGTGCTCGTCGACTGCGACGACGCGACGTCGGCGCGTGACCTGGAGCAGGCGCTCGGGCGGGAGATCGGCACCACGGCCGCCTGGAGCCTGGAGGCCGGCGACGCGCACGAGGGCGACGTCGCGGTGGCGACGGCCGGGCTCGAGGGGCTCCACCACGGGGCGCGCATCGGCTTCGGGGTCCCTGTCGACGACGCGACGCAGACCGAGGGTCTTCAGCTGCACGTCGTGTCGGGCCTGCGCGCCGGCACCGTGTTCGTGCTCCCGGTGGGCACGCACGAGGTCGGTCGCGTGGGCGCGCTCTCGTGGGGCGACCAGTCGATGTCGCGGCGGCACTGCCGCGTGACCGTGACCAGCGAGTCCCTGACGGTCACCGACCTCGGCTCCACGAACGGCACGTTCCTCGAGGGGGAGCGGCTCGAGGCCGAGCAGGAGGCCGCCTGGCCGCTGGGTGCGCTGCTGGAGCTCGGCGACTCGGCCGTGGTGGTGCGCGAGGCGCGCCGTGACGAGACGGTCGTGGAGAACGCGGACCCGGGCTGGCGGACCTTCCTGCGTCCGCCGCGCATCCAGCCGTACCACCTGACGCCGTCGGTGGAGGTGCCGCGCCCGCCGGGCAAGCAGCACAAGCGCAGCTTCCCGGTGATCGCCATGATCGCGCCCGTGGTCCTCGGCCTGATGATGTTCGCGGTGCTGCGGAACCCGATGTACCTGATGTTCCTGCTGATGTCCCCGATGATGATGGCGGCGAACTACTTCTCGGAGCGTCGCGGCCAGGGCAAGACGCGGGCCGAGGAGCTCGCCGAGTACCACGAGAAGCTCGCAGCGGCGCAGGCGAAGCTGCTCGAGCACACCGAGGCGGAGCAGCAGCGGCTGCGCTCGGCGCTGCCCGACGCCGCGGAGACCTTCGTGACGGCCACCCTGCCCGGCGCGCGCCTGTGGGAGCGCCGGCGTCAGGACGACGACTTCCTGGCGCTGCGTCTGGGCACCGCCGACCAGCCGACCACCATCCAGGTGACCGGCGAGGCGCCCGAGGAGGAGCTGAAGCTGCACGCCGTGCCGGTCGGCTTCTCGCTCGCGGAGTCCGGCGTCGTGGGCCTGGCCGGCCCGGACGAGGTCGTGGACGACGTGCTGCGCTGGTCGATGCTGCAGCTGGCGGCCTACCACGCCCCCCGCGACCTGACGATCTCGTTCCTGACGTCACGCGGCGGCGAGGAGTGGTCGTGGCTCGCGTGGCTGCCGCACCTGTCGGCGGGCGACCTCGACGCGTGCATCGCGATGGTCGGCAACGACGCCGAGACGCACAAGGCGCAGGTGGCGTGGCTGACGGCCACGATCAAGGAGCGCAAGGCACTCGCGAAGGACCACCGGGCCGGTGCTGCCAGCTTCCCGGCGCACGTGGTCGTGCTGCACGGCTACCGCGCGCTGCGGGCCCTGCCGGGGCTCGCAGCGGTGCTGGAGGACGGACCCGCGGTGGGCGTGTACGCGCTGTGCGTCGACGACCACCAGCGGTCGCTGCCGGAGCGCGCGAGCGCCACGCTCCAGGTCGACCCCGTCGACCGGACGCGCGCGGCGCTGCGCAGCAGCGGACGACCGTCGGTGCCCGACCTGCAGACCGAGGGCGTGAGCCTGGCGGTCGTCGACCGCGCGGCACGGGCGTTGGCCAGCCTGCGCGACGTCGGCGAGGGCGAGGAGGGCGGCCAGGTGCCCGACTCCGCGCGTCTGCTCGACGTCCTCGGTATCGACCCGCCCACCCCGGACGCCGTCCGCTCGGGCTGGATCATCTCCCCGCGCAGCACGTCGATGACCCTCGGTCTCGGCGCTGACGGGCCGTTCGCGCTCGACCTGAGGTCCGACGGCCCGCACGGACTCGTCGCCGGCATGACCGGGTCGGGCAAGACGGAGCTCCTCCAGACCATGATCGCCTCGCTCGCGGTCGCGAACCGGCCCGACCAGATCAACTTCGTGCTCGTCGACTACAAGGGCGACAGCGCGTTCAAGGACTGCGTGAAGCTGCCGCACACCGTCGGCAAGGTCAACGACCTCGACCCGCACCTCGTGGTCCGTGCCCTGCAGTCGCTCAAGGCGGAGCTGAAGTACCGCGAGCACTTCCTCGCCGAGGCCGGCACGAAGGACATCGAGGACTACCAGGACCTGCAGGCCAAGGAGCCGCACCGTCCGCCGCTGCCGCGCCTGCTGATCGTCATCGACGAGTTCGCCCAGCTGAGCAAGGACCTGCCCGACTTCGTCACCGGCCTGGTCGCGATCGCCCAGCTCGGACGTAGCCTCGGCATCCATCTGCTGCTGGCGACGCAGCGACCGTCCGGTGTCGTGTCGCCCGAGATCCGCGCCAACACCAACATGCGCATCGCGCTGCGCGTGGCCGACGCCGCTGACAGCTCGGACGTCCTCGACGTGCCCGACGCGTCGCGGATCGCGAAGTCGACGCCCGGTCGCGCCTACGCCCGCCTCGGCGCGGGCACGATGAAGCTGTTCCAGTCCGGCCGCGTCGGTGGACGTCGCCCCGGTGCCGTCGCGACCGACGTGCCCCCGCCGTTCCTCGCGCCGGTGGGGTGGCGCAACCTCGGCTACCCGCCGCCGCGCCCGCCGCGGCGCAAGGAGGTCGAGGTCGAGGGGACGGACCTGTCCGAGCTGGTGACCGCCGTCGTGGAGGCGGCGCGCCTGGAGGAGGTGCCTGCGCAGCGCAGCCCCTGGTTGCCGTCGCTTCCGGAGTCCCTGCTGTGGTCCGAGGACGTCACCGACGAGGCGCGGCGCGGTAGCGTCCCGGCGCTGCCGTACGGCCGCCAGGACCTGCCGCACCGGCAGGAGCAGGTCGTGGCCGCGCTCGACCTGGTGCGCGACGACCACCTGCTCGTGGTGGGTTCCTCGGGCAGCGGTCGCTCGCAGCTGCTGCGCACCATCGCGGCGTCGGCGGCCCGCCTGACGCACCCGACCGATCTGCACCTGTACGGGCTCGACTGCGGCAACGGCGCGCTCAACGCGCTCACCGCGCTGCCGCACACCGGTGCCGTGGTGAGCCGCACCGAGGGGGCGCGGGCAGCTCGTCTGCTGGCGCGCATCGGCGAGGAGCTCGACCGTCGTCAGCAGATCATGGCGGCCGGCGGGTTCGGCGACATCTCCGAGCAGCGGGCCTCGGGGGTCGACCCGCTGCCGCACGTGCTGGTCCTGCTGGACCGGTGGGAGGGCTACACGGCCACCATCGGCGAGGTGGAGGCGAACCACAACGTGGTCACCCGGATCCTGCGCGAGGGTGCGGGTGCCGGCGTGCACCTGGTGGCCACGGGCGACCGGACGCTGGCGTACAACTCGCGAGTGTCGTCGATGGTCGAGAACAAGCTGGCGCTGCGCCTGGCCGACCGTGACGACTACGGTCTCCTCGGTCTCAAGCCGCGCGACATGCCCGACTCCGTGGCTCCTGGCCGGGGCTTCACGCCGCAGGGCTACGAGACGCAGATCTTCCAGCTGGCGGCCGACCCGTCGGCGCAGGCGCAGGCGCGTGAGCTGCAGGTGCTCGGCGACCGTGCCAAGGAACTGGTCGACGCCTCGACGGTGCGGCCGTTCCGGGTCGACCCGCTGCCGGCCCGCATCACTGCGGAGCAGGCGCTGGAGCTCGTGCCCGAGGGCGTGGCCGGACCGCACGCGGTGGTCGGCGTCGGCGGCGACGAGCTGACGGCCTTCGCGCTGCACGTGGGCGAATCCACGGGCTTCGTCGTGGCCGGCCCCGGCCGGTCGGGCCGCAGCTCGGTGCTCGAGGGCATGGCGCGCACGTTCGTGGCCAGTGGTGGTGCGGTGATCGCGGTCGCGCCGCGGCCCAGCCCGCTGCGCGACCTCGCGGGCGACGGCGTGCTCGCGGTCGTGACCGACGCGACGACCCCGGCGTCGGAGTTCGACGCGTGGGTGGAGCAGGCGGGTCGTCCGGTGCTGGTCGTGATCGACGACGGCGAGGGTCTGCGCGACTGTGCGGCCGGGGACTTCTTCCTGCGCTCCATCCGCGGCCAGGTCCCGGGCACCCTCGTGGTGCTGGGCGGTCACGCCGAGGGCGTGGGTGCCGGTCTCAGCGGCTGGCAGCCGGAGATCAAGAAGGCGCGCCAGGGCCTGCTGCTGTCGCCGCAGGGCCTCGGCGACGGCGACCTCGTGGGCGCGCGGGTGCCGCGCAACCTGCTCGGCCAGCCGGTCGTCGTCGGTCGCGGCCTGCTGCACGTCGGTGACGGCTCGCTGCGCCAGGTGGCCACGCTGACGTCCTGACGACAGCTCAGCGGGACCTCGGCCGCGATCGCGCGACGGGGCTCTCGAGGCTCGTCATCTGCCGTGCGGTCCACCGGCGCAGGAGCAACGCTGCGGCTCCCGGCAGGACCGGGATCGTCGCGGACGAGGCATTCGCGCTGGCCGGGCTGCCTGACGCGTCGGGTCGTCGACCCCACGCCAGGACGCTGGCGTCGTGGCCTCCGCGGGCCCATCTCCTGAGTGCGGGACCCGGCTCGATGGCCACCAGCCACTCGGCTCCTCGGCAAGGACCCCGCTCCGGGCTCCGGGGTGGAGCCAGCAGCCGGTCATGAGCGCAGTCAGGAAGCGGGGTCCGGGCGGGGGTGCAACGGCTCGGGCTCCCAGGCCAGCGCGCCCGCGCCGTCCTCGTCGGCGACGTGGAGGGTCTCGGCGATGCTGTCGAACAGGGCGACGAGGGGGTCGGCGAGCGGGTCGGTGGAGGTGACGAAGCTGAGCACGAGGACGCGGTCGAGGTCGGCCTGGACGAGGTAGTCGACATGGGTGTGCCAGATCAGCGGCGACCCAGGGGTGTCGGGATCGGCCGGTTCCTCGACCTTTCGGACGCGGCGCAGTGCGGTGCGCCCGGCAAGCTCGGTGGCGCTGTTCTCCGTGACGCCCTCGGCCGCACCGAGCAGGGTGGCGAGCTGAGGCCCGAGCGTGCTGCCGTCCCCGGTGAACAGCTGGGCCACGAGCAGGGTGGCGGAGACCGGCAACCCCCGGACCGGATCGGCGAGACCGTGAATCTGCGTGACACCGTTCTCGGCGGCGCGGGAGACGTCGGCGCGCAGCCGACGATCGGCCTCGATGCGCACCTGGATCAGCTCGTCCCGCGCGGTGCGCCGGAACTGGCGGTCGAGGAGCCGCTTGATGTCCGCCTCGCGGCGGGCATGGTCCGTGGAGAGGGTGATCCACCCGGCCGGCAGCACGATTCGCCACGCTCCGGGTGCACTGACGACGCGTTCCATCAGCCGATCACCCCCGTGGATCCGAGGCTACGTCGACGCTGCCACGCGGCGAGGACAACTGCCGCGCTGCTCGCGAAGCAAAGCGTGGCGAGGAGAGCCCCGTACCAGCCGTAGGACCGGTCTGGGTCGAGGCCGCTGAAGACGCCGATCGTCGCCCCGCCGATGCCACACACGAGGGGCGTCAGCTGCCCTCCGTTGCCTAGAACGGGCCCTTGTCCGAAAAATGTCAGGATTGCCGGCGGCGCCTGCTTCAATGCTCGAGGCTCACGGTCCATCCTCACCTCGAGCCCCGCGGCCCGACATGCCCGTTGCGCGGCGTCGACGTCCCACTGCGAGCCGCCCGCCTGAAGGACGACGTTGCCGTCGCGCTCGAAGGACAGACCGTCGGGCGAGACGATGCAGCGGGTTGCCCCACCCCGGCGAGGCCCGGCGACCCATTGCTCCGCGACGCCCGCGCTGAGCAGGATGTCGTCGGCGCCGATCTGGAGGTGAGAAGGACGCCCGCCGCCAGCGCCGGGAGTGCCCCCGGTGAGAGCGACGCGATCTTCCGGTTCCGGAGGTCGCAACGTCGAGGAGAAGCGCCGACGCTGGCGCAACAGATCGAACGTGAGGGCAACGACCAGAGCGGTGCCGATGCCCAAAGGAACAGGGTGCTCGTACGAGAACGCCCCGTCGCGGGAGCCGAGCACCACCGCCACGATGATGCTCAGCGCGATCCCCAGCGCCCCGAGGGCGTGCAACCAGCCCCTGCGTGTGAGCCCCGTCTTCAGGGGACCGGTCTCGAATGCCGCCCCGACGAGGGCAGCGGCGTCGTTCTGGTCGGCTCGCTCGAGCGGCAGCCCGAGCTCGGCGACGAACGCCTTGACGCCGGACGCCGCGCGCTGCTGTTCGCCGGTGGTCTCAGACCCAGGAGCCAGCAGCACCAGGGGCACGGCCAGAAGCACGGAGCTCTCGGACCGTATGACGAGTAGCTGGTCGAGCTCGGTCGGACCGATGCTCGGAGCAAGCAGTGTGTTCCGAGGCATCATCTGACCTGGCGCGATGCAAGCTCGCACGATCTCCCCTGCCGCAGCCACGCGTCGGGGCTCGCGGTTCGGTCGGTGCTCGGTGATCACACCCGCCTCGGCGTGGTACCGCCACTGGCGTGCCTCGGGGATCAGCAAGCCGGCGCGGGGCCCTGCATAGAGCCAGCGCCCGCTCACAGGCCACGCACCGATGCGGCAAGCGGCACCAGGTGGTCCGCGAGATCGGCCGCGCTGACGAGGTCGGGCATGGGCAGAGAGGTCAGCTCGTACGCGACGCCCAGCTCGGCATCCAACCAGAAGATCAGCACGACCTCGCTCAGCGCGAGGTCGCCCCCGGGCTGGTTCTCGTGCTCGACGAACTGGCGCAGCCGCACCAAGGTGGCCGGGCCTGAGCGCGTTTCGATGGTCTCCATCACCGGAGGTTGATACAGGTTGACCTCGCTCGCCAGGTGTTCGACGAAGTCGGTCGGAGTCGTGTCGGGGGTGATGCGCACACAGCACAGCGTGACAAGTCCGCGCACGTCAAGCACACGACCATCCGTCGGCAGCAGCACCCACGACGCCAGGTACAACGTCTCGTCGTCGCTGCGCGAGACGAGGTCCACGCCCAGGTCGTGGAGCTCGGTCCCGATCGCCTCGATCACGTCCCGTGGCTGCGGATCGAGATCGACGAGCTCAAGGACGGTGCCCAGGAACTCGGTCAGCGAGGGTTCTGTGGGCAAGGGCAACCATGCCCGGAACCCGTCGACCTCCAGCGCGGGCTCGAAGGAATCCGTCTCCGTGCCCGTCATCGGCCCACGGGTGTCACGCGCGTCGGATCTGGCAGAGGCATGTCGCGTTCGGGGACTCCGTCGGCGGCGTCCAGGATCGCGATGTCGCTGTCGTGCAAGGTGTCTGGGAACGATGTCACGGCGTCGAGGATCTCACTGAAGTCGTGTGCCTGCGCGACGCCGCTCATGCCCGCAGCGCCCAGTCCGGCCACGTTTCGCAGCGTGGCGGTGGTCAAGGCGGTCGTCTCGGCCGCCTCGAGACCCAGCGTCGACATCGCGCGGATACGGAGGAAGTTGTTCACGACGTCGTCGAGACCGACGACACCCAGCGCCCGAGTGATCAGGGGACTCCTGACAGCGGCGTCGTCGATCACGGAGGCGGCACGCGTGACAGCGGCGGTCACGGCGGCCAGCTCGCGCCCCTGCGCCCAGCGCGAGACGAAGCCGATCGGGATCCTCTGTGCGAACTTGACGTAGAACGGAAGTGACCGCCGGGCCTGGTCCGCGACGCGGGTGAGGACTTGAAGGCGGGTCGTTCCGACGATCGCTTTCGCGCCGGCCCCGACGAACTTCGTGAGTCCACCGCCGATGGCCCCGAGGGCCGCCCAGCCGACATCTTCCAGTGACGCGTCACCCATGAAGTACTGAACCGACGTCAGGGCGAGGATGGACAGACCCACCCAGAAGGCGGCGGCAGTCAGGAACGCCGCGAGCGCGGTGCCGCCAGAACCGATGATGACCAGCACGATGAGCACGACCGCGATGATGATCGCGATGATGGTCAAGGCATCGACGAGGACCTTGAGGACGGCGGACACGGCGCCCTTGACGTCGTCCATCGTGCTGTCCTTGAAGTGCCCGGACGCGGCGTTGATGGCGCGCTTGCAGGTGTCGGCGGCGGCGTCGAGGGCGTCCATCGCGTTGCGCAGGCGGGTG
>JAPLCA010000012.1 GCA_026392465.1 Propionibacteriales bacterium
GCCGTCGGAGGCCACCTCGACGGCCCAGACGCCGTAGCCGCCGCGCGACTTCCACTGCGGGGCGAACGTGCTCACGAACGCACCCGAGGCCGCGTCCCACGCCCCGAGCAGCGAGATCTTCCCCGCCTGCCGCCACGGGACAGGGTTCTGCCCCGTGGACCACGAGTCCCAGCTCGACGTGCCCTCGAAGACCCAGTCGCCGCAGTGGCACCCGCCGTAGACCACCCGTCCGTTGCTGCCGATCGCCTGCAGGTCGCCGCCCGACTTCGTGATGTTGGTGTCCTGCAGCGCCAGCGTGGAGCGGTCGTAGGAGAACATGCTGTGCTGCGACCCGCCCAGCCACACCTTCGAGGCCACCTGCTTCACGGCCTGCTGGTACGTCGCACCGGAGGTGCTGAACGTCGGGTTCCACGCGGGGTCCGCGACCGGCGCGCCGGCCGCGGTGCTGATCGCGACCCCGTTCTTGACCGCCCTCGACCCGGAGGCCGTCATGTAGCCGGCGAGGTAGACGCGGCTGCCGTCGTCGTCGACGTCGAGCGACGCGACCGCTCCGTTGAGGTTGGGGTTCCACTGCCCGTCGCCGTCGCCGGTCGAGAGCGTGACGCGTCCGGCGTTGCGGGCGAACCAGGACGACGTGCCCTTGACGAGGTGGGTGAAGCTGCCGCCGACGTAGAGCCGCCCGTCGGACACGTCGAGGCTGCGGACGCTGACCTTGCCGGAGCTGCCGCGGTTCTCGACGACGGTGCTCCACGACGAGGACAGCGCGCCGGAGGTGTCGAGCACGGCGAGGCCGGTGCGGCCCTGGCCGTTGACGGTGGTGAAGTCGCCACCGACGGCGAGCCGGCCGTCCGGGAGCGCCTTCAACGACCGCACCTGGTTGTCGAAGGTCGGCCGGAAGGAGGAGATCCACGTGCCGGTCGAGACGTCGAAGGCCGCGAGGTAGGACTGCGCCGCGCTCTGGGACCCGTCCTGGTTGCGGACCGTGGTGAAGTTGCCGCCCACGTACATGACGTCGCCGATCTGGGCGAAGGCCTGCACCTCCGTGGCCAGCTCGCCGGTGCCCGCGGCGCCGGTGCCGGTGACGCCCCACGGCTGGGCCAGGGAGCCGCTCCGGGCGACGGGCAGCGCCGTGACGGCTGCCGTCCCGCTGTCGGGCACCGCCGCGAACGACAGGTCAGCCTGGCGCAGCCTGGGCCGCAGGTAGACCTGCGTGAAGGGCGTGGCGTTGCCCGTGCTCTTGGAGTACAGGTAGCTCGACGCGTCGGTGGTCCCCTGGACGGCGGAGTTGTAGTTGAAGCCGCGGACCCAGCCGTTCCCGCTGTACTCGTTCGTCCAGACGCGACGGTAGTTCTGCGAGCCGCCGTCGTTCGTGCCGAAGTCGAGCGTGGTCTGGCCAGAGAACCGGGCGCCGTCGAAGGAGGAGCCGGTCAGCGGGTGGCCGGCGCCGAACGCCCAGGACCACGAGGCGAGCGAGCGGAGGGAGAAGCGGACCTCCTGCCACGAGGTGCCCTGCGCGTCCTTGGCGCGTCGCAGGCGGACGCCGTCGGGCAGCGCGTCGACCGCTCCGCCGCCCAGGAGGGCGTCGATGGTGGCCGACGACAGCCGGCGCGGCCTGAAGGCCGCCTGGCCGGTCACCGGCGAGGCGACCTGCACCGTGGTGCCCTGGGCGTCGCCGTCCCAGCTCCACCCGTCACGACCCCGACCCACCAGCACCCAGCCACCACCGTCGGTCGTCATGTCGCAGTAGAACTGCGTCGGCGTCCGCAGCTGAGGCGTCAGCAACCAGTACACCC
>JAPLCA010000002.1 GCA_026392465.1 Propionibacteriales bacterium
GCCGTCGGAGGCCACCTCGACGGCCCAGACGCCGTAGCCGCCGCGCGACTTCCACTGCGGGGCGAACGTGCTCACGAACGCACCCGAGGCCGCGTCCCACGCCCCGAGCAGCGAGATCTTCCCCGCCTGCCGCCACGGGACGGGGTTCTGCCCCGTGGACCACGAGTCCCAGCTCGACGTGCCCTCGAAGACCCAGTCGCCGCAGTGGCACCCGCCGTAGACCACCCGTCCGTTGCTGCCGATCGCCTGCAGGTCGCCGCCGGCCTTCGTGATGCTGGGGCTGCGCAGCGCGAGCGTGCGGGCGTCGTAGGCGAACATGCTGTGCTGCGACCCGCCCAGCCACACGAGCGACCCCACCTGACGGACCGCCTGCTGGTACGTCGAGGAGCTCTTGGTGCTGAAGCGCGGGCTCCAGGAGGGCGAGACCAGTCGTGCGGACGACGTCGTGACCGCCACCGCGTTGCGCACGGTCGCGCTGGCCTTGCGCGTCATGTAGCCGGCGAGGTAGACGCGGCTGCCGTGGGGCGACACGTCGAGGTCGGCCACGGTGCCGTTCAGGTGCGGCTGCCACCGGCTGTCGCCGCGCCCGCTGGGCAGCACCACCCGTGCGGCGTAGGGTAGCGCCGCGGCACCCGTGCCACGCACCACGTGCGTAAAGCGACCACCGAGGTACAGCCGGCCGCCGGCGACGTCGAGCGTGCGCACCGACGGGCGACGGTCGCCGCCGCGTCGCTCGACCCCGGTGGTCCACGTGCGGTCGAGGGTCCGGCGCGTCGTCAGCACGGCCAGGCTGGAGCGTCGCTGGCCGTCGACGCGCGTGAAGTCGCCGCCGACCGCGAGCCGGCCGTCGGGCAGTGCCTTCAGCGCGCGCACCTGTCCGTCCAGCTTGGGCCTGAAGGAGGAGATCCACTCCCCCGTCGAGGCTCGGAACGCGGCGAGGTACGCCTGCGCGACCCTGCGCGACCCGTCCTGGTTGCGGACCGTCGTGAAGTTCCCGCCCACGTACATGACGTCGCCGACCTGGGCGAAGGCCTGCACCTCCGTGGCCAGCTCGCCCGTGCCGCCCGCGCCCGTGCCCGTCACGCCCCACGTCTGCGGCAACGACCTGCTGCGGGCGACCGGGAGCGCCGTGACCGCTGCCGTCCCGCTGTCGGGCACCGCCGCGAACGACAGGTCCGCCTGCCGCAGCCGTGGCCGCACGAAGACCTGCGTGAACGGCGTCGCGTAGTCCGTCCGGGTCGCGTAGAGCGCGCTGCCGGGTGCGGTCGAGCCCGTCACCGCGCTCCCGTAGCCGAAGCCGCGCACCCAGCCGTTGTCCGCAGACTCGAAGGTCCACACGCGGCGCAGCCGATCGGCCGCGCCCGTCGACGTCGTGCCGGCGTCGCGGGTGGTCTGGCCCGAGAACTGGACGCCGTCGAACGACGAGCCGGCCAGGGGGTGGCCGGCACCGAACGCCCACGACCACGACCCCATGGACCGCAGCCGCCACCGCACCTCCTGCCAGTCCGTGCCGCCCGCGTCCTTCGCGCGGCGCAGGCGGACGCCGTCGGAGAGCTGGTCCACCCGGCGGCCACCGAGCAGAGCGTCGACCGTCGCCGACGACAGCTTGCGCGGCACGAAGGCGGCCTGCCCCGAGACCGGCGAGGCGACCTGCGCCGTGGTGCCCTGGGCGTCGCCGTCCCAGCTCCACCCGTCACGACCCCGACCCACCAGCACCCAGCCACCACCGTCGGTCGTCATGTCGCAGTAGAACTGCGTCGGCGTCCGCAGCTGAGGCGTCAGCAACCAGTACACCC
>JAPLCA010000020.1 GCA_026392465.1 Propionibacteriales bacterium
TCCCGCCTCGGCGGCTGAGACCACCCGACATCCGAAGAGCTAGGAGCACCCCATGAGCAGCACCGGACGCCTCGCCGTCAACTTCGGCGGCCTCGACGGCATCTCCGGCGAGATCTCCGCCGCCGTCTCCGCCCTGCGCGGCCGACTCGACCGCCTCGAGTCCGAGCTCGCCCCCCTCAAGGCCGACTGGACCGGCGAGGCATCCGCCGCCTACCAGTCCGCGAAGGCCAAGTGGGACCAGGCCATCAACGACCTCAACGCCACCCTCGCCCAGACCGGAACCGCCGTCTCGGACTCCGCAGCCGACTACCGCCGCGCCGAGAACGCCAACCGCGCCTCCTTCGGCGGCTGACCCACCTCCTCCTCCCCGCCAGGTCGCACCCGCGGCCTGGCGGGAACTCCTGTCCGACCGACCGCACGAGAGCCGAGACCATGCACCCGCAGCGCCCCCGGAGTCGTCCATGACCACGACCGAGGCCGGACCCACCGGCCTGGTCCGGGTCACGGTGCGCAACGACGAGCGCAGCGCCGACCTCGCCCTGCCGTCCGCCGTCCCGGTGGCCGAGCTCGTGCCGGAGATCGCCCGCACGCTCGGCGCCCTCGACCCGACGACGTCGCACCGCGGCTTCGTGCTGCACCTGAGCGACGGATGCGAGCTGTCGTCCACGAGCGGCCTGACGTTCCAGCACGTGCACGATGGCGCGGTGCTCGTGCTCGCTCCGGCACCTGACGGACGTCGCCGCGTGTACGACGACGTCGTCGAGGCCATGGCCGACGTCGTCGAGTCCACGACCTCGCCCTGGGCGCCGACGGCGGCCCGACGCACGGCACTTGTCGCGGCCACCGCGCTGCTCGCCCTCGGAGCCCTGACCATCGCCCTGGAGCGTCCGAGCGTGGTCGCCGGCGCCCTCGCCGGCGTGGTCGCGCTCGTGCTCGTCACCGCCGCCATCGTGCTCGCCCGGCTGGAGGGCGAGCCCGAGGTCGCGCTCGTCCTGGGCTGGAGCGCGACCGTGTTCGCGGCCGTGGGCGGCTTCACGGCGCTCGACGAGCCCGCCCTCCTCGGCTGGCCGCTCGCCGCCGCCGGTGGCGGTGCCGCCGTGGCTGCCGCCCTGGCCCTCGTCGGCACCGTCGAGCGGCGCGTGCTGCTCGCGCCCGGCCTCGTCGTCGGCGGACTGGTCGCCCTGACCAGCTCGATCGTCGCGTCCACCGACATCGGCGCCCCCGAGGCGTACCTGACGCTCCTCGCCGTGCTGACCGTGCTCTCCAGCCTGCTGCCCGCGCTGTCGCTGACGCTCGTCGGCGGCTCGGCCGCCCAGCCGCAGGACCCGACCGTGGAGGTCGAGGACCCCGACGAGGTCTCGATCGAGCAGGTGCGGTCCAGCGCCTCCACCGGGCACAGCATCTTCCTGGCGCTGACCGCCTCCATCGGCGTGCTGCTCCTGCTCGTCGCGCCCCTCGCCGTCACCCTCGGGGTCACCGGCGCGCTGGCCACCGTGTGCGTCAGCGTCGTCCTGCTCGCCCGCACCCGCCAGCTGCGCTCCGGCACCGAGGTCGGTGTCGGTCTCGCGGGCGCCGGCGCCGGGCTGCTCGCCGTCGCGCTCAGCGTGCTGGTGCTCCAGCCCGAGTGGCGCCTGGCCCTCGTCATCGTCCTCGTCGTCGCTGCTGCGGCCACCCTCGTCGCCACGCTGGTCCGCTCCGAGGAGTCGGTCGTCCGCGGCCGTCTCGTCGAGGTGGTCGAGCTCGCGTCACTCGTCGCCCTCCTGCCACTCCTCGTCATCGCGGTCGGCATCGTCGCCGCCGTCCGGTCCTGAACTACCAAGGAGACACCTCATGAAGCTGCGCCAGGCCACCTCCGGGGCCGCCCTCACCGTGGGCGCCGTCCTGCTGTCCTTCTCGCTGCCCCAGCTGGCGTTCGCCGCCGACACCGACACCACGGCCGACGCGGGTGCCCGCGCCGCCGCGGCGGACGCGGCAGCCCTCGCGGACGGCGACTGCGACCTGCTCGTAGACCCGCTCGACCCCGACTGCTTCCCGATCCTCGACCCCGACCCGGAGCCGACGATCCCGGTGCCCACGATCCCGGTGCCCACGATCCCGACGCCGGACCCGGAGCCGACGACGCCCGAGCCGACCATCCCCACGCCCGACCCGGAGCCGACGACCCCGCAGCCCACCACGCCCACGCCCACCATCCCGACGCCCGGTGGCGGCAACGGCGGTGGCAACGGTGGCGGGAACGGCAGCGGCGGTGGAGCCGGCAACGGCGGCGGCAACGTCTCCGACGGCGGCGCCGTGGCCCCGGGCCTCGGCAACTCCGTGCCGCAGGGCCTGAGCGGTCTCGACTCCTCCCTCGGCGGGCTCGTCGCGTCGGGCTCCGGCGCCGCGGCCACGCCCCGTGGCGAGGAGCTTCCCGCCACGGGTGTCGAGGACGGCCTGAACCTGCTCGCCGCGCTCGGTGCCGCGTTCCTGCTGATCGGCGGCGTCCTGCTGCGTCGGCCGTACTCGGCCCGCCACCGTCTCGTCTGACGGATGGCGAGCAAGCGTGACCTGGTCGAGGCGCACTCCTTCAACCGCCGTCGCCTGGTCACGGCGTTCCTGAGCGGTGCCCCGGGCGGACGGGAGGTCGAACCCGTCCGCTACGGGCGCACGCTCGCCGGCGGCATCGTGCTGGCGGCCCTGCTGGTGGCCGGTGCCGCCGTGGCCGGCGTGCTCAAGCCCGCCGTCGGCGACGGCTGGCGCGAGAACGGCCTGGTCATCGCGAAGGACAGCGGCTCACGGTTCGTGCAGTACGAGGGCACGCTGTTCCCCGTCATCAACATCACCTCGGCCCGGCTCGCGCTGGCGGGCCAGGACCAGGTGAAGGTCTCCTACGTCCCCGACGACGTGCTCGTCGACGAGCCGAAGTCCCAGCCCGTCGGCATCCCGGGGGCGCCCGACTACCTGACCCCGGCCTCGCTGCTCGTCCAGGACCGGTGGAGCGCGTGCACGAACGAGCAGGGCGGCCTCACGGTCGACGTCAGCGACACCCCGGGGACGCGGCGCTCGAGCCAGGACTCGCTGCTCGCCCGCGACACGAAGGACCGGCTCTGGCTCGTCTCGGGCTCGCGCCGCTACGCCGTGCCGGAGGGCCGGCTCGGCCAGTCGGTGCTGCGGGGTGTCGGCGTCGGGCAGGACGACCCGTTCCCGGCGTCGGACGCATGGCTGCAGCTGGTGCCCGAGGGGACGTCGCTCGCCCCGCTGAGCGTGCCCGGTTCGGGCAGCCGCTTCAGCGGGAGCACCGGGGTCGCCGGTCTCGACGTCGTCGGCACCCCCGTCTCCGTCGACGGCACGGGCTACGTGCTCGGCCGCCGCGGCCTGGTGCAGCTCAGCGACTTCGCCTACGCCGTCTACACGGCCACGAGCAGGCTCCCGGAGCAGCAGGCCGACGTCGGCGACGTGCAGTCCGTCCCGGCGCAGAGCGCCTCGGGCGTCGTGCCCGGCGACTGGCCCACCGAGCTGCCCGACCAGAGCGACGACCGACGTCCGTGCCTGCAGCTGGTGGCCGGCGAGGACGGCGCCACCAGCACGCCGGTGCTGGCCGAGGCCACCCGCGACGAGGCGCGCGCCACCGGCGCCCAGCGCCTGGTGCGCGTCGAGCAGGGTCGGGGCGCCCTGGTGCGCTCGACCACCCGCTCCCGGGCGAGCACGAACGACACCACGTTCCTCGTCGACTCCCGCGGGACCCGGTTCGCCATCGGCCCGAAGGACCAGGTGCCGACCGTGCTGCGGGCGCTCGGCTACGAGTCCGTCGAGCCCATCGCGACGCCCCGCGCCTGGGTCGAGCTGTTCGCCAGCGGCCCCGAGCTCTCGCTGGCCGCGGCGGTGCAGGCCGCCGACGGGGCGAAGCAGTGACGCTCCGCCTGCCGCACGTCGTCGCCGGCGCGGCCCTGCTGCTGACGACCCTGTCCCCGCTCGCGCCGGCCGTCGCGGTCGACCAGCCCCCCAACGCGCAGGAGGGACGCTGCGAGGTGGGCCGCACCCAGCTCGTGTCCGACCCGACCGCCATGACGAACGTCCGCGACGCCGGCTTCCCCGACGCCTGGCGCGAGGGCACCGGCAAGGGCGTCCGGGTCGCCGTGGTCGACACCGGCGTCGACACCCGCAACCAGCACCTGCGCTCCGGCGTGGAGCCCGGCCGCTCGTTCATCGGCGGGCGGGCCACCGAGGACCCCTACGCGCACGGGACGGCCCTCGCCGGCATCATCGCCGCACGCCGCGCGGCGGGGTCGGTGCTCATCGGCGCCGCGCCCGAGGCCACGATCGTGCCGGTCCGCGTGCTCGGCGAGGGCAGCACGACGGCCGACGTCGCCGCCGGCATCCGGTGGGCCGCCCAGCAGGGCGTCGACGTCATCAACGTCTCGCTTACGACCGGGTCCTCCGACAAGGACCTCCCGGCCCTGCGTCGCGCCACGGAGCTGGCCCTGCGCAGCGGTGCCATCGTCGTGGCGGCGTCCGGCAACACGCAGGAGGACGCCCCGTTCACCCAGGTGCAGTACCCGGCCGGGTTCGACGGCGTCGTCGGGGTCGCCGCGACGAACGCCGCGGGCGCCGTCGACGACTGGAGCGTGCACGGACCGCACGTCGACGTCGCCGCACCCGGCGCCAACGTGCTCACCGCCTTCCGGTCCAACGGGGACTGCCTGGTGGGCCTCGACCACCCGTACACGAGCTACGCGACGGGCTACGTGAGCGCACTCGCCGCGATGCTCGTCCAACGCTTCCCCGACGACTCGCCACGCCAGGTCGTCAACCGGCTGCTGGCCACGGCGGACCGGCCCGTCGAGGACCAGCGCGACGACACGCGGGGCTGGGGCACGATCCAGCCGGTCGCCGCCATGACGAGCACCTCGAACGCCGCACCGGGCACGGCCCAGGCGGCGTCGGCGCCGCAGGAGACCAAGATCCTCCCGACGGTCGCGGGGCGTGATCCGCTCGACGCGACCCGCCACCAGCTGGCGTGGTGGCTGCTCGGTGCAGCGGGGGCGACCGCGGTGGCACTCGTCCTCGCTCCGTGGGCACGCCGTCGCCGCCGCCTCACACCGCGCTGATCCTCAGCCGGGTGTCACCGCGGCGTCGCGTCGGGTGACGAGCAGCACCACCGCGGCCGCGAGCGCCGACAGCGAGCACACCGCCCAGACCGTCAGGTAGCCCGACAACGGCGCGTGCCCGAGGGCGGGGTCGTCGATCGAGCCGGTGGACGCGAGGGCGATGGCGAACACCGCCGAGGCGATCGCGCCGCCCACCGTCTTCGTCGCGTTGGTCATGCCGGTCGCGAAGCCGGTCGCGTGCGCGGGCGCCGCAGCCGCAGCGGCCGCCGGCAGCGCGGCCACCAGGAGACCCGACCCGACCCCGGCGACGCCCATGTTCGTGAGCGTCTGCCCGGCGCTGTCGTGCAGCGGGAGGAACAGGGCGTACCCGACGCCGACGAGCGTGCAGCCGACGACCATCGCACCTCGCGGACCGAGCAGGCGGGCGAGGACCGGCAGCGACAGCGCGCCGACCACCATCGTCACGACGTAGACGCCGATGAGCGTCGAGACGAACGCCGCGGACGCGCCCAGGCCGAAGCCTGCGACGTCGGGGGCCGTCCGCGCGAACGTCGACAGCGGGATCTGCGCGCCGAGCACCGACATCCCGAACAGGAAGGCCGCGAGCTGGACGGGCCACTGCGCGCGCAGGGCGAACGTCCGCACGTCGATCAACGGAGCGACCGTGCCGTCCGCCCGCTCCCCCAGCGCCCGCTCGAACCGCACCAGTCCCACGAGCGCCGCCAGGGAGAGCACGACCAGGAGCCACGGCACCGCTGACCCGGCACCGAGGAGGCGGATGGCAATGAGCCCGCCCATCAGCAGGCCGAGGGTGACCGTGAGCCAGCCGAGTCCCGCGTAGTCGTAGCCGCCCGTGGCCTGCCCGCGGTCGCGCTCGACCCCGAACCAGACGACGAGCAGGCACGCCGTCACCGCGACGGCCGGGAGGCACAGCAGCACCGTCATCGACGTCGCCTCGACGAGCGCCCCCGACGTGAGCGCGCCGACGATGACGCCGGTCTCGAGGGCGGCCACCAGGAACGCGGCGGCGCGCCGCGTCGTGCGGTGCTGGTCGGCCCGGCCGGCGGTGCGACGGTGGATGATCGCGACCTCGACGGGCAGCCACACGACGTAGGCGCCCTGCAGCGCCCACCCGACGAGGAAGGTCGAGAACCCGGGCGCGAGCGCGAGCACCCACGACCCGAGCGCCGTGACGGCGGTCGAGAGCAGGAGCACGTTGCGGTGGCCCCAGAGGTCGCCGAGGCGGGCCAGCAGCGGCACGGCGAGCGCCGACAGCACGAGCTGCGCGGCCTCGAACCAGTTGACGTCGGCGTCGCGGATGCCGAGGTGGCGGGCGATGTCGGAGAAGATCGGCGTGTAGAAGCCCTGCAGGACGCCGCTCACGACCTCCACGGCCACGAGGAAGCCGACGACGGACCAGAGCGAGCGGTGCAGCGTGGCGGACGCGGTCATGTCACAGGCCCTTCAGGAGTGTCACGTACCAGTCGACGCCCTCCAGCCAGGCCGCCACGTGCACGTGCTCGTCGTAGGAGTGGATCGACGCCCGCTGCTCCTTGCTCATCCGCAGCGGCGCGAAGCGGTACACGCGGGGGCAGATCGTGGTGAAGGTGCGGCTGTCCGTGCCGGCCATCATGACGTAGGGCGTGACGACGGCGTCGGGGAAGACGGCGGCGACGGTCCGCTCGAGCAGGGCGAAGGCACCCTGCGCCTCCGGCTCCGTGGTGGGCGACAGCGGACTCGGCTCGTTGGCCTCGACGACCTCGACGCGGACCTCCTCGTCGTCGATCGCGGCGCGCACGTGCTCCACCGCCGCCGCGACGCTCTCGCCCGGCATGATCCGCAGGTTCACCTCGGCGCGCGCCCGCGCCGGGATGACGTTGTGCGCGGGTGCGCCCTCGAGCGTGGTCGCGACCATCGTCGTGCGGGCCATCGCGGCCGTCTCGGGACCGGCGGCCACGAGCGCCCGACCGAGCACCGCCGCCGGGGTCCGGGTGGCACCCGCGAGCAGGGCACGCAGCGGGAGGGGGAGGTGTCCGGCCAGCCGGCGGAGCAGGTCGACGGTCGGACCCGGCACGTTGACCGCGAACTGCTGGCGGTCGAGCCGCCAGAGCGCACGGCCGAGCCGCGCCGCGGGTGCCCGCGTCGGAGGCGTGGAGGAGTGGCCGCCGCGTCCGGTGACCGTGAGCGAGAGCGTGGTCGTGCCCTTCTCCGTGGAGCCGATCACCGCGACGGGTGCCGAGACGCCGGGGAACGCCTGCCCCGCGACCGCCCCGCCCTCGTCGAGCACGAACCACGGCTCCACCCCGCGGCGGGCCAGCTCGGCGACGGCGGCCGGCGCCGAGGGTCCGGACACCTCCTCGTCGGCCCCGAAGGAGAGCCAGACGTCCTGCGCCGGCTCGAAGCCGTCGGCGAGGAGCCGCTCGACGGCCGTGCAGATCGCCACGAGCTGGCCCTTGTCGTCGAGCGTGCCGCGTCCCCAGACGGCCGGCCCCTCGGGGGTCTCGACGAGGTCCGCGGCGAACGCGTCGTGCGTCCACGGGTCGTCGGGCGTCACCGGGACGACGTCCTGGTGGGCCATGAGCACGACCGGACGGTCGGTCGAGACGCCGGCCCAGCGCCACAGCAGCGCGCGCGGTGCGGCGTCGCCGAGGTCGACGCGCTCGAGCCGGGCGTGGAGCAACGGGAAGTGCTCGGCGAGCAGGTCGTGCAGCCGCGCGAACGGCTCGTCGTCGGTGAGGCGGGGGTCGCGCTCGGCCACGGTGGGCACGCGGATCGCCGCGCGCAGGGTCTCGACGTCGGGGTGCACTCCCCGACGCTAGCCCCACCCCGGGTCCACCCCGCTGCTGATTCCCATCAATCGATGGGAATCAGCACCTCACCATGGTCCTCCCCCGCTCACCATGGGAAGCATCCGCAGGTGGGTGAGGGAGAACCATGGTGAGTGCGGGGCGACGACGGCTCAGAGGGCGAGCACACGCCCCGCGACGACGAGGAGCACCTGGTCGCACTCGGCGGAGAAGCGTTGGTTCACGACGCCGAGCAGGTCGCGGAAGATGCGACCCGACCGGTGCTCCGGCACCACGCCCATCCCGACCTCGTTGGTCACCAGCACGACGGTGCGCGACGTCCGGGCGAGCGCGGTGGCGGCGGCGTCGACGCGCGCCATCAGCACCGGCTCCCAGTCCTCGCGGATCGCGTCCCACGCGTCGAGCTCGTCGAGCTGGGCGGTGAGCCAGGTGCCCAGGCAGTCGACGAGCACGGCGGTGCCGTCCCCACCGTCGGGCCCGCCGTCCTCGATCGCCGCCACCAGGTCGGTCGTCTCGAGCGTGACCCAGTGCGGCGGCCGCCGGTCCTGGTGCCGGGCGACGCGCTCGGCCCACTCGGGGTCGTCGTCGGGGTCGGCCGGCGGTCCGGGTGCCACGTAGACGACCTGCTCGTGCGCCACCACCAGCGACTCCGCGTGGAACGACTTGCCCGACCTGACCCCACCGGTGACCAACGCCTTCATGGTTCGACGATACGCCCGCCGTCGAGCCACCCGGGGCCGCCGACGGCCACCCGCTGCGCAGTCCCGCAGCGGGTGGCCGTCACGCTCAGGAGCACCGCGGCGGCAGCACGCTGCCCGACGTGTAGACGGCGCTGTAGCTCGCCCATCCCGCCTTCCCGGTGCTCGTGTTGCGGGCGTAGACCCACCAGACGCCGTTGTCGTTCTGGCGACTGCAGTGCACGTCGATCCCCTGGCTGGGGTACCCGCGGCCGACGATCGTGCAGTCGTTGTACCCCGCCGTGCGGATCGCGGTGCCGTCACCCCAGCTGAACGTGCCGGTGCTGATGAGGTCCGGGTGGACGTCCCAGCGGGGTGCGGTGCAGTCGTTGGCGGCGGCCGCAGGTCCGGCCGTCGGTCCGACGGCGACGAGTGCTCCCACCGCCATGGCCGCTGCGCCGGCGAGCCTCATCGATCGCTTCATGGTGATCCCTTTCTCCTGGGACGCCCACGGGCGACCCCCCGACGAGACGGTCCGTGTGACCTGCCTCACAGTGCACCGTACGCCTGAACCGCTCGCCCGTCGAGATCGTGCGCACCGGACGGGCGCAGGCATCTCGCCCGCGGTACGCCGCCGACCCCCGCGGCGCACCGCTCGCCGACGGTCCGGCGCCGTTCGGCGCGACGCAACGTACGCAACTGGCGTGACCCGGGTCACGCATGGTCGGATGGATCGGCGCGCCGGCCCGTCCCGCCGATCCGCGACCGCGTCCTGTCCCGCTGCACCACTCAGGGAGACCCATGAGCACCCGCACCCCGACCGCCCCGCAGCCCACCGGCACCGGTGGAGGGGGCAGCCGGATCCGCACCGTCGTCGTCTGGTCGGCGGTCGCCCTCGTCGGCGCCGTCTGCTGGGCCGTCCTCGCGCTCTCGCGCGGTGAGGACGTCTCGGCCCTCTGGATCCTCTTCGCCGCCCTGTCGTCCTACGCCATCGCGTACCGCTTCTACGCGCGGTTCATCGCCCGCAAGGTGCTCGAGGTCGACGACACCCGCGCCACGCCGGCCGAGCGGCTCGAGAACGGCGTCGACTACGAGGTCACCGACCGCCGCGTGCTGTTCGGCCACCACTTCGCCGCCATCGCCGGCGCCGGGCCGCTCGTCGGGCCCGTGCTCGCGGCGCAGATGGGCTACCTGCCCGGCACCATCTGGATCATCGTCGGCGTCATCCTCGCCGGCGCCGTCCAGGACATGGTGGTGCTGTTCCTCTCGATGCGTCGCGACGGCAAGAGCCTCGGCCAGATGGTGCGCGACGAGATCGGCGTCGTCGGCGGCACGGCCGCGCTGATCGCCGTCTTCGCGATCATGATCATCATCCTGGCGGTGCTCGCGCTCGTCGTGGTCAACGCGCTCGCCGAGTCGCCGTGGGGCGTGTTCTCGATCGGCCTGACCATCCCGATCGCGTTGTTCATGGGCTTCTACCTGCGCTACCTGCGGCCCGGTCGCGTCCTCGAGACCACCGCCATCGGCGTCGTCCTGCTGCTGCTCGCCATCGTCGGCGGCGGGTACGTCGACCAGCTCGGCCTCGGCGACGCGCTCACGCTCAGCAAGGAGCACCTCGTCGTCGCGCTCGTCGTCTACGGGTTCGTCGCGTCGATCCTGCCGGTGTGGATGCTGCTGACGCCCCGCGACTACCTGTCGACGTTCATGAAGATCGGCGTCATCGTGCTGCTCGCCGTCGGCCTGGTCATCGCCGCACCGACGCTGCAGGCCGACGCGGTCACGAGCTTCGCCGTCGACGGCGACGGTCCGGTGTTCGCGGGCAAGCTGTTCCCGTTCGTGTTCATCACCATCGCCTGCGGCGCGCTGTCGGGCTTCCACGCGCTCATCGCGTCGGGCACGACGCCGAAGATGATCGCCAAGGAGAGCCACGTGCGGATGATCGGGTACGGCGGCATGCTGATGGAGTCGTTCGTGGCCATCAGTGCGCTCATCGCCGCCGTCGTCATCGACCAGGGCCTCTACTACGCGATGAACGCCCCCGCCGGCGCGACCGGTGGCACGCCCGAGGGCGCGGCGGCGTTCGTCAGCCAGCTCGGGTTCACGATCACGCCCGGCGACCTCACGGCCGCCGCGGCGTCGATCGAGGAGTCGACGCTGGTGTCGCGCACGGGCGGTGCGCCGACCCTCGCCTTCGGCCTCTCCCAGGTCTTCCACCAGGCGTTCGGCGGAAACCTGCAGGCCTTCTGGTACCACTTCGCGATCATGTTCGAGGCGCTGTTCATCCTCACCGCCGTCGACGCCGGCACCCGCGTCGGCCGGTTCATGCTGCAGGACACCATCGGCAACGTCTGGACCCGCTTCGGCGACGTCTCCTGGCGGCCCGCCGCGTGGGCGGCGAGCGCGGTCACGGTCGGGGCGTGGGGCTACTTCCTCTACATCGGCATCAGCGACCCGCTCGGCGGCATCAACCAGCTGTTCCCGCTGTTCGGCATCGCCAACCAGCTGCTCGCGGCCATCGCCCTGACGCTGTGCGTCACCCTGCTGCTCAAGCACGGCAAGCTGAAGTGGGTCTGGGTGCCCGGCATCCCGCTCGCGTGGGACCTCGTCGTGACGATGACGGCGAGCTGGCAGAAGGTGTTCAGCGACAACCCCGCCATCGGCTACTTCGCCCAGGCCGACCGGTACCGCGCAGCCCGCGACGCCGGCGACGTGCTGGCGCCGGCGGCAGACGCCGGCCAGATGGACCAGATCATCCGCAACTCCACGACGAACGGCGTGATCCAGGCGGTGTTCGCGCTGCTCGTCATCGTCGTCGTCGCCAACGCCGTGGTCATCTGGGTGCGTGCCATCCGGGCGGGGTCGCTGCCCACCACCGAGGTGCCGCACACGCCGTCGCAGATCGTCGCGCCGGCCGACTTCGTCGCGACCCGCGAGGAGAAGGAGGCGGTCGCCGCGTGGGAGGCGGAGCGGCGCGAGCTCGCGGGCCCGCAGGGGCACCGATGAGCCGGTTCGCACGCTTCCGTCGCCTCGTCCGCGAGTTCACGGGCGAGGCGGCGTGGGACGACTACCTCGCGACCTGCGAACGCGACGGCGTCGAGCCGACCACCCGCCGCGCCTTCGAGCGTCACCGCGCCGACCGGATCGAGCACGCGCCGATGGCGCGCTGCTGCTGACCCGCCGGACGTGCGCGTTTGCGTGGGGCCCCACGCAAACGCGGGGTGCTGGCGGGCGGGCGGCGAGCTGGACGGGGTGCGCGACCCGGCGCGGCGACGGACGATGGGCTCATGGCCAACGAGCGCTACCCCGACGCACGCATCGAGACCAGCCGGGTGGTGAAGGCGCCCGCCGAGACGATCTTCGCCCTGCTGCGCGACCCGTGGGGGCACGTCGCGATCGACGCCTCCGGGATGCTGCAGTCCGCCGAGGGCGACGTCGTCTCCGCGGTCGGTGACCGGTTCCTCGTGCACATGGACCGCGAGTCCTCCGGCGACATCCCCGACCTCAAGGAGTACGACGTGACGGTCGTCATCGAGGAGTACGAGCCGGACCGCCTGCTCACGTGGTCGATCATCGGCCGGATCCGTCCGGCCATCGGGCACCGCTGGGGCTACCGGCTCGAGCCCGCCGACGGCGGCACCCGGGTCACGTCGGTGCTCGACTGGAGCCACGCGCGCGACGAGTGGAAGGACCTGTTCCCGATCGTCGACGAGGACGGCCTCAAGGCCAGCCTCGGGATCCTGGAGCGCGCCGCCCGGATCGGGTACGTCCGCGGCGCGTAGCCGAGCTGCAACCCGGCTGGGCTTGCGCTCGACCGCCGCTGCCACCACGATCGACGGAACACGCGATCGGGAGGGGACCGCATGAGCGACCAGGCCACGAGCGCGGCCGGAGGCGCCGGGCAGCAGGAGGAGCTGAAGCGCTCCATCACCGGACGCCTGCTGTTCTTCTACGTGCTGGGCGACGTCCTCGGCTCCGGCATCTACGCCCTGATCGGCGTCATGGCGTTCACGGTGGGCGGTGCGTTCTGGCTGTCGTTCGTCATCGGCGTCACCGTCGCGCTGCTCACCGGCTTCGCCTACGCCGAGCTGATCACGAAGTACCCGCAGGCCGCCGGGGCCGCGCTGTACACGCACAAGGCATTCGGCAACCGGTTCCTGACGTTTATGGTGACCTTCTGCCTGCTCGCCGCGACCATCGCCGCCGCCGGAACGTTGGCGCGCGTGTTCGGCGGCACCTACTTCCAGTCGTTCGTCGAGGGCGCGTCGGTCACGCTCGTCGCCATCGTCTTCATCGCCGCGCTCTCGCTGCTGAACTTCCGTGGCATCACCGAGTCGGTGTGGACCAACATGGTCATGACGCTGATCGAGACGACCGGGCTGCTCATCATCCTCGCGATCGGCGTGGTCGTGCTGGCCGAGGGCGACGCGAACCTGCAGCAGCCGTTCGAGCTCAACGAGGGCAACCCGACGCTCGTGGTGCTCGGCGGCGTGGCCCTGGCGTTCTTCGCGATGACGGGCTTCGAGAACGCCGCCAACGTCGCCGAGGAGACCCAGGACCCGAGCCGCACGTTCCCGCGGGCGCTGCTCGGCGGCATGGCCCTCGCCGGCGTGCTCTACATGGTGATCGCCTTCATCGCCTCGATGGTCGCGCCCCTCGACCAGCTCACCGCGAACGGGGGCGAGGACGGCAGCCTGCTGACCGTCGTGCAGAACGGACCCATCCCGGTGCCCGAGCTCGTGTTCTCCGCGATCGCGCTCGTGGCCGTCACCAACACGACGCTGGTCTCGCTCGTGGCGCAGTCGCGCATCATGTACGGCATGGCGCGACAGGGCATCGTGCCGCGCGTCTTCGCCCGCACGCACGCCACCCGGCGCACGCCCTGGGTGTCGATCGTCTTCACCGCCGCCCTCGTGTGCCTGCTGCTGGCCGTGGCCGACGTCGACCGGCTGGCGACCGTGACCGTCCTGTTCCTCATCGTCGTCTACGGCATGGTCTGCCTCGCCGCCCTCAAGCTGCGCGGCACGCCCGTCGAGCACGAGCACTACTCCGCGCCGATCGTCATCCTCGTCGTCGGGGTCGTCGCCAACGTCGCGATCCTGGTGCACACGATGATCGACGACCCCGGCTCGATCCTGTGGTGCGCCGCGATCGTCGCGATCGGCGTCGTCATGTACGGAGTCAACGCCTTCGCGATGCGCCACCAGCCGCAGGCCCTCGACCCGACGGACCTGTCCGGCTAGCCTCACCCGCAACGACCCACCAGGAGAAGCCCATGCACGTGCTCGTCGCCACGGACGGCTCGAAGCAGTCGCTCCAGTCCGCCACGTACCTGCGCCACGTCGTCGACGCCGACAGCGTCACCAAGGTCAGCGTCGTCGCCGTCGTCAGCCCGCTCGCCGCGGTGCCCTTCGCCGCGGAGGGGAGCGCCGACGGCGGCGTGGAGCTGTCGTTCCGGCGCGAGGCCGAGCAGGCCACGCTCAAGGTGGCCGAGGCGCTCGACGGCTGGGGTCCGCCCGTCAGCACGCACGTCTACAGCGGCGCGCCGGCGAACGAGATCATCAAGGCGGCCAAGCGCTTCGACTCCGGTCTCATCGTGCTCGCCAGCCAGAGCACCCGCACCCAGGCGGTGCTCATGGGCTCGGTGTCGCACAAGGTGCTGAACCAGGCCACCTGCCCGGTGCTCGTGCACCGTCCCGGCCCGAAGCCGGCGCGCAAGCCGGTGCGCCGGTCCGCGAAGAAGGCCTGACCTCGTCGGAGCGCCGTCTCCCCCGGCTCAGCGCGACCGGGGCGGACGGTGCAGCCACGGACCGAGCAGCCGCGTGACCCACGGCAGCAGCACGTAGGTCATGAGCGGCGTCATGACGCAGACCGTCGCGAGCACGCGCAGCGGCAGCCACACGTCGGCCAGGTAGTGCACGCCGATCTCGTTCGTCACCACGCTCAGCGGGAAGAAGACGAGGAAGATCGAGACCATCTGCTTCCACCGCGGCGACCGGCACCGACCGCAGGTCCTCCACGTCGACGCGCGACGGGTCGTCGAACCAGCCCTCGATCCCGGTCCGACGCTCCAGCCGGGTCTCGTCGGCGATGCCCTGGGCGCTGTCGAGCCACCACCGCCGCTGCCGCGACTCCATCCAGACGTCGAGGTCGGCGTCGCTCGCGAACCGGAACAGCATGTGCCACTCCCCGGACGTGGGCGACGTCCGCACCCACCCCGAGCCGAGGAAGCCGTCGAAGCGCTCCGCCAGCTCCGAGCCGGCCCGCAGCCACGCGACCATCTGGTCCTCGTGCGCGGGCTCGACGTGACGGGTCACCGACACGGTCACGGGGACGGGAGAGGGGGCGTGCTCGCTCATGCCCCCAGACTAGGAAGTCGGTGCCGCCCCCGTCGCGCCCGCGGGCGCCCGCCGCTGGGTGACGATCTCCACACCGGCCCACGCGACGGCCACGACCGCCCAGCCCCCGACGACGTCGAGCAGCCAGTGGTTGCCCGTCCCGACCACGACGAACGCGGTGACGAGGGCGTGCGCCCAGCCGAGCGTGCGCCAGACCCGGCCGACCCCGGCCGCGGCGACGGCGAGGGCCACCCACAGCGCCCAGCCCGCGTGCAGCGACGGGAACGCCGCGAGCTCGTTGGTCAGGTCGCCCATGCCCCGCGGGGCCGAGGCGTCGGACCCCCACCAGCCGGCGGCGGAGTGCAGGGCGAGCACGTCGGTGTACCCCTCCACGAACCGCGGCGGGGCCATCGGCACGGTCAGGTAGCAGGCCAGGCCGGCGAGTGAGGCCACGACGAGCGACGTGCGCGCCCGCCCGTACAGCTCACGGCGGCGGGCGAACAGCCAGACGAGCACGACGGCGGTCACCACGTAGTGGGCCGTGGCGTACCAGTAGCTCGACGCGACCGCGACGACATCGTGGTGCACCACCCAGGTGTTGAGGGCCTGCTCGATGTCGAGGTGCCACGCCTTCTCGAGACCGAGCAGGTCCTTCGCGCGGCCGAGCGCCGCACCGCGGTCGTCGGAGGCGAGCGTGCGGGAGGCGCTGTAGCCGACGTAGAGCACGGCGATCAGCGCCACCTCCAGCACCACGGCGCGGTACCCGAGACGCGTGCGGGTACAGGCGGGAGTGAGGCTCATGGCCCCACTATGGCGTGTACGGGACCGGCTGCACCTCGGGGACGTCACCCACCGGTCACCCGTACGTCACCCTGAGGTCGCCACGGGGTCGTCCTGGCCGCCCGTCGACGCGCGGGTCGGGGACGGTCAGCGTCGCCGCCGGAACAGGCTCTTCGCCAGCTCTCGCGCGAGGGTGCGCGACGCTTCGCCGACGGCGCGGTCGAGCGTGGAGCGGCCGGCGGACGTCCTGCGGGAGCGGGGCCGACGCCGGGTCCCGCGCTCGAGGCGGTCGGCCTCCCGGGACACCCGCCCGGCCTCGTCGGCTGCCTCCCGCGCGGCACGGTCGGCCTCGGCGCGGGCCGCGGCCGCGCCGCGGGCCGCCTCGACCGCCTCCGTCGCCGACGGAGGGTCGACGCGCGTGCCGTAGCGGGCCAGCAGCGGCGAGGCCTGGACGGCGGCCGACAGGACGTCGGGCGGCGCGGGGGCCATCGAGCCCTGCGGCGCCCGCAGCCGGGTCCACGCCACGGGAGAGGGAGCCCCGCGCTCGTCCATCACGGTGACGACGGCCTCGCCGATCGCCAGCCGGGTGAGCAGCTCCCCCAGCTCGTACCCCGACGTCGGGTACGTCGAGACGGTCGCGCGGAGGACCTTGGCGTCGTCGGGCGTGTGGGCGCGCAGCTGGTGCTGGATGCGCGACCCGAGCTGGGCGAGCACGTCCGACGGCACGTCCTTCGGCGTCTGCGTGACGAAGACGATGCCGACGCCCTTGGAGCGGATGAGGCGGACGGTCTGGACCACCTGGGCCAGGAAGTCCTTCGACGCGTCGGCGAACAGCAGGTGCGCCTCGTCGAAGAAGAACACGAGGCGCGGCTTCTCGACGTCGCCCACCTCCGGCAACGTCGCGAACAGCGTGCGCAGCAGGTGCAGGAGGAACGTGGAGAACAGCGCCGGCCTGTCCTGCACCGACGACACCTCCAGCAGCGACACGACACCGCGGCCGTCGGGGGCCAGCCGGAGCAGGTCGGCCACGTCGAGCTCGGGCTCGCCGAAGAAGACGTCGGCGCCCTGGTCGGCGAACGCGACGAGCTCGCGCAGGATCACGCCGACCGTGGCGGAGGAGAGTCCTCCCAGGTCCTTGAGCTCGGCCTTCCCCTCGCCGGCCAGCCAGGTGAGCACCGAGCGCAGGTCGCCGAGGTCGACGAGCCGGTGCCCCTGCTCGCGCGCGTGGTGGAACACGAGGCCCAGCGACGACTCCTGCGTGTCGTTGAGGCCCAGCACCTTCGCGAGGAGCAGCGGGCCGAAGGACTCGACGCTCGCCCGGATCGGGACGCCCGTGCCGAGGCCGCCGAGGCTGAGGAGCTCCGTCGGCGACCCGAGCGGCTCCCACGTCTGCCCGACGTCGGCGCACCGCTCGGCGAGGCGCTCGCTCGGAGCACCCGGGACGGCGATGCCGGAGAGGTCGCCCTTCACGTCGGCCGCGAACACCGGGACGCCGTGCGCCGAGACCTGCTCGGCCAGCAGCTGCAGCGTCCGCGTCTTGCCGGTGCCGGTGGCCCCCGCCACGAGCCCGTGGCGGTTGAGCATGCCGAGCGGGATGCGCACGGGCGCCGACGGCACCGCGACGTCGTCGACGACGAGCACACCGATCTCGACCACCGGGCCGTCGAACGCGTAGCCCGCACGGACCTGCTCGACCACAGGGTCGTGGGGCCCAGGAGCGTGGGACACAGGGTCGTCCGGCACCGTCGCGCCGGCCTGCTGCTCCGCAGCAGCAGCCCGGGCCAGCTCGTCGGCACGCTGTCGGGCCTCGACGGCCGCCGCCTCCGCCGCGGCAGCGGCCTGGGCGCCTCCGCGGCGAGGTCGGACGCGCTCGCAGCCCCGTCGGTGGGTCGACCGTCCCCGTCAGCCGTGCTCATGGCGGTCAGGCTACCGCTGCGCAGCGGTCCTGCTGTCTACACTGACGTCGTGATCTTTCGGAGGGTGAGCGACGGTCGACCGTACCCCGACCACGGCCTGTCGCAGCGCGAGTGGGCCGACCTGTCGCCCACGCAGGTCCACCTCTCCGACCTCACCACCACCAAGACCCAGCTCGACCTGGCCAACCTGCTCGACGAGGACTCGACGTACTTCGGCGACCTGTTCGCGCACGTCGTCGCCTGGAACGGCGAGCTGTTCCTCGAGGACGGCCTGCACCGTGCCGTCCGCGCCGCCCTGCAGCAGCGGTCGATGCTGCACGCCCGTGTCCTGACGATCGGAGCCCGTCGATGAACCCCCGCAGCGGAGCCGTCGGGCCCCTCGTCCTGCTCGGCAGCGCCCTGCTGCTCGTGCTGGGGCTGTTCGTCGGCTTCCGGCTCGTCACCGCGGAGGCCGACACCGGTGAGGCCGCACCCACCTGCGAGCGGCGCGTGGTGGAGAAGGACGACCGCGTGACCAGCAGCCTCGTGAGCGTCGACGTCTACAACGCGAGCAGCCGGGCCGGCCTGGCGAACCGCGTGTCGATCAACCTGCAGCGTCGCGGCTTCCTCGCGGGCCAGATCGGCAACTCCGAGAGCAAGGTCAGGCCGCGGGTGGCCGCCGTGCTCACGGACGACCCGAAGGACCCGCGCGTCCGGCTCGTCGGGGCGCAGTTCGGCTCCAGCGTGCAGTACGTCAAGCCCGACATCCCGGTCGACGAGGGGTCCGTGACGGTCGTGGTCGGCGACGGGTTCCGCCAGCTGGGCCGCGACGTGCGCGACACCAGCAACGACCGCCGCTTCACGGTCTGCCTGCCCACCGTCCCGGCCGCCTGACAGCAGGACCTCAGGCAGGGTCGGCGGCGTCCCACCCGGCCAGCCGCCCGTGGCGGCCGACGTCAAGCAGACGCTGCTCGGTGAGCTCGCGGACGTCGCGCGTGGCCACGACGAGCACGTCGTCGCCGCGCACGAGCCGCGTGGTGCGGTGCGGCACGAACGGCGTGCCGTCGCGCACGACGAGCGACACCGACGCGCCCGTCGGCAGGCGCAGCTCGCCCACCTCGACCCCCGCCAGCCGCGAGCCGCGCGGCACGTGCACCTGCAGCAGGTCGGCCGAGACCCGTTCCAGCGGCGCGGCCTCGACCTCGAGGTCGCGCACGTCGTCGCGCAGCACACCGCACCAGCGCGCCAGGCGCACGAGCGGCGCGGCCTGCACGAGCGTGTACACGACGACCGCGACGAAGACGATGTCGAACAGGTCGCGCGAGCCCGGCACGTCGGCCGCCAGCGGGATCGTGGCGAGAATGATGGGCACCGCGCCCCGCAGCCCCGCCCAGCCGACGAACAGCTGCTCGCGCCAGCCGACCCGGAACCAGGTGGCGCAGGCGAGGACCGAGAGCGGACGCGCGACGAAGGTCAGGACGGCGCCCGCGACGAGCCCCGCCCAGAGGTGCCAGAGCGTGAACTCCGAGGGGCTCGCGAGCAGTCCCAGCATGACGAAGAGCCCGATCTGCGCGAGCCAGCCGATGCCCTCCACGAAGGAGCGCGTGGCGACGCGGTGCGGCAGCTCGGTGTTGCCGAGCACGAGCGCGCACAGGTACACGGCCGCGAACCCGCTGGCGTGGCCGAGGACCGCCAGGCCGTAGGCGAGCACCGTGAAGGCCAGCACGATCAGCGGGTACAGACCCGACGCCGGCAGCGCGAGCTGGCGCAGCAGCCGTGCGGCGCCGAAGCCCACCGCCAGGCCCACGACCGCGCCGACGACGATCTCGAAGACGATCAGCCCGACGAAGGAGAAGGCACCGCTGTCGGCGATCTCGCCCGCACTGATGGCGGTGACGAGCACGACGATCGGGGCGTCGTTCAGGCCCGACTCCGCCTCCAGCACCCCTTTCACACGCGGGGAGATGGGGACGGCTCGCAGCACCGAGAACACCGCCGCCGCGTCGGTGGGCGTGAGCACCGCCGCGAGCAGGACGGCGATCTCCCACCGCAGGTCGAGCAGGTAGTGCGCCGCGCCGGCGACCACCAGCACGCTGACCACCGAGCCCAGGGTCGCGAGCAGCAGGCCGAGACCCATCGCGGGGCGCACGTGCTCCCAGCGGGTCGTCAGGCCGCCCTCGGCGAGGATGAGCACGAGCGCGCCGAAGCCGACCGCGAGGGCCAGGTCGGCGTCGTCGAACTGCACCCCGAGCCCCTCCTCGCCGAGCGCGAGCCCGAGACCGAGGTAGACGAGCAGCGACGGCAGACCCACGCTGACGGACAGCCGGACCGCGAGGATCGCCGCGATGAGGACGCCCGAGCCGACCAGGAGGAACACGTCGAGGTCGTGGACGTCCATGCACCGACCTCCCACCCTCGCCGAGACCCGATCCTATCCAGCGTCGACCGTGCATCGACCTGCAGGGACGCACGCCGTGCGGTGGGATGGAGCGGTGCACCGACGTCGCTTCCTCTCGCTCGGGGCCGCGGCGGTCGGCACGGCTGCGCTCGCCGCCTGCTCCGGCCCCCGCCCGCCCACGTCGGACGGTGGCAGCATGGGCGACGTGGAACGCATCGCCTACGGCTCGGACCCGTCGCAGTTCGCCGAGCTGACCCGTCCCTCAGGGGCCTCACGCGGCGTGGTCGTCGTCGTCCACGGCGGGTTCTGGCGTGCGCAGTACGACCTCTCGCTCGGCCGTCCGCTCGCCGCCTCGCTCGCGGAGGAGGGCTGGACCGCCTGGAACCTCGAGTACCGCAGGGTCGGGAACGGCGGCGGGTGGCCGCAGACGCCCGACGACGTCAGCGCGGGCATCGACGCCCTCGCCGACGTGGACGGTCTCGACCTCTCGCGGGTCGTGACCCTCGGCCACTCGGCCGGCGGCCACCTCGCGGTGTGGGCGGCGGGGCGTCAGCGGCTGCAGCCGTGGAGCGGCGCGAAGGTCCCCGTGACAGCGGCGATCTCCCAGGCAGGTGTGCTCGACCTCGCAGGCGCGGCCTCGTTGGGCGCCGGCGCGGTGGAGGCGTTCCTCGGTCGGCCCGTCGACCAGGTCCCCGACGCCGACCCGACCGGCCAGGTCCCGCTCGACGTCCCGGTGCGCTGCGTCCACGGACGTGACGACTCGACCGTGCCGATCAGCCAGTCGGAGGCCTACGTCGCCGCAGCCACGCAGGCTGGTGCCGACGCGACGCTGACGCCGGTCGACGGCGACCACTTCGTCGTCATCGACCCACGGAGCGCGGCGTGGGCGACGACGCTGCGGCTGCTCGCGGAGCTGTAGCGACGACGAGCCAGGTCCAGCCCGCGGCGAGCATGACCATGGAGAGCACGCCCCAGGGCCGGTAGACGTGCTCCTGCCAGAACATGACTGCGCCCACGAGCGTCAGCACGGCGCCGGGCAGCGCCCGCACGACGCCGGCACGGCTCGCAACGCCGACGGCTAGCGCTGTCGCGCCGATGTAGGCGTAGGACCCGACGGCGCCCAGGTCACCGGCGATGGGGAAGACGATCCCGAGCCCGCCCGCCTCGGCGTCCTTGATCGCTCCTCCGGCGATCCCGGCGAGGATGTCGAGGCTCGTGTAGAAGCACGCGTACACGTAGGCGAGGACGCCGACGACGACCCCGACGACCCGGTCGTGGCGGCGCGCGACGAGCCAGGGTCCGAGCGCGAGGAGCGGGAAGACGGGGAGCAGGACGGTGTGCATCATCTGCCAGTGCGCCGCGTCCTCGACGGTCAGCACCGACGGGTGGGTGAGCCCGAGCGCGGCGGTGAACAGCGGCGGCACGGCCACGGCGCAGATCGTGAGGTAGCGGGTCATGGCCTCACGGTAGGCACGATCCCGCCTCCCCGCCGACCACCGCGACCCTCCGCTGGTCGAGTAGCAGCGACGGCGAGCGCCAGCGAGCTCGTCCCGACGATGGAGCCGTCGCAGTGTGGGCGTAGCCGCGACGGAGCGAGACCACCCAGCAACGGCCCCGCGCGACCCCACCCCCAGCGACACCCCAGAGTGGTCTCGATACACCTCCCCTCGCTAGCGCTCGTGGAGGCACTCGACCAGCGGAGGGCTCCGCTGGTCGAGTAGCAGCGACGGCGAGCGCCAGCGAGCTCGTCGGTGCGTATCGAGACCACCCGGCAACGGCTCAGCGCGAGCCACCCACAGCGACAGCCGCGACGATGATCGGGGCTGGTCAGGTGGCGTCCTCGACCCAGCCGTGGGTGCGGGTGTGCAGCTCCTCGCAGACGGCACGGTAGAACCGCTCGACCTCGGGGCTGGAGAAGTCGGAGGCACCGGCGAAGGTGTCGGACCTGGCCTGGAACCACAGGGCTGCGCGCAGCAGGGCGATGCCGAGGTCGCCGCCGAGGTGCTCGCCGCGCTCGACGGCCTCGAACGTCGGACGGTATGCGAGCTGCACGATCGTCGCCGTGGACGAGGACAGGAAGAAGGCGGCGTCGAAGGTCTGGGCGAAGGCGTGCAGCGCGGCCCAGTCGGCGTCCGGCCCGGGCACGCGCACGCGACGGGAGACGGCGAGCTGCTTCTTGTGCGGGACGTTGCGGGGTCCGTCGCTCACGAGGCGTCCTCCGCGGCGGCCAGGACGGCGACGAGCTCGCGGACCGCGCGTCCGTAGCCCGCGACACCCTCCCCGACGACCGTGACCGCGGCGACGTCGCTCAGGTAGGAGAAGTGGCGGAACTCCTCGCGGGCGTGCACGTCGGACACGTGCACCTCCGCGAACGGCAGCGCCACGCCGGTGAGCGCGTCACGCAGCGCGACCGACGTGTGCGTGAGCCCGCCCGGGTTGATGACGACACCCGCGCAGTCCTCGCGGGCCTCGTGGATCGCGTCGATGAGCACGCCCTCGTGGTTGCTCTGCAGCGCCCGCACCGCGTAGCCGAGCTCGTCGGCCGTGCGCCCGACGAGCGCGACGACGTCGTCGAGCGTCTCGTGCCCGTACACGGCGGGCTCGCGTGTGCCGAGCAGGTTCAGGTTGGGGCCGTTCACCAGCAGCAGCCGGCGCGGGGGCGAGTCGCTCACGGGAGCACGCTACCGACACCGGACCGCCGACCTGACCGGCCTCACTGCCAGGCGCGCACCCAGTCGACCTGGAGAGTGGCGGGGAAGGTCGTGTCCGACGTCGGCTTGTTGCCGTCGACGCCCAGCATCTGGGTGAGGTTGATCGTGTAGTCCTGGTCGAAGGGGCGGCCCTGCTCGACCGAGGTGTCCGACGTGCGGATGGCGTGGTCGAGGCAGACCTGCCCGTCGTACTCGACGCGGATGCGCTCGCGGTCCCACTCCAGCGCGTAGGTGTGCCAGGCGGTCGGGTCGTCGACCATGCAGAAGTAGTTCGTGTAGTTGCGGGTCGACGTCGCGTAGTGGACGGTCGGGATCAGGCGGTCCGGGTACTGGGAGTAGAACTCCGCGATGTCCATCTCGCCGGTGCCGAGGCCGTCGCCCCAGTACTTCAGCGCCTGCGGGAACAGCCACAGGGCGCTGTGGACGCCAGGGCCGGAGCTCGCGGGCATCTTCGCGCGGATCTCGACCCGTCCCCGGTTCATCGTGTAGTGGCCCCAGGTGGTCACGGACGCCGACGTGTAGGGCGTCGTGACGGTGGAGCCGTTGGCGGTGCAGGTGACGGGCTCGGACTCCTTGCGCGTCGTCAGACGCAGGGCGCCGTCCTTCACCTCGAGGTTCTGCGGCCGGTCGACCCAGCAGTCGCCGTAGGTCAGGCCGGTGGCCTCGGTCGTCGCCGGGCTCCACTTGCTGCGGTCGAGGGTGCTGCCGGTGAAGTCGTCGGCGAAGGTGCACGTCCACGCGGAGCCGTCGTCCTTCGTGCGGATCTTCCCGCAGTCGTCGGAGGTCGGCGTCGGCTCAGGCGAGGTGGTCGGCTCCGGGGTCGGCGTCGCGGTGGCCTCCGGGGTGGGCGTCGCCGTCGGGGACGGAGAGGCAGTGGGCTCCGGGCTCGGAGCGGTCGTCGCCTCGGGCGACGGAGCCACCGTCGGCTCCGGCGAGGGGGCGACGGACGGCTCGGGCGTCGCGACGGGCTCCGGGCTGGGCGCGACCGTGGGCTCGGGCGCCGGCGTGGCGGTCGGCGTCGGCGACGGCGTCGGCTCGGGGGCCGGCTCGGCCGCGGCGGCGGCCTGCTCGGCGCGCGAGGTGGCGATCTTCGACGCGGCGGCCGAGGCCGTCGCGAAGGCGCGCTGACGAGCCTGCACCACGGCCCGCTTCCGCGCCGCGGTCGCAGCTTGCGCGCGGGCCCGCTTCGGCGTCGACGCCTTGACCGTCGCGGTGCCGCGGCCCGTGGCCGTGCGCCGCACCGTGGCCTCGCCCCGGTGACCGTCCACGTGCACCACGCGCGTGGCGGTCTTCGCGACGGTGGCGGTCTTCGTCACGGTGGCACGGTGGCTCCGCGCGGCGTCGGCCCGGACGACCACCAGCATCGACGCCGCCAGGGCGATCACGACGAGGGCGATCACCCGTGCGGTCGCTCTCGACGGTCGTGCGGACGTCAGCTGTCCCATGCCTTCTCTCCCTCGGTCAGGGACCACCGGCCGACTGCACTGGTGCCCACCTGGTCCTTCGCGGTCTCCCCACCGCGACGAACGGACGCTGGTCCCGATCTACGTCGGGACTTTAGTCCCTTCGCGGGTCGGCTGCACCCTGAAAGTCCCTAGAAGTTTCAGGACGTCCGTCACCCATGCCCACAGCGTCCTCTCCGGCCGCGACCGGTAGCGTGGTGCCAGGGAGAAGGAGAACAGCATGAGCACGATCGTCGTGGGCTACGTGGCGAGCCCCGAGGGCGAGGCCGCCTGGACCTGGGCCGTCGACCACGCCCGCAGCACCGCAGCCCGCCTGGTCGTCATCGCGTCGGACGCACCGCACCCGGACGTCTCGCCCGAGACCGTCGTGGAGCAGCTCGAGGCGCGGCTCGGCGAGGCCGGTGTCGAGCACGAGGTGGTGCACTTCGTCGGGAGCGGCGGCGCGGCTGACGCGATCCTCGACCACGCCAACCGCCACGGCGCGTCGCTCGTCGTCATCGGCCAGCGCCGCCGCTCGCCCGTGGGCAAGCTGGTGCTGGGGTCCACCTCGCAGCGCATCCTGCTCGAGGCCGACTGCCCCGTCGTCGCGGTCAAGGCCCCGCGCTGACCCAGCGCACCACCCCCGCCGCGCGACGCCGCCGCGCGGCCGTCGCTCGTGACACGATCGACGCGTGAGCCTCGACCACCTGCCCGCGGCGATCGTGCAGACCGACCCCGACGTCGTGGCCGGCTTCGCGCACGACGAGGCGCGCCTGGTGCAACGCTCGACCCCCGTCGCGGTGCTGTCGCCGCGTGACACCGACGAGGTCGTCGCGTGCCTGCGGGCTGCGCGCGCAGCCGGGCTCGCCGTCGTCACCCGCGGCGCCGGCACCGGTCTGGCGGGCGGTGCCAACGCTCCCGCGGGTTCGGTCGTGCTGAGCACCCGACGACTCGACCGCGTCGTGGCGGTGGACGTCGAGGAGCGCGTGGCCGTCGTGCAGCCCGGCGTGCTGACCGGTGACCTCCGCGCGGCGGTCGAGGAGGTCGGTCTGTTCTACCCGCCCGACCCCGGCAGCGTCGCCATCTCGACCATCGGCGGCAACGTCGCGACCAACGCCGGTGGCATGTGCTGCGTGAAGTACGGAGTGACGGGCGACTACGTGCTGGGGCTCGAGGTCGTGCTGGCCGACGGCCGGGTCCTGCGCACGGGCCGCCGCACGGTCAAGGGGGTCGCCGGCTACGACCTGACCCACCTGCTCGTGGGCTCGGAGGGGACGCTCGGGGTGATCACCGAGGTCACGCTGCGGCTGCGGCCGGCTCCCCCGGCGCCCGCCACCGTCGTCGCGACGTTCGCCTCGCTGCCCGACGCCGGTCGGGCGGTCGAGCGGATGACGGCCGACGCGCTCGACGTGTCGCTCATGGAGCTCCTGGACGCGACCACGCTCCGCGCGATCGACGCACACACCGGCATGGGCCTCGACGCCGCCGCGATGCTGCTCGTGCAGTCCGACCTTCCTGACCCCGGTCCCACGCTGGCGGCCGTCCGGCGCGCCTGCGAGGAGGCGGGGGCGGTCGACGTCGCGGTCACGACCGACGTCGAGGAGGGGCGACAGCTGCTCGAGGCGCGACGTCAGGCGCTGCCGGCCCTGGAGCGGCTCGGCGACTGGCTGCTCGACGACGTCTGCGTCCCGCGCCGCGCGATCGTCGCGCTCGTGCAGGGCGTCGAGCAGGTGGCCCGCGCCGAGGGTCTGACGATCGGCGTCTTCGGCCACGCCGGCGACGGCAACATGCACCCGACGGTGGTCTTCGACCAGCGCGACCCGGAGTCCGAGGCTGCGGCGCGGCGCGCGTTCGACGCGATCACCGCACTCGCCCTCGACCTGGGCGGCACGGTGACCGGCGAGCACGGCGTCGGCCGGCTCAAGGCCGGGTGGCTGGCCCGTGAGCTCGACCCCGTCGCCCTCGACGTCCACCGCGCCGTCAAGGCCGCTCTCGACCCGGAGGGTCGGCTCAACCCCGGGAGCCTTCTTGATGCGAGTCGCTGAGAGCACGTGGACGTCTCCGTGGAGAACCGGGCGGGTCGCCCACGGACCGTGCCGGTGTCAAGCACGACGGGCCAACCCACTGGAGGATCGTGGATCGTTGGCGACCGAAGAGTTTAGGCCATGAGACTATCACCCATGATAGTCTCATGGGTGAGCCTTTTCCCGACCGGAGGTGTGGCACATGTTCGTGGGACGAGAACAACCACTGCGGGAGCTCACCGACCGCCTCACGTCCGTGCGCGAGTCGACGGACGCGAAGCCCGGCAAGGCCGTCCTCATCCGAGGACGGCGTCGCGTGGGCAAGTCCCGTCTCGTCGAGGAGTTCGTCGAGCGATCCGGAGCGCCCTACCTCTTCTACGCTGCCGCGCGACGCCCCCTGCACGAGGAGCTCCAGCTCTTCGTCGACGAGGTCGCCCGCTCTAACCTTCCCGGCGCGGACACCTTCCGCGACCTCACGGTGACGAGCTGGGACGCAGCGCTTCGACTGCTCGCCAGCGCGACGTCTGACACCGGTAGCATCATCGTCCTCGACGAGCTCCCCTACATCATCGCTCAGGACCCTGCGTTCGAAGGCACCCTCCAGACCGTCTTCGACAGGGTTCTGTCCAGGCATCGCGTGCTCTTCATCGGCATCGGTTCCGACCTGGCCATGATGGAGGCGCTCAGCAGCTACGACCGGCCGTTCCACCAACGTGCCGACGAGATGGTCGTGCCTGCGCTCTCACCGGCCGAGGTCGGCCGCATGCTCCAGCTCGAGCCCGCCGACGCGTTCGACGCGTACCTCGTCACCGGTGGACTTCCGCTGATCTGCGCCGAGTGGAAGCCCGGCCAGTCCCTGACCGACTACCTGGGCAGCGCGTTCGCCAACCCCACCTCCGCCCTCCTGGTCTCCGCCGAGCGCGCCCTCGCGGCCGAGTTCCCCTCGGAGGCCCAGGCGCGAACCGTCCTGGGGGCCATCGGCAGCGGCGAGCGCACGTTCACCACCATCGGGCGAGCCAGCGGTGTCACCGCCGCCAGCCTGAGCCGGGCCCTCACGCTCCTGACGGACAAGCGCATCGTGCATCGGGCCACGCCCCTGTCGACGAAGGCCTCGCAGGAAGCCCGCTACTGGGTCGCCGACTCCTACCTGAGGTTCTGGCTGGAGTTCGTCGGACCGTACATCCAGGAGGTCGAGCGCGGACGTGGCGACCGCACCCTCGACCGGGTCCAGAGGTCCTGGACGACGTGGCGCGGTCGCGCCGTCGAGCCGATCATCCGTGAAGCGATCGATCGCCTCGGCCTCCCGCTCGGACCCGACGGGTCCGCCGGGGTCGTGGGCGGCTACTGGACCCGCAAGAACGATCCCGAGATCGACATCGTCGTCGCGGACCGGGCACCCACGGCGAAAGCACTCTTCGCGGTGGGATCCATCAAGTGGCTCGAGAACGCACCCTTCAGCCGGCGGGACTACGACCGCCTCGTCGCGCATCGACGCCAGCTCCCGGGGGCGACCGACGAGACCCCGTTGCTCGCCGTCTCGCGGGTATCGACGGAGATCGACGACGTCACCGTCCTCGGCCCCGCCGAGCTCATCGCCGCCTGGGCTTCCGGCGGTCCACACGACTGACAGAAGGCGAGCGACCAGACCGCCACGGGCCCGACAGACGTCAGGTCGAGAGACCCGGGAGCGCCCGCTCGAGGATCGCGCCCGCGTCGACGTCGGCGTCGAGCGTGCCGAACGCCAGCCCGCCGCGCCCGTCGAGCCGGCTCGAGCAGAACGCGTCGGCCACGGCGGGCGAGGAGTGCCGCACCAGCAGCGACGCCTGCAGCGTCAGGGCCATCTGCTCGACCAGCCGGCGCGCCCGGAACTCGATGCTGCCGAGGTCGCGCGCGGCTGCCGCGAGGTCGGCGCCGAGCCGGTCGGCCGCGGCGTCCAGGCGGGCGTCGCCGCCGCGCGCGAGCCCGATCTCGTGCAGCAGCGCGTCGGCCACCACCGGCTCGCGACCGAGCGCCCGCAGGACGTCGAGCGCGTTGACGTTGCCCGAGCCCTCCCAGATCGAGTTGAGCGGCGCCTCCCGGTAGAGCCGCGGCATGCCCGACTCCTCGACGTAGCCGTTGCCCCCGAGGCACTCCATGGCCTCTGCCGTGAAGGCGGGGCCGCGCTTGGTGATCCAGTACTTCCCGACCGCCGTGCCGATGCGTCGGAACGCCTGCTCGTGCTCGTCGCCGCGCAGGGCGCGGTCGGCGGCGCCCGAGAGCCGCAGCGTGAACGCCGTCGCCGCCTCCGACTCGAGGGCGAGGTCGGCGAGGACGTTGCGCATGAGCGGCTGGTCGACCAGCCGCCGACCGAACGCCGCACGGTGCTGCACGTGGTGGCCGGCCTCGACGAGCGCCTTGCGCATGAGCGCGGCGCTCCCCGTCGCGCAGTCCAGCCGGGTGCAGCTCACCATGTCGATGATGGTGCGCACGCCCCGGCCCTCCTCACCCACGAGCCAGGCGACGGCGCCGTCGAGCTCGGGCTCGGACGAGGCGTTGGACCGGTTGCCGAGCTTGTCCTTCAGCCGCACGACGTGGAAGCGGTTGCGCGAACCGTCGGGCAGGATCCGCGGGACGAGGAAGCAGGACAGGCCGCCGGGCGACTGCGCGAGCACGAGGAACACGTCGCACATGGGCGCGGACGTGAACCACTTGGCGCCGTGCAGCGTGAACACGCCGGGCTCCTCGGTCGGCTGCGCGACGGTGGTGTTCGTGCGCACGTCGGAGCCGCCCTGGCGCTCCGTCATGCCCATGCCGGCGAGCAGTCCCTGCTTCTGGGTGGGCACGCGCAGCCCGGGCTCGTAGACCCGCGACGTCAGGAGCGGCTCGTACACCTCGGCCAGCGCCGGGGCGTGCCGCAGCGCGGGCACGACGGCGTAGGTCATCGTGACCGGGCACCCGTGGCCGGCCTCGGTGTGCCCCCACACGAGGCTGCCCGCCGTGCGGGCGACGTGGGCGCCCGCACGCTCGTCCGCCCAGGCGGCACCGCCGAGCCCCTCGGAGATCGCCGTGTCCATGAGCTGGTGCCAGGCGGGGTGGAACTCGACCTCGTCGACCCGGTTGCCGTAGCGGTCGACGACGCGCAGCTCCGGCTCGAAGCGGTTGGCGTCCTCGGCCCAGCGCTGCGCCTCCGGGCTCCCCGCGAGGCGGCCGAGCCGGCGCACGTCGTCCTCGGCCCAGCCGGCACCCTCGCGGTGCAGCGCCTCGACCAGCGCGACGTCGGCCGACGCGTCGTACGGCGCGAGGGGCGGCGCCTGGTTGGCGTCAGGTCCGGTGGCGGTGCCGGGACGGACGTCGCTGACGGTGCGGGGCGGGGTGAGCGTCATGACCCAAGCATTGCATCATCACGACAGTTGTCAAGAATCTGCAAGGCCGATCTGCGAGGATGGAGACTGTGCGCATGGACGTCCGCCCCCTCAGCGCCCGCTCGATCGTGCTGAGCCTCATGCTCGCGGTGCACCCGCCGGAGATGACGCCGGCCCAGCTCGTGGCGTCCGGCGACGTCTTCGACGTCCCCGAGTCGACCCTCCGCGCCGCCCTGACCCGCCTGGTCGCCGCGGGCGACCTGGAGCGGTCGGACGGCACGTACCGCATCGGCGCCCGGCTGCAGGAGCGGCAACGACGGCAGGACGCCGCGCTCGACCCGCCGTACCGGCCCTGGGACGGCACGTGGGAGACCGCGGTCGTGGTCGCCGCCGGCAGGTCGGCGCCGGACCGCGCGGCCCTGCGCCAGGAGATGGAGCGGCTGCGGCTGGCGGAGCTGCGCGAGGGCGTCTGGACCCGGCCCGCGAACCTCGACCGGCCGCTGCCCGACTGGCCCGACGACCTCGTCGTGGTGGCGAGCTCGCGCCCGCTCGACGAGCAGGCGCTCACCACGCGCCTGTGGGACCTGGCGGGCTGGACGGACACCGGTGATCGGCTGCTCGCAGACCTCGACGAGCCGCGCCCGCCCGTGGAGCGCCTGGCCGTGGCTGCCGCCCTGGTGCGGCACCTGCGGACCGACCCGGCCCTGCCGCCCGCGCTGCGACCGTCGGGCTGGAACGCGCCACGGCTGGTCGAGGCGTACGCCGCGTACCAGGCCGAGCTGGCGGCGTCCCTCGGTCGCACCAGCCCCGCCCACGACGCCGCGCACTGACCGGTCCTCCGTGACGGGGTGCCGGACCTCACCCTCGCTCGGGTCGCGCGCCGCGCCGAGCGTGCCGACGATGAGGTGACCGCGTCCCGACGTCAGGAGCCCCCCGTGCCGCTCGTCCACCTGCACCTCGTCGAGGGTCGACGCACGCCCGATGAGGTCCGCCGACTGGCCGACGTCGTCCAGCAGACCCTGCTCGACGTCTTCGCCGCGCCCGAGCGTGACCGCTACCAGCTGATCTCCGAGCACAGGCCAGGCCACATGATCGCCGAGGACACCGGGCTCGGCATCGAGCGCACCGACGACCTCGTCATCCTGCAGATCACCCAGCAGGGCCGCGACCTCGACCAGAAGCGCGCGCTCTACGCCACCCTGGCCGAGCGGCTCGAGGCCGAGTGCCGCCTCGCCCCGTCCGACCTGATCGTGTCCCTCACGGAGAACACCACGGAGGACTGGTCCTTCGGCCACGGCGTGGCGCAGTTCGTGGAGGGCCTGCTCTAGGCCCGACGCGCCACGGGTCCGGCCGCGTCGACCCCAGCACTGCCATGCTGGACCCGCACCCGACGCGGAGGACGGCAGCATGAGGATCTTCTCGAGGCGCACGGCGGACCGCCCTGAGCCCATGGACGACGCGTTGACGTTCCTCACCGTCTCGGACGCCGACCGCGTCCGCACGCTCATGCACCACACGCTCGGCGAGCACGGGCTGGAGGTGACCACCCACGCCGATCACGCTGTCGACGCCGAGGGTCGTCAGTTCGGGTTCTGGAACGTCGCGGCCACGTGCGCCGACCTCGACCGCCGCGACTGGCCGGCCGTGGTGAAGGACCACGTGCGGCGCGTCCTCGAGAGCTTCGACGGGGAGAGCCCCTTCGAGGGCGCGGACCCCGATGACCAGCGGAGACGCACCTACGTGCGGCTCCTGCCGGACGACGCCCTCCCCGACCTCGACGCGTTCCCGCACCGCGAGCTCGCCCCCGGCATCATCGAGGCCCTCGCACTCGACCTGCCGGACACCTTGTCGATCTACAACCACGAGAACGCACGGGCCGCCGGCGGATGGGAGCTGCTGCACCAGACAGGTCTCGAGAACCTCCGGGCCCTCCCGACGGAGCAGGTGGAGCTCGTCGACGCGCACGACGGCGGCGCCTTCCACGTGCTGCTCGGCGACTCGGTCCACACCGCAAGCCGCGCGCTGCTGCTCCCCGAGCTGCCCGCCGGGGTCGACGACGCCCCGCCGACCGACCTCGGCTGGCTGATGAGCGTCCCGCACCGCCACCAGCTCTGCTGGCACGTGGTGCGCGACTCGACCGTGGTGTCCGTCGTGAACAGCATGGCGCGCTTCACCGCGCTCGGGTACTCCGACGGCGTCGGCCAGGTCAGCCCCCACCTGTACTGGTGGAACGGGTCGGCCTACGTGCAGCTCACCCGCTTCGACGACGAGGGCACGATGTCCATCCACGTCGATGACGACTTCGCCGACGTCCTGCAGCGTGCGATGGGCGACTGACAGGTCGGGAGCCGGGATGGACTCCCGCGACGCAGGTACCACTCGAAGGTCTCCTCGCGGGGGTCCGTACCCAGCACACCCCTCGGTGGACGGCGGGCAGGCAGCTGCTCCTCGGCACGTCGCCCACGCGCCCGTCGGTACGCCAGTCCAGCACCTGCTGATCGCCGTCCATCTCGACGGAGACGTCGGCGCCGGTTCGGCCTGTGCACCGGCGCCGAGTGCGGCCTCGCCCCGTCCGACCCGATCGTGTCCCTCACGGAGAACACCACGGAGGACTGGTCCTTCGGCCACGGCGTGGCGCAGTGCGTGGAGGGCCTGCTCTAGGCGCACGAACGCCGTCGCCCACCCCTCTCCGGGAGCGGGCGACGGCGTCGCAGTCGTCGTCAGGAGCCGAGGTAGGTCCCGGCGACGCGGATCTTCCCGGGTCCGTCCGGCACGGTGCGGGTCGTGCAGTCACCCGTGGCGGCGTCGCACGTGGTGACCCGGCTGCCCTCGACCTTCACGAGCCGGCCGTCGGGGGTCCAGCCGTAGGTGAACCCGTCGCCGGGCAGCGTGATCCGCCGGCCCGTGTCGAGGTCGGTGACGTGCACGACCGGGTTCCGGACCTCGTTGCCCTCCACCCCGTCGACGACCGTCCTGGTGCCGTCCTCGTCGGTGCTCACGAACGTCGTCGTGGTCTGGACGAAGCGGCCGTCGGGCGACAGCTCGTTCGAGGCCCAGCGCGCGTCGCCGGTGCCGACCGTGAGGTCAGCGGTGGAGCCCAGCTGACGTGCGTCGCCGAGCCGGTACGCCGTCGACCCGTGGTCGCCACCAAGAGCGCGTCCGCCGCCGGTCGACGGCAGCTGCTCGCCCGGGACCGCGGCGACCGCCCGGCCGGTGCGCCAGTTCAGCACCTTCTGCGCCTGGTTCGTGCCGACCACGACGTAGTCGCCCGTGAGGCCGATGGGCGGGACGCTCCACCCGGCCCACGTGTACCCGCCGTCGAACGGCACGACCGCCAGCTCACGGCCGGACGAGGCCTGCACGACGTGCACCTCGTACCCGCTCCCGGCCTTCGTGACGTACGCGAGACGGTCCGCGGAGGCGTCGGCGCCGGGCACGACCTTGCGGGGCAGATCGAGCCGACGGACCGTGCCGTCGGTGCCGACGTACACCCAGCCGCGGGGCGCGTCGCCCGCGTCGTCGTCCGACACGGCGGCGATCACGCCGTCGGCCGTGTAGTACAACGTCTGGACGGTCGTGCCGAGGTCGACGGAGTAGTCGGGGTCGCTGAACCAGACGGTGTCACCCCGCGAGAAGGCGCCGCCCGTGCGGTACGCGCTGGACACGAGGTCGACGTCGGAGGCGGAGATGCTGCTCTCGACCTGCAGCGACGACCCGTCGCCGCCGCCCACCCCGCTGACGGCGACCGCGGTGCCGGCGACCGCGCCGATGGCGAGCGTCGCGACGGAGCGGCGGACCACGGCGCGGCGACGGCCGGCCCGGCGCCCGCTGCGGATCACCCCGTCGAGGTCGAGCTCGGGGACCGGCTGGGAGGTGGCGTGCTGTCGGATGAGGTCGGTGAGGTGGTCAGTCATCGTGGGCTCCTTCGGTGACGAGGTCGGCGCGGGCTCGCAGGGCTGCGAGGGCGACGACGGTCTGGCTCTTGACGGTGCCGGTGGACACGTTCAGGAGGTCGGCGGTCTCCTGGACGGACAGGTCCTCGAGGAAGCGGAGGACGAGCACGGACCGCTGCCCGAGGGGCAGGGCCCGGAGGGCGTCCGCGAGGGTGATGCGGTCGGAGAGGTCACCGGCGAGGTCGGCCGTGCTGACTGCGGCGCCTGCGGTGGACTCGTCGACGTCCCGGACGTCCTCGTGGTTCCAGGCGTGCTTGCGGAACCAGTCGCGCGACACGGTGACCATCACGCGTCGGGTGTAGGCCCTCGCCTTCTCGGGCTCGCGCAGTCGTGGCCAGGCCAGGTAGGTCTTGACCAGGGCCGACTGCACGAGGTCCTCGGCGAGCTGCCGGTCCCCGACGATGAGCACCGCCGTCCGGTAGAGCTGCGGCCACGCAGCCTCCGCGAACTCGCTGTACGCAGCCTCGGTCGTCCGTCGCACGTGCACTCCTCGTCCGGGTGAACTCTGTCACCTCCTAGACGGGGTGGGGGCGCGATCCGGTTGGGGCGCCGCACCTTTCGGCACCTCATCGCCCGTCCTGAGGACGAGAACGGTCGATGACGTGCCGATCCGCGGTCAGGAGCGTCGGCTCGCCGCCCGCGTGCCGGGCGTCGGGAACCAGCGCCACACGACGAACGACTGGCCGAGCGTCCACACCTGGCTGACGACCCAGTAGACGAGCAGGCCGACGGGCACGAAGGTCCCGGCGAGCAGCAACCCTCCGGCCGAGAGGGTCGGCATCATCCGGGTGGCCTGCTGCATCGCCTCGGGCATCCCGTCGGTCGGGGTGTTGGGCATGACGAAGAGGTGCTGGGTCGCGAACGACACGAGGGCCGCGACGGCGGCGAGCGTCAGCACGACGGCCAGGTGCACCCCGCCCTGGCCGAGCATGCCGCTGTCGGCCAGCCCGGTGCCGAACAGCTGGGCGCGGTCGAAGAGCGCCACCTGCGTCGCATCCATCGAGCCGACGGGCGAGCCGGCCGCGACGTCGGCGAGCAGGTGGTACAGGGCGATCCACAGCGGCAGCTGCAGCAGCACCGGCAGACAACCCAGCCGCGAGACGCCGTGCTCGGCGGAGACCGCGCGACGCTCCTCCATCATGGCGCGCACGCTCTCGGTGTCGGTGCGCCCCTTGTAGCGCTGGGCGATCTCCTGCATCTGCGGTCGGGCGAGGGCCGACCGACGCGCGTTGCGGACCTGGTGGACGGTGATCGGCAGCAGCAGCGAGCGCACCACCACGACGATCGCGGCGATGCTCAGGCACCAGCCGACGGCACCACCGGGGTCGGCCCCGAGGTGCGTGAGGAGGGCGTGGGTGTGGGACAGCAGGGCGGACAGGACGTGCTTCAGCGGGTCGAGCATGGGGGTTCTCCTGGTCTGAGGATCGGATCGGGCACGTCGCCCGAAGGCGACCTCAGACCAGACCGGGAGCGCGCGGACGCACCGGCTGGCGCACCGGGTCCGCGATGCGCGACGAGAGCACGGGCACCAGCCGCACGGCCTCGCCGGGCCGCACTCCGACACCCGTGACACGGTGCTCGACGACGACGCGCGAGCCCACCGCCACCACCAGCGCCGCGGCGATGAGGACGGCCACCCCCGCGGCTGCGGTGGACTCCGACGGCGCCGCGAGGCACAGGACGAACGCGAGCAGCCCGGTCGCCCGGCTCAGCATCGCGGTCTCGAACACCTCGCCAGCATAGGCCCGCCACCCTCAGGGCGACAGGGTGCGAGATCGTCGAGAGCCGTCGCCCATCCCGAGCACCGTGCCCCGCTCGGTGGACGGAGAAGGGCCCCCAGCGCACAGGCTGGGGGCCCTTCTCGACGGCGGTGGCGGTGGGATTTGAACCCACGGTGGGTTTGACCCCACACATCATTTCGAGTGATGCACCTTCGGCCGCTCGGACACGCCACCGCGGGGTACCTTACCGGACCCCTGCACGTCACCAGCCGGTGGGTTTGGGCAGCGGGAGCGACCCCGTGCAGGAGGAGGATGAGCATCGTGGACCTCGACGACCTTGCCGCGCGAGTGGCCGCGCTGGCTGAGGCCGACCCGGCCCGTCGCGTGCTGCTCGGCCTCGTCGGGGCACCCGGCAGTGGGAAGTCGACGCTCGCCCGACGGCTCGCGAACCGGGTCACGGCGCAGGGCGTCCCGGCCGTTCGAGTGCCGATGGACGGGTTCCACCTCGCCGACGCCGCCCTGCTCGAACGCGGACTCCTCGCCCGCAAGGGTGCCGTCGAGACGTTCGACGCGCACGGCTACCTCGCGCTCCTGCGTCGCCTCCGCGCGGAGACGAACCACGACGTGCTGGCGCCGGGCTTCGAGCGCGACCTCGAGCAGCCGATCGCCGCGTCGATCACCGTCGCGCCGGAGCACCGCGTGGTCGTCACCGAGGGCAACTACCTCCTCGACACCGACGAGCCGTGGCCCGAGGTCCGGCGCGAGCTCGACGCCGTCTGGTTCGTCGACCTCGACGACGGACGTCGCCGGTCGCGCCTGGTCATGCGGCACGTCAAACACGGCAAGTCGCGCGAGGACGCGCAGGCGTGGGTCGACGACGTGGACGAGCCGAACGCCCGGCGCGTGCTCGCCCGGCGCGAGCACGCCGACCTCGTCGTCCCCTCCCCCTGACCCCCACCGCGGTCCCCGCGTTCTGTGGACCTTGCGACGCTTTCCCGCCGCGAAACCGTCATCAACTCGACGAAACGCGGGCTCAGGCGTAAGGGTGTGAGGGTCAGGGGAGGGCGGAGGCGAGTCGCGCGACGATCTCGCGCAGCACGTCGGGCGGGGTGGCGTAGGTCAGGCGCGCGCGGCCGTCGCCGACGCGGGAGGAGCCGGCGAAGGTCGGCCCCGGGGCCAGGGCGACGCGGCCGCGCTCGAGCAGGGTCGCCGCGGGGTCGTCGCCGACGTCGTACGCGCGCAGGTCGAGCCACGCCGTGTAGGTGCCGGGCCCGGCGACCAGGCGCGCTGACGGCAGGTGCTCGTCCACGAGCGCCTCGAGCAGCTCACGGTTCGCGCGCAGGTCGGCGCGCAGCGCGTCGAGCCAGTCGCGACCCTCGCGCAACGCGGTCGTGTGCGCCAGCGTTCCGAGGTGGCTCGGACCGTGGCTGACGATCTCGAGGACCGCCGAGCGCTCAGCAGCGGTGGCCACCCCGCCGACGACGACGGCAGCCTTCAGGCCCGCCAGGTTGAACGCCTTCGACGCCGACAGCACGGCGTAGGCGTCGTCGGTCCCCTCGACCGACAGGTACGGCACGAACGCGTCGGCCTCGCCCGACACCGGCGCGAGCGGCGCGTGGATCTCGTCGACGACCACCCGCACGCCGTGCTCGGCGGCCAGCCGGGCGACGGTCGACAGCTCCTCGCGGGTGTGCACGACCGCGGTGGGGTTGTGCGGGCTGCACAGCAGGTAGGCGGCACCCGGGTGGCGGGCGAACGCGGTGGCCAGCCCTTCCAGGTCGAGCCGTCCGTCGGCACCCAGCGGCACCTCGACGCGCGAGCGCCCGACGTGCGCGACCGCGTCGTAGAACGGCGGATAGACGGGCGGGTTCAGGATGACGGGCGCGTCCGGGGCGTCGTGCAGCCGCAGCACCTCCTCGAGCCCGACCATCACGTCGGCGACGTCGAGCGTGCTGGCAGGGTCGAAGGTCCAGCCCCAGCGGTCCGCGGCGAACGACGCCAGCGCCGGCGCGTACGTCCCGGCCTTCGGGTAGCCGGTGTCGCCGATCGCGACGGCCTCGGACAGCGCCCGCGCGACGGGCTCCGCGAGCGGCACGTCCATCTCGGCGACGAACGCGGGGAGCACGTCGGGCGCGTGGAGCGTCCACTTGACGCTCGTGCGGCGACGCAGGTCGGCCAGGCTCAGCTCGTGCAGCGGGTGCATACCTCCCACCCTGCCACCGGCGGCGGCCCTTGACACGGCTGCCGACGCCGCGGGACAGTCGCGTCGACCCCGAGCCCGAGGTGACCCGTGACGCAGCACCGGACGACGGCAGGCCACTCCACCTCCCGAGGCATCGCGATCGCGTGGGTGTCGTGGGTCGCCGGGCTCCTCGCCTACCTCTGGACGGCCGCCACCGGGTTCAGCCTCGACGAGCTCACGCCGACCGAGGAGACGAAGGTGCTCGTGGGCGCCACCGCCGCCATGGCGCTCACCACGGTGCTGCCCTTCATGGGCCTGTGCCTGGCGCTCGTGCAACGTCGGGCCCTGGCCTCCGTCGGGCTCGGGCTCGCGGTGGCGCTGGCGCTCGTGCCCGTCGTGGCCGTGGGACCGGACGCCGCACGCGACTGGCACGACCGCGCCGCACCCGAGCCGACGCCCGCACGACCGAACGGCGGGTGCGCGGTGCACAGCGGCGGCACCCACACCTGCCCGGGCGGCTGACACCCGGCGTCCTACCGTGGAGCCATGGACGCGACCCTCGGCTCCCTGCTCACCGAACCCGCCGCGCAGGAGGCCGTGCGCGTCGCGCCGCTCGTCGACGGTCACGACGACCTGGCGTGGGAGGCGCGGGAGGCCGCCGGATACTCCATCGACGGGCTCGACGCCGACCGCGCGGCCGACGGCGTCGAGCCGACGTTCCACACCGACCTCGCCCGGCTGCGTGCCGCCGGCGTCGGCGGACAGTTCTGGTCGGTCTACGCGCCGTGCGAGCGACGCGGGGCCGACGCCGTCACCTACACGCTCGAGCAGGTCGACTGGGTGCACCGCCTGGTCGCCCGCTACCCGGAGCGCACGGCGCTGTGCTGGACGGGCGACGACGTCCGCGCCGCCTGGGCGTCGGGCCGGCTCGCGTCGCTGCTGGGCGCCGAGGGCGGTCACAGCATCGACGGCTCCCTCGCCGTCCTGCGCCAGCTCGCCCGACTCGGCGTGCGCTACATGACCCTCACCCACAACGAGAACACCCCGTGGGCCGACTCCGCCACCGACGAGCCGCAGCACGGCGGTCTCACCGCGTTCGGCCGCGACGTCGTGCGCGAGATGAACACCGTCGGCATGCTCGTCGACCTCTCGCACGTGGCGGCGACGACCATGCACGACGCGCTCGACGTCAGCAGCGCACCGGTGATCTTCAGCCACTCCTCCTGCCGCGCGGTCACCGACCACCCCCGGAACGTCCCCGACGACGTGCTCGAGCGGCTCCCCGGCAACGGAGGGGTCGTGATGGTCACCTACGTGCCGGCGTTCGTCAGCGCCGAGTTCGCGGCCTGGTTCGCGCGGCACGAGGCCGACCCCGCCACGGCCGGGGACAAGCCGGTCGTCACCGTGGAGCACGTCGCCGACCACGTCGACCACGCGCGCGAGGTGGTCGGGGTCGAGCACGTCGGGCTCGGCGGCGACTACGACGGCTTCGAGCACTTCCCGGTGGGCATGGACGACGTGACCGGCCACGCGGCGCTGCTCGACGAGCTGGCCCGCCGGGGCTGGTCGGCCGCCGACCTGTCCCACCTCACGGGACGCAACGTGCTGCGGGTGCTCGACGCCACCTCCTGACGGCGGCCGGGGGCACGTCGTCGCCGCGTGGCAGACTCGACGTGACCCAGCACACACCGCCTCGGAGGGACCGATGACAGCGCGACCCAGCCACGCGACCGGCAGCACCGACGTCCCGCTGCTCGAGACCACCATCGGTGCCGACCTCGCCGCCACGGTCGCGCGCGTGCCCGACGTCGAGGCGCTCGTGGAGTGCGCCACCGGACGGCGCTGGACCTACCGGCAGCTGTGGGACGACGTCACCGCGGTGGCGCGCGGGCTCGCGTCGCTGGGGCTGCGGAAGGGCGACCGCGTCGGCATCTGGGCACCGAACTGCGCGGAGTGGACGCTCGTCCAGTACGCGACGGCGCGCCTCGGCGTCGTGCTGGTCAACGTCAACCCCGCGTACCGCGCCCACGAGCTCGGCTACGTCGTCGGCCAGTCGGGCATGCGCGCGATCGTGGCCGTGCCCGAGCTCAAGGGCGCCTCGTTCGCCGACATGATCGAGCAGGTCCGCCCCGACCACCCGCACCTCACGGACGTGGTGTTGGTCGGAACCCCCTCCTGGGAAGCCATGACCGACGCAGGCCGCGCGAGCGACCTCGACGTCGACGCCGTGGAGGCCACGCTCGACCCCGGCGACCCGATCAACATCCAGTACACGTCGGGCACGACCGGCTTCCCTAAGGGCGCCACGCTCTCGCACCGCAACATCCTCAACAACGGCTTCGCCGTGGGCGAGCTCCTGCACTACACGGCCGACGACCGGATCGCGATCCCCGTGCCCTTCTACCACTGCTTCGGCATGGTCATGGGCAACCTCGCAGCCACCTCGCACGGCGCGACGATGGTCGTCCCCGCGCCCATGTTCGACCCTGCCGCGACGCTGCGCGCCGTCGCCGAGGAGCGGTGCACGTCGCTCTACGGCGTGCCCACGATGTTCATCGCGATGCTGGCCGACCCGTCGTTCGACGCGCACGACCTGACCTCCCTGCGCACCGGGATCATGGCCGGCTCCCCCTGCCCGGTGGAGGTGATGAAGCAGGTCATCGACCGGATGGGCGCCGAGGAGGTGTCGATCTGCTACGGCATGACCGAGACGTCGCCCGTGTCGACCCAGACCCGCACCGACGACTCGGTCGAGCGCCGCGTGAGCACCGTCGGACGCGTGCACCCCAACCTGGAGGTCAAGGTCGTCGACCCGCTCACCGGCGACGTCGTCCCCCGCGGCACGGCCGGCGAGCTGTGCACGCGCGGGTACTCGGTGATGCTCGGCTACTGGGAGGAGCCGCGGAAGACCGCCGAGGCGATCGACGCCGACGCGTGGATGCACACCGGCGACCTCGCCGTCATGGACGACGACGGGTACGTCAGCGTCACGGGACGCATCAAGGACGTCGTCATCCGCGGTGGCGAGAACATCTACCCGCGTGAGGTCGAGGAGTTCCTGCTCACCCATCCCGACGTGCTCGACGCCCAGGTCGTCGGCGTGCCCGACGAGCGGTACGGCGAAGAGCTCATGGCCTGGCTCCGGCTGCGCGACGGCGTCGGCGCGCTGACGGTCGAGGCGGTGCGCGAGTTCTGCGACGGACGCCTGGCCCACTACAAGGTGCCCCGGTACGTGCACGTCGTCGACGAGTTCCCGATGACGGTCACGGGCAAGGTCCGCAAGGTCGAGATGCGCGAGGAGTCCCGGACCCTGCTCGGCCTGTGACCGACGCGCCGATCTTTCTCAGGGGTGCGGCGCGGAGCGCACCCACCGGTCGACGTCGATGCCGTACACCCAGCGGCGGCCGGGCCACTCGGTGAGCGTCCACAGCTGGCCACGCTGCGGCCACCAGGTGATGTCCTCCGGACCCGTCGGCAGCACACCACGGTGCCGGTGGAGCGCACCGGGACGACCGACCCAGAGGTCGCCCGCGACGTCCTCGCCGGCGCTCGCGGTGATCACCCACGTGCCGTCGACGAGCACGGCCCCCTGCATCCGCGGGGCGACGCCGTCGTGCGCCTCGACCGGCTCGGCCGGCCCTGCCTCGACGCCCCGCAGCAGCTGGGTGTCGCGGTCCAGCGCGTAGCGCAGGAGTCGGTGGCTGGCACCCTTTCGGCCGTACTCGCCGGCCACCAGGTGGTCGACGTCGCCGGCGCGGTCGAGCGAGAGGAAGGAGTAGGTCATCGGTCGCGCGTCGCCCGCGGTCGACGCGTCGTAGGTCGTCAGCTGCGGCAGGACGTAGCGGTAGCCGCGCGTGCGCCAGCGGTTCCGCACGCGCACGACGTCGTCGACGCGGAAGACGCGGATGCCCCGCGCGCTCCCCGCCACGAACAGGTGGTCGCCGTACCAGACGATGCCGCCCGCGTGGACGCGCACGGGGCGCAGCCGGTGCAGCCCGAGCCGCCGACGCGGCTCCACCAGCAGCACGTGCCGGTAGCGGGGTTCCGCGGGCTCCGTCAGGTCGACGACGGACACGCGCGACCCGAGCAGCAGCCAGCCGAGCGCCCCGTGGGCGTACCAGCTGGCGAGCACGACCGAGCGGCCCTCGTAGGTGCCCGACTGCGGGTCGGGTCCGTACGCGTCGGCCGACGTGGTCACGCCCTGCGGCCACCACCGGTCGGTGGTCGCGTCGCGCTCCTCCCACGTGAACCCCTCGGCCGCGGCCTCCCCCGGCACCTGCGTCGACGTCGCCCGACGGTCGAGGTCCGCGAGCACGCCGCGCAGCCCGACCCGACGGAACCGGCCGAAGAAGCGTTCGCCCAGCCGACGTTCCGCGCGGGCGGGGACGAGCCGGTACGGAGAGGCGACCATCCCTCCACGGTAGGGCCCGGGGCCCGGCTCGCGACCCGGGCCGGTCGCGGGTACGGTCGCCGCCGGGGGACGGACGAGGAGAGGGACGACGTGGCAGCGGATCGGGCGGGAGGCGCAGCTCTGCGAGGGCTCGGTCGCACCCTGCTCGTGGCGCTCGTGCTCGTCACCGTGCTCGGCCAGGTGGTCGCCTGGACCCGCCCCGCCTGGTGGGAGCCCGTGCTCCAGCACCACGCGGCGCAGTACGTGGTCATCGCCGTCGGCGTGTGGCGCGACGCGCTCGGCGTGTGGAACGTGGTGCTCGCAGCCGCACTGCTCGTCATCGCCCTCGTCGGCGCGCGACGTCGCGGGCTCGACCCGTGGCGCCCACTCCCCGTCGTCACGGCGCTCGCCCTCGTCTCGTCGCTGGGCCTGTGGACGTACCAGGTGGTCGACGCCCAGCGGATCGGCGCCGACGTCGGCGTCTTCGCGCCCACCCTGCCGTTCCAGCGGGGCGTGGTGCAGCCCGACCGGACCGTGACCGTCGGCCGGGTCGACGGCGACGCACTGTCGGCCGACCTCTACCTGCCGCGGGGCGCCTCGGCCGACCGTCGCGTGCCCGTGGTCGTGAACGTGCACGGCGGCGGCTTCACGAGCGGCGCTCCGCGCCCCACCCCCTACTTCCCGACGCTGCTCGACCGTGGCTACGCCGTCCTCGACGTCAGCTACCGGCTGGCGACCCGCGACCGGCAGACGTGGGACCTCGCCGTGGCCGACGTCGGCTGCGCCCTGACGTGGGTCACCCGTCGGGGCCCGGCCGTCGGGCTGGATCCCGACCGCGTGGGGACCATGGGCGACTCGGCCGGCGGCCAGCTCGCGATCAACGCGGCGAACCTGGGCCGCAGCCTCGACCCGTCGTGCGGGTCGCGCGACGAACTGCCGCGCGTGTCCGCGGTGGTCGGGCTGTACCCGGCGGTCGACGGGTCGGCCGCCTACGACGAGTCGGCGCTGGGACGCGGGTACGGCGACCTGTACGTCGGAGGGTCGCCGCGCGAGCTCCCCGAGCGGTACGCGTTCACCGACTCGGCCGAGCACGTCGAGGAGCCGCTGCGGCAGTGCCGGACCGTGGCCGGCGCGTGCGACGGCGCACCGGTCCTGGTCGTCCAGGGCGGCGCGGACCACCTGATCCTCCCCGACCCGGTGCGCCGGTTCGCCGACGCCTCGCGCCAGGCCGGCATCACGACGCGCTACGTCGAGCTGCCTGGGCAGGAGCACACGCTCGGCCGAGGCCTGGGGACGCTGTCGTTCGGCACGCTCGTGGCCCGCGACCTCGCGCTGCAGTGGTTCGAGGAGCACCTACCTTCCTCGACCTCCGGCTAGCTGATGCACCGCTTCGCGAGCCACGACGCCGAGGGCGAACGAGGGAGGGAGGGAGGGAGGGAGGGAGGGAGGGAGGGAGCGAACCCCACCCCGTTCCGTGTGATGGGGCGTGATGCCAGATGGAGAGGCATAGACGGCCAGGGCAGCGGCGGACGGGACTTACTCAGAACACGCACGCGGCTACCGAAGTTTGCGGTGAGCCGTCGCTGCGGAGAGCTGCCACGGCCAAGACTAAGACCGCTCGACCACATACGACGAAGGTCTGGATATGAGTTCACGGTCCGCCCGCTCGGCAGGAATCATCTCACTGCTGCTTCTGACTGCTCTGCTCATGCCGCAGCTGGCTCACGCTGGTACCGCATGGGTCTCCTTCTACAAGGGCCCGAACGCAGGCGACCCAGAGAACGTCTGGAAGTCCAAGAACATGACGAGCAACGGCAAGTTCACCCGAGCGCAGGCGACCGTGAAGAACACCGGATGCTTGGGCGACGTGTGCGTCTATGGCTACCTCTCGATTCCAGGCAACGGACAGACCCAAGGCATTGCACCGACCTACGCGTCGTTCAAGTACGTGACCGGGACGTTCAAGTGCATGTGGTCCGTACCGGGACAGAGCTCAAAGAATCGGACCCCACTTCGCTGCTACGTCGGCGTCCCCTCCTCGTGATGCTGCCAACTAAGAAAGAAGTGATCATGAAGTCTCGACTCGCTACTACGGTCGGCCTCTGCGCACTCGCCGCAGCCGGCGCGGTCGCCTACGGAGCCGTTCAGGGCGCTACAGCTTCCAACAGCGCCGAACCATCCGAAGCGCTCGTCGCAGCTGTCCCAGCGCTAGGCGAGGCCCAGGTGAAAACAGACGAGCTGCCGGACTTCCTAGCCCACGGGGAGCAGAGCATGCCCGATCTCGAACTCCACACGAGCCGTTTCCTCGGCGCCGTGAACGACGTCAAGACCTGGGTGGCGGTTAACGGCGCCGGCGAGGGCTGTCTGATCACCCTGTTGCCAGGCGAGGGAGAGTTCGCCGGGATGAGTTGTGCATCCGCCGCCGCGATCTGGCAGGGCAAGTTGACCCTTGAAGTCAAGGACGCCTCCGACGAGCTCCGAGCCACCCTGGTGCCCGCGCCTTACGATCTCCACGCCGCGCCGCTCAAGGTTGTTGGTGACAACCTCCTCGTCGATACGTCGCTGTCATCGACGCCCGCGTTCGAGCTCAGAGCACCGACTCGGGCCGTCGCCGGTCACGGCGATCCGGTCCTGGAGGTACCTAAGCACGAGTCGATGGCGTCGGCGAAGTGATGCTTCATCGATTGGTCATGGCTACTGTCGCGGCCGCTGCACTACTCGTCGCCGTTCCTTCATCGAGCAACGCTGCTGAGGACGTGGTCTACTTCAACGGCAAATCGGGACACGCTCAATGGAAGAGCAGTGGCAAGGTCACCAGTACTCGCAACACCTCGCTCGCGTCTGCCGGGTTCGCCTATGCGTATGCGAGAGTGGGAACGTTCGAGGTTCACGGTGATGGACCCGGCGTCGTGCAAACTTACTCGCGTCGCCAGTCTCGCGTGGAGTGCGGATGGGCGAACCGCCACCACCGAGATAAGGTCATCCCCCAACGATGCTGGTGGAGGAACGGATGAAGGTTTTCCGGCTCGTGGGACGCTTCGTGCTCTGGGTTCTCGACGTCATAGGGCGCCTCTTGCCCGGCGCCAACGGAACAACGACCACCCGCGAGGACGTCAAGTGGTACACGCAAGGGCGTCGCGACTACCGCCCCTGATCATCGAGAGGCGCGACCATGGCCACCATGAGGGGCGTGCGACGGAGGGGCTAGGAAGACGCTCGACGACTACATCGGCGTCCCCGTGCGGCTGTGGTCGACCAGCCGCCAGCGGACTATCCTCGGCCCGATCACCGAAACCGCGACCGCGGGCCCCTACGGACTACGTCAGGAGCTACTGGATGGTCGATGGGGCCGGGCTCGATCTGACCGGACAGGTTCCGGTCAAGCTGAGTGCTGGCGGCGCCGACATCGCTGTCGGCGAGGTCCAGGTCCTCTCCCAGTAGGTGCGGCCTGGTCACGGCTGATTCGCTCCGAGCGCGGGGAACGCTGTTCTCCGCGCTCGGAGCAGTCGCGCTGAGCTACATGCTCGTCTACGGGGCCGTAGCGGCTGGCTCGTTGTGGTCGACGCCAGAGCCTTCGTCGCCGGAGTGGACCTGGCGCGGGTCAAGACTGTCCCTCTCTCAACATCGTCGGGTTGTTGATCGCCGCGCTCGCTGCGGGCCGGGCCGGCGGGGGACCAGCGGTGAGGGAGTGGCTGCTAGGTCGACCTGCCCACCGGCGGTCTGGCGTGGACCTGCTGTCGTTCTCCATCCCGATGCTGGTCCACTTCCTGGGCTTGGCCCTAGTGGCGTTGTTGGTGGTTGAGCCTAGTCCTCGTGACGCAGCACTCGACGTCCCCCGCTTCGTCTCTGGCGTGGCGCGAGGCCCCCTCGAGGAACTGGTGGTTGCGGCTGCTCCGTGGCGTTCGGGCGCGCATGGGCGCTGATGCTGCTGCACGCGACCTGGAACGTGATCGCGGTGACCTGGCTCGTCGAGGGCGCCGGTGCCGCCGTGATCTCGTTCGTGCTACTGACCATCCTGACCGTTGGGTCGGCGGCGGCGTTTGTGGTGGCCGGCGCCGGCTGAACCGCCCCGACTGAAGCTCGCCGGCCCGGGCTGCGGCGGCGGGGGCTGATCTTGCCCAGTTTTTCAGATGCGTCTGTCACAAACCGCCTACTCCAGCGACCTTCTATCAGTGCCACAAGGGTCGCGACCCGGCCACGCCGGGCCCGGACCCCTTGAGTTACTCGGAAGGACCCGCGATGACCACCGATCCCACCCCTCCCCAGCCCGCCCGATGGCGCAACTCGTTCGGCGGGCGCTCTGCACGCCGGAAAGTCAGTTCAACCAGACGCATGCGGCCCCACATCCCCGACCGAGCCCCGGACAAGTCTCGCCCATGCCGATCGCCACGCGCCGCCATCAAGTACTTGGCCGACCTCATCGACGACCTGCGGAAGATCCTCGTCGGCGGCAGAACCGTGGCGAAGGTCGCGGCCCGCCTCCACGACCACGGACTGCCCGACTGGCTCAGCCTATGACCAGGCACACATACACCGGCAAGCTCATCGCAGAGATCCAAGCGAGTCCCGTGCGCCCGTGGGTTGCAGGGTTGCTGACCTGCAGGTTTGGGCGGCTGGGGGACTGGCCTGGATTGCTCCGGGTCCGGTCGCCACCACAGCTAGCGGACTCCTAGGACGCGGCGCCGGTGCGCAGGCGCACCTCGCGCTCCATGCGTTTCTCGTGCCGCTCCCGGCCCTTCACCGCCTCGACGTCCCGGTCGCGCGGCGGGGCGCTGGTGACGAGGTCGTCGAGCATGCGGCGGGTGGCCGCGGCGATCTCGTCGACCGCTCGCTCGAACGCCGCGGCGTTGGCGCGCGAGGGTCGGGTGGAGCCGCTCGTCTTGCGCACGAACTGCAGCGCGGCCTCACGCACCTCGTCGTCGGTGGTGGGCGGCTCGAAGTTGTGGAGCCTGCGGATGTTCCGGCACATGCCTCGACGGTACGCCGGGCCGGCCGCGGCGACCAGGGTCCCGGCGGGGGTGCCGGGCCGTGGGCGGCAGAGAGGCTAGCCGCGGCGCTGCGGGTCGGAGATGCTCAGCATGGTGTCGCTGAACAGGTCGATGTCGTCGTCGCGCGAGCGGCCCGTGCCGGCGCCGCGCAGCAGGCTCATCAGCTCGCCGACGGCGCGGTCGACGCGCGACGTCAGCGCGCCCTCCCCCTCGGCGCTCCAGTCGTGGGGCGACGCGAACACGCCGGTGGGCACGGGCACGGCCTGCAGGTAGGCCATGAGCGGACGCATCGCGTACTCGACGGCCAGCGAGTGCCGGGCAGTGCCGCCGGTGGCGCCGAGCAGCACCGGCTTGCCGACGAGCGCGTCGGGCTCGAGCACGTCGACGAAGGACTTGAAGAGTCCGCTGTAGGACGCCTGGAAGACGGGGGTCACGAACCCGACCGCGTCGGCCGCGCCGAGCTGGTCGACCACGTGCTGCAGCCGGGGCGACGCGAAGCCGCTGAGCGTGGCGTCGACGACGTCGTGCGCGAGGGGTCGCAGCTCGACGACCTCGATCGACGCGGTGGCCTCGGCGCGTCGCACGCCGGCGGCGAGCTGGTCGGCGAGCAGGCGCGTGGTCGAGGGGTTGCCGAGGCCGGCGGAGACGATGACGACCCGCGTCATGCGCGCACCTCCTCGTCGGTGCTCTCGGCCTGCGCGGCGTCGCGGGCGGCCACGCGCGAGGCGTGCGTGGGTGCGTCGGGGACGCCGGCAGGCCGGCGCGCCTCGAACTCCTTGCGCAGCGTGGGCAGCACCTCGCCGATCATGTCGATCTGGTGCAGCACCTCCTTCTGCGGCAGGCCGGCGTGGTCGACGAGGAACAGCTGACGCTGGTAGTCGCCGAAGTAGTCGGCGAAGGTGAGCGTCTTCTCGATGAACTCCTGCGGGCTGCCGACGGTGAGCGGCGTCTGCGCGGTGAAGTCCTCCAGGCTCGGCCCGTGGCCGTAGACCGGCGCGTTGTCGAAGTAGGGGCGGAACTCCCGGATCGCGTCCTGGCTGTTCTTGCGCATGAACACCTGGCCACCGAGGCCGACGATCGCCTGCTCCGGCTCGCCGTGCCCGTAGTGGGCGTAACGCTGCCGGTAGAAGTTGATCAGCCGGATGTAGTGCTCCTTGGGCCAGAAGATGTTGTTCGCGAAGTAGCCGTCGCCGTAGTACGCGGCCAGCTCGGCGACCTCCGGCGTGCGGATCGACGCGTGCCAGACCATGGGCGGCACGCCGTCGAGGGGACGCGGCGTCGCGGTGAACCCACGCAGCGGCGTGCGGAAGCGGCCCTCCCAGTCGACGACGTCCTCGTCCCACAGGCGCCGCAGGAGCTGGTAGTTCTCGACCGTCAGCTCGACGGCGCGGGTCGGGTCCTGACCGAACCAGGAGTAGACGGGGGCGGAGTTGCCACGCCCGAGCATGAGGTCGACGCGGCCGTCGGAAAGGTGCTGCAGCACGGCGTAGTCCTCGGCCAGCTTGACCGGGTCGTTCGTGGTGATCTGCGCGATGGCCGTCGAGAACACGATGCGCTCGGTCTGCGCGGCCATGTAGGCCATGAGGGTCGTCGGCGACGTCGTCACGAAGGGCGGGTTGTGCTGCTGGCCGCTCGCGAAGACGTCGAGGCCGACCTCCTCGGTCTTCTTCGCGATCTCGACGAGCGCCTTGATGCGCGCGTTCTCGGTAGGCGTCGTGCCGTCGGTGGGGTCCTGGGTGACGTCGCCGACGGTGAAGATGCCGAACTGCATGCTGCTCATGGAAGCCTCCTGGTCCTCATGCTCCCACCAACTAGTTCAACTTTCAACTTATTCCGCGGCGGCGCGGACGCTCGACGGGCGCTCAGCGTCGGTCGGCGAAGAAGGCGCGCAGGAGGTCCGACGACTCGGTGGCGAGCACGCCCGACGTCACCTCGGGGCGGTGGTTGAGGCGACGGTCGCGCACGACGTCCCACAACGACCCGACCGCACCAGCCTTGTCGTCCCACGCCCCCAGCACGAGACGCCGGACCCGTGCCGACACGATCGCGCCCGCGCACATCGTGCACGGCTCGAGCGTGACGACCAGCGTGCACCCGTCGAGGCGCCAGGTGCCGAGCCGTGCCGAGGCCGCCCGCAGCGCCACCAGCTCGGCGTGGCCGAGCGGGTCCTGGTCGCGCTCCCGCGTGTTGAACCCCTCCCCCACGACCGTCCCCGCAGGGTCGAGCACGACCGCACCGACCGGCACGTCGTCGGACGCGAGAGCCCGCTCGGCCAGGACGAGGGCGTGACGCATCGCCGCCACCTCGTCGCCCTGCCCCGCCCCGCTGCTCACGCCCTGATCGTCCCAGACGGGTGGGGGTCGCTGCTGGTGCGCGTGCGTCGGTCCGGCCTTGCTGGTGCGCTGCCGTCGGGGGTCTCGTCCTGCTGCTGCGCTACCTGCGCGGTCTCGACCTTGCTGGTGCGCTGCCGCAGGGGGTCTGGGGTTGCTGGTGCGCTGCCTGCGGGGGTCTCGTCCTGCTGGTGCGTTGCCTCGGCTGGCGCTGGGGGTGGTCTCCGAAAGGGCCTCGACCGGGCGGCTGGGCGGGGGCCGGCTTCGGGTCTCGGGCTGTGGCCCGCGCTGTGGGACGCAAGATGCTGCGTTCGTGCGCTGGGACTCCAAGGATGCTGCGTTTGCTACGGGATCCCGTCGTGAACGCAGAAGCCTTCAGTCTCGAACGCGCGAATGCAGAATCTTGGGTGCCCTTTGCGTTGGGGGACGAAGGATTCTTCCTTCTCGTGGACCGTTCCACGAGAAGGAAGAATCCTTCCGCCGGTCAACCCGCTATCGGTGGATCACCCACCGCAGAAGCGCTCCTGCGGTTGCAGATCCACCGATGGGACGCACCAACGCAGAACCTTGGCCCGAGAACGCAGAAACGAAGAATCGTGCGTCACCCGCAGACCCAGACCAGACCCCGAGACCCGAAGCCGCCGCCGGGCCTGCTGCCGGTCGAGGCCCTTTCGGAGACCAGACCCGGCGGGAGCCGAGGCGGCGCAGCAGCAGGACGGGACCACCGCAGGCAGCGCACCACCAACACCCCGACCCCGGCAGGAACGCCTCAGATCCCGTCGGCCAACCGGTAGTAGGCGGCGTTCCAGCGCAGCTCCTGCAGGAAGCGGTGGGGGGTGGTGTCGGCGTCGATGTGCACGAGCTCGGTGCGCAGGATCTCGGCGAGGTCCCGGAAGGCCTCGATGCCGACGGCGGTGGTGAGGACGGTGTGGTGCGGTCCGCCCGACATGAGCCAGGCCTCCGCGGCGGTCGGGAGCGAGGGGTGCGCCTGCCAGACCGCGCATGCGACGGGAAGGTTCGGGAGGGGCGCGTCGGGCTCGCCCAGCGTCACGTCGTTCGCGGTGAGCCGGAAGCGGTCGCCCAGGTCGGCCAGTCCCACCACGACCGCCTCGCCGGGGTCGGCGACGAAGCGCAGCCGCACCGGGTCCTCCCGGTGGCCCATGCTGAGCGGGTGGGCCTCGGCCGACGGACGCTGCGAGCTGATCGTCGGGCACACCTCGAGCATGTGCGCGCCCAGCGACTTCTGGTTGCCGGGCTCCAGGTGGTACGTGTAGTCCTCCATGAACGACGTGCCGCCCGGGAGTCCCGCGGTCATCGTCTTGGTGGTGCGCACGAGCACCGACGTCTTCCAGTCGCCCTCGCCGCCGAAGCCGTAGCCGTCGGCCATGAGGCGCTGCACGGCGATGCCGGGGAGCTGACGGAGGCCGCCGAGGTCCTCGAAGTTCGTGGTGAACGCGCCGTAGTCCCCTTCCTCCAGGAAGCGCCGCAGCCCGACCTCGATCTGCGCGGCGTCGCGCAGCAGGAAGTGCCGCTCGGCGCCGGCGTGCAGGTCGTCCGCGACGTCGAACTGGTCCTCGTACTCGGCGACGACCTTGTCGACGGCACCGGGCTCCACGGCCTCCACCACGCGCACGAGGTCGTTGACGCCGAAGGTGTTGACCGAGACGCCGAAGCGGCGCTGCGCCTCGACCTTGTCGCCCTCGGTGACGGCGACGTCGCGCATGTTGTCGCCGAAGCGCGCGAGCCGCAGCGTGCGCAGGTCCTGCGCCGCCGTGGCCGCCCGCACCCAGGTCGCGATCCGCGCGCCGACGGACGGGTCGCTCACGTGGCCCGCGACCGTCTTGCGCGCCACGCCCAGGCGGGTCTGCACGAAGCCGAACTCGCGGTCGCCGTGCGCCGCCTGGTTGAGGTTCATGAAGTCCATGTCGATGGACTCCCACGGGATGTCGCGGTGCCACTGGGTGTGCAGGTGCAGGAACGGCTTCTGCAGCGCGTCGAGCCCCTGAATCCACATCTTCGCCGGGGAGAAGGTGTGCATCCACCCGACCAGCCCCACGCACGCGTCGTCGGCGTTCGCCTCGAGCACGACCCGCCGGATCGCGTCGGCCGTGGTGAGCACCGGCTTCCAGACGACGGGCACCGGGATCCGGTCGTCGCCGTCGACCATGGCCGCGACCTCGCGCGACTGCGTCGCCACCTGCGCGAGCGTCTCCTCCCCGTACAGGGCCTGGCTGCCGGTCAGGAACCAGACCTCGCGCGTCTGCTGCTGGGTGCTCATGCGGTGCTCTCCCTCGGGGCTCATTGGCCGTAGACGTTCTGGTAGCGGTCGAACAGGCTCGTCACCTGCTGCTCGGGGATCGGCACGGGCTCGCCGAGCTGGCGGGCCACGTGCACCGTGCGGGCGACGTCCTCGCACATCACCGCGGCCTTGACCGCGGCGCGGGCGTCCTTGCCGATGGTGAAGACGCCGTGGTTCTGCATGAGGACGGCCGGGGAGCGACTGCCGCGCAGCGTCTCGACGATGCCGCGGCCGATCGAGTCGTCGCCGATCAGCGCGAACGGCCCGACCGGGATCTCGCCGCCGAACTCGTCGGCCATCATCGTCAGCACGCAGGGGATGGGCTCGGCGCGCGACGCCCATGCGGTCGCGTACGTCGAGTGCGTGTGCACGACGCCGCCGACGTGCGGGAGGTGACGGTAGACGTAGGCCTGCGCGGCGGTGTCGGAGCTCGGCGCCAGGTCGCCCTCCTTGACCTCGCCGTCGAGGTCGCAGAGCACCATGTTCTCGGGCGTGAGGTCGTCGTAGGAGACCCCGCTCGGCTTGATCACCATGAGGTCGTGGCCGGGCACCCGAGCCGACACGTTGCCGGCGGTCCACACGACGAGCTCGTAGCGGGTCAGCTCCGCGTGCAGCGCGCTCACCTGCGCGCGCAGCGTCCGCAGCGTCTCGGTGACGTCGGCGGTCACGGTCATGAGGCGTCCTTCCTGGTCCGTCGACGCCGCACGGCGTCGCGTCGCCCGGCACGCAGCCGGTGCATCACGTCGTTGCCGCCCCGGCCGAAGTGGTCGTGCAGCGCGGTGTACTCGGCGAACAGGGCGTCGTACGCGAGCGCCGACTCCTCGTCCGGGACGAACACACCGCGCTGCACGGACCCCATGGCCTTCGCGGCGGCGCGTATGTCCGCGTACGCGCCGGCCGCGACGGCGGCATGGAGAGCAGAGCCCAGGGCTGGGCCCTGCTCGGACCCGACGGCGGACAGCGGCAGGCGCGTCACGTCGGCGTAGACCTGCATGAGCAGGTGGTTCTTCGACAGCCCGCCGGCCACCACGAGCTCCTCGACGGGGATGCCGGAGGAGGTGAAGGCCTCGATGATGGTGCGGGTGCCGAAGGCCGTGGCCTCGATGAGGGCGCGGTACACGTCCTCCGGCCGGGTCGCGAGCGTCTGGCCGACGACGAGACCCGAGAGCTCGTGGTCGACCAGGACGGAACGGTTGCCGCTGTGCCAGTCGAGCGCGACGAGCCCGTGCTCGCCGACCTCCTGCTGCGCGGCGAGGGCGGTGAGGTGCTCGTGGACGCTGCGGCCGAGCGCGGCCGCCTCGGCGTGGACGTACGGCGGCACGCCGTGGTCGACGAACCAGCCGAAGATGTCGCCGACGCCGCTCTGGCCGGCCTCGTAGCCCCAGCTGCCAGCGACGATGCCGCCGTCGACGACACCGCACATCCCGGGCACCTCGCGGAGCACGCCGGCGCTCATCACGTGGCACGTGGAGGTGCCCATGATGGCCACCATCTGGCCGTGGTCGACGGCCTGGGCCGCCGGGGCGCTCACGTGCGCGTCGACGTTGCCGACGGCCACGGCGATGCCCTCGGGAAGCCCCGTCCACGCGGCGGCGCGCGCCGACAGGGAGCCGGCGCGGTCGCCGAGCTGGCCGATCGGCTGCTCGACCTTGGTCTCGACGTAGTCGGCGAACGCGGGGTTGAGCGCCGCGAGGAAGTCGGCGGACGGGTAGGCGCCGTCCTGGAGGACGCCCTTGTAGCCCGCCGAGCACGCGTTGCGCACGTACGTGCCGCACAGCTCCCAGACGATCCAGTCGGCGGCCTCGACCCAGCGCTCGGTGCGCGCGTAGACGCCGGGGTCCTCCTCGAGCAGCTGCAGGCCCTTGGCCAGCTCCCACTCCGACGACAGCAGTCCGCCGTAGCGGCCGAGCCACGGCTCTCCCCGCTCCGCGGCGAGCGCGTTGATGCGATCGGCCTGCGACTGCGCGGCGTGGTGCTTCCAGAGCTTGACGTACGCGTGCGGTCGGTCGGCGTACCCGGCGACCTCGTTCAGCGGCGTCCCGTCGCGGAGCGTGGGCACCATCGTGCAGGCGGTGAAGTCGGTGGCGATGCCGACGACGCGGCTCGGGTCGACCCCCGCCGCCTGGACAGCAGCCGGGACGGCGACCTGGAGCACCTCGCGGTAGTCGTGCGGCACCTGCAGCGCCCAGTCGGGCTCGAGCGCGACGTCGACACCACCGGTCAGGCTCGCCGGCAGGGACCGCTCGAGCACCGCGTGCCGGTAGGGGTGCACGGCCGATCCCAGCTCGGCACCGTCGGAGACGCGCACCACCAGGGCACGGCCGGACAGGGTGCCGTAGTCGACGCCGACGACGTAGGCGTCCTCGTGGTCGTGCTGGTGCTCGGTCATCGTGCTCCCCCGGCGGGCCGGTCGCGCGCGTCGCGCGGGGTGGTGCTGGCGCGCACCACGAGGGTGGGCTCCACCAGCCGGTCGACGTCCTCGGTCCCGCCGACGATGGCCGCGTGGAGCACGGCGATCGCGCGACGGCCGACCTCGGGGAAGTCCTGGTGCACGGTGGTGAGCGGCGGGATCAGGTAGCCCGCCTCCGGCGAGTCGTCGAAGCCGACGACGCTCACGTCGTCCGGCACCGACAGACCCGACTCCTGCAGCGCACGCAGCACGCCGATCGCCATCTGGTCGTTGGCGACGAAGACGGCGTCGACGTCGCGCAGCACGGCGAGCTCGAGACCGAGCGCGTAGCCCCGCTCGGCGGTCCAGTCGCCCTCGAGCAGCGGCCCGGGCCGCAGCCCGGCCGCCGCGACGGTGTCGCTCCACCCCTGGGCGCGGGCCTCGGCCTCGGTCCAGCCGTGCGGACCGCTCACGTGCGCCACGCGCCGACGACCGAGGTCGATGAGGTGCTGGGTGGCGATCACGGCGCCCCGGTGCTGGTCGACGCCCACGGCGAACGTCGCCCGCGAGAGGTCGCCCTCGACCACGACGAGCGGCACGCCCGGGTCCGAGCGATGGACCAGGTCGAGGGCCTCGTGCTGCGCGGCGATCATGACGATGCCCTCGACGGACTGGCGGCGCAGGTGGTCTACTGCCGCGGCGAGGCCGTCGGCGGTGATCGTCTTCAGCCCCACCGAGCCGGCGAAGTAGCCCGCCTCCCGGGCTGCCTCCTCGACCGTGCGGTGGATGCTGTTCGGCCCATACAGGCCGGTCTCGGTGCTGATGATGCCGATGATCGACGAGCGGCGGGTGACGAGCGTGCGGGCCGCCGTGTTGGGCCGGTAGTCGAGCTCCTCGATCGCGGCGAGCACCCGCTGGCGGGTGGCCTCGCCGACGTGCGGGAGCCCGTTGACGACGCGGGAGACCGTCTGGTGCGACACCCCGGCGAGCGCGGCCACGTCGGCCATCACGGGGGTGCGGGACTGGTCGGGTCGGACGGTCATGCCTGCCTCCTGGTGAAGAAGCGCTGCATCACGACGAACACCAGCAGGAGGACCCCGATCGAGATCTTGGTCCACCACGAGCTCAGCGTGCCGTCGAAGGAGATGAACGTCTGGATGGTCCCCAGCACGAGCACCCCGAGCAGCGACCCCAGCACCATCCCACGTCCGCCGACGAGGAGCGTCCCGCCGATGACGACCGCGGCGATGGCGTCGAGCTCCATGCCGACGGCGTGCAGGCTGTACCCGGAGAGCATGTAGAGCGAGAACAGCAGACCGGCGAGCGCCGAGCAGAAGCCGCTCACGACGTAGACCCCGACCTTGACCCGTGCGACGCGCAGCCCCATGAGCAGCGCCGACGCCTCGCTGCCGCCGACGGCGTAGACCGTGCGCCCGAAGCGGGTCAGGTGCAGCACCCAGGCGGCGACGGCCACGACGCCGAGCGCGAGCAGCGCCGTCCAGGTCACGTACACCCCGCCGGGCAGGGTCACCGTGCGGCTCGCGAGGTCGGTGAAGAACGGGTCGCGGATGGGGATCGACTCGACGTCGATGAGGTAGCAGAGCCCGCGGGCGAGGAACATGCCGGCGAGCGTCGCGATGAACGGCTGGATGCCGAGGTAGTGGATCACCACCCCGTGGAACAGCCCGATGACGACACCCGTCGCCAGCACCGCGGCGATGGCGAGTCCCGGGTTCCAGCCGGCCTGCAGCGTCGACGCGGCCACCATCGTCGACAGCGCCACCACCGAGCCGACGCTCAGGTCGATGCCGCCGGTCAGGATGACGAACGTCATGCCGACGGCCAGCACGATGAGGAACGCGTTGTCGACGAACAGGTTGGCGACGACCTGCGGCGACGCGAAGCCCTCGTAGCGGGCCGATCCGAGGCCGAACATGCCCACGAAGACGGCGAGGGTCGCGACGACCGGCAGGTAGCGGTCGGGGGGTGAGAAGCCCTTGAGCCGGTCGAGCGCCGATCCGGCGGGGACGGTGGCGGTGGTCATGCGGGGGCACCTGCCTTCGCGCGGGAGGGGGTCGTGCGGCGGGCCGCGAGGGCGCTGCGCACCTGCGGGGACTGGAGCAGGCAGACCGCGATCACGGCGACGGCCTTGAACAGGTAGTTCGTCTCCGCCGGGATGCCGATGCTCGGGATGGTCGTGGCCAGGGTCTGGATGAACAGCGCCCCGACGAAGGTGCCGGCGAGCGAGAACCGTCCGCCGGCGAGCGACGTGCCGCCGATGACGACGGCCAGGATCGCGTCGAGCTCGATCCAGAGACCGGCGTTGTTGGCGTCGGCCGCGCTGGTGTTCGAGGCGATCATCAGGCCGGCGACCCCGGCGCAGAACGCGGCGAAGACGTAGACGGTCCAGATGATCGTGCGGCTGCGGACCCCGGCCAGGCGGCTGGCCTCGGGGTTGATGCCGACGGCCTCGATGAGCATCCCGAGCGCGGTGCGCCGGGTCAGCAGCGCCGTGGCGCCGAAGACGACCAGCGCCACCAGCACCGCCACCGGCACGGCCAGGAAGAAGCCGGCGCCGACGAGCTTGAACGTCGGATTCGTGACGGTGGTGATCTGCCCGTCGGTGACGAGCATCGCGAGACCACGTCCGGCGGTCATGAGCACCAACGTCGCGATGATGGGCTGGATGCCCAGCACGGAGACGAGGAAGCCGTTCCAGAGGCCGAGCAGCACCGCGACCGCGAGCGCCGTCGTCATCGCGACGATCGCCGTGCCGGCGGCGGACTCCTGGTTGGAGCCGGCGATCTGCACGCAGGCCACGGCACCGGAGATGGCGGCGATCGCGCCCACCGAGAGGTCGATGCCGCGGGTGGCGATCACGAGGGTCATGCCCAGCGCGACGAGCAGGACGGGCGCCCCGTTGCGCAGGATGTCGATGACGCTGCCGTACAGCCGACCGTCCTGCAGCCGCACCGACAGGAAGCCGGGGTTGACGACCACGTTGAGGACCACGAGGGCGAGCAGGGCCACGACGGGCCACACCAGGGAGCTGCGCAGGAGCGCGCGGACGTCAGGCACGGGGAGCCTCCTCGGAGTCGGGCACGACCTCGAGCGCCACGGCGGACTCGCCGGCGCCTGCGATGGTGCGGAGCACGTCGGAGACCTCGAGGCCGTCGTTGACCTGCTCGGCGACCTTGCGGCGGTCGCGCATCACGACGACGCGGTCGGCCAGCCGCAGCACCTCCTCGAGCTCCGCGGAGATGAACACGACCGCCATGCCGTCGGCGGCCAGCTCGGCGACGAGCTGCTGGATCTGCGCCTTCGCGCCCACGTCGATGCCGCGAGTGGGCTCGTCGAGCACCAGGAGCCGCGGCTCGGTGATCAGCCAGCGGGCCAGCAGCACCTTCTGCTGGTTGCCGCCGCTGAGGTTGCGCATGAGGGCGTTCGGGTCGGCCGGACGGATGTCGAGCGCCTCGATGTAGCGGCGGACGAGCTCGTCCTTCGTGCGTTGCGGCACCGGTCGCAGCCAGCCGCGCGTCGCCTGCAGCGCGAGGATCATGTTGTCGGCGACGGTCAGGTCGCCGACCACGCCCTCGGCCCGGCGGTCCTCGCTGGAGAACGCGACGCCGGCGTCGATGGCCTGGCGCGGGGAGCGCCACGGTCGCGTCCGGCCGCGGACCTGCACCTCGCCGCGGTCCGCGACGTCGGCGCCGACCAGGAGTCGCGCCAGCTCGGTGCGCCCCGAGCCGAGCAACCCGGCCACGCCGACGACCTCCCCCTCGTGCAGCGCGAGGTCCGTGGCCTCGAGCTCGCCGGAGCGGCCGAGTCCGACGACCTTCAGCACCGGCTCCGCAGCAGGGGCGGCGGGGTCGGCGGGCTGGCGGTCGAGGCGTTCGAGCACCTCCAGCTCGCGGCCGATCATCTCCTGCACGAGCTCGAGCTGAGTGATCTCCGCCGTCCGGTGCTCGGCGACGAACCGACCGTTGCGCAGCACCGTCATCCGGTCGGAGAGCTCGAAGACCTGGTCGAGGAAGTGCGACACGAAGAGCACCGCGACCCCCTGGTCGCGCAGGGAGCGCACGACGTCGAAGAGCACGCGGACCTCGTCGGTGTCCAGGCTCGACGTCGGCTCGTCGAGCACGAGCACTTTGGCGTCGACGTCGACCGCCCGTGCGATGGCGACGAGCTGCTGCACGGCGATCGGGTGGCTGCCCAGCGTCGAGGTCGGGTCGACGTCGAGGCCGAGCCGTGCCAGCACCTCCGCCGCGCGGCGGTTCATGGCCCGGGTGTGGATGCGGCCGAACCTGCGCGGCTCGCGTCCGAGGAGCATGTTCTCCGCGACCGTGAGGTTCGTGCAGAGGTTGACCTCCTGGTAGACCGTGCTGATCCCCGCGGCCTGGCTCTCGGCCGGACCGGAGAACCGGTGCTCCTGCCCGTCGACCCGGATCGATCCGGCGTCGATGGCGTAGACGCCGGTCAGCGCCTTGATCAGCGTGGACTTCCCGGCACCGTTCTCGCCCATGAGCGCGTGCACCTCGCCCGGCATGAGCCGCAGGCCCACGCCGTCGAGCGCCTTGACGCCGGGGAAGCCGATCTCGATGCCGGACAGCTCGACGACGGGCCCCGCCGCGCTGTCGGCGGGCGGAGCGGGCCGGGCGGCGGGGGTCTCGGCCCTCGCGGCGGCGGTTCCTGCGCTCATGACGTGCTCCTCACGGTCGAGCGGACGGGACGGTCGGGATGTGGCGTTCGGGGTGCGGCGTTCGGGGTGTGGCGGGGCAGGGTCGTGGCAGCGACCCCGCCCCGTCGCGGGCGGGATCAGTACTGGCGGTCGGCCAGCACCTGCTTCGCCTGCTCCTGCGTGAAGGTCGTCTCCTCGGTGACGACCCGCTTCGGCACGTCCTCGCCGGCGACGACCTTCTTCGCCAGCTCCATGAGCTGGGGTCCGAGGAGCGGGTTGCACTCGACGATGAAGTTGATCTTGCCCTCGCTCAGGGCGGTCATCCCGTCCTTGACGGCGTCGACCGTGATGATCTTGATGTCCGTGCCCGGCTTCTTGCCCGCGGCCTCGATCGCCTCGATCGCGCCGAGACCCATATCGTCGTTGTGCGCGTAGACGACGTCGATGTCGTCGTGGGACTGCAGGAACGCCTCCATGACCTTCTTGCCGCCGTCGCGCGTGAAGTCACCCGTCTGCGAGGCGATGATCTTGATCGCGTCGTCGGAGGACGTGACGTCCTCGAAGCCCTTCTTGCGGTCGATGGCGGGGGCGGCGCCCGTGGTGCCCTGGAGCTCGACGACGTTCACGTCGCCGTTCTTGTCGACGTCAGCGTCCTGGGCGTTGTCGACCAGCCACTGGCCCGCCTTCTCGCCCTCCTCGACGAAGTCGGAGCCGAGGAACGTGACGTAGAGCGAGTCGTCGTCGGAGTCGACGGCGCGGTCGGTGAGGATGACCGGGATCTTGGCCCGCTTGGCCTCCTGGAGCACCGCGTCCCAGCCGGTCTCGACGACCGGGCTGAACGCGATGACGTCGACCTTCTGCTGGATGTAGGAGCGGATCGCCTTGATCTGGTTCTCCTGCTTCTGCTGGGCGTCGGAGAACTTGAGGTCGACGCCGTCCTTCTTCGCCGTCTCTCGGATCGACGTCGTGTTGGCGGAGCGCCAGCCGCTCTCGGCACCGACCTGGGCGAAGCCCATGGTCAGGCCGTCGCTGCCGGATCCGCCGTTGCCGCCGTCCGAGCTGCTGCCGCACGCCGTCATGCCACCGAGCAGGGCCAGGCCTGCCGTCACCGTGATGACCTTCTTGAACACTGCTTTCCTCCATCTGGTTCGGCGCCGGGACGGCACCTGCGGGGGGCTCGTGTGGCGGGCGGACAACCGGACACACTCGCGACGCTGGCACGTGACCTGCATCACTGATGCCTGATTGTTAACGCTCACAATGGGACGCGTCAAGCACTTCGCGAA
>JAPLCA010000025.1 GCA_026392465.1 Propionibacteriales bacterium
TCCCGCCTCGGCGGCTGAGACCACCCGACATCCGAAGAGCTAGGAGCACCCCATGAGCAGCACCGGACGCCTCGCCGTCAACTTCGGCGGCCTCGACGGCATCTCCGGCGAGATCTCCGCCGCCGTCTCCGCCCTGCGCGGACGACTCGACCGCCTCGAGTCCGAGCTCGCCCCCCTCAAGGCCGACTGGACCGGCGAGGCATCCGCCGCCTACCAGTCCGCGAAGGCCAAGTGGGACCAGGCCATCAACGACCTCAACGCCACCCTCGCCCAGACCGGCACCGCCGTCTCGGACTCCGCAGCCGACTACCGCCGCGCCGAGAACGCCAACCGCGCCTCCTTCGGCGGCTGATGGGCACGCCGGACGGGTCCGGCGGCGGCAGCGCCGTCGAGCTCGACATCGAGGGACTGCGCCAGGTCGGCAAGAACACCTCCGAGCTGGCCGCCGACGCTCTCGCGGCTCGGCAGACCGTCGAGGGCACGAAGGGCGAGGCGTCCATGTACGGCCAGTACCCGGCCGCGCAGGCGCTCGCCCAGCACCACGACAGCGTGGCGACCGTCTTCGCGACGACGCTCGGCGCCCTCCAGCAGGAGATGGACGAGTTCGGCCTCGCGCTCACGACGGCGGCCGACAACTACGCCGACACCGACGACGGCGTGCAGGGCGCGATGGCCTCCATCGCGACCCGCTTCGCGGGCAGCGCGTCGACGACGACCGACTCCTTCAACAACGCGCTCGCCGACCAGGGGACCGACCTCCTCGACCCCGACGCCGTGGACGTCGACCTCGACGCCCTGGCGGACACGGCCTCCGAACCTCTGCAGGACGTCGTCGAGCAGCTCGGCGGCGACCTCGCGACGTCGACCGACACCGTCCAGACCATCGACGGCGACCAGGGCGAGCAGGCCTACCAATGAGTCGAGGCCCGGGACGACTCGCGGCGCTGCTGGTCCTCGTCGTCGCTCTCCTGGCGCCGTCGACAGCGCAGGCCTCGCTCGCGCGGTACCAGCCCGACGACGCCTGGTGGTACTCCGCGCTCCGTCTGGACGAGGTCCACCGGGAGTACACCGGCAAGGGCGTCAAGGTCGCCATCATCGACGGCTCCATCGACCTCACCGTTCCTGAGCTGCGAGGAGCGAACATCCGCCTCGGGCGCTCGATCACCGGCAGGAAGTCCGTGTCCGCGCCCGGTGCCGGGGCTGCCAACCACGGCACGGCCATGACCGTGCTCGTCGCCGGTCAGGGCAACGGTGGTGTCACCGGTGTGGCCCCGGACGCCGAGGTCACCTTCTACCAGGCGTCGCGTGATCCGTACGAGGACGACCTCAGCAACTGGGGCGGGCTGATACGGCAGGCGGGCCTCGACGGCGCCGACATCATCAGCGTCTCGCTCGCCGACTCCGACAACTCGGTCTATGACGACGCCGTCGAGGAGGTCACGAGGAACGGTGCCGTCGTCGTTGCCGGAGCCGGGTCGGCTGGCGACCGCGGCGTGCGCTACCCGGCAGCCTCTCCCGGCGCGGTGGCCGTGGGCGCGGCCGACCGGAACGCCAAGGCGTGGTCGGAGCAGCCCGGGCAGCGCGACGACCTCTCCGCCACGCTCGCGATCACCGCACCGGGGGTCGAGGTTCCCGCCGGCGCCTCCAGCACCGAGAAGCGTGGGGCCGTCTGGACCCCCGCCTACCCCCGCACGGGTACGTCGCCTGCCACGGCCATCACCGCCGGAGCGCTTGCGCTGGTGAAGCAGAAGTACCCCGACGCCACCGGCAACCAGCTCGTCCAGCAGCTGATCCACAGCACCGGCCGTTCCGGAGACGCCGACTACTTCGGGTGGGAGCGACCGAACGGCTTCGGCCTCCTCTCGGTGCGCAACATGCTCGAGAGGGACCCGACCGGCTGGCCCGACGAGAATCCCTTGACGCGCGGGGTGGAGGCCGCCGTCAAGACCTACCCGCTCTCCGTCTACGGCGACTCCGACGATCCCGCGCCGTCCGCCGAGACCACCGCGAGCCCTGCGGCGGCCGACACCACCGACGCCGCCGCTGCCGACGAGGGCGCCGGCCCCCTTCCCTGGGTCCTCGGTGGCGTCGCCGTGCTGGTGCTCGTCACCGCAGGGATCGTCGTCGCCCGCCGCCACCACCGTCCGTCCGAGGAGGCCTGACCATGGGACCGAACGAGATCAAGCTGCGACAGGTGGAGAGCGCCATCCCCGGCGCCCTCACCGGCAAGGCCATCGACTGGGATGCCGCCAAGACGAAGCTCGACGCGCTGCGCACCGAGCTCGTCACGGCTCAGCAGCGGGCCCGCGAGACGTGGACGCAGGGCTCCGACGCCGAGGCCGCGGATGCCGCGTTCACGCAGAAGCTGCAGACGATCGAGCGGATGCAGACCAAGCTCGAGCAGACCGCCGCCGGGATGCGCGCCGGCGCCGAGGCCCTCTCGACCGCCCGCTCGGACCTGCAGAACCTGCCCGAGATCTCCCCCGCCCCGGGCGCGAGCCCCACCCGACCCGGCGCCGACGCGAGCGACGCCGACATCGAGGCCTACAACACGGCCAAGAGCGAGCACGACAGCGCCGCCTCGAGCCACGCCACCTCCGTGGAACGGCGCGAGAACGACGCCGCCGCCGCCCTCACCCGACTCGACGCCGGCCTCGCTGCCGCCCAGAAGATGCTGGCGACGGCCGCGCCCGCGGTCGACCAGACGGACGTCGACGACACCAGCACCGGCTCGCGCAACCCGGGCGGATCGGGCTCCGGACTGTCCGGCACGCCGGTCGTCGGCGGCACGACCGCGGTCAGCGCGATGGCCTCGGCCGCGACGATCGGCCGCGGCCCACGCGGCACGAACCCCACGCTCGTCGCCCCCGTCAAGAACGGCAGCACCGGCGACGGTGACGGCCGCGGCGGCGCCGACGGCGACGGCCTGACCGACCTCGACACCGGACTCACCGACGGCGGCTCCTCGCTCGGGCAGGCCGGCGGCATGGGAGCCGGCGGGGTCGGCGGCGCCGCAGGCGCCGCGGGCCTGCTGGGCGCAGGCAAGGGCATCCTGGCCAAGGCCGCCGGTGCCGCCAAGGGCGCCTCGTCCGCCGGTGCCGGGTCCGGTCGGACGGCCGGCATGGCGAAGGGCTCCACCCTCGGGTCGTCGTCGCAGTCCAACGCACGCGTCGCCAACCCGGCCAGCCAGGCGGGGCAGGCAGGCGCACGCCCAGGTGCGCAGGCCGGGCGCGCCGGAGCATCGCCCAGCAGCCAGGCCGGCCGTGCTGGTGGTTCCCAGGCGTCCCGCTCGGCTCCGGGCACGGGCAGCCGCGCGGGCACCCGACCGGCGCAGGGCAGCGGGTCGCGCGCCGGTCAGGGCGCCGGCGGGTCCGGCCGCGGCAACGGCACCGGCCCCACGGGTCGGGGCGGCAACGCCGCACGGTCCGGCACCGGGGCCGGCGGGCAGGGTCGACGTCGCGACGAGGACAACGAGCCCACGCAGGACCATCTCGCCTTCGACGACGACCAGTGGCTGGACGACGACGAGACGTCGCCCGGCGTGCTGTCCTGACGTCGACGGACCACTCGGTCCGCGGCGCGGAAGGCTACGGCACGGGGACGGCGACGAGCGTCACACACCTCCACGACCGCTTTGTGGGACGTTCCCCCCGTTCTGACTAGTCGAATCGAACCAGGTGACCTAGTCTTTTGCCACCAGCTTCGACGAGCCCGTGGCACGACCGTGACCCACGGGAGACCTGGAGGACGAACGATGAGCGAGCTCAGCCGCGAAGAAGGCGCGATCACCCGCGCCGCCGAGATGGTCCGCAGCGCCCACGGCGACCTGACCCGCG
>JAPLCA010000007.1 GCA_026392465.1 Propionibacteriales bacterium
CTGGATCGAACGGACCTACCACCGCCGCCGCAGACAAGCCGTCCTCGGCCGATTGACCCCCATCGAATGGGAGACCATCATGAACCAAACCGTCGCCCTGACGACCTAACCCCACCTGTCACCCATCGGTGCAGCAGTCCCGACTCCCGGCCAGCTCGTCGTCCGGTCCGATGTGGGAGCCATCGTGCGCGGCAATCTGCGAGGTGAGCTCGATTGCGCGCTCGAGGCTGACAACGGTCGGCTGCAGATCGGCTTCGGGTACGACCTGTACATGTACGTCGCGGCCGACGTTCCGTGCGAGACAGCCGTTGCCGCTGCTGAGGAGGACGGTCTCTGGCCCATGCCCTGAGAGACGAAGAACCTCGAACCTCGTGAGGAGGTTCGAGGTTCTCACGTCGATCTGATGGTCGGGGTGACAGGATTTGAACCTGCGGCCTCGTCGTCCCGAACGACGCGCGCTACCAAGCTGCGCCACACCCCGGCCGTCATCCTCAGCGGGAGGACGACCTCGACGAGTCTACCCCAGTGAGGGTGAGCAGGGTGGCCTCGGGTCGGCACGCGAACCGCACGGGGGCGAAGGGCGACGTGCCGAGCCCGCCGGACACGTGCAGCCAGGAGGGTTCGGAGTCGGCGGCCTGGTGCGTGCTGAGGCCCTTCACGCGTCGGCGGTCGAGGTCGCAGTTCGTGGCGAGCGCACCGTAGAACGGGACGCACAGCTGACCGCCGTGGGTGTGGCCGGCCAGCACGAGCGGGTAGCCCTGGCTCGATGCGCGGTCGAGCACCCGCAGGTACGGGGCGTGGGCCACCGCGACCGCGAGCTCAGCGTCGGGACCGAGCTCGGCCGCCGGGGGGATCGCGTCGAGGTCGTCGAGCTCGAGGTGCGGGTCGTCCACGCCCGCGAACGCGAGCGGACGGCCGCCGACGTCGAGGTGGCCCGTGGTGTTGTTCAGGTCGAGCCAGCCGGAGCCGACGAGCCCCGAGCGGAGCTCCTCGAAGGGCAGCGTGGGCTCGCGGTTCCACGAACCGCCCGCCTGGGTGCCCGTGCCGCCGACGAGGTAGCGCAGCGGGTTCTTCGGCACCGGCGCGAAGTAGTCGTTCGAGCCGAAGACGAACACGCCAGGACGCTCGAGCAGCTCGCCGTAGGACTCCAGCAGTGGCGGCACCGCGTCGTGGTGCGCCAGGTGGTCACCGGTGCTGACGACCAGGTCGGGCTCCAGGTCGGCCAGCCCGCGCAGCCAGTCGCGCTTGCGTCCCTGGCTCGGCGTCAGGTGCGCGTCGGACAGGTGCAGGATCGTCAGCGGGTCGGCGCCCGGCGCCAGGACCGGCACCGACACGTGCCGCAGGGTGAACCAGCGCGCCTCCAGCCAGCCGTACCCCACACCGGAGGCGCCCGCACCGACCAGCCCCAGCGGTACCGCAACCGTCGCCCTCATGCGACCAGCCTAGGTCGGGACGGGGAGCCCCGGCGAGCACGGTGAGAGGATGGCGCCATGGCAGCGCTCAAGGACCGACTCCGTACCGACCTCACCGCCGCGATGAAGGCCCGCGACTCCCTACGCGCCGGCACGCTGCGCATGGTGCTCACGGCGGTCACGAACGCCGAGGTGGCCGGGAAGCAGGCGCGCGAGCTGAGCGACGACGACGTCCTCGGCGTGCTCACCTCCGAGGCCAAGAAGCGTCGCGAGGCCGCCGAGGCGTTCGACGCCGGCCAGCGTCCGGAGCTGGCGCAGAAGGAGCGCGACGAGGCCGCGATCCTCGCCGAGTACCTGCCCGAGCAGCTCACCGCCGAGGAGGTCCGCGAGCTCGTGACGGCCACCATCGATGAGCTCGGCGTGGCCGGCGACGGCATGAAGGCGATGGGCCGCGTCATGGGCGCGCTGCAGCCGCAGGTCAAGGGTCGTGCCGACGGGGGCGTCGTGGCGGCCGAGGTGAAGAAGGCACTCGGCGCCTGAGTCGTCGGGCAACGTCGTCCGGTCGGACCGTTCAGGCCCGACCGGACGACGCGCTGCGTCTGCTCAGCGACCGGGGCGGTCGCCGCCGTTGCCGCCGCCGCGGGGCTGGTCGCCCCCGCCACGGTTGCCGCCGCGCGGCTGGGCATCGCGGGGCTGGTCGCCACCACGCTGGGCGCCGCCGGTCGCCGCGGGCGGCGGGGCCGCCGCCGGCTGCCGCTGCGGCGGGGCGTCGAAGTTCCTCGCCGGCAGGTAGTTCTGGATGACGCCCATGGCGTCCTTCCACATCGGGCCCGACAGCGACGAACCGCCGGCCTGGGCGAAGTTGACGGGCACGCCGTTCAGCGTGACGCCCACCAGGCTGGCCGGGTTGTCGGCGCTGTTGACGCCGGAGATCATCGCCGCCGCCGAGAGCGTGGGCGTGTAGCCGACGTACCAGACCGACTGGCTGCTGTTCGTCGTACCGGTCTTGGCGGCCGAGTCGATGTTCAGCGCCGTGCCGTTCTGGAAGCCGAACCCGCCCGGCTGCTGGAGGCCGCGCAGGATGTCGTTGACCTGGGCGGCGACCTCGCGGCTCATGACGCGCTTGCAGCTGTCGGGGTACTTCTTGAGCACCTCGCCGTTCGCGCTGAGGATCTCATCGACCGGGCGCGGCGTGCAGTAGGTGCCGCCCGACGCCGCGGTGGCGTAGGCGGCTGCCATCTGCAACGTCGACACCGGCGAGACACCGAGCGTGAAGGACGGGAACTGCCAGTCCTTCGCGTTGCTGATGCCCATCGACTCCGCTGTCCTGATCGTGTCGCAGAGTCCGGTGTCCGCCTCGAGCTGGGCGAAGTAGGTGTTGATGGAGCGGCGGAGCCCCGTGTACATGTTGAACGTGCCCTGGCCGGTCGAGTTCTTCAGCGAGTACGACCCAGCGTTGAGCCCCTCGCAGGTGAAGTAGCGTCCGGCCGGGACCGTGATCGTCTGCGGCGAGTTGTAGGTCTTCCCGACAGGGATCCCCTTCTTCAGGGCAGCGACGGTCGTGAAGAACTTGAACGTCGACCCGCCCTGGAAGCCACTGGACTGCCCGAACTCCGTCGGCACCGAGAAGTTCAGGAAGGTCTGCCCGCGCTTCTCGTCGCGCCCCATCGGCCGCGACTGCGCGACGCCCCGCACGTTGCCCGTGCCGGGCTCGACCAACGCCATCGAGCCGACCGCGCGGTCACGCGCGCCGACCCGCTTGGTGACGGCCGCGTTGATGGCCTTCTGCATGCGCACGTCGATGGTCGACTTGATGGTCAGGCCACCCTTCTCGAGCAGCGTGCGGCGCTCGTCGACGGTCTTGCCGAGCGCCTCGTCCTCGAGGAGGTACTGGCGGATGTAGTCGCAGGAGAACGCGGCGACCGACTCGACGCAGCCGTTCGGGAAGCGCGTGAGCTTGAGGTCGAGCGGGGAGGCGATCAACTTGTCGGCCTCGGCCTGGCTGATCTTGCCCTGCGTCGCCATGACCTGGATGACCGTGTTGCGGCGCTGGAGCGCACGCTCGGGGTAGATGCGCGGGTTGAACTGCTCGGGGTTCTTCACCAGGCCGGCCAGCGTGGCGGCCTGCTTGACCGACAGCTTCTCCGGCGGCACCGAGAAGTAGTGGTAGGCGGCGGCGTTGATGCCGTAGGCGCTGTCGCCGAAGTAGGCGATGTTCAGGTAGCGCTCCAGGATGTCCTTCTTGGAGTGCTCCTCCTCGTACTTGATGGCGAGCTTCAGCTCGCGCACCTTGCGCGCCGTCGACTTCTCCGTGGCGGCCTTGATCTGCTCGCGCGTGGTGGCCTGCTGCACCAGCGACAGCTTGACCAGCTGCTGCGTGATGGTCGAGCCGCCCTGGGTCTGGCCGTCCGAGGCGTTGTTGACCAGGGCGCGCAGGGTGCCCTTGAGGTCGAGCGCGCCGTGCTCGTAGAAGCGGTTGTCCTCGATCGAGACGATCGCCTCCTGCATCGTCTTGGCGATGCTGTCGAGGGGGACGTCCTGGCGGTTCTCCTCGTAGAAGTAGGCGAGGAGGCTGCCGTCGGACGCGTAGAGGCGCGTGGTCTGCGGGTTGGGCGTGTCGTTGAGCTCGAGCGGCAGGTCGACGACGTCGCGCGTGACGTCGTTCGCCGTCGCGGCGAAGAACGCGGTGCCGGGGATGACCACGGCCGCCGAGAGCACGCCTGCGGCGACGGCGAGCACGATCATCGTGCCGATCAGCGAGGCGCGGCTGGACGTGCGCGGCGGTGTCTGGGCGATCCGCCGGACGTTGTCGGTGAGGTCGTCCCAAGGCATACGCCCCAGGATACGGGCCGATCCTGAGGATCCACGGAGGCGCGGACGGGCGTCGATCCTTCCCCGCCGCCACCAGTGCGCCCAGGACCATAGTCCCTTCGGGCCATGTGAAGTTGGGCACTGTGGAGTCTGCCGCCGGATCGCCCGGATCCTTAGCGTTCTCTTTGTTAGAGAAACCTTGTCGGCCTCGGGGCCGGCTCTCGGGAGGTTGATCACCATGGGGTGGAACGAGAACTGGGCGGGTCAAGCCGCCTGTCGTGGCAAGTCCGACGCGCTGTTCGTCAAGGGCGCCGAGCAGAACCGGGCCAAGCAGGTCTGCGGTTCGTGCAACGTCCGGGCCGAGTGCCTGGCCGAGGCGCTCGACAACCGCATCGAGTGGGGCGTGTGGGGCGGCATGACGGAGCGCGAGCGTCGCGCCCTGCTGCGTCGTCGCCCGAACGTGGCTGCCTGGCGCAGCGTCCTGCAGACCGCCTGACGACCGGACCCCTGCGCCGGACGCTCAGCGTCCGGCGATCAGGTCGCCGATGCGGCGCAGGCCTTCGAGGTCGTGGACGTCGGTGGGCAACGCCGCCACGGGCACGGTCGGCACCGTCGGGTGGCTGCCGGTGAACCGGCGCTGCACCTTCTCCTCGCGCGCGGCGACGCGCTCGCGGTCGGCGTGCACGTCGAGCAGCTCGGCGACCGGCTCCTCGCCGGCGGCGCGCAGCCGCGCGGCGCCGCTCTCGGCGTCGGCGGCGGTGAGACCTCCGGCGGCCCGCTCGTGCACGCGGTTGACCACGAGCCCGGCCAGCGGCATGTCCTCCTCGGCGAGCCGCTCGACGAAGTAGGCGGCCTCGCGCATCGCGTCGGCTTCCGGGGCCGCGACCACCAGGAACGCCGTGCCGTCGGCCTGCAGCAACGAGTAGGTGGCCTCGGCGCGCTGGCGGAAGCCGCCGAAGAGCGTGTCGAAGGCGGCCACGAACGTCTGCACGTCCGACAGCACCTGCGCGCCGAGCACCTTGTTCAGGGCGCTGGTGACGATGCCGAACCCGGCGCTCAGCAGTCGCGCGGGACCCTTGGCGGGAGCGAGCAGCAGCTTGATGAAGCGACCGTCGAGCAGGCTCGACAGCCGCTCGGGCGCGTCGAGGAAGTCCAGCGCCGACCGCGACGGCGGCGTGTCGACCACGATCAGGTCCCAGTCGGGGACGTCGGGGTCCTCGCTCGCGGCGGCGTGCAGCTGCCCGAGCTTCTCCATCGCCATGTACTCCTGGGTGCCCGCGAACGAGCTCGACAGCGCGACGTAGAACGGGTTCTGCAGGATCTGCTGCGCCTTCTCCGGCGTCGCGTGCGCCTCGACGACCTCGTCGAAGGTGCGCTTCATGTCGAGCATCATGGCGTCGAGCGACCCACCCGCGGACGTGTCGACCTCGGCCACCGGACGGGGGACGTTGTCGAGCTCGGTGAGGCCCATCGACTGCGCGAGCCGGCGCGCCGGGTCGATGGTGAGGACGCACACGCGCCGTCCCTGCTCGGCCGCGCGCAACGCGAGCGCCGCCGACGTCGTGGTCTTGCCGACGCCGCCGGAGCCGCAGCAGACGATGATCCGGGTGCCACGGTCGGCCAGCAGCGCGTCGACGTCGACGCGTCCGGCCCGGGACCCAGGAAGGCCGCGTGCCGGCGTACGGGAGCGGCGGGTGGCGGCCGTGGCGGGACGCTTGCTCATCGCGTCGTCCTCATCGCGTCGTCTCCCGGGGTCGAGGTGCCGATCGTGTCGCGCAGCACGCGTGCCAGCTCGAAGAGCGCCCCCTGGTCGACGCCGTCGCCGAGCAGCGGGAGCTCCGCGACCGGCCGGCCGCAGTCGCCGATCACCTCGCGCTGCTCCTCCTGCAGCACCTGCCGCTCGACGTGGGCGCGGGCCTGGTCGAGCAGGGGACCGGCGGCGTCGGGGGAGAGCGAGACGGACCGTAGGGCCGTGGCGACCGTCTCCTCGTCGAGGGTGCCGGAGGCGAGCGCGTCGCGGGTCGGCGCGGTCACGAGCTCAGGTCGCACGAGGTTCAGCAGCACGTGGCCGACGGGCAGGTCGGCCGCCTCGAGCTCCGCGATCCCGTCGAGGGTCTCCTGCACGGGCATCTCCTCGAGCACGGTGACGAGGTGCACCTGGGTGCTGGGGGCGCGCATGAGCTGCATGATCGACTCGGCCTGCCGCTTGATCGGACCCACCTTCGCGAGCCCGGCCACCTCGCGGTTGACGTTGAGGAACCGCGTGATGCGTCCCGTGGGCGGGGCGTCCATGACGATCGCGTCGTAGCGGTCGGCCCCGGTGCGGCGCGCCACCTCGTAGACCTTGCCGGTGAGGAGCACGTCGCGCACGCCCGGGGCGATGGTGGTGGCGAAGTCGATGATCCCGAACTTGTCGAGCGCCTTGCCGGCCCGGCCGAGCCGGTAGAACATCTGCAGGTACTCCAGCAGCGCCGCCTCGGGGTCGATGGCGAGCGCGTGCACGGCTCCGCCGTCCAGCCCGTTGGCGATCCGGCGCTCCTCGTAGGGCAGTGGGGCGACGTCGAAGAGCTGCGCGATGCCCTGACGACCCTCCACCTCGCACAGCAGCACCCGGCGGCCGCGGGCGGCGAGCGACGTGGCCAGCGCGGCGGCCACCGTGGTCTTGCCGGTGCCTCCCTTGCCGGTCACGACGTGCAGCGGGGTCCAGAGGGTCACACGTCGAGGGTATCGACGCGCCGCGCAGGTGCGAGCCGAACGACGGTGAGGAGGCCCACGCCCCGCCGGGCGGTCAGCTGGCGCGGCGTCGTGTGGTGGACGAGCCGCGCGCCGGGGGCTGGGCGCGCTGCGCCGCGGGCCGCGCGCGACCTGCCGACGTGCGCGCCGCGGCCGTGCGGGGCCGTGCGGTGGCGCTGCGCTGGGCGGGAGCGGGACGTCGAGCGGGTGCGGTGCGCTTCGTGCCCGTCGACCGCGGACGGCCAGCGGAAGCGGTCGCCGTGCGGCGCGGCGCCCGGGCCGGAGGCTTCCGGGTCGCGGACCGTCCCGACCGCCCGGTCTGCCTCGAGCGTGCAGGGCGCGGTCGCGCCAGGAACACCACGACGTCGACGACCACGAGCAGGACGTACACGGCAGCTGCCACCGCCAGGAACCAGGTGACCGGGTTGCCCAGCAGGAAGTCGCGCGTCGTCCCGGTGGGGGTCAGCGGCGGCAGCTCGGTGCGCTCGTCGCCCGTCATGGAGACGACCTGCAGGAGGAACGGCAGCACCTTCGTCACCCCGACGAGCGCAGCCGAGACCACGAGGGCACGACCGATCCGTGTCGGGGGGAAGATCGACATGGGGCGAGCCTTCCACGACCCCGGGCCTCCTGTCCCGCGAACCGCGAGGATGTGACCACCCTCGCCGACACCCGTCCGGACCGCGCGCCGCTACAGTCGGTCCATGACGCAGTGGGAGTACCTGACCGCACCGGTGCTGGTGCACGCGACCAAGCAGATCCTCGACAACTTCGGCCGTGACGGCTGGGAGCTCGTGCAGATCGTGCCGGGCATGAACCCCGAGAACCTCGTGGCCTACTTCAAGCGGCCGGTCCAGTCGTGAGCGAGGGCACCGTCGAGCAGCGGCTGGCCGACCTCGGCCTGACCCTGCCGGAGGTGGCGGCGCCCCTCGCGTCGTACGTGCCGGCGGTGCGCTCCGGCGCCCACGTGTTCACGGCGGGCCAGCTGCCGCTGTCCTCCGGCGAGCTCGTCGCGACCGGCAAGGTCGGGGGAGAGGTGTCCGCGGAAGAGGCCCAGGCCGCGGCCCGCCAGTGCGCGCTCAACGCCCTCGCTGCCGTCAAGTCCGTCGTCGGCTCGCTCGACGCCGTGCGTCGGGTCGTCAAGGTCACCGTCTTCGTGGCCAGCACCCCCGACTTCACGGGTCAGCCCGTCGTCGCGAACGGCGCCAGCGAGCTGCTGGGCGACGTCTTCGGCGACGCCGGTCGCCACGCCCGCAGCGCCGTGGGCGTTCCGGTGCTGCCGATCGATGCACCCGTCGAGGTCGAGCTCGTCGTCGAGGTCGACTGACCGTGCGGGTGCCGATCCCGGACGTGTTCCGCGACCGCGTCGCCACCTGGGACGGCACCCCGGCGCCGACGCGCGCCGCGGCGACCATCGCCCTCGTGCGTCCAGGCGCGGGCGGGCCCGAGACCTACCTGCTGCGTCGTCAGCAGACGATGGCGTTCGCGCCGGGCATGTACGTCTTCCCCGGTGGTGGTCTGCAGGAGTCCGACCGCGAGGTGGTGGGCTGGGTCGGGCCGTCGTCGCGGGAGTGGGGCGAGCGGCTCGGCTGCGACCCCGACACCGCGCGCGCCCTCGTGGTCGCGGCGGTGCGCGAGACGTTCGAGGAGTCCGGGATCCTCTTCGCGGGTGCCGACGAGCACTCCGTCGTCGCCGACACCTCCTCGCCGGAGCTGCAGAAGGCCCGGCTCGACCTCGACGCAGGCGAGCTGAGCTTCGGCGACTTCCTCGGCTCTCGTGACCTGATGCTGCGCTCGGACCTCGTCGGCGCGTGGTCGCACTGGATCACGCCGGCGTTCGAGCCGCGCCGCTACGACACCCGCTTCTTCGTCGCCGCCGTGCCGCGGGGGCAGAGCGTCGGCACCTTGCCCGGTGAGGCCGATCGCGCGACGTGGGCGTCGATCGCGTCGGTGCTGGAGGCCGTCACGGCGGGCGAGGCGGCCATGCTGCCGCCCACATGGATCACCTGCCGCGAGCTGGCGCAGGCCGACCCGGCCACGCTGGTGGCCGACGCGCAGGCGCGCGTGGTCCGTCCGATCGAGCCGCAGCTCGTCCAGGTCGACGGCGAGTGGTTCCTGGACAACCCGATCGAGGAGGAGACCCATGGGTGAGCCGGTCGAGGTCACCGAGCGCGCCAGCGTGGTGCGCGCGGACAACCCGGGCATCATGACGCTCGAGGGGACGAACACCTGGATCCTGCGGGAGCCCGGAGCGCGCCGGTCGGTCGTGGTCGACCCCGGACCCGATGACCCTGCCCACCTCGACGCGGTGCTGGCCGCGGCGGGCGAGGTCGGGCTGGTGCTGTACACGCACCACCACGGCGACCACACCGACGCGTTCGACACCATGCGTGAGCGCACGGGAGCGCCGGCCCGGGCGGTGACCGACCGGTTCTGCGCCGACGCCATGCCGCTGGTCGACGGCGAGGAGCTCGACGTCGACGGCCTGCGCCTCGTGGTGCTGCTGACGCCGGGCCACACGCGCGACTCCGCCTGCCTGCGCCTGGTCGACGAGGCCACCGTCCTCACCGGCGACACCGTGCTCGGCCGCGGCACCACGGTCGTGGCCCACCCCGACGGCGCGCTGGGCCCCTACCTCGACTCCCTCGCGCAACTGCGTCAGCTCGTGGAGGAGGGCTGCGCCGACCGGATCCTGCCCGGCCACGGGCCGGTCGTCGACGACCCGGGCGCGGTGCTCGACCACTACCTCGACCACCGCGAGGAGCGTCTCGACCAGGTGCGGGCCGCGGTCGCGGCCGGCCACGACACTCCGCGTGCCGTCGTCGAGCACGTCTACGCCGACGTCGACCCGGTCCTCTGGGACGCCGCCGAGCTCAGCGTCCGCGCCCAGCTGGAGTACCTCCAGCAGTCCTAGTCCCTGCGTCTCGGACACTTCCGGGGCGCCCGACGCGCTTCCAGTGCCCCGCAACTGTCCAAAAATCCGTGGGCGGAGCGGCGCGTCGGGTGCGAGGGTGACGTCGTGGACGAGCCGATGGAGATCCGAGTCATGTGGGACTACGGCGCGGGCGAGTGCCTCTGGGGCGACGAAGGCGGGACCGACGGGGAGGAGTTCGGCCTGAGCGACGGCCTGCGCCGCGACCTCCGGGCCTTCGGGGACCGGTGCGAGGCCAACGTCCCGCCCCAGGTGTACGACGACCGCTGGACCGGCGTCTTCCTCATGCAGACGTGGGTGCGCTGGAAGTACGCCATCTCCGACCTGCGGACGGGGGCCGCCCGGCAGCGACGGCGCGACTTCGAGGAGCTCCGTCGCGTCGGCGAGGACCTCGCCCGGCGTGTGCAGGAAGAGGTCGGTCCGGCGTACGTCGTCCGGTACCAGCACTGATCTGCGGCACTCGACCGTCTGGAGGAAGGGTGGGCGGTAGGTGAGTCGCGGCTCATGAAGGCGAACGGTAGGAGGGTGGCGGATCAGGGACGGAACGACGCAGGTCACCTACCGCCCGCACCGTCGACCCGCGCGGTACCGCGGCTCACCTACCGCCCCGACACCCCGACCCGTCGTCGTGCCGCCCACTGACGCCGACGGGGCGCCTCCCGGGTGGGAGACGCCCCGTCGGGCGGGTGCGGCTGGTCAGCGGCGCGACTTCGCGGCGCGGGCGCGCTCGGAGACGTTGAGGATGACCTTGCGGATGCGCACGTGTGAGGGGGTCACCTCGACGCACTCGTCCTCGCGGCAGAACTCCAGGCACTGCTCGAGCGACAGCTTCTTCGGGGGGATGACCTTCTCGAAGTTGTCCGACGTCGCCGAGCGGATGTTGGTCTGCTTCTTCTCCTTGGTGATGTTGACGTCCATGTCGTCGTCACGGGAGTTCTCGCCGACGATCATGCCCTCGTAGACCTCGGTCGCAGGCTCGACGAACAGCACGCCGCGCTCCTGCAGGTTGGTCATCGCGAACGACGTGACGGCGCCGGCACGGTCGGCGACCAGCGAGCCCGACGGGCGGGTCGAGATGTCGCCGAACCACGGCTCGTAGCCCTCGGAGATGTGGTGGGCGATGCCCGTGCCGCGGGTGTCGGTCAGGAACTCGGTGCGGAAGCCGATCAGGCCGCGAGCCGGCACCAGGAACTCCATCCGGACCCAGCCGGTGCCGTGGTTGATCATCTGCTCCATGCGACCCTTGCGGACCGCGAGCAGCTGCGTGATGGTGCCGAGGTACTCCTCGGGCGCGTCGATGGTCAGGCGCTCGACCGGCTCGTGCAGTTTGCCGTCGATCTCCTTCGTGACCACCTGCGGCTTGCCGACCGTGAGCTCGTAGCCCTCACGACGCATCTGCTCGACGAGGATCGCCAGGGCCAGCTCGCCGCGACCCTGCACCTCCCACGCGTCGGGGCGGTCGGTCGGGAGCACCCGGATCGACACGTTGCCGATGAGCTCGGAGTCGAGACGGTCCTTCACGAGACGGGCGGTGACCTTCGTGCCCTTCTCGCGGCCGGCGAGCGGCGACGTGTTCGTGCCGATCGTCATCGAGATGGCCGGCTCGTCGACGTGGATGAGCGGCAGGGCGACCGGGTTCTCCGGGTCGGCCAGCGTCTCGCCGATGTTGATCTCCGAGATGCCCGCGATCGCGACGATGTCGCCGGGGCCCGCCGACTCGCCGGGCTTGCGCTCGAGCGCCTCGGTGACGAGCAGCTCGGTGATCTTGACCCGCTCGGTCGAGCCGTCGCGCTTCATCCACGCGACCTGCTGACCCTTCTTGAGCGTGCCCTCCTTGACGCGCACGAGCGCCAGGCGGCCGAGGAAGGGCGAGGAGTCGAGGTTGGTGACGTGCGCCTGCAGCGGCGCGCCCTCGGTGTACTCGGGGGCCGGCACCGCGTCCAGGATCGTCTGGAACAGCGGGACGAGGTTGTCGTTGTCGGGCAGGCCGCCGTCGGCGGGCTGCTCGAGCGAGGCGCGACCGGCCTTCGCCGACGCGTACACGACGGGGAAGTCGAGCGCGTCGTCGCCGGCGTCGTCGGGCAGGAGGTCGAGGAACAGGTCGTAGGTCTCGTCGACGACCTCGGCGATGCGCGAGTCGGGACGGTCGACCTTGTTGACGACCAGGATCACCGGCATCTTCGCGGCGAGGGCCTTGCGGAGCACGAAGCGGGTCTGGGGCAGCGGCCCCTCCGACGCGTCGACGAGCAGCACCACGGCGTCGACCATCGACAGGCCGCGCTCGACCTCGCCACCGAAGTCGGCGTGGCCGGGGGTGTCGATGATGTTGATGGTGACGCCGCCCTCGGGGGCGCCGGGGCCCTCGTAGCGGACGGCGGTGTTCTTCGCGAGGATGGTGATGCCCTTCTCGCGCTCGAGGTCACCGGAGTCCATGACTCGGTCGGTGACCTCCTGGTGCTCGGCGTAGGCACCCTGCTGCTGGAGCATGGCGTCGACCAGGGTGGTCTTGCCGTGGTCGACGTGGGCGACGATCGCGACGTTGCGCAGATCGTGACGGCGGCTGGACATGCAGGAAGTTCCTCGCGCTGGATGAGTGGGAGCGCTCGGACCGAGCGCGTCGACGGGCCTGGCACGGAGTGCGGCCTCGAGAAGTCTAGTCGCCCCGTGGGTGTGCTCCTGCCACCAGCGTTGAGGTAGCGTCCAGAAATAGATGCACGTCACAATCATCGCGTTGCTGCAATGGTTGCGTCTGCGTTAGCATCGTGCGGTGACCACCGACAGGAACGACGTGTACGAGCGGCTCGAGCTGTTCGTCCAGCGCCTCATGAGCTGCGTGCACGCGGAGGGGCTCGACCAGCTGGTCGAGCTCGACCTGTCGATGACGCAGGCCCGCGCCATGTTCACCGTGGCGCTCGCCGACCGACCTCTCGCGATCAACGAGATCGCGACGTCGATCGGCCTCTCGGTCGCGGCCGCCGGTCGCACCGTCGACCAGCTCGTGAAGCTCGGCACGCTCGAGCGGCACGAGAGCCCCGACGACCGTCGCGTGAAGCTCGTCGGCCTCACGAAGCGCGGCTTTGATGCCGTCGACCAGCAGCTGGAGCACAAGCGCCGCGCCCTGCGGGTCGTCGCCGAACGGCTCCACCCCGACCACGCCGAGGACCTGCACCGGGTCCTCGGCCAGATCCTCGAGAGCGATGCTCTGCGAGCGGCAGAGAAGTAAGGAACCCCATGTCTGAAACGACCACCAGCGCCGGTGGCGCGACGTCGTCGGTCCCCGACGACGACCGCATCACCCCCGACATCCTGAAGGTGGCCGGCGTCGTCGTGCTCGGCGCCATCATGTCGATCCTCGACATCACCGTCGTCAACGTCGCCCTGCCGACGTTCCAGAAGGCCTTCGACGTCACCGAGCTCTCCACGGTCGCGTGGTCGGTCACCGGCTACACCCTGGCGCTCGCGGCCGTCATCCCGCTCACCGGCTGGGCAGCCGACCGCTTCGGCACCAAGCGTCTGTACATGACCGCGATCGCGCTGTTCACGATCGGCTCCGTCCTTTGCGCCTCCGCCTGGAGCATCGAGTCGCTCGTCGCGTTCCGCGTGCTCCAGGGTCTCGGCGGCGGCATGCTCATGCCGCTCGGCATGACGATCATGACCAAGGCGGCGGGCCCGCACCGCATGGGCCGCCTCATGGCGATCCTCGGCATCCCGATGCTGCTCGGCCCGATCATGGGCCCGATCCTCGGCGGCTGGCTCATCGAGATCGCCTCGTGGCACTGGATCTTCCTCATCAACCTGCCGCTCGGCATCGCCGCGTTCGTCTACGCGCTGATGATCCTCCCGAAGGACAACGCCGAGCCCAGCGAGTCGTTCGACGTCGTCGGCATGCTGCTCATGTCGCCCGGCCTCGCACTGTTCCTCTTCGGTGTCTCCTCGATCCCGGAGACGGGCACCGTGGAGTCGACCCGCGTGCTGCTGCCCTCGATCGCGGGTGCGCTGCTCATCATCGGCTTCGTGTTCTGGGCCTTCAAGCCGAAGCACCCGCTGCTCGACCTGCGCCTGTTCAAGGACCGGAACCTGGCCGTCGCGACGATCACGATGTTCCTGTTCGTCGGCGCGTTCTTCGGTGCCCTGCTCCTCGTCCCCACCTACTTCCAGCAGGTGCGCGGCGAGAGCGTCCTCAAGGCGGGCCTGCTCGTCGCCCCGCAGGGCATCGGCGCCATGCTCACCATGCCGATCGCGGGCACGCTCGTGGACCGCATGCCCGTCGGGCGCATCGTGCCGTTCGGCTTCGTCGGCATCATCGTCGGTGTGACCGGTCTGGCGTTCAGCACCGACCCGAGCACGCCGGTGTGGCACATCATGGCCTGGCTGTTCATCATGGGCCTCGGCATGGGCGGCACGATGATGCCGATCTTCACGTCGGCGCTCAAGACGCTCAAGGCCCACGACGTGGCCCGTGGCTCCACGCTGATCAACGTGGTGCAGCAGGTCGCCAGCTCCATCGGCGTCGCGATCATGACGGTGCTGCTCACCAACGGCATCAAGAACTCGGCCGCCGCCAGTGCGGCCCAGGAGATCGGCACGGCCCAGGCCGCAGGCCAGCAGCCGCCGGCGGATGCTGCCGAGACCGCCCAGCGGCTCGGCGACAGCTTCCTGCCGACCGTCCTGCAGGACACCGCTGACGCGTTCCACCACACCTACCTGGTGGCGCTCGCACTCATCGTCGTCGCCCTGGTCCCCGTGGCGTTCATGCCGCGCAAGCGCGAGGCGTCGCACCTGCTCGACGACGAGGGTCGCGCGCCCGTCGTCGTGCACTGACACCCGCTCGACGACGAGGGCCCCGCACCGACTGGTGCGGGGCCCTCGTGCGTCCTCTCCCGCTGCGGGGCGGCGAGGTCAGGAGGTGCGGTGCACCTTGTGCTGGGAGGCCTGCGCGATCGGCTTGACGACCACGAGGTCGACGTTGACGTGCTGGGGCCGGGTGGCCACCCAGGCGACCACGTCGGCGACGTCGTCGGCCGTGAGGGGCTCGTCGACGCCCCGGTACACGGCGTCGGCGCGGTCGGCGTCGCCGTCGAAGCGGGTGAGCGCGAACTCCTCCGTGCGCACCATGCCGGGCGCGACCTCGCACACCCGCACCGGACGCCCGAGCAGCTCCAGACGCAGCGTCTCCGTCATCACGGCCACGCCGTGCTTGGCAGCCGTGTACCCACCGCCGCCCTCGTAGGCGATGCGGCCGGCCGTCGACCCGATGTTGAGCACTGTGCCGGCCCCGCTCGCCTCGAGCGCCGGCAGCAGCGCGCGGGTGACCTGCAGCGTGCCGATGACGTTCGTCTCGTACATGGCGCGCCAGTCGTCAGGGTCGGCCGACTCGACGGGATCGAGACCGATCGCGCCTCCGGCGTTGTTCACCAGCAGGCTCACGGCCGGTCCCGCCGCCTCGGCGAGCGCGGCCACCTGGTCGGCGTCGGTGACGTCGCACGGCACGGCGACGCCGTCGATCTCGGCGGCCAGCGCCTCGATCCGCTCGACCCGGCGCGCGGCGCACACCACGCGGTAGCCGGCGCGCGCGAGGTGACGGGCCGACGCGGCCCCGATGCCGCTGCTGGCACCCGTGACGACGGCGACGGGACGGACGGTGCTCGTGCTCGACTCGACCATGCGCCCATCGTCCCACCCGCTCGGACGCGCGGCGCGGCACCCGTCGGCGGAGGGGGAGCGCTGCGCCGCTGGGCGGGCCGGGCCAAGATGGTGCGGTGACCTCCTTCCCGCTGCCGCGCCGCGTGGCCATGCTCTCGGCGCACACGTCGCCCCTGGAGCAGCCCGGCAGCGGCGACGCGGGTGGGATGAACGTGTACGTGCTCGAGCTCTCGCGACGGCTCGCGGCCCGCGGCGTCGAGGTCGAGGTGTTCACGCGGGCCACGTCGCGGCACCTCCCGCCCGCGGTCGAGGCGTCGCCCGGTGTCGTCGTGCGCCACGTGACCGCCGGTCCGTTCGAGGGCCTCACCAAGGACGACCTGCCCAGCCAGCTCTGCGGGTTCGTGCGCGACGTGCTGCGCGCCGAGGTCGAGCAGGGCCCCCACCACTTCGACCTCGTGCACAGCCACTACTGGCTGTCCGGGCAGGTCGGCACCGTCGCAGCCGAGCGGTGGGCGGTCCCGCTCGTGCACACCATGCACACGATGGCCAAGGTCAAGAACGCCCACCTCGCCGAGGGCGACCGCGCCGAGCCGATCGGCCGCGTCGTCGGCGAGGAGGAGATCGTCCGCCTCGCCGACCGTCTCGTCGCGAACACCGAGGAGGAGCGCCGCGAGCTGCTCGACCTCTACGCGGCCGACCCCGCCCGGGTCGACGTGGTGCACCCCGGCGTCGACCTCGAACGCTTCCGTCCGGGCAGCCGCGACGAGGCCCGCGCGGCCCTCGGCCTGCGCCCCGACGCGGCCGTGCTGCTGTTCGCCGGCCGCATCCAGCCGTTGAAGGCGCCCGACGTGGTGCTGAGGGCCGCGGCGGACCTCCTCCTCCGCGACCCCGCCCTGCGCGACCGGCTGCAGGTCGTGGTGGTCGGCGGAGCGTCCGGCAGCGGCCTCGACCGGCCCACGTCGCTCGTCGACCTGGCCGCCGAGCTCGGGATCGCCGACGTCGTCCGGCTCGAGCCGGCGGTGACCCAGGACGTGCTGGCCTCCTGGTACGCGGCGGCTGACGTCGTGTGCGTGCCGTCGCACAACGAGTCGTTCGGGCTCGTCGCCATCGAGGCGCAGGCCTGCGGGACGCCCGTCGTCGCAGCCCGCGTCGGCGGCCTCTCCACGGCCGTCGCCGACGGCGTCAGCGGCGTCCTCGTCGACGGGCACGACCCGCACGACTACGCCGACGCCCTGCACCCGCTGCTGACCGACCGCGCGCTGCGCGACGACCTGGGCGCGAAGGCCGTCGCTCACGCGTCCGGCTTCGGCTGGGACGCCACGGTCGACCGGGTGCTCGAGGTGTACGCGCGCGCCACCGCGGCCCGCGCCGGACGGAAGGACGGGTGAGCGAGCGTGAGTGACGACCTGACGACCGACCAGCGGCAGGCGCTCGAGGTGATCCTCGACGCCGTCGCGCAGGCCGGCCTCGACCACGTGCGCCACGGGCTCACCGTCGTCGAGGTCGACCTGCCGGGCGAGCGGAAGCTCAAGACCACCACGCGGCTGGAGGTCAACCGGCACTCCCTCGGCGTGCACGCCTTCGTCGCCCGCAACCCCGACGAGAACCACGAGGGCGTCTACCGCTGGCTGCTCGAGCGCAACCTCAAGCTCTACGGCGTCGCCTTCGCCATCGACTCCGCCGGCGACATCTACCTCGACGGCCGCCTCCCCCTCGCCTCCGTCACCCACGAGGAGATCGACCGGCTGCTCGGGTCGGTGCTCGCCGCCTCCGACGACTCCTTCAACACCATCCTCGAGCTCGGCTTCGCCTCCTCGATCCGCAAGGAGTGGGAGTGGCGCGAGGCGCGGGGCGAGTCCACCGCGAACCTCGCCGCCTTCGCGCACCTGCGGCCGAAGGGCTGAGAGCTGGGGGCTGGGTCGGCGTGACCTTGCTGCTGCGCTGGCCGCACGGATCTGTCTGCGTTCGCGTTGCCCTGGCGACACGAACGCAGAGACATCCGTCTCCCCACCCCGACGGCGTGCAAGACTCTGCGTTCGCGCGTGCGAGGTCGAACGCCGCTGCGTCCCCGACGGGATCCCGTAGCGAACGCATCATCCTCGACCCTCCCGCACACGAACGCAGCATCCTGCATCGGCCGTGGGGTCAAGGGTGGGAGATCGCTCGCGCACCTTCGCCGTCAGCGTAGGTTGGGCCGGGTGAAGGCGACCGTGTTCTGCGACGTGACCGACCCGTGGTCCTACGTGGGTGCGACCCGGTTCGAGCGCGCGGCGGGCATGTTCACGATCCTCGTCGGCGAGCCGGTCGAGGTCGCGTTCCGTGCCCGGCTGCTCGATCCGGATGCGCCGAGCTCAGGACGTGCTCTGCGCGAAGTGCAGGCCGAGCGGCTCGGCGGTGAGGACAAGGTCGACCTCGTCGACGCTCAGGTGACCGCGGCCGCCCGGATCAGCGGCATCGAGCTGAACCTCGTGGAGGCGGTGGAGGCGAACAGCCTCGACGCCTGGCGGCTGCTGACCTGGGCCGACGAGGCGGCACCGGGAGCGCAGCGCGAGCTCATCCACCAGCTCTGGCGGGCGCACCTCCTCGAGGGCGCCGACGTCGCCGACCCGCTCGTGCTCGCCAGCCGCGCGGCGCTGGTCGGGCTCGACCTCGAGACGGCCGACGCGCTGCTCGCCAGCGACGAGTACGCCGACGCCGTGCGCACGCAGGACGAGACCGCCCGGTCGCTGGGCGTCACGCAACTCCCCTACGTCGTCGTCGAGCACCGCTGGACCCTCGCCGGGCCGCAGTCGCAGGACGACTACGTGCAGGCGCTGCATCAGATCTACGGGGAGTGGCGCGAGTCCCCCACCTGAGCCCCGCACCGCCTGAGACTGCACCGTCTGAGACCGGGGGTCCTCACGGCCCCCGGTGCTCATCGGCGAGGGCGTCGAGGTAGGCCCGCCCGCGCGGTGACACCCGGTAGCCGACCTCGAGGCTCTCCGTGAGCCCGAGCTCCTTGAGCCGTCGCACGTCGGCCTTCAGCCGGGGCTTCTCGCGACCGGCGTGGTCGGCGAGGACCTGGGCGGGCGCGGCCGGGTGCTGCTCCACGAGGCGGAGCAGCTCGGTCGTCCAGGGGCCGCGGCGGCTGCGCGCGTCGATCACCGCCAGGGCGTCGCGGATCTCGCTGACGGCAGCCGCGTCGAGGTCGGCGTCCTGGCGCAGGGAGACCCGAGGGTCGGCGCCGGCGAGCCCGAGGCGGATGCGGTACAGGGGGCCGTCGCGACCACGCAACGGCGCCAGGAGCTCCTCCCGGCTGGCGGCCCCGGCGTCGCGCACGTCGTCGGCGGTCACCTGCGCGGTCGTGATCGGCTCGACGGCGTGGACGGCGAGCTCTCCGACGGCGGTGCGCAGCCGGCCGCCCGCCCGCACCGTGGGCCGCAGCCACCGCCGCAGCTGGACGGTCACCTCGCCGGCGGCGATCCGGTCGAGCACGGCACGGGTGATCAGCACGAGACCCATGCTGCCCGCGACGTCGGACGGTGTCGAGGACGGTCCGCGTGACCACTAGGCTGGCCGTATGACCTACACGCTCGTCCTCCTGCGTCACGGCCACAGCGAGTGGAACGCGAAGAACCTGTTCACCGGCTGGGTCGACGTCGACCTCAACGAGCAGGGTGTGGAGGAGGCGGGTCGTGGTGCCGGGCTGCTCGCCGACGCCGGGATCACCCCCGATGTCTCGCACACCTCGCTGCTGCGCCGGGCGATCCGCACGTCGCAGATCGTGCTCGACGGCATCGACCGGCACTGGATCCCCGTGAAGCGGTCGTGGCGGCTGAACGAGCGGCACTACGGCGCGCTGCAGGGCAAGGACAAGAAGGCCACGCTGGAGGAGTTCGGCGAGGAGCAGTTCATGACCTGGCGGCGCTCCTACAGCACGCCGCCGCCGGCCCTGGCGGACGACGCGGAGTTCTCGCAGGCGGACGACCCGCGCTACGCGTCGCTGCCCGACGAGCTGCTCCCGCGCACCGAGTGCCTGGCCGACGTGCTCGACCGGATGCTGCCCTACTGGTACGACAGCATCGTCCCCGACCTGCTCGACGGTCGCACCGTGCTCGTGACCGCGCACGGCAACTCCCTGCGCGCCCTGGTCAAGCACCTGGACGGCCTTGGCGAGGACGAGGTCGTCAGCCTCAACATCCCCACCGGCATCCCGCTCGTCTACGAGCTCGACGCCGACCTCAAGCCTGTCACGCCGGGTGGCCAGTACCTCGACCCCGACGCCGCAGCCGACGCCATCGCCGCGGTCGCGAACCAGGGTCGCTGACGCCCTCTCCCACGTCGTCACGTCAACGAAACCGCGTACAGAGCATATCGATAGTCGATATGCTCTGGATCATGCACACCAACCGCGCCATCGCGCGCCTTCAGTGGTGGATCTGCATCGTCGTCGCCTTCGTGGCGCTGCTGACGGCCCTGGCAGCCGCGAGCTCCGCGCTCGCGCCTGACACCGTCGAGGTCACTGACGCGGTGGCAGGAACCACGACGTCGTACGCCGTGATGACGCTGGAGGCCGCGGGTGGGCTCGCCGAGCCAGAAGCGCCGTTGGTCTCGCAGGACCTCAGGACCGTGCAGGTCTCCGGTCAGGGCGACCTCACCGGCCCGACGCGCCTGGAACGTGCGTCGCGGGTCTTGGAGGCACTCCCGCTCGTCGTGGCCTGCCTGCTCGTGCTCGTGCTCCTGCGTCGCTGGATCAGCCGCACCCTCTGGCGACGAGGGCTCCACGTCTGGTTCGCGGCCCTCGCTGTGGCGCTCGTCCTCGGCGGCGCCCTCGCTCCCGTGCTGCACGCAGCGGCCCAAGAGGCGTTCATCGAGCGGTTGGACCTGCCCACGCGCGCCACGGAGACGGTGCTGGAGACAGGTGCCCTGCCTCCACTGGTCTACCTCGAGCCGTCGGCCGCACCCGACCTGCTCATGCTCGCCGCCGCGATCGTGGTCGGCGCCGGGGCGGTGGCGGTCCGGACGGCGTCGACGTTGCGGCGCGACGTCGACGGTCTGGTCTGATGCCGCCGGAGCTCGAGCACCGCGTCACGTGCGCGCTCGACGAGCTGCTCGCCGCCCGCGGCCTGACGCTCACCCAGCTGAGCGCGCTCGTCGGTGTGAGTGTCGCGAACCTGTCCGTCCTCAAGAACGACCGTGCCAAGGCGATCCGGTTCTCGACGTTGACGGCGATCTGCGACGTGCTCGACTGCCAGGTCGGGGACCTCCTCGTGGTGCGACCGCCCGGGGCGTAGAAGCGGTCGCTCAGCGCTGGTCCGCTCCCTCCAGATCGGCGAGCAGTGCGCCGACCGAGCGTCTCGCGCGTACCCAGACGCGGTCGAGCAGCAGGGCGAAGACCACGGAGAGGGCCAGCAGCACGGACCCGGTCCAGACCAGCACCGGGACGGGTCCCAGCAGACCCAGGACCACGACGAGCACCAGCATCGCGACGACGACGCCCCAGAGCCCAGCCTGCACGGGCCGGCCACGCCGCAACAGGGTCTCCCGCTGCCGCACCACGGGCAGCCAGCGCTGGCCGTCGAGACCGACGGGCACGTGACCCGTGCGCATCGCCCGTCGGAACAGCCGCCTCTGCTCGCGCTCGCCGGTCATGCAGTCACGCTAGCGGGTCGGCCACGGCCGCTCCGGACCCTCGGCGGGGCGGGATTTGAGGGCTTCGCGCAGCCGAACGGTGCGACGGGCGGCCGCCTCCTGCTGGCCGGGGATGGAGCGCATCGCCACGACAGACAGCCCGACGAGGAGCAGGAGAGGGAGAGGGAGGACCGCGGCCCCGAAGGTCCCCGGCACGTCGTCCGACCTCGCGGGCGCCGACGTCAGGCGTCGAGCTTGTACCCCAGCCCGCGGACGGTGGTGAGGGTGATCGGGTTGCCCGGGTCGGGCTCGATCTTCGCGCGCAGGCGCTTCACGTGGACGTCGAGCGTCTTCGTGTCGCCCACGTAGTCGGCGCCCCACACACGGTCGATGAGCTGGCCGCGGGTCAGCACCCGGCCCGGGTTGCGCAGGAAGAACTCGAGGAGCTCGAACTCCTTGAGGGGCAGCTTGACGGTGTCGCCGTCGACCGACACCAGGTGCCGCTCGACGTCCATGCGCACGCGGCCCGCCTCGAGGACGCCGTCCTCGTCGACCTCCTCCACCGCGCCACGGCGCAGCACCGCACGGATGCGGGCCACCAGCTCCCGCGGCGAGTAGGGCTTGGTCACGTAGTCGTCGGCGCCGAGCTCGAGGCCCACCACCTTGTCGACCTCGGTGTCCTTCGCGCTGACCATGATGATCGGCACGCTCGACGTCTGACGGAGCTGACGGCACACCTCGGTGCCCGGCAGCCCGGGCAGCATGAGGTCGAGCAGCACGATGTCGGCACCTCCGCGCTCGAACTCGGTCAACGCGTCCGGGCCGGTCTCGGCGATCGCGACGTCGAAGCCCTCCTTGCGCAGGACGTACGACAGCGCCTCGCTGTAGCTGGTCTCGTCCTCGACGACCAACACTCGTGTCACAGGATCTCCTCATCGAGGTCGTGCTGGAAGCGGGGGAGCACCAGCGTGAAGGTGGAGCCAGCGCCGGGCTCGCTCCACACGTCGACGGTGCCGCCGTTGCTGGCGGCCACGTGCTTGACGATGGACAGGCCGAGTCCCGTGCCGCCCGTGGCGCGGGCGCGGGCGGGATCGACCCGGTAGAAGCGCTCGAAGATCCGCTCGAGCTCGGGGCCGGCGATGCCGATGCCGTTGTCGGCCACGCTGATGCGCACGTCGTCGCCGGCGAGCGCGGCCGTGACCACGACGCGCGAGCCCTCGGGGCTGTAGGTGACGGCGTTCTCGACCAGGTTGCTGACGGCTGCGTGCAGCTGGGCCCGGTCGCCGTGCACGAGCAGGTCGGGCTCGACCGTGCGGGAGATCTCGATGCGCTTGCGCTCGGACTCCGTGGCCGAGTGCTCGCAGGCCTCCGCGACGAGCTCGTCGACCTTGACCGTCGTGGCGTCGTCGCTGGCCACGTCGTTCTGCAGCCGGGACAGGTCGATGATCTGCTGCACCAGCCGGGTGAGGCGCTCGCTCTCGGTCTGCATGCGCGAGGCGAACCGCACGACCGACTCGGGGTCGTCCTTCGCCTCGGCGACGGCCTCGGCGAGCAGGTTCAGGGCGCCGACCGGCGTCTTCAGCTCGTGGCTGACGTTGGCGACGAAGTCGCGGCGGATGTTCTCGACGCGCTGCTGGTCGGTCCGGTCGAGGGCCAGCACGATCACCAGGCGCGACGTCAGCGGGGCGACGCGCACCGACACGTGCGCGGGAAGACCGCGCCGGCGCTGCAGCGTCAGGTTCGACTCGCGCACCTGGCCGTCGCGGCGCACCTGCTGCACCATCGCGCGGATCTCGTCGGGCTCGATGCGGCGGTCGCGCACGATCCCGAGGGCCACCGCCTGGGCCGAGGCCTCGAGGACGGTGTCGGAGGAGTCGAGCAGGACGGTCGTGGACGACAGCACCGAGAGCACCGCCTGGGCGCCCGGAGGCACGAGCGGCGCCGGCTCCTCGGGAGCTGCGTTCTGGCGCCGTTCACTGAACAGCCAGACGAACGTCACCGCCGCCCCGACGGCCGCGCCGACGGCACCGGCGATCAGGTAGGCCGCGTCGATGTCCACACCGCGATGCTAGGCCCACCGTTCACCGAGGTCCGAGCGCGAACCCCCTCTGACGTGCGGCTTTCCGCGGCTGTTCACGGTTCGTTCACCGAGGGTCGCTCATCGTTCACCGATTTCTTCTAGGGTCGGGGGCATGCGTGATGCGTACTACGAGCAGCTCGACACCATCGTCGACGACCTGGTCCAGCTGACCGGGACCGTCCGCAAGGCCGTCGCCGCCTCCACCGCCGCCCTCCTCAACGCCGATGCCCCCCTCGCGGAGCAGGTCATCGACGGCGACAAGCAGATCGACGAGACGACCGAGGAGATCGAGGAGCGCGCCCTGCTGCTCCTGGCCACCCAGCAGCCGGTCGCCACCGACCTGCGTCAGCTGGTCGCCACGCTGCGCATGCTGACCGACCTGCAGCGCATGGGCGACCTCTCGGTCCACGTGGCCAAGGTCGCCCGTCTGCGCATGCCCGACGTCGCCGTCCCGGTCTCCATCCAGCCGACGATCATGGCCATGGCCTCCGTGGCCGACCAGATGATCCACGCGGCCTCGCGGATCGTCGCCAACCGCGACGTCGACGCGGCCGGCCGCCTCGAGGACACCGACGACGAGATGGACCGCCTGCGCAAGGACCTGTTCCGCGCGCTGCTCGGCGGCACCTGGGAGCATGGCATCGAGCCGGCCATCGACCTGGCGCTCCTCGGCCGCTACTACGAGCGCATCGGCGACCACGCGGTCTCGATGGCACGTCGCGTCGTCTACCTCGTGACCGGCGAGATCGCCCCCGGGGCCTGAACCCGCGCGCGCCGCACGACGAAGGGCCGTCCACGATCCGCGAGGATCGGGACGGCCCTTCGTGCGTCTGCTGCCGAGCCGGCCGCCCCGACGGCCGACGGTGGCGCGCTCAGCTGCCGGCGGTGGGGCTGGCGCTCGCGCTCGGCGTCGGGGTGGCCGACGACTCCGGGCTCACCGGCTTCTCGGCGACGTCGGAGTAGGTCGACGTGCGGGCGACGATCGGCGCCTCGATCTCGACCTCGTCGCCGCCGGAGAAGGTCAGCGTGAGGCGGGCGTAGCGGCCGAGCTCGATCGACGAGCCGTCGATGTCGGCGACCTCGCCGAGGCGGCCCAGCGTGTACAGCTGGCGGGGCTGCAGCTCGACCGGCAGGGCCGGCTGGGCCGTCACGGAGCCGGAGCCCTCGAGCGGGCGGACCGTGACCGACTCGAGCGTCTGCTCCTCGTCGGTGGTGTTCAGGAGCCCGACGGACAGCGCGTAGGTGTCGTCGGTGTTCGCGACCAGGAGGGCGTTGTACAGGCGGACGTCGCCGGTGCGCACGTTCGCGCCGATGCCGGGCTGGTACTGCTGGTTCGTCTGGGTGCTTCCACCGGTGCCGCAGGCGGTGAGCCCGAGGGCGGCGGTGAGCATCAGGGTGGCGGCCGTGAGACGGCGCGTGCGAACGGTGGACACCGGGCACCTGCTTCTACGTCGAGGAGGGTCGTCGTGCGGAGCATATCGGAGCCCGTGGCCGCGTCGGGGTGCGGGCCGGGCGTTCGGACGGGGGCGGAACCTACCGCCCGACCCCGAGGATCGGCTGAAAAGGCCGTCCGTGGCGCGTGTTAAACTGGTCACCTACGAAAGGTGCCGCGTTTATGACTTTCACTGTCGGCGAGACGGTTGTGTACCCGAACCACGGGGCCGCAGTCATCGAAGACATCGAGAAGCGGACGATCAAGGGGGAAGAGCGCGACTACCTGGTCCTGCGCATCGTCGCCCAGAACGATCTGGTCGTCCGTGTGCCCGCCTGCAACGTCGACCTGGTCGGTGTGCGTGACGTCGTCGACGCCGACGGCCTCGAGCGTGTGTTCAGCGTCCTGCGCGCCGAGCACGTCGAGGAGCCGACCAACTGGTCGCGTCGTTACAAGGCGAACCTCGAGAAGCTGCACTCCGGTGACGTGCTCAAGGTGGCCGAGGTCGTGCGCGACCTCTGGCGCCGCGACCACGAGCGTGGCCTGTCCGCGGGCGAGAAGCGGATGCTGGCCAAGGCGCGCCAGATCCTGGTCTCCGAGCTCGCGCTCGCGGAGAAGACCAACGAGGACAAGGCCGAGCTGCGGCTCGACGAGGTCCTCGCCTCCTGACCCGACTCGGTCCGACGGCCCCTGCCCCTCCGGGCGGGGGCCGTCGTCGTTCCTGGGGGCGGGCTGGGGGTCAGCGGCGGGCGACGAGCGCGGTGGCCATGGCCGCCACGCCCTCGCCGCGGCCGGTCAGGCCGAGACCGTCCGTGGTCGTCGCGGAGATGCTCACGGGTGCGCCGACGACGGACGTCAGCAGCTCCTGTGCCTCGTCGCGACGGGGTCCGAGCCGTGGAGCGTTGCCGATCACCTGCACCGCCACGTTGAGCACGGCGAAGCCCGCCTCGTCGAGCAGGCGCACGGTCTCGGTCAGGAACGTGGTGCCGGAGGCGCCGGCCAGGCGTGGGTCGGCGGTGCCGAAGCGCGACCCGATGTCGCCGAGGCCCGCTGCCGACAGCAGCGCGTCGACCATCGCGTGGCAGGCGGCGTCGCCGTCGGAGTGGCCCTCCAGGCCCGCGTCCTCGCCCGGCCACTCCAGGCCGGCGAGCCACATCGGCCGACCACGCACGAGGCGGTGGACGTCGGTGCCGATGCCGGTGCGCAGGTCAGGCCAGGTCATGGCTGCATCCTGCCCGACTACCAGCGCGGGCTGTCCTTCGGCAGGGCCTTGCTGCCCGGCCGGATGACGTAGACGATGCCGCCGCTGCCGCCGAGCCACGCGCGCTCGAACTGCGCGCGGTCGTAGGTGCGGCGCACGGCCGCGTTGGTGGCGCCGGCAGGGTCGTTGGCGATGACACGACCGTCGCGCGTGAACCCGCTGATGACCATCAGGTGCCCCGGCGTCGAGGAGATCGGTGCGCCGCTCAGCTCGCCGCGGCCGAAGGCGACCGACGCGACGAGCGGGATGCCCGCCTTGATGAACTGCTCGGCCTCGCGCAGGTCGTACAGGCGCGTCACGAACGTGTCGAGCCCGTAGGTGCTCGCGTACGCGGCGCTCATCGGCCAGTTGCCGGTGCCCTGGTAGCGGTAGTCGTAGGAGTAGCGCGCGGCGTGGTCGACTTGGCGGTCGGCGCCCTTCGCCCAGCTCAGCTCGCGCGACGTCGGCCCGGAGCCGAAGTAGCGCAGGATCATCGACACCGACGTCGGCGAGCACCAGGCCTCGCCGCCACCGCCCCACTCGGGGTGGTGCCCGCGGTGCGTCATCTGCGAGTAGGTCGGCACCGACAGCGTCGTCGTGCGCGTCATCGTCGTGCGGCTCGTCGCGATGCGTCGGGTCGTGTACGACGACGCGGCGCCACCGACGGACTCGACGCGGGGCGTCGCGCGCGACGTCGGGCGGCGCAGCAGCTCGACCTGCACCTGCCACTGGCTGAACGTGCCCGAGCCGTTGGTGCGCACCGTGTCGGTGTCGAGCCGCGCGAGGTCGTCGGTCTGCGACGGCCCCGACGTGCGGTAGACGCCGCTCTCGCCCTTGGCCCAGATCGCGACGGTGTCCCAGCTGCCGACCTTCGACCCCTGGCGCACGCGGGCCTTGACCCGCAGCCACGTGTCGTCGGGCGTACGAGCGCTCCACGACGGCACGAGCGCGCGCGCGGAGTAGCCCGTCGACGACCACGGCGACGTCCACGTGCCGTACGCCCACGAGGCGGTGCGGCCCTTGTACGGGTCGCGGTAGGTCTGGCGGCGCTTCGGCGAGTCCAGCACGAGGGCGGAGCCGGAGACCCGCACACCGTCGAACGAGCCCTTCTGGAGCTGGGCTGCGCTGACCCAGCGGACGGTGCTCGCCGACTGCGACGCGGCCTGCGCGGGCGCGGTCGGGACGAGCAGCGACGCGAGCAGGACGGCGGCGACGGCGGGAACGGTGCGGCGTGGTGCATGCCGACGGGGAAGAGGCATTCTTCGAGGGTAGGTGACGTCAGGGGCTCGTGGGGCGGTTGGGACGAATCGGACTGGTCGGGGCCGGGGTCGCGGACCGTTAGGATTCCGGGGTGAGCCTGCGCCTGTACGACACCGCCACCCGGCAGCAGCGCGACCTCGACCCGGTCGTGCCCGGCAAGGTCGGCATCTACCACTGCGGACTCACCGTCCAGGGACCGCCGCACGTCGGGCACATCCGCAAGGAGGTCGTCTTCGACGTCCTGCGACGCTGGCTCGAGCGCGCCGGCTACGAGGTCACCATCGTCGCGAACGTCACCGACATCGACGACAAGATCCTCGCCAAGGGTCGCGAGCAGGGTCGGCCCTGGTTCGCGGTGGCCTACGAGAACGAGCGCGCCCTGCACGCCGCGTACGAGGTGCTCGGATGCCGCCCGCCCACGTACGAGCCCCGCGCCACGGGCGTCGTGCCGGAGATGATCGAGCTCATGGAGACGCTCATCGAGCGCGGTCACGCCTACCCGGCGGAGAACGGCTCGGGCGACGTCTACTTCGACGTCCGGTCGTGGCCCGCGTACGGCGAGCTCAGCAACCAGCACGTCGACGACATGCAGGCCGCGCCCGACGCGCCGGCCGACGGCAAGCGCGACCCGCGCGACTTCGCCCTGTGGAAGGGCCACAAGGAGGGCGACCCGGAGTCGGCGTCGTGGCCGACGCCCTGGGGACGCGGACGTCCTGGCTGGCACCTCGAGTGCTCGGCGATGGCCGCGAAGTACCTCGGCACGGAGTTCGACATCCACGGCGGCGGGCTCGACCTGCGCTTCCCGCACCACGAGAACGAGATCGCCCAGTCCCGCGCCGCAGGCCAGCCGTTCGCGCGGCTCTGGATGCACAACGCGATGCTGAACCTGAGCGGCGCGAAGATGTCGAAGAGCGTCGGCAACACGCTGATGGTCAGCGAGGTCGTCAAGCGGGTACCGGCCATCGCGCTGCGCTACTACCTCGTGGCCGCTCACTACCGCTCGATCATCGAGTTCACGGAGGAGTCGCTGCAGGAGGCCGCGGTCGCGTTCGAGCGCATCGAGGGCTTCGTGCGGCGCGCCGACGAGGCGGTGCGGGCGGCGGGCGGCGACGTCGAGCCGGGCGACGTGGGTGAGGCGTTCGCGGCTGCCATGGACGACGACCTCGGCGTCCCGGCGGCGGTCGCGGTGCTGCAGGGCGACGTGACGCGCGGCAACACGCTGCTGGCGGACGGCGACTCCACGGCGCTGCGCGAGGTGCTCGCCACCGTGCGGGCGCAGCTCGACGTGCTCGGGCTCGACCCGCTCTCCGAGCACTGGGCGGCGACGTCGACGTCGGCCGCCGACGAGGCACTCGCGCCGCTCGTCGAGGCGCTGCTCGCGCAGCGCCAGGAGGCGCGCGCGGCGAAGGACTTCGCGACCGCGGACCGCGTACGAGACCAGCTGGCTGCGGCCGGCATCGACATCGAGGACACGGCGCAGGGTCCGCGCTGGTCCGTGAAGGGAACCTGACTCATGGCAGGCAACAGCCAGCGCCGCGGCGCGATCAAGAAGACCGGCAAGGGCAACCCCACGGCCGGGTCCGGCGGACGTCGCCGCAAGGGGCTCGAGGGCAAGGGCCCGACGCCGCGCGCGGAGGAGCGCCCCAACCACAAGGCGTACAAGATGGCGCGCGCCGCCGACAAGCGCGAGGCGGCCCGGCCGAAGCGGAAGGGCAGCGACGGCGGCCCGGAGTGGGTGGCCGGACGCAACAGCGTCGTCGAGCTGCTGCGCGCGAACGTCCCGGTGGCCGGCCTCTACATCGCCGAGGGCGCGGAACGCGACGAGCGCATCCGTGAGATCTTCCGGCTCTCGGCCGAGCAGCACGTGTCGCTGCTCGAGATCGGGCGGGTCGAGATGGACAAGCTCACGGGCGGCGCGGTGCACCAGGGTGTCGCGGCCAAGCTCGACGCCTACGACTACGCCCACCCCGACGACCTGCTGGCGCGCGCCGAGGAGGAGGGCGTGCCGCCGCTCGTCGTCATGCTCGACGGCGTGACCGACCCGCGGAACCTCGGTGCGGTCGTGCGGTCGGCGTCGGGCTTCGGCGCCCATGGTGTGGTCATCCCCGAGCGTCGGTCGGCGCAGATGACCGCCTCGGCCTGGAAGACGTCGGCCGGCGCCGCCGCCCGCGTGCCCGTCGCCCGCACCACGAACCTCACCCGTCAGCTGAAGGCGTACCAGGAGGCGGGACTCATGGTCGTCGGCCTGGCCGCCGACGGTGACGTCTCCCTGCCCGACCTCGACCTCGCCGACGGCCCGCTCGTCGTCGTCATCGGCAGCGAGGGCAAGGGCATCTCCCGCCTCGTCGGCGAGACCTGCGACCAGATCGTCTCCATCCCCATGGCCTCCAGCCTGGAGTCGCTCAACGCCGGCGTCGCGGCGGGCATCGCGCTGTACCAGATCGCGCAACGTCGGGTCTGAGGGCTACGGGCTGACTCCTGCGGCTGCGCTGGTCACGTTCTCGTGGGCCTGCGGCTGCGCTGCCGCGGCCTCTCGTGTGGGTGGCCTCCGAGAGGCCTCGACGGGGCAGGGGCGCGGGGCTCGCCCGGGCCCGCCGGCTTCCGTAGGTCGATGTCAGGACGCGCGTGTTGGACAGTTGCGGGGGGATTCCTGCGGCTGGATCACCCGGAAGTGACCGAAACTGCGGATGCGGCCCGGGGGGCTTGGGCGGGGCGCTGGTCCTGCTCCGGTCGAGGCCCTTTCGGAGACCACCACGAGACCCGCCGCACCGACGCAGTCGCAGGTCGTCCCGGAGCGGGGGGCTCCGTCGGTGTCAGGCGTCGTACCCCTGCGGGTTCTGCGACTGCCAGGTCCACGTGTCGCGGCACATGTCGTCGACGGTGCGCGAGGTGCGCCAGCCGAGCTCCTGCTCCGCCTTCGTCGGGTCGGCCCAGAACGCCGGCAGGTCTCCGGGGCGGCGGTCGACGACCTCGTACGGGATCTCGCGACCGCTGGCGCGCTCGAAGGCGTGGATCATCTCGAGCACCGACGTGCCCTGGCCGCTGCCGAGGTTCCACACGTGCACCCCGGCCTCGCCGTCGACGATCGCGTCGAGCGCGACCACGTGGCCCTCCGCGACGTCCTGCACGTGGATGTAGTCGCGCTCGCAGGTGCCGTCGGCCGTCGGGTAGTCGCCGCCGAAGACCGACAACCGGTCGCGACGGCCCACCGCGACCTGCGCGATGAACGGCACCAGGTTGTTCGGGATGCCCTGCGGGTCCTCGCCGATGCGGCCCGACGGGTGCGCTCCGACCGGGTTGAAGTAGCGCAGCAGCGCCACCCGCCAGGCCGGGTCCGCCGCGGCGACGTCGGTGAGGATCCGCTCCGTCATGACCTTCGTCTGCCCGTACGTGCTCGAGGAGTCGAGCGGCTCGTAGTCCTCGACGTACGGCACCGGCGCCTTCGCGCCGTACACCGTCGCGGAGGAGGAGAAGACGATGGTGCGGCAGTCGTGGCGGCGCATCGCGTCCATGAGCGTGAACGTCGAGCCCATGTTGTTCGCGTAGTACTCGAGCGGCTTCTGGGTGCTCTCGCCGACGGCCTTCAGCGCCGCGAAGTGGATGACCGCGTCGAACCCGCGCGCCAGCACCGTGTCGGTCGCGGCGGCGTCGGTGAGGTCGACCTCGTGCAGGGGCACGTCACGCCCGGCGAGCTCGCCGACGCGGCGCACCGCCTCGGCCTTGCCGTTGACGAGGTTGTCGACCACCTCGACGTCGTGGCCCTGCTCGAGGAGGGTGAGGACGGTGTGGGAGCCGATGTAGCCGGCGCCGCCGGTGACGAGGACACGCATGGGCCCCACGCTACCGAGCGGGTCGCTCGGACCCACCCAGCACGGCCGCCGACGCCACCACCAAGGACGCCGCCGCCAGCCCGGCGACCACGTGCCAGCGCAGCAGCAGGGCCCCGACCACCGCGCCGAGCACGATCAGCACGACGACCGCGGCCTGCAGCGTCCGCCGCCCGGGCCGCCCCACACCGAGGGAGGAGTCGGAGCCCAGGCCGATCAGCGTGTTCGTGACCGCCACGGTGGACACGTCCGGCACCGCCACGCGCCGCGCCGCGGCTGCCTGCAGGCCCATGGCGACGCCGAGTGTCGTCGTGGTCGTCGTGAGCGCCGCCCGGCCGACCGGCTCGACGACGAGCAGCACCGCCCCGAGGACGCCCAGCACGAGCGCGACCACCGCGAGCAGGCCCGTCACACGACCGTTCCACCCGGGGCTCGACCCACGCAGGGCCCGGCCGCCGAGGGCCGTCCCCGCGAGGAAGCCGACGAGCGCCGCCGACGCTCCCACCACCGACAGGCCCGCCGCGCCGGTGAGCGCCAGGCCCAGCAGGACGACGTTGCCCGTCATGTTGCCCGTGAACACGCGGTCGAGCCCGAGGAAGGAGACCGCGTCGACCACGCCCGTCGAGAACGTCAACGCCATCAGCGCGGCGAGCTGGCGACGGTCGACAGGCACACGGTCCACGGCGGCATCCTCCCACCGACGCGCGCCACGACCGATCTGCGGGCAGGATCGGTGCATGACCTGGTTCACCGCCACCCGCACGTCCGAGGCGGTCGTGACGGCCGACCAGCAGCAGGTGTGGGACGTCCTCACCGACCCCGCGGAGGTCGCCCGGCTCACCCCGCTCGTCCGCCGCATCGAGGTCGACGGCGACCACTGGCGCTGGGTCATGGAGGAGATCCCGGGCCTCGGCATCAGCCTCGCTCCGGCGTTCACGGTGCTGATCGAGACCGACGAGCCGCGCTGCATCACGTTCACGCACGACCCGCCCGAGGGTGCCAAGGAACGCGCCGCCGTCGAGGGCTCCTACGGCCTCAGCCCGCACGCGCAGGGCACCCGCCTCGACATCGAGATCACCGTCCGCGTCGACCTCCCCCTCAGCAAGCTCGCGAAGCCGGCCGTGAAGGCCGCCATGGACGGCGTCCTCGCCTCCATCGGTCGCGGCTTCGGCCGCAACCTCCTCGACCGCCTCGACGCCGACCAGGTCGACGTCGGCTGACCCGGCTCGGCCCGCGCTGGGCCGTTGCCGGGTGGTCTCGATACGCACCGACGAGCTCGCTGGCGCTCGCCGTCGCTGCTACTCGACCAGCGGAACGTGCCGCTACCCGACCAGCGAAGTGTCGCCCTGGTCAGTCGACGAGGCCGCGGGCGGCGAGGATGGGGCGGACGCCCTCGGCGAACCAGTAGGCCTCCTCGACGTGCGGGTAGCCCGAGAGGACGAACTCCTCGATGCCGAGGTCGGCGTACTCACCGATCAGGTCCGCGACCTCGCCGTGGCTGCCGACCAGCGCGGTGCCCGCGCCGCTGCGCACGAGACCCACGCCGGCCCACAGGCCGGGGTGCACCTCGAGGCTGCGCGCGTCCGTCGGGGCGACGCCGCCGTGCAGCTCGCGCATCCGACGCTGGCCCTCCGACTCGCTGCCGGCCAGCGCCTGCTGCGCCTTTGCGACGTCGGCCGGGTCGAGCTCGGCGAGCATCCGGTCCGCGACCGCCCACGCCTCCTCGCTCGTGTCGCGGCTGATGGTGTGCAGGCGGATGCCGAACCGCACCTCCCGGCCCTCGTCGTCGGCGAGCTTGCGGATCCAGGCGATCTTCTCCGCCACGGCGTCCGGCGCCTCGCCCCACGTCAGGTACGTGTCGACCTGGCGCGCGGTGACCGGCCCGGCCGCGGCCGACGAGCCGCCGAGGTAGATGGGCGGGACGGTGCCGGGCTTGCGGGTGCGCGCGTCCTGCACGTCGTAGTAGTCGCCCGAGAAGGTCGACCCGGACTCGGTGAAGGCGGCTCGGAAGACCTTGAGGAACTCCTCGGCGCGGTGGTAGCGGTCGTCCTTCGTCACCTGGTCGCCGAAGCGCAGCTGCTCCGACGGGTCTCCTCCGACGACGACGTTCAGCAGCAGCCGGTCGCCGGAGATGCGCTGGAACGTCGACGACATCTGGGCCAGCAGCGTCGGACTGATGAGACCCGGCCGCAGCGCCACCATGAACTTCAGCCGCTGGGTGTGGGCGAGCAGGGCCGACGTCACGACCCAGGCGTCCTCGCAGGGCGTGCCGGTGGGCGTCAGGACGCCCTCGAAGCCGAGCCGCTCTGCCGTGCGCGCGACGTCGACCAGGTAGTCGAGGTCGGGCTCGCGGTAGCGGCCGGCGGTGTTCTCGGGCCCTCCGCCACGCGCGACGTCGGCGGGGAGCGAGTGGCCTCCGCCGACCAGGGAGCGGCTGTCGCCGGTGGTGGGCAGGAACCAGTGGAAGGTCAGGCTCATGCCTCGAGAATGACCCGGCCCCCTCCGCCCGGCAGGCGGTCCCACATACCGGACACCGCCAGCCTCCCCTTCCCCGCTGACCGTGACGTTGTGGCCTCGCATCCCCGCGATGCGGGGCCACAACGTCACGGTCAGCGGCAGGGGTCAGACCTGGGCGCTGCGGGGAGGTGGGGTGCCCGCGACGGCCCAGCGGCCGAGGTGCTGCAGCTTCCAGCGCACCGGGTCGTGCAGCGTGTGGGTGCGGGCGTTGCGCCAGTGCCGGTCGTGCGTGCCGGTCGACGTGCCGCGGGCGGCGGAGCGGGTGCCGCCCAGCTCGAAGGTCGCCGAGGTGACGTCGAGCGCCGCGCGGTCGGCCAGCACCTTCGCGGCCGCGGTGGCCAGCGACGCCTCGGTGGCCGCGTCGTCCGACGGCTCGCGCCACGTGGCGTCGACGGCGCGGGCCGCGACCTCGAGTGCGGCCTCGGCGGCGCGCACCGACACCTCGAGCTCGCCGTAGCGCTGCACCAGCAGCGGGTCCTCCTCCGCCCGCTCGACCCCGGCCTCGAACCAGGGTCGTGACGACGTGCGAGTGAAGGTGGCGGCGTCGGTGAGGGCGCCGCGCGCGATGCCGGCGTCGATCGCGGCGTGCAGCAGCTGCGCGAACGCGCCGTAGCCGTAGGGCCCGCTGATCGCGGTCGCCCGGGGAGCGACGTGGTCGAGCGGCACGCGGACGGCGTCGAGACGCACCGTGCCGCTCGCCGTCGTGCGCTGGCCGAGCGCGTCCCAGTCGTCGATCACCCCGACACCCGGGGTGTCCGCGGGCAGGAACACGATCCGGTCCTCGCCGTCCCGGTCGCGCGCCAGGACGGCGAGCCAGTCGGCCAGCACGCTGCCCGTAGCGTAGAACTTCTCGCCGTCGACGACGGCCCACCCGTGGTCGTCGAAGCGGACCCGCGTGCTGATGTCGGTGACCGTCGCGCCGCCCCGCTCGGACTGCGCGTTGGCCACGCGGGCTCCGTCCAGGACGGCCGCGAACAGCCGCTCGCGCAGACCGGTCGACCCGGCCAGCTCGGCCAGCCGCAGGTACACGAAGTGGCTCTGCGGAACCTGTGCGACGTTGGGGTCCACCGTCGCGAGCAGACGTACCAGCTCGACCGCCTCGGCCGCCCCGCCGCCCGGCCCGCCGTGCGACGTCGGCACCGTGACCGCGAGGACGCCGAGCGACGACAGCAGGTCGAGCTCGGCCCGCGGCAGGATGCGCTCGCGGTCACGCTCGGCCGCGCCCGCGGCGATGGCGGGCAGGTGCTCGACGACCGACCCGACGAGCTCGGACGGCAGGGTGGCGCTCACGCGGCGAGCGGCTTCCGGGTCCAGCTGGAGCGGAAGTCCAGGCCGCTGCGCCGGAAGAGCTGCGTGACCGGGCAGCGACGCTCCAGCTCGCTCACGAAGCGGTCGAACGTGGCCTCGTCGGCATCGGTCTCGACCGTCGCCGCGACGCTGACCGCGCTGAAGTTCGCATTGCCCTCGGCGCCGCCGACGAACACCGACGGGTCGAGGTCGCCCTGCGCGTGGAAGGTGAAGGCGCCGAGCGCGATGTCGAGGTCCTTCGCGACCAGCGTGGCGGTGATCTGGTTGCACGACGTCAGGGCGCCCAGCGTGTAGGCGAGCGGGCTCGGGGCGGCGTCGGCGCCGCCGAACGCCGGGTAGGTGTCGGTGTGGAAGACGTGTCCGTCCTCGCCGCCGACGGTCACCTGCTGCGCCACTCCGGTGCCGGTGCTGTCGACGACGAACGGGACGAGGGTGGTGGTGCTCATGTGGGGTCCTCTCGGTGGGTGGGCCTCCACGATGCGTCGCGGAGGGCCGTCGTGGGCGAGGTGTCGGTGGTCGGGCAGGTCTGCGGGGTGCCGCGGGTCGTGGTAGCCCGCGAGGGAGACGTGAGGAGGGCGGGCAGCCGGTGCGTGACCGGCCACCCGCCCTCGGCTCATCGGCCGCCGACGCGCTGCGTCGGGCGGGTCACGTGTACCAGCTGGGCTCGGGGATCGTGCCGAGCAGCGCGTACTCGCCGACCTCGCGACGCTTGTAGGCGACGGGGTCGTGGAGGGTGTGGGTGCGGGCGTTGCGCCAGTACAGGTCGAGCCCGACCTTGTTGCTCGACGCCCGGGCGCCCGTCAGCTCGTAGATCTTCGTGCCGACCTCGAGCGCGATGTCGGTGGCGAGCTGCTTGACGGCCGCCACCCGCACCGCGACCTTGCCGCGCGCCTCGGGCGTCAGGTCCTCGCGGGGGGCGTGCAGCAGCGCTGAGATCTCGCGACCGACGTCGTCGGCGAGCGCCTCGGCCGCCCACAGCTGCGACTGCAGCCGCCCGTACCCCTCGAGGATGTACCACTCCTCGGACGCGCTGGCCTTGTCGTCGCCGCCGTAGGGCCAGGGTCGCGTGGTGGAGCGGGTGTACGCGGTGCCGGCCTTGAGGCCGCCGCGGGCGATCCCGAGGTAGAAGTTGCTGAAGACGAGCTGGATCGTCGGCAGGTTGAGGGTGCCGTAGACGAGCTCGACCTGCTCCTTGTCGACGTACCCGGCCGCGGCCGACCACGGCACACGCACGTCGGTGATGGTCACGCCGCCGGACTCGGTGAGCCGCTGGCCGAGGTTGTCCCAGTCGTCGTGGAAGACGATGCCGGGCTGCTGGCTTGGGACGATCGCGAAGATGTGCTTCTCGCTGCCCTCCAGCACTCCCTCGAGCACGGTCAGGTCGCTGACCTTGGAGCCGGTGGAGAACGACTTGCGGCCGGTGAAGACGATCTCGTCGCCCTCGTCGCGGATGGTGAGGTCGTTGTCGCGCGGGTTGACCGCCCCGCCGAAGAACAGGTTGTCCGTCGTGTACAGCTCCTCGACGGCGGCGATCTGCTCGGGCGTGCCGACCAGTCGCACGGCCCAGGCCCAGAGGTAGTGGTAGGCCAGGAGCTGGCCGATGGAGCCGTCGCCGGACGCGACCTCGCGCACGACCTGGTAGGCCAGGTCCCACGTCTGGCCGGCGCCGCCGTGCTCGACGGGGCCGAGCAGAGTGACGAGGCCGGCGTCCTTGAGCAGCTGGACCTCGGCGGTGGGCACGGCCTGGGCGCGGTCGCGCTCGACGGCGTCGGCGGCCAGGATGCCGGCGACGTCGGAGGCGCGCTCCAGCCAGCCGGCGGGGGTGGACGGTCGGGGCTCGGTGGCCCACGGGGACGACTGCACGGCGTCCCGGACGGTCAGGTGGTCGGTGATGGACATAGGGTTGCTCCGTTCCTTGCGCTAGCGGGGAATGCCGCCCGCCGGGGTCTCGCCACCCCGGCGGGCACCCGACCGACGCCCCGGGTGGGCGCTGCCGGGGGTCTGGTGTCAGGCGGTCGTGAGGGCTTCCTCGCCGAGCTGTCCCGCCTCGACCGCCTGCGTCTCGAGCTCGCGGACGATCGGCAGCACCTTCTCGCCGAAGTACGCGATGTCCTCGAGGTAGTGCAGGAAGCCGAGCAGGAAGAGGTCGACGCCGCGCTTCTTGAACTCGACGATCCGGGTGGCCACCTGCTCCGGCGTGCCGACGAGACCGGTCCGGAACCCGTCGTTGTACTGGACGAGGTCGCGGAACGACGAGTCCGCCCACATGCCCTTGCCGTCGCCGGTGCTGCTGCCGGCCTGCTGGACGGCCTGACGGAAGCCCTCGACGGCCTCGGGGTTGGCCTTGGCGATGATCTCCTCGAGCACGTCGCGCGCCTCGGACTCGGTGTCGCGGGCGACGACGAAGCCGTTCAGCCCGAACTTCACCTGGCCCTCGCGGCCCGCGAGCGCGGCGTTCTGGTTGACCTCGAGGTACTGCTCGGTGAAGCCGTCGAAGTCCTTGCCGTTGGAGAAGTACCAGTCGGCCACGGTGCCGCCGTTGCGACGGGCCGCGGTGGAGTTGCCGCCCTGGAAGATCTCGGGGTGCGGGCGGCCGGGCACGTCGACCGGTCCGGGCTTCAGGGTGAAGTCGTGGATGCGGTAGAAGTCGCCACGGTGCTCGAACCCGACCCCCTTCTCCTGCGCCGTCCAGAGCCCGCGCAGCACGCGGATGAACTCCTCGCTGCGACGGTAGCGCTCGTCGTGCTCGAGCCACGGCTCGCCGAGGCCCGTGAACTCGTCCTTGAACCAGCCGGAGACGACGTTGACGGCCGCGCGGCCGCCGGAGATGTGGTCGGCGGTGATGATCCACTTCGCGAGCACGGCCGGGTGCCAGAGTCCGGGGTGGACGGCGGCGATGACCTTGAGCTTCTCGGTCTGGGTGAGCAGGCCGAGGCTGAAGCTCGTCGACTCGTGCTGCTGGTCGGCGCCGTAGGAGGCGGTGTAGCGGACCTGGCTGAGCGCGTACTCGAAGCCGACCTGCTCGGCCAGCTGCGCGACCTTCACGTTGAAGTCGTAGCTCCAGTCGGTGCGCTGCTCGATGGTGCTGGTGACGAGTCCGCCGGAGACGTTGGGGACCCAGTAGGCGAACTTCAGGGGATCGGTGCTGACGGGCATGGCGATCTAGCCCCTTCCTGGTGGTGTGAGGAGGTGGTGGTGGGCGGTGCGAGAGGAGGTGTCAGGTGGTCGTCAGGTGCGACATCGGCGGGTGGCTTGGGTCGTGGTCATCAGAACGCCTGGTGTGTGCCGAAGCTGCGCTGCCAGTAGACGAGCGGACGCTGGGTCCCCGTCTCGGCGCGCACGACCGTGCCGAGCACGAGGACGTGGTCGCCGGCCGGCACCGTGCTGGTGACGTCGGCGAGGATCCACGCGTGCACGTCGTCGAGGCGAGGTGCGCCGTCGTCGCTCCAGCCGAGGTCGGCAAAGCGGTCGTGGAGCTTGGTGGAGAACCGCAGCGCCACCTGGTCCTGGTGGGCGGCGAGCACGTTGATGCCGAACCGGCCGCCGCGCTGCAGACGGGCGAGCAGGCTCGACGTGCGGGCCAGGGAGATGGCGACCATCGGCGGGTCCATCGAGAGGGACATGACACCGCTCAGGGTCGTGCCGTGCGGTCGGCCGCCGTCGGACGTGGTCACCACCGTCAGTCCGGTGGCGAAGTTCGCCATGGCGCCGCGCAGCGCGGCCTCGAGGGTGGTGTCGTCGACGGACACGGCCATCTGGTCCTCCCGATCGGTGGTGGTGATGTGTCCACGGTGGACCCCGGAAGGCCGTCTGCGGGGGCTGCTCACGACGTGGGACGACCAGTGCGTGCAGGTCGGGCCGTGCTACGACGATCCCCTTTCCCGCTGAGTGTGACGTTTGCGGGCCGATCAGGCCCCGATCGGCCCGCAAACGTCACACTCAGCGGGAAGGAGGCGGTGGGGGTGGGCGGGGGAGGGGGAGGACGTAACGTCCGCGACATCGGCGCCCACTAGCGTCGGCCGTCACGGCGCACCGACGGAGGAGGTCAGAGGTGGCACGCCCGTTCACCGGTGGGCCTCGACGTCGCTCGGCGTTCACCGCACGGCTCGAGAACACCTCGGTCGAGGGGTCGCAGCCGCGCGTCCTCGACGACATGAGGACCGCGATCCTGGCCGGGGTCGAGCCGCCGGGCACCCTGATCCCCATCGACGCGGTCGCGGCGTTCTTCGGCGTCAGCCAGATCCCGGTGCGCGAGGCGCTCAAGATCCTGCTCGGGGAGGGACTCGTCGAGCACGTGCCGCACGTCGGGTACAGCGTCGCCAAGCTCAGCTACCGCGAGTTCCGCGAGCTGTACGAGGTGCGGCTCGCGCTGGAGAAGGCCGCGCTGGTCGCCGCCGTCGACCGCGCCGGTCCTGGCGACGTCGAGGCGGCGAGGGCGGCGCTGCTGGAGACGAGCACGGCGCTCGACGCCGGCGACGACCGCGGCTACCACGAGGCGACGCGCCGGTTCCACCTCAGCCTGATCGCGCCCTCGGGCATGCAGCGGCTGCTGCGGATGTACGAGTCGGCGTGGAACCTGACGGAGCCGGTGCGGCCCATGACGCACGTCGGGCCCGCGCAGCGCTCGGCGTTCGCGCACGACCACGACGCGATGCTCGAGGCGTTCGCGGCACGTGACGCCACCGCGCTGGTGGCGCTCTCGGTGGAGCACTACGACCACCTCCTCGATGGCATCGAGGTGCTCAGCGACGACCACGACGTCTTCCGCGAGGCCTGAGCGGCGCGTCCTATAGGACTCCCGTGACGCAAGGTTCACCCGCGGAGTCGAGGGGTCGAAACACCACGTTCCTAGCGTCGGGTGCAGCCCGAGCCCGACGAGGAGACACCCCATGCCACAGCCCCACGGCGCCCTGCCGAACGACATCGTGGAAGCCGCCGGCTACCCGCCCGGAGCCGGCCGACCACGCCGCGCGTACGACCCTCGCCTCACCAACGAGGACCTCGCGCCGCTGGAGAAGCAGACCTGGAGCTCCTACAACATCTTCGCCTTCTGGATGTCCGACGTGCACAGCGTCGGCGGCTACGTGACGGCCGGCAGCCTGTTCATGCTCGGCCTCACGACGTGGCAGGTCTTCATCGCCCTCATCGTCGGCATCTGCATCGTGCAGGTGCTCGCGAACCTGGTCGCGAAGCCCAGCCAGGTCGCCGGCGTGCCGTACCCGGTGATCAGCCGCGCGTCGTTCGGCGTGCTCGGTGCGAACATCCCCGCGATCATCCGCGGGCTCATCGCCGTCGCCTGGTACGGGGTGCAGACGTTCCTCGCCGCGGGGTCGCTGTCGATCGTGCTGCTGAAGGTGTGGCCCGGCCTCGCGCGCATCGCGACGGACGACACGTCGTTCCTCGGCCTGAGCTACCTCGGCTACGTCTCCTTCGCGATCCTGTGGGTGGCCCAGGCCGCCGTGTTCTGGCGGGGCATGGAGTCCATCCGCAGGTTCATCGACTTCTGCGGTCCCGCCGTCTACGTCGTCATGGTCGTCCTGTGCGGCTACATGCTGTGGCGCGCCGGTTTCGACATCGACCTCAACCTCGCCGACCACGCCGTGTCCGGCTGGGCCGCCGTTGGGGCGATGTGCTCGGCGATCGCGCTCGTCGTCTCCTACTTCTCGGGACCGACGCTGAACTTCGGCGACTTCTCGCGCTACGGCAGCAGCTACGAGGCGGTCAAGCGCGGCAACTTCCTCGGCCTGCCCGTGAACTTCACGTTCTTCGCGCTGCTCGTGGTGCTGACGGCTGCCGCGACGGTGCCCGTGTTCGGCGAGCTGATCACCGACCCGGTGCACACGGTCGAGCGGATCGACACGTGGACCGCGGTGCTGCTCGGCGGCCTGACGTTCGTGGTCGCGACGGTCGGCATCAACATCGTGGCGAACTTCATCTCCCCGGCGTTCGACTTCTCCAACGTCGCGCCGCAGCGGATCAGCTGGCGCATGGGCGGCATGATCGCCGCCGGTGGGTCGGTGCTGCTCACGCCCTGGAACTGGTACGACAACGCCGACGCGATCTTCTGGACGCTGGGTCTGCTCGGTGCCCTCATCGGCCCGCTCTACGGGATCCTCATCGCCGACTACTACGTGGTGCGCCAGCAGCAGATCGTCGTCGACGACCTGTTCACGATGGAGGAGGACGGCGAGTACCACTACGTCCGCGGCTACAACCCGGCCGCGGTGCAGACGGTGGTGGTGACCGGCGTCGTCGCGGTCCTCAGCGTCGTGGTCCCGAAGCTGTCGGGCGTGCTGCCGGCCCTGCCCGACTACTCGTTCTTCGTCGGCGCGATCCTCTCCGCGGCGCTCTACGTGGTGCTCGCCCGTCGCCAGGGGGTCGGGCCGAGCGCGAGCGCGGCGGAGTCGGTGCCGACGGGCGCGGGGGCTGCCTGACCATGCTGATCCGTGTCATCAACCCGAACACGACGGAGTCGATGACCACGGCGATCGGGGCCTGCGCCAGTGCCGTCGCAGGCCCCGACGTCGTCGTGGAGGCCGTCAGCCCGGTGTTCGGGCCGGAGTCGATCGAGTCGCACGTGGACGAGGCGCTGGCCGTGCCCGGTGTGCTGGCCCGCGTGGTCGAGGGCGAGGCGGCCGGCGTCGACGGCTACGTCGTCGCCTGCTTCGGCGACCCGGGCGTGCAGGCGGCGCGCGAGCTGGCGCGAGGGCCCGTGGTCGGGATCGCCGAGGCCGGGATGCGCGCCGCGACCTACCTGGGGCGTCGGTTCAGCGTCGTGACGACGCTGCGGCGCACGGTGCCGGGCATCGAGGCGCTGACCAGGTCGTACGGTCTGGCCGACCACTGCGGCGGGGTGCACGCGACCGAGATCGGTGTGGTCGACCTCGAGCGCGACCCGCACGCCCGCGACCGGACGCTCGAGCTGTCCCGGGTCGCGCTGACGGCTGACGACTCCGACGTGCTGGTCCTCGGCTGTGCCGGGATGACGGACTTCGCCGCGTGGCTCGGCGACGAGCTGGGCGTCCCGGTGGTCGACGGGGTCGCCGCCGCCACGACGACCGTGGCCGGACTCGTGGCGATGGGGCTCGGCACGAGCAAGGCGGGCGAGTTCGCGGCGCCCCGCGCGAAGCGGGTGAGCGGCTCGTGGGCCGACGTCGACCTCAGGCTGCCTGCGCCCTGAGCGCCGCGACCGTGTCGTCGGTGCAGGTGTCCCAGAAGCCGCCGACGGCGTCCTCGACGTGCGCGAAGGAGTCGGCGGCGAAGAGCCGGTCCTGGTAGTGGGTGATGTCGTAGTCGGTGGTGCCCATGGTGACGACGTCGAGCGGCTCGATGGTCATGGAGCGGAACTCCTCGATCTCGCCGGGGCTCGACAGGATTCCCGCGCCGTACGCCTTGAGGCCGTCGCGCTCGTGCACGACGCCGAACTCGAGCGTGAACCAGAAGACGCGGCTGACGAACTCGAGCGCCTCGGTGGTCTCGACCCGGCGCGCTGCGCGGCCGGCGGCCTCGTAGAGGCGGGTGAAGCGCGGGTCGGCGAGCGTGTTGCCGTGGCCCACGACCTCGTGGAGCACGTCGGGCTCGGGGGTGTACAGGGGGACGGAGTGGTGGCGCACGTACTGGGTGGCCCAGAAGCCGTGGTCGGCGAGCGCGCCGTAGAACTCGCGCAGCGGCACGAGGCCTGCGGCGGGCCGGTAGCGGAACCCGGTGAGCGGCTCGAGCCGGTCGGACAGCTCCTCCAGCTGCGGCACGCGGTCGAGGGGGAGGTCGAGTGCGGCCTTGCCGTCGAGGAACTCGCGGCAGGCGTACGTCTCGTGCTTGGTCTGCAGATCCTCGCTGACGACGCGCCAGACGTCGTGCTCCTCGTCGGTGTACGGAGCCTCGGGCGCGGGCTCGCCCGGCTCCCACCGGTGCGCGAGCGTGGCGAGCAGGTCGCGACGGGCCCGGTACTCCGGGTCGTGCAGGCCGGGATGATCGGCGCCCAGCTCGACGGTGACGGCACCGTCGGCCGTCGGCGTGACGGGGGCGTAGGACTGGCCTTCCTCGAACACGGGTCCTCCTGTCCGCGGCCGACCGGGTGGGGTCGTCCGCCGTGGGTGGGGTCGCGCCGGGGTGAGGCGCGACGACGACCGGGACGTCGTGTGTCGCCGGTCACATCCATCCAACCACGGGCCGAGAGGCCGGGGAAGGTGAGCGCCTGAAGAGACGGTCCTGTCCGCTACTCCCCGACGCTCCCGTCGAGTGCCTCGCGCAGGAGGTCGGCGTGGCCGTTGTGGCGGCAGTACTCCTCGACCATGTGGACGACGATCCAGCGCAGCGAGACCGGCTCGCCGGTGCGGCGGTCGGGGCGGGCGGCGAGGGTGTCGAGGCCGTCCGGAGCGGCGTCGAGGAGGGCGTCGGAGCGGGCGACCGCCGACTCCCACAGGCCGCGAAGGTCGGCTGGCTCGTCGTCGACGGCCGAGTGCCAGTCCCAGTCGGCGTCGTCGTCCCAGGGCGCGTCGTCCCACGGCGCGGTGGGCTCCGCGCCGGTGAGGACCACGCCGAACCACCAGTCCTCGACGTAGGCCAGGTGCTTGGTCATGCCGCCGAGCGTCATGGTCGACGGGGCGAGCGGCGTGTGCAGCTGGGCGTGGTCGAGGCCGCTCGTCTTCAGCGCGAACGTGCGCCGGTGGAAGTCGAGGAACCCGCGCAGCGTGGCGGCCTCGTCGCCGGCGAGGGGCGGGTCGGTGCGGCCGTGCTCGTCCGTCGTCATGAGCCGAGCACGCGGTCGAGGTAGGGGTTGCTGAACACGCGCTGCGGGTCGAGCTCGTCGCGCACCGCCACGAAGTCGTCGAATCGGCTGTACCGCTCACGGAGGTCGCCGGCGTCGAGCGTGTGCATCTTGCCCCAGTGCGGCCGACCCTCGTGGGCCGTGAACACCTCCTGCGCGGCCCGGAAGTACGCGGTCGGGTCGAGCCGGTGGTACTGGTGCACGGCCAGGTAGCAGTTGTCGCGCTCGTGACCCGTCGACATCCACACGTCGTCGGCGGCGGCGAAGCGCACCTCGATCGGGAACGCGACGGTCTCGTGCCCCGCATCGAACCAGCGCTGCAGCCCGGCGATGACGTCGAGCAGCGCACCCCGCGGCACGGCGAACTCGGACTCGGAGAACCGCACCCGACGGGGCGACACGAACACCTCGTGGGAGTGGTCGACGTAGTCCCGTGCCGACAGCGCCGACCCGCTCACCTGGTTGACGCGCGGCACCGCAGACCGGAAGCGCGCGCCCACCCGGTTGACGACCTCGAACAGCCCGTTGCTCAGCAGCTCGTCGTCGACGAGGTGCCGCAGGCGGCCGACCGGCGCCCGCTCCGTCCCCTCGGGCACGCGATTGTTGCGCTTGACCAGCGCCTTCTCCGTGTGCGGGAACCAGTAGAACTCGAAGTGGTCGTTCTCCTCGACGAGCTCGGGCAGCCGTTCGAGCACCTCGGGCAGCCGCATCGGCTCCTCGCGCGCGTGCAGCAGGAAGGCCGGCACGCACTGCAGCGTCAGCTCGGTGACGACGCCGAGCGCACCGAGCCCCACCCGGGCGGCCCCGAACCAGGGGTGCGTCTCGTCGACCTCGACGACGTCGCCGTCGGCGGTCACCAGCTGCACGCCGACCACCGCCGCGGCGATGCCCTGCAGCCGGGCGCCCGTGCCGTGGGTACCGGTGGACACCGCACCCGCGACGGACTGCGGGTCGACGTCGCCCAGGTTCGGCAGTGCCAGACCGAGGGACTGCAGCAGGGGATTCAGCCGGTGCAGCGACGTCCCGGCCTCCACCCGCACCCGCCTCGTCGCGGCGTCGTGCCACACCAGAGCGTCCATGCGGTCGAGGCGCAGGAGCACGCCCTCGGTGGCCGCGATCGGCGTGAAGGAGTGGCCGGCACCGTACGCCTTGACCGCAAGCCCCTCGGCCCGTGCCGTGCGCACCGCGTCGACGACCTCGGCCGTCGACGCCGGGTGCAGCACCCGCCGGGGGTGCGAGCGCACGTTGCCCGCCCAGTTGCGCCAGAGCACGCTCATCGCGTCGTCCCCGTCATCCGAAGTTCTTCCCCTCGCCCCGGTAGGTCGGCACGGTCTCGGCGCGGCCGGAGTCGTCGACGAGCGTGACGGTGTCGAACCGCTCGCACATCTCGCCGGCCTTCGCGTGCCGGAACACGACGCGCTCGCCGATGCGCAGGTGCCGGGCCGCCTTGCCGCGCACGGGCGTCTGCACCTCGCCCACGCCCTCAGTACCGACCAGCGACAGCCCCTCCGGCCAGACCGGCGTGGGCATGCGGTTGGCCTGCGCGGGCCCCGACGCGGTGTACCCGCCGGCGAAGCAGGTGGCCACGTCCTTGGCCGGGCGACGCACGACGTCGAGGACGATGTACGCGGCGGGCCGCGCCTCGAACGCGTCGTAGTGGTCGAAGAGCGTGGGCGTGAACAGGCCCGAGCCGGCGGTCAGCTCGGTGACGGTCGGGTCGGCGCCGGTCACCTCGAGGCTGCCGGTGCCGCCGGCGTTCACGAGCTGGAGGTCCGCGTGCTGCGACACCGCCTCGACCACGGCACGACGTCGGTGCGCGAGCTCCGTCGTCGACAGCCTCTTGACGACGCGCACGGCGGCCGAGGTGTCGGGCAGGCCGGCCACCTGCGCGTCGTAGAACATGACGCCGACGAGCCGGAAGCCCGGCCGCGCGGCGAGCCGTCGGGCGACGCCCGCTGCTTGGCGCGCGGTGTGCACGGGGGAGCGGCGCACGCCCAGGTGCACGGGATGGATGCCGAGCGCGCCGGGGCGCAGCGACGCGTCGACGTCGAGGCAGATCCGCAGGGTCGGGTGCGACCCGCCGACGACGCGCTGGATCGCGTCGAGCCCCTCCTCGGAGTCGACCATGAGCGTGATGGCCGCCCGACGTCGCTCGCCGGCCTCACCGGGCTCGGTGAGGGCGAGCAGCCCGGCACGGTCGACGGTGGGGTACGCGAGGAGCACGTCGTCGGTGACCCCCTCGTCGACCAGCCAGCAGCTCTCCGCGAGCGAGTAGGTCATGACGCCCGCGAACCCGGGTCGGGCGAGCGTGCGCTCCAGCACCGACCGCACGCGCACCGACTTGCTCGCCACCCGCACGGGCACCCCGCCCGCCCGACGGACGAGGTCGTCGGCGTTCGCCCAGAGCGCCGGTTCGTCGAGCACCGCGAGCGGCGCGGACCGGTCGGCGGTGGCCGACAGCAGACGCGGGAACGATGCGCTCACGCGCCCCAGCATGGCACGGAGGTGGGGGTCAGACGCCAGGTCGCGAGCGCAGGCCGAGGTCGAACCACGCGGGGGCCGCGGCGACGAACTCCGCCCGCGGCAGCGCCCCCGCTCCCTCGGGCACGACGGCGAGGAGCGGCACCCCCGTCACGCGCGGGAGGTCGTCGCGGTTGCACCGCTCGGCGAGGCCAGGGCGCTCCGGCCACGCGCCCACGACCACGCCCAGCGGCTCCACCCCGCGGGCCCGCAGCGCCTCGACGGTGAGCGCCGTGTGGTTCAGCGTGCCGAGACCGGCCCGCGCCACGACGACCACCTCGACCGTCACGTCGGGGGGCGCGGCGTCGACGAGCCCGACCGCGAGGTCGAGCAGCGTCCCGCCGTCCGCGTCGAGCCGGACGAGCAGCCCGCCCGCACCCTCGACGACCACGACGTCGTGCTCGGCCGCCATCCCCAGCACGGCGCGCACGTGCTCCGACACCGGTGGGAGCGCGACCCCCTGGCGACGCGCGGCGGTGTCGGGGGCGAGCGGGTCGTCGAGCGCCACCAGCTCACGGCACGCCGCGCCGGTCAGGGCCTCGACAGTGCGCGCGTCGCGCGGCTCCGGGTCGGGGCCGCCGATGCCGGTCTGCACCGGCTTGACCACCAGCACGCGACCGCGCGCGGTGGCCGCGAGCGCGGCGACGGCCACCGTCTTGCCGACCCCGGTGTCGGTCCCGGTGACGATCACGACGCGGCTCACCGGAACGTCCCCGCGACGCCGACCAGCACGTCCAGGGCGCGCGCCCAGTCGTCGTCGGCGACGCCTGCGCTCGCCGTCACCCGCAGACGCGAGACCCCGTCGGGCACCGACGGCGGCCGGAAGCACCCGACCCGCACCCCGGCGATGAGCGCGGCCGCCTGGGCGGCCACCGCCGCCTGCGGCGACGGCATCGGCACCGACAGCACGGCCCCCGCGGGCACGGCGACGTCGAGAGCGGCGGCGAGCTCGCCGACGCGACGGTGCACCGTCGCGGCCAGGTCGGGGCGGCGGCGCACCTCGTGCAGCGCCGCGAGGGCGCCGGCGGCCGACGCAGGTGCGAGGCCGGTGTCGAACACGAACGCACGTCCGCGGTTCACCAGGTGCTCGCGCAGGGCGACCGGTCCGAGCACGGCGCCGCCCTGGCTGCCGAGCGCCTTCGACAGCGTGGCCGTGACCACCACGTGCTCGAGCCCGGCGAGCCCGAGCCGCGTGACCAGTCCTGGCCCGTGCACGCCGAGCCCGTGCGCCTCGTCGACGACGAGCAGCCCGCCGTGCCGCTCGCAGAGCCCGGCCAGGTCGACCAGCGGGGCCGCGTCGCCGAGCACCGAGTAGACCGACTCCACCAGCACCAGGGCGCGCTCTCCAGCACGTTCGGCATCGCGCAGGGCGCCCGCCACCGCGTCGACGTCGCCGTGCGGGACGATCGTCAGCCGAGCGCGCGACAGCCGCACGCCGTCGACCAGCGACGCGTGCACGTGCGCGTCGGAGACCACCCGCGTGCCTCGGTCGGCGAGGGCGGCGACGACGGCCAGGTTCGCGTGGTAGCCCGTCGATGTCACGAGCGCCGCAGGCTGGCCGAGGTCGCGGGCGAGGGTCTGCTCGAGCTCCTCGTGCACGGCGAGCGTGCCCGTGACGAGCCGGGACGCTCCCGCGCCCGCGCCCCAGTGGAGCGCTGCCGTAGCGGCAGCGCGTGTGACGGCCGGGTCGCGCGCGAGGCCGAGGTAGTCGTTGCCCGCGAGGTCGATCGTCGGGTCGTCGGCGCCGCGCGGGCGCAGCGTGCGCGCGAGCCCGGCCTCCGCCCGCGTGGCGTGCTCCTGCGCCCACCAGTCCGTCCAGACGCTCATGCGGCCCGCACCGCCTCGCCGACCCCGGCGACCAGCTGCGCCAGCGCGGCGTCGTCGCAGACGTACGGCGGCATCGTGTAGACGAGGTCGCGGAAGGGCCGCAGCCACACGCCAGCGGCGAGCGCGGCGTCGGTGGCTGCCGGGACGTCGACCGGGTGGTCGAGCTGGACCACGCCGACGGCGCCGAGCGTGCGGACGTCGGTCACGCCCTCGACGTCGCGCAGCGGAGCGAGGCCACGGCTCAGCGCCTCCCCGACGCGCTGCACGTCGGCCTGCCAGCCGCGCTCGAGGAGGAGGTCGATGCTGGCCGACGCGACGGCGCACGCCAGCGGGTTGCCCATGAACGTCGGGCCGTGCATGAGGGCACCGGAGTCGCTGGCCGAGACGCCGCGTGCCACCGCGTCGGTGCACAGCACCGCCGCGAGCGAGACGTAGCCCCCGGTGAGCGCCTTGCCGACGCAGAGGACGTCGGGCGCGACCAGCTCGCTCACGAAGAGGTGACCGGTGCGGCCGAACCCCGTGGCGATCTCGTCGTGCACGAGCAGCAGACCGTGCTCGTCGGCCACCTCGCGCAGCACGCGCAGGCACGCGACGGGGTACGGGTGCATGCCGCCCGCCCCCTGCAGGAGCGGCTCCACGACGACGCCCGCCAGCTCATGGGCGTGCCGGGCGGCGAGGTCGCGGACTCCGTCGGCCCACGCCGCGATCTCCGCGTCCGACGCGTCGTGGCGCGGCGGCCGGTCGGCGAACACCTGCTGCGGCAGCAGGTCGCGCCACATGGCGTGCATGCCGACGACCGGGTCGGTCACGCTCATGCAGTCGAACGTGTCGCCGTGGTAGCCGCCGCGCACCGTGAGCATGCGGGTGCGCTCGGGGTGTCCTGTCCCGCGCTGGTGCTGCAGCACCATCTTCAGCGCCACCTCCACGGCCACCGAGCCGGAGTCGGCGAGGAACACGCGCTCCAGCGGGGCGGGCGTCAGCTCGACGAGCCGTCGCGCCAGCTCGACGGCCGGTGCGTGCGTGAGCCCGCCGAACATCACGTGGCTGAACGACGCGACCTGCTCGACCACCGCACGGTCGAGGACGGGGTGCCGGTACCCGTGCACCGCGGCCCACCACGACGACATGCCGTCGACCACCCACGTCCCGTCGACCTCCAGACGGCACCCGTCGGCGCCCGTGACGACCCTCGTCGGGGAGGGCTCCGTCATCGAGGCGTAGGGGTGCCAGACGTGGGCGCGGTCGAAGGCGCGCAGGTCGGCGACAGTCGCGGTCACGACAGGGTCGGCGATCAGGCGTTCGCGGGGACGTCGGTGCCGGCGCCGCGCTGCCGGATCGCGAGACCGGTCGTGCCGTCGTGCGAGGCGCAGCCGCCACAGGCGCTGCCGCAGCCGGTCGACGCGGTGCCGCACGGCGAGGCCGCGGGTGTCGAGGGGGCAGGGGTCGCGGTCGCAGCCGTCCGCTCGACCGGCTCGTGCTCCGGCAGGTCCTCCGCGCCGAGGATCGTGAACCCGTGGTCGCGGATCAGCTCGACGTCGGCTCTCGCGTCCTGCCCCTCCGACGTCAGGTAGTCGCCCAGGAAGATCGAGTTGGCCACGTGCAGCGCGAGACCCTGCAGCGAGCGCAGGTGCATCTCCCGTCCGCCGGCGATGCGCACCTCGCGGTCGGGGCACACGAAGCGCGCCATCGCCAGGATCTTCACGCACCGGGCCGGCGAGAGCTCCCAGGTGTCCTCGAACGGCGTGCCGTCGAACGGCATGAGGAAGTTGACGGGGATCGAATCCGAGCCGAGCTCCTTCAGCGCGAACAGCGCCTCCACGAGCTGCTCGTCGGTCTCGCCGAGCCCGGCGATGAGCCCCGAGCAGGGCGACAGGCCGGCCGTGCGGGCCTTGGCGATGGTGTCGACGCGATCGTCGTAGGTGTGGGTGGTGACGATCTCGTCGTGGTGGGACGCGGCGGTGTTGATGTTGTGGTTGTAGGCGTCGACCCCGGCCTGCTTGAGCCGCTCGGCCTGCCCGTCCTTCAGCAGCCCCAGACAGGCGCACACCTCGACGTCGGGGTAGCTGTCCTTGAGCGCCTCGGTCATCTCGGCGACCTTCTCCACGTCGCGGTTCGAGGGGCCGCGGCCCGACGACACGAGGCACACGCGCGACGCACCGCCGCGCAGCCCCGCGCCCGCCTGGCGCAGCGTCTCGTCGGTGGAGAGCCACGAGTACTTCAGGATCGGCGCCTCGGACCCGACGGCCTGTGAGCAGTAGCTGCAGTTCTCCGGGCACAGCCCGGACTTGAGGTTGACCAGGTAGTTGACCTTGACGGTGCTGCCGAAGTGCGCGCGGCGCAGACGTCCGGCGGCAGCGACGACGTCGAGGAGGTCGGCGTCGTCGGCACGCAGGACGGCGAGCGCGTCGGCCTCGGAGGCGCTGCCCCCGTCCAGGACGTGGGTGGCGAGCTGGTCGAACGATGCGGGCATGAGAGTCCTCGACTCGGGCGGCGGTCACTGAACACCGTTCAGGTGAACGGTGTTCAGGTGACGATAGCCGATGGCGCCGGGCGCGTCACGGGGTCGTCGGCGACGAGCGTCGGTCGCCGTCATGACGCTGCAGCCAGTCGAGCGTGAGCTGGCGGCTCGCAGCCGCGGCGGGCGTCAACGTCGAGGTCGAGTCGCCCGCGCTGTGCTCCATCCCGGGGTACTGGACGTACCGGTGCGTCACGCCGTGCCGCGCGAGGACGTCGACGAACGCGCGAGCACGGTCCGCGAGGACGAGGTGGTCGCGTGCTCCTTGGTAGACCAGGGTGGGCGGGGCGTCGGCGCTGACGTGGGTCGCGGAGTCGGTGAAGCGGTACCGGTCGGGGTGCTCGGCGGGCGTGCCGCCGACGTACCACTGCTCGACCTTCCGGGCGATCGCCGTCCGGTCCCCGATGCCGGTGAGGTCGACGGCCGGATACCCGCCGATCACAGCGCGGACGACCGGCAGCGTCGTGCCCGACGGCGAGCAGCTGGACCTCAGGGTGTGGTCGGCCGACATGTAGGCGGCGTTGATGGCCAGGTTCCCTCCGGAGGAGAGGCCGAGCATCGCGACCCGGTGGGGGTCGAGCCGACGCGCCTCGCCGGTCCGGGCGATCCAGGCCAGGGAGCAGCCGACGTCCTCGACCTGGGTCCGCCATGGGTGGTAGGTCGGGGACGCGAGCCGGTAGTCGACGTCGAGCACCGCGTAGCCGTGGGCGGGGAGGAACCCGGTGTACGCGTTCGGGCCCCGCGTCCCGCTCGAGAACCCGCCGCCGTGCACGGAGACCACGACGGGCCATCCCGCTCGCGGTGCGCGTCCGGACGGGAGGTAGAGGTCGGCGCGCAGCGTGGTGGTCCCGGCGGTCCCGACCGTCACGGTCTGGCTGGGTCCGCTGTCCAGGCCGGTGAAGGGCAGCGTCGGCAGCAGCGGGCTCGTCCCGGCGCCCGTGGACGCGATGGAGACGGCCAGCGCGACGCTCGTCGCGACGGCAGCCACCGTGCCGGCCGACCCGGCCACCGTGAGCACGAGCGGGAGGCGCCGACGCGGCCGAGGTCGCCGTCGCCAGAGGGTCGCGGCGCTCGCCACGCCGACGACGCCGACGACGACGTTCCACACCCCCAGCGAGTCCCGCAGCACGCCGAGGAGGATCACCAGGTACTGCGACACCTCCCACTGCAGCAGCGGCATCGTCCACGACACCGGGACGACGGCGAGCAGCTGCGCGAGCACCGTGAAGGCGACGGTCACGATCGCGACCGTCCACAGCAGGATTCGCCCGAGCGCGCGCACCCGACGTGCCGTCGGAGCGGACGTCATCGTGGCTCCGCCCACGCCATCGGGGCCGATCCGAGCGGCCACGGTGCACCGCGGTGCAGGTCCCACGCGGGGGTGACCTCCAGGAGGCTCGGCAGGGCCGCCACGCGCCCGAAGGGACCCTCGGTCTCCACCGTCGGCACCTCGTCGAGGTGCTCGCGCAGGTCGGGTCCCGCGGAGACCTGGCGGGGGTTGTCGCCGAACGACTGCACCCAGGTGCAGACCTTCGCGAGGTCGACGTGGACGTGCCACGAGCCGCCCTCGGTCGCCTGCCGGTGCAGGGCGGTCTCGATCCCTGCGGCGAGGAGGAACGCCGCCACGTAGTCGTTGAGGAGGTAGGTGGGAGGGAGCGCGGCCCGGTCCCCGCCGCCCTCCTCCAGGGCGAAGCCCGTGGCCGCGCAGGCGAGCTGGTCGAACCCGCCTCGGTCCGACCACGGTCCTCGGTCTCCCCATCCGTGCACGTCGGCGAGGACGACCCCGTGGTGGTCCCGCGCGAGCTGCTCCGCGTCCAGCCCGAACCGTGCGAGGTGACGGTAGCTGTGGACCACGACGTCGGCGCCGTCGAGCACGTCGTCGAGGCGCGCCCTCCCCTCCGCGGTCCGGAAGTCGCAGAACGCGTTCCGCTTCCCCGCTCCGGTCTCGATGATCATCGCGTTCGGATCGGGGCGGTCCGGACGCGACACGTGGAGGACGTCGGCGCCGAGCTCGGCCGCGAGACGAGCAGCGACGGGTCCCGCGATCACGTGGGTGACGTCGACGACCCGGACGCCGGTGAGAGGGGGCTCGGTGGACGACAGCGGTGCTCGCGGCACCGGGTCGGCGTCCCCGGTGCGCTCGATCCTCACCAGCGGCTCGCCCGCGACGGCTCGTCCGACGTCGGAGGCCGCCCACTCCTCCCGGGTCCGGACCATCGCGGCCGTCCCGCCGGCCGCGACGATGGCCTCCTCGAGTGCAGGAGCGTCCCAGGTGGCGGCCGCCGCCGCGATGCGGTCGGCTCCCGGAGCGCACCCGAGCACGCGGAGCGCCCGGTCGCGCAGGTGCGGGTACGACAGGAGGACGAAGACCTGCCGGCCGTCGCGGCACGTGGAGAAGTCGCTGTCGGCCAGGAGGTGCGGGTCCTCCATCGTCGCGGCGGCCGGGACGTCGCCGACCCGGGTCGCGAAGACCGCCATGAGCTGCAGCAGCGCGTCGTCGGTGCGCACCCCGACCGACCGGCCGGGTGCGCCTCGCAGTGCGCCGAACGCCGCGGCGGCGGCTCCGTGGGCCGCCATGGCGGCGCCCATGCACTCGGCGAGGCGGTGCGGGGAGGTCGTCGCCGGCTCGCTCCCGACGACGTGCGTCCTGGCGAGGTCGAACGAGAACAGCGACGCGAGGTCCAGGAGGGGAGATGCGGTCACGGCTCGAGTCTTCGACGCGCGGTCCCCGACGGCCAGGATTGCCGGATATGCGGCATCCTCGACCCATGAGCGCGCACCGTGGCGTCGACCGGATCGTGGACCTGCTCGATGTCGTCGCGCGCGCCGACACCCCGCCGACGGTGAGCGAGCTCGCGCGCCGACTCGACGTCCCGCGGTCGTCCGTCCACGACCTCGTGAGCGGTCTGGAGGGGCACGGCTGGCTGCTCAGGGCCGGCCGCGGCTTCCGCGTCGGACCCGCCCCGCTGGTCCTCGAGCTCCTCGCGGCGCGGCACGTCTCGTGGACGTCGATCGACGCGGACGCCTACGCGGACCGGTTCGACCTCGCGGCCGCCGCTGCCGTCCTCGTCGGGCGCCACGTCGTGTACACGGCACGGTCGGAGAAGGTGGTCGACGAGCGGTACGCCCGCGTGGCCGACCTGCACCTCCCGCGTGACCCGCTGACGACCGCGGCCGGACGACTGCTGCTGAGCACCGCACCCGCCCAGGTGCTCGCGAGTGTGCTGCGCGTGACCCGCGCGACCGACCCCGAGCTCGTGGCGGACTACGAGGCGCAGCTGCCCCTCATCCGGCGCCGACGGACCGCGTGGAGCGACGGGCTGTCGAAGGACGAGGTCGCCGCGGTCGCGGTCTTCCCGCACCCCGACCGACGGGAGGCGCTCGTGCTCTTCGGACGGCGTGGGACCGACGCAGCCCGCCTCACGGCCGCCGCGCGCGCCCTCGCGCACGTCGCCTAGGTGTGATGTCCAGGCAGGTTGTTGGCGATCCTGCTGATGGGTGGCAGCGTTCCGAGAGCGGAGTGGGGCCTGTGGTGATTGTAGAAGTGGATCCAGCCTGGGAGGGCTGCTCGGCGTTCAGCTTCTGAGCCGTAGAA
>JAPLCA010000037.1 GCA_026392465.1 Propionibacteriales bacterium
CCAATGCAACCGTGCGTCGTTCTCGCACGTTTGCGTGGGGCCCCACGCAAACGTGCGAGAACGACGCACGGTTGCATTGGGGGGAGCCGGTTTGGGTGGGGCCCCACGCAAACCGGCACGCGTGGTCGGGTCGGTGCGGACGCTCGATCAGCGCTGGGCGGTCACGCCGCGGGGCACGTCGGGGACGTCGCCGGGCCAGTCGCCCAGCCGTTCGCGAGCGGGTGAGCCGTCGTCCGTGCGGACGTTGACCAGGCTGAACGAGGTCTGTCCCGGTACCGGCTCACCGTGCTCCACCCACCCGGCCTCGGTCGCTGCCGCATCCACGTCGAACTCGGGGCCGTCGCCGGTGTCGACGCTGACCGTGATCTGCGTGTTCGGCAGGTACCCGGTGCGCACCGACCACACCGACTCCATCAGGAAGGTGACCAGTGCGGGCCCGTCGACGATCCGGTACCCCGGCGCGACCGTGACCCGGACGTCGTAGCCGGTGTTGCCCTTGATGTTCGGCGGCCCGCCTCCGTCGACGTCGATCGACAGCCCGGGGATGCTCGCGATCGCAGCCTGCGCCTGGCGCAGCGTCTGCCCGCCCGACGCCGCGTCGTGCGGGATGTCGTAGCGAGGGCCGTGCGGAGCGCCGCAGCCTGCGAGCGCGAGGAGGACGGCGACGGCCGCGACGTGACGTCTCGTCCTCGAGCCTGCGTGCGTCGTCGTCGCGGTGCCCATGCGGGAGATCCTGGCATCTCGGGGGTCTCGCGACGGCGGGGGCCTCAGGGGTCTCGGCTCGTTGGTGCGCTGCCTCAGTGGGTCTGTGCTTGCTGGTGCGCTGCCGCGGGAGGCTCGTGCTCGCTGGTGCGCTGCCTCGGCTGGCGCTGTGTCTGGTCTCCGAAAGGGCCTCGACCGGGCGGCTCCCATCCGCGCTGGTCTGGGGTCTCGGGCTGCGGGTTGGTGCTGGGGGTGGATGCAAGATTCTGCGTTCGTGTGTCGAAGGGGCAAGGATGCTGCGTTTGCTACGGGATCCCGTCACCAACGCAGAAGCGTTCGGTCTTGCGCGCGTGAAGGCAGAATCTTGGGCGCACTGTGGGGTGGGGGGACGCACGATTCTTCCTTCGCGTGGACCGCTCCACGGGAAGGAAGAATCCTTCCGCCGTGACGCCCACCATCGGTGGATCCTCAACCGCAGAAGCGGTCCTGCGGTTGCAAATCCACCGATGGAGCGCGCCAACGCAGCACCTTGGCCCGAGAACGCAGAAACGAAGAATCTTGCGTCATGGCCGGGCTCAGCCGGACCCGGAGACCCGAAGCCAGCCCCAGGCCCGCTGCCCGGTCGAGGCCCCTTGCGGAGACCAGACACAGCGAACGCCGAGGCAGCGCACCGACGAGCCGAGACCCCTGTCAGGACAACGCGCGGTCCAGGTTGATGGCGGCGCTGATGAGGGACAGGTGCGTGAACGCCTGGGGGAAGTTGCCGAGCTGGTCGCCGGTGGCGCCGATCTGCTCGGCGTAGAGGCCCAGGTGGTTGGCGTAGGTGAACATCTTCTCGAGCGCGACCTCGGCCTCGCGCAGGCGTCCGGCGCGGGTGAGGGCCTCGACGTACCAGAACGAGCAGAGGCTGAAGGTGCCCTCGCCGTCGCCCACCCCGTCGCCGTCGGCATCGGCGTCCTCGATGCCGTCGGGGGCGGCGTGGACGTCGTAGCGGAAGACGAGGCTGTCGGCCACGAGCTGCTCCTCGACCGCGGCCAGGGTGGACAGGAAGCGCGGGTCGACGGGCGAGCAGAACTTCACCATGGGCATCAGCAGCACGCCCGCGTCGAGCACCGGGTCGGCGTCGGGGTCGGCGTCCGGGTCGGCCTCCGCCATGAGGAAGGTCTCGTGGTGGGGGTCCCAGTGGTCGCTGAGGATCCGCTCGTGGATCTCGTCACGCACCCGCGACCAGGCGCCGACGTCGCCGGGCAGCCCGCGACGCCGTGCCATGCGGATCATCCGCTCCACCGCGACCCAGCACATCAGCCGGCTGGTCGTGTGGGGCCGCACGTCGCCGCGAATCTCCCACATGCCGGCGTCGTCGGCGTCCCAGTGCTCGAGCAGCCAGTCCAGCACCCGCCGCAGGTCGTTCCACGCGTCGTGGCTGATGCCCGGTCCGTACTTGTCGAACAGGTAGACGGCGTCGATGACCTCGCCGTAGATGTCGAGCTGGAGCTGGTCGACGGCGGCGTTCCCGACGCGCACCGGGCGTGAGTCGCGGTAGCCGGACAGGTGGTCGAGCTCGTGCTCGTCGGTGGGGGCGGCTCCGTCGATGTCGTACAGCACCCGCAGCGGCCCGAGCTCGGCCTCGTCCTCGCGCTCCTCGCCGAGCCGCTCCGACAGCCAGCGGGTGAACGCGTTCGCCTCCGACGTGAACCCGAGGCGCAGCAGCGCGTACAGGCTGAAGCCGGCGTCGCGGATCCACACGTAGCGGTAGTCCCAGTTGCGGGTGCCGCCGATCGTCTCCGGCAGGCTCGTCGTGGGGGCGGCGACGATCGCGCCGCTCGGCTCGTGCGTGAGCAGCTTGAGGGTGATCGCGGAGCGGTGCACCGTCTCCCGCCAGCGTCCGGCGTACGTCGACTGCGAGAGCCACGAACGCCAGAACTGCGACGTCGCCTCGAACAGCGCCGACGTGTCCGTGTCGTCGCAGCCGTCAGTGGGGGCGTCGGCGTCCGGGTCGAGCACCTCCAGCACGAACAGGGCCCGCTCGCCCTCCTCGAGGGTGAACTCGGCGGTCACCTCGTCGCCGTCGACGTCGAGGGGGACCGTGGCACCGAACGCCATGCGCACGCCCGGGTCGTCCCCGCGGCCCTTGCAGGTGAGGGAGACGCCGTGGCCCGAGGTGACGTCGAGCGTCTCGAGGTCGGGGGTCGTGCGTCCGTAGTGGGGGCGGGCGGCCACCCGGGTGCGGACCACGGAGCGTCCGCGCACGGCCACCACGCGCCGCACGAGGCGCTGCCGGTGCTCGGGGTCCTCCGCACGGAGCACGGGCATGAAGTCGTGCACCTCGACGACGCCGTCGTCGGTGAGGAAGCGGGTGGCGAGGACGGCGGTGTCGGGGAAGTAGAACTGCTGCGACCGCACCGAGCCGTCGACCGGCGCGAGCTCCCAGGCGCCACCGCGCTCGTCATCGAGCACCGACGCGAAGACGCTGGGGGCGTCGAAGCGACCGGGGCAGAACCAGCCGATGGTCCCGTCGGTGCCGACGAGCGCGGCCGTGCGCAGGTCACCGACCAGGCCGTGGTCGGAGATCGGCAGCGGCCCCGACGTCGGACACGGTGGGGATCCTGTCATCGCAGGTGCCAGCCGCGCTCGCCTGCGAGGTCGAGCGCGGCCTGCGGGCCCCACGAGCCCTTCTCGTAGGTCTGCACCGGGGGCGGGTCGTCCAGCACGGGCGTGATGACCTGCCACAGCCGGTCGACCTCGTCGCTGCGGGTGAACAGGGTCTGGTCGCCGTGCATGACGTCCAGCAGCAGCCGCTCGTACGCCTCCAGGGGGCGGTGCTCGGCGTCGTCCTCGGGGAGCGTGAAGGTGGCCGACGCGCGCGTGAGCTCGAACGTGGGTCCGGGACGCTTCACGTGCAGCGCGGCGGTCACCTCGGGTGCCTCGCCGAGCTCGAGGACGAGGCGGTCGTCGCCGTCCTGACGCTCGTCGAACAGCGGCTCCGGAGCGCGGAAGAACAGGGTGGCGGTGCGCCGGGTCGCCGCCATCGCCTTGCCGGTGCGCAGCAGGAAGGGCACGCCACGCCAGCGGTCGTTGTCGACGTGGACCCGCACCGCCACGAACGTCTCGACCTCGGAGTCGTCGTCGACGCCGTCCTCGTCGCGGTAGCCCGCGTACTGCCCGCGCACGACGTCCTCGACGCGCAGCGGACGCACGTCGGCGAACACCGCGGCCTTCGCGTCGCGCAGGTGGTCGGCGTCGATGCTCTCGGGGCGTTCCATCGCGAGGAAGCCGAGCACCTGCGACAGGTGCGTCGAGACCATGTCGCGCAGGGCTCCCGTGGCCTCGTAGAAGCTGCCGCGGCCCTCGATCGTGAGCTCCTCGGGGACGTCGATCTGCACGGCGCAGACGTGCTCGGCGTCCCACGACGGCTCGAGCAGGCCGTTCGCGAAGCGCAGCGCGAGCACGTTCTGCACGGCCTCCTTGCCGAGGAAGTGGTCGATGCGGAACACGCTGTCCTCACCGGCGACCTCGTCGAGCGTCGCCTGCAACGAGCGCGACGACTCCAGGTCGGTGCCGAACGGCTTCTCCACGACGATGCGGGCGCCGTCGGCGATGCCCTCGGCGCCGAGCATGCGGATCATCGGCTCCATCGCGGCGGGCGGCACGGAGAGGTACACGAGGCGGCGTGCGTCGTCGCCCAGCTCGGACTCGGCGTCGCGCACGGCAGCGGCGAGGTCGCTGCCGTCGTCGGCGTCGGAGGTCTGGAAGCTGGTGCGCGACACGAGCTGCTCGGCGACGTCGACCTCGAGGTCGTCGACGAACTCCTTGAGCCCGTCCATCACCTGCTCGCGGAAGTCCTTCTTCGGCTCGTGGCGCCCGGAGCCGATGACGCGGTAGTCGGCGGGCAGCCGGTCGGCGAGCGCCAGCCGGTAGAGGCCGGGGAACAGCTTGCGCTTGGCGAGGTCACCGGTCGCGCCGAACAGCACGACGACCTGGGGAGGAAGGGAGGAGGAGCTCACGACACGTCCTGGCGTCAGGGGAACGGGGTCACGTTCCACGCTAGGAGCGACCGCGCGGGACCGCATGCCGACTGGACGTGACGTGCTCGTGCGGCGGACGCCCGTGCCGGTGGTCGCGGTCAGGAGGGCGCGGGACGGTGGGTCGCGACGGGCTCGACGTCGTCGGCGGTCTTGTCGGTGCGCAGGCCACGCCACACGGGATGGCGCAGGTGGCCGGAGTCGGTCCAGCCCGCCGCGGTGACCTCGCCGACGAGGTCGGGCTCGGTCCACACCGCCTCGCGTGCGACGTCGCGGGGCGTCTCGACGGTCGGCTGCTCCCGGCGCAGCGGCTCGAGCCGTCGCGCGAGGTCGCCGAGCGTGCGCGCGTCGAAGCCGGTGCCCACACGGCCGGCGTAGCGCAGGGCCCCGGTCTCGTCCGGCACCGCCACGAGCAGCGACCCGATCCCACCGGTGCGGCCGCCCCGCCCTGGCCGCCACCCGACCACGACCACCTCGACGTGGTCCTCGAGCTTGAGCTTCACCCAGTGGGCGGAGCGGCTGCCGGGCCGGTAGCGGCTGCTCCGGCGCTTCGCGACCACGCCCTCGAGCCCCAGCTGCCGGCTCGACGCGAGGGCGGCGTCGAGGTCGCCCTCGAAGGCGGCGGGCACGTCGACCATGTCGGCGTCGTCGAGGTCGAGACCCTCGAGCAGCTCGCGGCGCTGGACGTACGGCAGTCCGGTCACGTCGGACCCGCCCAGCCGCAGCAGGTCGAAGGCCACGTACCGCACCGGCACGGCCTTGCGTGCCGAGGCGACGTCGCGCGGTCGGACGAGCCCGATCCGCTGCTGGATGCGCCCGAAGGACGGCGCACCGTCGTCGTCGAGCGCGACGACCTCGCCGTCGACCACGGCGTCGTCGAGGTGCAGCCCGGCGAGGGACTCGGCGACTTCCGGGTAGGTCGCCGTCACGTCCTTCCCGCTGCGTCCGACGAGCCGCACGGACGCGCCGTCGCACGTCGCCACCACGCGCACGCCGTCCCACTTCATCTCGAACGCCCAGGCGTCGGCGTCGCGGTGCGGGTCGAGACCGTCGGGCCGGCTCGCGAGCATCGGTGCGACCGTGGGCAGGAGGTCGACGGCCGTCCCCTCCGGCTCGTCGGCCTCGGCGTCCGTGGCCGGTGCATCCTCCGCCGGAGGGTCAGGGACCGCCGCAGGGTCCATGCGGTGCATCAGCCAGTTCTCGCCCGTGCGGATGAGCGCGAACCGCACGCTGCCGCCCAGGCCACCGCCCTCCGACCCGTGCAGCACGGCGATGACCTCGCCCTCCTTCCACTTCTCCAGCGTGTAGGTGCCGTGGTCCCAGATGCTGACCTGCCCCGCGCCGTACTCGCCCTTCGGGATCGTCCCCTCGAACGCCGCGTACTCCATCGGGTGGTCCTCGGTCGGGACGGCGAGGTGGTTGCGGCCCGGGTCGGTCGGCGGGCCCTTCGGCACGGCCCACGACACGAGCACGCCCTCGCGCTCCAGCCTCACGTCGTAGTGCAGGCGCGTCGCGTGGTGCTCCTGGACGACGAAGACCGGGTCGTCGCCGCGCTCCGTCGGCGCCTCGGCCGGCACCGGCTCGGGGGTGCGGGACGCGTCGCGCATCGAGCGGTAGACCGTCAACCGGTCGGGTGCGGCCGCGGGCGCCTCGTCGCCCGACGTCGATTGCGGGTCCAGACCCTCGAGCGGGTCGTCGTCGCGCTCCAGCACCTCCTCCATCGTCAGGTGACGCAGGTCGGGCCCCAGCTCGTCCCACGACCGTGGCGCGGCGACGAACGGTCCCTCGCCCTCGGCCGCCGCGCGTCCCCGCAGGGAGTAGGGCGCGATCGTCGTCTTCGCCTGGTTGTTCTGGCTCCAGTCGACGAGCACGCGGCCCTCGCGCAGGGACTTCTTCATCGACGAGACCACCAGGTCGGGCAGCTCGTCCTGCAACGCCGCCGCCACCTGCCTCGCGAAGGCGTTGACGTAGTCGGCGTCGTGCTCGCCGCCGAGGTGTGCGTACAGGTGCAGACCCTTGCTGCCGCTCGTCACTGGGAACGCCTCGAGGCCGACGTCGGCCAGCAGCTCGCGCGCCGCGTGCGCCACCTCCACGCACTCCGCCAGCCCCGTCCCGGGGCCGGGGTCGAGGTCGAGCACCAGGCGGTCCGGGTGACGCGGCGTGCCGTCGGCCTCCACCCGCCACTGCGGCACGTGCAGCTCGAGCGCCGCCACCTGGCCCAGCCAGGCGAGCGCCGCCGGCCCGTCGACGAGCGGGTACACGTTCACGTGGCTCTTGTGGCGCACCACGACCCGGCGCACCCAGTCGGGCGCGGAGTCCGGCAGGTTCTTCTCGAAGAACACCTCTGATTCCTTCTCCGCCCGTGGCCCGGAACCCCCGCCGGTGCCTCCGTCCGCCCGTGGCCCGGAACCCCCGCCGGTGCCCTGACCGACCCCGTCCGGCCAGCGCTTGCGGGTGACCGGCCGGCCGGAGGCGTGCGGGAGCAGCCGGTCGGCGACCGCGACGTAGTACGAGATCACCTCGGCCTTGGTGGTGCCCGACGCCGGGTACAGCACCTTGTCAGGGTTCGTCAGACGCAGCCGACGCCCGTCGATCGTGACGGTCTGGCTGCTCGACGAACCGCGGCTGGGCATGCCGCCGGGTCAGGCCTTCTTGCGGGCGCGCGGCTTCGACGCCGCACTGCCGCCCTGGCCGCGACGCTCCTTGCTGCGCTCGACGCTGCGCTTGAGCGCCTCCATCAGGTCGACCACCTCGGCGTCGTCGCCCTCGTCGTCGCTCGTGCCGAACGTGGCCGCCGTGTCGATCGTGTCGCCCTGCTCGAGCTTGGCCTCCACGAGGGTGCGCAGCTGCTCCTGGTAGTCGTCGGTGAACTGCGACGCGTCGAAGTCCGCCGCGAGCGAGTCGACCAGCTGCGAGGCCATGTCGCGCTCCTTCGCGCTGATGCGGGGCACGGTCTCGAGCACGTCGAAGTCGGCGGTGCGCACCTCGTCGTCCCAGAGCATCGTCTGCAGCAGCAGCGTCTTGTCGCGCACGCGCAGCACGGCCAGGCGCGACTTCTGTCGCAGCGCGAACCGCACCACCGCGCTGCGGTCGGTGTCCTCCAGCGCCCGGCGCAGCAGCGTGTAGGGCTTGATCGCCGTCTTGTCGGGCTCGAGGAAGTAGGCCTTGTCGAGGCGGATCGGGTCGATCTGCTGGGCCGGGACGAACTCCAGCACCTCGATCTCCTTCGCCGACTCCGCGGGCAACGACGCCAGGTCGTCGGCCGTCAGCACCACCGTGTTCTCGCCGTCGTCGTAGGCCTTGGCGATGTCCTCGTAGGCCACGACCTCGCCGCAGACCTCGCACCGGCGCTGGTAGCGGATGCGTCCGCCGTCCTCCGCGTGCACCTGGTGCAGCGACACGTCGTGGCTCTCGGTGGCGCTGTAGACGCGCACCGGCACGTTGACCAGGCCGAAGCTGATCGAACCCTTCCAGAGCGAACGCATGGGATCAGTGTTCCGTAGAGGAAGGTCCGCGGCCACTCCATGACGCACGACGGGCCGGGACCCGAAGGTCCCGGCCCGTGCGAGCGGTGGTGCAGGCGGCTGCTACTTGGTGCCCGGCGCGTCGACGGAGTCGAGCGAGTCGGCGGGCGCAGCCGGCTTCGGGGCCGGCGGCGGGGGCGTGGCCGGCTGGTACGGCGGCGGGGGCGGCGTCTGCTTGCCCTTGAGCGTCGCGAACGCGGCGGCGCCCGCACCGAGCAGCAGGCCGAGGCCCACGACGCGACGCAGACGGCGCTTCTTCTTCGGCTTGACCTCCTCGGGGAGGCGGTCGGCGACGCCCTTGGGGAGGCGGTCGTAGGTCTTCTCGCTCAGCTCGGGCGCGCGGTCGAGCAGGTCGTGCCCGATCTCGGGGAGACGCTCGCGCAGGTCGGCGACACCGGACTGCGCCTTGGCGACGACGGTGTCGCGCACCTCGGGGGCACGGTCGGCGAGCTGCTGGCGGACGCCGTCGGCCTGGGCGATCAGGTCGTCCAGACGGCCCTCGAGGCGCTCCTGGACCTTGTCCCGGACGGTCTTGTTCTTCCTCAGCGACATGCTGGCACGGCTCCTCGGTCGGCGTGGATGCTTCTGCTCACGACACTATCGCCGCGCCCCGAACGACGCACCCTGGCCGTCGGCACGACCGGACATCCGCCCAGGTTTCGCCGTTCGGCGGCGCGAAGGACCCCGTTCTTGCGATCATGGCGGGCGTCGTCGGAGTGCCGTCCAGGGGAGGTCGACGTGCTGCGCAAGGTCGTGGGGCCGGGATGGCCTGCGATGACGTGGGCCACGGTGCTGCTCGCCCTGACCGCCCTGTGCATGCTCGCGCTGACGCTCCTCACGTGGGAGCCGGACAACAACCCGCGCTGGCTGCTGTGGCTCCTGGTGCTCGCGGCGCTCGGCGGACTCGCCTGGACCGTCGTGCGCGGTGCGTTGCTCGAGCCGCGCGACGTGGCGCTGCTGGTGTCGCTCTGCTTCGTCGCGCTCGCCGTGCTGACCTGGGGCACCGAGCGCCAGATCGCCGTCCTCGCGAACGGCACGAGCACGCCGACCCTGGCCGTGTTCGCCGTGTGGTTCCTGCCGCTCAGCCTGGCGCGTGTGGTCTCCTACCTCGGCACCGCGCTCTGGGTGCTGGCCGTCGCCACCCACGAAGACCCGCAGATGCTCGGGCCGACGGTCGCCGTGGTCGTGCAGGTGCTGGTGGGCACCGAGGTGCTGGGCCGGCTCCGGGTCCGGCTCGACCGGCTCGCCCGCACCGACCAGCTCACCGGCGCCCTGAACCGGTGGGGCGTGCAGGGCGTGGTCGACGCCCACCTCGCCCGTCGTCGCCGGCTGGGCACGCCCTTGACCGTCCTCGCGCTCGACGTCGACGACCTGCGCGCGGTCAACACGCTCGGAGGGCACGCGGCGGGCGACCGGCTGCTCACGTCGGTCGTCGAGCACCTGCGGGCCGGGCTGCGGGAGGGCGACGTGCTCGGCCGGCTCGGCGGCGACGAGTTCCTCGTCGTCATGCCGGGAGCCGACCACGGCGTCGCCGACGTCGTCGCGCGGCGTCTGCAGGTGGGCGCGCCCGCGTCGTGGTCGTGCGGGGTGGCGCAGGCGCGTGCCGACGACGACGTCGCGTCGCTGCTGGCGCGTGCCGACGACCGGATGTACGCGCAGAAGCAGCGACGTCGGCCGGGGTCGGATCAGACCTGAGTGACGCCCGGTGCCGGGTCGGGGTCGTCAGCGACCGACGTGAGCAGCCCGCGACGCTCCGCCGAGGTCTCGAACCAGATGGTGAAGAAGGGCGGGATGGACGCCGCGAGGGCCAGTGCGAGGGTCTTGAGGTTCCAGCGGAACGTCGACCACGCCAGGACGGCGAGCGAGCAGTAGGCGAGGAAGAGGACGCCGTGGATCGGGCCGACGATCGGCACGCCACCCTCAAGACCGGTGTGCGGATCGTCCTGCACGACCCACTTGAAGAACATCGCGACGAGGAGCGCGCCCCACGACACGGCCTCCGCGAAGGCGAAGATGCGGAACCAGCGCCGCACGGACCGGGCCCGGTCGTGAGGCTGGGGGACGGTCTCGGGGGCCGCAGGATCGGTCACGCCCCACAGCGTAGTGGCGTCACACAAAGGAAACAGCCTCGTGGTGAGATGGGGACATGGCCTTCCTGCTGCGCGTCGAGCTGCCTGACGTCCCGGGCTCCCTCGGTGCCCTGGCCACGGCGCTCGGTGGTGCGGGTGCCGACATCGAGGCGATCGAGATCGTGGAGCACCGCGCCGACGGCAAGGCGGTCGACGACGTGCTGCTCGAGCTGCCGCCCAGCGTGATGGCGGACGCCCTCGTGACGGCCTGCCACGAGCTCGACGGCGTCAGCGTGCACTGGATCTCGCGGTACAACGCGGGCGCCAACCTGAGCATGGACCTCGAGGCGGTGGAGCAGTTCACGTCGGATCCGCAGCACGCCGTGGAGCGGCTGGTCGAGGTCGTGCCGGCGACGTTCCGCACCGACTGGGCCATGGCGCTGCGTCGCGTCGACGGCCAGGCGTCCGTGCTGTTCGCGTCGCCGTCGGCCCCGAAGCTCGTGCCCGAGGCCGCGGAGTGGCTGTCGATCCGCTCGTCGTCGCGCCTCGAGGGTGTGGAGGCGTGGTCGTCGACGCTGCTCGCGGGCACGCACGCCAAGGACCGCCAGGGTCGCGGGTTCGTCGTCGTGGTCGGGCGGCACGGCGGCCCGGAGTTCCTCGCCTCCGAGCTCGCCCGGCTGGGCCACATGACGTCGCTCGCGGGGTCCGTCCAGGCCTGACCCCCACTGCGCGTTGACGTGGGGCCCCACCCCAACGTGCGCCTTCGGACGTCGTTTGCGTGGGGGAGTTGACGTTTGCGTGGGGCCCCACGCAAACCGCGCGTCCCACCGCAGCTGGGTGGGGGAGTCAGACCTGAGGTGGGGCCTCACCCCACGCGCGGTGGCGGGTCAGGGGGTCGAGGGGGTCTCCTCGAGCGGCTTCTTGGGGTCGGTGAGGGGGACGTGCGCGTGCTGGAAGCGACCCAGGGCAGCGACCTCGCGCTCGAGGTCGGGCACGTGCTTCTTGAGCTGCGGACGCATGAACAGCCACGCGACGGGCGAGTTGAGCAGCGGCTTCGTCCAGTTGGCGAGCAGCACGCCCCGCGGCACGTACACGCGGGTCTTGCGGCGGCGCAGGCCCGCGACGATCGAGTCGACGCAGTCGGCGAGGGTCGTGGTGCTGTTGGCCGGGTAGGGCAGCTTCCCACGGATCACCTTGAACGTCGGCAGGTCGGCCTCGGCGCCACGCACGATGTCGGTGTCGATCCACGACGGGTGCGCGACCCCGACCTTGATCCCGAGGTGTGCGACCTCCTGCCGGGTGGCGAGGGCCAGCGACTCGGCGCCGGCCTTGCTCGCGTTGTACGACGCGAGCCCGGCGAGGTTGGTGAAGGCGGCGAGCGACGCGACGACCAGCGCGTACCCGCGGGTGCGCTCCAGGTGGGGGATCGACGCGTGCAGCGTGCGGTAGACGCCGTTGACGTTGATGTCGACGACCCGCTCGAACGACGCCTCGTCGATCTGGCGGACGGTGCCGTACGAGGCGATGCCGGCGTTGGCGAGCACGTGGTCGATGCGGCCGAAGTGCGCCGCGGCGGCGTCGATGGCCTCGGTCATCGCGCGACCGTCGCGGGCGTCGGCCTCCCACCAGGCCGCGGCCGGACCGAGCTCGGTGGCCAGAGCCTCGAGCAGGTCGGGCTCCAGACCCAGCAGCGCGACCTGGCCGCCCTGTGCCACGTACGCCCGTGCCACGCCTGCCCCGATGCCGCGCGCGGCGCCGGTGACGAGCAGGACCTTGCCGGTGAAGCCCTTGCGGGCGAACAGTGCCATGGCGTCAAGATACCGACGGTATCTGGGCGCGTCACGCGGGTGTGACCGATTCCCGACGCGCGTCCCCCGGTCGCGTCGCAGTAGCCTCGCGGCCATGAGTGCCCTGCCCGGTGTGTCCGAGACGTTCGACCCCTCGGCGTGGGACGAGGTGCCCGGCTTCGAGCACCTCACCGACGTCACCTACCACCGCGCCCGTGCCCACGGCACCGTGCGCGTCGCGTTCGACCGGCCCGACGTGCTGAACGCGTTCCGTCCGCACACCGTCGACGAGCTGCTGCAGGTGCTCGACCACGCGCGCACGTCGGCCGACGTCGGCTGCGTGCTGCTGACTGGCAACGGTCCCAGCGAGAAGAACGGCAAGCGCTCGTTCTGCACCGGCGGCGACCAGCGCATCCGCGGCCGGTTCGGCTACCAGTACGAGGACGGCGAGGCATCCGGTTCCGACACCGGCGCCGAGGAGCCGTCACCGATCGACAAGGCCCGCCTCGCACGCCTGCACATCCTCGAGGTGCAGCGCCTCATCCGCTTCATGCCGAAGATCGTCATCTGCATCGTCCCGGGCTGGGCGGCCGGCGGCGGGCACAGCCTGCACGTCGTGGCCGACCTGACCCTCGCGTCGGCCGAGCACGCCCGGTTCAAGCAGACCGATGCCGACGTCGGCAGCTTCGACGGCGGCTTCGGCTCGGCGTACCTGGCCCGCCAGGTCGGGCAGAAGTTCGCCCGCGAGATCTTCTTCCTCGCCGACGAGTACTCGGCCGAGGACGGCGTGCGCATGGGCACGGTCAACCGCGCCGTCCCGCACGACGAGCTGGAGGCGACCGCGCTGGAGTGGGGGCGCAAGATCAACGCCAAGAGCCCCACAGCGCAGCGCATGCTCAAGTACTCGTTCAACCTCATCGACGACGGTCTGGTCGGCCAGCAGGTCCTGATGGGTGAGACCACCCGCCTCGCCTACATGACCGACGAGGCCCAGGAGGGTCGCGACCAGTTCCTGGAGAAGCGCGACCCCGACTGGTCCCCCTTCCCCTGGTACTACTGAGCGGAAGTCGCTGGGGCGGCGGCCGCCTCCTGCGGGAGGAAGACGGGATGGACACGACGACGCTCTGGAGGCCGACCGGGCCGCAGGAGCTCGCCCTGGTCGAGGCATCCGGCTGGCGTGCGTGGCCGCCACGGCTGCCCGACCAACCGATCTTCTACCCCGTCCTGAACGAGGACTACGCCGTGCGGATCGCGCGCGACTGGAACGTGAGGGCGAGCGGCGGGGGCTACGTGGCGCGCTTCGAGGTCGAGACGTCGTTCCTCGACGCCTACGACGTCCACCAGGTCGGCGGAGACACGATCCTGGAGTACTGGATCCCGGCCGAGGATCTCGTGGAGCTCAACCGGCACATCGTCGGCCTCATCGAGGCCGTTCGCGAGTTCCGATGAGGGGGCGAGGGAGGCGGCGGGCAGCGTCGTGCTGCGACTGCCTCGCGTGAGGGAGCGGTCGGATGGAAGGGGGCGACGCCATCGGGGAGGTTCGACGTCGCGCTCCACGAGTTCGACGGCGTCGAAGTTCGGCTGGGCCCGCCGGTGCGTACGGCTGGCGACTCTTCGGTGCTCGATGCAGAGAAGTGCGAGACTCCCCTCTGACCGGTTCATCGCTGCGTGTCACAACACTACTGTTTTCGGTATTATTGTGACATGGTCGCTGGAGGGAAGTACCGAGACGTCGTCCGCGAGATCGCGCTTGATCAGTACGGCTACGTCACCACCAAGCAGGCGGCTGAGGCCGGGGTGCCGGCGGTCGAGCTCCCGAAGCTAGCGGCACGAGGTGGCTTGGAGAACGTGGCCTACGGGCTCTACCGGGTGCTCGATGTGCCTCCCAGCGCATTCGAACAGTTCGCCGAGGCGCTGTTTCGTGCGGGTGAGGGGTCGTACCTGCATGGAGACTCGGTGCTCGCGTTGCTCGGGCTAGCGGATGTGAACCCTCGACGGATCAGGGTCGCTGTCCGCAAGCGCGCTCGGCCGAAACTGCCAGCCTTCATCGAGCTGACACTGGTGAAGCGCGATGTCGTCACGACGCGGTACGAAGGTCTGGAGTCGCAACGCGTGGCGGAGGCGATCCTCGAATGCCGTGGGCGCATCGAGCGGAGCCGCCTGCTGGGTGCTGCCGACGAAGCGCGGAGGGAAGGTCTGGTGACCACCCAGGAGTGGCAGCGGGTCAGGAAGGAACTCAGGTGAGCTACACCGACGTGCCGAACAGCGTCCGGTCGCTGGAGCAGCGCATCCGCAATCTCGAGGGCAGCGAAGAGCTCGCCGTTCGACGGCGGGTTGGCATGGCGCTCGTCGTGGTCGGCCAGATGCTTCCCGAGGGAGCGATCAAGGGCGGCAGCGCGATGGCGCTTCGCTACGGCCGCGGCGGCGCGACGCTAGGGTCGTGCTGTCCGAGGGAACGGAGGAGTCGTGTTCGGACGCAGGTGCAAGCAGCGGCGCGAGCACCCGACCACCATCCGGCACCAGGCGCGGGACCGGCCGTTCGAGCCGGCAGGGCTCGGCTGCTCGGAGACGGTCGACGCCGTCGACCGACACCTCGAGCAGTGGGTCGGGCCGGTGGAGACGGTGTTCCACGAGATCGTGTCGGACCTCGTGCACGTCGACGTGCACCTGGTGCCGGCGGGCGAGGGACGTCCGTTCCACGCGCTGGCGACGTCGGGCATGTCCGACCGCGGGATGACCGTGCCCGAGCACCTGCGCGGGGAGGTGCCCGACCGGGCCGAGGTGATGGTCCTGCTGCCCCCGGACTGGCCGGTCGACGAGGCCTCCTGGGCCGACGAACGGTTCTACTGGCCCGTCCGCGCGTTGAAGGTCCTCGCCCGCTTCCCGCACGAGCACGACACCTGGCTGGGCGCGTGGCACTCGCTGCCGAACGGCGACCCGGCCGAGCCGTTCGCCGACGACACCCGCTTCTGCGGTCTCATGCTCGCCCCGCCCCTCCGGCTGCCGCAGGAGGCGCGGACCTTCCGCACCGACGACGGCCGCGAGGTCGCCCTGCTCGCGATGCTGCCGCTGCTGCCCGACGAGCTCGAGGTCAAGCTCGCCGAAGGGGTCGACGGCCTGCTCGACGGCCTCGACGCGCACGGCGTCACGGAGCTGCTGGACCCGCACCGGCCGAGCGTGCTGGGGCCGCGTCGGTGAGGTGGCGACGGGGTCGCGACGCCCGACGCGAGCATGGTGGGGGCGAGACGTCCGCCGCCGCCCGCCGCCGGACGCTCGCGCTGCTGCCCGACCTCGGGTTCCCACTGCCCCCGCCGCACCTGCCCCTGGTGGCGGGTGACGACGCCCCGCTCGTGCTCGTGGAGGAGGAGCAGGTCGTCCGGCGCGCGCTGGTGCTGACGGTGCGCGTCAACCTGGCGCTGGGCATGCCCCCGGAGCTCGCGCGCACCTGGTTGGCGGAGGAGGGGCTCGTCGGATCCCTCAGTCCGCGCGAGCGCGCTCTCGTGGCGGGTGACGTCGAGCCAGGACCGTCGGACGAGGCCCAGGTGGAGTCGCTGTGGGCCTTCGCGTGGCTGCTCGGCCTCGTCCCCGGGCTCGACCCGGGCGCACCGTGCGGCGACCAGCTGGCGTCGCTGATGCCCGACCTGCGCACCGCCGAGACCCTCGACGCGTGGCGCTCGCGCACCGGACCCCGGCGCAGGGACGTCGGCGACGTGCTCGCCGCGCTCGACCTCCACCTCGCCCTCACGTGGGGGCTGGCCGATGCGCGACTCACCGGACGCCCGCACCCGGGACGCGTCGATCCCTCCGTCCTCTGGGAGCGACGCCGTGCCCTCGAGTGGACCGTCGGCGACGGCGGCCACGACGGATGGGACGACGTCGACCTGTCCACCTGAGCAGGACGTCCAGGACCAATCCCTACCCGCGTGGCCTCGCCGAGGTCTACGCTTCTCCGCAGGTGGAACGTCGGGAGGGGACTGCCTGAGATGGAGCGGCTGCTCGGCCTCGAGAGCAGCGCCCCGCGCACGCGGACGCGATCTGCGGCGCTGGCGCTGGGCTTCGCCGCGCTCTTCGCCCTCGCGTTCCTCGCCGGGCGGGCCACGCGCGTGCCTCCCGCGCAGCTCGCCCTCGCCTGGCCCGCTGCCGGCGTGGTCATCCTGTGGCTGCTGGCCGCCCGCGGTGCGGTCGAGCGGGTCGTCGCGTGCGTGGTGGTCGTCGTGGTCAGCGGCGTGCTCAACCAGCTCACCGGCACCGAGCCGCTCGGGGCGTGGCTCTTCGGGCTGGTGAACCTGTCGCACGGTGCCGTCGGTGCCGTGCTGCTCCACCGGTGGCGTCCTGCATGGCTGCGCTCGACGTGGACGACGCTCGGCGACGTCGGCGTGCTGCTCGGCGTGGCAGCGGCCGCCGCTGCCGCCAGCGGACTGCTGGGCTCGCTGGTCGCCTGGTGGCGCTTCGGCGAGCCGTTCGCGGAGGGTCTGCTGATCATCGGCTTCCGTAACGCTGTCAGCTCCTTCGTCGTGCTGAACGCCCTGCTGGCGGTGCCGAAGCTGTGGCGCAGCCGGCGCGAGCACGGCGCGGAGTGCCCGCTGGCGCTGACCTCGGCCCTCGTGGTCACCGGGGTGCTGCTGTGGCTGCCGTGGCCGGTCGACTTCGCCATCGTGCCGGTCGTCGTGATCGTGGCGCTGCGCTGCGGTGCACAGGCGACGTCGGTGCTGGTCGCGCTGCAGGGCGTGCTCGTGGTCGCCGCGACGGAGGGCGGCAGCGGACAGTTCGCGGCCCTCGACGACCCCCAGGCGAGGGTCCTCGCGGCCCAGGCCTTCGTCCTCGTGCTGGCCGTCGTGGGCGTCGTGCTCGCGACGCTCGAGGACGCCCGCGACGCCGCGCTCGTGCAGAGCCGTCGCGACCGCGACCAGCTGCAGGACCACATGGAGGCGGCGCTGCTCGCGTCGGCGCACGTGGTCGTCCAACCCGACGGCTTCGTGCACGTCGACGCCGTCAACGCGGCGCTCGTGACGCTCACCGGCCGACCACGCCACGCCCTCCTCGGCGTCGACCCGCGCACCTGGTTCGTCGACGACGACGTCGAGGCCTTCCGGCAGGGCATCTGCGAGCTGACGCTGGGCCGCGCCCTCGGCTGGCGGTCGCAGCTCAGGCTCGACGACCGCTGGGGCGGCGGATGGGTCGACGTGGCGCTGGCCCTCGTCGACCCCGACCTCGACCCGAGCCTTCCGCAGGACGGCTCGGGTGCGTCGTCGGCGGCCATCACGCTCCAGATGATCGACGTGACGGCGCAGAAGGAGGCCGAGCAGGCGCTCGCGCACGCCGCGCTGCACGACGACCTGACGGGCCTGGCCAACCGGGCGCTCTGGGCGGACTCCCTGGAGCGCGCCGCGCAGGGCGTCGGGTCGGAGTGACCCGCGCTGGCGGTCATGTTCATCGACGTCGACCGCTTCAAGCAGGTCAACGACGGTCGAGGCCACGCGGTGGGCGACGCGGTGCTCGTCGCGCTGGCCGAGCGGCTCTCCGCCCTCGTCGGCGACGGGGACGGCGACACCGTCGCGCGGCTGGGTGGTGACGAGTTCGTCGTGCTGTGCACGTCGGCGGGGACGCGTGAGGAGCTCGCGGCGGAGGCGCAGCGGATCATGGACCGGCTGTCCGAGCCCGTCGTCCTCCAGGACGGCTCCGAGGTCTCCGTGACCGTCAGCATCGGCATCGCCGCCGCCGACGAGCAGACCGAGGCGCCCCTGCTGCTGCGCCACGCCGACCAGGCGCTGTACGCCGCGAAGGACCGTGGCCGCGCTCGGGCGGAGTTCTACGACCCGACCGTGCACGCGGGCATCGAGTCGTCGGCGCGGCTGCTCGTGGACCTCGAGCGGGCCCAGGTCTCGGGGGAGTTCTCCCTCGTCTTCCAGCCCATCGTCGACGTCGTCACGGGCACGCTCAACGCGGTCGAGGCCCTGCTGCGCTGGGACCACCCGATCCGGGGCCAGCTGCGCCCCGGGGACTTCATGCCCGTGCTGGAGGTCAGCGACCTGATGCACCGGGTGGGCGACGGCGTGCTCCGCGAGGCCTGCGCGCACGCAGCCACGCTCGCGGCACAGGGCACTCCGGTGCCGGTGCACGTGAACGTCTCGGCCGTCGAGCTGGGGCGGGCCGGCCTGGTGGCGCGTGTGCTCTCCGTGCTCGACGAGGTCGGGCTGCCGCCGTCGATGCTCGTCCTCGAGATCACCGAGACGGCACCGGCTTCAGCACCCTCGCGCACCTGGTCGACCTGCCGATCGACGTCGTCAAGCTCGACGGGTCCTTCGTGGCCCGCATGACGCACTCGCGCCGCGCGCGCTCGGTCTGCGCCGGGGTGGTGGCGATGGCCCAGGGCATCGGCATCGACGTCGTGGCCGAGGGAGTCGAGACGGCTGAGCAGCAGACCGCGCTCCAGTCCCTCGGGTACCGGCTGCTCCAGGGCTACCACCTGGGTCGGCCGGCTCCCGCTGCGCCGCCGACGGCCGGCGTGGGCGCGCAGGGACTCCGTTGATGACGTTCGGGTGAACGTCTGGTTCCGAGCCTTCCGCGCGGACGACGGCGCGCCCTAGGGTCCTGTCGACCTGACCAGTGACTTCGGGGGGAGTCCCACCATGCCGGTACGTGCTGTCGCGTCCACGATCCACGTCCATCCTGCCGTCCCCGCCGCGCCCGCGCGGCCGGACGGTCCCGTCCCGCGGCGCCGTCGCCGTCTGGCCCACGGCCTCGGGCTCCTGGTCGCGACGCTCGTCGCGACCGTCCTGGTCGCTCCGGCCGCGTCGGCGTCGCCGGAGTCGCAGCTCGCCGAGCTCACCGTGCGCGCGGAGGCGAACGGCACGACCTACGACCGGGACGCGTTCCGGCACTGGATCGACGCCGACGGCGACGGCTGCAACACGCGTGCCGAGGTGCTCATGGACGAGTCGTCCTCGGCGACCGGGCGCACGGGCACGTGCACGATCACGTCGGGCTCGTGGCTCTCCCGCTACGACAACGTGCGCTTCACGGACGCGGGCGACCTCGACATCGACCACATGGTGCCGCTGAAGGAGGCCTGGATCTCCGGTGCGTCCGGCTGGACCGCGAGCCGCCGCGAGTCGTTCGCCAACGACCTCGGCGACGCCCGCAGCCTGATCGCCGTGTCCGCGTCGACGAACCGGTCCAAGAGCGACCAGGACCCGGACTCCTGGCTCCCGCCCGCCACCGGCTACCGCTGCACGTACGTGTCGGACTGGATCGCCGTGAAGCACCGCTGGGGCCTCAGCGTCGACTCCGCCGAGAAGGCCGCCCTGCAGGACGTCCTGGCCGGCTGCTGACGCCCGGCCCCACGTGTCGGTGCTGGTTCCCATCAGTTGATGGGGATCAGCAGCTCACCATGAACTGGTGGGAATCAGCCGTCAGGTGGCGGTGCGGGCGCGGCGGTGGGTGAGGAGGTCCCTGGCGACCAGGGCCCAGAGCAGGAGCCCCAGGGCGAGGGTGACCACGCCGCGCAGGTTCTGGTCTGGGTTGGTGGACCAGAGCAGCGGGCCGGAGGCGTACAGCCCCAGCAGGCTGCCCATCGCGACGTACCCACCTCGCGACACCGGACGTGGCAGGCGCGCGATGCGCCACGTCGTGCGGGCGAGGATGAACCAGAGGAGCCCGAGGACCGGGAGCAGAACGGCGGCGTCGCGCCACGTGAGACGCGGCACCTGCCGCCAGAAGGTGTAGTCCACGACGACCGGTACGAGGAGGAGCGACTGCAGGCAGAACCACAGGAACACCCGGCTCTGCTCGGGCGTGAGCTCGGGGCGCGGCGTCGCGGTCGGACGGTCGTCCAGGTCGGTCATGGTCTCCCTCGTGTCGGGGTCAGCCTCCCACGACGCCGTCCGGCCGGCCGCAAGTTTCAGATACCGCCAGTACCTGAGACACGGGTCTCAACCAGTGGTCGGTTCCGAGGGGCTCCGCTAGTGTCCGCGGCATGAGGATCGGAGTGGTCGCCGAGTCGCGTGCCGGGGAGACCCGAGTCGCTGGGACTCCCGCGACGGTCGCACGTCTGCTGAAGCTCGGGTACGAGGTGAGCGTCGAGTCCGGTGCGGGGGCGAGGTCCGCGTTCGCCGACGAGGCGTTCGCCGAGGCCGGTGCCGCCGTCGTCACGGGGGACGAGGCCTGGTCGGCCGACGTCGTCCTGAAGGTCACCCCGCCGACGACGGCGGAGATCGACCGGCTCAACGACCAAGCAACGCTGGTCAGCCTCATCGCGCCGGCCACCAGCCCCGAGCTGCTCGAGGCGCTGTCGGCCCGGCCGCTGACCGTCCTCGCGATGGATGCGGTGCCGCGCATCTCGCGTGCGCAGTCGATGGACGTGCTGTCGTCGATGGCCAACATCGCGGGCTACCGCGCCGTCGTGGAGGCGGCCCACGAGTTCGGCCGGTTCTTCACCGGGCAGGTGACGGCCGCCGGCAAGGTGCCGCCCGCCAAGGTGCTCGTCGCCGGCGCCGGCGTGGCCGGGCTCGCCGCCATCGGCGCGGCCTCCAGCCTCGGCGCCATCGTCCGTGCGACCGACCCGCGACCCGAGGTCGCCGACCAGGTCAAGTCGATCGGCGGCGAGTACCTCGCGGTCGACGTCGAGGTGGAGAAGTCCACCGACGGCTACGCGAAGGCCACCAGCGAGGAGTACGACCGTCGCGCCGCGGAGATCTACTCCGAGCAGGCGGCGGACGTCGACATCGTCGTCACCACCGCTCTGATCCCGGGACGTCAGGCCCCGCGCCTGCTCACGGAGGCCGACGTCGCCTCGATGAAGCCCGGCAGCGTCATCGTCGACATGGCGGCGGCGCAGGGCGGCAACGTGGCCGGTTCGGTGGCGGGCGAGAAGGTCGTCACCGAGAACGGCGTGACGATCCTCGGCTACACCGACCTGGCCGGTCGCCTGCCCACCCAGGCGTCGCAGCTCTACGGGCAGAACCTCGTCAACCTGCTGACGCTGCTCACGCCCGGCAAGGACGGCCAGCTCGTCCTCGACCACTCCGACGTGGTGCAGCGCGGCGTGACCGTGGTGCACGACGGCGACGTCCTCTGGCCGCCGCCGCCCGTGCAGGTCTCGGCCGCACCGGCCCCGACGGCCGAGATGCCTGCCGTCCAGGAGAAGCCGGAGCCGCGCCCGGGGCTCACCCAACGGGGCAAGTACCTGCTCATCGCCGCGGGCATCGCCGCCCTCTTCCTCGTCAACGCGTACGCGCCGCCGCCGCTGCCCGAGCACTTCTTCGTGCTCACGCTGTCGGTGGTCATCGGCTACTACGTCATCGGCAAGGTGCACCACGCCCTGCACACCCCGCTCATGAGCGTCACCAACGCCATCAGCGGCATCATCGTCGTCGGTGCGCTGCTGCAGATCGGCGTGGGCGACGGGGCCGACAACGCGTGGGCCATCCGTCTGCTCGCGTTCGTCGCGGTGCTGCTGGCGTCCATCAACATCTTCGGCGGCTTCGCCGTGACCCGACGCATGCTCGGCATGTTCTCCAAAGACACCGTGGCGAAGGGCTGATCGCAGTGACCGCACAGAGCATCGCGACCGCGGCGTACATCGTCGCCGCCCTGCTGTTCATCCTCAGCCTCGCCGGGCTGAGCAAGCACGAGACCGCCCGGTCCGGCGTCGCCTACGGCATCGCCGGCATGACCATCGCCCTCGTCGCGACCATCGTGCTGGCCGTCGAGGACGCCGAGACGGTCGGCGTCGTCCTGCTGGTCGGTGCGATCGCCATCGGTGCGGGCATCGGCATCTGGCGCGCCCGCGAGGTCGAGATGACGGGCATGCCGGAGCTCATCGCGCTCCTGCACTCCTTCGTCGGCATGGCCGCCGTGCTCGTCGGCTGGAACGGCTACCTCGAGCACCCGGTCTACCCGCTGGAGTCGCTCGAGCGGATCCACTCGGCCGAGGTCTTCGTCGGCGTCTTCATCGGCGCGGTCACGTTCACCGGGTCGATCGTCGCGTACCTGAAGCTGAGCGCCCGGATCACGTCGTCCCCGCTCGTGCTGCCGGGCAAGAACTACCTCAACATCGGCGCGCTCGTGCTGTTCTTCGTGCTCACGGTCGTGTTCGTGGCGAGCCCGAACATCTGGCTGCTGATCCTCGTGACGGCCCTCGCCCTCGCCCTGGGCTGGCACCTGGTCGCCTCGATCGGCGGCGGCGACATGCCCGTCGTCGTGTCGATGCTCAACAGCTACTCGGGTTGGGCCGCGGCGGCCGCCGGGTTCCTGCTCAGCAACAACCTGCTGATCGTCACCGGCGCGCTCGTGGGCTCCTCGGGTGCCTACCTGAGCTACATCATGTGCCAGGCGATGAACCGGTCGTTCCTGTCGGTGATCGCCGGCGGCTTCGGCATCGAGGCGCCCGCAGGTGAGGCGACGGACTACGGCGAGCACCGCGAGGTGGACGCCGAGGGCGTGGCCGAGCTGCTGAAGGACGCGTCGAGCGTCGTCATCACCCCGGGCTACGGCATGGCCGTGGCGCAGGCGCAGTACCCGGTGGCCGACCTGACGCGCAGGCTCCGCGAGCGCGGTGTGGACGTGCGGTTCGGCATCCACCCGGTGGCCGGCCGCCTGCCGGGGCACATGAACGTGCTGCTGGCGGAGGCGAAGGTCCCGTACGACATCGTCCTGGAGATGGACGAGGTCAACGACGACCTCGCCGACACCGACGTGGTCCTGGTGATCGGTGCCAACGACACCGTGAACCCGGCCGCCGCGGAGGACCCGACCAGCCCGATCGCCGGCATGCCGGTGCTCCGGGTGTGGGAGGCGGCGAACGTCGTCGTGTTCAAGCGCTCGATGGCCGCCGGGTACGCCGGCGTGCAGAACCCGCTGTTCTTCCGGGAGAACAGCCAGATGCTGTTCGGTGACGCGAAGGACCGCGTGGAGGACATCCTGCGCGCGTTGTGAGTCATGGGTGCACGGTCGGCCGGTCACCCGCGGAGGGGGCCGGCCGCCGTGCGTCGTGGGAGAGAGGTCGACGGATCGTGTTGACATGCATGAATTGCTATATAAGGATGTATGCATGAGTGAGCGGGGTGACGTCGGGCGTGGGGACATCGACGCCTACGAAGCCGTCGCTGCACTCTTCGACGCCATGTCGACGCCGCTGCGCGCCGCTCTCGTGCACCGCCTGTGCGCGGGGGAGCAGACGGTCGGCGACCTCGTCGAGTGGACCGGGCGGTCGCAGCCGCTCGTGTCGCAGCACCTGAGGATCCTGCGCACCGCACGTCTCGTCTCGGGCGAGCGCCGCGGACGCGAGGTCGTCTACTCCCTCACCGACGAGCACGTGGCCCACGTGCTCCTCGACGCCTTCCAGCACACCCAGGAGAACCACCCATGACCGTGATCGACCACCGCGAGGCCGAGAAGCACGACCACACGCACGGCCCGGGATGCGGCCACGACGCCGTCGTCCACGAGGACCACGTCGACTACCTGCACGACGGCCACGTGCACCGCGAGCACGACGGCCACTACGACGAGTGCGCCACCTGCTCCTGTGCGCACTGCAGCGACAGCTGTGCGACCTGCACCTGCACCGACTGCACGTGCGCGACCTGCAACCACAACACCTGCTCCTGCGCGCACTGCTCGGACAGCTGCGCCAACTGCGTGTGCAGCGACTGCAGCTGCAGCACCTGCAAGCACGCCGCCTGAGCCGGGCTCACCCCTCGACCCGCGCCCACTCCGGGCGCAGGTCGTCGGGCACCCAGCGCATGAGCGCCGCGTGGTCGTCGGGCGCGACCTCCTCCTGGGGGTCGCGCCCGACGTGCGTCAGCGCGGCCGTCGCGGCAGCCTCGTCCAGCGTGGGCCCGAGGGCCACGAGGCGGCTCGTCGACGCAGGTCTCGGTGCCGGGGTCACGCGGGGCAGCCCGCCCACGCGGTGCACCGTCCACCACCGCGCGCCCCAGGGCACGTCGAGCCGGACGACGCCCTTCACGCGGTAGGCCTCCGGCAGCCCGTCGTCGAGCAGCTCGGCGAGGCGCCGGGGGTGCACGAGGCCGTCGTGCTCCCAGGTGCTCGCGTGGACGTGCTGGTGCCCGCCCGGGAGCGGGAGGGCCTCCGCGAGCGACAGCTGACGGGGTCCGTCGTCCAGCGGCGCCGACGCGTCGGCGAAGAGGTCGGGGTCGACGGCACCGTGCGGGGCGTCGACCACCGGCACCCCGGTGCGCAGCAGCGGCTCGAGCCGCCGCCGTGCCTCGTCGACCGGCACGGAGCCGGGCAGGTCGGTCTTCGTGAGCGCGACGAGGTCGGCGCGGGCCAGGGCGGCGGGGTCGAGGGGCGTGTCGTCGTCGGCCCAGGCGCGCGCGTCGAGCACGTGCAGCAGTCCGGCCGTCTGCCCCGGGTGGCGCACCGAGCGGTACAGGCGCGCGGCGAGCGTGGCAGGGTCGGCCACCCCGCTCGACTCCACGAGCACCAGGTCGAGCCCGGCGCGCGTCGACGTCAGCTGCTCCAGCGTCGACTCGAGCGTGTCGTCGTCGACCCGGCAGCAGACGCACCCGCCCGCCAGCGAGAGCGTGGCGGCCGACCCGGCGTCGACGAGCAGCGCGTCGACGTCGACGGCGCCGAAGTCGTTGACGAGCACGCCCACGCGTCGTCCGCCGCGGTGGGCGAGCAGGTGGTTGAGGATCGTCGTCTTGCCGCTCCCGAGGCTGCCGGTGAGGGCGACGACGGGGACGGTGGCGGACATGGCCCGAGGATACGGACCCTGACCGTGACGATGTGGCCCCGGATGGGCCCGTTCGGGGGCCAGGACGTCACGGTCAGCGGGGCTGTCGGGCGGTGCGCCAGGCCAGCAGCGCCGCCGCGAGGGCGAGGGTCAGCACGACGAGCGCGACGAGCAGCGAGACCTGGATGCCCGCGTCGCCGTCGGAGCGTCCCGCGACCACCTGGTACGTGGTGTCCAGCAGCGCCGCGCCGAGCGAGGAGCCGATGCGCTGGCCCGTCTGCAGGGCGCCACCGGCCGCACCGCCCATCCGCGGCGGCACCTCCTGCAGGGTGAGGGTGATGTTCGGCGAGACCACGGCGCCGCCGCCGAGCCCGGCCAGCAGCAGGAACGGCGAGAACGCCCACCAGAGGTCCTCCGTCGCTCGTCCGGGGGCGACCAGCGCCGCGCCGAGGACCCCGACCATCATCACGCCGAGCGCGATGACGGTGAGCGGCCGACCCACGGTGCTGACCAGACGTCCGGCGAGCGGCGACGTGATCGCCGAGCCGAGGGCGAACGGCGTGAGGAGCAGTCCGGCGTGGAGCGCGCTGACGTCGCGTGCGTCCTGCAGCCAGACCGACGCGACCAGGAAGACGCCGGTGAAGCCCGTGAAGTAGACGGTGCCGACGAGCAGGCCGTTCCCGAAGCCGGGCAGGCGGCGCAGCAGGTCGAGGTCGAGCAGCGGGTCGTGCCCGAGCCGCTTCTCGCGGTGCTCCCAGCGCACGAACGCCCACGCGAACAGCGGGACGCCGACGAGGAGCGCGAGCGGCCAGCGCGCGCCGGACTCCAGGCTGACGAGCGGGTAGAGCAGGCAGAGCACGGACAGCCCGAGCAGCGCCGCGCCGACGGTGTCGATGCGGCCGGGCGCGGTGTCGTCCTGACGGCCCGGCACCATGCGGGCGACGGCGATCGCGGCGACGACGCCGATCGGCACGTTCACGAGGAAGACGAGCCGCCAGCCGAGGTCCTCGCCCACCAGGCCGATGACGAGGCCGCCGAGCAGCGGTCCCGTGGCCGACGCGAGGGAGACGGTGAGGCCGAAGTAGCCGAACGCGCGGCCACGCTCGGCGCCGGAGAACAGCTGCTGGATGAGCCCCGAGCTCTGGGGCGTCAGCAGCCCGGCCGACGCGCCCTGGAGCAGCCGGGCGACGACGACCAGCTCGGCGGTGGGGGCGAGCCCGACGGCTGCGCTGGAGGCGACGAAGCCGGCCAGGCCGATCAGCATGAGCCGTCTGCGCCCGTAGGCGTCGCCGAGGCGTCCGCCGGCCACGAGGGTCAGGCCGAACGTGAGCGCGTAGCCGGAGACCACCCACTGCACGGTCGAGGCCGAGGTGTCGAGCCCCTCCTGGATCGAGGGGATCGCCACGTTGACGATGGTGACGTCGAGCAGCGACATGAAGCCGACGACCAGGGTGACCGCGAGGATCCGCCAGCGTGCCGGGTTCGGCTCGTCCGAGGTGGTCGGTCGGTCCTCGTGGGTGTCGACCGGCTCCTCGCTCACCAGACCAGCGTGGCCGAGTCCGGGGTCGACGCAAGCCGAACGGCGTGGCGTGGGACGCGGGTCAGCATCGCTCAGAGCACCCCGGCCCGGTGGCGAGCGACGAGGATCACGACCGTCGCGGCGGGGGGGCGGTCAGTCGGCCACGCCGTAGAGGCGGTCGCCCGCGTCGCCCAGCCCGGGGACGATGTAGCCGTTCTCGTCGAGGCGCTCGTCGAGGCCGGCGACGACGAGGGTGACGGGCACGCCGACCTCGGCCATCTCGCGCTCGATCCGCTCGATGCCCTCGGGTGCGGCCAGCAGGCAGACGGCGGTGATGTGGTCGGCGCCGCGTCGCACGAGGAAGTGGATCGCGGCGGCGAGGCTGCCACCGGTGGCGAGCATGGGGTCGAGGACGTAGCACTGGCGTCCGGACAGGTCGTCGGGCAGCCGCTCCGCATAGGTGTCGGCCTCGAGCGTCTCCTCGTTGCGCACCATGCCGAGGAAGCCGACCTCGGCCGTCGGCAGCAGCCGCTGCATCCCCTCCAGCATGCCCAGGCCCGCGCGCAGGATGGGCACGACGAGCGGGCGCGGGTCGGCGAGCCGCACGCCCTCTGCCTGCGCCACCGGCGTCGTCACCTGGACCGACTCGACGCGGACGTCGCGCGTGGCCTCGTAGGCCAGCAGCGTGACCAGCTCGTCCGCGAGCCGGCGGAACGTCGGCGAGTCGGTGGACGCGTCGCGCAGCACCGTGAGCTTGTGGGAGACGAGCGGGTGGTCCGCGACGTGGACGTGCATGAGCCCGAGCCTAGTGCCCGCCGAGTCCCCACGATTCGGAACCTCATCGCCCTTTCCGGCACGCGGAACGGGCGATGAGGTTCCGAATCGTGGGGAGGGGGAGGGTTAGGCGAGGACGCGGTCGTACCAGGGGCCCGCGAGGACGCCGTCGGGGTCGAGGCGTCGACGCAGTGACTCGAAGTCGGGCAGGCAGGGGTAGAGCCCGCGCACGTCGAGCGCGAAGTGCTTGCCCCAGTGGGGGCGCGGCGCGAACGGCTCGAGCGCGTGCTCGACCACGAGGGCCGCGGCCGAGGCGAGCGTGAGGTCGGCGGTCCAGGTGAAGTGGAAGGAGCAGGTGTCCTGCCCCGACTGCGGGCTCAGCCACAGCTCGTCCGCCGCGACGGCACGGATCTCCGACGTCAGCAGGGCGGAGTCGAGCAGGTGCCCGACCTCCTGCAGGGCGCGCACGGCTGCGGGTCCGTGCTCGGCCGCCAGGTGGTACTCCGACTGCACCTCGTCGCCCGCGCTCGGCAGGAAGCCCGGCCGGAAGTGCGGCAGCCGCTCCACCCACGGCCCGGGCACGCCCTGCTGGGCCGTGCAGTGCACCGGGTCGAGGCCGGGGATGGGGTGCAGCTCCTCCGTGGCCGGAGCCAGCCCGAGCGTCTCCCACCCGGGGGCGGGGTCGGGGTCGCCGTCGCGCCACTTCACCCACACGTGGTTCGGCGCGTCGTCCCACCGGGTGAACACGCTCACGCTGCGACCCAGCCGGTGCAGGTCGGCGAGCCGGTCGGGCAGGGTCGCGACGTCGGCGTCGGGGAGCACCACCTGGCGGTGGTCGACGGCGGGCACGGCGTCGAGCTCGAGAGCGGCGACGACGCCGAGGACGCCGAGGTTGACGACGACGCCGTCGAAGTCCGGGTCGCCGCGGCGGACGGTCAGGACGTCACCGGACGCGAGCACCAGCTCGACGGCGCGCACCTGCGTGGCGAGGTTGCCGGTCCGCGTCCCCGATCCGTGCGTCGCGGTCGCGACCGCCCCGGCGACGTTGAGGTGCGGCAGCGACGCCAGGTTGGCCAGGGCCAGTCCGTGCGGTGCGAGCTCCTCGGCGAGCCGCGCGTGGGTCAGTCCGGCGCCGACCCGCACGGCGGCGCCGTCGTCGAGCACCTCGACGGTGTCGAAGGCGGTCAGCGCGACGGCCACGGCCCCGTCGGCGACGTCGTTGAAGGTGTGCCCGGTGCCCACCGGACGCAGGCGGGGCGTGGTGGTGACCAGCCGACGCAGCGCGTCGAGGTCGTCCGGACGGTGCTCGGCGGCGAAGTGGTACGGCACGGTGCCGGACCAGCTGGTGCGGCGCGGTGTGGAGGTCACGACGCATCCTCCCATGGCAGGAGTC
>JAPLCA010000010.1 GCA_026392465.1 Propionibacteriales bacterium
CTCGGGCTCGTCGAAGGAGACCCGCACGTGCGACTGCGCCGCGAGGTTGTACACCTCATCCGGCGCGATCTCGTACATCAACGACACCAGCCGGGCCCCGTCGGACTGGTCCCCGTAGTGCAGGAACAACTTCGTCGCAGGGTCGTGCGGGTCCTGGTACAGGTGGTCGATGCGCGACGTGTTGAACGTCGACGCCCGACGGATCAGGCCATGGACCTCATAGCCCTTGCCCAGCAGCAACTCGGCCAGGTACGAACCGTCCTGGCCGGTGATGCCGGTGATCAACGCGCGCTTAGTCATTGCGTCATTCAATCTGCCGTGCGAGCGCAGCGCACCGACCTTTCACAAAAGTGAGAATTGACACACTTTTGAGCCAATTGAATCACATCATCCCAATCTGACCCAGTCTCCCTCAGGCTGGCGCCAGGAGATCAGTGGGTAGTTGCCCGGGATCTTGCTGCGGATGTTCCGGCTGGGTCCAGGGGTCACGGGCAGCACGCTGAGCGCCTCGTGCATGCCCGCGCGGAAGCGGCCACCACGGACGGGGGGAAGCAAGAAGCCGTCTGCTTCGGCGTTGTAGCGATCCATCGCGTCGGAGAGGTGGTCACCGTGGAACCTGAATCCTCCGAGATGCGCAGCCACGATCGACAGGTCGGCATGCTGCGCGAACTGTGTCCACAGAAACAAGTCACCAGCGAGGCGAAAACTCTTCAGTCGTTCGAGGTCCACCCTGTCCAAGAGTTCGCGAGACCAGAAGGTGGATTCTTGCTGGATGGATCCGCCGCGTCCGCGAGGGCCGTAGTGACCTGATCGGATGAGACTCCGCCGGTAGGCGAACGGTACTCTCGAGGCGACGACCGCGCCTTCAGCGTTGTACAGCGTCCTCGTCCCGGTGAGCCACCGGGCCCCGAACCGCTCGAAGCACGTTCGTACGACCTCGAGGCACTGATCGGAATAGTAATCGCCGGCGTTGATGTAGGCGACGACGTCTCCGGACCCTGCGCGCAAGCCCTTGACGAGGGCGTCGTACATCCCTTGGTCCGGCTCACTCAGGATGCGAAGACTCGCGTTGGGCTGTTCGATCCATGCCTCATGAGCTGCCTCCACAGTGCGGTCCGACGAAGCTCCGTCAACGACCGTGTAATCGATGTGCACCGAGGGGTCTTGAAGTACAGACTGGCGTGCAACCGAGCGCACGGTCTCACCGATCCACTCTGCGGCGTTCCAGCAGGGAGTGACGATCTGAAATCTCATCGAAAGTATTCCTTCAGTGACCTCTGCCTGTGACGGCGTGAGGATCCGGATGGGGCGCGGGGGCGTCATCGTGGTAAGCGAAGATCGTCGGCGCCTAAGCGAGGTGCGTGGCGAGATCTACGCGGGGGAAGACGCGCAAAGCGCCGTCAACGGTCGCGTCGACGATACGGCGGCCGTCGTTCTCGAAGGCTTTGCGTGCGAGACTATAGGCGATCTCGGACGTCTCGAGGTCCGGGAGCTGCCACCGATACCCGGGGCCGAAGTACCGTGGATCGAAGTGATTCTCGTCATCGGAGTCGGACTCGACCAGCTGATGTGCGGGACCAGTGCTTGCAAATCGATGATCCACCCCGACGAGCACCACCTCGGTGAAACCCATGAAGTAGGCAAGTTGCATAGCCACGAAAGTGACAGTGGCGCCTTCCCACAAGCCGAACCGGACATCGCCGTAGAACCCGGGAGCTCTGTCGTTCAACAGGAAGTACGTCTCGGTCGTCCGAGATCCGATGTGATCGGCGTTTCCAAGGGTGGTGAACAGCGGACTTCTCACGCGAGCGAGCTCTGACCCGGACTGCTCGGCAACGTACTTGTTGACGGCGACGTGGTAAGTGGTGTCGAACCCCCATTCGTCGAACGCGAGATAGACGCGATTCAATCCGAAGGTCACTTCGTCCTTGAAGAGCCGAACATCGGTCTTGCGCAGACTGGGACCATTGCCGATGATCACGCAACGCTCTCCGTGGTGCGAGTCGCGGAGATCTGCGAGGGAGCGCTCCTGGCTGGCCAGGATCGGCGTACGAGAACGTAGGTCCGCATAGCGGCGTCGCACGCGTCGCGCTTGGAGGCGAGGTGCCACCTCGTCGGCGACCCAGGTGGCGAAAGGGGTCCCTACAGTATCGGCCAATTTCGTGAAGCGCTGTGTGGGATAGGCGCTCTTCCCGGAGATGGTCGGAGCGCCGTCGATCTGTCGTCGATTCATCAGTGTGCAGTCCAGTTCTTATTGCCTCGGAGAATCAGTGACATCTGCTCGGCCCCACGCTTCCTGTCCGCGCTGACCTTTGACGCTGTTCCGTCAGGGGGCAAGGTCGGCTCGACCCGTCCAAACAGCATCAGCCATAGCGCGACGATGAATGGTACGTGTCCATACCCAGGGGCGATCATCACCTCGGAAGCGCCGGAAGCGATTGCGCCGAGGAGTGCTGTTGTTCCGATGCGGGCATCCAGGTGCGTGGCGAAGTCTCTGCGCCATCCCATGAGTGCGTAGACACAGAGGCCCAGAAGGCTGAGAAAGCCGAGAAGCCCGCCGTCGAAGAGCTGCTGGAGTCCAGTGTTGTGGACGCTGGCAGCGAGCGGTTCTGAGTATCCGCCCGAGAATAGGTCACTGTAAGTCGCCGATGCCCCCGACGTTCTTTGTCCGGCGGATCCGAAGCCGAACAACTTGTGGATCACGTCGAGGTGGCTCTCGTTCCAGTAGGTCCAGGCGTTGTCCCAGATGATCGACCGTCCGTTGAGCGTCGAGTCGCCGCCATCGGCACGATCTCGGAACTGCGGGAGCACAGCGCTCGCGACCTCGAGCGCTGGACGAACGACCGCGTTCTGCATGTGCGGAAAGATCGCCCACAGTGACAGGACCGCGACGGGCAGTGGGACAGCGACTCTCATCAGCAACCGTGGGCGAAGCATCGACAGTCCACCGAGGGTGAGCGCGAGAAGCAGCGGGATCCGGCTGCCAGCCTGGACGAGCACGGCGACGGCGACGACGGAGGCGGTAGCGCGATAGACCAGCCTCCACCCGATCTTGTCGTGCAAGGCGATCGCTGCCGCGAGAAAGATCGCGGCCATGACTGGCCCGGTCTGGATCGAACTTCCGAGCGGGAAGAACACGCGGACGTCACCAGTCGCTAGGTCGAGTCCGCCGGTCCTTGAAGCCGCAGACGGTGATGATACTCCCGCCATGTACATAAGGAAGTTGGCAACGAGAAATAGCCCGACTCCGTCGATGAGTGACGTGACCGCGTTAGCCCGTGGGAAGCGAGTTGCCACCCGATAACCAAGAAGCAAGATCGCTGAGCCCAGCAAGATGTACTGATGCGTCGAGTTGACGACTATCGGGACCGTGCACGCTCCGACGACAAGAGCCAGCAGAAGAGGCGCTACGCGTCCTTCGCGTGGTCGGAGCGTCATCACCAGGAGACCCGCGAGGGGGAGCAGAGTGAGCGTGCCCAGAAAAGGTTGCAGGCCGTAGGTCACTGGTGCGAGCAGCGCGGGCCAGACGATGTGTGTCGCGCGGCCCTCCAACCTGCCCACCTCCGCGCGTGCCGCGAGGAAGAAGAGCAAGCCGACCACAGCGATTGCGGTGAGAGCCGTCGCCGTAGCGGCCGTGGGCGTGAAGAGAGCGACCACGACTGCGAAGCCGAAGCCAGCGACGATCACTGCCTGTCGCAAGGGAACCCTCCGTCAGTCTTCGCGGTGATGTCTTCATGAGTTCTGTGAGCCATCGGTCCATCTAGACTAGTCGGCGCAGCGGTTCGGCTGGGATGCCTGCGATGAACTGACCGGCCACCACGTCCGAAGCCACGACCGCGCCAGCTCCCACGATCACGTTGTCGCCGATGCTGACGCCGCCCAGGATGATCGCACCGGCGCCGATGAAGCATCCCTTTCCGATGCGAATGTCCCGTCCGTCTGCAGGCACCTCAGCGACTCCCAGGTCCGGCTGAAGAGATGCGCGGCGACCGTTGACGAATCTGTGCATCCCAGTGAGCACATAGCACCCGTGAGAGAACAAGGTGTCGTCACCAATGTGGACGTGACCGGACACGAGGTTGAAGGTCGTGTCCATGAGCGAGACGCGCTGACCGCAATGCAGTCGTCTGGAGTCGCCATGGATGTAGGAGTGATCGACGTGCCGGAAGCCGGCGCGGACTCCTAGGAAGACAACGGGGCTCAGGAGCGTTCGGATCCAGCGAGGTCGGAGCGGGTGCTCGCGTCTCCAAGGATTCATCAACTGCGATGATCCGGATATCAACCAGCGGTCACGAATTCTCTTGAGCATCCCTGGCCTCGTTTCTGCTGTGCGGCGGTGGACGAAGTCTCCTGACAACCAGGAAGAAGGCTGTCGTCTGGATGAGGAGGCATGTCACGTGCGACACGACCTGCAGTTGGACGGACGCTGCCATGGTCACGACCGACTGCGCTGTCGCCGTGGCGACTAGGAGACATGCGGGTGTGAGCGGGAAGGCTGACCGGATCATTGCCGACGCTTCGGGAGCGAGGCGTGTCGCCACAACGAGCATGAGCAGGTACCCCACGATCGTGGCGGATACTGCGCCCCACCCGCCGAAGTGAGGGATCAGGGCGACGTTGAGGGAGATGTTGGCAGCGGCGCCAGTCGCTGATGCTCGCCAGACTCCACTCGTCCTGCCGATAGTGAGCGATAGAAGATTGACTGGAATGAAGTACAGCCCGTAGGCGAGCTGCGACAGGACCAGAGGTCCCAGGAACTGGTAGGCCTCCGAGTACTCTTCCCGGAAGAGCAGCGGTTGCAAGACCGTCGTCCCGGCCATGAAGAGCGAAAACAGCATGACGTTGATAGCTGCGTGTGCTCTGATTCCGCGGTCCACAGACGTTGCGCTCATCTTTACGTACCAAGGCATCAGGGCGCGGTTGAGCTCCATGAGGACGAGACCGAGGACTGTCGCACACTGGTACGCAAGGCTGTACAAGCCCGTGAGCGCTGCTCCGCCGAGGGCGAGAAGAATCCAACGGTCGGCGAACGTCAGGGCCCACATCATCAGCTGATGCGGAACTAGGGGGAGCGTCAGCGAGAGCGGCTCGCGAAGACGCGGTGCGTGCCACCGGGGCCTGCAGAGGACGAGTCCCAGGCAGTAGGTGACCGCGGCCGCCCCGACTGCCGCGAAGCACCATCCCTCGACGCCGAGGTCGAGCCCGATGACGAGGAGGAGAGTAAGACCTGACTGTGCCGCGATCGAAAGAACCGATACCAGGACGAAGGGGCCCAACCGGTGTCGCGCTCGGAGGGTGGGCAGGAGTGCCGAGTAGTTCGATGCGCTGAGCGCTGCGGCAAGGGTCGCTGCGCCGAGTGCCCAGGACGGCACGCCGAAGATCTCGAAATGGATCAGCAGCAGTGCGCTCGCCAAGACCAGTGCGACACCGGGTACGAGGAAGAAGAGGTAGGAGAGAACCCTCTGGACGATCTCATGCGACTGTTCCAAGACCGTCGACCTGAAGACGAAGATCTCAAGGCTCAGACCCGCAGCGGCCGTCAGCAAAGCAACTAGCGCGGAGAGGACGGAGACGACTCCGTACTCCGCCGGCGTCAGAGCGATGATGAGAAATGGCAGCAGTACGAAGGCTACGGCTCGCTGAGCAAGTGCGAGGCCTACGTAGACGCCGGCCTCGACGCTGGTCCGACTGACGCGCGAGATTCCTCTGCCCTCAGCGATCCGCATCGACGCTCACAAGACCTTCGTGAACACGGAGCCGCGAGCGTCTTCGTCGAGCGATGGAACGGCGGACCCCGCCGTTGTCACGACGACGGTCGACGGGCAGCCTGTGCTGAAGGCCAGACTCGTCACCATTGGATGAGGCACTTCCCACGAAGGGAGGGGTCTCCCGTCCGAGGTGAAGCGACGAACCTCGCCGGAACCCCAGAACGCCACGTGGACCCTGCCTTCGGCATCGATGGCCAGCCCGTCCGGTTCCTCTCCCGTCGCGACGCTGATCCAGACCGTTCTTCGGACTGGGTCGTCGTCGAGCGACAACGTGTCGATCGATCCCGACAGGGAATCGACATACAGCGCAGTCGTGTCGTCGATCCATGCCAGGCCGTTCGAGATGCCGATGCCGCTGATTACCGGCTGGAGTGATCGTGCGGCGGGGTCGTACCTGTACAACGACGCCTCGTCTCGGGCCCCGGTCATCGACATGGTTCCAATGAAGATCTCTCCACCGGGAGAGATGGAGCCATCGTTGAATCGGATGCTGGGAGGGAAGTCGCACGACGTGAGTGGCGTGAGCTGGTCGCGATTCCACGCGTACTCAAAGAGCGCGTTGCGTGAGGCTACGATCGAGCGGTGGCCGTCGAGTGGCAAGGCGGCGGTGACGAAATCCAAAGGTAGGTGGCGAGATTCGATCTGCGTCGGTCTCACCGGATCCCAGCGAGAGATCGTTGCGCCGAGAATGTCGACCCACTGGAACAACTTCTCCTCGGTCACCCAGCGCGGTGACTCGAACAGGTAGCCGTGGCCGCCCGGGACGGCCGTCCAGCTCATTCGGTCCCCAAGCACGCAGAAGCGCCGCCGTCGACGATCATGGTTGATCCGGTGATGAAGCTCGCTTCAGGGCCTGCCAGAAAGCTCACGGCGGCAGCGATCTCATCAGGAGTTCCGATGCGCCGCAGGGGAGTGCGGGACTCGAGGATCGAACGACGTTCACGCGCCACTTCCTCGCCCCAACGGGCGAACCCCTCCTGCAGCTTGGCGGTGTCGATCGCTCCAGGCCGGACGGCGTTGACGCGCACGGTGGGACCGAGGTCGATCGCGGCTGACCGGACCCAGCCCTCAAGAGCTGCTTTCGAGGTGGCGTATGCGTTTATGCCGGCTGTCGTGGCGCTCGCGTGGACAGAGCTGACTACGACGACCGATCCGCGTTCACGGCTCAAATTCTCTCGCGTCGCATGGACGAGGCTGTCCGCTGCGAGAACGTTGACGCGCATGGTTTCGACAAACGTCGCGTAGGGCGTGTCGCCCGCAGAGGCCATGGGTTGGACGGCGGCATTGTGGACCACAGCCGCGAGGGGGTGCTGAGAGCTAATCTCCGCCGCCGCCTGCCGGAGGCCACCCAGATCGCCGATGTCGATGTCGATCCACTGGTCGACATCGGTGCATGCATTCCGGTCGAACCCGATCACGACACGACCATCGCTACGGAAACGGGAACAGATGGAGCGGCCTATCCCACCTGCTGCGCCCGTCACAATGACCGCGGGACGACTCATGACGGTGACACCATCTCGAGAAGCAGCTCCACTGCGCGGGCGCTCGCTCGCTCTACGCCCTGACGTGTGTTGGACCCGTTGTGCGCGCCCAGGATGACGTTGTCGAACCTTCGCAGGGGACTGTCTGCGGGCAGCGGCTCGACCTCGAAGACATCGAGCCCCGCCCCGGCCAGCCGTTCCTCGACAAGCGCCACAGCGAGCGCGGCTTCGTCGACCACTGGGCCTCGGGCGACGTTGACGAGGAAGGCGTCCTTCCGCATCGACCTCAGAGCAGAAGAATCGATGAGGTGGAGGGTCTCGTCGGTGAGGGGGCAGGTGAGAACGACGAACCTGGACCGTGGCAAAAGATCATCGAGCGCTGGAACCATGGTCGCACCGTCCGGACAAGTACCTGTCGGAGCGTAAGGATCGAACGCCACGACCGTCATGCCGAAACCGAGTGCGCGCTGGGCCACCGCTCGCCCGATGTCGCCCAGGCCTACGATGCCGATGGTCGAACCGGCGAGAGAGATCCCTTCCCGCTTCGGCCAAGCGCCTTCTCGGACGGATGCATCGACGAGGTGATGTCCGCGCGCGAGCAATAAGACGTAGGCGAAGGCGCTGTCAGCCACTTCGCCACCGAACACGCCCGGGGTGTTTCGTACCTCCACTCCGTGGCTGGCTGCCGCTCCGTGGTCGACAGAGTCCATACCGATACCCCAGCGCACGAGAGCACGCAGGTCTGGACTCGACTCGAAAAAGGCCCGGGACAGCTCGTCGTCCCCTGCGATCATCCCCACGACGTCAGTCATCATGGGGGCGAGATCGGACGCGCTGAACTGCTGACCTCTCAGTTCGGGCGAGACAACCTCGAACCCAGCGGCCTCGAGTCGACCGCGGTGAACCGGCAGTTCCTCCTGCATCTGCGCGCAGGTGATGAGGATGCGAGGCTTCTTCATCGACGCTCGAAGAGGTCGGATCTGATGATGGCCTCGGCCAGCCGGAACTCTGACTCGATGTCGATGTCGACTGCTTCGAGGCTGTCGACTTCGAGCACTCCAGGCCTTCGACCGACCCGGTTGCCCGTCGCGATGAGCGACGCCTTGTCGAAGACGTAGAAGCACGAGTTCTCGAGATACACAGGGCTCAGGTCCTGCGTGCGTGCCAGGACTGCGGGGTCGTGGTTGATGGGCGCGAGCTCCGGCGTCCAAAGACGGCCCTGGATTCGCGTGACGCCGAAGACCGAGTCGTTGGAGCCATCTTCGAAGAAGCGCCGGATCGCAGCATCGAAGGTCTCTGGTCGCACGAACGGGTTGGTGGAGTGCGTCTGGAGGATGCTCGTCTCTGAGGCGTGCTGGATCGTGTTCCTCAGAACCTCATTCATGGGGGTGTGGCCGTCACGAAGGTGGGGGGGGCGCTCTACGAGTTTGACAGTGGGGAACGCCGCAGCCGCGTCCTCCATGATCACCGGGCTGTCGGTGTCGATGATGACCTCGCTGACGTGCTCGCTACGCAGAAGAGCTTGGACGACGTGGTGATACAACGGCATCGTCCCGAGGACCCGGTAGTTCTTGCCGGGGACCCGTTCGCTGGAATGGCGCATGGGGACCACAGCGGACACGTTGTTCATGGTTTGGAGGCTCCTTGGGACAAGTCACACGTCGTAGTTGATGGGTGTGCCCGGCTTGTTTTCGTGCTCACCTCGCCCGTGATCGGGATAGTAGAAACGTCGCCGCAGTCGCTGACTCATCCCGGGGTCGGTGCGAAACCCTTGAGCTGCGCCCAGGAACTGGGCCACGCGGAACCTGGGAATCTCCAGGATGTTGTTGGCGAACTGCCGCTCGCGGAGTGCGTGCCAGTAGTCACTCACCGTGTTCACCCCGGCGAGCAGGGCAGCCTCCGCAGCCGTGAACTGTTCCTCGCTCATGATCGCCTTGTATGCGATCGCTTCCCGACGGTAGCGGTTTCGGATGGTTGACCACGTCTCCTCGTGAACATGGACCACTGGCGCTTCGGCAACGTAATCAATTCTTCGGCCGCCCGCGAGAGCGCGCTTCGCCATGTCCAGATCTTCGAGACCCGTGAGGGTTTCGTCGTACCGAAGCTGCGACCAGACGTCCTTGCGGATCATCGCATTCGCGTTGTTGCAGAACGGATGGGGCTGGTTCCGGATGCTCTCGCTCGGGAACCACTGCCGCATGATGCGCGCCTCGGAGTACTTGGTCCTGTGGTCGCCGACCTGTCGACCGTACGCGATGGCGGTGGACGGCTCCCCGAACGGCGCCACCATGTTCTCGACGAATGAGTCGTAGACAGGGTAAACGTGTGCGGAGAGGATGAGGAGTAGATCACCCTTCGCGGCGTCACAACCGAAATTGAGCGAGCGGCCGAAGGTGAACTCCTCCTGTGCGATGTGCACCACTCGGCACCCGCCGAGCTCCGCGATCTCCACCGTTCGATCCGTCGACCCGGAGTCGACGACGATCACCTCGTCGACAGGCACGGTCTGCTGTTTGAGTCCGTGCAGGAGGCGGCCGAGATGCGCCTCCTCGTTGTAAGCACGCACGACTGCGGTAACGGTCACGATTCTTCCTTGGGTACAGAGGTCCTGGAGCAGATGATGATCAGGGGTGCCGTTTCAGCAGGACGGTCGCGATGAATTGCGTGTTTCCGATCAGGTACCGACGCCACAGGCGTCGAGGCTCACGGAACAATCGGTATGCCCACTCCATCCCGCACTTGGTGATGAGGGCAGGCGCTTCGCGGACAGACCCGGCGACGAAGTCGAAGGCGGCTCCCACCGCCACCGCTGTGACCGGAAGCCGTTCCGCGAGTCGCGCGGCCTCGAAGTCCTGCTTGGGAGTGCCAAGGCCGACCCACACGACGTCCGCGCCGGCCTCCTGGATGCGCCGGTCCTGCTCCGCCAGTTCCTCTTCCCGGAGCTCGCGGAATGGCGGACTGAAGGATCCGACGATCGACGCATCTGGGTACCGGGATCTGAGGTTGGCTTCCAGCAGCGTCAGCGTCTCGGGCGTCGCCCCCAGCAGGTAGTGCTTGACCTCGGCCTCGAGCCCTCGCTCGAACGTCCGCAGGAAGAGTTCGACGCCCCTGATCTGTCGGAGCGGGACTTCATCGCGCCGGAGTCGAGAGACCCAGCCAATGGGTTTGCCGTCCGGGAGGTTGATGGCCGAGCCGGACACCGCTTCAAGATAACCTGAGCGACGCTCCGCGAGTGTGACGCTGTAGGCGTTCAGAAGATGCACGTGGGCACCAGAGGTGCCGAGCTGGGCAAGGTCACACAGGGCGACGGCCGCCGCGTCCAGATTCGTGGCGACAAAGGTGACTGGACCCACCATGTGGCGAACAGAAAGGTCGGTGGGGGTCGTGCCCATGACTAGTAGGCACCCCTCGAGCGGATGACCGCACGGACAGTCCGCCAGATGATCTGGATGTCGCGGAACAAGGACCAGTTCTCGACGTAGTCGAGATCGAGCCGCACCGTGTCGTCCCAAGAGAGATCGGAGCGACCGCTGACCTGCCACAGGCCAGTGATGCCCTGCTTGACGAGGAGTCGACGGTGCACGCCTTCACCGTACTGCTCGACCTCGGAGCGCAACGGCGGGCGCGGCCCGACGATGCTCATGTCGCCTCGAAGGACATTGATCAGCTGGGGCAACTCGTCGATGGAATAGCGGCGCAAGACACTACCGACTCTGGTGACACGGGGATCGTTCTTCATCTTGAAGAGCACACCGTCATGGTCGGAATCAAGCTGACCGCGGATTTCGTCGGCGTCCTCGACCATCGAGCGGAACTTGAGCATCTGGAAGGGTACGCCGCCGACGCCGATCCGCTCGGAGCGGTACAGCACCGGTCCAGTCGACGTGAGCTTCACGGCAAGGGCGGCGGCGAGCAGCACGGGGGACAGCGCCAGCAAGGCGACCGTCGCGAACGTCCGGTCGAACACGACCTTGCCCCAGCGGGTCGCGCCTTCGTACTGCGGCTTCTCGAGGTGGAGGAACGGCATCGCGCCGACGTTGCGCAGCGTGATCCGCGGCGTCGCGACGTCGACGACGTTGGGCGAGACCATGAGGTCGACCCCGGTGGTCTGCAGCTCCCAGGTGAGGTCCTTCAGGCCGTTCGGTCCGAGGTGCTCGGTGTCGGTCACGAACACGGCACCGGCGTCGGCGAGAGCCAGGGCATCGGTGAGGCTGCGAGTGTTGCCGAGGACGGGCACGAAACGGCTCGGGACGTCGAGCCAGCGGTTGAGCGACTCCGCCTCGTCGGGCACCCATACGCCCGTAAGCCGGAACCCGGCCTCGGGGTGGCGTCCGAAGTAGCGCTCGATCGACTCGGCCGATCGCGTGCCGCCGATGACCAGCACGTTGGTGGACATCGCTCCGCGCCAACGCCGGCGCGCAAGCCACACGCGCAGGATCTTCCGACCGAACAGCAGACCCACCAGGCCCACGGGGAAGGCGATGGCCAGGTAGCCGCGGGAGAGGTCCTGCTTCAGCAGCAGCGTCACGATGGCGAGGAGGCCGAACCCCATGACCGACGCCTGCACCACCTTGCGGTACTCGTCCGGCCCGTGACCGAGGATGCGCTCGTCCGTCGAGCGGTAGAGCTGCAGCATCGTCCACCAACCAGCGGCGATGAAGACTCCGAGGGCGGTGTACGTGAGGCTCGTGCCAGCGGGCGTGACGGGGTCCAGGCCGAAGCGGATGAACTCGGCCAGCACGACCGACCCGAGCAGGACGAGGGCGTCGACCGCCAGCACCGCGTGCCGATACGAGCGGTGCCATGGGGTGCGGCGTTGACGGTGCGGAATGGGCGGGGTCTCCGATGGTGCGGGGTGTGGGGCGCGGGGGGCGGTGCGGGCGGAGGGAAGCGGCTCCACATGGATAGAGCGCGTCGTCCTGCCGACGTCCTGGATGGTCATGTGCACCGATCTCCGAGCTTCAACTATGCGTGCTCCCCCGGGCTAGCACTCGCCAAGATTAGGGCGGTTCTCAGGGAGAAACGACCACTTTGTGTGAACGAGATGTGACATCACACGGGACCTCCCGTGATCCCGAGCACGCGAAAGACCTTCGACTCCTGCAATCCCGGGGCATTCGACCCGGACGACGCTCGGGCGAAAGTCAGAGCCGATGCAGTCGGGTCGGACGGGATCAGAAAACAGGCGGACGAATGTGGAGAAACCGCTGACGGGCGAGGGGGCGGTCGGTAGTGTTCTTCTCGAAGCCCCGCTGATTCACCCCCCGAGATCAGCGGGGTTTCTCTATGCCGGAAGTGGCTTGCCGGTGGTGATGCAGCGCACCTGAGACCGACACGTTCTCGTCATTTTCCTTCCCTACCGTCAGAGGGGAAGGAGGAGGGCGATGAGACGTACCTTGAGGCGCTGGCGCTGCCGGCTGAAGTACGGATACGCCTGCCCCCACCTGGAGCTGCACACCAGGGCGGGCAGAAAGAGCCTCGGCACGCGGAAGGACTGACAGCCGTCAGTCGACCGAGACCGTGTTGTTGCTCAGGTTCGGGTCGGTGCGACCGGGCGACGTGACCGTCGCGAAGAAACCGGAAGCCTCGGGGGGCGACCAGGACGCCACGAGCGGTCCGGGGTTCGGCCCCGACGCCGTGCAGATCACGACCCTCGACGACCCGCCCCCGGTGCACGCCCAGCCGCCCTGCTGCACCCAACCCCTCGACAGCTCCTGCGGGAACGTCAGCGTCACCTGCGGGATGTCGCGGGTGGCCACCACCGTGAGCCGCACGATGCGCTCGACGTCGGTGCGCTCCACGGCCGCAGAGATCGACAGGTCCTCGTCGGGCGTCGGCTCGGGTGTCGGTTCAGTCGTCGGCTCGGGCGTGGGCTCCGGGGTGGGCTCGGGTGTCGGCGGGGTGGTCGGCTCCGGCGTCGGTTCCGTCGTGGGCTTCGGAGTCGGCGTCGGGTCGGGCCGCGAGGGCTGCGTCGTCGGCACGGGCTTCACCGGCGCCGGCTGTGGCAGGGCGCGGTGATCGGCGAAGGGTGGCGTCGAGGGCGTCGGCTCGGGCGCCGTGCTCGCGAGCGGCTCGAGGGACGGCGACGGCGTCGGCTCGTCGACGGGCACCTCCGACGCCTCGGGCGTGGCCTGGGGTGACGCCGTCACGGCACCGGGCACGTCCTTCGCGGTCACCCGCGTGGAGTCGCCCTGACGGGCCACCAGCACGGCACCCACCGCCACCGCCGCGACGAGCACCGTCGCCGCCACGGCAGCGACCACGCCGATGCCGGCACCGGCCAAGCCGCCCAGTCCCGACGCGCCAGCGGCGCTGCTGGACGACGTGGAGGAGCCGCCCGCGGACGATCCGCCCGCCGAGGACGACGTCGCGACCACGCCGGCATCCACCGTCGTGCTCGCACTGCCGAACGCCGCGACCCCAGGAGCGCCGAGCAGCGCGGGCAGCAGGAGCAGGCCCAGGTTGGCGGTGATGCCGCCGACCATCAGCGCAGCTTCGCTGCAGCCCTCGCAGTGCTCGAGGTGCGCCTCGACCTTGGCCAGGGCGCGAGGCCGCAGCTTCCCGCGGTCGTAGGCGGGCAGCAGGTCGCGCACCTCGCGGCACTCCGGGTCGTCGGTCTGGCCCAGGTGCGCGGTCAGGTAGGCGTTGCGCAGTCCCTCGCGGGCCCGCAGCGCCAGCGACGAGACCGCGTTCGGACGGATCCCCAGCGTCTGAGCCACCTGCTCCGGCGACTCGTCGTGGATCGTGGTGTGCCACAGCACCGCCTGCCAGCGCTCCGGGAGCGTCGCGAACGCCTGCGCCAGCAGGCTCGACTCCTCCCGCAGGTCCGCCCCGTCACCGGCCGCCGGCACGGGTGCCTCGTCGACGTCCTCGTAGAGGTCGACGCGCGAGGCCGCCTTCGACGCCCGGTAGAAGCCGTTGCGCACCGACGTGAGCAGGTACGGACGGAACGCGAACTCGGGGCCGGCGCCGTTGCGGATAGCACGCAGCACGCCCACGAACGCCTCGGAGGCGAGGTCGTCGGCAGCGGAGCGGCCGGCCAGGGCTGTCGCGAGACGGACGGCCGGGGGGTGGTGGCGCTCGAACAGGGGACCTGCGGCGTCGTCGTCTCCATCGCGGTAGCGCTGGATCAGCTCGGCGTCGCTCGGGTCGAGAAAGAGGTCAGGCATGGGTCGCCATTCGGCTGGTGAAGGGGGATCTCGGGGGGTAGCCCCGTCACCAAGAGTGCGTCGTCATCGTCTCGTCACGCAAAATTCGGAGAAAAGATCAAAGAGATCCGCGTGATCGTCCCACCGTGGCCCACTCCTTCCCTCTCGTCGGCGGGAACGTCCCGTCATTCCAGGGGCGAGAGGAAGCGGTACACCGTGAGCGTCCGAGCCTTGCCCTGCCGACCCCCCACGCTGCGTCTCGTCGGGGGCCCTGGCGACGACATCGAGCACGTCGCGGGGCTGCTGGCGCGCTGCACCCCGGGCGGCGGCTGGCAGCCGACGCTCGCCGCGCGGCTGGGTCGCCTGCACGCGCGGGAGGGCGCCGACCTGCACGGGCTTCTCGCCTGCATCGACGACAGCCTCGTCGCGGCCGGCCGGTCCCCGGCGACGCCGCAGGTCGCACGCGCCGCGCTGGAGGCGTGGACCAAGGAGCGGTGCCGACGCGGCGAGGACGTCGACAACCCGCTCACCGGCACGCCGGGCGCGGAGAACCTGCGCGGCCAGCTCGAGCGCGTCTGCCTCGCCGCGGCGCCACGGGTGCTGGTGGCCGAGGTGATCGTCGACGAGCTGGTGCAGTGCGACCGTGGCGCGCTGCGCGACGTGGAGGCCGAGCTGAGCCTCGCCCTCGTGCGAGCCGTCCTCGACGACCAGCTGGACGCCACCGACCGCCGACCCGACGACCGGTGGTCGCGCCTCGGGCCGCACCGCCTCGCGGCCCTCGTCGACGTCGTCGACGTCGCCGCCCTCGTGGCCGGGGTGAGCCGCTCGCGTCGCTGGCTCGGACGATGGCGCGCCGACATCGACGTCGCCGCCTGGTTCGAGCCGGTGCCGTCCGACCCACGGGCGCGAGGCGCGCTCGTCAGGGACCTCGCCATGTGAGGCAACCAAGACCGCCGTCCACGGACGTGATCAGGGGTGCAGGTCCGCGGTGGGGAGCACGCTCCCTCGGGGGGACGGTGCACGAAAGAGCCGGCGGCGACCGACCAGACGGTGCTGCGGAGGGAGCAGCGCCGAGAGGGACGGTGGTCGCCGCCGGCGACGTGTGCGAAGGGGGAGGGCGTCAGCTGCCGACGTCGAACTTCGGCGACGGGGCAGCGGCGGGGTGGTCGGACGTCGGTCGGCTCACGGGCGCGATCGACGTCGGACGATCTCGGACGAACTCGCGTTCCATCCAGTGCAGGCGGTTCGCGCCGGTGCGCGGATCCCAGAAGTCGCAGAGCACGAGGCTCTCGTAGGTGTGGGTGGCCACGGCGGGCACCAGCTCCTTGACCTGCTCGCCGCCGTGGTCCCAGAGGCAGCCGACCCAGACGGGCCGGGGTTGCGCCAGCGGCACCGGCGTCCCCGAGGGCGTCGGTTGCTGGTTGATCAGGAGGGACATGCCCCCAACCTATTCATTGAAGAGGTTCTGACCAACTTTTGGTCGAGAAATCGTCCACCGACCCGGTCACACCAGCTCGCGGTTCGCGAACTCGTTGAGCTTGTCGCACACGAACACGACGTGCCGGTGCAGCCACACGGTCGCTGCAGGCCCGAACGACGCCGACGTCGCGTCGACGGAGTAGGTGAGGCGGCTGCCCGTCAGGTGGTCGTGCAGCTCGATCGTCTCCAGCAGGTCCGCCATCGGCGTCTCGGTGCGCAGGGCCAGGCACTCCCCGACGCGGAAGTCCTCGACGTGCACCGTCGCGTCGACGCCGTGCAGGCCGTTGTGGTGCTTGCACACGTACGACGACGTGGGATCGAGGACCGGGCTGTCCGTCGAGACGCACTCCTCCAGCGCGCTCCACTCGGAGATGTTCTCCAGGGACACGAGCTCACCCCACAGTCGCTCGCGGGCGAGCGAGGACTCGATCTCGTGACCGTCGATGAGCATTCCTGAACGGTAGGTCTGGTTCAGCGGGTCCGCAGTGCGAGAAACCGTTGACATGTCAACCATGGGCAGGGCTGGATGCGTGGAGACAGGCCCGCGCTTCGCCGTCACCGCCGTCGACGACCGGCAGCGCAGGCCCCACGACGGTGAGACACCCGTGACATTTCCCACTTGTTACGACCAGGTAGATGAAAACTTCTTCAACTCCGGTACGGTCGCTCCAACCGATTGCGGGGGAGGACCCCCCGGAACGTGTCCCCGGACGGGGCAACGAGAGGAAACGACACGATGGCAGACGTGGCGGCGGCGCTCGACAAGGCCGGACTGACCAACAAGCACGTGCGCGAGTACGTGGAGCACTGGGCGGGGGTGACGGGCGCCTCGCAGATCGAGGTCGTCTCGGCCGCCGACGACGCCCGACTCATCCAGGAGGCGCTCGACGCCGGGGAGCTCCTGCCCGCCGGCGAGGGCCGCTACTACTCCCGCTCCTACTTCAAGGACACCGCACGCGCCGAGGAGCGCACCATCGTCGCCACGCACGACGAGGCCGACAAGGGCGTCTACAACAACTGGCGCCCCGCCACCGAGATGAAGGAGAAGCTGGTCGGGCTCATGACCGGCGCCTCCGAGGGCAAGACGATGTACGTCATCCCCTACCTCATGGCGCCGAAGGGCTCGCCCCTCGAGGAGTACGCCGCCGGCGTCGAGCTCACCGACAACCGCAACGTCGTGCTGCAGATGATCCGCATGGCCCGCGTCGGCGCCGAGTACATCAACGACCTCGGCGACTCCTTCGTCCGCGCCGTGCACGTCACCGGCGACCTGGAGAACCTCGGCCAGGGCACCCCCGACGACAAGCGGTACTTCGTGACCGTCGCCGACGAGCGCACCATCCTGCACTTCGGCTCCTCCTACGGCGGAAACGCGCTGCTCGGCAAGATCGCCCACGGCCTGCGCCAGGGCTCCTACGACGGCTGGAAGAACGGCTTCCTCGTCGAGCAGTTCATGCTGCTCGGCATCGTCGACAAGGAGACCGGCAAGAAGTACCACATCTGTGGCGGCTTCCCGTCCGCGTCGGGCAAGACCAACCTCGCCATGACGCTCGCCCCCGACGCCCTCGGCGACCGCTACTACGTCGAGTTCTACGGCGACGACATCGCCTGGCTGTGGGTCGGCGACGACGGCAAGCTCTACGGCATGAACCCCGAGAACGGGGTCTTCGGCGTCGCGAAGGACACCAACGAGAAGACGAACCCGACCGCCGTCGACTCCATCGTCGAGGGCACCGGCGCCATCTTCACCAACGTCGCCTACAACCCCAAGACCCAGGAGGTCTGGTGGGAGGGCAAGGGCGACAAGCCCACCGACCTCGACGGCTGGGAGGACTGGAAGGGCGACCTCATCGCCGACCGTCAGGGCGAGGGGGTCGACGCGCCGTGGGCCCACCCCAACAGCCGCTTCACCACCACCCTGGAGAACGTGCCCAACGTCGCGAAGGACTTCGAGGAGCCGCAGGGCGTCGAGATCCACGGCGTCATCTTCGGCGGCCGCACCCGCGACCGTGAGCCGCTCATCCGCGCCATCGACGACGTCGCCGAGGGCGTCTACGACGGCCTGACGCTCGGCGCCGAGGCCACGGCCGCCGCCGACGGCCTCGAGGGCGTCCTGCGCTACGACCCCATGTCGATGCGTCCGTTCATGTCCTACTCCGAGGGCGACTACGCCGCCCACTGGCTCGAGGTCTTCTCCCGCGCGCAGAAGAAGCCCGTGTTCGCGCACGTCAACTGGTTCCAGCGCGGCGACGACGGCCGCTTCCTGTGGCCCGGCTACCGCGAGAACCTGCGCCCGCTCGTGTGGCTCATGCAGTACATGAACGGCGAGGTCGAGGGCGAGCGGACGCCCGTCGGCGTCATCCCGAAGCGCGACGAGCTGCTCCTCGAGGGTCTGGACGAGCAGGCCCTGGCCGACCTCGACACGATCCTCACGATCGACGTCGACCGCTGGCGGGAGGAGATCGGCCACCGCCAGGTGCACCTGGAGCAGTTCCACGGACTGCCCGAGGAGATCTGGGAGGCGCACCGCCGCGTCGCCGCGGCACTCGACGACGCCTGAGCCGGTGTCTGCCACGAGCGCACCGCTGCACCACAGCAAGGCCGAGCTCTTCCGCACGCTCGGGCACCCGGTCCGCATCCGGGTGCTCGAGCTGCTGGAGGACCGGCCGATGGCCGTGCGCGAGCTGCTCGCCGACATCGAGGTCGAGTCGTCGTCGCTGTCGCAGCAGCTGGCCGTCCTGCGCCGGGCCGACCTGGTGACGTCGACCCGACGCGGCGGCACCGTCGAGTACGCGCTCGCGACCGACCGCGTCGCCGAGCTCCTCGCCGCCGGCAGGGCCCTGCTCAGCGCCCTGCCCTGACCCGCCCCCACCCGACCCCGCCCAGCACCCGCTGGGCGGGGTCGCGTGCGTGTGCGGTCGACGAGCCGCTGCGACCGCGTCGCAGTGGTTTCGCAGCGACCGCCGTGATGGTGGAGCGGTGGCCCGCGCCGGGCGGGCCGAAGGAGGAAGCCATGCCCATCAGTCCGACCCTGAGGCGTGCCACCGCGGGAGCGACGCTGTCGCTCGCTGCCGCGGGACTCGTGCTCGGTCCGCTCCCCGCCCACGCCGCCCACGCCGTCGACGCGGAGCCCGCCGCCGCGGGCATCTCCGTCGTCGAGCAGAAGCAGCTGCAGGACAAGGTGGCACGGGGCGAGATCTCCGCCCAGACCTTCGACTCCCTCGGCAGCGTCAGCAGCGCCCCGGCCCGCACCACCACCACCACCACCGCCGCCGCCGCGAGCGACACTCCCACGCCCACCCCCGCTGCGCGCAAGCTTCCGTTCAAGCACTGGGGACAGAAGAACGGTTACTTCTGCGGCCCCGCGGCCGGCCAGATGATCGCCCACGCCTACCTCGCCGCGCGGAACGTCTCCACCGCCAGCAGAGCCACGGGTGCCGCGCTGTCGCAGGACGCGATGGGCAACTCCAGCCACATGAAGACTGCCGCCAACGGCAAGACGAGCTGGGGCAGCGGCAACTTCGTGAAGGGCCTGAACGCGTGGCTCGGTGCCGATCACTACCAACAGCTCAACACCCCGACCGGCACCCAGGTGCGGTCGGCCGTGCTCTCGAACATCGGCCGTAAGGGGATGCCGGTCGCTGCCGACACGGTGGAGATGTCCGGCGAGCGGCACTACAACGGACATCCGGTCAACCAGACCCTCGGCCACTGGATCGTCTTCTACGGGTATCACACCAACGGCGACGTCCTGCAGATCGCTGATCCGTCGTCCAGCATCTGGGGGGATCGCTACGGGACGGTGCCGTACTTCGAGTGGGGAACCAGCTCGTTCACGTCGCAGTGGCTGCGCCACAACGGGATCGCCTGGTGACCATGCACCTCCGTGCGGCGGTGGCGGCGCTCGCCGTCACCGCCGCACTCACCGGCTGCTCCTCCCACGCCTCGCCCGGGGACCCTGCGTCGTCGACCGAGGTCGCTCTCACCGCCCTGACCGACGCCCAGCCGCCCGGTGTCGACCAGCTCCGCGCCCTTGGCACCCGTCCCAGCCGTCCTGGAGTCACCGTGCTCGGGGTGCACGCGTCAGGCGACCTCGACGTCGCCAGCGGTCGCTCCTCGGGCACGAGCCTCGGGACGCCCCGGGTAGGTCTGCTGGACGAGCAGGGAGTGGAGCCTCTGCGCTACGACGCCAGGGCGTCCCGAGCCACACAGGTCACCGCGCTCGCGCACCGCGCGTCCCGCCAGGTGTGGGTGGAGACGTCGAGCACCAGGCTCGACACGTTCGACTGGCGCGTGTGGTCGAGCGCCGGCGAAGGTCGCACCCTCCTCGGCGACTCCCGTCGGCTCGTGGACAGCACCGTGCGCGCCGTCGGCGAGACGCGCCCCGTCATTGCCGGGAGTACGGCCTACTGGGCGGCCACGGACGGCGACGGCGACGACGTCCGCCCGGTCGTGCTCGGACGGGACCTCGACGGTCGCGGTGAGGTGCGCCGGTTGCGGGACGTCGAGCTTCCCGCCTCGGACGGCACGCACCTGCTCGTCGTCAGCTCGCCGCGTTCCCAGGGACGGGCGGCCGGTGGCCCCGTGCACGTGCTGAGCGTCGATCCCGAGTCGGGGTCGTCGGACCGCCTCCTCACCCTCCAGCTCGAGGACGGCGAGCAGGTGAACGCGCTCGCTGCCACGTCGACGCACGTCGCATGGGTTGTGGCGGACGACGACGGAAGGTCGAGGCTCGTCGTGCACGACCGCGCCACGGGCGACGAGCGGACCGTCGAGCTGCACCAGCCTGGGTTGGCGACCATGAGCTTGCAGATGACGGACGCTGTCGTCGTCTGGGGAGGTGGATCGGCTCCGGGCGACGCCGGTCAGTACCTGCTCGACCTCGACGACCACCAGGTCTGGAGGCTCGGCGACCTGCCGGGCCTCAGCGTCGTGCACGCGTCGGGGGACACCGTCGCCTGGGCCGTCGAGGACGAGCGCGGTGGCATCGAGTACCAGGTCGCACGCTGGGTCGGCTGACGGTCGGCCGGACGAGGGCCGTGGGCCACCGGTCGGCTTCCAGCGTCGGCGTGGGGTGGTCTCGATACGTCCGCCCCTGCTCCTTCGTCGCGGGGCGGACTACTCGACCGGCGGGGGGCGCGCTATCGCTGGTCGAGTAGCAGGGACGAGCTTGCGAGGTCCCTGCGTATCGAGACCACTCGGCAGGGGTTCAGTGTGGGGTGGGTTCCAGCGTTGGCTGGGGGTGGTCTCGATACGCGCGAGCCAGCTCCTTCGTCGCGGCTCGCGCTACTCGACCAGCGGAGGGCGGGCGGCTCGCGCTGCTCGACCAGCGAGATTGCGGGGCTCGCGCTACTCGACCGGCGGGGGGCGGGCGGTCAGTCGCTGCCGAAGAGGTCGCGGGTGTAGATCTTGTCGGCCACGTCGGCGAGGTCGGGGGTGTGGCGGTTGACGACGATGACGTCGCTGCGACGCTTCAGCTCCTCGAGGTCGCGCAGGACCTCCGAGCCGAAGAACGGCTCGTCGGGCAGCAGCGGCTCGTACACGAGCACCTCGATGCCCTTCGCCTTCAGCCGCTTCATCACGCCCTGGATGCTCGAGGCGCGGAAGTTGTCCGAGCCCGACTTCATCACCAGGCGGTAGATGCCGACCGTCGTCGGTTCGCGACGCAGGATGTCCTCGGCCACGAAGTCCTTGCGGGTCGAGTTGGCGTCGACGATCGCGCCGATCAGGTTCTGCGGCACGTCCTCGAAGTTCGCGCGCAGCTGCTTGGTGTCCTTCGGCAGGCAGTAGCCGCCGTAGCCGAACGACGGGTTGTTGTAGTGGCTGCCGATGCGCGGGTCCAGGCCCACGCCCTCGATGATCTGCCGCGAGTCGAGGCCGTGGATCGCCGCGTAGGTGTCGAGCTCGTTGAAGTACGCCACGCGCAGCGCCAGGTAGGTGTTGGCGAACAGCTTGATCGCCTCCGCCTCGGTCGAGTCGGTCAGCAGCACCGGCACGTCGTCCTCGAGTGCACCCTCGCGCAGCAGCTCCGCGAACGCCTCGCCCTCCGGGGTGCGCGCCCCCACGACGATCCGCGACGGGTGCAGGTTGTCGTACAGGGCCCGACCCTCGCGCAGGAACTCCGGCGAGAACAGGATCGTCAGCCCCGGGTGCTGCTCACGGATGCGAGCCGTGAACCCCACGGGCACGGTCGACTTGATGACGATCGCCGCCGACGGGTTCACCTCGCCGACCGCCGCCACGACGCTCTCGACCGAGCGCGTGTTGAAGTAGTTGGTCTGCGGGTCGTAATCGGTGGGCGTCGCGACCACGACGAACGCCGCGTCCGCGTACGCCGAGGCGGCGTCGGTGGTGGCCGTGAGGTCGAGCGGCTTCTCGGCCAGGTACTGCTCCAGCTCGACGTCCTCGATCGGCGACGTGCGCGCGTTGATCTGCTCCACCTTCGCGGCGTCGATGTCGACGGCGACGACCTGGTGGCGCTGGGCGAGGATGACGGCGTTCGAGAGGCCGACGTAGCCGGTGCCCACCACTGCGATCTTCATGGCCGCAGCCTAACGTCCGCCCCGGCGTCCCAGAGCGCGTGAGGTCGGGCGACGGCCGCCGCGACAGGCACCGTCCGGTGCTGTCGCGGCACCCCCGTGCGCCGCTACGATGAACGGACCCCCGTCGCCTTCCTCACCCCTGGAGAAGGCGGCGGGGCTTCATCGTCCGCGGGTCGAGTCAGGGCTCGTCGGCCGCATACGTGTCGGTGCGCTGGACGAAGCGGGTCAGCCGCTGCTGGACGAGCGACACATGGTCGTGCAGCCACACCGTGACGGCTGGGCCGAACATCGACGACGTCGCGGCCGCCGTGTACCGCACCAGGGTGCCCCGGCCGTCGGGCTCGAGGACGACACGCTCGTTCACGACCGCCATCGCCGACGCCGTGCGGAGCTTGAGCTCGTTCATCGGGTCGAGGTTCGTGACCACGATCGAGGCGTCGAGCTCCTCTTCGCGGTGCTGCAGGACGCACAGGTAGGACTGCGCCTGCGCCAGGACGTCGGTGTCGGTGGACAGGCAGCGGCTGACGGCGCTCCACTCGCCGAGGGTCTCCAGGCGCAGGAGGTTCGCCCACAGTTGGGCGCGCGTCTGGGGCGACGCGATCTGGTACTCCTCCGCAATCATGCTTCGACGGTAGGCATCCTGGGAGACGGGCGCATCTCCACGCGCCGTGTGCAGCATGTGGAGAGGTTGGCCGAGCGTCAGATCCACCGGCGACGGCGGAACGCCGCCCACAGCCCGACGCTGACGCAGCCCATCAGCAGCAGCGCGAACGGGTAGCCGAGCCGCCAGTGCAGCTCCGGCATGCGGTCGAAGTTCATGCCGTACACGGTGCCGATCAGCGTGGGTGCGAACAGGATGGCCGCCCACGCCGAGATCCGCTTGACCTCCTCGTTCTGGTCGAGGCTGGCCTCGGTGAGCGCCTTCATCTCCTCGTTCTGCTTCTGCGCCACCAGCGTCGCGTTGACGGTCATGATGTCGCGCAGCAGCTGGCGGAACCCGTCGATCTGCTCGGTCACCTGCGTCAGGTGGTCCTCGACGTCGCGCAGGTAGCGCTGCAGCTCGTCGTCGATGCGGTACTTCGTGAACCCGCCGGCCAGGGAGCGCAGCACGCGCGCGAGCGGCGCGGCAGCGCGCTGGAACTCGATCACCTCGCGGGTCAGCTCGTAGATGCGCCGCGAGACGCGGGGGTCGCCGGAGAAGACCTCCGTCTCGATCTCGTCGATGTCGTTCGAGAGCCCGGCGACCACCGGCAGGTAGCCGTCGACGACCCGGTCGAGCACGGCGTACAGGACGGCCTCGGGGCCGAGGCGCAGCAGGTCGGGGGTGCTCTCCAGACGGCGACGCACGGCCGAGAGGTCGGGGGCCTCGCTGTGCCGCAGCGTCACCACGAAGTCGGGCCCGACGAACACGTGCACCTCGCCGAACTCCACCTCCTCGACGTCGTCGAGGTAGCGGGCGGCGCGCAGCACCACGAAGAGCGTGTCGTCGTAGCGCTCCAGCTTGGGGCGCTGGTGGGCGACGATCGCGTCCTCGATGGCGAGGCTGTGCAGGTCGAGCTCGTCGGCGAGCGACCCGAGCTCGTGCTGGTCGGGCCGGTACAGGCCCACCCAGGCGAAGGCGTCAGGCCGCTCGCGCAGCGCGCCGTACGTGTCGGCGAGCGTCCGGGGTGACGCCACGCGGTCGCCGTCGACGTAGACGGCGCTGTCGACGAGGCTCTCACGACGTCCGGCGTGCCAGTCGGTCGCGTGCTCGGCGGTCGGGCGGTCGGTGGGGGACCGGTCGGCGGCGTGCTGGCGGCGCACCCGGGTGGTCAGGGTGCGCAGGGGCGTGAAGGAACGGTCGGACATGACGGACTCCGTCCGGGAGGGCCGCACGGGGGCGGCGGGCCGGTGCTGACGATGGTGATGGGGTGTGGGGCGACGACGGCGCTCAGGCGCGCGGTCGTCGACTGGGAGGTTCGCCGGACACGGCAACCACCTCCCTCGTCAGCCTGCGGACGTTCCACCGACCAGGGTAGCTCGTGCCCTCGGCCTACCCGTCCGTACGGCGGACGGGCGTCACGCGCGAGAAACCTCGGGGCGGCAGGATGGTGCCATGACCTCCCCCAGCACCCGGTCGACCGAGCAGATCCTCGCGTCCGACCGCCGTGAGCCCGACGTCGCCCTCTTCGCCGGAGGGGTCGGGTCCGATGAGGAGCACGCCGCGCTGCGGGCCTCGGTGCGGCAGCTGACGACGCTGCTCGGGGAGGCGCTCACCCGGCACGAGGGGGCGGAGCTGCTCGAGCTGGTCGAGCGGGTGCGGCACCTCGCGCGACGGCCCGGCGCCGGGTCGGGCGAGCTGCGCGAGGCGCTCGACGGCCTGGACCCCGAGCGCGCGGTGGTGCTGGCGCGGGCGTTCGCGCTGTACTTCCAGCTGGTCAACATCACCGAGCAGCTGCACCGCTGGCAGGAGCTGACGCTGACGCTGAGCAGCGAGGGACCGCTCGCGAGCACCTTCGGGCGCATCGAGGAGGCCCTCGCCGACGGCAGCCTGTCGGCCGAGGAGCTGGCCGACGTGCTCACCCGCGTGGAGTACCGGCCCGTGTTCACCGCCCACCCCACCGAGGCGAGCCGGCGCACGGTGCTGCGACTGCTGCGCAAGGTCGCCGAGGTCGTGCGCGACCTCGAGGACCCGCGTCGTCCCGCCGCCCACGCCGCCGCCGACGAGCGCCGCCTCGCCGAGCTGGTCGACCTGCTGTGGCAGACCGACGAGCTGCGCGTCGTCAAGCCCGAGCCGCTCGACGAGGCGCGCACGGCCGTCTACTACCTGCGCTCGATCGCGTCCGAGGTCGTGCCCGGCCTGCTCGACGAGCTCGACCGCCAGACCGCGCGCGTCGGCGTCGAGCTGGCGCCGGCGGCCCGACCGCTGCGCTTCGGCACGTGGGCCGGTGGCGACCGCGACGGCAACCCCAACGTCACGCCGGAGGTCACGCTCGACGTGCTGCACCTGCAGCACACGTCGGGCCTGGCCGAGCTGGTGACGATGGTCGACGACCTGCTCACCGAGATGACCGCGTCGACGCGCGTGGTCGAGGCCAGCCAGGAGCTGCTCGACAGCCTCGCCGAGGACGCCGAGGCGCTGCCGATCACCTGGAGCACCATCCGTCGCCTGAACGCCGACGAGCCCTACCGCCTCAAGCTGAGCTTCGTGCGCGTGCGCCTGCTGCGCACCCGCGACCGGCTCGTCGACGACACCCCGCACGAGCCCGGTCGCGACTACCTGGGCTTCGACGAGCTGGTGCGCGACCTCGCGCTGGTGCGCGACTCGATGCTGGCGGCCGGTGACGAGCTGACCGGCAACGGCGCCGTCCGACGTCTGCTGCGCACCGCGGTCACGTTCGGCGCGGGCCTGGCCACGATGGACGTGCGCGAGCACTCCGCCAAGCACCACGCGGCCCTCGCCGACCTCTACGCCAGGGTCGGCGAGACCGGGTACGGCGAGCTCGAGCGTCCGCAGCGCATCGAGCGGCTGGCTGAGGAGCTGCGGTCCGCGCGTCCGCTGCTGGGTGCTGCGGCGGCCGCCGACCGCGAGCGGCTCGGCGAGGCGGCGTCGGCATCGCTGGCGCTCATGGAGACCATCCGCACCGCGCTCGACACGTACGGACCGGAGGTGGTCGAGACCTACATCGTCTCGATGACGCACGACGTGGACGACCTGTTCGCCGTGGTCGTGCTGGCCCGTGAGGCCGGCCTCGTCGACCTGACCGGTGAGGAGCCGGTGGCCCGCATCGGCTTCGCGCCCCTGTTCGAGACCGTGGCCGAGCTCGAGTCGGCCGGTCCGCTGCTCGACGCGCTGCTGTCGGACCCGTCGTACCGTCGCGTGGTCGCGGCGCGCGGCGACCTGCAGGAGATCATGCTCGGCTACTCCGACTCCTCGAAGGACGCCGGCATCGCCGCCTCGCAGTGGCAGATCCACCGCGCCCAGCGCGCCCTGCGCGACGTGGCCCGCGAGCACGGCGTGCGGCTGCGGCTGTTCCACGGTCGCGGCGGGTCCGTGGGCCGTGGCGGCGGCCCGACGGCCGAGGCGATCATGAGCCAGCCCTACGGCTCGCTCGACGGTGCCATCAAGATCACCGAGCAGGGCGAGGTCATCTCCGACAAGTACGCGCTGCCCGGGCTCGGGCGACACAACCTCGAGGGCGCGCTGGCCGCGGTCGTGGAGGCGTCGGCGCTGCACCGCACGTCGCTGCTGCCGCGCGAGGTGCTCGACGGCTGGAACGGCACGATGGACGTCGTCGCCGAGCAGGGCAAGCAGGCCTACCGCGCACTCGTGCGCGACGACGCCCTGGTGCCGTTCTTCGTGGCCGCGACGCCCGTCGACGAGCTGGGCAAGATGAACATCGGCTCCCGTCCCGCGAAGCGGCCCGGCGGTGCCGGCGGGCTCGACGACCTGCGCGCCATCCCGTGGGTGTTCGGGTGGACGCAGTCGCGGATCATCCTGCCGGGCTGGTTCGGTGTCGGCTCGGGGCTGCAGGCCGCGTTCGACGACGGCCGCGAGGACACGCTGCGCGAGATGTACGGCTCGTGGGCGTTCTTCCGCACCTTCCTGTCGAACGTGCAGATGACGCTCGCGAAGACCGACCTCGAGATCGCCTCCTCCTACGTCGATGCGCTGGTGCCCGACGACGCCCGGCACCTGATGGACGTCATCCGCGCCGAGCACGAGCGCACCGTGGGGCAGGTGCTGCGGGTGACCGGCCAGACGTCGCTGCTGGAGTCGGCACCGGTGCTGCGCCGCACCCTCGAGCTGCGCGACGCCTACCTCGCGCCCCTGCACGCGCTGCAGGTCTCGCTGCTCGGTCGGGCGCGGGCCGCGGAGTCACCGTCGCCGGAGACCGAGCGGGCGCTGCTGCTCACCATCAACGGCATCGCCGCCGGTCTGCGCAACACCGGCTGAGCGGGCCCGCCACGACGACGACGGCGCTGCCTCCCCGGGCGGGGAGGCAGCGCCGTCGTCGTGATGAGGCGGGCGTCAGCGGTAGCGGACCTTGAAGTACAGGAGTCCGGTGACGATCGACGTCTGGCGCAGGCGCTTGTCCTGGTTCACCAGCACGCGCTTGCTGGAGCGCTTCGACGGCTTCGTGAAGTAGTCCTGCGACACCACGAGGTCGTCGTTGCGCACGTCGTTCGCGAGCTGGTCGGCCACGCCCTGCGCCGACGTGGGCTGCTTCGCCGGGAGCGACAGCTCGTCCTCGTCGTCGTAGTAGTACTCCTCGTCGTCCCAGGGGGCGAAGTCGTCGAAGAACTCGTCCTCGTCCTCCCAGTCGTTGGTGTTGCCGCCGGCGATGACGATGCGGCCGGTGCCGATCGCGGTCGACGCGGGACGCACCTCGGTGGTCACGTACCGCTTGGTGGCCTTCGACCAGCGGTTGGCGCGGTCGAGGGTGATGCGCAGCTTGATCGTGCGGCCCTTGGTGGCGGTGATCGTGCCACCCTCGCGCAGCTTCACCCAGCGCCGCGTCTTCGTGTCGTAGCGCTCGACGGCCGTGGCCTTCAGCGCCTTGTACGGCGACGTGAGGGTGTCGTCGATGGTCACGTCGGTGACGTCGATGTTCGAGAACGGGTTGTCCTGCAGTGCCTCGACGTTCGACGCGACGCCGGTGCCGACGAACTCCGCGAGGAAGTCCCGGCGGCTGTAGCGGTCGGTGCGGCGCATCTCGACCGGCTTGCCGTTGACGGTGCTCGTGCCCTTGACGGTCCAGGTCACGAGCGACTCGCCACCGGCCAGCTGGTCCTGCGCGAGCGCGGCGTCGCGGAAGGCGTGCGTGGCGGCGATCGCGGGCAGGGCGTCCGGGTTGGGGACGAACGACAGGTAGGTGCGCGCCGGCTTGCCGTCGGACGACGCCGTCGAGCTGACGGTCGTGGTGAGCGGCAGCGCGCCGAGGCGACCGAACACGCCGGCCAGGCCGTCGTGCAGGAGGGTGCCCTGGGGAGCACCCAGGTTGGCGAGCTTGTAGGACTCGCCGCCGTCGGCCTGGATCAGCGCCGTCGACGCGTTGTGCAGGGTGCGCTGGGCGTTCGCGAACTCCATGGGGTGGCCGAAGCCGACCACGTCGCCGTCGCACACGAGCGACGCGGTGCCGAGCGCGTAGAAGCCGATCGACCCGTAGGAGTCGGCCACGGCCAGGTTGCCACCGGCGACGATCGGGGCGTCGGCGGCCGCGCCACCGTTGCTGCCGGAGACGACCGTGGCGGCCTTGCTGCCGGCACGCTTGGCGATGGTGGCGTACCCGCTGGCGAGGCTGCTGGGCAGCGTGATGGCGGTGACCGGCTTGATGCTGCGGGCGCCGGTGCCGAGCTCGCCGCGGTCGGCGCCGGCGGCGACGAGGCGGTTCTTCTCGCGGGTGGTCAGGCGGATGCTGGTGGGTGCCTGGCCGCCGTTGGCGCGCAGGGCCTGCAGGCTCGCCGCGGGCGTGACGCCGGCGATCGAGGAGCCCTGCGTGCTGCCGAACGTGTACGCGACGGCGCCGATGAGGCGACCGTCGGCGGCGTAGACGGGCGAGCCGGACATGCCCGACCAGACGCCGGCGTCGATGGTGCCGTCGGCCTTGGTGATCCGTGAGCCCTTGAGGTCGAAGACGAGGGTGTCGCCGTCGTCGCTCTTCAGCGTGTCGAGGTAGGTGCCCGTGAACGACTCCGGCTCGACCTTCGACGACGGGCGACCGGGGGTGACGCCGGCGGTGGTGAGACCGGTGACCTCCTGACCCTCCTCGAGCTGGTCGGCGGGGTAGGTCTCGCACGCGGCGGACGACGAGGGGGCGTCGGTCGGCTCGGCCTGGGCGGGCGCGGCCACGAGGCCGACGGTGCCGGCGACGAGCGCGGCGGATGCGCACAGCGCCGGCAGCGCCAGACGACTGCTGGTCATGGGTCCTTCTCTCTCCACGGTGCCCCGCGACGGGGCGGCTGCGCTCACCGTAGTGGTCGCGCTCCTCGTTCCTGGGCGGATTCATCAAACAGACACCTGATGTCGGTGGACCGGGAAGGTCTTTGCGTAGCGACGGCCCCGGTTGCGCGACGTGGAGGGCCGTCCCGTAGACTCTTCGCTGTCCTTCGGGACGTGCGCCCGTAGCTCAACGGATAGAGCATCTGACTACGGATCAGAAGGTTTGGGGTTCGAATCCCTACGGGCGCGCAGACGAGGCCCGGAGCATCTCAGGATGTTCCGGGCCTCTGTGCGTCGTGAGTAGGGGCGTCGTGGCTAGGGGCGTCGTGGGGCGCGGTGCTGGGGCGGACGCACGCTTCTGCGTTCGTGTGCGACGTGACCAAGGATGCTGCGTCCGTGACGGGATCCCGTCGTGTACGCAGCATCGTTTGGTGCCGTGCACGGCGATGCAGCATCCTGTCGACAGTCGGGGTCAGCGCCAGCTCCATCGCCGCGGAGCGTGAGGTCGGGTTCGAGGCGCCTGCGCGCATCGCGCCAGAGGATCGGGGAGGGGAGTCGGTGCTCGGCTCGTTCATGACTCTGGACGTCCTGACCGGCACGCCTCTTCTCGACACCGCACTCCTCCCGATGGTGAGCGTGTCGGCGGGAGTGCTCGTCGCGGTGTGGATCCGAGAGAGGAAGGCCCGTCGGTCGTCGATGCAGGCGCTCGTGGCGTCGTCCGATCCCCGAGCTCGCGAGATCTTCCTCCGGCTGCACCTGGACGGCGAGGTGGCGGGGATGGCCCGACTACGCCGGGCTCCCGTCTTCCTGAGCACGCCGTGGCGACCGTGGCGCCAGCCGACCGTCGAGTGGTGGTGGGACGTCGACTACGTGCTGGGCGAGCATCCCGACGACGTCTGGCACCGCGAGGATCTCATCCTCGGCAGCGATGTCGAGGCCGCCTGGCTCGTCGACCCCCGACGCCGAGAGCCCCAGGAGCTCGAGACACGCGAAGGTCCGACCCGGGCCTACCGCCTGACCGAGTGCTCGCCGACGGAGGTGTCCGAGAACCGCCGGTGGTTCGAGGTCGACGGGCGCTGACGTCCGCCGCGCCTCGCTCGTCCCCGGACCGCTCCGGGCGAGGCATCCTTCAGGACGCGCCCTGCTCCCCGTGCGGGACGGACAGCTCGACGAGGTTGCCGTCGGGGTCGCGCACGTAGACGCTGCGGAGGGGACCGGAGGAGCCGGTGCGGTCGACCGGACCGAGCTCGACGGCCACGCCGCCGTCAGCCAGTCTCCGCTCGACCTCCTCCAGGGTGCGGTCGACGATGAAGCAGAGGTCGGCCGAGCCGGGGGTCGGAGCGGCGGCGTGCGGCGCGATCGGCGCCGCGGCCTCGTGCAGGTTGATCTTCCAGCCCGGCGCGTGGAGCGCGGTCCGTCCACCGCCGAAGGTCCGGGCCTCCAGCCCGAGGACGTCGGCGTAGAACCGGACCGTCGCGTCGATGTCCGAGACGGTGAGGACGAGGTGGTCGAGATGGTGCAGCACCAGTCCATCGTGCGCCATCGCGCCCCGCGGGACACCTGCTGCCTGGATGAACCGGGGGCGGACGCACGTCTCTGCGTTCGAGACTGAGGAGGTGAAGGATGCTGCGTCCGTGACGGGATCCCGTCGTGGACGCAGCATCCTTCGGTGCTGGACGCAGGAAGGCAGAATCCTGCGTCCAGCGGCCCCTCACTCCCGACCGGAGCGCCTCAGGGGGCCGGCCATGGCGTGGTAGCCGCCGTCGACGTGGAGGATCTCGCCGGTGACGGCTCGCGCCAGGTCGGAGAAGAGGTAGCAGACGGAGTCGGCCACGGGCTCGGTGTCGCGGGGGTCCCACGGGAGGGGCGACCGCTGCGTCCACGCGTCGAGCAGCTCCTCGAAGCCCGGGATGCCGCTGGCGGCGCGGGTGTGGACGGGTCCGGCGGCGACCAGGTTGGTGCGGATGCCGATCGCGCCCAGGTCGCGGGCGAGGTAGCGGTTCAGCGACTCCAGCCCGGCCTTGCACACGCCCATCCAGTTGTAGACCGACCACGCCCCTGCCGCGTCGAAGTCGAGCCCGACGAGGCTCGCCCCCGACGGTGGGCTCAGGCGGCGCAGGACCTCCGCCAGCTCCGCGTAGGAGACGGTGCTCGTGCGGAACGCCTGCTCGAGCTGTGCCGGGTCGACGCCCAGCATCGAGCCCGACAGCGCCGCCCGCGGCGCGAACGCGATGGCGTGCAGCGCCGCGTCGAGACGTCCGAAGCGGTCTCCGACGGCCTCGACGAGCTCCAGGCCCGCGCCCGGGCGGGTCGCGTCGTAGGTGAGGACGGAGTCGACGTCGAGCGACCGTGCGGCCTCCCTCGCCCGTTCGAGGTCGCGGTCGAGCGCGGTGAGCACGACCTGGGCGTCCAGCTCGCCGGCCCGTCGGGCCACGCCGTAGGCGATGCTCTCGGTCGTGACGACCCCCGTCACGAGCACGACCTTGCCGGCCAGCAACGCGGTGCTCACGCGACGATCCCGGCGATCGCGTGGTACAGCGGGATGCCGAGGACGATGTTGAACGGGAACGTGATCCCGAGCGACATCGTCAGGTAGCGCGACGGCAGTGCCTCCGGGATCGCGTGCCGCGCGACTGCCGGGACGACGATGTAGGAGCCGCTGGCCGCCAGCACGGTCAGCAGCGTCAGGTCGCCGACGGACAGACCGGCCAGGACGCCGAGCACCAGGGCGAGCGTGGCGCCGAACAGGGGCATCACCACGGCGAACCCGATCAGGAACGGCGGGACCCCCTTGACCTCGCGCAGCTGTCGGGCCACGACGAGGCCCATGTCGAGCAGGAAGAACGCCAGCAGCCCCTTGAAGAGGTCGTGCAGCAGCGGCGCCATGGTCTCCGCGCCGCTCGATCCGGAGGCGACGCCGATGACCAGGGAGCCGACGAGGAGCAGGAACGTGCCCTCGGTGAAAGCCCCGCGCAGGATGCTGCCCACGCTGGCGCCGGCCGGGGGCAGGTCCGACGTCGGCGTCGTGGGGGCGTCGGGTCCGGAGCCGGTGGTCCGCGCGGCCACGAGGGCCGGCTCGGCCGCCCGACGCTGCGAGCGCACCCAGGTGGCGAGCAGCACGGCCATGATCACCGCGGGCGTCTCCATCATGACCAGCGCGACCGTCATGTAGCCGCCGGGCTCGTCGCCGCGCGAGGTCACGAACTGCGTCGCAGCGACGAACGTGACGGCACTGACGGAACCGTAGGTGGCCGCGATCGCCGCCGCGTCGAAGGGCGCCACCCGCCGGCGCAGCACGCGGTACCCGATGACCGGGATGGTGACGGACAGGAGCACCGCGAGCCCCATCACGGTGAGGGCGGTGCCGGTGATGCCGGTGGCCGCGAGCGCCTCGCCGCCCTTGAACCCGATCGACATGAGCAGGTAGAGGGAGAGGAACTTCGTGACGGCCGGTGGCAACTCGAGGTTCGAGCGCAGGGTCCCGGCCAGCAGGCCGAGCACGAAGAACAGGATGACCGGGTCGGTGAGGTTGCTGAGCATGGACAGATCCATGGAGGACTCCTGGGCTGGCAGGGGGATCTCGTCCGCGCGGTGTCGCCACCCCGTCCGGCGCCGAGCGGTAAGAGATCGTTAACGGGAAGCACAATACCGGTATTGATGTGCCGGTGTGGCGGACGTGAGGCACGCCACCTGCGCGGCTACGCTGGGCCCGTGACGTCGGAGCGCTCCTCGTGGACCTTTCTCAGTAACCACGGCCACGTGCTCGTCCTCGTCGCGCGCGAGCCGGGCATCCTGCTCACCAGCCTCAGCGAGCGCGTCGGCATCTCCGAGCGCGCCGCCCGCACGATCCTGCGCGACCTCGAGGAGGCCGGGTACCTCACACGCACCAAGGTCGGACGTCGCAACCGCTACGAGGTGCACCCCGACGGACCCCTGCGTCACCCCGAGGAGTCGACCACCATGGTCAGCGACCTCCTCGCCGCCTTCGGCAACTGAGCCGGGCGCGTCGTCTCAGGGGCGCGACGGCTCCCCGTCCCAGCCCGGGACGACGACCACGTCGATGCCCTCGGACTCCCATAGCGCGATGACGTTCGGGTTGTCGTCCCAGGCCCGCACGACGCGGTAGCGCTGGCGCACCTGGGCGAGGACGTCGCGCTTGACCTCGACGTCGGGCCGGCCGTCGTGCTCGCCGCGCAGGTAGAGGTGGTCCGACGGCACGTCGTGCAGCGCCAGCCAGAACGACGTGCCCGTACGCCAGTGCTCGCGCCGCGCCGTGACGACCACGACGGCCCGACCATCGCGCGCCGCGGCCCGGGCGCCCTCGACGACCCAGGCGTGCGGCGGACAGCCGAGGGCGGCCTCGTGGAACGCCTCGAAGTTGCGTCGGCTCCCGCGCACGTGGTGCCGGACGCTCGCCACGTCGCACAACGTGCCGTCGACGTCGAAGATCTCGGCCTCCCGCATGGGCAGGAGCCTACGACGGGACGTCTCGTGGCGGCGTTCTCTTCAACCCCGGCGGAGGACGGCGCTGTCCGAGGTCGGCCGCGTCATCGGTACAGCGGGATCTTGATCGTGCGAGAAGGTCCGCGGCCTCCCTCTCCACTCCAGGTGCATGTCAACGCTGCCTTGAGGCGGTCGGCGTCGTACGAGAGCGACGCCTGCCAGACCTCGAGGTCGCTCGGGGCGGCTTCGAGACATCGTTGAGCGAGATCTCCACGGCTCATCCACGCTGCTGCGCCCCCCACTGTCGCGGTCGTCAACACGCATCCGACCAGCATGCCTGCGAGAAACTGGCGACTTACTCGTGTTCGTGTGGAGGTCGATGGCATGGAACCAATGTGACGTACGAGGACTCGGGCGATCCGCCCGGTCGAGGCCCGCGTGGGTTCCTCGTGCTCGCGGTGCAGGCAGCTCGAAGGACCTACGAGGGCAGGACGGCCAGCACACCGTGCACGAACAGCTCGACGCCGATCGCGAGGATCAGGAAGCCCATCACGCGGGTGAGGGCGCCGATGCCGGTCGGGCCCAGCCGGTCGACGACCGGGGTGGCGAAGCGCAGTGCGAGCGCGATGAGCAGGCCGATGGCGAGACCCGCGACCAGGATGCCGACCCGGTCGAGCGGGTCGGAGTGTCGCGCCGACAGCGCGATGACCACGCCGATGGCGCCGGGCCCGGCCACCAGCGGCAGCGCCATCGGCGAGAACGACACGTCGGCCTTGGCGGCGGCGTGCTCCTTCTCGGCCGCGGTGCTCGTCTCGCGCGGCACGATCATGCCGAATCCCGAGTGCGCCACCACGAGACCGCCCGCGATCTGCAGCGAGGCGATGGTGATGCCGAAGGCGCTGAGCACGAGGCTGCCGAGGAGCGCGAAGACGCCCAGGATCGCCGCGACGTAGATGCCGGTGCGCCACGCCTGGCGTCGCACCTGGTCGGCCGGCTGGCCCTCGGTCAGGGCCGCGAAGGCCGCCACGGCCCCGAGCGGGTTGGTGATCGGCAGCAGCGCCGCGAGGGCGGCGAGGGCCACGGAGACGGACGTCACGCCTCCATCGTGGCAGCCGTCGCCGCGTGCGTCGCGTCGGACCTCTCGTAGTCGCCGTCCTGGGTGCGTCGCACCAGCCCCTGCTCCTCGAAGGCGTCGAGCCAGCCCTGCATGGGCCACCGGCCCCAGCGGTCGCGGAACAGCCTGCCGTTGCGGAGCACGTCGTCGAGGTGCTGCACCGGCGGGGTCTGCGTGGGGTGGTGCTGGTGCGCGGCCCGCGCCCCGCCCACCCACGCGAGCGGCACGCCGGCCGCAGCGGCCCGCTGCCCGACGTCGGTGTCCTCGGCGCCGTAGCCGGTGTACGCCTCGTCGAACCCGCCGACCCGCTCCCAGGTGGCGGGGGTGAGGGCGAAGGAGAGCGACCAGAACAGGTCGTGCCCGTCGGCGTCGACCACGACGTCGCCGGCGGCGGGGGCAGGACGGGCCGGGTGCGGCATCGCGAGCGTGTGCACGGTGTGCAGGTCGTAGCCGCCGGCCGGTGGCGGGGGCAGGTAGGAGACGGGTCCGCAGAGCAGGGCGTGTTGGGCCAGCGGTCGACGTGACGCCTCCTCGTACGCGAGGACGAGCCCGGGGGAGGCGATGCAGTCGACGTCGAGGAACACCAGCAGGTCGGCCCCGCGCTCGATCGCCGTGCGGGCGCCGAGGTTGCGGGCCGTGGCGAGCGGGAGCCGGCCGTCGGTCCGCGGCAGGTGCAGGACGTGAGGAGGTCGGCCGGCTGCGGGCCAGCGAGCCGCGCGCGGGTCGTCCATCGCGACCACGACGTGGTCGTCCGGCGGCACCGTGCCCTCCGCGAGCGACCGCTGCTGCAGCCACAGGTGCCGGTGCCGACCGTGCACGACCGTGACCACCGCGACGCGGCCCTGACCCCGCGTCGTCGTCATCGGTCCGCCGTCCGCGCGTGCGCCACGTCGAGGACGACGTCGGCGGCGCGAGCCGCGCCCTTGCCGTCGTTCCAGACCTCCCAGTCGCGGCCGTCGCGGCGCACCGCCTGCTCCAGCAGTGCGGCCCAGTCGTCGTCGGCCGGGGCCTCGGCGACCACGACGGGCAGCCGCCCGTCGGCCTGCAGCGCCTTCGCGGTGGTCCGCTGCTCGTCGTGCGGACGCTCCTGCGGCACGACCACGGCGGGCCGGCGCGCCGCCGCCACCTCGGCCAGCGCGTTCTGCCCGGCGTGGGTCACGACGACGTCGGCGCGCAGCAGCGCGGGCCACGGGTCGGCGAGCCAGGTCCCGGCGTGGCCGCCGAGCACGGTCCACGTCCAGCCGGGCGTGCCGCGTCGCGCCCGCTCGAGCGAGACGTCGTCGATGCCCGGTCCCCCGGTGCCCGAGAGGACGGTCACCTGACGGGTCGCCGGAGGTGCGGCGTGGGGCGGCTCCGGGCGGTCGTCGAAGCGCGAGAACGCGCCCACGTGCACGAGGCGCGGGTCGTCGGCGGCCACGCCCTCGACGACGTCCGCGACGTCGGCGGGCCACGGCGCGACGATGCGGTCGGCGAGGTCGAGGGCCAGCTGGTGCGGTCGGTCGGTGCGGACGCCGGGCTGCAGCATCTGCACCACGGGCACGCCGTGCAGGCGGCAGAGCGCGGCCACCTCGACCGACGTGTCCACGACGACGACGTCGGGGTCGGTCAGGTCGATCCACCGCGAGATCGTCGCCATGCGCGAGCGCAGACCGTCGTGCCCGCGGGGCACCCAGTGGAAGACGCCACCGGCGGTCGGGTCCGGTGGGAGCTCGAAGGGGTCGTCGTCGGCGTCCGGGTCGAGCCCGATCCACAGCTGCGGCCAGTCGCGCGGGGCGCGCAGTGTCGACAGCCCGGTCACCTCGTGCCCGGCGAGGTGCGGCAGGAGGGTGGTCGCCCGCATCACGTGCCCGTGCCCGTGGTGGTGCACGTAGTAGCCGATCACGCCGACGCCTCGGCGGGCTGCGTCGGGCGCTCGGCCCGGGCGTAGAGCTCCTCGTACCGCGTGACCATCCGCTGCACCGAGCAGTGCCGGACCGCGTGGTCGCGTACCGCGGCGCGGTCGAGCACCACCGCCTCGCGGGCGGCGCGGGCGAGGTCGTCGACGTCGTCGGGTCGTGCCAGGCAACCGGCGGAGATGCCGACCACCTCGGCCAGCGCGCCGCGGGCGTACGCCGCGACGGGGGTGCCGCACGCCATGGCCTCCGCCGCGACGAGGCCGTACGGCTCGTCCCACTGCGGGGTCACGAGGGCCACGCTGGCCCGTCCGACGAGGTCGCAGAGGGCGTCGGTGTGCAGGTGGCCGACGAGCCGGGCGTCGTTGCCGAGCAGCGGCTCGACCTCGCGACGCACGTACTCGGCGTCCAGGACGGGTCCCGCGAGGTCGATCGCGAGGCCGGCGCGTCGGGCGGCGAGGATGGCCACGTGCGGAGCCTTCTCCGGCACCAGTCGGCCCGTCCACACCGCTCGCCCCCCGCCCGGGCCCGGCTGCCACCGGGAGGTGTCGACGCCGTTGGGCACCACCTCGGCCCGCACGGCGTGCGCCCAGGCGGTGGCCGTGTGCCGGCTCACCGCGGCGAACGTCGACGCACCGCCGGACATGGCGATGGCCGACTCCAGCCAGCCCAGCGGCGGGGTGTGCAGCGTCGTGACCATCGGCACCGACAGCATCGAGGCCATCGCGACGGGGAGGTGGTGGAGGCTGTTGTTGTGCACGACGTCGAAGCGCGTCTGGCCTCCGCGGGCGAGGCGGAGCATGAGCGCCAGGTAGGCGTGGTGCTCGCGCATCCACGCGTCCGGGTGCGCCCCGACGTCGGCACGCGCCGCTGCGCTCGGCTCGAACGGCGGCACGTCGAGCTCCTCGACGTCGAGGGAGGGGTCGGACCCGGGTGCGGCGAAGACGCTCACCCGGTGGCCGCGGTCCACGAGCGCGCGGGCCAGCGTGGCGGTGTGCGCCTCGAGCCCTCCGTGGAACGGCTCGGCGACGGGGAAGCGAGCGGACGCGACGAGGCAGATCCTCATCGCCCACCCACGGTCACGATGCTGCACGCACCCGTCAGGGCGTCGGCATAGACGGTGGCGTGGGCCTCCGCGAGCTGGCGACGCTGCGCCAGCCGCTGCGCGACCGTCGGGGCGGGGGCGGGCGTCGACGTCCAGGCGTCGCGCACCGCGGACACGAGGCTGTCGGCGTCGAAGCGGTGCTCGTCGAACGTGAACGGGTGCACCGGCCCCTGGTCGGCGTAGTAGCCGCAGCTCGGGGCCGCGACCGGGGTGCCGACGTCGCGGCACAGCTCGAGCCAGCCCGAGTGGGTGCCGAAGCGGTACGGCAGCACCGAGAGGTCGAGCGACGCGAGGTAGTCGACGAGCTCGTCGTCGGTGAAGTAGTCGTGCACGCGCACGTCGACGACGTCGGGCGTGTCGGCGAGCCAGGCGGCCAGGTCGGCGTCGAAGCGCGCGCCGCTCGGGTCGAGCACGTCGGTGTGGCCGTCGACCTGCAGCACGCCGTCCGGCACCTCCTGGACCGCGCGGAGCAGGGTCGGCAGGAGGGTGGCCGGGTCCATGCAGGCGCGCAGGCTCTTGACGTGCAGGCCGACGCGGAACTCGCCACCCCGCTCCGCGGGCGCGGACCGGTGTCGGGCGAGCCGCTGCATCGTGGGGGGCTCGACGACGTGCGGGTGGGGGAGCACCAGCGCGTCGCGGTCCCACCGTCGCCGCACCTCGGCGGCCGCGCCCTCGGTCAGGGTCGCCACCACCGACGCCGCCGGAACGAGGACGTCGAGCTGGGCGTCGTGCAGGGTGCGGTCGAGGTGGTGCGGGTTGCGCAGGTCGTGCACGGTGAGCACGAGCGGCTTGCCGTGCGTGCGCAGCGCCTCGACCAGCGCGGTGAGCTGCGCCGGGGCGAGGGCGTCGAAGCCGAAGTGCACGTGCATCAGGTCGAAGGAGCCGTGCGACCGCTCCACCCAGGCTGCCTCGAGCATCGCCGGCGGCCACCACGGCTGGCCCGCGGCAGCCGGTCCGCCCCCGGGTGCGGGGTCGGCCAGGCGGCGCACGGGGTCGTCGAGGTCGAGGTCGGGCGACGACAGGTGCCGCACGTACACATGCCCGGCGGGCACGGACGCGACCCTGATCTCGGGACGACCCCGGCGGGGCCCCATGGACGGCCCAGTGGACGACACCGTGGATGGCCCGGTGGACGACTCCGTGTCGGCGAGCGGCATGCTGACTGACCCCCTCGAGGCTGTGGGCGACCGCGGACCGGTCGCGTCCCAGGAGGTACCCGTGGCTGAGGGGGTGAACCCTCCCCGTCACACGCGTCGGGGGAGGCGTCCAGCGGACGGCCTCCCCCGTGGCGGGTGCGCCCGACTCAGAGGTCGAGCGTGCCCACCCAGCGCTCGCCCTCGTCGCGGCCCCACGCGTCCCACGCGACGCGACCGGGCGACGGGAAGCCGTCGGAGCCGTTCGTGAAGCCCTCGGCGTCCTTGTCGACGTCGTGCCGCTTGAAGTAGGCGCGCATCTTCGTGGCCTGCTCGTCGGTGAGCTTCTCGCCGTTCGCGAGCTGGTGGGCCCGGTGCTCGCCGGTGTCGGTGAAGCCCTTGCCGGCCTTGCCGTCCTCGATCCAGCGGACGGCCCGCTGCGCGGTCTCCTGCACGCCCTTCGGCGGCTCGTGCTTGCCCTCGCTCATCGTCGGACCTCTCTCGTCGTCAGCGCGTTGGTCGCGAGGTCACGGGTTCTCGACGACGCCGTGGTCGCTCTTGTACGGCTCGCCGGTCAGCTTCGACTTCACCAGGCTGATCGCGGACGCGACCTTGCTGCCGGGCGTGTCCCAGTACTCCGCCTTGTCGACGCGCACCTTGATCAGCGTCGAGTTGTCGCCCTCCGGTCCCTCGGGCAGCCAGGCCTCGGCGAAGGTGTTCCACAGCTCCTTCAGCTTGGCCGTGTCGTCGACGACCTCCGCGTGGCCCGTGAGCGCCACCCAGGAGTCCGACGAGCTGAACGTCAGCTGCACGTCGGACCGCTTCGCGACGTCGCGCGTGTGCTCGGTGTCCTTCGCCGTGATGAACCACAGCTCGGCGGGGTCGAGGTCGGTGTCCTGGCGTGCCATCGGGATGCTGCGCAGGGTGCCGTCGTCGGTGACGGTCGTGAACATGGCGATCCGCAGGTCGGTCAGCAGGTCGTCGAGGGTCTTCTCGTCGGTCGTGTCACTCATGGTGGCTCCTCGTCTCGGGGTCGTCTCGACCGTAGGACGGGGTCGGCGGGTACGCCTCCCGAAATCGGGGGGTTCGACATCGCGTTCCGGGGTACCGGGCCCGGTCGACGTGCACGGCCGTCGATCGTCGCCGACGGTGGAGACATGACCGAGATCAGCCGCACGTTCACCGTCCAGCCCGCCCCCGCGACCGTCCTCGAGTACCTGAAGGACTTCTCCCACGCCGAGGACTGGGACCCGGGCACCGAGTCGTGCCAGCGCATCGACGACGGCCCCGTCGCCGTCGGCAGCCGGTGGCGGAACACGTCGAAGATCGCAGGCGTGAGCACCGAGCTGGAGTACGAGCTCACCGAGCTCGACGACACGCACGTGCAGTTCGTCGGCACCAACGACACCGCCCACACCACCGACACGATCACCGTCCAGCCGCACGGGTCGGGCAGCGAGATCACCTACGTCGCCGACATCCAGCTGAAGGGCGCCGCGAAGGTCGCGACCCCCGTCGTCAAGCTGGTCTTCGAGAAGATCGGCAGCGACACCGAGGACGACATGGTGCAGGTGCTCAACCGGCTCTGACCCCACCGGCCCTGCGCCGCGGACGTCGGTGGTCGGCGGGGAACATCCCGCCGCCGTCCGACGTTCACCCCCAGGTCTGCGCCGTGGTCGATGATGGACTCCACGCGCCACGAGCACGTCCGGCACCGACCCCAGGGGACTTCATGAGCACCGCCACGACCGACCAGGCCGAGACGAGCGACGGGGCGCTGTCGCGCGAGCACCTGTTCGTCATCGGCACCCTGCTGGTCGCCACCTTCGTGACCATCCTCAACGAGACCGTCATGAGCGTCGCCGTGCCCGTCCTGCAGACGGACCTCGGGGTGCCGCCGTCGACCGGCCAGTGGCTCACGACGGCGTTCATGCTGACGATGGCGGTCGTCATCCCGCTCACCGGGTACCTCATCCAGCGGGTCCCGACCCGCACGCTCTACGTGGCCGCGATGTCGCTGTTCACCGCCGGCACCGTCCTCGCGTTCGCCGCCCAGGGCTTCGGCATGCTGCTCGTGGCCCGCGTCGTGCAGGCGTCGGGCACCGCGGTGATGCTGCCGCTGCTCATGACGACGGTCATGACGATCGTGCCGGTCGCGCGTCGCGGCGCGATGATGGGCAACATCACGGTGGTCATCGCCGTCGCCCCCGCGCTCGGCCCGACGCTCTCGGGATTCGTGCTCGACCACTTCGGCTGGCGCTGGATCTTCGGCGTCGTCGCCCCGATCGCGCTCGCCGCGCTCGTGATCGGCGCGCGCTACGTGGTCAGCGTGTCCGCCACCGGCGACCAGCGCATCGACGCCGTGTCGGTGCCGCTCTCGGCGCTCGGCCTCGGCGGCCTCGTGTACGGCCTCGTCGGCATCGGCGAGCACGCGCAGGGGTCGTCGGGCACGCCCACCTGGCTGCCGTTCGTCGTCGGCGGCGTGGCCCTGGCCGCCTTCGTCGCCCGCCAGCTGCAGCTGCAGCGCGACGACCGGGCCCTGCTCGACCTGCGGGTGTTCACGTCGGGCCAGTTCCGCATCGCCACCGGCGCGATGCTCATCGCCATGGCGGCCATGTTCGGCTCCTTCCTCCTGCTCCCGCTCTTCGCGCAGCAGACGCTCGGCCTCAGCGCGCTCGAGACCGGGCTGATCACCCTGCCCGGTGGTGTGGTGATGGGCGTGACCGGACCGTTCGTCGGCCGGCTCTACGACCGGCTCGGTCCGCGCGTGCTCGTCGTGCCGGGGTCGCTGCTCGTGTCGGCCGGCCTGTGGCTGCTGGTCGACGTCGACGCGGACACGTCGGTCGCGTGGCTGGTGGGCGCCAACCTGGTGCTGATGCTGGGTCTGTCGGCCACGTTCACGCCGCTCATGACCACCGCGCTCGGGTCGGTCGAGCCGCGCCTGTACTCCTACGCGAGCGCCGTCATCGGCAGCCTGCAGCAGGTGGCCGGCGCAGCCGGAGCCGCCCTCTTCATCACCATCATGACCGTCGTCTCGGCGCGCGGGGTCGACGACGGCCTCGCCGAGGGCGAGGCGTTCGTCGGTGGTGTGCAGCAGGCGTTCCTGGTGGGTGCGCTGCTGAGCCTCGTGCTCGTCGTCCTCGTCCCGTTCCTGCGCAAGGCCGACGCGCCCGAGGGTGCGCCCGCTCACTGAGGGCGCCCCCGTCGGCTGCCCCGCGGGCGGTAGGTGGCGCGCGCTTCCTCGTCGGCGGCGGTAGGCAGCACGCGGAAAGCAGCGTCGAGAGCGCTACCCACCTACCGCTGGCCCGGAGGTAGCGCGCGCCACCTACCGCTGACGGGTCGGGTTCCGCGCGCCACCTACCGCTCGGGGGCGGGTCAGCGCAGCCGCACCTCGCGGCGACCGTCGAGGTCGACCCCGACGATCGCGCGACCGTCGGCGTCGGCCGTGACGGTCGGCTCGAGGCCGCCGTCGACGGTGTAGGTGCGGCCGGGCACGAGACGCTCGACGCCGAGCGTGGTGCGCACGGACCCGCGGCCGGGCAGCAGTATTAGGTCGAGCGCGTGCCCGTCGGTCACCGCCTTCGCCACCAGGACCTCCGGGTACGCGCACTCCGCGAGCACCGGGCCCGTGTGCCATGCGTGGGGCACGCCGTGCGCCACGAGGTCGCGCAGCCCGTCCTGGCGCAGGAAGCGCCCGAGCGTCGCGTACAGGTTGGCCAGCCCTGACGCGTCCTTCATCCGGCGGACGCCGTCGCGGTCCTCGATCGGCTCCCGCTCGTCGAGGGTGCGCTGGGCGGCCGCGGCGTACTCCTCGTCGCCGATCTCGCGGGCCGCCATCATCGTGACCGCCTGGCCGAACGTGTCGCGCCCGAGGAGGTAGCTGCCCGGGTCCAACCCCTTCGTCAGGAACCGCGGCTGGTGCAGCAGGCCGTCACGGATCTCCAGGTCGCGCTTGAGTAGCCACCAGGTGCGCAGCGACAGGTCGGTGAGTGCTGGGTGCATCCAGAACGACGTCGTCGTCTGCACCGACGGGTTCGCCCAGAAGTTCCACGACAGGCCCAGGTACGACGCGCGCACGCCGAGCAGCTTGCCGTCGGGCCGGAAGAACTCGCGTTCGTACCCGTCGCGGAGGCGCTCCAGCGTCTCCGCGGAGTAGCTGGTGCCGCGGAGCCGGTCGTGGGCGAGGAGCGTGTTCGCCCCGAACGTGTTGCAGACCGTGTAGATCCAGTTCGGCTCGCAGGGGAACAGGGCGTAGTCGTTGGCGAGGGAGTTGCGGTGGATCGACGCCGCGACGCTGCCGAGGTCGTGGGCGTACTCGCGGCCGTCGGACCAGCGGAACGTGAGCGCACCAGGGCGGGCGTACCGGTCGTCGCCGGTGACCGTCTCGTAGGAGGTGACCATGAGGCCGAAGAAGCCGGTCAGCATGATGTTCTCGCTGTTCTCGACCGGCTCCGGGTCCCACCGCAGGTTGCCCCACAGGTTCTCCAGCGCCCAGTAGCCCCACGCCTTGCGCTCCAGCATCTTCTCGATCGCGTTGCGCTGGGCCTCGGCGAGATAGCCGTGGAAGGCGGGCGTGCGGGTGAGCTGGGCCATCGACAGCCCGTAGGAGAGCGCGTTGAGCTGGTAGCGCAGCGCGGCCTCGCGGTACTGGTCGAGGTGGGTGAAGCCCTCGAAGGTCTCGAGCGGCTGGAGTGCGAGGTCGAGGCCGAAGCGCAGTCGGGCGAGGTCCTCCGCCGAGCTCTCGACGACGGGCAGCCCGGCGTCGAGGTCGGGCGGGGGGGAGACCGTGAACCGCACCTGGGCGAGCTCGGCGTTGAGCCGCTCGCCGCGTCGCGCCTGCGCGCGGTGCCGCAGCACGTGACTGACCACCGACAGCGCGACGGCGGCGGGCGCGAGCAGGAGGGCGACGAGGGTGGCGGTGCCGTGCCCGGCGTCGGCCACCGCGGCCGACCACCCCGCGCACGCGAGCGTGACCGCGGGCGGGAGCACCGTCGCGCCGAGGAACCACCAGGCCACGAGCGACGTGACGACCAGCGCCACCACCACGAGCGCCAACACCGGGTGGCCGCCCGCGAGCATGCCGGCGCCCGGGAACGTCAGGGCGAGCGCCCCCGACGTGGCCGCGGCGCCGCCGTCCGCCAGCACCAGGCCCGCGGCCAGGGCCCAGAGCGCCGCGAGCACCAGCAGGCCGCGGCGCGCGCGTCGGGCCGACTCCGCGCCCATGAGGCTGCGGGGTCGAGGGATCTGGAGCACGACGCCGCGGGCGTGGCTGTCCGTGGGCTCGGGTCCGGCGTCGACGGTGGTCATGCGCGTGCTCCTTCGGGACGGATGGTGCGGTGGCGGCGTGTGCCGAGGGGCTGCCAGAGCAGGAGGCCCGCGTAGAGCGCGAGCAGCCCGGCGAGGTGCAGGGCCACGTCGGTGGCGAGGGTCGTGGCGTGGCCGTGGCCGAGCACGTGCACGTCGACGACGAGCACGGCGGTCCAGGTGAGGCCGGCGGCCACGAGGCAGCGGCCGCGGTGCTCACGCCGTGGTCGCTGACGGGGCCGGGCGCGGGCGGTGACGACCAGCAGCGCCGTGAGCGTCATGAGGAGCACGAGGTCGCGCGCGAGGGCGTCGACCAGAGGGTGGGCGGAGCCCTGCACGAGGCCGAGCCATCCGAGCCCGGCGGTCGCGACGGTGTAGGTCAGCACGACCAGGGCCGAGGTGGAGGCCGGTGCGAGGAGGTCCCGCCGTGGCACGGCGGGGCGGCTGCCGGGGCCGAGCCGCGGGCGCGCGTCGCCGCCACCGTCGCCGCCCTCGTCGACACGCTCGCGGCCGACCCGCCCCGCGCCCGCCTGTACGCCGAGTCGCCGCTGCGCCAGTCGCTGCACGACCGGCGTCGTGCAGCGCAGGGCGAGTTCGCCGACCTCGTGCTCGGTGCCGTCCTCCAGGCAGGGCCGGAACGACGTCTGGACGCGCTGTTCGTGGTCGCCGGCGCCACCGACGTGGTCACGCGGTGGCTGCTCGGCGAGCTCGACGTCGACCGCGACACCCTCGTCGAGGGGGTCACGGCCATCGGCGTCGGGCTGCTCTGAGAGGGTCGGGTGCGTGGCGGACCTCGGGATGGGCGCGCTCGTGGTGGTGCTGCTCGCGGTGCTCGTCGGCGCGTTCGTGCAGTCGGCCGTCGGCATCGGGCTCGGCCTCGTCGCCGCCCCCGTCGTCACGCTCGCCGCGCCGCAGCTGATGCCGGGCGGCATGTTGATGGTCGTGCTGTTGCTGCCGCTCGTCACCCTCGCTCGTGAGCGCGAGGACGTCGACTGGCGCGGGCTCGGCTGGGCGTTCCCCGCCCGCGTCGTCGGCACCGCGGTCGGCGTGTGGGTGGTCGCGAGCGTCGACGAGCGACAGCTGGGCGTGGCGGTCGGCGCGATGGTCCTGCTCGCGGTGCTGCTCACCGCGCGCACCGTCGTGGTGCCCGTGAACCCCGGCACGCTCGGCGTCGCCGGGTTCGTCAGCGGCATCACGGGCACCGCGTCGTCCATCGGCGGACCGCCGCTCGCGATCCTGCTGCAGCACCGGGCCCCGCGCCAGATCCGCACCACCCTGGCGGTCTACTTCCTGCTCGGGTCGGTGCTGAGCCTCGTCGGCCTGGGCATCGCGGGCGAGCTCGACGTCGCCGAGGTCCAGCTCGCCCTGCTCTGCATCCCTCCCCTCGTCCTCGGCTTCGCCGTCAGCGGACCCCTGCGGCGACACCTGCCGCCCGGCCTCGTGCGGGTGCTGGTGCTCATCGTCAGCGGGTCGTCGGCGCTGCTGCTGCCCGTGCGCTCCCTCCTCGGCTGAGCGCGGTCGGCTGTGAGACGGTGGTCGCACGCGCGACCCGGGGGGGAGCATGGAGCACGATCGCACCGACTGGTCGGCCTTGTCGGCGACCGACCTGGTGAGGCGACTCGACGCCCTCCTGGAGACGTCGCTCGACGCCGACGCGTGGGTGGCGGTCGCCGCGATGCACAACGAGATGGCGTACCGGGTCCACCGGCACCGCCTGCTCGGCTGGGGCGCGGCCCCGGAGGCGTCGGCCGTCGTAGCCTTGGTCCAGGATCCCGGCCGGACGCGCGCCCTGCGGGAGAAGCTTGCTCTCCGGTGCTTCGCGGGCCATGACGACGAGCTCGAGCTGTCGCGGCTGTCCTACCTCTCCGACGTCGGCGTCCCGGCGACGCGGGAGGAGCAGGAGGCCGAGGAGGCGCTCGCGCACGCCGGCGAGCGGTTCGAGCACGACCTGCACGCGGTGCTCGACCGCCTGTCGGGCGGACGGACCCCGGGCACCCCGCGGCAGCGCCTGCTCGCCCTCGCCAGCAGCTCGGACCAGGATCGGCGCACACGGTTGAGCCGTGTCCCTGCCCACGTGGGAACGAAGCACGGCGGTCTGGTCGAGCGGCTCGATCGAGTGGTGGACCTGCGCTTCGCGCGCGCGTCGTCGATGGGTCATGCCCACCCGCTGGAGGCAGTCCTCGCGGCGGGAGGACTCCCGATCGGTGGGCTCGACGCCGCGTTGCTGGCCGTCGTCGACGCGGCGGTGGACGCCCGACCACGCTCGGGCGAGCAGGCAGGTCCGGCGACCGACACCGAGCTGGTGCCGCCCCGCCGAGAGCCGGGCGCGGACACGGAGCCGCGCTACCGTCTCGAGGAGATGCTGGAGGCCTTCGGTCGACGCGCTGGGGCCGAGCTGGGTGTCCACGTGACCTGGCAGGTCTCCGGAACGACCATCGTCGCGGAGGTGGAGCGCGCCGACGGTCGGACCGGGACGATCGTGGTGCGCCGTGGAGGACGGGGTCCCGCATTCACCACGGCGCTGCGGAACCGCACCGACTGGCCCGGCCTGCACCAAACCCCCGTGGCCTGCTGCACGCTCGACCTCCCGCCCGGCGACGTGAGCCTGGGGCAGGCCCGGGTGCTCTTCCACGAGCTGGGCCACGGGCTGCAGCACGTCCTCTGGCGACGCCGGATCTCCAACCTGGCCGGACTCGAGTACGTCAGCGTGGAGCGCCGCGAGCTGCTGAGCCAGGCCTGCGAGTTCTGGGTGCACCGGTCCGACGTGGTCGACCCGGGGAGGTCGGATCGGACACGGGGCGGGTCCCTGGACGCGGCGTGGACCGCGCACCAGGTCGGCGTCCTCGGGCGCGCGGTCCTCGGCTGGGTCGACCTGCAGATCCACACGCAGCGCGGTCTCGGCGTGGAAGCCGCCCTGGACCGGCTGCGCCGGCTGGTCGACCTGCCGCCGGACCTCGACGCCGTCGCGGTCGCCGCGTCGTTGTCGAGTCCGCGTCACCGGGCTCGTCCCGGCACGGCCTTCGTCTACCCGCTCGGCGCGGCACGGGCCGCTGAGCTCGCCCACGACGGTGGTCCGCTCCTGAACGAGGCGTCGGACCCCGAGCACCCGTGGCGACGGCCTCGACCAGACGTCGAGCTCCGCACCCGTCCGGCGCAGTGGGTCGGACGATCCTGATGGAGCACAGGAGCCTGGGGCGGAACGGGCCGTCGGTGTCCGTCCTCGGACTCGGGGTGGCGTCGTTCGGCGACGCCTGGGGCTCGGGCTGGACCACGGACCTGCGCGACGCGCGCGACCTCCTGCGCGCCGCCGTCGATCTCGGCATCACCTGGGTGGACACCGCGAGCGTCTACAACCGGGGGCGGAGCGAGGAGTGGCTGGGGGCGCTGATGGCCCGCGACGGTCTGCGTGACGACCTGCTCGTCGCGACGAAGTTCGGGTACCGGACGGCGCCGGACGACCCCCACGCGGGCGGCTCGGGCGTCGAGGCGATGCGTCGTTCGGTGACCCGGTCCCTGCGCCGGCTCCGCACCGACCACGTCGACGTGCTCTACCTCCACCTGTGGGACGGGGTCACCCCGCCGGAGGAGACCTGGGAAGCCGCGTCGGACCTGGTCGACGAGGGCCTCGTCGGGTCCTTCGCACTGAGCAACGTCCCGGCGTGGTACGCGGCGCTCGTCCACGGGAGGGCCACCGCGCTCGGTGGACACGCCCCGGTGTGCCTGCAGATGCACCACAACCTGTTGGTCAGGGAGTGGGAGGACGAGTTCGTCGACCTGCTCCGTCACACCGGGACGGGCCTGGTGTGCTGGGGGCCGCTTGCCAACGGGCTCCTGACGGACCGGTACGTCGTCGACGAGGACGGGATCCGCGGGGAGGGGCGGATGACGACCGGCACGTTCACCACCGGTTCGGTCGACCCCTTCAGTGAACGCACGGCGACGGTGCGCACCGAGCTGGGACGGGTGGCCCGGGAGGTCGGCCGTCCGGTCGCGGAGGTGGCGCTCGCGTGGCTGCTGGGCCGTCGGTACGTCTCCTCGGTCATGCTGGGCGTCACGTCGGTGGAGCAGCTGCAGCAGGCCTCGGCGGCGGTGGACCTGCGACTCGACGCCGCGCTGCGGGCACGTCTCGATGCCGCGAGCGCCGTGCCCGTGCACTACCCGCACACCTTCGTCCAGGACGACACGCTGAGGTTGGTGCACGGGGACCGGCTGCCCCCGGACCGCGCGGGGCGGCACGACGCGGACCCCGGCCCGCCCTGACCCCCCCGGTGCCGTGGCGGGTTCAGGGACGCGTCCGCACGTCCCGCGCCGAAGCCCAGGTGCGCACGAGCGCTCGGTCGCCCTCGGCGTGGGCCCGTTCGGCCTGCGTCGACGCCCACAGGTACGTCCAGGCCGTTCCGGGTCGGACCGCCGACGGGCCCGTGGCCAGCGCCTCGTAGAGATCGGCGAGGACGATCTGCGACGCGATCGACGGGCGGTCGCGCACCAGCCGCGCCCAGACCTCGAGCAACGACCGGCCCGGGGTGCCGTCAGCCTGGAGGTCCAGCACGGCGACGACCGCGCGCTCCAGCGACGCGGCCCCGTGCTCGATCCGCTTGGCCTCCCAGGCGCGCTGCAGACCGGCCTGGTCGACGCCCTCCATCCGCGCGTCGGCGACGAACGCGGTCTCGAACCACAACGGCAGGAGCTCGGCGTGCTCCGGGGCGAAGCGTTCGAGCGCGGTGGTCAGCGGGAGAGCCCCGCCCGTCGTGGCGTGCGCGACGGCGTGTCCCAGCTCGTGGGCCAGGGACAAGGCGTCCTGGGGCGTCAGGACGCCTCGCACGCCCGAGGACCAGCTCGACTCCACGAGCGTCACCGGACCGCGCCGCACGCCAGGGGCGTCGATGCGGTTGCGCAGACCCAGCGTGTGGTTGGGACGGTCTCGACCTCGGCGCAGGACGATGCGGACGTCGCCGTCGCCCCGGTCGTCGAGGATCCTCACCCGCCAGTGCCCCCCGGAGTCGGGGCCGACCACCTCGGCGTCCAGACCCAGGTGCCGGGTCGCCAGCGCGCAGACAGCCTCCAGGGCGGCCCGGATCGGGACCCCGACGTCCGTCGACCCCGCGACGGGGTGGCGGCGCAGGTAGGCCGGGACGTCGGCGACGAGCAGGACCTCGTCGGTCGGGATCTCCAGCACCTCACCGAGCTCCTCCTGCAGGCGCTGAACCGTCGTCGAGGCGGAGTCGAGCACTTCGTCGAGGAGGTCCGCCGCATCGGGCGACGCCTCGGCGCGGCGAGCGTGCGCGGCGCTCGCCCAACGGTCGAAGGCCGCGGCGAACGTTTCCTCGTGGACCTCGCGGACCCGACGCCGGGCGAGGACGACACGCCGGCGCGTGCGCGCGGCGTCGGCGTGACGGAGCACGGAGTAGAGCCGAGCGGCGGACGAACCCGCGCGCGGGGCGCCGATGCGGTCGCACAGGTCGTGGTCGGCGCGTCGGACCGTGTCGAGGACGGCGTCGAGCGACGCCCGCGCCAAGGCGATCTCGGCGGGTTCCGGGTCCTGCTCGTCGGCACGGTGCTGCGCGTGCCACTGGCGGAGGAGGTCGACCTCGACGGCAGGCAGGCCGAGGTCGCTCGCGTGCTCGACGAGGGTGTCGAGGGTCCCGTCTTCGAGCCGCACGTCGGTGGTCGCCGACGACCCGAGCCAGTGCTCGGGCAGGCCCCGCTCGCGGAGCACGCGACGGCCGGCCTCGGCGTCCAGGGCACCCAGGACCAGGGCCAGCCGCTCCAGGTCGTCACTGCCGTGCGCACATCCGTCCACGTGCTGAACCCCCTTGACATGGTGCACACCTCCACCTTGACTGAAGAGGTCGGGGCTCGTCCACGGCACGATCGGGCGGTCCGCGACTTCATCGAAACCACACAGATCGGGGAGTGATTGACATGGCAGACACGACGTTCGACAAGAAGCCCGCCTTCTTCCGGGTGGCGACGTTCGAGATGTTCTTCGAGGCGGAGTCCGCCGACAGCAAGGCTGCTGCGGCGAACCTCGCGCAGGACGTCGACCTGGACGCCGAGCTCGACGCCATCCTGGGCTGACCGGGCAGCAGGCCGGGGTCGTGGTCGCTTCGAGCGGCCGCGGCCCCGGCTTCTTCCGCGTGGCTGCAAGGCCGCGGCGGGTGGAGCACGAGGACCGGGCAGTCGAGGGTTCGGGCAGACGAGGGTTCGGGGGAGCCATGGAGACAGCGACGTTCGCAGGTACGACGAGCAGTGACGGTGCAGGAGCGGCGTCGAGGACCGGGACCGTCGTCGGCGTCCCCACGTCGGCGGGTTCTCCGCACGAGGGCAGTGAGAACGGACCGTACTTCCTGCGGAGGGTGTCCCAGCACCTGACGTGGGGCTACGACGACGGCGTCCCCCTCGCGGTCGACACGCTGGAGGCCATGAGCGGATGGGTCGACGGTGGCGATCTCGAGCTGCCCGACGGTGCGGACGCCGAGAAAGTCGCCTCGGCCGTGCGCCGCGAGGTCGCGGACCTGGCGCGCCTCGGCGTGGTGGGGCTCGTCGGGGGCGACCACAGCATCACCGCCGGCGCCGTCGAGGCGCTCGTCGAGCACCATCCCGACCTCTGGGTCGTGCAGCTCGACCACCATCTCGACGTGCAGATCTGGGACCACGGACCGCTCGATCCCCTGTTCCACACCAACGTCATGTCGCACGTCGGTCGCTGGATCCGTCCCGGCCACCTCCTCCAGCTCGGTCTGGCGCCGTTCGTCGCCGCGCCCGGTGGCTCGCTGGACGACGTGAGAACGCTGCTGTCGGGAATGGGACGGCAGGTGTCCTCGGTGGCTGGCATGATCGACGACGACGTCGCCCTGGCCGAGCTGCTCGGCCGTGACCGGGCGGTCTACGTGACCGTCGACCTGGACGTCCTCCAGCCCGAGGCCATGTCCAGCACCGGATATCCCGCGACCACGGGACTCTCCCTCGGTCGGGTCGTCCAGCTCCTGCGGCTGCTCTCCCGCGCCAACACGATCGTGGGGTTCGACGTCGTCGAGTTCTCCGCGGACCGCGACGACCGCAGCCCCGTGGTCCTCGCCGACGCGGGTCGGGCCGCCGTCGTCCTTGCCGAGCTCATGCGTTGCTCGTCGCCCGCCCCAACGCGCGGGGAGGCCCGTCGATGACCGTCCAGGCGCGCCCCCTGCAGACCTCGACGAACGCCTTCTCGCGCACGATGGTCGAGCTCGACGTGACCGACGATGTCACGCACGACCTCTTCAGCCGCAGCGTCCGCCAGCACCTGCGCGACCTCCGTTCCTTCCGGTGGACCTTCCCCCTCACCCAGGTGTTCGAGCCGGAGGTGCTGGACGAGGCGGCCCTGCTCCGTGGGCTGGACCCGACGGCCGTCCGCCGTCTCGACGAGGGCTCGTCGACGGCGCAGGCCCTGGCCGAGGAGGCGGCCGCGGCCGCGGATGAGCCGGCGGAGGAGACCCTGTGCGTCGCGGCCGCGCTCGTGAGCGTGTCGCGGTTTGAGCTCGCCCGCGAGGTGCTCCGGACGGTCGACGCCACCGCGCACCCGCGCGCGGCGTTCGAGCGCGCGATGCTCGAGTTCGTCATCGCGAACCGCACCACGCTCTCGGCGGAGCGGATGACCGCTGCGTTCCGGCGCATGCAGGCCGCGGCACGGAGCGAGGAGGTCCCGCGCGACCGCCTTCTCGACGCCTGTGCGCAGGCCGTCGTCTGGTACCTGAAGTGCGAGGCGGTCCCTCGCGAGCTCTTCGAGTGGTTCTCCCGGGAGGGGCAGTCCTTGGTCACGCACCGGCGCGACGAGCTCGGCGCAGCCACCGTCTCGTCCTGGTACCGCGGGATCGCCATGGTCCCGGCCGGTCGGCGTGATGCCGACCTGACCCGGCGCGTGATGCGCCAGGCAGGTCGGGTGGCGGAGGAGGCCATCGCACAGGCGGGGTCGGGAGCCCTCGAACTCACCCTGCGCAAGACCTACCACGAGTCCTCCGTCAAGGAGTACCTCTACGTGTCCCGGGACCAGGAGCAGGCGCTGTACCACGCCGACCAGCTCGTGGACCTCGACCCGGCATGGTCGGTCAGCCACGGCGAGAAGGCCGAGGTCTGCCGTTCGTTCGGGCTCCTGGAGCAGGCCGCGGAGAACTTCGACGCGGCGGCGACCGTCGGCCCTCCCTACGTGCGCCACCATCTGTTGCAGGCTGCTCGTGCGTGGGACGAGCTCGGCGAGCCCCGCGCGGCGTTGGAGCGCTACGACGCGATCTGCGCGATCGGGATGCCGTTGCCAGGGCTGCTGCAGGAAGCTGCAGCCGTGCGTCAGCGCGTGCACGACGCGGCGGTGACGCCCGTGGCCGGGCGGACGGACACGTCAACCTTCGACCGCGGGGGCCGGTGAGACGGTGGAGCGTGCTGACGACCACACCCGGTTGACCACCCGCTCGTTCACCGGGTTCTCCCTCACGATGTTCGCGGTCGGCATGATCTCGGTGGGGTTCGGTGCCGTCGACATGGCCCTCGTCGCGCCGTTCGGTGTGGAGGTCCTCGCGGCCGTCGGCCTGGGGGAGGTCGTCGTCGTCACGGCGAGCGCGTTCCTCGCCGGACCGATCGACGTGCTGACCTCCCGCGTCGCGCAGTCCGAGGGCGGTGAAAGGCTGGCCCACGAGCTCGGCTCGCTCCTCGTCGGGTTCGTGGCCGTGCTCGCGCTCCTGCAGGTCGTCGCCGTCGGGTTCGCCTGGTCCAGCGAGACGCTGCTCGTAGCCCTGGGGCAGGACCCGGCGGCGGCCGCGGGTGCCGCGACCTACGTGCAGGTCCGGCTGGGCGGGGTGGCGCTCACGGTCCTCTTCATGGTCACCATGGAGCTCCTGCGCATCCTCGGCATGAAATCCGCCTCGGTGGTCGTGCTGGTGGTCGGTCTGGCCGCCAACGCCGGGCTCGACCTGCTGCTGCTGCACGGACCGCCGGCGGACCACGTCGACCCGGTGGCGGGGGTGGCCGTGGCCACGGTGCTCGTCCACGCCGGGGCTGCCCTGGTCGGTGCCGCGCTGCTCGTGCGCCGACTCCGGGCGCGGGGATCGGTGGCGCGTCCCGGCGCGGCCGCAGTGCGCGACCACGCTCGGGCGACGCTGGTGACGGGCAGCGGCGTGGGCCTGCGGCACCTGAACGACTACGCGGCTGCCGCGGTGCCGTTCCTCCTCGTCGGTACCCTCGGGGTGCAGGTGACCGCCGCGGCTGCAGTCGCCACCAAGATCTGGACGCTCTACTGCCGGGTGCCGCAGGCCTGCACCTCGGCCAGCTTCGTCTTCTACGGGTACGCGCTGGGCCGTGAGCAGGTGTCGGCCGAGCTGCGCCGACGTCTTCTCGTGATGACGGCCGTGCCTACCCTGTCGTCCGCCCTGCTGGTGCTCGCGGCCACGCCCTGGTTGGTCGACCTCCTCGGTGGCGGGAGCGTCGACCGTGGCATGGCCGCGCTGCTGACCGCGGCCTTTCTGGTGGGCACGCTTCCGTACCTCTTCGAGAAGCTCGCCGGTGAGCTGCTCACGGTCGAGGGCGACGCGGGATACCTGGCGGTGACCTCGACCCTGACGACCTACCTCCTGACCCTGCCCCTGGCGGCGCTCTCCGTGCTCGCCCTCGGGTCGGCGTTCGGCGCCTTCGCCGCAGGAGCCGTCGGCTCAGCCGTGCTGGCGGTGCTCTTCTGGCGACGGCTCACCCACGTCACCGGTCGTCGACAGGTCGTGGAGGTAGCACGGTGACGTCGCGGAGCTCGCGGTTCGACCCTGCGCCGGCCTGTCTGCGGGCTGCCGGCGCGGACGTGGCGTGGGACCAGGAGCCGGTCGTGGCAGCCCACCGGACTGTGCGGGGCACCGACCTGCGGGACGGGTCGAGCGTCCCGGTGGCGGTGAGTGCCACCCCGGGCGTGGTCGACGGGGTCGGGGTGGTGGTGGCGTCGGACGACGGCTGGCTGCGATTCCTCGACCGCTCCCTGACCCGCACCTACTGGGAACGGCGGCTGAACCGCGGGTTCTACGCCCCGCTCTCCTTCCTCCAGGACGCGGAGGCGGTCCTGGTCGTGACGACTGCAGGGCTGGTCGGGTGCTTCGGCGTGCGTGGTGAGCTGCGCTGGGCGCGCGCGCTGGACCACGGGGTGCTCGCCCCGGTCACGACCATCGGCACGTCGCTCCTGGTGGCGACCTTCGACCACCGGTGCGTCCTGCTCGACCCCGAGTCCGGCGACGTGCGCGCCGAGGTCGACCTGCCGGCGCCCTGGGCCCGTCAGGTCGGCGGGCTCGCGGGACGCCGTGACGTCTACGCGGCGCCGGTGACGACACCCGCGGGGGCGGTGGTCTGCTGTGGTGAGCACGTCGTCGGCCTCGCCGACGACGGCGCTGCGGCCTGGACCGTCGACCTCGGCGTCGCGGTCAAGGCTTCCCCGGTCGTCGTCGACGACGAGCGCGTCGGGGTCGTCGGCGTCGACGGCGTCTGCCGCGAGATCGACCTCGTGACGGGGACGGTGCAGCGGTCGCTGCGGCTCGGTGCCAAGGTCACTGCGAGCCCGGTCGTCTCGGACGGCGTCGTCGTGGTCGGTCTCGCCGACGGGCGCAGCGTCGGCATCGACATCGCCTCGTGGCAGCGACGGTGGGAGGAAAAAGGTGGGGGTCCCTTCGACCATACGGGGTACACCCGACTCCCCGACGGCGGCGTCGTGTGCGTCAACCAGCGCGGGAACGCCGAGTGCCGCGACCCGGCGGACGGAGCGTTCCGGTGGGAGAGCAGCCAGGTCCTCGGGTTGCCGGACCACGAGACCGCGCTCCACACCACGCCGGTGGCGGGACCGTCCGGCGACCTGTACGCGACGTCCTACACGGGTGACGTATACCGCTTCATCTTCCGGGACAAGCGGTCTGCGACCCGTCCGAGAGGGGAGCTCGTCCCATGACGACCACGATCAGCTCGACCGACCCCCAGCAGCTCGCGCAGCTCTTGGCGGGCCGGCTGCATGCGGAGACGGTCCACGACCCCGAGTCGTTCGAGCGGCACGTGCTCGGCCGTTCGAACCTCGCCTACCTGATGCTCTACCTGGAGTCCAACGACGTGCCGGCAGCGCAGGTCGCCGCGGTGCGCGCAGCGCTCGACGGTACGAGGCAGGACCGCCTCCGGCTCGCCGCGGACCTCGAGGCGCTCCGCCTGCCCGGCCCTCTCGAACGGGTCCGAGGTCGGTGGGTCGAGGAGCTGCACCGTGCGGGCGGTGACCCGACGCGCGCCGACGTCCAGGCAGCCCGGGAACGCTTCGACGGCGCGCTCGCCGCTCTCGACGCCTCGGTCGACGAGCTCGTACGGCGCCTCGGCGGCCCGGAGGGCCCGGTGGTCGGCACGGGCGACAGCGTCGTGTACGCCTGGCTCGCCCGGTTCGACGACCCGCAGCGGCGCGTGAAGCTTTCGGCCGCACGGGAGCGGGTTCGGTCGCAGCAGGTGCCGCAGGCGGTCGACGCACTCGAGGAGCTCGTCGGGCTGAGGACGGTCGAGGCACGCGAGCGTGGGTTCGGGTCCGCCCTGGAGGCGTCGCTCTCCGCGAGCGACCTCGACGTGGACCGTGCCACCGACTACGTGCAGGCCCTGCTGCGCGAGGCCGTCATCGACAACGCGAGCCTGCGCTCGGAGCTCGAGGCCGGGCTCGGCGAGCGGTGGCTCGGCCGCGTCGGCGACCACCTGCCCGCTTACCTGCGTGCAGAGGACACCTCGACGACCGTGCTGCTCGACGCAGGACGCCTCGTCGAGCACGCTCTCGAGGAGCTGACCGAGCCGCTGCCGGTGGACGGCGTCGCCGTCGACCGCCAGACCGACACCATCCGGCTCCTGCGTGGACGTTCGGTGCTCGGGACCATCGCGCTCCAGGCATGGGTCGAGCACCGTCCGACCACGAACGTGACCCTCTCCCAGGCGGAGCTGGAGCGCCCGCTGGCCTTCGTCGCCGTCCCGCCCGCAGACGGTGACGGTCGGCGGACCCTGCCGCTCGGCGCGGCGCAACGTCTGATGCACGAGCTCGGTCATGCGCTCAACCACGTGCTGATCGAGGAGCGTGGCCCGAGCAGCACGGGTCTGGACTACCTGCCGCTCGAGCGGGTCGACCTGTTCAGCACCTGTCTCGAGCGCTGGGTGTACCGCCTCGACCTGCACGAGAGCGGCGTCGTGCGTCAGGGCACGCACACGGACCTCCAGCGCGCCCAGCGGCTCCGTCAGGTCCAGGCGCGCCAGGCGGCCGCCGAACGGGCGGTCGTCAGCGCGCTCGACCTCGCGATCCACGGATCGTCGAGCCCGGGGGTGGTGGCCGCGTACGACGTCCTCGTGGCCGAGCACGGGGTCGACAGCATCGTGAGCCTCGACGCGGTCCTGCCCTACTTCGGCTGGCCGAGCCTGCTGGCCCACCCGGGAGCCGACCTCGCCGTGCCGTACGCGGCTGCGCTCGCGGAGGTCACCATGGAGGGCCTCCTCGCCCGACGTCCGGGCGCAGGTGCGACGCTCGTCGAGCAGGCGCTGCGGCCCGCCGCGCGCTCGACGGACTCGGACCCGCGCCGCGCCGTCCGTCCGGGAGCGTGGATCCGATGACCCAGCCGCACTTTCCCTCCGGGTACGTCCGTGCCGTGCTGGGCGGACGTGATCCCGTCGCGGACTCGATCCTGAGGTCGTCCCTGGGCGAGCACGCCCAGCCGACGATCCAGGTGGACGACAACGCCGCGCGGCTCCTCGAGCTGCTGGTGCGGGTCGCCCGCCCCGAGCGGGTGCTCGAGATCGGGACGCTGTTCGGCTACTCGACCCTTCACCTCGCCCGCGGACTGGCCGGGACGGGCACGGTCACCAGCATCGAGGTCGACCCCGCGGCAGCCCGCCTCGCCCGCGACAACCTCGACGCCGCCGGTCTAGCAGACCGCGTGTCGATCCTCGTCGGTGACGCGGTGGAGGTGCTGGCGACCCTGCCGGAGGACCCGTTCGACTTCGTCTTCGTCGACGGACGCAAGTCCGAGTACCCCCGGTACCTCGCCGCGGTCCACCCTCGGCTCCGCGTCGGAGGTCTGCTCGTGGCCGACGACGCCTTCTCCGCGGGGGACTTCGCCCCCGACGGTGATGACGACACCGACGCCGCCCGGGGGATCTCGGGCTACGTCCGGGCCCTGGGCCGCTCCTCGTCGTACGCGTCCGCGTTCGCGGGGACGGAGACGGGTCTGCTCATCTCACGGAAGGAGTCGGCATGAGCACGGGTCTGGCCCTGGTCACCGGGTGCCACGGAGGGCTGGGGAGCCACGTGGTGTCCGTCCTCCTCCAGGAGGGCTGGGAGGTCGTCGGCGTGGGTCGGCGTCCGCAGGAGGAGGGCGGCCTGCCGACCGGTGCCACCTACCTGCAGGTCGACGCCCACCACGAGGAGGCAGTGCAGGACGTGGTGGCCCGGCTCGGACGTCGCCCGTCCCTGGTGGTGCACGCCGCATCGGAGTACCCCCGGGCTACGGAGACACTGCCGGCCGCGGTGATCGAGGCGGCCTTTCGCGTGAACTCGGTGTTCCCCTACCTGCTCGACCTGGCCGTCCTCGACATGCCGCGGGACGACCACCAAGGGGTCACGTTGGTCACCGTCGGCTCGGAGGCGATGTTCCACGCGGACGCCGTGTCGGGCGTCTACGCCGCGACCAAGGCCGCCGCGCGTGTCCTGACGACCGCCGTGGCCGATCGGTGCCGCGGTACGGGTGACCGGGCCTGCACTCTCGTGCTCGGACCGCTGCTGACCCCTGGTCGGGAGGACGAGATGAACCGGCTGGCCACACGGCTCGAGCGCGACGTGACCGAGCTGACCCGCCATGCCCTCGCTCGCAGCAACCCCTCGCTCGTGATCGACCAGTTCATCGACCTCGACGCCTGCGCCCGAGCGATCCTCGCCCTGCAGCAGCTGGGGACCGCCGCCAACGGAGCCGTGTGGCGGCTCGACGGCGGTTCAGCCGGTTCGCTGATCTGAACCCCGACCCCTGCCCGACCCGACCAAGGAGGACACCGTGACCGTCGCGGACACTGCCGCCAGCCCCTTTGACTCACCGGCCGAACGTGAGCGTTTCTGGAAGGAGCACTGGCGTCGTCGGCCCTACTTCGTGAAGGGAGGCGCGAGGACCGTCCTGCCGGACCGGTGGGACGACGACCGCTTCGCTGACCTCCTCGCCGCCGCGCGGCCGGTGGCGGGACGCGGTGGGCTCGCGATCCACGAGCGCGAGGACGATGTCTGCTTCGTCGAGACGGCATCCGTCGCCGACGACGGGCTCGCGCAGCGCGCCGCGGAGCTCGCAGCCGCGTTCGGTGCTCCTCGCGCCTGGTTCGACGTGATCCGCACGTACCGACGCAGCGGGATCGGGTCGCACTTCGACCACAGCGACAACATCGTGCTCCAGCAGCAGGGCGTCAAGCACTGGCGGCTCGCACCGCCGACGTCGATCGCGCGGGAGACGTATGCGGCTCGGATGATGGGCGTGCCCGGCGTGGGAGCCCAGGAGCTGCCCGACGACGGTGCGCTCGAGTTCACGCTCGAGCCCGGTGACCTGCTCTACATCCCGCTCATGTGGATCCACTCCGGGGTGTCCGAGGCCGGGTCGCTGAGCATCTCCCTCGTGTGCCCCGCGCAGACCCTCGCCTCCGTCGTGCTCGGCGCGACGTCGAGGCTCCTCCAGCAGTCGGGACTCGGGCACCAGGCGGTCGGGACCGTCCCCGCCTGGCTCGACCCCACCGAGGCCGCTGCGGAGGACGAGCGTCTGGCCCACGCCGCGGGTGTCTTGCTGAGGCACCTGGGCAGCGACGAGGTGGTCGAACGCGTCGTCGCCGGGTTGCGATCCTGACCGACGCGCGCGGCGGGAACTGGGCAGAACGCGCCAGACGAACCCCTCTCGTCTACACTGGGCGGAGCAGGAGCCGTACGGCCCGCACTCGTGGGTGGGTGCTCAGCCACCGACCCGCCGCCGAGATCACTGGCGGCCGAGTCGCCGTACGCCCTGTCGCGGTGACGGGCACGACCCGTCCGCCGCCGGCCGAGGCAGACGTCCGGCCGTGGAGGAGGAGCCTGTTGGCCACGAGAACGCAGCAGCGGAACCCGCAGAAGGCACGCCAGAACGGCAACGGGGCCCGTCGCAAGAAGCACGACGACGACACCGGACTGATGCCCGTGCTCGCCAAGGCGGTGCGCGAGGTCGAGAACGCCGTGCAGCGACGGCGCGTCACCGCGTCGACCCGCGCCACCTTCCAGGCCGTCGGCCTGCTGGTGCGCGAGGAGCGCGCCCGCGTCAAGACCGACCCCGACCTGACCGAGCCGCAGCGCGCCGACCAGCTCAAGCGTCTCGACGGCGTCGCCACCATCCTGGCCAAGACCGCGACGCGTGAGCCTGCGCTGCTCATGCTGCTCACCGACGACGCCGAGATCTCCAGCTCCACCCTCGCCCTCAAGCGTGAGCTGATGGCAGCGGCCGGACTCGAGCTGGCCGTCGAGCCGCCCGCCGCCACCGCCGAGCTGCGGGTCGACCGCTCTGTGGTCCCCCGCTCGGTCGTGGCGCGCCAGCTCGCCAACCCCTTCATGCCTCCGGAGTTCTCGCCCGAGCCGCCGCCCCGCACCGGGCCGAGCCGGCTCGCCACGTGGGAGCTCATCGGCCCCCTGCTGTCGTCCTTCGAGCGGGCCGCCGCCGGGGCGCCCGCCTGCATGGAGCTCCCCGAGCCCCTGCCGCTGAACCACCGCGGTCCCGACCTCATGCGCCACCAGGCGCAGCTCGTGTCGGCCGCCGCCGAGGGCCACCGCACCTTCCTGCTCGCCGACGAGCCCGGCCTCGGCAAGACTGCGCAGTCCCTGCTCGCCGCGCACGCAGCGCAGGCGTACCCGCTGCTCGTCGTCGTGCCGAACGTCGTCAAGGCGAACTGGGCGCGCGAGGTCGGGCTCTGGACGCCGCAGCGTGCCGTCACGGTCGTGCACGGCAACGGTGACGACATCGACGCGTTCGCGGACATCGTCGTCGTCAACTACGAGATCCTCGACCGCCACGCCGGCTGGCTCGGCGACCTCGGCTTCCGCGGCATGGTGCTCGACGAGGCGCACTTCATCAAGAACACGTCGTCGCAGCGTTCGCGCCACGTGCTGCGCATCGCCGACCGCATCCGCAGCCGCACTGCGCGGCCGCTGATGATGGCGCTCACGGGCACCCCGCTCATCAACGACGTCGAGGACTTCCGCGCCATCTGGCAGTTCCTCGGCTGGATCGACGAGAAGAAGCCGCTTCCCGAGCTGATGCACCGGCTCGACGAGACCGGCCTGACGCCGCTCGACCCCGGCTTCTTCCCCGCCGCCCGGCAGGCCGTCATCGACATGGGCATCGTCCGTCGTCGCAAGATCGACGTCGCCGCCGACATCCCCGCCCGCCGCATCGCCGACATGCCCGTCGAGCTCGACGGCGAGGCCGGCCGCTCCATCCGGGCCGCCGAGGCCGAGCTCGCACGCCGGCTCGTCGCCCGCTACGACCGGGCGGCCGCCGCCCGGGTCGAGGCCGGGCACCCGGTGGCCGACGTGCTCGACGTCGACCTGGTGCGCAAGGTCGCGGCGTGGGAGCGCGAGGAGGCCAACGAGTCGACCGGCGAGAACGTGTTCTCCATGGTGCGTCGCATCGGCCAGGCCAAGGCCGGCCTGGCCGCCGACTACACCGCCCAGCTGGCGCGCAGCGTCGGCAAGGTCGTGTTCTTCGCGAAGCACCTCGACGTCATGGACGCCGCGCAGAAGGCGTTCGAGGAGCGCGGCATCGGCTACTCGACCATCCGCGGCGACCAGACCGCCGCCGCGCGCGCGAAGGCGATCGACGCGTTCCAGAACGACCCGGACACGCAGATCATCGTCTGCTCGCTGACCGCGGCCGGTGTCGGCATCAACCTGCAGGTGGCGTCGAACGTCGTCCTCGCGGAGCTGTCGTGGACCGACGCCGAGCAGATGCAGGCGATCGACCGCGTGCACCGCATCGGTCAGGAGGAGCCGGTCACCGCGTGGCGCATCATCGCCTCGCAGACGATCGACACGCGCATCGTGGAGCTCATCGACAGCAAGGCCGGGCTCGCCGCCCGCGCCCTCGACGGTGAGGACACCGAGGTCGACGTCACCGACGTCCAGCTCGAGGCCCTCGTCGGCATCCTGTCGGACTCGCTCCGCTCGCGCCGCCGCTGACCCCGCTCCACCTGCGCGTTTGCGTGGGGCCCCACGCAAACGCGCAGGTGGAGCGGGGTCAGCGGCGGCGCGAGCGGAGCGAGTCCGACAGGATGCCGAC
>JAPLCA010000029.1 GCA_026392465.1 Propionibacteriales bacterium
ACCTGCGCCACGTCACCCAGGACGAGTGCGACGCGATCGCGCTACGTCTGAACACCCGCCCACGCCAGAGCCTCGGATGGAAGACTCCAGCCCAAGCCCTCAACCAGGGGCTACTTGCAACAACCGGTTGAAGTCAACCAGCATCCTTCGAGCCCCAACGCACGAACGCAGATACTTGCGTCCCACAGCGGGAGCCACAGCCCGAGACCCGAAACCGGCCCCCCGCCCAGCCGCCCGGTCGAGGCCCCTTTCGGAGACCACACCCACGAGAACCCGCAGCAACGCAGCCCTTCCGCCACGAGGAGCCACGCCGACGCAGCCCCACCCGAATAAGAAGCCGCAGCAGCGCAGCCCCACCCAAGCAGTAGCCCCCGTCCGGATGCTGGTACGTCTTGTCTCAGAACTTGACCACGTCGCGCGAGAGGGCGAGACTGTCGAGGTGCTGTTCACCCGCCTTGTCGTAGACGACTGACGCGACGACCCGCCGTCTCGCGTCACCCTCCGTGCGCCATCATTGGCCGGGGGGTTTTTTCATGCGAGGGGACAGGACGCCGTCCGGCGACACGCCGGGGCCGACCAGCACGCAGCACACCCACCGGGCACGGCCAGACGAGATGAGGACGAAGCGATGACGGAAGTGGTCACGAGGCCGAGCAGCGACACGCTGACGGGCGCCCAGAGCCTCGTCCGGTCGCTCGAGCACGCCGGTGTCGAGGTCATCTTCGGCATCCCCGGCGGCGCGATCCTCCCCGCCTACGACCCGCTCTTCGACTCGAGCATCCGGCACGTGCTGGTGCGCCACGAGCAGGGCGCGGGCCACGCGGCGCAGGGCTACGCCATGGTCACCGGTCGGGTCGGCGTCTGCATGGCCACCTCCGGCCCCGGCGCGACGAACCTCGTCACGGCCATCGCCGACGCCTACATGGACTCCGTGCCGATCGTCGCGATCACCGGCCAGGTGTCGTCGAGCCTCATCGGCACCGACGGCTTCCAGGAGGCCGACATCCGCGGCATCACGATGCCGATCACCAAGCACAGCTACCTCGTGACCGACCCCGCCGACATCCCCACCGTCGTCGCGGAGGCCTTCCACATCGCCAGCACCGGCCGCCCCGGACCGGTCCTCGTCGACGTCGCGAAGGACGCGCTGCAGGCCACCACGACCTTCCACTGGCCGAACGAGCTCGCGCTGCCGGGCTACCGTCCCACCACGCGCCCCCACGGCAAGCAGGTGCGCGAGGCGGCACGTCTCATCGCTGCCGCGGAGCGCCCGGTGCTCTACGTGGGCGGGGGCGTCATCAAGGCCGACGCCGCAGCCGAGCTGGCGATGCTCGTCGAGCTCACCGGCATCCCGGTCGTCACGACGCTCATGGCACGCGGCGCGTTCCCCGACAGCCACGAGCTGCACCTCGGCATGCCGGGCATGCACGGCACGGTCGCCGCCGTGGCCGCCCTGCAGAAGTCGGACCTGCTGATCTCGCTCGGCGCCCGCTTCGACGACCGCGTCACCGGCCAGCTGGAGACCTTCGCCCCCGGCGCCAAGGTCATCCACGCCGACATCGACCCCGCCGAGATCGGCAAGAACCGCGAGGTCGACGTGCCCATCGTGGGCGACTGCCGCGAGGTCATCGCCGACCTCGTCGTCACGCTGCGCAAGCAGGCCGACGAGACCGGCACCCAGGGCGACTACACCGCCTGGCGCCAGCAGATGCTCGCGGTCAAGGGCAAGTTCCCCGTCGCCTACGACACACCCGGCGAGGGCCTCGCGCCCCAGACCGTGATCGAGCGCATCAGCGCCATCGCGGGCCCCGAGGCCACCTACGTCGCAGGCGTCGGCCAGCACCAGATGTGGGCCACGCACTTCATCGACTTCGAGCGCCCGCGCCAGTGGCTCAACTCCGGCGGTGCCGGCACCATGGGCTACTCGGTGCCCGCCGCCATGGGCGCGCAGGTCGGCCTGCCCGGCTCCGTCGTGTGGGCGATCGACGGCGACGGCTGCTTCCAGATGACCAACCAGGAGCTCGCCACCTGCGCGCTCGAGGGCATCCCGATCAAGGTCGCCGTCATCAACAACTCCTCGCTGGGCATGGTGCGTCAGTGGCAGACCCTGTTCTACGAGGGCCGCTACTCCAACACCGACCTCAACACCGGCCCGGAGTCGATCGGCGCGCGCCGCATCCCCGACTTCGTCAAGCTCGCCGACGCGTACGGCTGCGTCGGCCTGCGGTGCGACAGCCCCGACCAGCTCGACGCCACGATCGAGCAGGCCATGGCCATCACCGACCGCCCCGTCGTCATCGACTTCGTGGTCGAGCGCGACGCGATGGTCTGGCCGATGGTCGCCGCCGGCACCAGCAACGACGACATCAAGATCGCGCGCGACCTCGCGCCCGAGTGGGAGGACGAGGACCTGTGAGCGATCGACAGCGAGAGGCCCGGGAGACCGCATGACCACCCAGCACACCCTCAGCGTCCTGGTGGAGAACACGCCCGGCGTGCTCGCGCGCGTCTCGAGCCTGTTCATGCGCCGCGGGTTCAACATCGACTCCCTCGCGGTCGGCCCCACCGAGATCCCCGAGATCTCCCGCATGACGATCGTCGTGAACGTCGACGAGCTGCCGCTGGAGCAGGTCACCAAGCAGCTCAACAAGCTCGTCAACGTCCTCAAGATCGTCGAGCTCGACTCGTCCTCCGCCGTGGAGCGCGAGCTCATGCTCATCAAGGTCCGCACCGACGCCCAGACCCGCGGCCAGGTGCTCGAGACCGTCCAGCTGTTCCGCGCCAAGGTGGTCGACGTGTCCACGGACGCCGTCACCATCGAGGCCACCGGCGACTCCGGCAAGCTCACGGCCATGCTCAACGTGCTCGAGCCGTTCGGCATCCGCGAGATCGCCCAGTCCGGTCGCGTCGCGATCGGACGCGGCGCCCGCTCGATCACCGACCGCACGCTGCGGACGGTGCCGGGCCACCAGAGCGCCTGAACCACCCCGAACCCCACCACGACACAGGAGAAAACCAGTGGCCGAGCTGTTCTACGACGACGACGCAGACCTCAGCATCATCCAGGGCAAGCAGGTGGCCGTCATCGGCTACGGCAGCCAGGGGCACGCGCACGCCCTCAACCTGCGCGACTCGGGCGTCGACGTCCGCATCGGCCTGGCCCCGGGCTCCAAGAGCCGCGAGAAGGCCGAGGCCGAGGGCCTGCGCGTCCTCGACGTCGCCGAGGCCGTGGAGGAGGCCGACGTCATCGTCGTGCTGACCCCGGACCAGGTCCAGCGCCACGTGTACGCCGAGTCGATCGAGCCGAACCTCGTCGACGGCGACGCCCTCGTCTTCGGCCACGGCTTCAACATCCGCTACGGCTACGTCAAGCCCCCGGCCGGCGTCGACGTGCTGCTCGTCGCCCCGAAGGCGCCCGGCCACACCGTGCGCCGCGAGTTCGTCGCCGGACGCGGCATCCCCGACATCATCGCGGTCGAGCAGGACGCCACGCACGGCGCCTGGGACCTCGCCCTGTCCTACGCGAAGGCGATCGGCGGCACCCGCGCCGGCGTCATCAAGACGACCTTCACCGAGGAGACCGAGACCGACCTCTTCGGCGAGCAGGCCGTGCTCTGCGGTGGCATGTCCCACCTCGTGCAGGCCGGGTTCGAGACCCTCACCGAGGCCGGCTACCAGCCAGAGATCGCCTACTTCGAGGTGCTCCACGAGCTCAAGCTCATCGTCGACCTCATGTGGGAGGGCGGCATCGCCAAGCAGCGCTGGAGCATCTCCGACACGGCCGAGTACGGCGACTACGTGTCCGGCCCCCGCGTCATCGACGCCTCGGTCAAGGAGCGCATGCAGGCCGTCCTCGCCGACATCCAGGACGGCACCTTCGCCAAGCGCTTCATCGACGACCAGGACAACGGCGCCGCCGAGTTCCTCGCCCTGCGCGAGCAGGAGGCCCAGCACCCCATCGAGGCCACCGGCAAGGTGCTGCGCTCCCACTTCTCGTGGAAGCAGCAGGACGCCGACTACGTCGAGGGCTCTGCAGCTCGTTGACGCCTCCGGCGTCGGGACTGCTCGTTGACGCCTCCGGCGTCGGGGCCGCTCGCTGACCCCGACCCCACGAAGGCCCCCGTCCACCGGACGGGGGCCTTCGCTATGGTCGACGTGTCCGGGGTGCCCCGCAGGGGCTGAGATGACACCCGCCGAACCTGATCCGGTTAGCACCGGCGCGAGGGAGACACATGGATCCGACGTCTGCCGTCACGACGGCCCTGCGCGAGCGGACCCCGCTCGTCCAGTGCCTCACGAACTACGTCTCGATGGACCTGGCGGCCAACGTGCTGTCCGCCGCGGGCGCCTCGCCCGCGATGGTCCACGACCCCCACGAGTCCGCCGAGATGGCAGGGCTCGCCGACGCCGTCTGCGTCAACATCGGCACGCCGTCCCCACGGTGGGCCGACGGCATGCGCCTCGCCGCCGAGCGGGCGCACGACGACGCCACGCCGTGGGTGCTCGACCCTGTCGCCGTCGGCGCCACGGCCTACCGCCGCGAGCTCGTCGCCGACCTGCTCCAGCACCGCCCCACCGTCGTGCGGGGCAACGCGGGGGAGGTGCTGACGCTCGCCGGCGCCCTCGGCGGCTCGCGCGGCGTCGACAGCATCGCCAGCGCGCACGAGGCGCACGACGCGGCCGTGCTCGTCGCCCGCGAGCACGGCTGCGTCGTCGTGGTGAGCGGCGAGGTCGACGTCGTCACCGACGGCGACCGCACGCTCCACGTGGTCGGCGGCCACCCGTGGATGCCGATGATCACCGCGCTCGGCTGCTCGTCGAGCGCCCTCGTCGCCGCGGCCTGTGCCGTCGTCGACGACCCGCTCGAGGCTGCTGCGGGAGCCATGGGCCTGCTGGCGGCCGCCGGCACCTCGGCGGCCGAGGTCGCGCAGGGGCCGGGCAGCCTGCGGGTCGCGCTGGTCGACCGGCTGGCCGACCCTCACGGGCTGGAGCTCGTCGGACGCGTCCGTCCGGTGCCGGCATGAGGGGCGGGCCCGACCTCCGCCTCTACCTCGTCACGGACCCGTCGTTCGGCGTCGACCTGCGCCGGGTGGTCGTCCCCGCGGTCGAGGGCGGTGTCACCTGCGTGCAGGTCCGCGACAAGCGGGCCTCGCCGGCCCAGGTCCGTGCCCAGGTGATCCTGCTGCGCGAGGCGCTCGCCGGCTCGGGCGTGCCCGTGCTCGCGAACGACCACGTCGTCCCGGAGGCCGACGGGGTGCACGGGGGACGCGCGGACGCCCACCCGACGGTGCTGCGGGCGGCGACCGGCCCCGACGCCGTCGTGGGCTGGTCGGTCGGGACCCTCGAGCAGCTCGACGACGCCGCGGCCCTGGCTGCGTGCACCTACGTGGCCGTGAGTCCCGTCCACGACACGCCCACGAAGGACGACACGGGGCCGCCCCTCGGTCTCGCCGGCGTCGCCTCGGTGGCGTCCCGGGTGGGTGGACGGCTCCCCGTCGTCGGCATCGGCGGCCTGGACGAGACCACGGCGGGGCCGGCCGTGCGCGCGGGGCTCGACGGCGTCGCCGTGGTGCGCGCGGTGGGCGCCGACCCCGACCCGCGGGCCGCCGCCGCTCGGCTGCGTCGGGTCGTCGACGCGGCTCTCGCCGCCCGCCGCGAGGAGGCGTCGGCATGACGGGACGTGAACCGGTGGTGCTGACCGTCGCGGGGTCCGACCCGTCCGGGGGAGCGGGCATCCAGGCCGACCTCAAGACGGCCACGGCCCTCGGCGTGTACGGGGCCAGCGTCGTGACCGCCGTGACCGTGCAGGACACGACCGGCGTGCGCGGGGTGCACGAGGTGCCGCTCGACGTCGTCCGCGGCCAGCTCGAGGCGGTGCTTGAGGACCTCGACGTCCGCGCGGTCAAGGTGGGCATGCTGGGCTCGCCGGAGCTGGTCGAGCTGGTCGCCGAGCTGCTCGCCGACGTGCCCGCGCTCGTCGTCGACCCCGTCATGGTCTCGACGTCCGGCCACCGGCTGCTGCCGCGCGAGGCCGAGGCGGCGGTGCGCGACCTCCTGCTCCCGCGCGCGACCCTGGTGACGCCGAACCTGCCGGAGGCCGCGGCGCTCTCGGGCCTGCCCGCCGCGACCGACCCTGACGCGCTGGCGCGGGCGCTGCTCGCCCTGGGCCCTGGTGCCGTCCTCCTGAAGGGCGGCCACGGCGACGGGCCGGCGAGCGACGACCTGCTCGTCGAGCGTCACGGCAGCACCTGGTTCCGCGCGCCGCGGATCGACACCCCGCACACCCACGGCACCGGGTGCACGCTCTCGGCCGCGGTCGCGACGAGGCTGGCCCTCGGTGACCCGCTGGTCGAGGCGGTCGGCGCCGCGAAGGCCTACCTCGCAGAGGCGCTCGCGTCGGGTGCGCACAGGAGCGTCGGGCGCGGCCGGGGACCCGTGGACCACCTCGTCCGTCTGCGGGAGGTGACCTCGTGAGCACCTCGTTCTCCGCACGGGCCTGGGCGCACGTGGCCGACCGCTACGCCGACGTCTGCCGGCACCCGTTCGTCACCGGCCTGGCCGACGGGACGCTGCCCGACTCCGTGTTCGCCCACTACCTGGCCGACGACGCGCACTACCTCGCCGGCTACGCGCGCACGCTCGCGAGGGTCGCGTCGCGGCTCCCCGACGTCGACGACGTCGGCGCCTGGGCCGGCTTCGCGGCAGGCGCCGTCGAGGCCGAGCGGTCGTTGCACGTGGGGGAGCTCGCACGGCGCGACGTCGACCCGGACTCCCACGATCCCTCCACCGCGTGCCGCGCGTACGTGGGCATGCTCGCCGACCACGCAGCAGGGTCGCCCGTCGAGGTGGCGGTCGCCGCCGTGCTCCCGTGCTTCCGCGTGTACGCGGAGGTGGGGCAGCATCTGGCCGCGACCGCGGCGGACCTCGACTCCCACCCCTACGCCGCGTGGATCCGCACCTACGACGACCCGGCGTTCGCGGCGTCCGTGCTGCGGGCCGAGGCCACCGCCGACCGGCTGGCGGTCGACAGCCCGCACGTCGACCTCATGCTGGCCGCGTACGCCGACGCCACCGACCGCGAGTGGCACTTCTGTGACGCCTCCTGGCGCGCCACCATCTGACGACGTCCCCACGATTCGGTACGTCATCGCCCGAACCGTTGCGCGGAACGGGCGATGACGTACCGAATCGTGGGGACTAGGCGATGAGGGTTAGGCGATGAGGTCGACGGCGGGACCCGTCGTGTCGCAGCGTCGGCCCGACGCGACGACGGACCACGCGCGGGCGAGCCGCTCGACCGCCTCGACGCCGACGTGCTCGGGCAAGGTGCACGGCAGGCGCAGGCGACGTTCGCCGGCGCTCGGCGCGCCCAGCGTGAACCGTGGCCCCGGGGTCAGGTGCAGCCCCTCCTGGGCGGCCGCCGCCACGAGCAGGCTCGAGGACCGGCTCGGCAGGCCGACCCACAGGTTCGGTCCGCCGGCGGGCACCGGGACCTCCCAGTCGGGCAACCGGTCGGCCAGCGCGTGGACCAGCGCCGACCGTTGGCCCCGCAGCCGCGTGACGGTCTCGTCGAAGAGGTGCCTGTGGTGCCGCAGGACCTCCGCGGCCACCAGCTGGTCGAACGCGGCCGTGCCGAGGTCGTGGCGCATGCGCGACTGCAGCAGCGCCGTGACGTGTCGACGGGGGGCGCGGATCCAGCCGATCCGCAGACCGCCCCACAGCACCTTCGACAGGGAGTCGACGACGATCGCGTCGGGGTCGTGGGCGGCGTACGACGTCGGCAGCCCCTCGCCGGCCAGGTCGAGACGACGCATCGACTCGTCCACGACCGTCAGCACGCCGTGGCGGCGCAGCGTCCGGGCGAGCCGCAGGCGTGTGCCCTCCGGCATCACCGCGCCGGTCGGGTTGTGGAAGTCGGGGATCAGGTACGCGGCGTCGACGTGCGGGGCCTTCGTCGCCGCCGCCTCCAGGTCCCACGGGTCGTCCCCGATCGGCAGGGGAGCGGTGCGGTACCCGAAACCGGTCAGCGACTCGACCCCGTGCGGGTACGACGTGCCCTCCACGAGGAGGCCGGCGCCGGGTCGTCCGAAGGTGCGCCCGACCAGGGAGATCGCCCCCTGGGCGCCGTTGGTGACGATCACCTGGTCCGGGTCGGTCGGGATGCCGGCCTGGGTGTACTCGGCGGCGACGAGCTCGCGGAGGGCGGGCAGGCCGTCGGGCAGGTAGCCCGACGTGGTGAGCAGCGACGGCAGCTGCTCGGCGGCCGCCTGGAACGCGCGGGTGAGGCCGGAGGGTCCCGTCGGTGCGGAGAAGGTCATCGCGATCGTGTCGGGGTCGTCGGGGTCGACGATGAGGCTGCTCGCCGTGGCCGACGTGGTGGGCACGCGGAGCACGCTGCCGCTGCCCTGGCGGGAGTGCAGGACCCCGCGACGTCGCAGCTCGTCGTACGCGCGCGTGGTGGTGGTGCGACTCAGCCCCATCGCCTGGGCGAGCGCGCGCTCGCTGGGCAGCCGCGTGCCGTCGAGCAGTCGACCGTCGACCACGAGCAGCCGGATGCTGTCGGCGAGGGTGCGGTAGGCCGGGCCCTCGGGGAGCGTGCCGATCAGTGCCGCGAGCCGGAAGGCGGAGGTACGGGGGTCCACCCGCCCAGCATGCCCCGACAATGGACCCGGATGAAAGGGCCATTCATGGCCAAGTGGCTGCAACCACCTCTCGTCGAGTGGCTCTGTCGCACCAGGCCACCGAGGCCCGAGCCTGGAGGCATGCTCCTCGTCCTCCTGCTGCTCCTGGCCTGCGTGCCCTCGGCGCTCGGCCTGCGCGCCGTGTCCCGCGACGGCTACGGCGTGCGTCCACCACCGGCCTCGCGCCACGACCAGGAGGCGAGGCGGACATGGCCCCGATGACGCGCCGGCTCGGCCAGCTCGTGCTCGGCCTGTGGCTCTACGGCGCCACCATGGCCCTGATGGTCGAGTCCGGGCTGGGGCTCGACCCGTGGGACGTGTTCCACGAGGGACTCACCCACCACCTGCCGCTGACCTTCGGCCAGGTCGTGATCCTGGTCGGCGCCGTGGTCCTGCTCCTGTGGGTGCCGCTGCGCCAGCGCCCCGGCATCGGCACCGTGCTCAACGTGCTGCTCATCGGCGTCGCGGTCGACGTCACGCTCGCCTGGCTGCCGACGCCCGACCACGTCGCCGTGCAGGTGGCCTTCCTGCTGCTCGGCGTCGTGGGGAACGGGCTGGCCGGCGCCCTCTACATCGGCGCCGACCTCGGCACCGGCCCCCGCGACGGGCTCTGGACCGGGCTCGTGCGACGCACCGGACGCAGCGTCCGGCAGGTCCGCACGGGCCTGGAGCTGGGCGTGCTCCTCGTGGGGTTCGTGCTCGGCGGGACGGTGGGGATCGGCACCGTCGTCTACGCGCTCGTGATCGGGCCCGTCGTGCAGCTGTTCCTGCCGTGGGTGCAGGTGCGCCGCGTCCGGGAGTCCCGTGAGGTCAGCGTCGCGTCGCGATGACGAGGGACGCACCCTCGTCGATGAGCAGCTCGACCGCGGCGAAGCGCTCGTCGGTGAGCCACTGCTCCCGCACGACGTCGACCTGGCCGTCGACGATCGGCGGCCAGTGGACGGACGGCGCGAAGTCGTCGAGGACGGCGATGCCGCCCGACTCGAGCAGGTTCGCGAGGACGTCGATCTGCTCCATGACCTCGCGGACATCGACGAAGAGCAGCGAGAAGGGGGCGTGCTCCTCCAGCGCCGACCAGTCGCCCGCCACGATCTCGACGTTGTCGACGTCGGCGAAGATCTGCTGCACGTCGCCGGCGAGCGACGGGTCGAGCTCGGCGCTGACGATGCGGGCCTCCTTGCGCGCACCGCTGGAGAGCCACGCCGACCCGACGCCGGTGCCGGTGCCGAGCTCGGCCAGCGTGCCGGAGCGCGAGGCGGCGAGTGCGGCCAGGAGCCGTCCGGTCTCGTGCCGCGTCGACGTGATGAACCCACGCTGGCGCGCGAGGTCGAGGGACCGGGCGACGAGGTCGGGGATCTCCGCAGGCGCACTCACCCGGTCAGTGTGTCACCGCCGTCACGTCGGCCCGGCGGCGACGTCTCACCGACCGAGACACACGGCGTGGCGCTCCCGTCGTGCCGACGAGGGGTGGGTAGGGTGGTCGACATCATGCGGAAGCAGCTCGTAGTCATCGCTTGCCGCGGCGGGGCCTCCTAGGGCCACACCCTGCCGCGGAGTCCAGGCGTTGGCCCGACCGTTCCGCAGCAGGTCAGCTTCATCTCTCGTCGGGACCACGACCTGGTCCCCTCTCCTGAACCATCCGGTCATCACCGGGTGACACGACCTCCGTGGAGCCGTCGGGTCGGTGCTGTGTCCGCACCGTCCAGCGTCCGTCAGCCGACGGACCGACCCTCGCACCACCTCAGGAGAGACCATGAACACCTACCCGATCGAGTGGGGTCCCGCCCACCTGCGCGACGACGCCGTGACCCCCGCCGTGGAGCCGACCGAGCGCCCGGACGACAACTGAGCGCGTCCATCGAGTGAGACCGCGGTTTCAGATCCTGAGACCGCGCCTCCTAGGATGACCCTCATGACGCGCTCCTACACGCTGGCCGTCGTCCCCGGCGACGGCATCGGCCCCGAAGTCACGACCCAGGCGCTGACGGTGCTGAACACCGTCGCCGCGCAGCACGACCTGTCCTTCGACACGGTCGACTACGACCTCGGTGCCCGGCGCTACCACGCGACGGGGGAGACGCTGCCGGACAGCGTCCTCGAGGAGATCCGCGCACAGGACGCCATCCTGCTCGGCGCGGTCGGCGACCCGAGCGTGCCGTCGGGCGTGCTCGAGCGCGGTCTGCTGCTGAGGCTGCGCTTCGAGCTCGACCACTACGTCAACCTGCGACCGAGCACGCTGTACCCCGGTGTGCCGACGCCGCTCGCGTCGCACGTGACGGAGCGCGGCCCGATCGACTTCGTGGTCGTGCGCGAGGGCACCGAGGGCCCGTACGTCGGCAACGGCGGCGCCATCCGCGTGGGCACCCCGCACGAGCTGGCCACCGAGGTCAGCGTCAACACGGCGTTCGGCGTGGAGCGCGTGGTCCGCGACGCGTTCACCCGGGCCCAGGCGCGACCGCGGCGCAAGCTCACGCTCGTGCACAAGAACAACGTGCTGGTGCACGCCGGGCACCTCTGGACGCGCACCGTCGCGGCGGTCGGCGAGGAGTTCCCCGACGTCAGCGTCGACTACCTCCACGTCGACGCGGCGACGATCTTCCTGGTCACCGACCCGGGACGCTTCGACGTGATCGTCACCGACAACCTGTTCGGCGACATCCTGACCGACCTCGCCGCGGCCGTGACCGGCGGCATCGGGCTGGCGGCGAGCGGCAACGTGAACCCCGACCGCACCGCCCCCAGCATGTTCGAGCCCGTGCACGGCTCGGCGCCCGACATCGCGGGCCAGTCGAAGGCCGACCCGACGGCGGCGATCCTGTCGGGGGCACTGCTGCTCGAGCACCTGGGGCACCCGCAGGCGGCCGGCCAGATCAGCACCGCCGTCGAGGCGGACGTCGCCGAGCGCGGCACGGCCGCCGGTGCGCAGCCCCGCAGCACCGAGGAGGTGGGGGAGGCCATCGCCGCGCGTGCCAGCGCGGCCGCGGCCGAGGGCGTAGCGGTGGTCTGACCTACCGCCTCCACGACCTCGAAAGGACTACCGTGTCCAGCATGACCTCCGCACCGTTCGCCCCCACCGTCGAGACCAACCCGGCAGCGCGGACGGACGCCGAACGGCAGGCGATCCTCGCCTCGCCCGGGTTCGGCAACCACTTCACCGACCACATGTTCCTGGCGGAGTGGACGCCCGAGCAGGGCTGGCACGACGCGCGCGTCGTCCCCTACGGTCCGCTGCAGCTCGACCCGGCCACGGCCGTCCTCCACTACGCGCAGGAGATCTTCGAGGGCCTGAAGGCCTACGCGTGGGACGACGGGTCGGTCCGGGTCTTCCGTCCGGAGGAGAACGCCGCGAGGCTGCGCCGCTCGGCGCGTCGCCTCGCACTGCCCGAGCTGCCGGAGGAGTGGTTCCTCGGCTCGATCGACGCCCTCGTGGGTGCCGACCGCGCCTGGGTGCCCGAGGGTGGCGAGGCGAGCCTGTACCTGCGGCCGTTCATGTTCGCCTCGGAGGCCTTCCTCGGCGTGCGGCCCAGCCAGCACGTCACGTACTGCGTGATCGCGTCGCCGGCCGGCGCCTACTTCCCCGGAGGCGTCAAGCCGGTCTCGATCTGGCTGTCGACGCAGTACTCGCGGGCGGGGGCCGGCGGCACCGGTGCGGCCAAGTGCGGCGGGAACTACGCCGCGAGCCTGCTGCCCCAGCAGGAGGCCGCGCAGCACGGCTGCCAGCAGGTCGCCTTCCTGGACTCGACCGAGCAGCGCTGGATCGAGGAGCTCGGCGGCATGAACCTGTACTTCGTGCAGTCCGACGGCTCGATCGTCACGCCCGAGCTGTCGGGGTCGATCCTCGAGGGCATCACCCGCGAGTCGATCCTCACCCTCGCGCGCGACCTGGGGCACGACGTGGTCGAGCGCCGGGTCAGCATCGACGAGTGGCGTGAGGGCACCGCCGACGGGACCATCACGGAGGTCTTCGCCTGCGGCACCGCCGCCGTGGTGACGCCCGTCGGCGTCCTGAAGTGGGACGGTGGCGAGGCCGTGGCCGGAGAGGGCGAGGCGGGGAAGGTGACGATGGACGTCCGTTCCGCCCTCGTCGACCTGCAGTACGGCCGGGCCGAGGACCGGCACGGCTGGATGCACCGCATCGTCGACTGACCAGAGCCCGTGGGCGCGAGAGCCAGGGAGGCCACGGTCACCCTGGCTCTTTCATCAGCCACAGCGCTACTATATCGGCGTGAGTGATGATCGAAGCACGAGACGTCCTGTCGTGAGCCCGCGCGCCGCGGACGACGCGCGCCCGGTGCTGCACCGACCCGCTCTTACCCCCGTCGACCACCGCGTCCCGCTGCCGGGCCTGACCGGACTGCGCTGGCTCGCGGCGCTGCCGGTCTTCGCCTTCCACCTCTCGCTCGTCGACTTCGGCCTCAACCCGTTCGCCGACGGCCGCTGGGCGAGCACGTACGCGAGCCTGCTCGGTCAGGGCGGCTGGACCGGGGTGTCGTTCTTCTTCGTGCTCAGCGGGTTCCTGCTGACGTGGCGGCGCTCGGAGAGCCGGGGGACCGCGGCCTTCGTGCGCAAGAGGCTGGTGAAGATCTTCCCGCTGCACGTGGTCACGTGGTCCGTGGCGATGGTCCTGTACGCCTTCGCCCTCGCAGGCTCGCCCTGGGAGTACCTCCCCAACCTCGTGCTGGTCAGCTCCTGGATCCCCGTCCACGACGTCTACCTCTCGGTGAACCTGCCCAGCTGGTCGCTCTGCAGCGAGCTGCTCTTCTACCTCTCGTTCCCGGCGCTCGTCCCGCTCGTCCGGCGGATCCGCGCCGACCGGCTCGCAGTCGGCCTGGCGGCGTGCGTCGCGGGCACCGTGGTCGTCGCGCTCGTCACGATGTCGCTGCCCGACGGGCCGGGAGTGGACGGCATGCCGGTGACCAACCTGCAGTTCTGGTTCGGCTACAACCTGCCGCTGCCCCGGCTGCTCGAGTTCGTGGCGGGGATGCTGCTGGCGCGACTGGTGGCGGAGCGCCGGGTGCCGACCATCCGGCCGTGGGTGGCGTGGACGGCGGTGCTCGGCGGCTACGCACTGGCCTCGGTCGGTCCCTTCGTGCTCGGCTTCGTGGCCGTCATGCTCGTGCCGTTGATGATGCTCGTCGTGGCGACCGTCCAGCGCGACCTGAGCGGTCGTGGCACCTGGGTCTCCTCCCGACCGATGGTCTGGCTCGGCGAGGTGTCGTTCGGGTTCTACATGGCGCAGCAGATCGTCATGTACACGGTCCGCATCACCTGGCAGCACGGCGCCACCTACCCGCTGCCCCTCGCGATCGCCGACTGGCTGCTCGTCTTCGCGCTCACGCTGGGCTTCGCGACGGCGCTGCACCGCCTCGTCGAGGAACCGGCGATGCGTCGTCTCGGCACCCGACGGCAGGCGCGCGGCGCGGTGGCGGCGGTCGCCCGATGACGTCCGTCGCGCTGCGCGTCGAGCGCCTCGGTGCGGCGGAGTACGTGTGCGCCGGGCGCGGTCGTCCCATGGGACTCGCGCACGGAGCGTCCGGTGACGTCGACGCCAACTTCGCCCCGCTGCTCGACGCGCTGGGGGACCGGTGGTCCTTCATCGGGTCGAGGTACCCCGGGACCGGCGGGTCCGGCCCGGTCGACGACCTGCCGTCCGTCCTGCGTCCGGAGGTGCTCGCCGACCGGCTGGTCGAGGCCCTCGACGCCGAGGGTCACCTGCGCGTCCCGGTGGCGGGTGTGTCCTTCGGCTGCGCGGTCGCGATCGAGACCGCGCTGCGCCATCCGGACCGCGTGTCGGCCCTCGTCCTCACGGTGGGCTTCGCCAGGCCCGACCTCCAGCTGCGCCAGATGCTCGGCACGTGGGAGGAGCTGGCCGGCGGGCCCCCCGAGCGGCTCGGGGCGTTCCTGCTCTCCCAGCTCGGCTCGCCCGACGGTCTCGCGGAGCTCGACCGCGCCGGCACCTTCGCGTCCGACGCCCTCGCCGCCGGTCGAGGAGTGAACAAGGCCGGGCTCGCGCACCTGCGGGCAGCGACGCAGGTGGACCTGGAGGACCGGTTGGCCGAGGTCCGTGTGCCGACCCTCGTGGTCGTCGCCGGGTCCGACCGGGTCGTGCTCCCAGCCACGACGCGCGAGCTGGCGGCGGGGATCCCCGGGGCCGAGCTGGTGGAGTACCCGGCGGCGGGGCACGCGTTCACGGCCGAGGAGGGTGCTGTCTGGGCGCGCGACGTCGAGGCGTTCCTGGGGCGCGTGGACGATCGTCCGGTCGGGGTGTGACCTTCTGCACTCGCGCTGCCCCGGCTCCGCGACCGGTTCTATAGTCGCGACAACCCCGTGCCGGCAGGGGCACGTCCACGAGACATCTGGGGGACGAGGGTGAAGGGCGAGTCGACAGCAGTGGTCCGCGCGGTGCGCTCGCGGCTGCGCGACGCGCGCCTGCGTCGTCACCTGCGCGGACTCCTGCGCCGCCTCGACCTCCCGCTGCCCCTCGAGGTCGGACTGTTGTGCGAGCGCCTCGGGGAGCTGCGCGGCACGCCCATCGCGCTGCTGGAGTGGGAGCTGGAACCGACGGGACCCTCGGGCATGCTCGTCTCGCGGGTCGACGAGGACGTCATCGTCTTCCAGTCGCGCACCTCGCGGGCCCACCAGGCGCACATCATCCTGCACGAGGTCGGGCACATCGTGGCGCAGGACCTCGACGGCGTGGCCCTGCCGCAGCCGCTGCTCCGGACCTCCTACACGGCGCGCGACGAGCGCGACGCGGAGATCATCGCGTCGACGATCATGCACCGGGCGCTGTCGATGACACGGAGGCTTGACCACGTGGCGCAGGTGGGCGGACGGTCGGTCCAGAGCAGCCTCGTGCTGTGGGACGGCTGGTCATGAACGACCTCGGATGGGTCGCCGTCGTGACGCTGCTGGTCGGTGCGGCCTGGACCCTCCCCGCCCTGGCGCGTCAGAACTTCCGCGACCCCATGCGACTGACGCTGTTCACCTCGATGCTGCTGCTCGGGCTGGGCAACCTGCTCTCCCGCCCTCCGGTCATCGCCGTCGTCGACGCGCGGACGGCCGTCGGCGTCACGAAGCTCACCTACAACGTCCTGATCCTGGTGGGGCTGTGCCTCATGATCGCCTTCCTGCGGGAGCGGCCGCTGGTCGGCCTGCGTTCTCTGCTGCGCTGGGAGGTCCTGCTGTGCGGCGCCTGCGTCGGCGGCCTGCTCGTCGTGACGGCCGGCATCGACCCGTCGCTGCGCAACCACACCCTGGCGGCGTCCTTCCTGCAGGACGAGCACGTCCGTGCCTTCTACAACGTGGGCAACACGTACCTGCTGACCGGCTACGCGGCGTGCGCCGTGCTGGCCTGGCGTCAGACGTGGCGGTCCACCGGCGTGCTCCGCACGGCCCTGGCGACGATCGCCGTCGGTCTCGCCGGGTTGGCGCTGAGCTGCGTGGCGCGTCTGGTGTGGGTCGACGTCGTCGCGACCCGACCGGGCGAGGAGCTCTTCGACGACCAGGACGTGCTCGCGTTCGCACTGGTCGCGACGATCGTGGTGTGTGTCGGGATGAGCCTGCCGGCCGCGCGCAGCGTCGTGGCGATGCTGGCCGAGGTGCGCGGGCACCGCCGCCGGTGCCGGGGCCTGCGTGAGCTCTGGACCCGGCTGGTCGAGATCCATCCCGACCTCGTGCTCGACGGCCTCACGTACCGCGGGCCTGCGGTCGCGACGGGGTACGCCCTCGCGACCTACCGGCGGTACGTGGAGTGCCGCGACGGACTGGTCCGCGTCGGGGCGCTGGTGCCCGGTGCGCCGGAGAGCTCGGTCGCCCCGGCCGAGGCCGCCCAGGCGCTCGACGCCGCCCTGCGGGGTGCGCCCGCGGGAGGACCGGTGGTGTGGGGCGTGCACGACAGGTACGAGGACGACGTCGACGCCCTCGTGCGCCTGTCCAGCGCCCTGCGCTCGCTCCGCAGCCACGCCCCGTCGCTCGTCCGCTGAGATCGGGACGTCGGGGAGCTCACCGTCGGCCGGGCGTCGTCAGGGCACCAGCACCAGCTTGCCGCGCACGCCGCCGGCCTCGAGGCGGGCGTGGGCCTGCGCCGCTTCGTCGAGCGGGAGGGTGACGACGTCGGGCAGCAGGCCCTCGCCGCTCGCGGCGCGGTCCATGACGTCCTGGAGGTCCTCGCGCGAGATCTCGACGCTGGTGAGACGTACGTCGACGTCCGGGTGGTCCTCGGGCGTCGGAGCGCTGAAGGGCGTGATGGTCACGAAGCGACCGCCCTCGCGCACCGCACCCACCAGCGTGGGCACGCCGGCGGTGTCGATGACGACGTCGTACCCGCCCGGCTCGACCGTGCTCGGATCGGTGCGCACGGTGCCGACGGCGGGGGACGCCTCGAGGCGTCGAGTCCAGGGGGCCGCGTCGTCGGGACGGACCAGCAGGTCGACGTGACCCTGCTGTGCGAGGAGCCGGTCGGCCACGTGGGACCCGACGCTGCCCTGTGCTCCCACCAGCAGCACGCGGTCCTGCGGACGCAGGTCGGCGAGGCGCAGGGTCTGGACGGCGGTCACGCCGGCCAGGGGGAGCGCGGCGGCGACCAGCAGGTCGAGCGAGGCCGGTACCGCGACGGCGAACCCGGGATCGAGGGCGACGCGCTCGGCCATCGAGGCGATCCCGGTGCCCAGGGGCGCGGTCATCGCCGCGACCCGGTCGCCGGGCGCGAACCCGGACCCCTCCGGGGCGCGGATCACGGTGCCGGCGAGGTCCCAGCCGAGCAGCGTGGTGCCCTCCGTGGGGATCTGGCCGGAGCGGGTGGCGACGTCGACCGGATTGACCGCCGCGCCGGCGACGTCGACGACGAGCAGGTCGTGCCCCTCGGGCTCGGGGACGTCGAGCACCTCGACGACCTCGGGCCCGCCCGGGCTGCGGAAGCCCACGGCCCTCACGGCTGGTCGGCCTCGCGGCGGGACGCGTCGAGCGCGTCCATGATGGTCAGGAGCTGGCTGCGCGCCTCGGGCGTGAGCTCGCCGGCCCGCATGGCGATCGATCGCACCTGCCGGTCGGCGAGTGCCTGCGCCCAGCCGGCGTCGTCCTCCTCCTCGCCGGTGAGAGCGGCCATGGAGACGGGGAGGGTGGCTGCGCGAGGCTTGAAGTAGTGCACCAGCGCCGAGAGGACGGAGACGGTGGGGTTCGTCTGCGCCCCGCTGCGCAGCGCTGCGAGATAGCTGCGGGAGATGGTGACGTCGTGCTCGGGGCTGTCGCTGATCGCCTGGGCGACCTCGGCGGTCGAGGGCTCGCGCATGCGACCCACAGGGTCGCGTGTGGCGGCGTCGGCGAACCAGGCGTTGAGACGTTCGGCGAGGGTCGACATGGTCACTCCCGGGTGAGAGGTCGCCGTGGGCACGGCGGCGGGGACAGCGGTGGGGACACCGTGGGGGACCGCCACCGGGTGGCGTTCCTGTGTTGACAGTATCACACTCGCCATTCAGGACTGCCTGATGCCATTATAGTGGCGTCAACGACGATGAAGTGACTGCGCAGACTCGTCCCGCCAGCTCTCGGCAGGGCGGCAGCGCGAGCCACGACCATCCGATGCCACGACCACGACCACGGGCCCTCGGGCCGGAGCAGGAGCACCGATGCGCAGCGCCACGGCCCTCACCCAGGGGCTCCACCACCACGTCCACCGCACGCGGGGCGACCTCCCGTCGCCCTCGACGGCCGTCCCCGACCCCATGCAGACGCCCCGGTTCGGGGCCGACGCGTCCTGGACCGTCGAGGCGGTCCAGCAGGTCCGCTACCACGTCGTGCGTTCCCAGGGCCTGTTCGACGTCGACAACACCACGCTCCTCGACGGCTGCGCGGACGCACCGATGGCGGCGGGCGAGCGCCGGCTGGTGATCGTCGACAGCTCGGTCGACGTGCTGCACGGCGACCGCATCCGCGCCTGGTTCGACGCCCACGGCGTGGGCGCCACGATCGTCCCCCTGCGCGCGGACGAGGAGGTCAAGCAGTGGGACTCCGTCTCGACGGTGCTCGACGCGATGAACGCTTTCGGCATCGACCGTCGGCGCGAGCCGGTGCTGGCCGTCGGCGGCGGCGTGCTGACCGACGTGGTCGGCTTCGCGGCCAGCCTCTACCGACGGGGCACGCCGTACCTGCGCATCCCCACGACCCTCATCGGTCTCGTCGACGCCGGCGTCGGGGTCAAGACGGGCGTCAACTACGCGTCCGGGAAGAACCGGGTCGGGACGTACGCGGCGGCCAAGGCCACCTTCCTGGACCGGACCTGGCTCAGCACGCTCGACCCGCGGCACGTGTCCAACGGTCTGGCCGAGGTGCTCAAGGTCGCGCTGATGAAGTCGGCAGAGCTGTTCGAGCTGCTCGAGCGCTCCGGGCACGACCTGCTCCAGGACCGGCTCCTGGGCAGCACGCCAGAGCTGGACGCAGCGGCGGCGACGGTCGTCGCCGAGTCCATCCACCTGATGCTGGAGGAGCTGCAGCCCAACCTCTGGGAGTCCACCCTCGAGCGCTGCGTCGACTACGGGCACACCTTCAGCCCCGTGATCGAGATGCGCGCCCTCCCGTCCCTGCTCCACGGCGAGGCCGTGGCCGTCGACATGGCCCTGACGACGGTGATCGGGGAGCTGCGCGGGTACGTCTCGATCGAGCAGTCGGCGCGGGTCCTGGCGGTCATGCGGCAGCTGGGACTGCCCACGTGGGACGACGTGCTGGCCGAGCCAGGGCTGCTGGCGACCGCCCTGCGCGACACCGTGCGCCACCGCGACGGCCAGCAGCGGCTGCCCCTGCCCGTCGGGATCGGGGGACACCGCTTCGTCAACGACGTCACCGACGCCGAGCTGCAGAGGGCCCTCGAGCTCCTGTGCTCGCGTTCTCGCCAGCATGCGGCCGGGGAGGCGCGATGACCACCGCCGTGGTCGTCGGGGGCTCCACAGGGGTGGGCCGCGGCGTCGCCGACGCCTGGGCCGCCGCCGGCTGCCGGGTGCTGACGCTCAACCGCACGCGCCCGACCGGCCCGGGTGCCGAGCTGCTGGAGCACGTCGAGGTCGACCTCGCGGACGTCGACGCGGCCCGCGCCGTCCTGGGCTCGCTGCCCGACGAGGTCGATCTGCTCTGCTACTCGGCCGTCTACTTCACCGAGGGTCGTGCCCCGCTCGGCGAGACGACCGAGCGCGACTGGGAGGCCCAGTGGCGGATCAACGTGCACGGTCTGTGGCTGGCGCTGCACACGCTGCTCCCGGCCCTGCGGCGCGCGGCGCCCGCGGTCGTGCTCAGCATCTCCTCGGAGGTCGTCTACAACGCGGGTCCGCTGCGCGCCGGGTACGCGGCCACCAAGGCCGCCGCCCGCGGGCTCGTCGAGTCGCTCGCGCAGGAGGAGGACCCCGACGTCGTGCGCGTCGTCCAGGCCCTGCCGGCGCAGATGGTGGACTCGCCGGGCATCCGGGCCCGACGCCCGCAGGACTTCGACTACGCGGGCTACATGACGGGCGACGACTTCGCTCCGCTCGCCTCCCACCTCGCGCAGCACCGGGCCGCGGGCCTGGCCGGCGAGGTCCTCGTCGTCGACCACGGCGGTTCCTACCGTCCGCTCGGCGACTCGCTCCCGGCGTCGCAGAGCCGACCTGCGGGCGTGTCGGCATGACCGGGGGACGCGCGGCGGCGGACGCCCTGCTCTTCGACATGGACGGCACGCTCGTCGACTCGACCGCGGTGGTCGAGCGCACCTGGGCCGACTTCAGCCTGCGCCACGGGCTCGACGTCGAGGAGGTGCTCGCCTTCGCGCACGGTCGCCCCACCGCCAGCACGACCGCGCACTTCCTCGACGACACCGACGCAGCCGTCGCCGAGGCGGCCAGGCTGGCTGCCCTGGAGGAGCGGACCGTGGACGGCATCGTCGAGGTCCCCGGTGCTGCGGCGCTGGTCGCCGGGCTGCCCGAGGACAGGTGGGCCGTCGTCACGTCGGCCGGCCGACGTCTCGCCGAGCGACGGCTCGACGCCGCAGGGGTCCCACGCCCGACCGTCCTCGTGACGGCCGACGACGTCGCGAGGCCCAAGCCCGACCCGGAGGGATACCTCCTCGCCGCACGACTCCTGGGCGTCCCTGTCGAGGCGTGCGTCGCCTTCGAGGACTCCGAGGCCGGGGTCCGCGCCGCGGTCGCGAGCGGCGCGCGGACGGTCGTGGTCGGCACGTTGTCGTCCTACGACGGGACGCTGCACCGCGTGGTCGACCTCACCGGCCCCGACGTCCCCGGCCTCGCCACGACCACGGCGGACCGGTCGTGACGGCGCTCGACACCCGGGACCGCGCGACGGTCGCGCGAGAGACCGCGACGTTCGCGGTCGACGTCGGTGGCACCTGGACCAGGAGCCGGCGACTCGAGGACGGCGCGACCACCGACCGCGTGCCCACGCCGAGCGTCCTGCGGCGTCCGGGGGTCCCGGTGGCGGTGCTGCGCGAGGACCTCGTCGAGCTGCTCGGGAGCCTCGCGCCGTCCTTGGCCACCGTGGCGGTGTCGCTCGGCGCGGCTCTCGACGACCGCACCGGGGTCGTGCACGGCTCCGCGCCGCTGTGGGGAGCGGCCGACGACCCGTTCGACCTGGGGGCCGCGCTCGCGCGGCGCCGTCCCGACGTCGTCTGGCACCTGGTCAACGACGTCACCGCGGCCGTGACCGACGTGGCCGTGCGGCACGCGCCGGCCGGGGCGCGGCACGTCGGCTACCTGACCGTCAGCAGCGGCATCGCCTACCGCTGCCTCGACGTGCCCCGCTCCCGGATCGAGGTCGACGAGCGCGGGCTGCAGGGCGAGGTCGGGCACCTCGTGGCTCAGGTCGACGCCGAGGACGCCGACCTGCTCCTCTCGCGCTGCGAGTGCGGTGGACGGGCGCACCTCGCGGCGATCTCCTCCGGTCCCGGCATCGCCCGGCTGGTCGTGCAGCGCACCGGTGCCACCTCCGACCCGGTCGCGAGGCTGAGCGCCGGTCTCGGCGCGGGGGAGGGCTGGGCCCAGGGGGTCCTCCGCTCGGCCGTGGCACCGGTCGCGGCCCTCCTGCGGACCGTGTGGACCCTCGACCCGCACCTCGACCTGCTGGCCCTCGGTGGCGGCGTCGTCGAGGGGCTGGGCACTGCGTACGAGCGGACGCTGCGCGAGCTCCTGTCCACGCCGGCCTCGTACGCCGATCCGCCGCGGGACGACGCCTGGTTCGACGAGCACCTGCGGTGCTGCGCGCCGGGCGAGGTCGACCTGCTGGCCGGCGCGGCCGCAGCCGTGTCCGGGGCGTCGGAGGCGGTCCGATGACCAGGGGAGCCGTGGCGACCGGACGACCCGCAGCCCTGACGCGCCTCGAGCGTCACCGTGCCCTCGTCCGCACGCCGGCGGGCCTGCAGCTGCGGACCGTCCCGACACCCACGCCCGGACCGGGCGAGCTGCTCCTGGCTCCGGAGGTCGCGGGCGTGTGCGGCACCGACCTGCAGATCCTGCGAGGGCTGCGTCCCGACCCGGCCCGTGTCCTCGGGCACGAGGGGGTCGCCCGCGTGGTCGCCGTCGGTCCCGCACCCGCCGAGACGACGCCACGGGTCGGGGAGCGCGTCCTCGTCGACCCCACGCACCCGAGCGACGACGCGTTCCTGCTCGGCCACAACGTCGCGGGCCTGTGGGCGGAGCGTGTGCTCGTCCCGGTCGCGGCCGTGCGCGACGGACTGGTGGTGCGCGCGCCCGATCCCGGACCGGCCACGCCGTCCGGCCCCGACCACGACGCGGCCGTCGTCGCCGCGCTCGCCGAGCCGCTCTCGTCCGTCCTGGAGGGGCACCGGGTCACGACCGGCGTGAGTGCCCGCACGCCGTCGACGCTCGTGGTCTGGGGCGGTGGCGTGGTCGGCCGGCTCGCCGTGCGGTGGTGGCGGCACCGACGCCCCGACCTGCGGGTGCTCCACGTGCACCGTCCCGGAGAGCCGCCGCTCCTGCCGGAGCCGGGCACGCTCGCGCTCGCCGCGGACGACCGGGACCTCACGGCGGTGCTGGTCGGACTCGCCGGTCCCGTGACCGCCGTCGTGGCCACGCCGCGGACGGCCTCGCTCGAGGCGGTGGCCGCGCTCGTCGGGCTCTGCCGGGCGCCTCTCACGATCGACCTGCACGCAGGACTGCCCGCCGGTCCGGCGGGTTGGAACGGCGTCGAGGAGACGGTCGACCTCGCGGCGCTGCGGGCGCTGAACCGCGCCGGCCGTCCGGCCGACCCGGTCGCCCGGACAGTGGCACGTCGCGGCGCGGCACCGGTCACCCTCGTGGGCCACCGCGGCGTCGACCCCGCCACGCTGCAGCGGGCCGCCCACGTCGTGTCCGGCGACCCCACCGCCTGGGCCGACCTCGTGACCCATCACGTCGGGCTCGACGACGCCCCCCGCGCGATCTGCGCCATGGTCGACGGCGACCGGCACGTCGACGGGCGCCCGGTCCTGAAGCTCGCCGTGAGGATCTCGCGATGAGCACGGGCGACGTGGCCGTGGCCCAGTGGCGGGTCGCCCCCGACCACCGGGAGGCCGTGGCCGGCGTGCTCGCCGCGGGGACCCAGCACGTGCAGCTCGACGTCGGTGGTCCCGGCCGCGGTCCCGTCCTCGACGACACCGTCTTCACGGACCTGCGCCGCCTGGGCGTCGTGGTCGACGCCCTCGCGGTCAACCGCGCGAACGACGTCGGTCTGCACCGCGACGGGAGCCCGTCGCCGGAGTGCCTCGACCTGCTGCTCGCGACGATCGGGCTCGCGCGCCGTCACGGGGTCCCGGCGGTGCACGTGCCCAGCTTCCGGGCGAGCGCGATCGTCGACGCGCGCTCGTTCGCCGCGACGGCGGGGGTCCTGGCGCGCTGCGCGGGCGAGGGCGGAGCCGACCTGCTCGTGCTGACCGAGTCGACGCTCGACGCCGACGACGCCGTCGCGCTGGTGTCGGCCACGGGCGCGTCGACCGTCCGCGTGGTCGCCGACACCGGCAACCTGCTCGACGCCGGTCGGGACCCGGTCGCCTTCCTCGCCGCCTGCCGCGCGCACGGCGTGCTGGCGCCCTCGATCCACGTGAAGGTGCCGGCGGACGTGCGAGCCGAGGACGTCGCGCCCCGCACGCGAGCGATCCTCGCGCAGGTCGGCGACGGCGACGTCCTGCTCGAGAACGACTACCGCGGACGCCCCGACCTGCTGGCCGCCGACGTCGCCGCCGCGTACGGCCGCGACGCCGCCCACCGGCCCTCCCTCGCCACACCGACCCTCGACCCGCCGACCCTCCAGCGCACCCGCCCGACCGAAGGAGCGTCCCGATGACCGCCACCGCCCTGCTCGACCCCCGAGCCGCCCAGGAGCGTCCGCGCCCTCGGGTCCGCCTGGACTCGCTGACCGGACTGCGCTTCCCCGCCGCGCTCGCCGTGCTCCTGTTCCACAGCGCGCTGCCCGAGCTGCCGCTCTTCGCCGACCCCGGGGTCCAGGAGGGCTACTACCACTGGCTCTCCCAGGCCGGCGGCCTCGGCGTGACCTTCTTCTTCCTGCTCAGCGGGTTCGTCCTCACCTGGTCGGCGAGCGCCGGCGACCGGCCGGCGTCGTTCTACCGCCGACGGTTCGTCAAGATCCTGCCGCTCTACTACGTCACCGCGCTGCTCGCCGTGCTGCTGATGCACGCGGGGTCGGTGCCGTGGCGCGACCTGGCGTCCTACCTGACCATGACGCAGGTCTGGCCGCCGGACTACCCGCTCAACTTCTCGGTGCTGGCGCCGGGCTGGTCGCTCGCGGCGGAGGCGTTCTTCTACCTGACCTTCCCCCTCCTCGTTGGCCTGGTGGTCGGCCGGGGGACCCGACGCGCCCCGGCGGTGCTCGTCCTGTCGGTGCTCGCCGTCGTGGCCGTGCCGCTCCTGGCCACCCTCCTGCCCGAGGGGAGCCAGCGGCTCTCGAACGAGCCCGACGTCTCGGGCCTGCAGTACTGGTTCACGTACGTGCTGCCCCTCACCCGGCTGCCCGACTTCGGTGTGGGGATGGCCCTCGCGGTGCTCGTGCGCGACGGGGTGCTCCCTCGACTGTCGCTGCGCTGGTCGTTCGCGCTCCTCGCCGGGGCCTACGTGCTCTCGCTCCACGCACCCGTCCTGCTGGCGCAGCGTGCGGTGCTCGTCGTGCCGTGCGCCCTGGTGATCGCCTCGGCCGCGCAGCGCGACCTGTCCGGGCAGCCCTCGGTGTGGCGCGCCCGGCCCCTGCGCTGGCTCGGCGAGATCTCCTTCGCGTTCTACCTGCTGCACTTCATCGTCCTCGACGTGCTCGACACGCACGTGCTGCACGGCCCGACCGACTCCGTCGCGGCAGCGGTCGCGTACCTGCTGGGTGCGGTCGTGCTCACGGTCCTCGGCGCGGGAGCGCTGTACCACTGGGTCGAGATGCCCCTGGTCCGCGCCTACGGCGGCCGCACCGTGCGCGGCCTGCGTGGTCGCCGCAGGGTCGAGCCGCGGGCCGCGAGGGCGTCAGGCGAGCCGATCGGACCGACGTCCGTCCGCAGCGTCCTGCTCCCGGGACCGCGGGAGGTGGCACTCGTGCAGCGCCCTGCCCCGGTGCCGGGGCAGGGGGACCTCCTGGTGCGGGTGCGCCTGCTGGGCCTGTGCGGGACCGACCTGGGCTTCTACGACGGCAGCAGCTCCTACCTGCACGACGGGCTGGCCTCGTACCCCTTCGTGCCGGGCCACGAGTGGACCGGCGAGGTCGTGGCCGTCGGCGCGGACGTGGACGACGCCTGGGTCGGACGCCGCGTCGCCGGGCACAACATCCGGGCCTGTGGGCGCTGCGAGCACTGCGCGGCGCGACGGATCACCCACTGCCCCGAGCGCCGCGAGATCGGCGTGCTCGGAGACGGGCCGGGTGCGGCTGCCGACCTCGTCGTCGTGCCGGTCTCGACGGTGGTGGCCGTGCCGGACGCGCTGTCGGACACGTCGGCTGCGCTGCTGGAGCCGGCATCGGCCGCGGTCCACGCGATGCACCGCGTCGACGTCCGCGCTGCCGACCGCGTCGCCGTCGTCGGCGCCGGCACCCTGGGCCTCGTGGCGGCGCAGGCCGCTCGCGCACGAGGCGCCGACGTGCTCGTCGTCGAGCCGCGGAAGGAGGCGCGCGAGCTCGCGGCGAGCCTCGGGCTCGTCGCCGTCGAGCGCCCGGACGGCTCGCACGGCGAGTCCTTCGACGTCGTCGTCGAGGCCTCCGGATCGGCCGCGGGCCTCGTGTCGGCCATCGGGCTCGCAGCCTCCGGCGGCCGGGTGGCGCAGCTCGGGACGCCGCACCACGCGGTCGACGGGGTCCCGGTCGCCGACCTCGTCGTCCGTGACCTGAGCGTCATCGGCGTCCTGTCGGGCGTCGGTCACTGGGAGGAGCTCGTCGACCTCGTGGTCGCCGGGCACGTCGACCTCGACGCGATGGTCGACCGGGTGGTACCGCTGGAGGACGTGCGGTCCGCCTACGAGCGCCTGGCCGACCCCCTGCGGGTGCGGCCCAAGGTGCTGCTCGACTTCCTGGCCCACCCCACCACCGACCCGTCCTGAGGAGGACCTCATGAAGATCTACGTCGTCCACGGCTACTCCGCCGCCCCGCACGACCACTGGTTCCCCTGGCTCGCCGAGAAGCTGCGCGCCGAGGGCCACGTCGTGGAGGTCGTGCCGATGCCCGACTCCACGAACCCGTCGCGCGACGCATGGGAGCGCACGCTCGACGAGCGCGTCGGCGAGGTCGACGAGGAGACGCTGCTCGTGACGCACAGCCTCGGCACGGTCACCGTGCTGCGCTGGCTCGCCGCGCGGCCCGGGCCGTGGCGCCTGCGGGGTCTCGTCGCCGTCTCCGGGTTCCAGGGACCCATCGCCGCGGTCCCCGAGCTCGACGACTACCTCGCCGAGCCGCTCGACCCCGCGGAGGTGGCGCGGGTCCGCGAGGCGATCGACGATCGTGTGGGCATCTACTCCGACGACGACTCGATCGTCCCGCCGGAGGCGTCGAAGGCGCTGGCCGCGCAGCTCGGTGCGCGCACCCGCGAGGTCCCCGGGGGAGGCCACTTCCTCGCCGACGAGGGGTTCACGGAGCTGGCCGAGGTCCTCGAGGCCGTCGAGGACCTCACGCGGTGACCGCCCTGCGACTCGGCCTGCTCGGCGTGGCGACGTTCGTCTACGTCACGTTCGAGCTGCTCCCCGTCGGCCTCATCGGCGACATCGCCGAGGACCTCGACGTCTCCCAGGGCCGGGTCGGGCTGCTCGTCAGCGGGTACGCCGTCGTGGCCGGGCTGTGCACCATCCCGGGCGTCCGCCTGGTGGCGCGGTGGCCGCGAGCCCGGGCGGTCCAGGGCGCCCTGGCCGTGCTGCTCGTCGCCGCCGTCGTGGCGACCGTCGCGACGAGCTACTCGGCGATGGTGCTGAGTCGTGTGCTCGCGGCGCTGACCCACGGCATCCTGTGGTCGCTCGTGGCGCCGGCCGCGGCGGCACTCGTCCCACGCGAACGCGCGGGGATGGCGACGGCCGCGGTGTTCGGCGGCGCGACCGCGGCCTCGGTCGTCGGCTCGCCGCTGGCCACGTTCGTCGGGGAGGCGACCGACTGGCGCGTCGCGGCCGGCGGGCTCGCCGTGCTCGTGGCGCTCACGCTCGTGGGCCTCGTCCTGACCCTGCCGGCGGAGCCGTCGACGCCGTCCCCGTCGGTGGCCGACGACCTGCTCGACCAGGCGGGGAGCGAGGGTGGGCTACGCCGCCTGCTCGGACCCGCGGCCGGACCGCTGCTCGTGCTGTACGCGCTCGCCGTGGTGGTCGTGTCGGCGCACTTCACGTCCTTCACGTACGTCGCGCCGATCGCGCGCCGGGCCCTGGACGGTGTCGACGTGCCCCTGCTGCTCGCCGGCTTCGGCGTGGCAGGCGCGGTGGCGACGCTCGTGGTCGGACGCGTGCTCGACGCCCGTCCCGTCGGCACCACCGTCGCCGCGGTCGCCGCCATGCTCGCCGGGACCGCGGGCCTGGCCGCCGCCCTGGGGCTCGGTGGGGGGTCGTCGTTGCTGGTGGGGGTGGTGCTCTTCGCGGCGGTGGCGGTCTGGGGAGCGGCCTTCGCCGCTATCGGCCCCTGCTACCAGGCCGGCGTCATGCGTCTGGCCGGGGACCGGGTCGACACCGCGTCGGCGGTGTACGTGACCTGCTTCCAGGTGGGGATCGCCACGGGGTCGGGACTCGGCGCGCTGCTCGTGGGGATCGACGTCGGGGTGCTGCCCGTCGTCTCGGCGTCGGCGTGCGCCGTCGCCCTCGTGCTGACGCTCCTGCGGCGCGACGTGTACGCCGTGAGGGCGACCGTCGGGACGCGCGCCTGACCGTGCCGCAAGGCCGCGCCGCGATGTGGTGAGATGGCTGTGACCACGGTCACGCGCCCGGTGATCCCGCGCGCCGACCACCCACAGGAACGTCGACGGGCCACACCCTGGGCCCGCGCGTGACGGAAGGACACCATGACCCTCTCGACCGGCCCCGACACCGACGCCCCCGGACCGACGACCGCGACGCGCCGCGAGCACGACCTGATCGGCGACCGCGACGTCCCGGCCGACGCGTACTGGGGCGTCCACACGCTGCGGGCCACGGAGAACTTCCCGATCACGGGCATCCCGATCGGGCAGAGCCCGTTCCTCGTCGAGGCGCTCGCCGCGGTCAAGCAGGCGGCGGCCACCACGAACCACGAGCTCGGCCTGCTCGACACGCAGCGCTTCCGGGCCATCGAGCAGGCCTGCGAGGAGATCCGGGCCGGTGCGCTGCGCGGTGAGTTCGTCGTCGACGTCATGCAGGGCGGGGCGGGCACCTCGACCAACATGAACGCCAACGAGGTGATCGCGAACCGGGCGCTGGAGATCCTCGGCCGGCCCCGCGGCGACTACGGCTTCCTGCACCCCAACGAGCACGTCAACCTCAGCCAGTCCACCAACGACGTCTACCCGACGGCGGTCAAGATCGCGATCATCCTGGCCACCCACGCGCTCCTCGACGCGATGCAGGTGCTGCAGGACTCCTTCGCCCGCAAGGCCGAGGAGTTCCGTGACGTCCTCAAGATGGGTCGCACGCAGCTGCAGGACGCCGTCCCGATGACGCTGGGGCAGGAGTTCGGCACGTACGCCGTCATGCTGGGGGAGGACCACAGCAGGCTCACCGAGGCCGTCGCGATGCTGCACGAGATCAACCTCGGTGCCACCGCCATCGGCACGCAGCTGAACGCGCCGGCCGGCTACGTCCCTGCCGCCGCGCAGCACCTCGCCCGGCTCACGGGCCTGCCGCTGGTCAGCGCCGTCGACCTCATCGAGGCCACCCAGGACTGCGGCGCCTTCGTGCAGCTGTCGGGCACGCTCAAGCGGGTCGCGACGAAGACCAGCAAGATCTGCAACGACCTGCGCCTGCTGTCGTCGGGCCCCCGAGCCGGTCTGAACGAGATCAACCTGCCCGCGGTGCAGGCCGGGTCGAGCATCATGCCCGGCAAGGTGAACCCGGTCATCCCGGAGGTGGTCAACCAGGTCGCGTTCCAGGTCATCGGGATGGACGTGACCGTCACCATGGCCGCGGAGGGCGGTCAGCTGCAGCTCAACGCCTTCGAGCCGGTCATCTGCTACTCGCTGTCCGCCGGCCTGTACCGGCTGCGCGAGGCGATGCTCGTGCTCGCCCGACGCTGCGTCGACGGCATCACGGCCAACGAGGCCCTGCTGCGCCAGGAGGTCGAGAACTCGATCGGCCTGGTCACCGCGCTCAACCCGTTCATCGGATACACGGCTGCCACCGAGGTGGCGATGGAGGCCCTCACGAGCGGCCGCGGGGTGGCCGAGCTGGTGCTCGAGAAGCAGCTGCTCCCGCCCGAGCAGCTGCGCGCGATCCTGCAGCCCGAGGTGCTCGCCAACCTGACGCCCCGGCGCGAGCCCGCGAGCGAGGGTCAGGCGAACAGCGTGGTGGCGGGGTCGTCGAGCAGCTCGACCGCGAGGACGTGGTCGTCGGCGACGTAGTCGATCGTGATCCGCACCCCGCGGTCGTGCGGCGTGACCGAGGCCTGGGCGTCACCGAGCCCGTAGGCGATGTCGCGCAGGGTCACGGTGGCCTCACCGACCGGGTCATGCTCCGGCCACTCCGCGATCAGGCGGTGCACGACGCCGGCGAGCACGGCGCTGCTCATCGCGCGCACCACGTCGTCGGACCCGACGGCCCGCACCCGCACGTCGGGGAGGCCGAACTGGGCGAGCCCGTCGGTCACGAGGTCGCCGTCGAGGAGAGCTGCGTGGTCGAGCACGTACCACTGGGCGGCGTGGGCGAGGGAGACCTCGTCGCTGGTCAGCTCCAGGACCCGCGGCGTGAGCAGCTCCAGCACGACACCGTCGTGACGCGCCGCCAGCTCGAGCGCCTGCACGCGGGTGTCGCGCGCGGCGGCGGCCGCCTCGGCCACCGGGGCCTGGCTCTGCAGCACCAGCTGGTGGGGCCGTGCCTCCAGCCGCTCGAGACCCTGCGGCGACGTGCCGTGCGCGCGGAGCAGGGCGGCGTGCGGCAGCGGCACGTGGTCCTCGTGCTCGAGCGGCTCGGCCGTCATGACGGCGTACAGCGACTCGCACGTGGCGGGGACCGGGACGGGTCGGGTGCTCATGTGGGCCCATCCTAGGCGGGCCGCTGCGTAGACTGGCGCGCGTGACCAGCGACGCCTTCCACGTCTACGACACCACGATGCGCGACGGTGCCCAGCAGGAGGGACTCAACCTCTCCGTGCAGGACAAGCTGCACGTGGCGCGCCACCTCGACGACCTGGGCGTGGGCTTCATCGAGGGCGGCTGGCCGGGATCGAACCCCAAGGACACCGAGTTCTTCGCGCTCGCCGCCAAGGAGCTGGAGCTCCGGCACGCGACTCTGGCCGCCTTCGGCGCCACCCGACGGGCCGGGCTGCGGGCCGCCGACGACCCGCTCGTCGCGGCGCTGCGCGAGTCGGGCGCCCCCGTGGTCACGCTCGTCGCCAAGAGCCACGACCGGCACGTCGAGCTCGCCCTGCGCACCACCCTCGAGGAGAACCTCGCGATGGTGCGCGACACCGTCGAGCACCTGCGGGCCGAGGGACAACGGGTCTTCGTCGACTGCGAGCACTTCTTCGACGGCTACGTCGCCGACCGTGCCTACGCGCTGGAGGTCGTGCGCACCGCTGCCGAGGCGGGCGCCGACGTGGTCGTGCTGTGCGACACGAACGGCGGCATGCTGCCGCACCAGGTCGAGGAGGTCGTGGCCGACACCCTCTCCGTCGGTGCCCGGCTGGGCATCCACGCGCACAACGACACCGGCTGCGCCGTCGCCAACTCCATGGCCGCGGTGCGCGCCGGTGCCACCCACCTGCAGGGCTGCCTCAACGGCTACGGCGAGCGCACCGGCAACGCCGATCTCGTCACCTCCGTCGCCAACCTCGAGCTCAAGCTCGGCATGCAGGTGCTGCCGGCGGGTGCCCTGGCCGAGGCCACCCGCATCGCCCACGCCGTCTCGGAGATCACCAACTACCCGCCGTCCGCACGCCAGCCCTACACGGGTGTGTCGTCGTTCGCGCACAAGGCGGGCCTGCACGCCAGCGCGATCCGCGTCGACCCCGACCTGTACCAGCACATCGACCCCGCGCTCGTCGGCAACGACATGCGCCTGCTGGTCTCGGAGATGGCGGGCCGCGCCACGATCGAGCTGAAGGGCCGCGAGCTCGGCTACGACGTGACCGGCGACGCCGAGCGGCTCGGGCGCATCACGGAACGCGTGAAGGCCATGGAGCAGCAGGGCTACACGTTCGAGGCGGCCGACGCGTCGTTCGAGCTGCTGCTCGCCGAGGAGATGGAGGGCGCCCGCCCCTCGTACTTCGACGTCGAGTCGTGGCGTGTGCTCGCCGAGTCCGCGCGGGGCACCGAGGCGACCGTCAAGCTGCGCGCGGCAGGCCAGCGGATCGCCGTCATCGGCGAGGGCAACGGCCCCGTCAACGCGCTCGACCACGCCCTGCGGCAGGCGATCGACCAGCTGTACCCCGACGTGGCCAGGTTCCACCTCATCGACTTCCGCGTGCGCATCCTCGACCAGGGCCACGGCACCGACGCCGTCACGCGCGTGCTGATCGAGACGTCCGACGGCCAGGACGCGTGGGTCACGGTCGGCGTGGGCGCGAACATCATCGAGGCCTCGTGGGAGGCGCTCGTCGACGCCCTCACCTACGGGCTACGGCGGCACGGGGTCCCGGTCGGCACCGCGTGACCCGACGTCGACTCCTCGCGCTGGTCCTCGCGCCCACCGTGCTCCTGGGCCTCGGGCTCGGTGCGGCGCTGGTCGTCGACGCCCGTGCGCGACAGGTCGACGTCGACCGCGCCGACGCCGTGGCGCTGCGCTACGAGGAACGGCTCTCGCACTACCGCGAGGTGGTCGTGCGTGAGCTCGAGGCTGCCGACGCGACGGATCCCGACGCCGTGGCCCGGGTGCTGGCCCGGCACCGTGACGACGTGCCGACGCTCGGCGCGACGTCGCAGCGCGGCGCAGCGGCCTCCCCGGACTACGGCGCCGCCCGTCGTGAGCAGTCCGTGGTCACCGAGGCGATGGACCGCCTCGACGCCGTGGTCGTCGACTCCCGGGCCGCGCAGCGCTACCTGGCCGCCGCGCGTCGGGCGCTCGAGGTCGACCCGAACGCGCTCGCGCCCGGCACCTTCGTCACGAGCGGAGCGCCGTTGCGGGCCCAGCTGCTGCCACCGATACGCACCGCCCTGGCGAGCTTCGAGGCCGTGGAGGCTCCCCGCGACGCCGCCGCGGTGCGCGAGGCGGTGCGGCGTGCCCTCACCCACGTGATCACCGAGGCCGAGGCGCTGGCGGCGCGACTCGACGCCGGCCAGAGCGGCAGCTTCCAGTACGCCGAGGAGTACACGGCCGCGCGCACGGCGGTGACGCAGTACGAGGAGCGCACGCGCGCCGACCTGCGCGAGGCGCTCGACAACGTGCTGGCCGGCGACGGAGCGGGCCGCTGACCGGTGCGTTGGTCCGGCGCGAGCGTCAGGCGTGAGGAAGCCGCCGCATCGGCACGTGCTCGATGCCGGCCTCCCAGAAGTTCTCGCCGCACCGCTCGAAGCCGAACCCGGCGTACCAGTCGTGCAGGTAGGCCTGCGCGCCGAGCCGGACCTCGCCGTCGCCCCACCGCTCGAGCACGGCCTGCAGGAGCCGGCTCGACAGCCCGCGGCCGCGCTGGTCCTTACGCGTCGCCACCCGGCCGACCTTGCGGACGCCGGTCTCGGTGGTGAAGGTCCGCAGGTAGCTGGTGGGTCCGTCGGCGTCGGCGAACCACAGGTGGTGGCAGGTGGGGAGCAGGTCGATCCCGTCGACGTCGGGCTCGTCGCACTGCTGCTCGACGGCGAAGACCACGTCGCGGATCCGCCAGATGTCGTACACCTCGGCGGCGGTGAGCTCGTCGCCGGCGCGCACGTGCAGGTCGTCGTCCACGCCGGTCAATCTACTGGCCGTCTCGAGCGTCGGGCTGCTCGGGCGCGTGGGCGGCCGGGTGGGCGAGCAGACGGTCGACCTCGGCCAGCAGCGCACGCCGCAGCGGCTCCGCCTGGGCCGCGAGGTCGCGCTGGCGGCGCACGTACTCGGCGCGGCCGTCCGGGGCTTCCACCGGGATCGGCTCGAGGCCGTAGGAGCCGACGTCGTAGGGCGAGGCCTGCATGTCGACGGTGCGGATCTCCAGCGCCAGCTCGAACGCGTCGAGCACGACCGTCGACTCGACGAACGGCAGCAGCCGGAAGGCGATGCGGTAGAGGTCCATGTTGGCGTGCAGGCAGCCCGGCTGCTCGTGAGCGAGCTGGTGCTCCCGGCCGAGCTGCCAGGCGTTGAGCGGCTCGGCGGCCGGTGTGAAGAAGCGGAACGCGTCGACGTGCGTGCAGGTGAGCGGGTGGGCCTCGACGACGGCGTCGGTGCCGCTGCGGCCGAGCCGGAGCGGGAGGTCGTGGCGGGGTTGCTCGGAGCGGTAGACCATGGCCCACTCGTGCAGGCCGAAGCAGCCGTAGCGGGCCGGGCGGTCGAGCGTGGCGGTCAGCAGCGACCTGGTCCACCGCAGGCCGCGCACGCGGGAGGCGAGCCGCCCGGCGTCGACCGTGCTGACGCCGTCGCGTGTCACGTAGGCGCCGAGGGCGGCGTGCTGCGGTGCGTCGACGAGCCCGACGTCGAGGCCGGGGTGCCAGCGTTCGAGCTGCGCGGGGGAGAGGTTGTAGTACTCGAAGAGGAAGTCGACGACGGGGTGCGGCTCGTGCCGTTCGCGACGGGCGAGGTGCGGCACGGTCCAGGTGCGGGCCCGCTCGCGGTGGGCGGCGGCGCGGAGCTGCCACTGCGCCGGCTCCAGCACGCTGGCCGGACCGGTCAGGAGGTCCGAGGACTCGACCACGAGACCACTACGTGGACGCGGAGCAGTCGGCACACGTGCCGAAGATCTCGAGCGTGTGCTCGACGTCGGTGAAGCCGTTCTCGGTCGCCACCTTCGTGGCCCACGACTCGACCGCCGGGCCCGCGACCTCGACGGCGCGTCCGCAGGAGCGGCAGACCAGGTGGTGGTGGTGCTCGCCGGCCTCGCAGCGCCGGTACAGCACCTCGCCGTCGTTGCCGCGCAGCGCGTCGACCTGCTCGGCGTCGACGAGGGCCTGCAGGTTGCGGTAGACGGTCGACAGGCCGACCTTCTCGCCCCGCTGGCCCAGCACGCCATGGATCTGCTGGGCGCTGGCGAAGCCTTCGAGCTCGTCGAGCACCGCGCTCACGGCGCGACGCTGTCGGGTGTTGCGGATGTCAACCATGGTCCTCCTCAGGAGGAGCGTACCGACCGTCTGCGACGCAGGCTCACGGTGACGCCGCGCAGCAGCGTGGTCAGCACGAACGTGCCCAGCGCGAGCATGACGATCGTGGGTCCCGGCGCGGTGTTCGCCTCGAAGCTGGTGACGACGCCGAGCACCGCGGTGAGCAGACCGATCGCCATGGCCAGCAGGTGCGTGAGCCGGAAGCTGCGCGCCACCTGCTGCGCGGCCGCCACGGGCACGACCATCAGCGCGGACACCAGCAGCAGGCCGACCGTGCGCATCGCGACCGTGATCGTCGCGGCCGCCATGACCGCGATCAGCAGGCCGTACAGCCGGGTCGGCACGCCGCTGACCTTGGCGTGCTCCTCGTCCTGGCACACGGCGAACAGCTGCGGTGACAGCAGCAGGCACAGGCCCACGACGACGATGCCGAGCACGCTCACGACGACGACGTCGGTGTCGGTGACGGTCGTGATGGACCCGAAGAGGTAGCGGTTGAGGGTCGCGCCGCTCTCGCCGGCGAGGCCGATCAGCAGGACGCCCGCGGCGATGCCGCCGTAGAACAGCATCGCCAGCGCGACGTCGCCGCTGGTGCGCGTGTAGGTGCGCAGCACCTCGATGACGACCGCGCCGAGCACGGCGACGACGAGGGCGGTGAGCACCGGGGCCGTCCCGGTGAGGAGCCCCAGGGCGACACCGGTGAGGGCGACGTGGCCGAGGCCGTCGCCGAGCAGCGCGAGGCGGCGCTGGACCATGAAGGTCCCGATCGCCGGTGCGGCGAGACCCGTGAAGAACGCGGCCACGAGGGCGAGCCGCATGAACTCGTAGTCGAGCAGGTCGAGGCTCACCAGACCCCCTCCTCGGGCAGGGGGCGCACGCGGTCGGGGTCGCCCGTGTGCGGGTGGGCGTCGCCGTGGTGCTGCTGGTGCGCGGCGGCGACGTGCTCGTCGACCGGGCCGTCGTGCACCACGCGACCCTGGTCGAGCACGACCGCACGGTCGACGAGCGAGAGCATCGGGCCGAGCTCGTGCGCGACGAGCAGGACGGTCATGCCCTCCGTGGCGAGCTGGCTGAGCAGGTCGGCGAGGTCCTCGGTGTGGTGCGCGTCGACCCCGGCGGTGGGCTCGTCCATGACGAGCAGCTCGGGCTCGCCGGCGAGCGCCCGGGCGATGGCGACGCGCTGCTGCTGGCCGCCGGAGAGCTCGACGAGCGGCGACGACGCCCGGTGGGCGAGGCCGACGCTCTCCAGCGCGGTGACGACCGCCTCGCGGTCGGACCGTCGGGGCAGGCCGACGCGCGGACGCAGGGACAGCCGACCGCTGGAGACCACCTCGCGCACGGTGGCCGGGACGCCGGTCGAGGCGGCCGAGCGCTGGGGCACGTAGCCGACGCGGCGCCAGCTGCGGAAGCGTGCGAGCGGCTCGCCGAAGAGCTCGACCGTGCCGGTCGAGGGCACGAGGCCGACCGCCGCGCGCACGAGCGTCGACTTCCCGGAGCCGTTGGAGCCGAGCAGGGTGACGAACTCGCCCTGCCCGACCGTCAGGTCGACGCCGCGCAGCACCGGGTCACCGCCCAGCGTGACCTCGACGTCACGCAGGACGAGTGGGGGGTGCGTCATGAGCAGCTGTTGGCCTTCTGGAGCTCGGCGAGGTTGGAGCGCATGATCGAGAGGTAGTCCTGGTCGGACGTGTCCTTGGTGAGTCCCTCGATCGGGTCGAGCGTAGCCGTCTTCACCCCGGCCTCGCGCGCCACCGTGCGGGCGACGGCAGGGCTCACGAGGGTCTCGGTGAACACGGTCGTGATGCCGTCGCGCTTCACGAGGTCGGAGATCTCGGCGAGCTGGGCGGCCGACGGCTCGGTGCCGGGGTCGATGCCGGCGATCGGGATCTGCACGAGGTCGTAGGCGCGGGCGAGGTAGGCGAACGCGGCGTGGCTCGTGACGATGTCGCGGATCTTGCAGGTCTCGAGCCCGGCCTGGTACTCGCCGTCGAGCTTCTGGAGGTCGGCGACGAGGGCCGCGGCGTTCGCCTCGTACTCGTCGGCGTGGTCGGGGTCGAGCTTCACGAGGGCGTCGCGCACGTGCTCGGTCAGCGGCTCGAGGTTCGTCGGGGCGAGCCAGAGGTGCGGGTCGACACCCCCGTGGTCGTGCCCGTGGTCGTGGCCCTCCTCGCCGTGCCCCTCCTCGTCGGTGTGCTCCTCCTCGGCGTGCTCCTCGTCGCCGTGAGCGTGGTCGTCGTGCGACTCCTCCTCGCCCTCGGCGTGCGCCTCCTCCGACTCCTCGATGCGGTCGACACCGTCGGCGGCGTCGACCGTGGTGCCGGGCTTGCGGTCGGCCTCCTTCACGGCCTCGTCGACGGCGGTCTGGAACTCGTCCTGGTAGACGACGAGGTCGGCGTCCTGCACGGACGCGACCTGCTTGGGGCTGAGCTCGAGGTCGTGCGGCTCACCGCCGGGCTTCGTCAGGTTCGTGACGTCGGCGTGGTCGCCGGCGACGCGCTCGGTCACGTACTGCAGCGGGTAGAAGGACGTGACGACGGAGAGCTTGCCGTCCGCGCCGCCGTCGCCGGAGCCTCCGCTGCCACAGGCCGCGAGGACCAGGGCGCAGGAGGCGAGCAGGACGGCGGAACGGGTGCGACGAAGAACCATGAGAACGATTGTCAAGACGAGCGGGAACGATTGTCAAATCCGTGGACTGCCTGACCCGTCACACTCGCGTCGTGCGGGGGACGCACCGGCGTCCGGCGGCCCACGCACGGTCGATACGCTGGTCGTCCACCGGGAGCGCACGGCCACGGACGTGCGCACGACCCGCCGACACCCAGCCGGAAACGGAGCGCCTCACCATGGCCACGAGCCTGATCGACACCGTCATCTCCCTGTGCAAGCGACGGGGGTTCGTCTACCAGTCCGGCGAGATCTACGGCGGGACGCGCTCGGCCTGGGACTACGGGCCGCTCGGCGTCGAGCTGAAGGAGAACATCAAGCGTCAGTGGTGGCGCTCGATGGTGCAGAGCCGCGACGACGTCGTCGGCCTCGACTCCTCCGTGATCCTGCCGCGTCCCGTCTGGGAGGCCTCCGGCCACGTCGACGTGTTCACCGACCCGCTCGTGGAGTCCACGAAGACCCACAAGCGCTACCGCGCCGACCACCTGTGGGAGGCGTTCGAGGCCAAGCACGGCCGCGAGCCGGAGAGCTGGGACGAGGTGCCGGACCCCGACACCGGCGAGCGCGGCCACTGGACCGAGCCGCGCGCCTTCTCGGGCCTCATGAAGACCTACCTGGGCCCCGTCGACAGCGAGGAGGGCCTGCACTACCTCCGCCCCGAGACCGCCCAGGGCATCTTCGTGAACTTCGCCCAGGTGCTGACCACCTCGCGCAAGAAGCCGCCGTTCGGCATCGCGCAGATCGGCAAGAGCTTCCGCAACGAGATCACGCCGGGCAACTTCATCTTCCGCACGCGCGAGTTCGAGCAGATGGAGATGGAGTTCTTCGTCAAGCCCGGCACCGACGAGCAGTGGCACGAGGAGTGGCTGGCCACCCGCATGGCCTGGTACACCGACCTCGGCGTGGACCCCGCGAACCTGCGCTTCTACGAGCACGCGCAGGAGAAGCTGTCGCACTACTCCAAGCGCACCGTCGACATCGAGTACCGCTTCCAGTTCCAGGGCTCGGAGTGGGGCGAGCTCGAGGGCATCGCCAACCGCACCGACTACGACCTCAGCACCCACGCGAAGCACTCCGGCAAGGACCTGTCCTACTTCGACCAGGCGACGGGCGAGCGGTACACGCCGTACGTCATCGAGCCCGCGGCCGGCGTCAACCGCTCGATGATGGCCTTCCTGGTCGACGCCTACGCCGAGGACGAGGCGCCCAACACCAAGGGCGGCGTCGACAAGCGCACCGTGCTGCGGCTCGACCCGCGGCTCGCGCCGGCCAAGGCGGCGGTGCTGCCGCTGTCACGCAACGAGCAGCTGTCGCCGACGGCCAAGGGCCTGGCGCAGGAGCTGCGCGGCTTCTGGAACGTGGAGTTCGACGACGCGGCCGCGATCGGCAAGCGGTACCGCCGCCAGGACGAGATCGGCACGCCGTTCTGCATCACGGTCGACTTCGACACCCTCGAGGACCAGGCCGTCACGATCCGCGACCGCGACACCATGCAGCAGGAGCGGGTCGGCCTGACGCAGGTGCGCGAGTGGCTCGCGGCGCGTCTGCCGGGCTGCTGAACCGCCCGCGGGCCACAATCAGGGCGTGAGCCCGCGCCCGGCACCCCGACCCCGCCGCACGACCCTCCCGGTCGCCGCGCGGGCCTCGGTGCTGGGCGCGCTCGTCCTCGCCCTGGGCCTGTCCGGGTGCTCGCGGTCCGACGACGCGTCGCAGGCGGCTCCGTCGCCGAAGGGCTTCGACGTGCCGGACGGCGTCACGCTGACCGACCCGGGCAGCACGCTCGACGTCGGCGACGAGGGCACGGTCGTGATCGACCTCGGCGACGGGGCGGCGAGCGCCGTGACCGTCACGGTCGAGAAGGTCCGCCGCGGGTCCATCAAGGACTTCCGGTTCTTCACGCTGGACGAGCAGAGTCGTGACGCCACGCCCTACTACGTGGACGCGACGGTGCGCAACGACGGCCCCGCCGGTCTCGGCGGGTCGTCGCTGCCGCTGCTCGCGCACGCGGACGACGACGTCGTCTACCCCGCCAGCGAGCTCGTGGGGCGGTTCCGGCCGTGCCCGTCGTCGGCATTGCCGAAGCGCTTCCTCGCGGGGGCCAGCGCCGATCTGTGCTTCATCTACCTGCTGCCGCGGGGGACGTCGCTGCGGTCGGTCGACCTCCAGCCGGGCGACGCCGCGTCGGCCGTCCGCTGGCGCCCGAAGGGCTGAACGGCGGTCTGTCGACCCCCGAGAGAATGTTCTTTCTCGTTCTCAGAATGTTCTTTCCGCGCTGAGGTTCCGCGACCCGTCCGCCCGGGTAAGGATGGACGCGGCCCCGTGCTGTGCGGGGCAGCCTCCCCACGGCACCACGGCCGAGGCGGCGCCGGACGTCTCTCCCATGCGTCCGGCCGGACGTCGCCCGGTCGGGCCGGACCGAGCCTCTCCCGCTCGGGCCGCGCCGGTCGTGGGGAGCGCACCAGGGCCGGTGCCCGACGACGGTCGGGCGCCGGCCCTGCGTGCGTCTGGGACACTGGTCGACGATGACCACGACCACCACCACGACCATCCCGGGGGCGTCCACCACCGCGTCGGGCGCGCAGGGCGCGACCGACGTCCTCCGCGCGCGTCCGCTGCGCCTCGGCGACCTCGAGGTCGAGGTCCCGGTGGTGCTCGCGCCGATGGCGGGCGTCACGAACGTCGCCTTCCGCCGCCTGTGCGCGGAGCAGGGAGCCGGGCTGTACGTCTGCGAGATGATCACCTCGCGCGGGCTGGTCGAGGGTGACGCGACGAGTCTGTCGATGCTGACGTTCGCCGACAACGAGTCCGTGCGCTCGGTGCAGCTCTACGGTGTCGACCCCGACGTGATGGGCCGTGCCGTGGAGGTGCTGTGCGCCGACCACGGCGTCGAGCACGTCGACCTCAACTTCGGCTGCCCGGTGCCCAAGATCACCCGCAAGGGCGGGGGAGCGGCGCTGCCGTGGAAGGCGAACCTGCTCGGTCGCATCCTGGAGTCCACCGTGGCGGCCGCGCAGCCGTACGGCGTCCCCGTGACCATGAAGACGCGCCTCGGCATCGACGAGGACCACCTGACCTACCTCGACGCGGGGCACATCGCCGAGGACACCGGCTGCGCGGCGATCGCCCTGCACGCGCGCACCGCCGCCCAGCACTACTCCGGCCACGCGCGCTGGGAGACCATCGGCGAGCTGAAGGCGGCCGTCTCGATCCCGGTCCTCGGCAACGGCGACGTCTGGGAGGCCGACGACGCCGTCCGCATGATGCGGAGCACCGGCTGCGACGGGGTCGTGGTCGGACGCGGGTGCCTGGGCCGGCCCTGGCTGTTCCGCGACCTTGCCGCGGCGCTCGGGCCGTCGCCCGACGCGGCGGGGCCCGTGCTCCCGACCCTCGGCGAGGTCACCGCCGTGATGCGACGCCACGCGGAGCTCCTGGGCGACTGGCTCGGCGAGGAGCGGGGCTGCGTGGAGTTCCGCAAGCACGTCGCGTGGTACCTCAAGGGCTTCCCGGCGGGGTCGCGCGTGCGCAGCGAGCTCGGCGGGGTGTCCTCCTACGCCGCCCTTGACGCGCTGCTGGCCGACCTCGACCCCGACGAGCCCTACCCGGTGGCCGAGCTGGGCACCCCCCGGGGCCGTCAGGGCAGTCCGCGCACCGTGGCCCTCCCGGACGGCTGGCTCAGCTCACGGGACCTCGTCGGCACCGTCGACGTCGGCGCCGAGGACGCGTCCAGCGGGGGCTGACCCCGCGACCGTCTGCGCCCGCTCCTCCCGCGCCACCTCGACGGCGCGGAGCACGACCTCGCGTGCGCGTGCCGCGTCGACGTGGTGCACGTCGACGTCGACCGGTCCGTCGGGTGTGTGCAGCTCGACGGTGGCGAGGCTGCGCAGCCTCTGGAGCGGTCCCTGCCGCAGCGCGAACGACTGCACCTTCGCGTGCGGTGCGTGGCTGGTGCGCCGCCGGAGCCACCCCGTGGTGGAGGAGGCGCGACGCGGGGCCAAGGACAGTGATCGGAAGCGCCAGCCGACCGGCGAGAACGGCCACGAACGCCGACTCGCCCGGACCGTGACGACCTCGGCGTCCGGGCCGCCGTCCCGCACGAGCTCGGCCACGAGCGCCGCGGCGAGCGCCCGGTCGGCGATCGGCAGCAGCGTCGTGTCCAGGGCGCCGTCGTCGGAGCCCGCCCGCCCGGCCACGTCGACCTCGAGCCGGCACCAGCCCAGGCGGCGCCAGAGGACCGGTTCCACGACGGCGACGCCCTGGACGCGGGCGTACGGGATGGTCTGCGCGGTCAGCGAGAGCAGCCCTCGCTCGATGCGCAGCCCGTGCGGCGTGCGCCAGAGGACGAACCCCCACTCGGCCACCACGCGGCGCACGACCACCGACCCGGCCCACGAGAGCGCGGGCAGCACGCCGCCGAGCACCAGCAGCGGTGCGCCGAACCCGAGCGTGGAGAGCAGGATGGCACCCAGCGCAGCGAGCGCCAGCAGCAGGTCGAGGCTGAGCAGTGCACCGAGCAGCGTGCGATCAGGTGTGACACGGGTGATCAGCTCGCCGGCGTCGAGCTCGTCGTCGACGGAGTGGTCCCCGTCGGGGCGGTCGAGAGCCGCGCCGGGCACCCCGTGGGCCTGACGCAGCAGCAGACGGCGTACCGCCCGGGCCTCGTCGAGGGGCAGGAACCGCACGGCAAGCCGCGACTCGTCGCCGCCCGCCAGGTCGACGCGGACCTCCGCCAGGCCGACCATCCGGGCGAGCAGGGGTTCCACGACATCGACGGACTGGATGCGCTCGAACGCAGCCCGACGCGACCGGCGGGTGAGGACACCGCTGTCGATGCGCAGCTCCGCGTCGTCGATGACGAAGCGGGTGAACCACCAGGAGAGGAACCCGAGCACCTCCCCGACCACCAGCCCGCCGCCGGCGATGACCAGCAGTCCCAGCCACCACGGGCCGTCGGGCACGACTTCTTCCTTGAGCGACGGCAGGTTGGCGGCGATGATGACCACCCCGGCCCACATGGCTCCCTGCACCGCGCCGCTCAACGGGTGGGTCCGTCGTCCGCGCCGCAGCTGCGCGGCGTCCGTCCTGTCCGGGGGCGTGGCCTCGCTCGGGTCGGGGGTGAGCTCAGACGCCGGCATCGTGGGCCCGTCCCAGGTCGGTCAGCCGGTCGCGCAGACGGCGTGCCTCCTCCGCAGGCAGCCCCGGGATCTCGGCCGCCGTCTGCGTACTGGCCGTGTTCAGCGTGACGTGCGCGATGCCGAGGCGCTGCTCCACGGGGCCTGCCTCCACGTCGACGAACTGCACCCGGCCGTACGGCACGACGACGAGCCGGCGGAACATGACGCCCGAGGTGACGAGCAGGTCGTCCTCGGACTCCGACCAGCCCCACGACCGCCGGTTGCGGTCGGCCCACCACCACGTCCAGAACGATCCGACGAGCAGGGCGCCGGCCACGACGGACATGAGCACGGTCCAGCCGAGTGCGACCGGCCAGGACGGGCTCGTGGCCGCTGCAGCGCCGGCCAGCGCGGCGAGGCCCAGCAGGGGCAGGGTGATGGTGAGTCGACGGTGGGTGGTGAGCGCCGGTGAGACAGGTGTCCACGGTTCGTCGGCCGGCCGGAAGAGTGATGCGTCCACGCCGGTCACTGTAGGACGGGCTGCCGGTGACCTGTTTGACCGGCCGCGGTCGACGGTGGGACACTGTGAGACGCAGCCGCCCGCTGCACCACCCGTCCCGCCGCCCGGCACCTGCGCCGGAGCCGCGATCTCCTGCGGAGGAACATCCATGGCCAAGGCCCTCGTCGGATTCGTCGGTGGACCCACCGTCGACCAGCTGCACGAGACCGCCCGACTCCGACGTCGGGTCGCGGACCTCGAGGCCGAGGTGCTGCGCCTCAACGTCGAGAACGACGGCCTGCTGCGCACCCTCGCCGAGCGTGTCGACCAGGTCACCGCCGGCGACCTGCTCGAGCCGCTCTCGCACTGAGTCCCCGCGCGGGGACACCGCCGCGCGTCGGCGGGCCTGCCGCGCCGACGCACTAGGGTGAGCGCGTGTACCTGAAGAGCCTCACGCTGCGCGGCTTCAAGTCGTTCGCGTCCAGCACCACGCTCGAGCTGGAGCCCGGCATCACCTGCGTCGTGGGGCCGAACGGCTCCGGCAAGTCCAACGTCGTCGACGCCCTCGCCTGGGTCATGGGCGAGCAGGGCGCGAAGTCGCTGCGCGGCGGCAAGATGGAGGACGTCATCTTCGCGGGCACGTCGGGGCGCCCGCCGCTGGGTCGGGCCGAGGTGGTCCTCACCATCGACAACACCGACGGCGCCCTGCCCATCGAGTACAGCGAGGTCACGATCTCGCGCACGATGTTCCGCAACGGCGGCTCCGAGTACGCCATCAACGGCACCAGCTGCCGTCTGCTCGACGTGCAGGAGCTGCTGAGCGACTCGGGCATCGGTCGCGAGATGCACGTCATCGTCGGCCAGGGCCAGCTCGACTCCGTGCTGCGCGCGACGCCGGAGGACCGGCGCGGCTTCGTCGAGGAGGCGGCCGGGGTCCTCAAGCACCGCAAGCGCAAGGAGAAGGCGCTGCGCAAGCTCGACGCGACGCAGGGCAACCTCACGCGGCTGCAGGACGTGCTGACCGAGCTGCGCCGCCAGCTGAAGCCGCTCGGCCGCCAGGCCGAGGTGGCCCGCCGGGCGGTCACCATCCAGGCCGACGTCCGCGACGCCCGCGCCCGGCTGCTGGCCGACGACATCGTCACGGCCCGCACGACGATCGCGGAGGAGATGGCCGACGAGGCGGCGCTCAAGGAGCGTCGGGCCGCCGTCGAGCACGCCGTGGCCGCCGCACGCCAGCAGGAGACCGAGCTCGAGGACCGCCTGCGCGAGGACTCGCCCGCGCTGTCGGCCGCCCAGGAGACCTGGTACGCCCTGTCGGGCCTGCGGGAGCGGCTGCGCGGCACGTCCGGCCTCGCCACCGAGCGGGTGCGCCTGGCCGCGGTGGAGTCCGACGACCGGCCGACCGGCCGCGACCCGGAGGAGCTGGAGGCCGAGGCGCGTCGCGTCGAGGAGCAGCACCGTGCCATGACGACCTCGGTGGAGGAGGCGCGCGCCGCCCTGGAGGCCGTCGTGGCCGAGCGCACCGAGGCCGAGGCCACGTACGGCGAGGAGGAGCGGCGCGTCGCCGGTCTCCTGCGGGCGGCGGCCGACCGTCGCGAGGGCCTCGCCCGGCTGCGCGGCCAGGTCAACGCGCTCAAGAGCCGCGCCGAGGCCGCCGACGCCGAGGTCGAGCGGCTCGGTGCCGCCCGCGACGAGGCGCTGCGCCGCGCCGAGGAGGCGCAGAAGGCGTTCGCGGCCCGCGAGGGCGAGATCGCCGGCCTGAGCCAGGGCGAGTCGGGGCTCGACGAGGAGCTGGAGGCCGCCGAGGCGGTGCTGGCCGACGTCGAGGGCCGCGCCCGGGAGCTGCAGGTGGCGGAGCAGGACGCGTCACGCCGCCAGGCGGCGCTCGCCGCGCGCGTCGAGGCGCTCGAGACCGGCCTGGCCCGCAAGGACGGCGCCGGCGCACTGCTGGCCGCCTCGGACGAGATCAGCGGCCTGCTGGGGTCGGTGGCGGCGCTGCTCACCGTGCGCCCCGGGTTCGAGGCCGCCATCGCCTCGGCCCTCGGATCCGCCGCGGACGCGGTCGCCGTCGACCACGTCGACACCGCCGTCACCGCCATGGAGCTGCTCAAGTCCGAGGACCTCGGCCGCGCCGGTCTTCTGCTCGGTGGCGAGGCCGACGTCGACGACCGCGACTGGCCGGGTCTGCCCGAGGGCGCGACCTACGCGGTCGACGTCGTCGAGCCGCCCGCCACGCTCGTCGCCGCGCTGCGGCGGCTGCTCTTCAAGGTGGCCGTGGTCGACGACCTCGCAGCGGCACGTGCCCTGGTGGCCCAGGCCTCCGACGTGACCGCGGTGACCCGTGACGGCGACGTGCTGGGGGCCCACTTCGCCTCCGGCGGGTCGACGTCGCAGCAGAGCCTGCTCGAGGTGCAGGCGGCGATCGACCAGGCGCGTGAGGAGCTCGAGACGGCCGAGCGCACGCTGGAGACGCTGCGCTTCGACGGCCAGCGCGTCGCACAGGAGCGGACCGCGGCCCAGGCGAGGGTCGACGCCGCGCTGGAACGCCTGCACGAGTCGGACGCGGAGATGTCGGCGGTCGCGGAGTCCCTGGGCCAGCTGGGGTCCACGGCGCGTGCCGCGAAGGGCGAGGCCGAGCGCCTGACGGCCGCGATCGCCGCGGCGCAGGAGGCCCACGAGCGCGACCTGGGCGGCCTGGCCGACCTCGAGGTGCGCCTGGCGCAGGCGGAGGAGGCTCCGGACGAGGAGCCCGACACGTCGGCGCTCGAGGAGCTGGCCGACCGTGCGTCCACGGCGCGTCGGGCCGAGACCGACGCCCGGCTCGTCCTGCGGACCAACGAGGAGCGTGCTCGTGCGCTCGAGGGCCAGGCGACGGCGCTGGTGGCGTCGGCCGCCGCGGAGCGCGAGGCCCGGATCCAGGCCCGGCTGCGGCGTGAGCAGCAGCTGCGCGAGGCCGAGACGGCGCGTGCGGTGCTCGCGGTCGGCGACGTCGCGCTCGCCCGCCTCGAGACGACGCTCGCCGAGGCGGCGGCGCTGCGCTCGAGCATCGAGCAGTCGCGCACCGGTCGCGAGAGCGAGCTGCGCGAGGTGCGGGCCCGGCTGCGCAGCCTGTCCGAGGAGCTGCAGGGACTCACCACGTCGGTGCACCGTGACGAGATGGCGCGGGCCGAGCAGCGGCTGCGGCTCGAGGCGCTCGAGGCGCGTGCGCTGGAGGAGCTCGGCATCGAGGTCGAGGCGCTGGTCGCGGAGTACGGTCCCGACCAGCTCGTGCCGCCGCCCGCCCCCGACGTGCAGCAGAGCGCCGAGGAGGGCAGCCCCGCCCACGAGAGCCCCGAGGAGGACGCCGAGGAGGAGTCCGCCGGTCGCCCCTTCGACCGGGCCGAGCAGACGAGACGACTGCGTGCGGCCGAGCGGGCCATGGCCATGCTCGGCAAGGTCAACCCGCTCGCGCTGGAGGAGTTCTCGGCGCTCGAGGAGCGCCACCAGTTCCTGTCCGAGCAGCTCGACGACCTCAAGCGCACCCGACAGGACCTGCTCGACATCGTCGCGGACGTCGACGAGCGGGTGCAGCAGGTGTTCAGCGAGGCGTGGGTCGACGTGTCCGCGGCGTTCGAGGACGTGTTCTCGCGCCTGTTCCCGGGCGGCGAGGGGCGTCTCCTGCTCACCGACCCCGACGACATGCTGACGACCGGCATCGACGTCGAGGCGCGTCCGCCGGGCAAGAAGGTGAAGCGACTGTCGCTGCTGTCCGGTGGTGAGCGCTCGCTCGTCGCCGTCGCGTTCCTGGTGGCCCTGTTCAAGGCCCGGCCGAGCCCGTTCTACATCCTCGACGAGGTCGAGGCCGCGCTCGACGACACGAACCTGGGTCGCCTGCTGGAGATCTACGAGGAGCTGCGCGCGAACTCCCAGCTCATCGTCATCACCCACCAGAAGCGGACGATGGAGGTCGGCGACGCGCTCTACGGCGTCTCGATGCGCGGCGACGGCGTCACGACCGTCATCAGCCAGCGGCTGCGCGAGGACGAGACCGCGTGACCGTGCAGGAGCACGCCGAGCCCCGCCGCGGCGACTTCCCGGTGCTGCGCCGCATCACGACGCGGTGGGCGGACGAGGACGTGTACGGGCACGTCAACAACGTCGTGTACTACTCCTACTTCGACACCGCGGTGAACGGCTACCTCATCGAGCGGGCCCAGGAGCTGGGCGGCGCCGACCCGCGCACGCTCGACGCCTACGGCGTGGTGGCCGAGACGGGGTGCCGCTTCCTGCGCGAGCTGCGCTTCCCGGCCGACGTGGAGGCGGGGCTGCGGGTGACGCGGCTCGGCACGTCCAGCGTCGTCTACGAGATCGGCCTGTTCCAGGGCGAGTCCGACGCGCCGGCCGCGGTCGGGCGGTTCGTCCACGTGTACGTCGCGGGCGCCGACCGGACGGTCACCCCCGTGCCCGACCTCGTGCGGGCCGCCCTCGCCCCGCTCACCTGACCTTGGCGCGACGCCCGCTGCTCCTGGCAGGCTGGACGCCATGGACCTCCAGCACTTCCACGCCCTGCGCACCGGTGTCGTCGAGACCGACGAGGGCCCGCGGACCCTGGACGTGCAGCGACTCGGAGTGCTGCGGCTGCCGAGCGGGCGGCTCGAGGTGAGCGACTCCCTGGTGAACCTGGGGGAGGGCGTGCTGGTCGACGTGCCCGCGGGCGACCACCCGGTGGCGATGACCCTGGCCGACGTCTCCGACGCGCAGGACGGCTCGCACGTGCGTGTGGCCTACCTGTCGCTCGTGCTGGCGGAGGGCGAGCCCGCGGTCGTGGAGCGAGCGGCCGCGCGGGACGTCCCCGTCGACGCGGGCGTGGTCGGGTTCGCCGACGCCGCGAGCGTCGAGCGGGGCATGCCCGAGGACCGCTCGACCTGGTACGACGAGGTCTTCGAGGGCTGGATCGACCTGCTGCACTACCCGGACGACGGCGTCCACCGCCACGGCATCGACGTCGTGCTGCCCCGCGCGACCGCGGGCGAGAACGTCGTGCTGTCGAGCTCGGGGTGGGGCGACGGCGTCTACCGTGTCTGGCGCACGCTGGCCGCCGACGGCTCGCTGCTGGGTGTGCACGTCGACCTCGACGTGGTCGACGTGCAGGACGACGAGCCGGTGCCGGCGGCGACGCCCGAGGCGTCGGAGCGGCGCACGGGCGGCTTGTTGCGCCGGCTGTTCCGCCGCTGAGCGCACCTCAGCGGGTGAGCAGCACCTCGACGGCGTGGTAGAGCCACGGCACCGCCACGAAGACCGTCGGCACGACGAGGACGACGGCCGAGACGACGCCGGACGCGACGGCCGAGGCGCGACGCGCGCGAGGTGAGGCGGGGTCGCGCAGCCGTTCGAGGCGCACGAGCGCGTCGCTGCCGGCCCCCAGGGCACCGGCCGGCGTGGAGCCGCCCGCGAGCGCGACGATCGCGCGGGCGAGAGGACGGTCGCCCGTGATCCGACGGGCGGCGTCGTCGGCCATGAGCTCGACCATGACCTGGCTCTGACGCAGCGGCGCGTCGGTGCGCAGGACGCGGGGGAACGCCCGATGCAGGACGCCGAACGCCTCGAGCACGAGGTCGTGCCGCGTGCGCACGTGCGAGCGCTCGTGCTCGAGCACCGCCTGCAGCGCCTCGTCGTCGAGCGAGGCCACCGCACCGCTGGAGATGACGACGCGGGGGTCGCGCAGCCGGGGGATGCAGTAGGCCACCGGCGTCTGCTCGGCCAGCACGCGCACGGCGGGCAGGGCACCGTGCGGCTCGCCCAGCAGGTCGACGAGCTCGCGGTGCCGGGCGCGGCGCTGCGACGTCTCGCTCCACACGTGCCAGGCGGCCCACCAGAAGCGTGCCCAGACCAGGACGCCGATGCCCATGATCAGCACGTGCAGCACCACGCGCCACGGGGCGGGGTCCGGGTCGGTCACGAGCCAGAGCGCGGTGGAGAGCGCCGCCCCGGAGATGGCGAGGACCGCCGCGAGGGCGAGCGACTGCCACAGCACGATGCCGGCAGCGGGCGCGAGCCGGGGCCACGCCGCGTGCGAGAGCAGCGCGGGGACCGGAAGGGCCAGCGCGAGGCCGATCGCGCCGAGCAGCAGGGGCGTCATGGCGTGCCCGGCGCCTCGATCTCCTCCAGCGCCGCGCGCAGTGCCGCAGCCTCGGCCGGGTCGACCGTGCGCGCGAAGTGCACGAGGGCGGCGGTGCGGTCGCCCGAGCTGTCGAGCGTGGCGTTCAGGAGCTCGGCCGTGGCGGCCTCGCGCGAGAGCGCCGCCGTGTACCGGAACGCGCGACCGTCGCGCTCCCGGCTCACCATCTCCTTGGCGCCCAGCCGGTCGAGCACCGTCATGACGGTCGTGTAGGCGAGGTCGGCGGAACCGCCCGCCTCGAGTTGCTCCTGCACCTCGCGGACGGTCAGGGCGCTGGAGGCGCGCCAGAGGACGTCCATGACGGAGCGCTCGAGGGAGCCGAGGGAGCGGGAGGACGGGGCCATGTGACCTAATCTACTACGCCATGTAGGAGTTCGGCTTGCCGGGACGACACGACAAGTCCTACGCTCGGTAGTAGTTACTACGGCACGTAGTAGTTCACGCAGCGGAGGCGTCGCATGGAAGCGCTCGACATCGCCCGGTGGCAGTTCGGCATCACGACCGTCTACCACTTCTTCTTCGTCCCGGTCACGATCGGGCTGGTCTTCCTCGTCGCCATGCTGCAGACCGCGTGGCACCGCACGGGGAACGAGAAGTACCTCCGGCTCACGCGCTTCTACGGCAAGCTCTTCCTCATCAACTTCGCGCTCGGCATCGCGACGGGCATCGTCCAGGAGTTCCAGTTCGGCATGAACTGGAGCGACTACTCACGGTTCGTCGGCGACGTCTTCGGGGCGCCGCTGGCCATCGAGGGCCTCCTGGCCTTCTTCCTCGAGTCGACCTTCCTCGGCCTCTGGATCTTCGGCTGGGACCGGCTCAGGCCGGCGGTGCACCTGGCCTGCATCTGGCTCGCGGCGATCGGCACCGTGCTGTCGGCCTACTTCATCCTGGCCGCCAACTCGTTCATGCAGAACCCGGTCGGCTACCGCATGAACGAGGAGTCCGGCCGTGCCGAGCTCACGGACTTCTGGGCGGTGATGACCAACAAGGTCGTGCTCGTGACCTTCCCGCACACGATCTTCGCGTGCTTCATGGTCGGCGGTGCCGTGGTCGCCGGCGTCGGGCTCTGGCAGATGCTCCGGGGCGCGCGCCGCGACGACGAGGAGGAGCGCGAGGCGTTCCGCACCGCCGTGCGCCTGGGTGCCGTCGTGCTGCTCGTCGCCGGCGCCGGGACGATGGTCTCCGGCGACTTCCAGGGCAAGGTCATGACCGAGGTCCAGCCGATGAAGATGGCGGCCGCGGAGGGACTCTACGAAGACGAGGCGCCCGCGTCGTTCTCGCTGCTGACCGTCGGCACCCTCGACGGCAGCGAGCCGCTGTTCGAGGTCAAGATCCCGCGACTGCTCTCGTTCCTGGGCACCGGCACCTGGGACGGCGAGGTCCGCGGGATCGACTCCCTCCAGGCGGAGTACGAGCAGCGGTTCGGACCCGGCGACTACGCCCCGAACATCCCGGTCACCTACTGGACGTTCCGCGCGATGATCACCGCGGGCGGGCTCGCGATGGTCGGTGGCGCCTGGATGCTCTGGGCCACCCGACGACGGCGCCTGCCATCGCTCGCCACGTGGGAGGGTCGCTGGCTGCTCCGCACCGCCGTCGTCCTGCCGTTCCTGCCGCTCGCGGCGAGCTCGTTCGGGTGGATCTTCACCGAGATGGGTCGCCAGCCCTGGGTCGTGTTCGGGCTCATGGAGACGTCCGCCGGCGTGTCGCCGGGCGTCAGCGCGGGCGAGGCGCTCACGACGCTCGTCGGCTTCACCGCGCTCTACGCGGCGCTCGCCGTCGTGGAGTTCCGCCTCCTGCTCACCTACATCCGCAAGGGTCTGCCGGACGCCGACCCGCCCGAGCTCGTCGACGACCCGGACGCCCCGCTCGCGTTCGCCTACTGACCCGCCCCACCACCTGCACCAGGAGACCGTCATGGAGCTCACCACCGTCTGGTTCGTGCTCATCGCCGTGCTGTGGATCGGCTACCTCGTGCTCGAGGGCTTCGACTTCGGCGTCGGCATGCTCACCGCCGTGCTGGCGCGCGACGAGAAGGAGCGGCGCGTGCTGCTCAACACCATCGGCCCGGTGTGGGACGGCAACGAGGTGTGGCTCATCGTCGCCGGCGGCGCCACGTTCGCCGCGTTCCCGGAGTGGTACGCCACGCTGTTCAGCGGCTTCTACCTGCCCCTCTTCGTCATCCTCGTCGCGCTCATCCTGCGCATCGTCGCGCTGGAGTACCGGAGCAAGCGCCCCGCGATGGTCTGGAAGCGTCGCTGCGACGTCGGCATCCTCATCGGGTCGGTGGTGCCCGCGGTGCTGTGGGGCGTCGCGCTGGCCAACCTGGTCCGCGGCGTGCCGATCGACGCCGACAAGGAGTTCGTCGGCTCCGTCGTGGACCTGCTGAACCCCTACGCCCTGCTCGGTGGCCTCGTCACGCTCAGCGTGTTCCTGGTGCACGGGGCCGTCTTCGTCGGGCTGAAGACGGTCGGCGACATCCGGGAGCGGGCGCGCGTCCTGGCCCTGCGGGTCGGGGTCGTCGCGGCGGTGCTGGCCACGGTGTTCGTCGTCTGGACGGCAGGTCGTGACGGGGACGCCGTCGTCTGGGCGGCCGGCGCCGTGGCCGTCGCGTGCTTCGCCGTCGGTCTCGCGGCCGCCTCGGCCCGCCGCGAGGGCTGGGCCTTCGTCGGCACCGCCCTGTCCATCGCCGCTGTGGTCGTCATGCTCTTCACGGCACTGTTCCCCGACGTCATGGTCTCCTCGCTCGACCCGGCCTGGAGCCTGACGACGACGAACGCGGCGTCGACGCCGTACACGCTGACCATCATGACGTGGGTCGCGGCGGCCTTCACGCCCCTGGTCGTCGGCTACCAGGCGTGGTCCTACTGGGTGTTCCGGCGGCGGATCGGGACGCACCACATCCCCGACGACGTCCTCGCCCCCACCTCCTGAGCGCGCTCGAGAACGGGACGCTGCGGACATGAGACCCCTGGACCCCCGGCTGCTGCGCCGGTCCCGACCCGTGCGGCGCTTCCTCGTCGCCACCGTGCTGCTCGGTCTGGCGGCCGCGGTCGCCGTCGTCGGGCAGGCCTGGCTGCTCTCGGCCACGGTCGTCGCCCTCGTCGACGGCGTCACGCCGACCTCCCTCGCCGCGACCGCCGCAGCGCTCGCGGGGGTCGTGGCCGCGCGCGGCGTGCTCGCGTGGGCCCAGGCGACCACGGGCACCCGCGCCGCGGCGGCGGTCAAGGCCGGGCTGCGCCACGACCTCGTCGACGCGGTGCTCGACCAGCGGCGCACCGGCCCCGCGCCGTCGAGCGCACGCGTCGCCACGCTGCTCGACACCGGCCTGGACGCCCTCGACGGCTACGTGGCCCGGTTCCTGCCGCAGGTGGTGCTCACCGCGCTCGTCCCCGGGGCCGTGGTGCTCACGCTGCTGGCCGTCGACCCGCTCTCGGCTCTCATCGTGGTGCTGACGCTGCCGCTCGTCGTGACCTTCCTGGTGCTCGTCGGCATGGTCACGCGAGACCGGCTCGACGGTCGCTGGGCCGAGCTGCAGCGGCTCGGTCGACACTTCTCGGACGTGCTCGCCGGTCTGACCGTGCTGACCGGCTTCGGCCGCGACTCGGGGCGCGGGCTCCGTGAGGTGGGGGAGCGGCACCGTCGCGCGACCATGACCTCGCTGCGCACCGCGTTCCTGTCGTCGTTCGTGCTCGAGCTCTTCTCGACGCTGTCCGTCGCGCTCGTGGCGGTCGCCGCCGGGCTGCGGCTCGTGACCGGCGACCTCGACCTCGCGACCGGGCTGCTCGTCATCGTGCTCGCCCCGGAGGCGTACCTGCCGCTGCGTCGGCTCGGCACGCTCTTCCACGACAGCACCCAGGGCCTGGCGGCGGCCGACGAGGCGCTCACGCTCCTCGACGGAGAGCGACGGACGGGCCACCTGCTGGTGCACGGTCCGGCGCCGGTCGAGGTGCGCGACCTGGTCGTCGTCCACCCCGGGCGTGAGCAGCCCGCCCTGACGCTGCCCGGACTCACGCTGGAGCCCGGCGAGTTCCTCGCCGTGACGGGGCCGTCCGGTGCCGGCAAGTCGACGCTGCTCGCCGTGCTGCTCGGCTTCGCGCTGCCGACGAGCGGCTCGGTCCGCGTCGGCGGCATGCCCGTCGCCGAGCTCGACCCGGATGAGTGGCGGCGGCAGGTGGCCTGGGTCCCGCAGGACCCCCACCTGCTCGCCGGGACCGTCGCGGACAACGTCCGGCTCGGCCACCCGGCCGCCTCGGACGAGGCGGTGCGCTCGGCGCTCGTCGACGCCGGCGCGGCCGACCTCGCGCCCGGGCGCGAGGTCGGTGAGCAGGGGCAGGCGCTGTCGGCGGGGGAGCGGCGCCGCGTCGCGGTCGCGCGGGCCCTGCTGAGGGTGCGCGACGGCGGAGCGTGGCTCGTGCTGATGGACGAGCCGACCGCCGGTCTCGACGCGGAGCGCGAGAGCACGGTGCTGGGCACGCTCTGCCGCCTGCAGGAGTCGGGCGACGTGACGGTGCTCGTCGTGGCCCACCGTGCGGAGACGGTGGCGGCCGCGTCGCGGGAGCTCCGCGTCGCCCGTCCGGTCGGCGCCACGGTGGGCGAGGTGGCACCGTGAGCCGCCGGTCGCGGGTGCTGGCGTCGTCGCGCACGCGGCTGGCCGCCGGCGGCGCGCTCGGCGTGCTCGCGCAGCTGAGCTCGCTCGGCCTGCTGCTCACGTCGGGGTGGCTCGTCGTCCGAGCGGCGGAGCAGCCGCCGGTGCTCTACCTCATCGTCGCCGTCACGTCGGTGCGGATGTTCGGGGTCGCCCGCGCCGCGCTGCGCTACGCCGAGCGGCTGCTGACCCACGACGCCGCCCTCGCCCGGGGCATCGACCACCGGGTGCGGTCCTACGAGGGGCTCGCCCGGGTGATGCCGACGGCCGGTGCCACGCGTCGCGGCGAGGTCGTCCGCACGGTCGTCGCCGACGTGGAGGCGCTGCAGGACGGTCTGCTCCGCCTGCGGCTGCCGTGGGTGTCGGCGCTCGTCACGTGCGCGGTCACGGTCGCCGTCGTCGCGCTGGTGCTGCCCGCGGCGGGCGTGGCGCTCGCCGGGTACGCCGCGGTCGCGCTGCTGGCGGCACGTCTCCTCGTCCCGCGCCTGGCCGGCGCCGAGGACCGCGCACCGACGGAGCTCTCGCCCGACGTGACCGAGCTCGTGCTGGCCGCGCCCGACCTGGTCGCGTATGGGTCGGCCCGCGGCCGTGACGTCCGCGCGCACGCTGCCGTCGACGCGCTCGCCCGCCAGGACCGGCGACGCGCCTGGGCAGGGGGTCTCGGGTCGCTCGTGGTGCTCGTCTCCTGCGCCGGCTGCGTCCTCGCGACCGCCCTGCTCACGGCCGACGCGGGCCTCACTGGTCCGCTCGTCGGCGTGCTGCTCCTCGCGCCGGTGGGGCTGGTCGACGTGCTCGACGCCGTGGCGGAGGCCGAGCGGCTGCGACCACGGGTGCGGGCCGCGCGCGACCGGCTCGCCGCGCTGGAGGACGGTGCCGACCCGATGCCGGCACCGGTCGACGGTGCCTCCCTGCCCGACGGCTTCGCCCTGGAGCTCGACGACGTCGCGCTGGGCTGGGACACCGACCTCGTGGAGCACCTCACCGTGCACGTGCCCGAGGGGGCCCGGGTGGTCGTCACCGGTCCCAGCGGGTCGGGCAAGAGCACGCTCGCGGCCACGCTGTCACGGCTCGTCGCCGCCAGGAGCGGCACGGTGCGCCTGGGCGGCGTCGACCTGCTCGACCTCGACCGCGAGCGGGTGCGCGCCGTGGTCGGCTGGATGCAGCAGGACACCGTGCTGTTTGACACCACGGTGCGCGAGAACCTGCGCGTCGCCGATCCCCGCGCCGACGACGCCACGCTCTGGCGTGCGCTCGGCCGCGTGCGGCTCGCCGACACGGTCGCCTCGTGGTCCGATGGCCTCGACACCGTGCTCGGCGAGGGAGGCTCGCGCGTCTCCGGCGGGGAGCGGCAGCGGCTCGGCCTCGCCCGCATGCTCCTCGCGGGGCACCGCGTCCTCGTGCTGGACGAGCCGACCGAGCACCTCGACGCCGAGACGGCCCGGGCCCTGCTCGACGACGTCGACGCCCTGGCTCCCGAGCACACGGTCGTCGTCGTGTCGCACGCCCCCGAGGTCGTCGCCCGGTACCCGCAGCGGGTCGACCTGCAGCCCTCCCTGCACCGACGTCCTAGGGTGGTCCGGTGACCAACACCGAGCTGCTCGTCGCCCTCATCGCCGTCGCCGTCGTCGTCCTCGGTGGCGGGGCCGCCCTCCTCGTGCGCCGTGGTCGGGGCGAGCTCCCGCCCCCGCGCGACCTCGACGCGATCACCGAGGAGTACATCGAGCACCCCGAGCACCCGGAGCCCCACCTCCCGTCGGAGGACGAGGAGCCGCCGTTCGAGGAGGTGCCGGCCGACGAGAAGGACCGGTCGCCCGCGCCCACCCCCGCGGCACCGACGACCACCGTCGAGCGCCCCGAGCCGGCGCAGGGTCGCCTGGTGCGCCTGCGCGCGAGACTGGCCCGCTCCAACTCCTCGCTCGGCCGCGGGCTCCTGGCGGTGCTCGGTCGGGCCGACCTCGACGACGCCGCCTGGGAGGAGCTCGAGGACACGCTCCTCGCCGCCGACGTCGGTGTCGGGCCGACGACCGAGCTCGTCGACCGGCTCCGCACACGCGTCCGCGTCGAGGGCATCACCGACCCCGACGCCGCGCGCCAGGCGCTGCGCGAGGAGCTCGTCGCCCTCGTCGACCCCACGCTCGACCGCTCGCTCGCGCTGCGCGGACCGGAGGGCACGCCCGGCGTCGTGCTCGTCGTCGGCGTCAACGGCACCGGCAAGACCACGACGGTCGGCCGTCTCGCCCGCGTGCTCGTCGCCGAGGACCGCACCGTCGTGCTCGGCGCCGCCGACACCTTCCGCGCCGCCGCGGCCGACCAGCTCAGCACCTGGGGCCAGCGCGTCGGCGTCGACGTCGTGCGCGGCCCCGAGGGCGGCGACCCCGCCAGCGTCGGCTTCGACACCGTCAAGCAGGGCCTCGAGACCGGTGCCGACGTCGTCGTCATCGACACGGCCGGCCGCCTGCACACGAAGTCGGGCCTGATGGACGAGCTCGGCAAGGTCAAGCGCGTGGCCGAGAAGCAGGCACCCGTCACCGAGGTGCTGCTCGTCATCGACGCGACCACCGGCCAGAACGGGCTGCGCCAGGCGCAGGTCTTCGGCGAGGTCGTGGAGGTCACCGGCGTGGTGCTCACCAAGCTCGACGGCACGGCCAAGGGCGGCATCGTCGTGGCCGTCCAGCGCGAGCTCGGCGTCCCGGTCAAGTACGTCGGTCTCGGCGAGGGCGCCGACGACCTCGCGCCCTTCGACGCCGAGGAGTTCGTCGACGCGCTGCTGGCGTGAGCACGTAACACGTCCGTAACAGGGCGGACGAACTCGTGACCTGAGCGAAACGTGACGCTGCCGCGGAGGTAATCCCGCACGTCCATCGTGTGACCTGGCGCTGCCGGGAGGCGCGCCGTCCCATCACGTCTCACGGAGGTTCCATGGATACCGGCGACACCGCCTGGGTCTTGGCCAGCGCAGCCCTGGTGCTGCTCATGACGCCCGGGCTCGCGTTCTTCTACGGGGGCATGACGCGCGCGAAGAGCGTGCTCAACATGATGATGATGAGCTTCGCCGCGCTGGCCATCGTGCCGGTGCTGTGGGTGCTCTACGGCTACTCGTTCGCGTTCAGCCCCGGCGGCAACAGCCTCATCGGCGGCACCGAGCGGCTCGGGTTCCTCAACATCGGCGTGGACACCGCCTACGGCACGATCCCCGAGTTCGTGTTCGCCGGGTTCCAGCTGATGTTCGCCATCATCACCGTCGCCCTCATCAGCGGCGCGATCGCCGACCGTGCGAAGTTCGCCGGCTGGCTCGTCTTCGTGGTCGTGTGGGTCACCGTGGTCTACTTCCCCGTCGCGCACTGGGTCTTCGACTTCGGCGGCAGTGACGGCGAAGGGGGCGGCTGGATCGCCACCAAGCTCGAGGCCGTCGACTTCGCCGGTGGCACCGCGGTGCACATCAACGCCGGTGCGGCCGGTCTCGCGCTCGCCCTCGTGCTCGGCAAGCGCACCGGCTGGAAGCGTGACCCGATGCGTCCGCACAACCTGCCGTTCGTCCTGCTGGGCGCCGGCCTCCTCTGGTTCGGCTGGTTCGGCTTCAACGCCGGCTCCGCGCTCGGCGCGAACGGCCTCGCCGGTCTCGCCTTCGTCAACACCGCCGTCGCCACGGCCGGTGCGATCGTCGGCTGGCTCGCCTACGAGTTCGTCAAGGAGAAGAAGGGCACCAGCCTCGGTGCCGCGTCGGGTGCCGTCGCCGGCCTCGTCGCCATCACCCCCGCCGCCGGCGCGCTGTCGCCGTTCGGGTCGGTCATCCTCGGTCTCATCGCCGGCGTCGTCTGTGCGGCAGCGGTCGGCCTCAAGTGGAAGCTCGGCTTCGACGACTCGCTCGACGTGGTCGGCGTGCACCTCGTGGGCGGTCTGATCGGCACGATCCTCATCGGCTTCCTCGCCACGACGGCGCCCGGTGGCGGTGCGCCGGTGGACGGCCTCTTCTACGGTGGCAACGCCGACCTGCTCGGCAAGCAGGTGCTCGCCGCCGTCGTCGTCATGGTCTTCTCGTTCGTGCTCACGTACATCATCGGTAAGTTGATCGACATGACGATCGGCTTCCGGATCGACCCGGAGGACGAGGTCTCCGGCATCGACCAGGTCGAGCACCTCGAGTCCGCGTACGACTACACCGGTGGTTCCGGTGGTTCGCCCTTCAAGACGGGAGTCTGATGATGAAGCTCGTGACCGCGGTCATCAAGCCGCACAAGTGGGAAGAGGTCCGCGAGGCGCTCGCCTCCGCCGGCGTGGCCGGCATGACCGTCACCGAGGCCAGCGGCTACGGCCAGCAGAAGGGCCACACGGAGGTCTACCGCGGGGCGGAGTACGACGTGACCCTGGTGCCGAAGATCCGCCTGGAGGTCGTGGTCGACGCCGCCGACGTCGAGACGGTCGTCAGCACGATCACGGCAGCGGCCCAGACCGGCAAGATCGGCGACGGCAAGGTGTGGGTCGTCCCCGTCGACTCGGTGGTGCGGGTGCGCACCGGCGAGACCGACGAGGCCGCCCTCTGACGTCCCGCACGACCCTGCCGCAGCCCACGACCACGTCGGTCGTGGGCTGCGGTGCGTCCGGGGCGGTCCGGTGCGGCAGTCTGGTGCCGTGAACCACCCGCCCAGCACCGCTGCCGACCGGCGCCGCCGGGCCGACGACGCCGACCGCCTGGTCGCCGACGCGTTCGCCGCCGCGGTCGGGCCCGACCCGACCGGTCTGGTCGCCGTCGCGGTCGGGGGCTACGGGCGACGTGAGCTGTCGCCGTCGAGCGACCTCGACGTCGTGCTGCTCCACGGCCCGGCCGTGCCCGAGGGCCGGGTGCGCGAGGTCGCCGAGGCGCTCTGGTACCCGCTGTGGGACGCGCGGATCCCGCTCGACCACTCCGTCCGCGACGCGGTGCAGATGCGCGCCACCGCCGCGGAGGACCACCGTGCCGCCATGGGCATGCTCGACGCCCGCGCGGTGGCGGGCGACGCCGGCCTCGTCCTGGCGCTGCGGTCCCACGTGCTGGCCGACTGGCGTCGCGAGGCGCGGACCCGCGTGGAGGACCTGCGGGCCGGCCGTCACCAGCGGCTCGAGCGCTCGGGCTGGCTGGCCTACGCCGCGGTCCCCGACCTCAAGGAGTCCGGGGGAGGGCTGCGTGACGGCGTCGACCTGCGCGCCCTCGTCGCCACCTGGCTCGTCGACGTGCCCCACGCGGAGGTGGAGGAGCTGCGCTCGGCCCTGCTCGACGTGCGCGACGCCCTGCACTCCACCACCGGACGCCGCACCGACCGGCTCCTGATGGAGGACGTGCCCGCGGTCGCCGAGGCCGTCGGCATGGAGCCCCAGGCCCTCGACCTGCACGTGCGTCACCTCGGGCGACGGATCGCGCACGTCGCCGACGTGACCTGGCGGCGGCTCGACGCGGTCCTCGCGCCCCGGGTCAGCCCGCGACCGCGCCCCGGCCTGCGACGCAGCGGTCCCGCGGTCGTGCAGGTCGACGCCGGCGTCGGGTGGCTCGGCGACGAGGTCGTGCTCACCGCCGACGCCGACCCCGGCCGCGACCCGGCCGTCGCGCTGCGAGCCGCGGCCGTCGCGGCCAGGGCCGGCCTGCCGTTCGCGGCCGGGACCGCCCAGCGCCTGGCCCGCGACCTGGGGCCCCTGGAGGAGCCGTGGCCGGCCGCCGCCCGCCGGCCCCTCGTCGACCTGCTCACCGCGGGGCACGGCCTCGTCGAGGTGTGGGACGAGCTCGACATCGCCGGCGTCGTCGACCACTGGCTGCCGGAGTGGGCCGACGTGCGGCTGCGCGGGTCGAGCTCGCCGGTGCACCGGTTCACGGTGGACCGGCACAGCATCGAGACGTGCGTGGTCGCCTCGACGTTGCGGCGCGACGTCGCGCGTCCCGACCTGCTCGCCGTCGCCGCGCTGCTGCACGACATCGGCAAGGGCAGGCCCGGCGACCACAGTGAGGTCGGCGCCCCGATGGCGGAGGCGGTCGCGCTGCGCTGGGGCTTCCCGCCCGCCGACGCCGCCGTGGTGGGCAGGCTCGTGCGCTGGCACCTCCTCCTCGGCACGGTCGCGACCCGCCGCGACATCGAGGACCCGGCGACGGCGGCGAACGTGGCCGAGATCGTCGGCGACACCGCGTTCCTCGACCTCCTGTCCAGCCTCACCCAGGCCGACGCGCGCTCGACCGGGCCCACGGCCTGGACCTCCTGGCGACGCGGTCTGATCGAGGGGCTCGTGACCAAGACCCACCAGCACCTCGCGGGCACGGCGCCCGCCACCACGTCGGAGGCGTACGAGGGCTGGCCGGCCGACCTCCCGTTCCCCTCCCTCGACGTCCTCGCGCGGGCGCGGGCCGGCGAGGTCGGGCTCGACGTCGTCGACCACCACGGCGGGTCGCTCGTCACGGTCGTCACCGCCGACCGCCCCGGGGTGATGGCCCTCATCGCGGGCGGCCTGGCACTGCAAGGACTCGCCGTGCGCTCGGTGCGCGTGGTCACCCAGGACGACGCGGCCGTCTCACTGTGGGAGGTCGCCCGGCCCGACCTCCTCGCCGGCGCGGTGCGCGAGCGCCTGCTCCCCGTCCTCTCCGGCGACCTGCCGCTCGAGCGACGCATGACGCTCACGCCGGTCGAGGGGCTGCCCGCCCGCGTGCAGGTGCTGCCGGGCCTGTCGGAGTCGGCGACCCTCCTGGAGGTGCGCGCCGCGGACCGGCGCGGACTGGTGTGGACGGTCTGCGACGCGATCGCCGCGGTCGACTGCTCGATCCGGTCGGCCCACCTGTCGACCTACGGCGACGAGGCACGCGACGTCTTCTACGTCGTCGACGCCGACGGTGAGCCGCTCGACGAGGCCGCCACCCGTCGGCTGCACGAGGCGGTCGACGCGGCACTGGTCTGAGCGGCCTGGCCCGAGGAGGTTGGACTGGGGGCCGGTCGACCGGGGTCGTCGGCGTCGCCGGGCCCGCTCGGTAGGCTGGAGCCCATGTTCGACTCCCTGCAAGACCGCCTCCAGTCCGCGTTCAAGAACCTGCGCGGCAAGGGACGGCTCAGCGAGGCCGACATCGACGCGACCGCGCGCGAGATCCGTCTCGCCCTGCTCGATGCCGACGTCGCCGTCCCGGTGGTCCGCGCGTTCACGGCGCGGGTCAAGGAGCGCGCGCTGGGCGTCGAGGTCTCCAAGGCGCTCAACCCGGCGCAGCAGGTCGTCAAGATCGTCAACGAGGAGCTCGTCACGATCCTGGGCGGCGAGACGCGCCGCATCCGGTTCGCGAAGAACCCCCCGACCGTCATCATGCTCGCCGGCCTCCAGGGCGCCGGCAAGACCACGCTCGCGGGCAAGCTCGGCCGCTGGCTCAAGGAGCAGGGCAACAGCCCGATGCTCGTGGCCTGCGACCTGCAGCGCCCCAACGCCGTCACCCAGCTGCAGGTCGTCGGTCAGCAGGCCGGTGTCACCGTGTTCGCGCCCGAGGCCGGCAACACCGGCGGGGGGGACGGCGGGGCCGCGGGCACGCTCTCGGTGGGCGACCCGGTCCAGGTGGCCCGCGACGCGATCGCCGAGGCCCGCCGCACCCTGCACGACGTCGTCGTGGTCGACACCGCCGGTCGCCTCGGCATCGACGCGGAGCTCATGCAGCAGGCGCGCGACATCCGCGACGCGGTGGACCCCGACGAGGTCCTGTTCGTCATCGACGCGATGATCGGCCAGGACGCCGTGCAGACGGCCGAGGCGTTCGCCGAGGGCGTCGACTTCACCGGTGTGGTGCTCACCAAGCTCGACGGCGACGCCCGGGGCGGTGCGGCCCTGTCGGTCCGCGAGGTGACCGGCCGGCCCATCATGTTCGCCTCGACGGGCGAGAAGCTCACCGACTTCGACGTCTTCCACCCCGACCGCATGGCGGGCCGGATCCTCGACATGGGCGACATGCTGTCGCTGATCGAGCAGGCCGAGAAGGTCTACGACGCCGAGCAGGCGGAGAAGGACGCCGAGCGCATGCTCGGCGGGACGTTCACGCTGCAGGACTTCCTGAAGCAGATGGAGACCCTGTCGAAGATGGGGTCGATGAGCAAGCTCATGTGCCTGCTGCCCGGCATGGGGCAGTTCAAGGACCAGATCGCGAACTTCGACGACCGCGAGCTCGACAAGGTCAAGGCGATCATCCTGTCGATGACGCCGAAGGAGCGCGACGACCCCAAGATCATCGACGGCTCCCGTCGTGCCCGGATCTCGAAGGGCTCCGGCACCTCGGTGCAGGACGTCAACCAGCTCGTCACCCGCTTCTTCGAGGCGCGCAAGATGATGCAGCAGATGGCCAAGGGCGGGGGCGTGCCCGGCATGGGTGGCGTGCCCGGGATGCCGGGTGTCGGCAAGCGCGCCGGTGCCCGCCAGAAGCCGCAGAACCAGAAGAAGAAGGGCAAGCGCGTGTCGGGCAACCCGGCCAAGCGGGCCCAGGCGACCCAGCAGAAGCCCGCCGCGAAGGACGGCGCCGAGGCATTCGGCTTCGGCGGCCAGCAGGGCGCTCAGGACTTCGAGCTGCCGAAGGAGCTCAGGGACCTGCTCTGAGGCCCTCGTCCGGGGGACGGTTGCTCGGGGCAACGTAGTCTGGCGTCGTGCTGATCCCGCTGCTGCGCCGCCACCTGCGGCCCTACCGCGGACCGATCGCCGTGGTCGTGCTGTTCCAGCTGGCGCAGACGATCGCCAACCTCTACCTGCCGGGACTCAACGCCGAGATCATCGACGAGGGCGTCGTCGAGGGCGACGTCGGACGCATCTGGAGCACGGGCGCCGTGATGCTGCTCGTCACCGTCCTGCAGGTGGCGTGCACGGTCGTCGCCGTCTATGTGGGCGCGCGCGTGGCGATGGCGCTGGGCCGTGACCTGCGCGCGGGGGTGTTCGACGCCGTCGAGGGGTTCGCCGCCCGCGAGCTCGCCGAGTTCGGCGCGCCGACGCTGGTCACCCGTGCCACGAACGACGTGCAGCAGGTCCAGCTGCTCGTGTTCATGGCGCTGACGCTGCTCGTGTCCGCGCCGATCATGGCCATCGGGGGCGTGGCGATGGCGCTGCGCCAGGACGTCGAGCTGTCGGGGCTGCTCGTCGTGGTGATCCCCGTCCTGGTGGTGGCGGTCGGCCTGATCATCCGCACCATGCGTCCGCTGTTCCGCCGGATGCAGGAGCGGATCGACGGCCTCAACGACGTGATGCGCGAGCAGATCCAGGGCATCCGGGTCGTGCGCGCGTTCGCGACCGAGGAGCGCGAGGCCGAGCGCTTCGGCCAGGCCAACCAGGCGTACGTCGACGTCGCGGTCGCGGCCGGGCGCGTGATGGCGCTGATGTTCCCGACGGTCATGCTCGTCATGAACGTGTCGGTCGTGGCCGCCACGTGGTTCGGCGGCTACCGCATCGCCTCGGGCGACCTGCAGGTCGGCACGTTGACTGCGTTCCAGAACTACCTCGTGCAGATCCTCATGGCCGTCATGATGGCGACCTTCATGCTCATGCTCTGGCCGCGTGCCGAGGTCTCCGCGGAGCGGATCACCGAGGTGCTCGAGACCGAGCCCAGCATCGTCGCCGCGCCCGACGCCGACGACACGCCCGTGGCCCGCGGCGAGCTGGAGGTGCGCGATGCCGCGTTCGCCTACCCGGGCGCCGAGCAGGACGTGCTGCACGGTGTCTCGCTGGTCGCCCGCCCGGGGGAGACCACGGCCGTCGTCGGCTCGACCGGCAGCGGCAAGTCGACGCTGGTCAACCTCGTCCCGCGGCTCTTCGACGTCACCGCCGGGCAGGTGCTGCTCGACGGGCGGGACGTGCGCAGCATGACTCCCGAGACCGTCTGGGCGGCGATCGGGCTCGTGCCCCAGCGGGCCTTCCTCTTCTCCGGCACGGTCGCGTCCAACCTGCGCTACGGCCGGCCCGACGCGACCGACGCCGAGCTGTGGGCGGCGCTCGACGTGGCCCAGGCGCGCGACGTCGTCGAGGCGCTGCCCGAGGGGCTCCAGGCGCCCGTCTCGCAGGGCGGCACCAACTTCTCAGGCGGCCAGCGCCAGCGGCTCGCGATCGCGCGCGCCCTGGTGAAGCGTCCGCTGGTCTACCTCTTCGACGACTCCTTCTCCGCCCTCGACTACGCCACCGACGCGGCGTTGCGCGCGGCGCTGCGGCCCCTGACGCGCGACGCCGCCGTCGTGACCGTCGCGCAGCGGGTCTCGACCATCCGCGACGCCGACCGGATCGTCGTCCTCGACGCGGGTACGGTCGTCGGCACGGGCACGCACGGCGAGCTCATGGACACCTGCGCGGTCTACCGCGAGATCGTCCTGTCCCAGCTCAGCGAGGCGGAGGCACGATGAGCGGCGGACCCCGGGGGCCGATGGCGGCCGGTGCGATGGCGCCGCAGCGGGCCGCCGACTTCCGTGGCACCGCACGACGCATCCTGCGACGTCTGCTGCAGGACCGTGCGACCGTCACGGCGATCGCCGCGCTGGGCGTCATCGGCACGACCCTGTCGGTGCTGGGCCCGCGCATCCTCGGGCACGCGACCGACCTCGTCTTCAGCGGCTACCTGTCCACGCAGCTGCCGGCAGGCGCGAGCCAGGCCGAGGTCGTGGAGCGGCTGCGTGCCGACGGGCAGGACCGGCTCGCGGACGTGCTGCTGGGCGCCGACGTGCGCCCCGGGCAGGGCATCGACTTCACGCAGCTCGGCTGGGTCCTGGCGGGCGCGATCGTGCTCTACGTCCTCGCGTCGGGCTTCATGTGGTGGCAGGGCCGGCTCACGACGGCGGTCGTGCAGCGGATGGTCGGAGGTCTGCGCGACGACGTGGAGGCCACGCTGCACCGGCTGCCGCTCTCCTTCGTCGACGGCACGGAGCGCGGGGAGCTGATGTCGCGCACCACCAACGACATCGACAACATCGGCCAGTCGCTCCAGCAGACCATCAGCCAGCTGCTGACCTCGCTGCTCACGGTCGTCGGCACGCTCGTCATGATGTTCTGGATCTCGCCGCTGCTGGCCCTCGTGGCCCTGGGCACCATCCCGCTCGCGGTCTGGCTGACCCAGGCGGTCATGCGGCGCTCGCAGCCGCAGTTCGTCGCCCAGTGGGCCGCGACCGGGCGGGTCAACGGCCACGTGGAGGAGGTGTTCACGGGCCACGAGGTGGTCAAGGTCTTCGGGCGTCAGCGCGACGTCCGGAAGGAGTTCGAGCGCCGCAACGACGCGCTGTTCACGTCGGCCTTCCGCGCCCAGTTCATCTCGGGCGTCATCCAGCCGCTCATGATGTTCGTCTCCAACCTCAACTACGTGCTGGTCGCGGTGATCGGCGCGGTCCGCGTCTCGACCGGCAGCCTGACCATCGGCGACGTCCAGGCCTTCATCCAGTACTCGCGCCAGTTCACGCAGCCGCTCACGCAGATCGCGTCGATGGTCAACCTGCTGCAGTCCGGCATGGCGTCGGCCGAGCGGGTGCTCGCCCTGCTCGACACCGAGCCGGAGCGTCCCGACGTGGGGCCCGACGGTGCGGCGCCGCTCGTGCCGGCGCAGCCCGTGCAGGGCCGCGTGGTCCTGGAGGACGTGGCGTTCTCCTACACCGACGCGCCGCTGATCGAGGGACTCGACCTCGTCGCCGAGCCGGGCGCGACCGTGGCGATCGTCGGACCCACGGGCGCGGGCAAGACGACGCTCGTCAACCTGCTGCTGCGCTTCTACGAGCTCGACGCCGGACGCATCACGCTCGACGGTGTCGACGTCGCCACGATGGACCGCCGGGCGCTGCGACGGTGCTTCGGCGTGGTGCTGCAGGACGCCTGGCTGTTCAAGGGCACGATCCGCGAGAACATCGCCTACGGCCGGGTGGGCGACGTCGACGACGCCGCCGTGGTGCGGGCCGCGGAGGCCGCGTCGGTCGACCACCTCGTCCGCACGCTGCCCGACGGCTACGACACCGTCGTCGAGGAGGGCGGGGGGAGCCTCAGCGCCGGCCAGCGCCAGCTGCTCACGATCGCCCGCGCCTTCCACGCCGACCCGCCCGTCCTCGTGCTCGACGAGGCGACGAGCTCGGTGGACACCCGCACCGAGGCGCTCGTGCAGGAGGCCATGGGCCGGCTGCGTCGCGACCGGACGTCGTTCGTGGTCGCCCACCGGCTGTCGACGATCCGCGAGGCCGACACCATCGTGGTGATGGAGTCCGGCCGCATCGTCGAGCAGGGCGACCACGAGGCGCTCCTGGCGGCGGGCGGTGCCTATGCGCGGCTCTACGCGGCGCAGTTCGCCGGCACCGCCACCTGAGCTGCAAGCGGGGGAGCGGGTCAGCCCTCGCGCAGGAAGGCGTCGGCGCGGTCCTTCGGGCGGCCGATGATCGCCCGTCCAGGTCCGTCCAGCCCGCCGCGCACCAGCACGGGACGCTGGAGCAGGCGCGGGTGCTCGACGAGGAGGTCGGCGACCTGCTCGGGCGTCGTGTAGTCGGCGGCGTCGAGGCCCTGCTCGCGGAAGAACGCGTCCTTGCGCACGAGGTCGGTTGGGTCGTCCTCGAGCCTCTCCAGGAGCGCGAGCAGCGCAGCACGGTCGAGCGGCTGCTTCAGGTAGCGCACCTCCTCGACCTCGACGCCTGCCCGCGCGGCGGAGTCGAGGGCGTGGCGCGAGGTGGAGCAGCCGGGGTGGTGCAGGACGGTGACGTCGGCCATGAGGTCAGGGTAGCCACGCCGGCGGACGGCTAGCGTGGGCCCGTGAGCGATCCCGTCCGCTACGACGTCGACGACGCCGTCTGCACCATCACCCTGGACCGACCCGACGTCCGCAACGCCGTGGACGGTCCCACTGCCGCCGCGCTCCTGGCCGCCTTCGAGCGCTTCGAGGCCGACGACGCCGTCGCCGTCGCCGTGCTGCACGGCGAGGGAGGGACCTTCTGCGCGGGCGCCGACCTGTCGGCCGTGGGCGACTCCGAGCGCGGCCACGTCCTCGAGCCCGACGGCCACGGTCCGATGGGCCCGACCCGCATGGCGCTGAGCAAGCCCGTCGTCGCGGCCATCGAGGGCCACGCCGTCGCCGGGGGCCTGGAGCTCGCGCTGCTCGCCGACCTGCGCGTCGCGGCCGAGGACGCCGTGCTCGGGGTGTTCTGCCGCCGGTGGGGCGTGCCGCTCATCGACGGCGGCACGGTGCGGCTCCCGCGCGTCGTCGGGCACGGCCGGGCGATGGACCTCGTCCTCACCGGCCGTGCCGTCGCAGCCGACGAGGCGCTGCAGATGGGCCTCGTGAACCGGGTGGTCGCGCCCGGCCGCGCGCTCGCCGTGGCGCACGAGCTGGCCGAGCAGCTCGCCGCGTTCCCGCAGGCCTGCCTCCGGGCCGACCGTGCGTCGGTGCTGGGCCAGTGGGACCTGCCGCTCGCGGACGCGCTGCGCGCCGAGGGCGCCGGCGGCCTGCCCGTCGTCGCCGCGGAGGCCGTGGCGGGTGCTGCGCGGTTCGTGGCGGGCGCGGGGCGGCACGGCCGCTTCGACGACGGCGGCCCGGACCGGTGAGCAGGACACGTGAGGCGATGTGGTCCTGACGGACGTCGTCTGGCAGAATGTCGCCTTGTGTCCGCCGCGGACGGGACCCTCTCACCCCGACCGCTGGGCCCACCAGCTTCGTGACCGAGTCGTGACCCCACCCGGCTCGCCACGTCACCACACCACAGAGACCTGAGGAGACACCACACCCGTGGCCGTCAAGATTCGCCTGAAGCGGATGGGCAAGATCCGCACCCCGTTCTACCGCATCGTCGTCGCCGACTCGCGCACCAAGCGCGACGGTCGTGTGATCGAGGAGATCGGCACGTACAACCCGAAGACCGAGCCGTCGACGATCCACGTCGTCTCCGAGCGCGCCCAGTACTGGCTCGGCGTCGGCGCCCAGCCCACCGAGGCCGTGGCCGCGCTCCTGAAGATCACCGGCGACATCGGTGGCACCAGCACCCTCAAGCAGCCCGAGCCGAAGGCCGACAAGGCCGCGCTGTTCGACGCCGCGCTGAAGGATCTGCACTCCGAGCCCAAGACCGACGCGACCACCAAGAAGAAGGCCGACGAGGCGCCCGCCGAGGAGCCGAAGGTCGAGGAGACCGCTGCCGAGGCGCCCGCCGAGGCCGAGAGCACCGAGTCCTGATCGTGGCCGGTCGCACGCAGGAGGTCATCGAGCACCTCGTGTCGGCCATCGTCGACCACCCCGACGAGGTCGACGTGCGCGCCGCGTCGACCCGTCGGGGCGACCTCTTCGAGGTGCGGGTCAACCCCGCCGACCTCGGCAAGGTGATCGGTCGCTCCGGTCGTACCGCGTCGGCGATCCGCACCGTCACCGGAGCGATCGCCGGCACCAAGGGTGCCCGCATCGACTTCGTGGACGTCGACCGCCAGCGCTGAGGACCTGACGTGCGCGTCGTCGTCGGCCGCATCGGCCGGGCCCACGGCATCAAGGGCGAGCTCGCCGTCCAGGTCCGCACCGACGAGCCCGAGCGTCGCTTCGCCCCTGGCACGACCCTCGTCGCCGGCGACCGCATCGTCGTCGTGGCAGCCGCCCGGAACCACTCCGGGCGGCTGCTGCTGCGTCTGGAGGGCGTCGACGACCGCACCGCAGCCGAGGCCCTCCACGGGCGCGTCCTGGAGGTCGACGTCGACCCCGACGACGTGCCCGACGAGGACGACGCGTACTACGACCACCAGCTCGTCGGCCTGCGCGTGCACGACCACGCGGGCACCGACGTCGGGGTGGTCACCGACGTGCTGCACCTGCCCGAGCAGGACCTCCTGTCCCTCGACCTCGACACGGGGGCGCGCGGCGTGCTCGTGCCGTTCGTGGTCGCGCTCGTCCCCGACGTCGACCTGGGTGCGGGCCACGTGACCCTGGCCGACGTGCCCGGTCTGCTCGACCCCGACGCGCAGGCCGTCGCCGAGCCCGACCGGGCCCCCGGCGGTGCCGACTCATGAGCGAGCCCGACGCCCCGACCCTGCGCATCGACGTCGTCTCCATCTTCCCGGCGTACCTCGACGCGCTCGACCTGTCCCTCGCCGGCCGGGCCCGCGAGAGGGGTCTGCTGCAGATCGCGACGCACGACCTGCGCGACTTCACCCACGACCGGCACCGCACCGTCGACGACACGCCCTACGGCGGCGGTGCCGGCATGGTCATGAAGCCCGAGCCGTGGGGCGAGGCCCTCGACGCGGTCGCCACCGACGACTGCGTGGTGGTCGTGCCCACGCCGTCCGGGACCCCGTTCCGGCAGTCCCTCGCGCACGACCTCAGCCGCGAGCGGCACCTGGTCTTCGCCTGCGGACGCTACGAGGGCATCGACCAGCGCGTGATCGACCACGCCCGCGAGCGCTGGCGCGTCGAGGAGGTCTCCCTCGGCGACTTCGTCCTCAACGGGGGAGAGGTCGCGGCGCTCGCCGTGATCGAGGCCGTCGTGCGCCTCGTCCCCGGCTTCATGGGCAACCCCGCGTCGCTCGCCGAGGAGTCGCACGGCGAGGACGGGCTCCTCGAGTACCCCGTGTACACCAAGCCGGCCACGTGGCGCGGCCACGCCGTGCCCGACGTCCTGCTGTCCGGCCACCACGGCGCCATCGCCGCCTGGCGGCACGAGCAGGCGCTCCAGCGCACCCGCGAGCGGCGCCCCGACCTGCTCGGTGATGCGTCCGAAACATCGAGTTAACAGTGGCCCTCCGGCCGTAACCCTCCTGTGATTCTCAGGCAAGCCTGAGAAAACCTCAGGTCGTGACACTGGCGGCGGATACACGCAGCAACGGAGCTGTGTGCCGCCCCTGCGGGACCTGCGCGGTCCTGTTCACTCCCAGGAGAGAGAAACTCGATGGATTTTCCCACGTACTGGCTGCTGATCGCGGCCGCTCTGGTGCTCTTCATGACGCCAGGCGTCGCCTTCTTCTACGGCGGACTCGTCAAGGCCAAGAGCGTCGTCTCGATGATGATGCTCAGCTTCGGCACGATCGGACTCGTCGGCGTCCTCTGGATGCTGTTCGGCTTCAACATGGCCTTCGTCGACGGCTCCAGCGCTGACTGGATCCCGCGTGTGCTCGGCAACCCGTTCTCGGACTTCGCCCTGAACGACGCCGCCAACGCCGCGTTCGGGGGTGACGGCGCAGCGAGCTTCGTGCTCGCCAACGCGGCCTTCGGGTCGACGTTCGCGATCATCACGGTCGCGCTGATCTCGGGCGCCATCGCCGACCGCGCCCGCTTCTTCCCGTGGCTGCTCTTCGCCGGCCTGTTCGCCGTCCTGGCCTACTTCCCGGTCGCCTCCTGGGTCTTCTCCTTCACCACCGACGACCAGGGCGTCCCGACCTTCACGGGCTGGATCGGCAACCTGGGCTCCGCGCTCGGCTTCGACACCGGCACGATCGACTACGCCGGTGGCACCGCGGTGCACATCAACGCCGGTGCGGCCGCCCTGGCCCTCGCGCTCGTCCTGGGCAAGCGCAAGGTCTTCAGCAAGGAGACGGCCGTCCCGCACAACGTGCCGCTCGTCCTCATCGGTGCCGCGGTCCTGTGGTTCGGCTGGTTCGGCTTCAACGCCGGCGCCACCCTCGCCACCGGCACCGCCGGCACCAACGGCTCCGCCGCGCTGATCATCGTCAACACGATCGTCTGCCCGGCCGCGGCTGCGCTCGGCTTCATCGTCATCGAGCACTTCCGCAACGGCAAGGCCACGGCCGTCGGCGCCGCCTCCGGTGTCGTCGCCGGTCTGGTCGCGATCACGCCGTCCTGCGCCAACCTGACGCCGTTCTGGTCCATCGTGCTCGGCCTCGTCGCCGGTGCCGTCTGTGCGGTCGCCATCGACCTCAAGTACAAGCTCGGCTTCGACGACTCGCTCGACGTGGTCGGCCTGCACCTGGTCGCCGGTGTGCTCGGCACGCTGTACCTGGGCTTCTTCGCCATCGACACGGGCCTGTTCACCGGCGGTGGCAACCTGGAGCAGTTCATCGTCCAGCTCATCCCCGCCGTCGCCGTGGCGCTCTACAGCTTCGTCGTCGCGTTCGTGATCGCCAAGATCATCGACGCCACGATCGGCTTCCGCGTCACCGAGGAGGAGGAGGTCGCCGGCATCGACAGCGTCCTCCACGGCAGCGAGGGCTACGCGCTCGACTGAGCCGTCGCCCACCCCAAGACCCCACGAGGGCACCTGCTCGGGCAGGTGCCCTCGTGGCGTTCTGTGTTCTTTGCCGCCCACGGCCCGGCACCCCCGCCGGGCTCGTCGCCGCCCACGGCCCGGCACCCCCGCCGGGCGCGCTCGCCGGGGACGATGCCGGTTTCGGGAACCCTCGACCCGTGTGGAATACTTGGCTGCTGGCGCATCGCGGGTCTGCCACAGGGGAGCCGCTGACCGACGCCGCACGACCCTTTCTCTTTCACCATCGTTTTCCGTGGGTGACCTGTGGCACCGGCGAGGAGTAGATCATGACCAACCTGGTCGACCAGGTCGCAGCCGAGTCCCGTCGCGACGACATCCCGGAGTTCCGCGCCGGTGACACCCTGAAGGTCCACGTCAAGGTCGTCGAGGGCAACCGCTCCCGCGTCCAGGTGTTCCAGGGCGTCTGCATCAAGCTGCAGGGCTCGGGCATCGGCCGCACCTTCACGGTGCGCAAGGTCAGCTTCGGCGTCGGCGTCGAGCGCACCTTCCCGCTGCACACGCCCGTCATCGAGAAGATCGAGGTCGCGACCCGCGGCGACGTGCGTCGCGCGAAGCTCTACTACCTCCGCTCGCTGCGCGGCAAGGCCGCGAAGATCAAGGAGAAGCGCGAGGACTGAGGTCTCCCGCGTGCCCACCTGCCCGGCGTGGATCGTCCGTCTAGGCTCACGTCGTGAGTGAGACCACGAAGAAGCGCCAGCTCCCCGTCTGGCAGGAGTCGATCCTCCTCGTCGCCATCGCCATGGTGATGGCCGTGGTGGTCAAGGCCTTCTTCCTGCAGGCGTTCTACATCCCGTCGGAGTCGATGGAACCGACGATGCTCGTCAACGACAAGATCCTCGTCCAGAAGGTCTCCTACTGGACCGGCGATCCGCAGCGTGGCGACATCGTCGTGTTCGACGACCCTGGAGGATGGCTCGACGCCAGTGAGGACGCCAAGGCCAGCAACCCGATCCAGAAGGCGCTGGAGGTCGTCGGTCTCTTCCCGACCGGCGGCCACCTCATCAAGCGCGTCGTGGGCGTCGGCGGCGACCGCGTCGCCTGCTGCGACGAGCAGGGTCGGCTCACGGTCAACGGCAAGGGGATCGACGAGCCGTACCTGCGCGACCCGGCCGCCAACAGCGAGACCCGCTTCGACGTGATCGTCCCGAAGAACCACCTGTGGGTCGAGGGCGACAACCGCGGCAACTCCGCCGACTCGCGCGTCCACCAGGGCGACCCGGGCGGCGGCTTCATCCCGGTCGACGCCGTGGTCGGCAAGGCATGGGTGCGGGTCTGGCCGTGGAAGCGCATGGGCTTCATCCGCGGCACCGACGCGTTCGCCGAGGTGCCGGCCGACCCGCCCGCGAAGCGCGAGTGACCCAGCAGCAGTGACAGGACGTCCGACCCTCCGGTTCGAGCGCAGCCTCCTGCGCGAGCGCTGCACGGTGCTCGCCTGCGCCGACGAGGTCGGCCGCGGCGCGCTGAGCGGTCCGGTCAGCGTCGGCGTCGTCGCCGTCACCGAGCAGACCCGCACGGCTCCGCAGGGCGTGCGCGACAGCAAGCTGCTCTCGCCCGACGCCCGGGCGCGGCTCGCGCCACGCATCCGCCGCTGGGCCACCACCCACGGAGCCGGCTACGGCGTCGGTCACGCGTCGCCCGCGGAGATCGACGCGGTCGGCATCATGGCCGCCATGCGGCTCGCCGCGCACCGCGCGCTCCTCGACCTCGACTCCACGCCCGACCTCGTCCTCCTCGACGGCAACCACGACTACCTGAGCGCGCCCGTGCAGCCGTCCCTCCTCGACGCGCCGGAGCTGGGCTTCCCGCCGGTCGTCACCGCGGTGAAGGCCGACCTGCGCTGCGCCGCGGTCGCGGCGGCGAGCATCCTGGCGAAGACGTCGCGCGACGCGCTCATGGTCGAGCTCGCGCAGGACCACCCGCAGTACGGCTGGCACGAGAACAAGGGCTACGCGTCGCCCGCGCACGTCGAGGCGCTGCGCCTGCACGGCCCCAGCGAGCACCACCGCCGCTCGTGGAGCCTGCCCGGCTGCGCGGTCCCGGCCGGTAGTGTTCCCGAGAGCGACGTGACGAGCACGATCGAGCAGGCCGTGGAGGGCAGATGAGCGCAGAGGACCTCGAGAAGTACGAGACCGAGGCCGAGCTCGCGCTCTACCGCGAGTACCGCGACGTCGTGAAGATCTTCAAGTACGTCGTGGAGACCGACCGCCGCTTCTACCTCTGCAACGCGGTCGACGTGAAGGTCCGTTCCGAGACCGGCGACGCCTACTTCGAGGTGTCCATGAACGACGCCTGGGTGTGGGACATCTACCGCCCCGCCCGCTTCGCGAAGAACGTCAAGGTGCTCACGTTCAAGGACGTCAACGTCGAGGAGCTCGCTGACTCCGACGTGAAGATCCCGCCGGCCTGAGCGTCCTCCTGGACGAGAGGCCCTCGAACGTCATCGGGCTGACGGCTCACGACGGACCGGTGCGGTGGGTGTCGTCGCGGATGTGGGTCCACCTGGCGTCAGGGGTGGGCTGGAGCACCGGCGCCTCGTCCTCGTCGAGGAGCTGCCCGGCACCGCGGAGGAAGGCTCGCAGGGTCCAGTCGACGACCTCCGCATACGGGCCTGGTGGTGGGGTAGTGCCCGCGGGATAGCGGTCCAGCGACGTGGCGTACAGGGTGGCGCTCAGCGTGAGGGTCCGGGAGCCGAGCAGGTACGCGACGTGTCGGGGCATGTCCGGGTCGCGTCGGGCGAGCTCGTCCAGGATGCGCTCGAACTGGTCGAGGGTGGTGCGCTCGTACGGTCCGCGGAGGACGTAGTCGTCGACGCCCGGGTGGGTGGTGACGAGTGCTGCGAAGCGACGACCGAGGGTCAGCAGGTAGTGCTGCCAGGTCGCCGCCTCCTCGGCCTCGAGGTCGAGTCGGGCGAAGATGCGCGCGGCGGTCAGCGAGTAGAGGCGGTGGGTGGACTCGACGTGGTGGCGGATCGTGCCGGCCGAGACCCCGAGCCGCTCGGCGACGGCAGCCCGGGTGAGGTTCGTCAGCCCCACGTCCTCGGCGGTGTCGAGGATCTTCTGCGTGGAGATGGTGGCGGGGCGTCCCGGTCCGCGTCGGGTCGGCATGCCCCGTACGGTACGGCGCCTGCCCCTGGACCGTGGTGGGGGTGACCCCTCCCACTCATTATTGCTTGCGTGGCAATAAAGGAGTTAGGGTCACCTTGTCTGCACAACGACCAGGGACGAGGGGAGCGCGGATGAGCTCAGAGGGTGCGGGACGGTCGGCGTCGCGGAGCGTGCTGCCGCCGGGGATGGCGATGGCTCTGGCCACGGTGACCAGGCTGGAGCGGCAGGGCCGGTACGCGTGGCTCGCGGTCGAGGCGCCCGAGCTCGCGGCGCTGCGGCCACGAGGCGCTGCGCCGGTGCTCAAGGTGTTCATCGCCCCACGTCCGGGCGACGTGCCTGCCCTCCCGACGTTCAGCCCGACGTACCTGCCGTCCTGGCCGTCGGAGTCGGAGCGGCCCACGGTGCGCTCGTACACCGCGGTGGACTACCGGGCGGCCGACGCGCGGATCGAGTTCCTCGCCTTCGACCCCGGCGCCGGCTCGTGGTGGGTCGACCACCTCAGCCTGGGTGACCCCCTGGGAGTGATCGGGTTCAAGCACGAGCTGGTGCTCGACGACGAGCCTCGGGTCGTGGTCGCCGTCGGCGACCGCTCGGGGGCCGGGGGCATCGCGGCCCTGTCCCGTCAGCTGCCCCCGGACGTGGCGCTGCACGTCGTGGTCCCCGAGACGGGCTGGCCCCTGGAGGTCCTCGCTGCGCGTGACGGTCTCACCGTCCAGCGGGCACGGACGGACCACCTCGGCTTTCCGGTCGTCGACTGGTCCGACGTGGCTGCGACCAGTGAGGCGCCCGCTTCGGCGACGTCCGTGTGGCTGGCCGGTGAGGTGACCCCGGTCGCGGCCCTGCGTGGTGAGGCGATCGCCGCCGGTGTTCTACCCACGGGAATCGTGGCGCAGCCGTACTGGCGCGCCGGCCAGACCCGGGACGAGTTCGACGCGGCGCTCTCCGTCCGCTACCGCGATGCGGCCGCGCGCGGCGTCGACATCCAGGACCCCGTCGTCGCTGCCGACCTCGAGCTGCGGTGGCCCGCGCCGGACCGGGTCCAGCCCCAGGCCCTCGACACGCCCCGAGAGGACGGCGCTGATGCATGACCACCCCACCCGGCCCTCCCGCCGACGTCTCGCCGTCGCGCTGACCGCCCTGGCAGCGCTGACGCTGACCGCCTGCGCCTCGACCCCGGCCCGCGACACCGACGGCGCTGCCGCGGGCGAGGGATTCCCCGTGACGGTCGAGCACGGGCAGGGCACCGCGGAGATCCCTCGCCGGCCGCAGCGGGTGGTCGCGTTGAGCTGGACCGACGTCCAGATCGCCGATGCGCTCGACGTGCCGCTGGTGGCCGCGGTCGCCAACCCGGACTCCGAGGACGGCAACTGGCCGGGTGTCTCGCTGGAGCCCGACCTCCTGAGCCTGGACTCGGTCACCCCGGACCTCGAGGAGATCGCCTCCCACCAGCCTGACCTGATCCTCATGACGGCCGCGCAGCCCACGTACTCCGAGGAGTACGAACGGATCTCGAAGATCGCGCCCACCGTCTCCTTCCACACCGCGCTCCTGCAGGACGACGGCGACGAGCTCACCCGGATGATCGGCACGGCCACCGGCAAGGCACGGGAGGCCGACGCATTGATCGAGGCGTCGGCCGAGGAGATCGAGGCGTTCCGGAGGGAGCTGCCAGGTCTGGCCGGTGCCAAGGTCGTGTTCGCCCAGTACTACCGGGGCTCGACCGGGGCGGTCGTCACCGAGGACGCGCCGGTGGTGCAGTTCTTCGGCCGACTCGGCCTCGTCGTGCCCGACGAGCTGTCGAGGCTGGCCGGCGACGCGGCGGCCTACGGCACCGTGACGCTCTCGGACGAGAAGCTCGATCTGCTCGACAGCGCCGATGCGGCCCTCGTCAACGCCCCCGAGGGGGAGGAGACGTTCTCCGCGCTGCCGCTCGTGCGGAACCTGCGGCTGAGCGGTGACGGGACCCTGTTCTTCACCGGCAATGAGCTGGCCAGCCTGTTGCTGACCCCGAACCCCGCCACCACCGGCCTGCTGCTCGACCAGCTCCGCGAACCCCTCGGCCGGCTCGCCGAGCTGCGCGCCAGATCCTGAGCCCGACCACCCCTCCCACCCGGCGGTGTCGCGCCGCCGGACCGAGCGTCCACAGGACCCTCGCCGGGCTGGTCCCGGCCGTCCACACGCCGCGTGACGGGTCTGTCGGTGGCGTCGTCGGGTGGCGAGGCTGGGGGCATGAGTCAGGCACGCAACGACGCGCTGGGGCGGTACGGGGAGCAGGTGGCGGCGCGGCACCTGGAGTCGCTCGGCATGACGATCCTGGAGCGGCGGTGGACGTGCCGGTGGGGTGAGCTCGACCTGGTGGCGCGCGACGGCGGCACGATCGTGTTCTGCGAGGTCAAGACGCGGACGAGCTCGCGCCACGGGACGGGCTTCGAGTCGGTCTCGGCGCGCAAGGCGGCTCGGCTGCGGCGGGCGGCGTCGGCGTGGTTGCAGGCGCAGGAGGAGCAGCCCGAGGCGGTGCGGATCGACGTGGTGTCGGTGCGGATCCCGCGGCGTGGTGGTCCGGTCGTCGAGCGGATGGGTGGGGTGGCCTGATGGCCGCGACGCACTCGGTGACCCTGGACGGACTCACCGGTCGGGCGATCGAGGTGGAGGTCGACATCGCCTCGGGGCTGCCCACGACGATCGTGGTGGGCCTGGCCGACACGATCGTCAACGAGGCGCGCGACCGGGTGCGCGCCGCGGTCGTCAACTCCGGCACGACGTGGCCCGACCAGCGGGTGACGATCAACCTCGCCCCGTCGACGCTCCCGAAGACCGGGTCGCACTACGACCTCGCGATCGGGGTGGCGATGTTCGTGGAGAAGTCGCTCGTCCCGGTGGCGGCCACGACGGGCACGGTCTTCATCGGTGAGCTCGCCCTCGACGGTCGGCTGCGTGCCGTCCGGGGCGTGCTGCCGGCGACGGTGGCGGCCGTGGAGGCCGGCTTCGAGCGGGTGTTCGTGCCGGAGTCGAACGTGGGGGAGGCCGAGCTCGTGAGCGGGGTGCAGGTCGTGGGCGTGCGGTCGCTGCGCCAGGTGGTCGCGCTGCTCACCGGGCAGGACGAGCCGGACGACCCGCCGGTGCCGCCGCTCGACGAGGGTGTCGGGCTGGGGCACGCCTACGTCGACCGGGTGGCGGGGCTCGACCTCGCCGACGTGGCCGGGCAGGAGGACCCCCGCACCGCCGTGGTGGTGGCGGCTGCCGGGGGCCACCACGTGCTGATGACCGGCCCGCCCGGCATCGGCAAGACGATGCTGGCCCAGCGGCTCCCGGGCCTGCTGCCCGACCTGACCCGCGAGCAGGCCCTGGAAGTCAGTGCGGTGCACTCCCTGGCGGGCGTGCTGCCCGCGGACGTGCCGCTCGTCGAACGTCCGCCGTTCGTCGACCCTCACCACACGGCCAGCGCCGTGGCGATCGTCGGGGGAGGTCAGCGCGGCATCCGTCCGGGCGCGCTGAGCCTCGCCCACCGCGGCGTCCTCTTCCTCGACGAGGCGCCGGAGTTCGCGTCGAACGTGCTCGACGCGCTGCGCCAGCCGTTGGAGTCGGGTCACGTGGTCGTCTCCCGCGCGGCGCAGACCGCCACGTTCCCCGCGCGGTTCCAGCTGGTGCTCGCGGCGAACCCGTGTCCGTGTGGGCAGGGCGGGTCGGTGAGCGACCCGTGCGAGTGCACGCCGCTCATGCAGCGCCGCTACCGCGATCGGATCTCCGGTCCGGTGCGCGACCGCATCGACATCCACCGCACGCTGGTCCCGCCGAGCCGGCCCGAGCTGGTCCACGACGCGACGGGCGCCCGCTCGACCGCGCAGCTCGCGCCGTTCGTGCGTCGCGCCCGGGAACGTCAGGCGGTCCGGCTCGACGGCACGCCGTGGCAGGCCAACGCCGACGTGCCGGGCGTCGACCTGCGCAAGCACTGGCCGGCCACCGACGCGGCTCGGCGTCTCGTCGACTCCCACCTGCGCGGCCAGCGGCTCTCGGCCCGCTCGGCCGACCGCGTCCTCCGGGTGGCGTGGACCGTCTGCGACCTCCGGGAGGGTGAGCGACCCGACGTGGACGACGTCGAGCTGGCGCTCGCGCTGCGTCGCGGCACGCCGCTCGGGCCGCTGCTGCGCGACCTGGTGGTGGCGCCGTGACCGACCGGACCGACCAGTTCCGACGGGGCGACGCGCGGCGCGACGCCGACGCGCGGCTCGCGCTGAGCCTCGTCGTCGAGCCCGGCGACCCGCGACTCGTCGGAGTGCTGGCTGAGCACCCGGCGGGTGCCGTGGTGTCGGCGATCCGCCAGGGCAACGGATCCCTCGCGGCGCGGCTCCCCGACGCGTGGCGCGACGGTGCGGCCCGCCTCGAGCGCGACGTCGCCGCGGCGCGCGCCCGCGCCGATGAGCAGGGTCTGCGCTGGGTGGTGCCCGGCGACCGGGAGTGGCCGTCCGGGCTCGACGACCTCGACCACGTGGAGCCGCACGGCGGCACGACCGGCGCACCGCTGGGGTTGTGGGTCCGCGGTCCGGCCGACCTCGCCGCGCTCGCGGAGCAGGCGGTGGCCGTCGTCGGCGCCCGCTCCTGCACCGCCTACGGCAGCGACTGCGCGGCGGAGATCGCGGCCGACGTGGCCGACCAGGGCGGCACCGTCGTCAGCGGCGCGGCGTTCGGCATCGACGCCGCCGCCCACCGCGGTGCGCTCGTGCAGGACCGGCCGACGGTGGCGGTGCTCGCCTGCGGGGCCGACGTCGACTACCCACGGACGCACGCGTCCCTCCTGCGGCGGATCGCGCAGGACGGTCTCGTCGTCTCGGAGCAGGCCCCCGGCCAGGTGCCGATGCGCTCACGCTTCCTGTCGCGCAACCGGATCATCGCCGCCCTCGCCATCGGGACGGTCGTGGTCGAGGCGGCACGGCGCAGCGGGTCGCTCAACACCCTCTCCTGGGCCGACGCCCTGGGTCGCGTGACGATGGGCGTCCCCGGTCCGGTCACCTCCCAGCAGTCCGCCGGCGTGCACCAGGCGGTCCGCGACGGTCGCGCCGTGCTGGTCACGACCGGCAGGGAGGTGCTTGACGCGGTCGCCGGGGTCACCGCCGACGTCGCCGAGCCCGCACGGGTCGACGAGACCGAGCACGACCGGCTGGGCCAGCTGGCGCGGCGTGTGCTGGACGCACTGTCGTTCGAGCAGGCTAGGACGGATGCCGACGTCGCCGCCTCGGCGCGGGGGAGTCGTGCCGAGGTGAGCCGGCTGCTGACGGCCCTCGAGCGCCAAGGACTGTGCGTCCACGTGGGCGACCGCTGGCTCGTGCTCCCGCGTGGTGCCTCGACGGCCCGGCGCTGAGCCGTCACCCTGGGGGCATGGGGTCAGCCTGGGACGACGCGGTCGAGGCGTTCGCGGAGCACCTGCGTCACGAGCGGAACCTGTCGGAGCACTCGGTCCGCGGCTACCGGACCGACCTCGCCCTGCTCGCGGAGCACGCACGGGCGCTGGGCCTCGAGGGGCCTGCCGACCTCACCACCCGCGCGCTGCGCAGCTGGCTCGCCCACCAGCAGACGCTCGGCCGCGCCCGGGCTACCATCGCCCGGCGCGCCACGTCGGCGCGGACCTTCACCGCGTGGTGCGTCCGCACGGGACGCGCGTCGTCGGACCCGGGGGCCCTGCTCGCGAGCCCCAAGGCGCGGCGCGAGCTGCCCGCCGTCCTCAGCGAGAGCGAGGTGCGGGCCCTGCTCGACACGACCGCCGAGTCTGTGGCCGACGACGGACCCGTGGGTCTGCGCGACCTCCTCGTCCTGGAGCTGCTGTACGCCACCGGGGTGCGGGTGGGTGAGCTGTGCGGCCTCGACGTGGACGACGTCGACCGGGGCCGGCGGCTCGTGCGGGTGCTCGGCAAGGGGCGCAAGGAACGGTCCGTCCCGTACGGCGTGCCTGCCGCGCGAGCGCTCGACGCCTGGCTCACGACGGGCCGGCCCGCGCTGGCGACGTCGGGCAGCGGGCCCGCCCTGCTGCTGGGGCTGCGCGGCGGCCGTCTCGACCCGCGCACGGCGCGCAAGGTGGTGCACGACCGGCTCGCCGCCGTCGACGGCGCGCCCGACCTCGGCCCGCACGGGCTGCGCCACACGGCCGCGACGCACCTGCTGGAGGGGGGCGCCGACCTGCGCAGCGTGCAGGAGGTGCTGGGACACGCCTCGCTCGGCACGACGCAGATCTACACGCACGTCAGCACCGAGCGGCTGCGCGCCGCCTACCGCCTCGCCCACCCACGGGCCTGACGGCGCCGACCCACGCCGGGGTCTCACCAGGGGGTGCCGCCTACGCCCCAGCGCGAGGTCGTGTCGACGACGAGGCGGGTGAGCTCGTCGCGGTCGCCCAGGTGGTCGGGGTCCACGCCCAGCACGGCCAGGGTCGCGGTGCCGCCGTGCCGCGCCCACCAGACCGTGAGCCCGCCCCGCGTGCGCCGCAGCATCGCCGGGGTGACGCCCTGTGTCACCGAACGCATCAGCACCGACGTCGCGGGTCGACCCAGCGGTGCGGCGAACGTGGCGGGCAGCTGGCCCAGGTTCGAGCACAGGCAGAGGGGCGCCGAGACGCCGCGTGCGAGGACCGCGACGGCCGGGTCCGGCAGCAGCTGCGTCAGCGGGCCGAGCGGGTCGCGCGGGCCGCTCGCCAGGGACGCGTAGGCGCTGCGGGCCTGCGCCCGGACCGCCCCCAGGTCGACGACCCGGCCGACACCGTCCTCGACCCCGGTCTCGACGTCGATCGAGACACCTGACGTCGCGTTCGAGCGCAGGTCGTCGGTGCCGCGCAGGCTGACGGGCAGCGACACCCGCACGGGGCGTCCGGCCTCGACCCGACCCGAGGCCAGCAGCACCTCCACGGCCACGGCGACCAGCAGGCTGTTCGACGTCCCACCGTGCCGCGCGGCCGCCTCGTCCCAGGCCCGGGCGTCCAGGTCGACGACAACCGTGGCCGGCACGCGCGGCGCGTCGTCGCCCGGGCGGTCGGGGCCGAGGAGCCCGTCGCGCGACGTCTGCACGTCGCTGCGCGGCGGTCGCGACGACGTGAGCGCGGCGCGGACGGCCGTGGCTCCGCCGCGCAGCGCGAGCCCGACCTGCCGCGCCGCGTCGCGCACGTCGTCGCGGACCGTGGGCACGGGCGCCTCCGCCGGCAGTCGACCCAGGCCGCCCCCGTCGACCGCCGCGACGAGGGCCGCGACGTGGGCGCCGCCGTCGCAGACGACGTGCGGCGTCAGGTACGACAGGACGGAGCCGCCGTCGGTCGTGCGGGCGGTGGCGAGGCTCCACGTGGGGCCCGACCAGGGGTCCAGGTTGACGGCCGCGCGCTCCTCCGCCCACCCGAGCACCTCGCCGGGGTGCAGGGGCGCGGTCTCGACGTGGACCGGGCCGGCCGCCGACGAGGGCACCCACGTGTCGCGTGCGCCGGGGACCCGCGACGTCCTGATCGCCCGGGCGAGCGGACCCTCGCGGAGCCCGCGGTCGAGCCGCTCGACCCCGGCCGGGTCGAGGGGGCGGTCGAAGCGCCACACCGTCTGGTTGACCACCGGGATGCCGAGCACACGGTGCGCCCGGACGAAGAGGTCGTCGTCCAGGGTCAGCCGGTTGCGGTCGGTGGCGGCCGCCGGCACGGTGTGTGCGGTCTGCAGGCTCATCGCTCCCCCTCGTCCCTCGGGTCCTGGGTCTCAGTCGCGACGGACGTAGGCGCGCACCGTGAGCGGTGCGAAGATCGCGAGCACGGCGAACGAGCCGACGAGGGCCGTCAGCACCGACCCGGCGGCGGGGTCGCCCCCGGCGAGGTCGCGCACCGCCGAGACCAGGTGGGTGACCGGGTTGACCTCCGCGATCGCGCGCATCCACGACGGCATCGTCTCGGTGGGCACCAGCGCGTTCGACATGAACGACAGCGGCGTCAGGACGAGCATCGACACGCCCTGGACCGCGGCGGCGCTGCGCATCATCACGCCCATCAGGGCGAACACCCAGCTCATCGTGAAGCCGCTCAGCACGACCAGGGCGCAGCCCGCGGCGAGCCCCGTCCACGACTCCGGCCGGTAGCCCATCGTCAGACCGACGGCCACGGTCATCGTCACGGCGACCACGTAGCGGACGACGTCGGCGAGCAGTGCACCGGCGAGCGGCGCCGTGCGTGCGACGGGCAACGACCGGAACCGGTCGAACACGCCGCGGTCGATGTCGTCGCGCAGCTGCACCCCCGTGACGACCGAGGCCGTGACGGCGATCTGCACGAGCACGCCGGGCACGAGCTGCGGCAGGTAGGCGTCGACCCCGCCGGCGACGGCGCCGCCGAACACGTTGGCGAACAGGATGGTGCCGACGACGGGCAGCACGATGACGTCGAAGAGCCGCTGCGGGTCGTGGCGCACCCGCAGGAGTCCCCGGTGGCCGAATGTGAGGACCTGGGTCAGGGCGGAAAGCGGACCCACGCCGCCGCGCGAGGCCCGGCGGGGCGGGACCCCGATGGCGGCGCTCATGCCGCGTCCTGCCGCTGGGGGCCGGGTGCGTCGAGCGCACCGGTCAGCGCGAAGAACACCTCGTCCAGGCTCGGACGTGCCGCGCTGAGCTCGCCGATCTCGATACCGCGCGCGGCGAGCGCCAGCACGACGTCGGACGTCACCGCACCCGACCGGATCGGCGCTGCCAGCAGGACACCGTCGTCCTGGGGCACCTGCCCGGTCACCTCGTGCAGGACCCGGGCGGCCTCGACGCGTCGGCCGGGGTCGGCCACGACCAGGTGGAGGGTCAGGCCGCCGACGGACTCCTTGAGCTCCGCGGGAGTGCCGTCCGCGACGACCCGGCCGCGGTCGATGACCGCGATCCGGTCGGCGAGCTGGTCCGCCTCCTCCAGGTACTGCGTCGTGAGCAGCACCGTGGTGCCCTGCGCGACCAGCTCGCGCACCGTCGCCCACATGTCGGCCCTGGTGCGCGGGTCCAGACCCGTCGTGGGCTCGTCGAGGAACAGCAGGGGCGGGTCGCCGAGGAGGCTGGCCGCGATGTCGAGACGACGTCGCATGCCACCCGAGAACGTCGACACGGCGCGATGCGCGACGTGCGTCAGGCTGAAGCGCTCCAGCAGCTCGGCCGCGCGGGCGCGGGCCGCCGGGCGTCGCCAGCCGACCAGCCGGGCGAAGAGGTACAGGTTCTCCTGCGCCGTCAGCAGCTCGTCGAGCGCGGCGTACTGGCCCGTGAGGCCGACGAGGGAGCGCACCTGGGTGGGGGAGCGCATCACGTCCTGCCCGAAGACCTCCGCCCGGCCGTCGTCGAGGCGGACGAGGGTCGCGAGAGCGCGCACGGCGGTCGTCTTCCCGGCGCCGTTCGGGCCCAGCACGGCGTGCACCGTGCCCGCCTGCACGGACAGGTCGAGCCCGTCGAGCGCCCGTTGCGCCCCGTACGTCTTGACCAGTCCTTCGGCCCGGATGGCCCACTCGGTCATCGTCGTCCCCCTCCGTCGCGTCGCGGCGCACAGCGCCCGGTGCTCACCACAGCCGTGCCTCGACGTGCCAGGCGGCCAGCCCCGAGCGCACGAGCTCGCGCAAGGTGGCGTCGTCGGGCACCCGGGCCGGGTCGAGGGCGGCGACCGTCACGGTGGTGCGGTCCCCGCAGGTGCAGGCCCATGCGGTCATCCCGCCGCCGAGCGCGCGGATCTCTGCGTCGTCAACCACGCGGTGCCCGGCCAGGGCGGCGATGCTGCGGGCGGGCGTCCCGGTCGGTGCGCTGAACGCGGGCGACATCGTCCCGAGGTTGGAGGCCAGCACGCGGGGGCCGGTCGGCACCGGGAGCCGACGCACGACCGCGTCCGGCAGCATCTGCACGAGCGTGAGGAGGGACCCGGTGTCGGCGTCGGCGTCGTCCTTCGTGTCGCGCCCGCCGAGCTTGGCGTAGGCCTCCCGGCACCCCGCGCGGAGCGGGGCGAGGTCGTGGCGACGCAGGTCGCCCGGGTCGACGGCCACGCGGGCGATCCGGGTGGCGTTGGCGCGAGGGTCGTCGTCGCCTCGCGCGGTGACGGGCAGGGCCACCAGCACCGGCTCGTCCTCGTCCGTGATCCCGGCCGACACGACCAGGGACGCGCTCAGCGCCACGAACCACGTGTTGAGGGTGCCGCCGTGTCGTGCCGCCGCAGCCTCCACGTCAGCCGTGCGGCACTCCGCCACCACTGTGGGCACCACCCAGCCCTCGGGAGCGGACGGGCCGACCGGGGTCGGCGCCGACGCCGTCCCCGCGGAGGACGTCGTGTCGCCACGCCGTCGCAGCGCGCTCGCGGCGCCCCACCGCACGACGGCCCGGACCTGGCGCGTCGCGTCCTCCAGGTCGGCCCGCAACGTCCCCCAGGTGCCGTCGCGGTCGGGCAGCGTCAGCGGTGCACGCCCGGACGCCGCCCGCTCGACGGCGTCGACCATCGCACCACCGTCGGCGACGGCGTGGTCGACGATCAGCGACAGCAGCGAGCCACCGTCGGCGAGCCGTGCGCTCGCCAGTCGCCAGGAGTCGCCCCGGCCCGGGTGCAGCGGAGCGGTGTGGTTGGCGCGGAGCCAGTCGACGACGTCGCACTCCTGGAGCACGGTCGGCTCGACGTCGATCGGCGGGGCGTGAGGCGCCCGCGACCAGCGACCTCGTGCACCGGGCACGCGCGGACGATCCGCGCGACGCGAGAGCGCTCCGCGGGCCAGCTCGTCGCGCAGCCGGACCAGCGCCGTGGTCGGCACGACGTCGTCGAGACGCCAGACGAACTGGTTGACGATCGGCGTCCCCACGCCGCGGTGCCGTCGCAGGAACAGGTCGTCCCCGAACGTCAGACGAACCGTCGCGTGGTCGATCGTCATCATGAACACCCCCCCAGGTTCTGCCGAGTCAAGCGGCCCGCCGCCGACCGTGTCCAGGGGGGAGGGCGCGTGAGCATCATCACGTCGCGCACACTCTCCGACGGCGCGCAGACTGGCGGACACGACCGTGTGGGGAGTGCGCGGCCGTGGCGGATGGATCGCGTCGCCGAAGAGACCGGCGGCGCACCGGACGGGGGGAGCACGCCATGGAGTACACCGAGCTGGACGACTACCCGATCCCTGCGGGGATCGTGACGACCTGGACGCCGACGACGTCGTCCGAGGCGTGGGAGGACGATCCGCGTGGACTGTCCTACGACCATGCCGCCCACCTGGCACGAGATCCCGACGGCTCGTGGATCGGCTCGGCCATGCGGGTGCCGCTGCCGTTCGACGCCGACGCGCTGCGCCGTGCGCTGTGGGCCTGGATCGCACGCCACGAGGTGCTGCGCACGACCGTCCGCCGGGACGCCGACTCCGCGTCGTCGTGCGCGTGGCAGCGGCAGACGGTCCACCACTCGCGGGTCGACGTGCGACCGGAGGTGCTCGGGTACCGCTCCAGCGACGCCGCGCGCGTCGAGGTGGCGCAGTTCCTGGCCCGGCTGTCGCCCGTCACCTGGCCGCACTGCGTCTTCGCCACCGTCCGCGGCACGCACGCCGACGGCTTCGTGCTCGTCTTCGCCGCCGACCACAGCGTCATGGACGCGTACTCGCAGGTGCTCTGGTTCGCCGAGATGGAGGACCTGTACCGCCAGGCCCTCGCAGGGGTCGGCGACGACGCGCTCGCCGTGCTCGACGTGGGCAGCCACGTCGACTTCTCGGCCGTCGACCGCCGCGCGGGCGAGGAGCTGTCGGTGGACCATCCGGCCGTGCGGCGCTGGCGCGCCTTCACGTCGCTCGACGAGAGCGGGGCGCCGCGCGAGGTGCCGGCGTTCCCGCACCATCCCGACGTCGCCGCGGCCGGCGTCGACGACCGGCCGCGACGCCAGCGCAGCCTCTCGACGTGGGTGCTGGGAGGGCCCGAGACCGACGAGCTCGGGCGACGGCTGCGCGAGCAGGGCGTCGGGCTGCAGGCGGCCGGCCTCGCGGCGCTGGGGATCGCGTCCCGTCGGCGCTCGGGCGTCGAGCGGCTGCGGTTCGTGATGCCGATGCACACCCGGCACGACCCGCGTCACCGCGAGTCCGTGGGCTGGTACGTCGGTCTGTGCCCGGTCGACCTCGACCTGACGGGGACGCACTCCTTCGGCGAGGCGGTCGCCCGGGCCGATGCGGCGACGCGGGAGGTCAAGGACCTCGCGCGGCACCCCTTCCCGCGGGTCGCCGAGCTCCTGGGCGTCGGCGACACCCCGCACTTCGTGGTGTCCTACGTCGACGTCCGGCACGTGCCGGGGGCCGAGCGGTGGCCGGCCCAGCAGGCCCGCGCGCTGAGGTCCCCGGTGTTCGCCCCGGACGAGCTCTACCTGTGGCTGATCCGCCACCAGGGTGGCCTGAACCTCTCCGTCCGCTACCCGGGCGCCTGGGCCGTCGACGCGGCCGTCCGAGGTCTCGCGGCCCACCTGCGCGCGGTCTTCGCCGACATGGTGGAGCACGAGCGGGCGAACCGCCTCGCGACGACGGCGGCGGACCGATGATCCTCGCGGAGATGGCGCGCTGGCGCACGGCGCCCGGCACGGTGCTGACCCTCGGGCCGACACCGGAGAGCCTCGCGGCCGCGGCCGACGCGCCGGTCGACCCTGCGCCGCCCTCGTTCCTCCAGGCCGACCACCTGCGGGCCTACGCGGCCCGCCGGCGCTCGGGCGGCGTGCACCGCGCCTGGACCGGCGTGGCGACCGAGGTCGACGGCCCGCTCGACCGCGACGCCCTGGCGCGTGCACTCACGCGGCTCGTGACGACGCACGAGGGACTGCGGTCGTGGTTCGACCTGACCGGCGAGGTCCCCGTCCGCCACGTGGTCCCGGTCGCCGACGTCGAGCACGCGGTCGTCGACGTGCGCGAGCTCGACGTCGACGGCCGCTCGTGGGACGACGCGCTGCAGGCGCACCTGGTCCAGACCTTCGACGCCGCGTGCCGGCCCGACGCCTGGCCCGGGTTCGTGCTCGGGGCGGTCGAGCACGCCGACGGGTTCGGACTCTTCTGGGGGTGCGACCACGCCTTCACCGACGGCGCGTCGCAGCTCATGGTCGCCTCGGAGCTGGCCGACCTGTACGCGGCGGAGGTCGCCGAGCCCGGCGGTCCTGCGCTGGTCGAGGGGGCGCTGCCGACCCCGGAGGAGTCGGGGCCGTTCGGTGCCTTCGCCGCCGAGGAGCACGCCCGGGCCGCGACCTACGACGCGTCGTCCCCCGAGGTCCGTGCGTGGGCGGCGCTCGTGGAGTCCCAGGGCGGTCGTCTGCCCTCCTTCCCGCTCGGCCTCGGTCTCGAGCCCGGGACGACGGCGCCGGTGCGCATCGTCTCCCACGACCTGCTCGACGCCGAGGCGGCGTCCCGTCTGGACGCCCGGTGCCGCGCTCTCGGCGTGCGGACCGTCTCCGCGGTCTTCGCGGCGCTCGCGGCGACCGACCACCTGCTGGCGGGCCGACAGACCTACGCGGGCGTGACGGTCCTGGGTGCCCGCGACACCGGGCCGTACCTGCGGTCGCACGGCTGGTTCTGCACCTTCGCGCCCGTGCTGTTCGACGTCGCACCGCACGTCGACGACCTCGACGCCCTCCTGCGTGCGGCCCACGCCGGCTACGAGACCGGCCGGAGCGCCTCCCGTATGCCGGCGCACGTGGCCCTGGCCGAGATGCTGCGGACGGGTGTCCTCGGACCCGAGGGCGCTGGGTCTCCGCAGCTCGTCTCCTACCTCGACGTGCGGCGGTTCCCCGGGGCGGGGCGGCCGGCCCACGAGCGCGGCGTGCACTTCACGGGCGAGGGCCGCACGGCCAACGCCTCGATGTGGGTCAACCGCGACGCAGAGCGTCTCTACATCGGGCTGCAGCACCCCGACACGCCCGAGGCGCACGCCGCGGTCACGCGGTACTGCTCCGTGCTGGAACGGGTCGCCGGAGCGCTGGCCGACGGGTCGACGTCCCTGCCCGACGTGGAACCCAGCCGTGCTGGTCACGTCGGCTGACCTCTGGACGCCCGCGCCGGGCACGGTCGTCTCGTGGGACGTCCAGCCCGGTGCGAGCCCGCCGCGTCGCGTCGACCTCTCGCTCAACCAGCGCAACCACCTGGCCGCGGCGGTCGCGGGGGAGCCCTCGGTGTGGATGGCAGCGGGCTTCGACGTCGACGGTCCGGTCGACGTGGTGGCCCTCGAGCGGTCCTACCGCGAGGTCGTCGCCCGGCACAGCGCGCTGCAGGTGGGTGCGGAGGTCGTGGACGGCGCCGTGCGCGGAACCCACCACGAGGCCTCGGAGCTGCGCTGGACCCGACGCGCCGACGTGCCGATGTCGACCGTGGCCGAGACCCGCGACCACGTGCGTCGCGAGCTCGACGCGGCCTGCTGGCCGCTGTCGTACCCGGCGTTCTGGCCCGCCGCGATCTCGCGTCCCGACCGCTCGACGGTCGTGCTCGGCCTCGACCACCTGCACGTCGACGCGTACTCCCTCGCCGTGCTGGTCGACGACCTCCACGCCGTCTACGCCGGCCTGGTCCACCAGGGCCGCGTGCCCGACCTGCCGGAGACGTCGTGCTTCGTGGCGGGACTCGCGGACCCGCCGCGTCGCGTGCCCGCCGACGACGTCCGCCTCGGGGCGTGGCACGACTTCCTCGTCCGTCAGGACCACCGGCTCCCGACCTTCCCCCTGCCCCTGGGCGTCGGTCCCGGGGAGCGGGTGGCCCAGCGCACCGAGGTGTCGGTGCTGGGCGACGCCTCCGTCGCCGACCGGCTGGGCGCCCACGCGCATCGGCACGGCGGGTCCACGGCCACGGCGGCCCTCGCCGCCCTCGCGGTGGCGGTGGCCGACCTCGGCGGGCCGGACACCCTGCCGGTGCTCATGCCCGTCCACCTCAGGTCGACGCCGGCCGAGCGGCGGACGGTCGGCTGGCTCACGACGACGGTCCCGGTCGAGCTGGCGACGCACCGCGACGCGTGCGCGACGCTCGCCCACGCGGCGGGAGCCGTCGACGCCGCGCGGGCGATGGCGGCCGTGCCCCTGGACCAGGTGCTCGACTCAGCCACGAAGCCGCTGGTGCGCGAGCGGACCGACGTCTTCATGGCCTCCTACCTCGACTACCGACGCCTGCCCGGGCACGAGGAGCTCCTGCGACGCCGAGCGCACCACGTGTCCGCGCCGACCCTCGCCGACGACCTGCAGGTGTGGGTCTCGCGCACGCACGAAGGGCTCGGCGTCAGGGTGCGCACGCCCGCCACCCTGACGGCGGCGCAGGTCGTGGCGAGGCTGCTCGAGCGCTGGAGGACGACGATCGAGGAGATGGCGTCGGGGCGGTGCGCGGACCCGCTCGCCCTCACCGGAGCGGGTCGACCGGTCCACCCCGTCGGGTCACCATGAAGTGCAGGTGGCAGCCGGTGGAGAGGCCGGTCGAGCCGACGGCGCCGAGCACGGTGCTCGGCGTGACCCGTGCTCCGGGCGCGACCGACGTCGCGGAGAGGTGCGCGTAGCCGGTCTCGACGCCGCGGCCGTGCTCGACCACCACCCGCAGGCCGTACGGACCGTCGTCGCCGACGCTGCGCACGGTGCCGGCCCGCGCCGCACGCACGGGCGTGCCGCAGGCCGCACCGAGGTCGACGCCGTCGTGCAGCTTCCGCACGCCGGTGACCGGGTGCACCCGCATGCCGAACGCCGACGTGACCGGACCTCCGACCGGTCGCGACCAGCCGCCCACCCCGCCCGCACCGCCGAACGTGCCCGCGGGCGGCCGGGGGAGCGGGCCGTCCGGGTCGACGAGCACGAACCGCGACTCCTCGGCCAGCCGGCCCCGCGGGTCGAGGTAGCGCTCGCCCACGAGCCGGCCGAGGTGCAGGCACGCTTCCGCGCAGTGCGAGCCCGCGACGTCGAGCCGGCCGAGCACCTCGCCCGCGTCCACCGCGTCCCCGGCGCGGACGACGCGTCGGACCACCGGCTGGTAGGTGGAGCGTTCGGCCCCGTGCTCGACCGTCACCACGCCCACGCCCGCGACGGTGCCCGAGAAGAGCACGCGCCCGACCGCCACGGAACGGACCGCCTCGCCGGCCCGACCGGGCAGGTCGACGCCGCGGTGACCCGCCCGGTACGGCCCGTCGGGCAGGTCGAAGTCGGCGGACACCTGGCGCGAGCCCAGGGGCCAGCGCCACGGCGGGCCCTCGCCAGCTGCCTCGTCGGCGACGGTCGGAGCGGGCGCGAGAAGCGTCAGCAGCGCGAGGAGGGGGACCAGCAGGAGCAGTGCATTCGAGGAGGGGCGACGCATGACCCGAGCCAACCGTCGACGCCGCCCGCGCTCCAGGGGCGGACGGGACGGTGTGGACACCGCCCGCGCACGAGCACCGTGGACCTGTGGATTTCTCGATCGCCGTCCCCGTGTCCTAGACTGGCCCCATCACGTCCCCGGACGTGAAATTCGCACGCCCGCCTCCGTCGTGACACCGCCAGCCGGTCGAACCTCGGGCGCGACCCTGGTCCTGCTCGCAGGTCGGCTCGCGCGGCGCGGGAGTCAGGGCGCCGCCGACCGGTGGCGCGTCAACCAGGAACCGGACCACCCGCCCTCGGGCCGGTGCGTCCACAGGAAGGATCGACCATGGCGGTCGTCACCATGCGAGAGCTGCTCGAGAGCGGCGTCCACTTCGGGCACCAGACCCGTCGCTGGAACCCGAAGATGAAGCGCTTCATCTTCACCGAGCGCAACGGCATCTACATCATCGACCTGCAGCAGTCGCTGGCCTACATCGACGCCGGCTACGAGTTCGTCAAGAACACCGTCGCCCGCGGCGGCACCATCCTGTTCGTCGGCACCAAGCGCCAGGCACAGGAGCCGATCGAGGAGCAGGCCAAGCGCGTCGGCATGCCCTACGTCAACCAGCGCTGGCTGGGCGGCATGCTCACCAACTTCCAGACGATGCACCAGCGGCTCCAGCGCATGAAGGAGCTCGAGGAGATCGACTTCGACGACGTGGCCGGCTCCGGCCGCACGAAGAAGGAGCTCCTCCAGATGCGTCGCGAGTACGACAAGCTCAACCGCACCCTCGGCGGTGTGCGCGACATGGGCCGCACGCCGTCCGCGGTGTGGATCGTCGACACCAAGAAGGAGCACCTCGCCGTCGACGAGGCCAAGAAGCTGAACATCCCGATCGTCGCCATCCTCGACACGAACTGCGACCCGGACGACGTCACCTACCCGATCCCGGGCAACGACGACGCCATCCGCTCGGTCAGCGTGCTGACGCGCGTCGTCGCCGACGCCGTCGCCGAGGGCCTGCTCCAGCGTGGCGGTGCCAAGACGGGCGCCGAGGAGGCCGGCTCCGAGCTCGGTGGCGGCGAGCCGCTCGCCGAGTGGGAGCGCGAGCTGCTGGAGAAGAAGGACGACGCCCCCGCCGAGGCCCCCGCGGCCGAGGCGACCCCCGCCCCCGAGGCTGCCGAGGCGACCCCCGCGCCCGAGGCCGCCGAGGCGACCGAGCCGGCCGCCGCCGAGAAGTGACGTCGACCCCGTGACACCCGGTCGGGTGCCGGACGACCTCCGGCACCCGACCACCCCCCTTCCACCACCACGACCCAGGGAAGAGACCCTCACATGGCCATTGCTGCCGCAGACGTGAAGAAGCTCCACGACGCCACCGGCGCGGGCATGATGGACGCCAAGAAGGCCCTCACCGAGGCCGACGGCGACTTCGACAAGGCCGTCGAGATCCTGCGCATCTCCGGTGCCGCCAAGGCCGCCAAGCGCGGCGCCGAGCGCGAGGCCTCCGCCGGTCTCGTCGCCAGCTCCGGCAACGCGATCGTCGAGCTGAACTCCGAGACCGACTTCGTCGCGAAGAACGAGCAGTTCATCGCTCTCGCCGAGCGCCTCGCCGCCGCCGCGGACGCCAGCAAGCCCGCCGACGCCGACGCGTTCGCGAAGACCACGCTCGACGACGGCAAGACCGTCGAGGAGACCATCAGCGCCCTCGCCGCCGTCATCGGCGAGAAGATCGAGCTCGGCCGCGTGGCCGCGTTCGACGGCCAGGTCGCCGTCTACCTGCACCGTCGCGCCAGCGACCTGCCGCCCGCCGTCGGCGTGCTCGTCGAGTACACCGGTGACGACCTCGACGCCGCCCGCGGCGCCGCCATGCAGATCGCCGCGATGCGCCCGCGCTACCTCACCCGCGAGGACGTCCCCGCCGACATCGTCGCGAAGGAGCGCGAGATCGCCGAGGCGACCGCGCGCGAGGAGGGCAAGCCCGAGCAGGCGATCGCGAAGATCACCGAGGGTCGCGTCAACGGCTTCTTCAAGGACGTCGTCCTGCTCGACCAGCCGTCGGTCACCGACAACAAGAAGACGGTCAAGTCCGTCCTCGACGACGCCGGCGTGACCGTCACGCGCTTCGCGCACATCGAGATCGGCGCCTGATCCCAGGAGCCGACCCCAGCACGACGACAGGAAGGACCGGAGCATCGTGACCCATCACCCGACGCACGGTGACCCGGCCGACCTCAGCACCGCGGACGCCGGGGCCCCAGGCCCCGGCGTCCGCCGTGTGCTGCTCAAGCTGTCCGGCGAGGTGTTCGGCGGCGGCAAGATCGGCATCGACCCCGACGTCGTCAACGGCATCGCCCGCCAGGTCGCCGAGGCCGTCCGCGAGGGCGCGCAGGTGGCGATCGTCGTCGGCGGCGGCAACTTCTTCCGCGGCGCCGAGCTCAGCCAGCGCGGCATGGAGCGTTCGCGGGCCGACTACATCGGCATGCTCGGCACCGTCATGAACAGCCTCGCCCTGCAGGACTTCATCGAGAAGCAGGGCATCGACACCCGCGTGCAGTCGGCCATCACCATGGGCCAGGTCGCGGAGCCCTACATCCCACGCCGCGCCATGCGCCACCTCGAGAAGGGGCGCGTCGTCATCTTCGGCGCCGGCGCGGGCATGCCGTACTTCAGCACCGACACCGTCGCGGCCCAGCGCGCGCTCGAGATCAAGGCCGACGCGGTGCTCATGAGCAAGAGCGGCGTCGACGGCGTCTACTCCGCCGACCCGCGCACCGACGCCACCGCGCGCCGCTTCGACGACCTCACCTTCGCGGAGGCGCTGCGCCTCGGCCTGAAGGTCGTCGACGCCGCCGCGTTCGCGCTCTGCATGGAGAACAACCTGCCGATGATCGTGTTCGGCATGGAGGGTGAGGGGAACATCGCCCGCGTGCTGCAGGGTGAGAGGATCGGGACGCTGGTCCACGGCGGAGCAGGACCACTCAACGGGACGACAACAGGAGACGCATCGTGATCGACCAGACCCTGCGCGAGGCTGGCACCAAGATGGACAAGGCCGTGGAGCACACCCAGGAGGAGTTCGCGGCCATCCGGACCGGTCGTGCCCACCCGGCGATGTTCTCGCAGATCACGGCCGACTACTACGGCACGCCGACGCCCCTGCAGCAGCTGGCCGGCTTCCAGGTCCCCGAGCCGCGCACCGTCATCATCAGCCCCTACGACCAGGGCGCGAAGAGCGCGATCGAGCGGGCCATCCGCGACTCCGACCTCGGGGTCAACCCCTCCGACGACGGCAAGGTGCTGCGCGTGACGCTGCCCGAGCTCACCGAGGAGCGCCGCCGCGAGTACATCAAGCTCGCCCGGTCCAAGGCCGAGGAGGGACGCGTCGCCGTGCGCGGCGTGCGCCGCAACGCGAAGCAGACCCTCGACAAGGCCGAGAAGGACTCCGAGATCAGCCAGGATGACAACGTGGGCGCCGAGAAGCGCCTCGACGCCCTGACCAAGCAGCACGTCGACCAGATCGACGAGCTGCTCAAGAACAAGGAAGCGGAGCTCCTTGAGGTCTGAGGAGGCCGCGCCCACCGACGGACCCCTGGGGGAGACCGACCCGGCCGTCGCCCAGCGCAAGAGTCGCGCGGGCCGCAACCTCCCCGCCGCGATCGGCGTCGGCGCCGGTCTCGGTGCGATGGTGGTCGTGTCGCTGTTCCTGTTCAAGGACGTGTTCGTCGCGGTCGTCGTGGTCGCGCTCGGCGTCGGCCTGTGGGAGCTGGCGCGCGCCCTCGGGACGGCCGGCATCAAGGTCCCGTTCCTGCCGGTGCTCACCGGCGGCACGCTCATGCTCGTCGGCGCCTACTACGGCGGCATGGAGACGGCTGCGGTCGCGATGGCGCTCACCGTCATCGGCACGCTCGTGTGGCGCCTCTCCGACGGCGCCGACGGCTTCGTGCGCGACGCGAGCGCCGGGGTGTTCTGCCTGTCCTACCTGCACCTCATGGGCGTCTTCGTCATGCTCATGCTCGTCGAGACCGACGGCCCCTGGCGGATCGTCGCGTTCATCGTGGCCACCGTCGCGTCCGACATCGGCGGCTACACCGCGGGCGTGTTCCTCGGCAAGCACCCGATGGCCCCCACCATCAGCCCCAAGAAGTCCTGGGAGGGCTTCAGCGGCTCGCTCGTCTTCGGCATCGCCGCGGGCATCGCCACCGTGACCCTCGCCCTCGACGGCGACTGGTGGGTCGGCGTCCTGCTCGGCGTCGCCGGTGTCGTCATGGCGACCCTGGGCGACCTCTCGGAGTCGCTCATCAAGCGCGACCTCGGCATCAAGGACATGGGCGACCTCCTGCCCGGGCACGGCGGCGTCATGGACCGCCTCGACTCGCTCATCGCCGTCGCCCCCGTCGCCTGGCTGATCCTGCACTACCTCGTCACCCCGGCCTGAGCGCGGAGGGCGTCGGACGACGCGGACATCGAGCCGAAACAGGGATGCGGCAGGCTGGGCCCATGTCGATCAAGGTCTCGCTCCGCCACCGCACGACCTACCGGTTCGACCGTCCCGTCGCCCTCGGCCCACACGTCGTGCGGCTGCGGCCCGCGCCGCACAGCCGGACGCCGATCGACGCCTACGCGCTGCGCGTCTCGCCCGCCGACCACTTCGTGAACTGGCAGCAGGACCCGTTCGGCAACTGGCAGGCACGCCTCGTGTTCCCCGAGAAGGTGAGCGAGCTCGATGTCGACGTCACGCTGGTGGCCGACCTCATGGTCGTCAACCCCTTCGACTTCTTCGTCGAGGAGTACGCCGAGACCTACCCGTTCAGCTACGAGCCGCAGCTGGCCGCCGACCTCGCCCCCTACCTGCGGCCGGTCGACGAGGGTGACGGCGAGGGTCCGGGGCCGGTCGTCCTGGCCTGGCGCGACGCGCTGCCCGAGCCGGCTGACGACGGCGTGCCGCTCGTGCAGTTCCTCGCCGACCTGAACGCCGCCGTCCACCGCGACGTCGCGTACACGGTGCGCATGGAGCCGGGCGTCCAGACCCCCGACGAGACGCTCACCCGCGCCATCGGGTCCTGCCGCGACAGCGCGTGGCTCCTCGTCTCGCTGCTGCGTCAGCACGGACTCGCCGCGCGGTTCGTGTCGGGCTACCTGGTGCAGCTCGCCCCTGACCCGCTGGTGGCCGCGCAGGCGCTCGACGGGCCCGCCGGTGCGACCGAGGACTTCACCGATCTGCACGCGTGGGCCGAGGTCTACGTGCCGGGTGCCGGCTGGGTGGGCCTGGACCCCACGTCGTCGCTGTTCGCGGGGGAGGGGCACATCCCGCTGTCCGCGACGCCGCACCCGTCGTCGGCCGCGCCGATCACCGGCGCGCTGGAGCCGGCCGAGGTCGAGTTCTCCTTCCTCAACGAGGTGACCCGCGTCCACGAGGACCCCCGGGTCACGCTGCCGTACACCGAGGAGCAGTGGGGTCGGGTCGACGCCCTCGGGCACGCGGTCGACGCACGGCTCGACGCGGGCGAGGTCGGTCTCACCATGGGCGGGGAGCCGACGTTCGTCAGCGTCGACGACACCACGTCGGAGCAGTGGAGCACCGCGGCCGACGGACCCGAGAAGCGGCTGCTGGCCACCGAGCTCGCGGAGCGGCTGCGCGAGGTGTACGCCGAGGGCGGCGTGGTGCACCGCGGCCAGGGCAAGTGGTACCCGGGCGAGCCGCTCCCGCGCTGGCAGGTCTCGCTGCAGTGGCGCACCGACGGCGAGCCGCTGTGGCACGATCCGTCGCTGCTCTGCGACCCGTGGTCCGACCCGACCCCGGTGGAGCACGGCACCGCCGAGCGGCTGGCGCACGAGACGGCCCGCGTGCTGGGCCTGCCGGAGGAGCTGGTGCTGCCCGCGTGGGAGGACCCGTTCGCCGCGGTGGCGCGGGAGGTCGCGCGCCCGGAGGGGGAGCGACCGCCGGAGGGGGAGCCCGACGTCGAGCAGGTCGCCGAGCTCGACCGGGCCGAGGAGCGGCCCACCGGCTGGGTGCTGCCGCTCGCGACGGGCGAGCAGTGGCGCAGCCCTGCCTGGCGGTTCCGGCGCGGTCGGCTCGTGCTCGCGCCCGGCGACTCCGCCGTGGGTCTGCGGCTGCCGCTCGACGCCATCGCGTGGGCGGACCCCGAGGCGTCCGGCGACCCGTCCTACCTCGAGTCCGGCCCGACCCTGGTCCCGGGCGTCCCCGACGTGGAGGTCTGCGACCCGGAGGGCACGCCGACCACCGCCCTGGCCTTCGAGGTGCGTCCCGGCGGTCCCGACGCACCGGCGGTGCTGCACGTGTTCCTCCCACCGACCGAGCGGCTGGAGGACTACGCCGACCTGCTCCACGTCGTGGAGCGGGCCGTGGCCGCCGTCGGGACGCCCGTGGTCGTCGAGGGCTACGGGCCGCCGCCGGACCCGCGCCTGACCCAGCTGAGCGTCACGCCCGACCCGGGCGTGATCGAGGTGAACGTGCAGCCGACGTCGTCGTGGCCGGAGCTGGTGTCGCTCACCGAGACCCTGTACGACGCGGCGCGCCGCACCCGCCTGGGCACCGAGAAGTTCGACCTCGACGGACTGCACACCGGCACCGGGGGCGGCAACCACCTGACGCTCGGTGGTCGGACGCCGGCCGCGTCGCCGCTCCTGCGCCGGCCGGACCTGCTGGTGAGCCTGCTGTCCCACTGGCAGCGCCACCCGTCGCTGTCGTACCTGTTCTCCGGACGGTTCATCGGCCCGACGAGCCAGGCCCCGCGCTTCGACGAGGGACGCCCCGAGGCCGTCTACGAGATGGAGATCGCGATCGCGGAGGTCCACCGCCTCGTGGCGGAGGCCGAGGAGCAGGGCGAGACGTTCCGACCCTGGCTCGTCGACCGCGCCCTGCGGCACCTGCTCACCGACCTGACGGGCAACACGCACCGTGCCGAGTTCTGCATCGACAAGCTCTACAGCCCCGACTCCTCGCGCGGACGGCTCGGGCTGCTCGAGCTGCGCGGCTTCGAGATGCCCCCGCACCCGCAGATGGCACTCGTCCAGGCGCTGCTCGTGCGCGCCCTCGTGGCCCGGTTCTGGGAGGACCCCGCCACGGGACCGCTCGAGCGGTGGGGTGCTGCGCTGCACGAGGACTTCCTCCTCCCGCAGGGCGCGGTCCGCGACGTCGACGCCGTGGTCGCCGACCTGCAGGACCACGGGATCGCGTTCGAGCGCTCCTGGCTCGACCCGTTCGTGGAGTTCCGCTTCCCGCGCATCGGCGTCACCCAGGTCAGCACCCCGGCGGGTGCCGGCGAGGTCGAGCTGCGCAGCGCGATCGAGCCCTGGCACGTCCTCGGCGAGGAGGCGACGGGGTCGGGGACGTCACGCTACGTGGACTCCTCGATCGAACGGCTCCAGGTGACGGTCCGCGGCATCTCGCCCTCGCGGCACCTCGTGACGTGCCAGGGTGTTCCCGTGCCCCTGACCCCGACCGGCGTGCCCGGTGAGTTCTACGCCGGCGTGCGCTACCGCGCGTGGCAGCCGTGGTCGGCGCTGCACCCCTCCATCCCCGTGCACTCGCCGCTGCACGTCGAGGTCGTCGACACCGTGGCGGCCCAGTCGCTCGGCGGCTGCACCTACCACGTCGTGCACCCCGGCGGTCGGGCCTACGACCACCCGCCGGTGAACGCGCAGGAGGCGGAGGCGCGGCGCTCGAGCCGCTTCGTGCCGCACCCGGCGGCGACCGGACCGGTCGACGTCGGCGCGCTCGTCGAGGCAGGCCGGCGCGCGCACAGCACGGACTATCCCCACACGCTCGACCTGCGGCGGGTACCTCCGACCGGGCGGCCCGCCACGCCATGACCGTCCTGCGCGACTACGCGTCGGAGGTCGGCCAGCCGACCCTTGACGCGGCTCCGGCCCGCTACGACGAGGTCGTCGACGCCGACGGCTCGCTGCGGCCCGCCTGGCGGACGCTCGCCGCGAGCGCGCTGGAGATCACCGACGTGCAGCTGCGTCGGGTGCAGCGCGACATCGGTCGCTTCCTCGGCGACGACGGCGTCACCTACCGACGTCCCGGCGAGCCCGGGTCGCGGTGGCGGCTCGACCCCCTGCCGCTCGTGCTCAGCGCCCAGGACTGGGCACCCCTGGAGGTCGGTCTCGCCCAGCGTGCCGAGCTGCTCAACGCGCTGCTCGCCGACCTGCACGGGCCGCGGAGCGTCCTCGCCCTGGGCATCGTGCCGCCGGCCGTGGTCTACGCGCACCAGGGCTTCCTGCGCGTGGCGGCGCGCCCCGGCGCCGTGGACGACCGTCCGCTCCTGCTGACCGCGACCGACGTCGCACGCACGCCGAGCGGCGACTGGGTCGTCGTCGCCGACCGGACGCAGGCACCGTCCGGCCTGGGGTACGCCATGGAGAACCGGCACGTCATCTCGCGCGTGCTGCCCCAGATGTACCGCGACGCGGGCCTGCACCAGGTCGGCCCCTTCCTGCAGGCCGTGCGGTCGAGCCTGATGCAGGCCGCGCCCGAGCACGTCGACGACCCGCGTGTCGTCGTCCTCACGCCGGGATCGGCGTCGGAGACCGCGTTCGACCAGGCGCACCTCGCGTCGAGCCTCGGCTTCCCGCTCGTGCAGGGCAACGACCTCGTGGTGCGCTCGGGTGCCGTGTGGATGCGCGTCTTCGGACGTCTCGAGCGCGTCGACGTGATCCTGCGGCGCGTGGACGCGCCGTGGTGCGACCCGCTCGAGCTGCGCGGCGACTCCCAGCTGGGCGTCCCGGGCCTGCTCGAGGCAGTGCGCCGCGGGAGCGTGCGGATCGTGAACGGCCTGGGCTCCGGCGTGCTGGAGAACCCCGGGCTGTTGCCGTACATGGCCGGTCTGTGCGAGCACCTGCTCGACGAGCCGCTGCGGCTCCCGTCGGTCCCGACGTCCTGGCTCGGCGACCCGGCCGCCCTCGCGCACGCCCGCGAGCGGTGGGACGACCTCGCCGTCCGGTCCATCGACCGGTCCGTCGACGTCGACCGTCTCGGTCCGGCAGAGCTGCTGGCCCGCGTCGACGCCGACCCGCACCGCTTCGCCGCCCAGGAGCTTCCGGCGTGGTCCCAGGCGCCGCGACTCGCCGGCGGTGCCGTGCGTCCCCAGTCGGTGGCGCTGCGGACGTTCACGCTGCGCTACGGGTCGTCCTACCGTCCGATGCTGGGTGGGCTGGCGTCGGTGCTCGACGGCGCCCGCTCCGTCTCCAGCAAGGACGTGTGGGTCCTGAAGGACGCTCCCGACCAGCCCGACCAGGGTCTGGCCGAGGTGCTGGCGGTGACGTCGTCGAGCAGCGTCACCCCGCTCGTGCCGCGCGTGCTCGAGGACCTCTTCTGGTTCGGCCGGTACGCCGAGCGCGCCGAGGACACGCTGCGCCTCGTGCTCGTCGCCCACGCCCTGGCCGAGGACTTCCAGGCGCGTCCCTACAGCGCCGGCGGCGTGGCCCTCCGGGTGCTGCGCGGTGCGCTGCGGCACCAGGTGCCTGGTCCCTTCGACGCCGCCGACGGCGAGAGCGTGGACGCCGACCTGCGCTCCGTGCTGCTCGACGTCGGGCGGACTGCATCGGTGGCCCACTCGTTCGCCGCGCTCCGGGGAGCCGCCGAGGGCGTGCGCGACCAGCTGTCGGTCGACGTGTTCCGCGCATTCGGCGCCACCGAGCGCGCAGCCGCGCTCCTGAGCACGAACGACCACAGCCTCCAGGTCACCGAGAGCGCCGAGCGCATGCTCACCGGACTGCTGGCGCTGCACGGCGCGACCGCCAGCATGGTGCACGATGAGGGCTGGGAGACGCTCGAGGCCGGACGCGCGCTCGAGCGCTGCCTGCAGGTCGTCGCGCTGCTGCGACGCTCCGTCACGGTCCGACGCGGCATCGACGTCGACCGTCACCTGCACCAGGGGGTGCTGACCGCGACGGAGAGCGCCATCACCCATCGACGCCGGTACCGGGGGTTCGTCCGCGTCACCAGCCTGGTCGAGCTGCTCCTCGCCGACCCGGCGAACCCGAGGTCGCTGCGCTTCAACCTCGAGACGCTCCGCCGTCACGTCGCGGCCCTGCCCGCCTCGACGGGCGCCAGCCGCCCGGAGCGGCTCCTCGACGACCTCGTCGACGAGGTCGACGGCATCCACGTGGCCGAGCTGGTCCCGATCGAGGGCGAGTCGCGCCCGAACCTCGAGCGCCACCTGGACAGCCTGACCATCCACCTCGTGCGGGTCGCCGAGGCGTTCGCAGGGACCCACCTGGCCACGGCACCGGCCCCCCGGGCGTTCGGGCTCTCCGGACGGGGGACGCGATGAGGCTCGACGTCACCCACCGCACCACCTACACGTACGACGACGACGTGACCGGCAGCTACGGCGTCGCCTACCTGACGCCCCGCGACCTGCCCTGGCAGCGCGTCGTCGCACACGAGGTCGAGGTCGCGCCGGAGCCGCTCGACCGCTCGAGCGACGTCGACCACTACGGCAACACCGCCACCTACTTCCAGCTCGACACGCCGCACCGCACGCTCGACGTCGTGGCGCACAGCGTGGTGGAGGTCGACGAGCCGGTGCTCGACCCGGTGACGCTGGGCGTGCCGTGGGAGCAGGCGCGTCCGGCCGCCCGACCCGACGTGCCCGACGCCTGGAGCGCGCTCGACCTCGCCCTGGCGTCGCCGTCGGTCGACCAGCCCGCGGCCGCCCACGCCTACGCGGCGCGGTCGCTCACCCCCGGGCGGCCGCTGGGCGAGGCGGTGCTGGAGGTGATGCACCGGGTGCACGCCGACTTCGCCTACGAGCAGGGCGCCACGACGGTGACCTCGACGATCGCCGACGTCCTCGAGGCACGGGCCGGGGTGTGCCAGGACTTCGCCCAGCTCACCCTCTCCTGCCTGCGGTCGCACGGTCTCGCCGTCCGGTACGTGAGCGGCTACCTCGCCACCGAGCCACCGCCCGGGAAGGAGCGCGTCGTCGGTGCCGACGCGACCCACGCCTGGGCGGCCGTGTGGGTGCCGGGAGGCGGCTGGCTCGCCCTCGACCCCACCAACGACCAGCCCGCGAACGAGCGCTACGTGACGGTCGCGTGGGGTCGCGAGTACTCCGACGTGCCCCCCTTGAAGGGCGTGATCTTCACCGAGGCGAAGACGTCGACGCTCGCGGTCGCGGTCGACGTCGTGCCGGTCTGAGAGATCCCCTCCGGATGGGGATGCGGGCCCGCGAAAGCGCGGGAGGATAGGCACGTGAAGGCCTTCTCCTGCCGCGTGTGCGGCAACGCCCTGTACTTCGAGAACTCCCTGTGCGTCTCCTGCGGGACGGCACTCGGGTACTCCCGCGCCGAGCACGAGATCGTGCCGGTCGACGAGGACGGTCGCTACGTCGACCGCGAGGGTCTGATCTGGCACGTGTGCGCCAACCTCAACCTGTCGGGCTGCACCTGGCTGGCGACGGTCGAGGGCGGCCAGTGCTTCAGCTGCGACCTCACCCGCACCCGTCCGGCCGACGACGACCTCGAGGGCCTGTCGCAGTACCCCGTGGCCGAGGCGGCCAAGCGTCGTCTCGTCGTCGAGCTCGACGCGCGCGGCCTGCCGATCACGACACGCGACGAGGACCCCGAGCAGGGCCTGTGCTTCGACATGCTCTCGAGCGTGGAGGAGAACGTCGTCATCGGTCACGCCGACGGCGTCATCACCATCGACCTCGCCGAGGGCGACGACGCGCACCGCGTGAAGGTCCAGTCCGAGCTCGACGAGCCGTACCGCACCATGCTAGGCCACCTGCGCCACGAGGTGGGGCACTACTTCGAGTCGGTGCTGGTGCGCGGCGACGAGCGCATGGGCGCCTGCCGGGAGCTGTTCGGCGACGAGTCGAAGGACTACCAGGCCGAGATCGACCGGCACTACAGCGAGGGCCCGCCGGAGGACTGGCAGGAGTCCTACATCAGCACCTACGCCACGATGCACCCGTTCGAGGACTTCGCGGAGACCTTCGCGCACTGGATGCACATCAGCGACACCGTGGAGACCGCCCGTGCCTACGGCCTCACCACCGTCGACCCGAGCGCGTTCACGCTGTTCAGCGACCTCGTGACCGGTGTCTGGATCCCGCTCTCGACGGCCCTCAACCAGATCAACCGCGCGATGGGCGCCGACGACCTCTACCCGTTCGTCATCCCGCCGCCGGTGCTCGACAAGCTCGACTTCGTCGCCGCCCTGGCGCGCGACCCACACCCCGTCCCCGCGTGAGTCGGCCCGGCCCGACCCGCGCGTTTCGACAGCGCTGGGGTCGGGCTGGGAGGATGGTGCGGTGAGCGAGCCCATCAAGACCCTGCCGCTCGTCCTCGAGCCCCCGCGCGGTCGCGGGAAGCCCCCGCGTCACCTCGCGGACTTCTCCGCCGACGAGCGCAAGGCCGCGGCCGAGGAGCTCGGCCTGCCCGCCTTCCGGGTGAAGCAGGTCGCGCACCACTACTTCGCGCGCCTGCAGCGCGACCCCGCGGGCATGACGGACCTTCCGGCCGCCCAGCGCGACGCGATCGCCGAGGCCCTGCTGCCGCCGCTGCTGTCGACCGTCAAGGTGCAGGAGGCCGACCAGGGGACGACGCTCAAGACGCTGTGGCGGCTGTTCGACGGCGCGCTCGTGGAGTCGGTGCTCATGCGCTACTCCGAGCGCGCGACGGTGTGCGTGTCGAGCCAGGCCGGCTGCGGCATGGCGTGCCCGTTCTGCGCCACCGGCCAGGGCGGTCTGCAGCGCAACATGAGCACGGCCGAGATCGTCGACCAGGTCGTCGACGCGGCTGCCGCCATGGCGCACGGACGCGTCGCGGGTGGTCCGGGTCGGCTGTCCAACGTCGTGTTCATGGGCATGGGCGAGCCGCTCGCGAACTACAAGGCGGTGGTGGGCGCCGTGCGTCGCATGACCTCGCCCGCGCCCGACGGTCTCGGCATGTCGGCCCGCAACATCACGGTGAGCACCGTCGGGCTCGCGCCGCGCATGCGTCAGCTGGCCGACGAGGGCGTGCCGGTCACGCTCGCGCTGTCGCTGCACGCCCCCGACGACGAGCTGCGTGACGAGCTCGTGCCGATCAACACGCGGCACAGCGTCGAGGAGGCCGTCTCGGCCGCGAAGCACTTCTTCGACGTCACGGGTCGGCGGGTCTCCATCGAGTACGCGATGATGCGCGACATCAACGACCAGGCCTGGCGTGCCGACCTGCTGGCCGAGCTGCTGCTCGCGCACGGCGAGGGTCGCGGCTGGGTGCACGTCAACCTCATCCCGCTCAACGAGGTGCCCGGGTCCCGCTTCACGCGCTCCCGCGACGAGGACATGGACGAGTTCGTCCGCCGGCTCGTCGCGCGCGGTATCAGCACCACCATCCGGGACACCCGCGGCGACGAGATCGACGCCGCCTGCGGCCAGCTGGCCGCGTCCGACGCGTGAGCAGACCCGCACTGCTCGCGACCGACCTCGACGGCACCCTCCTGCGCAGCGACGGCACCCTGTCGGACCGCACGCGTGCCGCCGTCGCCGCGGCCGAGGAGGCCGGCGTGGAGGTCGTGTTCGTGACCGCCAGACCGCCGCGGTGGCTCGACGAGCTCGCCGACGCGGTGGGCGGTCACGGTGTCGCCCTGTGTGGCAACGGGGCCTTCGTGCTCGACGTCAGTCGGCGCGAGGTCGTGGAGTCCCACCCGTTCGCGCCGGCCGACCTGCGGATCCTGCTGGCCGACCTGCGGGCGGCCGTGCCGGGCATCGGCTTCGCCGTCGAGTGCGCGGACGGCATGCGACGCGACGAGCACTTCCTCGACGCGCACCGGGACGACGCCGTGGGCCACGACCTCGAGGCCGTCGGTGCCGGCAAGCTGCTGGCCCGTGCCCCTGACGTCGAGCAAGACGAATTCCTGGCGCGGGTGTCCGAGGTGGTGGGGGACCGCGCTGAGCTGGGCTTCTCCGGCGCCGTCGGCCTGGCCGAGCTGACGCCGCGCGGCGTCACGAAGGCGTCGGGCCTGCAGACGTGGTGCACCGCGCGCGGCATCGCGGCCCGCGACGTGTGGGCGTGCGGCGACATGCCCAACGACCTGCCGATGCTCACCTGGGCCGGTCGCGCGCTCGCCGTGGCCAACGCGCATCCCGACGTCCTCGCCATCGCCGACGAGGTCATCGGATCCAACGACGACGACGGGGTCGCGCAGGTGCTGGAGCGGTTGACCGTCGTCTGACCGGACCCGATCCCGGGCCGGAGGTTGGTGTCGGAGGGCGTCCCTAGGTTGGAGACATGGACGGGAACGGCAACGCGGGTGCGCTTCAGGGGCTGACGTCCCTGGCGCGTGAGCGGGCGCGGGCGGAGGCGGCTGAGCTGGTCGCGATGCTGCGGTTCCGCGATGCCGAACTGGTGCGCATCGCCGGTATCGAGTCGCCGATGGTGCGGCTCGTGGAGCGTTCGGCGATCGCGCTGGAGATCGGTCAGGCGATGGGGCTGTCTGAGGGTCAGGTGACCGCGCGTCTGGCCGCCGCCGACAGGCTGCGCGAACGGACCCCGTACACCTGGCGGGCCTTCCGCGACGGTCGTCTCGACTGGGCGCGGGCCCGCGAGGTGTCATCGACGTCGCTGCTGTTGATGCACGAGTCGTCCCACCGACGCCTCGACGAGGCGGTCGTCGGGTACGCGGCGACGCACACCGTGGCGGAGCTGCGCGCGTGGTTGAGGCGGTTCGTCGCCCGGGTCGAGGCCGAGGAGGCAGCCCAGCGGGCCGAGGCCGCCCGCCGCCAGCGCGACGTGCAGGTCACCCACGTCGACGACGCCATGGCCTGGGTCAACGCGTTCGTCCCCTCCCACCAGGCCGCCGCCATCGACGCGCGCCTGCGCCGCACCCCACGCCCCGACGGCGAGACCGCACCCGCGGGCAGGTCCGCGCCGACGCGTTCGTCGACCTCCTCCTCGCCGACGACCAGCCGTCCGCCGGCCGTGCCCGCACCGACGTCGGCGTGGTCATCGACGCCGAGGTCCTGGCCGGCGCCGAGCCCGGACCGGCCGTCTCCGACGACGGCACCTGGACCGTCCCCGCCGAGTGGGTGCTCGAGCACCTCGACGCCGACGACACCTTCTTTCACCGGCTGCTCGTCGACCCCATCACCAGGGACGTCCTGGCGCACGAGTACGTGGGCCGGTTCGCGCCCGACGTGCTCGCGACCGCCATCAGCTTCCGCGACGGCGTCTGCCAGGCCCCCGGCTGCCTGAGACCAGCCCGCGCTTGCGACCTCGATCATCGAGAACCCCACCCCAGAGGCCCCACCAAGGGACCGAACCTCTGGGCACTGCACCGCCGACACCACGCCATGAAGAGTCACCGCACCCTGCGCTGGATCCTGCCCTCCGGCCGCACCGTCGACGCCGAACCTGCCGTGCACGGCCTGTCGCCCGACGTCGGGTCCGACGTCGAGCACCGCATCGCCCGGCTGCTCAACGACCCTCACTCGGGAGAGTCGACGACCAGCTGGGGAAAGTAGCTCGCGTACCGGGCGCGGTCCCGGGTCAGGAGCCGGTAGCCCGACAGCGCCGCGTGAGCGCCGATGTAGAAGTCCGGCAACGGCGATCGTCGAGCGCCGCCTCGACGGCGGTAGGCCACGAAGGCCTTGCCTGCCAAGAAGCCCGCTCGGTACGGCAGAGGTTCGCGGGCGTAGAGATCCGCAGGGAGGAAGCGGTCGAGGTCCTCGACGCGGTCGAACCCCACCGACACCTCGGCGTAGACGAGGGGATTGATCACCACAGACCCACGATCGAGTGCGGTCGCGAGCGCCCGCGTCGACCAGGCGGCCCAGGTGTCGTCGTCCGTCGCTACGTCGAGCAGCACGTTCGTGTCGACGAGCGTCCTCGTCGGCTCACTCACCGCGGAGCAGCTCCATCAGCTCGTCGGTGCTCAAGTTGGTCGAGGCAGCACCCCGCAGCCGCTCGACCGCTCGCTCGCCGCGCGTGGCGGCAGGCCCACGGTGCACGATCTGCAGCCGACCATCGCGCTCGACCACGTCCACCTCATCACCCTCAGCGAACCCGTGCTTGTGGCGCAGGGCGGCAGGGATCGTCACCTGTCCCTTGGCGTTGAGTCGCATGCCTCAAGGATACGTATCGGACGTGGTACGTGGTAGGGCTGCACAGCCCAGTACGCTGACCGCGTCCGACCCGACGGAGGAGACCCATGCTCGGTGTGAGCCGCGACGGCGACGTCGTCGTCCTGGAGCTGCAGCGCGAGGAGCGCCGCAACGCCCTCAACCTCGACCTGTGCCGCGCGATCGACGAAGCCGCGCGCGACGCAGTCGGCGACGGACCGGCGAACGGGGGAGCGCGGGCCATCGTCATCACGGGTCAGGGCACCGCGTTCTGCTCCGGAGCCGACCTCGGCGGCGTCTACGGCAACGAGTTCCTCGAGGCGCTGTACGGCATGCTGCACGGCCTCACCCGGCTGCCCGTCCCGATCGTCGCCGCCGTCAACGGCCCCGCCATCGGCGCCGGAACCCAGCTGGCCATCGCCTGCGACCTGCGCGTCGCCGACGAGCGCGCGAAGTTCGGCGTCCCCACCGCACGCAACGGCATGGCCGTCGACGCGTGGACGATCCGGACGCTCGCCGACCTGTCGGGTACCGGTCCTGCCCGTCGCATGATGCTGGCCGGTGAGCTCATCGACCGCGCCGAGGCGCTCGGCCACGGGCTCGTCGACAAGGCCGGCACGCTCGACGACGCCCTCGCCTGGGCGCACGAGATCGCCACCCTGGCCCCGCTCACGCTCGCCTACAACAAGCGCGTCCTGAACGACCTCGACGACGACACCGCCATCGAGCAGGGGTTCCGCGACGTCTGGGCCAGCGAGGACGTGCGCGAGGCGGCTGCCGCGCGCACCGAGAAGCGCACGCCCGTCTTCCGGGGGCGCTGATGGCCAGCCTCGGCTTCGACCTGCTCGACCGGCACGTCATCGGCGGCGGCGCGGACGACGCCGCGACCGCCCGACTCACCTACGCCCGGCTGCTCGAGCGCGCCTCGTTCCTCGCGTCGGGGCTCCGGATGCTCGGCGTGCAGCCCGGCGACCGCGTCGGCGTCCAGGTCGAGGGTGACGACCGGGTGGTCACCGTCTGCGCCTGCATCCGGATCGGGGCGGTCCCGGTGAGCGAGGGCGACGTCGTCGTCGCGATCGGCGACGACGGCCCCGAGGTCCGCTCGTCCGAGGGCGTGCACCCGCTCGACCTGGTGCGCCAGGCCGGCGGCGGCGACCCGGCCGCCGCGCTCGCGTCGGACCCCGACGACTACCGCGCCGCCGTCCTCGCGCACGCGGCCGACGTCGTCGAGCCGCTCCTCGCGCGCCGCCCCGTCGGCTAGGAGCCCTCGGGCTCGAGACCCGCCCAGGCCGCCAGACGGTCCCATGCGCGACGCCGCAGTGCCGGGTCGTCCCGCGACCAGGGCAGGTAGCGGGGCGAGCGTCGGCGGCGGTCGCACCAGAACCCGTCGGGACCGGTCACCGACGTCGGCGTCCCGACGAGCCACACCATCGTGTCGGCTCCCTGCTCGGCCGTGCGCAGCACGGGCGAGACGACCTTCGCGAAGCCCGGCAGCGAGTCGGTGATCCCGGGCGTCTCGGCCCAGCCGGGGTGCATCGCGTGGCTCGCCAGGTGCGGGTGGCGCTCCGCGAGCAGCTCGGCGACCACGACCTGCAGCCGCTTCGTGCGCGCGTAGGCGCGGACCCCGTCGTAGTCGTCGTCGCGGTACTGGAGATCCTCGACCAGGGCGGACGTGAGCGGTGCCGTGTACATGCCGCCGGAGGACACCCACACCACGCGGCCGTCGTCGGCCGCCTCGAGCAGCGGGCGGAGGAGCTCGGTCAGCAGCAGCGGACCCAGCACGTGCGTGGCCAGCGTCAGCTCGTGCCCCTGCGCCGACTCCGTGCGCTCCTTCGGCATCACGCCTGCGTCGTGGACGATCGCGTGCAGGGCGCCGAGGTCCGACGTGAGCCGCTGGGCGTAGCGCCGGACGTCGTCGAGGTCGCTGACGTCGCACGCCTCCTCGCGCAGGTCCGCCGACGGCACGGTGCGGCGGATCTCGCGGGCGGCGTCGGCCAGCCGGTCGGCCTTGCGCCCGACCAGGTGCACCGTGGCCCCCAGGGCGGCGATGCCGGTGGCTGCCGCCGCGCCCAGCCCACCGCTGGCGCCGGTGACCACGACGTGCCGTCCGCGCAGGGCGTGAGGCTCCGGGTCGGCGGGCCACCAGCGTCGGCGCAGTGCCGGGCCGATGCTGGAGTAGCCGGGGAGGACCGTCTTGTCGAGGACGGTGTCAGCGAGGCGCGCGAGCGTGGAGGCCATACGCCCACGCTAGGCAGCCGCGCGCCCGCGGGCACGTCGAGCGGCGGTGGCGTGGGCTACAGGAGCCCCGCCTCGTGCATGGTGATGGCGACCTGCACGCGGTTGACCGCCTCGAGCTTGGTGAAGAGGTGCGAGATGTGGGCCTTGACGGTCGCCAGGCTCAGGTGCAGCTCGGCCGCGATCTCGGCGTTCGACGCACCGCGTCCGATCGCCAGCGCCACGTCGCGCTCACGGTCGGTCAACGACGCCACCCGCCGCGTCGCGTCGGCCTCGCGCCCGCCGCCGGAGCCGTCGGTGACCTGTGCGATGAGTCGCCGGGTGATGGCGGGGGAGAGGGCCGGCTCGCCGCTCAGCACGGTGCCGATGGACTCCACGATCTGCGCGGGCGGCGTGTCCTTCAGCAGGAACCCGTGCGCCCCCGCGGCGAGCGCCCGCACGACGTAGTCGTCGGCGTCGAAGGTCGTGAGCACGAGCACGTGCGGAGGCGACGGCAGCGCGGTGATGGCGGCCGTCGCCTCGATGCCGTCCATGACCGGCATGCGCAGGTCCATCAGCACCACGTCGACGTCGTGGGAGCGGACGGCGGCCAGCGCCTCGCGCCCGTCGGACGCCTCGGCCACGACCTCGAGGTCGTCGGCGCCGCCGAGCATGAGCGAGAGGCCGGCCCGGACGAGAGCGTCGTCGTCGACCAGGAGGAGCCGGGTCGGGCGCTGGGAGGTCACGCGGCCCACGGTATCCGCGCCTCCAGGACGTACTGCCGGTCGGCCGACACGCGGTGCGACAGGCTGCCGCGCGCCAGCTCGACGCGCTCACGGAGCCCGACGAGTCCCAGGCCCGACCCGGGCACCGGCGCCGTCGGGGTGCCGAGCGGGAGGGGGTTGACGACCCGCACGTCCACCGACGACTCGCCGACGTCGACGGTCACCTCCACCGGCGTGCCGGCGGCGTGCTTGCGCGCGTTCGTCAGCCCCTCCTGCACGACGCGGTAGACGGTGCGACCGGCCGCGCCCGACACGTCCTCCAGCGCGCCCCGCAGGTCCAGGACCACGCGCATACCGGCGGCGCGCGACTCGCCGACCAGGTCGACCACGTCGCCCGCCGTCGGCTGCGGCAGCTCCGGCGCGGCGTCCCCGGGCCCCTCGCGCAGCACGCCGAGCACGCCGCGCAGCTCCGTCATCGCCTGGTGCGCGGTCTCCTGGATGGTCAGCGCGGTCGCGTGCACCTGCTCCCGCCCGAGGTCCTGACGGTAGGCGAGTGCGCCCGCGTGCATCGTGACGAGCGAGATGCGGTGGGCGAGCACGTCGTGCATCTCCCGGGCGATGCGGGTCCGCTCCGCGCTGCGCGCCTGCGCGACCTTGGCCGCCTGCTCGGCCTCCGCGCTCTCGGCGCGGGAGCGCAGGGTGGCGAGGAGCTCGCGACGTGACCCGACGTACAGGCCCACCGAGACGAGCAGGCCGACCACCACGACGACGACCGCGGCGTCGACCCGAGGATCCTCGCCGGGCAGCGGGTTGATGGCGACGACGAAGGGGATGGTCAGCAGGCAGACCAGCGTCACCGGCACGAGCTCGCGCCAGCGTCGGCGCGTGGCGAGGGAGACCAGGGCGAGGCACGCCGCGCCGCCGGAGCTGAACGACCCGATGCTCACCACGTTCGTGACCAGCGCGACGGTGACCGGGAACCGGCGACGCCAGACCATGGCGAGCACGGTGGAGACCACGCCGACGGCCACGTCGAGGACGAACCACAACGGCGCGTGCTGTAGCTGCCAGACGCCGAGCTCGGTCCACGTGAGCGCCGTGACGGCGAGGACGAGCAGCAGACGCCACGTGTGTCCCCACCAGGTCAGCGGGGGAGCGGTTCCGGTCACCGACGACACGCTACCCAGCCGGGCGGACACGGGACCACGACCGAGGGACCGGGACGACTCATACTTTCGGCGCGTCGATCATGGCTGCGCGACGGATGCGCCACGAGGTCGGCGTCGGCGAGAGTGGGACCATGATCCAGGTCCAGAACCTCACGAAGACGTACGCCGGCTTCACGGCCGTCGACGACGTCAGCTTCACGTGCCGTCCCGGTGCCGTGACCGGCTTCCTCGGGCCGAACGGTGCCGGCAAGTCGACCACGATGCGCATCATCGCCGGCCTGACGCCCCCGTCGAAGGGCTCAGCCACGGTCGGCGGCGTGGACTACCGCGACATCCCGAACCCCGGCACGCAGGTGGGCGTCCTGCTCGACGCCTCGGCTCAGCACGCCGGTCGCACGGGCCGCGAGATCCTCACGATCGGCGCGCGCACCATGGGACTGCCCCAGAGCCGCGTCGACGAGATGCTCGCGCTCGTCAGCCTGTCCGACAAGGAGTCCCGGCGCCGCGTCCGCAACTACTCGCTCGACATGCGCCAGCGGCTGGGCATCGCGCACGCCCTGCTCGGCGAGCCGAAGATCCTCATGCTCGACGAGCCCGCCAACGGCCTCGACCCGGCCGGCATCCACTGGATGCGCGGCCTGCTCCGCGGGTACGCGGACCGCGGCGGCACGGTGCTGCTGTCGTCCCACCTGCTGCACGAGGTCCAGATCATCGCCGACGAGCTGATCGTCATCGGCAACGGGAAGATCGTCGCGCAGGGCACGAAGGAGGAGCTGCTGCAGGCGGCCGGCACGTACGTCCGCGGCCTGGAGCCGCGCGCCCTCGAGCAGGCGCTCGCTAGCGCCGGCATCACCGTCACGCCGAGCGGCGAGGGCCTCACCACCGAGGCCGCGCCCGAGGTCGTCGGCAAGGCGGCGGCCGCTGCGGGCGTCGCCCTCGTCGAGCTGCGCCAGGCCGACGGCGCGGGCCTGGAGGAGATGTTCCTCCAGCTCACCGCCACCACCCAGCGCGACGCCGTCCCCACCGAAGGAGCCCAGGCATGAGCACCACCACCGCACCCGCGGTCAGCATCGACACCGACCGTCCGGGCATCCCCCTCACGCGCCTCGTGGGCGTGGAGGTCCGCAAGTCCTTCGACACCCGGGCGGGACGCTGGCTGAGCATCTCCATCCTCGGCCTCTGCGCCGTGGTCATGCTCGTCATCGCCTTCCTCGTCACCGACAGCGGCGAGTTCCAGGACTTCCCGTTCTTCATCCAGGCCATGGGCGGCACGCTCGGCTACTTCCTGCCGATCATCGCGATCATGCTGGTGACCGCGGAGTGGGGCCAGCGGACCGGGCTGGTCACCTTCACGCTGGAGCCGCGACGTCCCCGCGTGGTGGTCGCGAAGCTGCTGGCCGGACTGATCATCTCCATCGGCGTGATGCTGCTGTCGGCCGCGCTCGCGGCGGTCGGCACCTTCCTCGCCTCGAGCGTCCGCGGGGTCGACGTGTCGTGGTCGATCTCGGGCCACGAGATCTTCAACTTCGCGGTGAGCAACCTCATCGGCGTGCTGATCGGGTTCGCGGTCGCCATGCTGCTCATGAACACGGCCGCGGCCATCGTCGGCTACTTCGTGTACACGCTCGTGCTGCCGATCGTCGTCGGCATCGTCGGTGGGCTCGTCGAGTGGTTCGGCGACCTCGCCCCCTGGATCGAGCTGAACACCGCCCTCGTGCCGCTGTTCACCGGCGACTTCGACCCGACCGGGGAGGAGTGGGCGCGCATCGCGACGGCGGGCACGATCTGGCTGGTGCTGCCGCTCGGCTTCGGCATCTACCGGCTGCTGCGCTCCGAGGTGAAGTGACCCCGGAGCGGTGAGACCTCCGGCGCCCGGGCGGGACACCCGGTGCCGGTGAGGGAGAATGGCGACATGCGCAAGCGTGTCGCCATTCTCGGTTCCACCGGCTCCATCGGCACCCAGGCCCTGGAGGTGGTGGAGGCGGCACCCGAGCGGTTCGACGTCGTCGCGCTCGCGGCCGGCGGGTCCGACCCGGCCCTGCTGGCCGCGCAGGCCATCCGGCACGAGGTCGAGGTGGTCGCCGTCGCCCGCGCCACGTCGGCGCAGGACGTCCAGCTCGCGCTCTACGCCGAGGCGAAGCGCCGTGGCTGGTCGGAGGGCGACCACCGTGTGCCCCGCCTGCTCGCCGGTCCCGACGCCGCCACCGAGGTGGCGCGGACCGACGTCGACGTGGTGCTCAACGGCATGACCGGTGCCGTCGGCCTCGAGCCGACGCTCGCGGCGCTCGACGCGGGCACGACCCTCGCGCTGGCCAACAAGGAGTCGCTGATCGTCGGCGGCGAGCTGGTCACGTCCCGCGTGCGCCCGGGGCAGCTCGTCCCGGTCGACTCCGAGCACTCCGCGATCGCGCAGGCGCTGCGGGGCGAGCGCGTCGAGGACGTCCGGCGGCTGCTCGTCACCGCGAGCGGCGGTCCGTTCCGCGGACGCAGCCGCGCCGAGCTCGCCGACGTGACGCCCGAGCAGGCGATGGCGCACCCGACCTGGGACATGGGTCCGGTGATCACCATCAACTCCGCGACCCTCGTCAACAAGGGACTCGAGGTGATCGAGGCGCACCTGCTGTTCGGCATCGACTTCGACCGCATCGACGTGGTCGTGCATCCGTCGTCGGTCGTGCACTCGATGGTCGAGTACGTCGACGGCTCGACGATGGTGCAGGCCTCGCCGCCGGACATGCGGCTCCCGATCGCCCTGGGGCTGGCGTGGCCCGAGCGCGTGCCTGGCTCGGCGCGTGGCTGCGACTGGACGTCGCCGACGTCCTGGGAGTTCTTCCCGCTCGACGAGACCGCGTTCCCCGCGGTGTCGCTGGCGCGGCGCGCCGGCTACTTCGGTCGCACCGCCCCGGCCGTCCTCAACGCCGCGAACGAGGTCTGCGTCGACGCGTTCGTCGCCGGCGACTTGGGGTTCCTTGGCATCGTGGACACGGTGGGCGCGGTCCTCGACGAGCACCTGCGCGACCCGGACGCCGCCCACGCCGACCTGACCCTCGAGCGTGTGCTCGAGGCCGACACCCTCGCCCGCGAGCGGGCGAGGGCCCTGGTGGAGGAAGCGTCCATGAGTGCATCCAGCGGACCTCGCGCGTGACCGCGCTCATCTACACGCTCGGCGTCGTCGTCTTCGTCGTGGGCGTCGTCGCGTCGATCGCGCTGCACGAGCTCGGGCACCTGCTGCCGGCGAAGCGGTTCGGGATCAAGGTCACCCAGTACTTCGTGGGCTTCGGCACCACGCTCTGGTCGGTCAAGCGGGGCGAGACGGAGTACGGCATCAAGTCGATCCCGCTGGGCGGCTACGTGAAGCTGGTCGGCATGCTGCCGCCGGAGCGGCGTGACGGCGTCGCGGCCGACCCGCACGAGGTCCGCGCCACGAACACCGGACTCTTCACCCAGCTCGTCAGCGACGCGCGCCACGCGGAGCACGAGCTCATCGACGACGACGACCTCGACCGGCTCTTCTACCGCAAGCCCTGGTGGCAGAAGCTGATCGTCATGGCCGGCGGCCCGCTCGTCAACGTCGCCATCGCCGTCGTGCTGTTCGCCGTCGTGCTCATGGGCTTCGGTGCGCTCACCCCGACGACGACGGTGCAGGCGGTGTCCGACTGCGCCATCACCGACGCCGAGGCCGGACGTGCCTGCACCGACGCCGACCCGGTGACGCCGGCCAAGCAGGCCGGCCTGCAGCCGGGCGACCGGTTCGTGTCCTTCAACGGCGAGCGGATCACCTCCTGGGAGCAGCTGTCGGGCCTGATCCGCGCGAACGGTGACCGCGAGGCACGCCTCGTCGTGGAGCGCGACGGCCGCGAGGTGTCCGCCGACGTGCCGACCGCCGTGCTCGCCCGGACCTCGCTCGACGACCCCCGGCGAACCGAGAAGGTCGGCTTCCTGGGGGTGACGCCGACGGAGACGATGCAGCGCCAGGGTCCGGGCGCCGTCGTCGACGTCATGGGGGAGCAGGTCGCGGCCACGGCCAGCGCCATCGCCCACCTCCCGGTGCGCATGGTCGAGGTCACCAAGGCCGCCTTCGGTGCGGAGCGGCCCGCCGACGGCCCGATCAGCGTGGTGGGCGCGAGCCGGGTCGCGGGCGAGCTCGTCACGGTCGACGAGCCCAGCTGGGCGGAGCGGGCGCAGCGGCTGCTGGCGCTCCTGGCGTCGCTGAACCTGTTCCTCGCGCTGTTCAACTTCATCCCGCTGCTGCCCCTCGACGGCGGCCACATCGCGGGCGCCCTCTGGGAGGCCGTGCGCCGCGGGTGGGCGCGTCTGCGCCGCCGCCCGGACCCTGGATACGTCGACGTGGCGAGGATGCTGCCCGTCGCCTACGTGGTGGGTGGCATCCTGATGCTCATGAGCGTCATCCTGATCTACGCCGACATCGTGAACCCGGTGAGCATCTCGTGAGCGCCGGGTCCGTCCCGGTCTCGCTCGGGATGCCGGAGGCGCCGCCGCCGGTCCTCAGCCCGCGGCGCAGGAGCCGCAAGATCAAGGTCGGCACGGTCGACGTCGGTGGCGACGCGCCGGTCTCCGTGCAGTCCATGACCACGACGCTGACCTCCGACGTCAACTCCACGCTCCAGCAGATCGCCGAGCTCACCGCGGCCGGGTGCGACATCGTGCGCGTCGCGTGCCCGAGCCAGGACGACGCCGACGCGCTGCCCGCGATCGCGCGCAAGAGCCAGATCCCCGTGATCGCCGACATCCACTTCCAGCCCAAGTACGTGTTCGCCGCCATCGATGCGGGCTGCGCCGCCGTGCGCGTGAACCCGGGCAACATCCGCAAGTTCGACGACCAGGTCGGCGCGATCGCCCGCGCGGCGAAGGACGCCGGCGTCTCGCTGCGCATCGGCGTCAACGCCGGCAGCCTCGACAAGCGGCTCCTGGAGAAGTACGGCAAGGCCACGCCCGAGGCGCTGGTCGAGTCGGCCGTGTGGGAGGCGTCGCTGTTCGAGGAGCACGACTTCCACGACTTCAAGATCTCCGTCAAGCACAACGACCCGGTCGTCATGGCGCAGGCCTACGAGATGCTCGCCGCGCGGGGCGACTGGCCGCTCCACCTGGGCGTGACCGAGGCCGGCCCGGCCTTCCAGGGCACCATCAAGAGCGCGACGGCCTTCGGCTACCTCCTGGGCCAGGGCATCGGCGACACCATCCGCGTCTCGCTGTCCGCGCCGCCGGTGGAGGAGGTCAAGGTCGGCATCCAGATCCTGCAGTCGCTCAACCTGCGACCGCGCAAGCTCGAGATCGTCTCCTGCCCGTCCTGCGGTCGGGCCCAGGTCGACGTCTACACGCTCGCCGAGCAGGTGACCGCCGGGCTCGACGGTCTCGAGGTGCCGCTGCGCGTCGCCGTCATGGGCTGCGTGGTCAACGGTCCCGGCGAGGCGCGCGAGGCCGACCTCGGGGTGGCGTCCGGCAACGGGAAGGGCCAGATCTTCGTCAAGGGCGAGGTCATCAAGACCGTGCCGGAGAGCAAGATCGTCGAGACGCTCATCGAGGAGGCTCTGCGCATCGCCGAGGACATGGAGCCGGAGGACGGCGCCGCCGCCTCCGTGACGGTCTCGGGCTGACCGTCCGCCGTCCGTCCCAGGTCTCGCCCGTCGAGGGGCGACGGCCGGTCCGCTGGCCTAGGCTGTCGGCAGCCGGGCGAGCGGCCTGCGGAGCGAGGAGCACACGATGATCGAGCTGGTGCCGGTCGCGACCGACGCCGACGTGCGTCGCGACCAGCAGATCCGCCTGCTCGGACCGGACGACCGCGGGGCGCTCGAGGCGTTGATGGCCCGCGACGAGCGGGCGAACCTCTTCGTGCGCCACCGGGTGGCCGAGACCGGGCTGCGCAGCCTCATGCTGGGCGGCACGATGCTCGGCTGCTTCCGCGACGGTCGCCTCGTCGCCGCCTGCCACTGCGGCGCCAACCTCGTGCCCGTCGAGGCCGACGCCGCGGCCGTCGACGGCTTCGCCCGACAGCTGCTGCTCACCGGCGTCGCCCCCGGCATGCGACGCAGCGCGTCCCTGGTCGGACGTCAGGCCGCGGTCATGCGGCTCTGGTCGAGGCTCGAGCAGGACTGGGGGCCCGCACGGTCGGTGCGAGCCGACCAGCCGTTCCTGGCCATCGACGACGAGCCGGCCGTCGCGCCGGACCCGCGCCTGCGCCGCGTGATGATCGACGAGGTCGACGCGCTGTACCCGGCGTCCGTGGCGATGTTCCGCGAGGAGGTCGGCATCGACCCCGAGGCGGGAGGCAGCGCCGGCTACCGCGCCCGCGTGGCGCAGCTCGTCGCCCGAGGCTGGGCCTTCGCAATCTTCGAGGACGGCGAGGTGGTCTTCAAGACCGAGGTCGGTGCTGCGGCCGACGGGGTGTGCCAGCTGCAGGGGGTCTGGGTGCACCCCGACCACCGCGGTCGCGGGATCGCGGCACCTGCCCTCGCCGGTGTCGTGCGGCTGGTGCAGCGCGACGTCGCGCGCGACGTGACGCTCTACGTCAACGACTTCAACACGGCGGCGCGGGCCACCTACGCACGCGTGGGCCTGCGCCAGGTCGACACGTTCGCGTCGATCCTGCTGTAGGCACGCCGGCAACGCCCCGAGCGCGGCGCGGTTGCCGTCCCCGGCGCGCAGGCGCGGTCGCCTAGGGTGCGGACATGGAACGTGACGTGAAGGCCCTGGCCGCCCTGCTCGCCGCCGCCGGCGTCGCGCACGTCGTGAAGCCGGAGCCGTTCGAGCAGATGGTGCCGCGCGCGCTGCCGCGTCGACGCGAGCTCGTGCACGCCTCGGGGGTCGTGGAGGTGGCCTGCGCGGCGATGCTCCTGCACCCGCGCACGCGGCGCGCCGGCGGGCTGGCCGCGGCCGGACTCCTCGTCGGAGTGTTCCCGGCCAACCTGCAGATGACGGCCGACGTGCTGCGCAGCCGCCGCGCGTCGCCGGTGCTCAAGGCCGGGGTCGTGGGCCGGCTGCCGCTGCAGGTGCCGCTGGTGCGCACGGCCCTCAAGGCCTCGCGCGGCGCTCGATAGGGTCGGCGCATGCGCATGTCCCAGCTGTTCCTGCGAACCCTCCGCGACGACCCGGCGGACGCGGAGGTCCCGAGCCACAAGCTGCTCGTCCGGGCCGGCTACGTGCGGCGCGTGGCCCCGGGCATCTACTCCTGGCTCCCGCTGGGGCTCAAGGTGCTCGCGAAGGTCGAGGAGATCGTCCGCGAGGAGATGGAGGCGATCGGCTCGCAGGAGGTGCGCTTCCCGGCCCTGCTGCCGCGTGAGCCCTACGAGGCGACGAACCGCTGGACCGAGTACGGCCCGAACCTGTTCCGCCTGCACGACCGCCGCGGGAACGACATGCTGCTCGGTCCGACCCACGAGGAGATGTTCGCCCTGCTCGTGAAGGACCTCTACGGCTCCTATAAGGACCTGCCGCTGAGCCTGTACCAGATCCAGACCAAGTACCGCGACGAGTCGCGCCCCCGCGCCGGCATCCTGCGCGGACGTGAGTTCGTCATGAAGGACTCCTACTCCTTCGACGTGACCGACGAGGGGCTCGAGCGCAGCTACCAGGCGCACCGCGAGGCCTACGTCCGCATCTTCGACCGGCTCGGTCTCGACTACGTGGTCGTGCAGGCCGACTCCGGCGCCATGGGCGGGTCGGCGAGCGAGGAGTTCCTCGCCGTCGCCGAGATCGGTGAGGACACGTTCGTCCGCTCGCCCGGCGGCTACGCGGCCAACGTCGAGGCCGTCGTCACGGTCGCGCCCGACCCGCAGCCCTTCGACGGCCTACCGGCCGCGCACGCTGAGCAGACGCCCGACACGCCCACCATCGACACGCTCGTGGCGCATCTGAACGAGCGCTTCCCGCGCGAGGACCGTCCGTGGACCGGTGCCGACACGCTCAAGAACGTCCTCGTGGTGCTGCGCCACCCCGACGGCTCCCGCGAGCCTCTCGCGATCGGCGTCCCCGGTGACCGCGAGGTCGACCCGAAGCGGCTCGAGACGCAGGTCGCGCCCGCCGACGTCGAACCGTTCACCGAGGAGGACTTCGCGGCCCACCCGGCGCTGAAGAAGGGCTACATCGGTCCCGGCGTGCTGGGGGCGGAGTCCGAGACCGGCATCCGCTACCTCGTCGACCCCCGCGTGGTCGACGGCACGCGGTGGGTCACCGGCGCGAACGTCGTCGGCTCGCACGTGATCGACCTGGTGGCCGGCCGCGACTTCACCGCCGACGGCACGATCGAGGCCGCCGAGGTGCGTGCCGGCGATCCCGCCCCCGACGGCTCGGGGCCGCTTCAGCTGGCCCGCGGCATCGAGATGGGTCACATCTTCCAGCTCGGTCGCAAGTACGCGGAGGCGCTCGACCTCAAGGTGCTCGACGAGAACGGCAAGCTCGTCACCGTCACGATGGGCTCCTACGGCGTCGGCATCTCCCGCGCGGTGGCCGCCGTCGTCGAGGGCTCGCACGACGAGCTGGGCATCGTGTGGCCGCGCGAGCTCGCGCCCTTCGACGTCCACGTCGTCGTCGCCGGCAAGCAGCCCGAGCTGTTCGAGGCGGCCGACCGGCTCGTCGCCGAGCTGGAGGCCGCAGGCCTCGACGTGCTCTACGACGACCGCCCGAAGGTCTCGCCCGGCGTCAAGTTCAAGGACGCAGAGCTCCTGGGCATGCCGACGACCGTCGTCGTGGGCAAGGGGCTGGCCGACGGTCTGGTGGAGGTCAAGGACCGGGCCAGCGGCACGCGCCGCGACGTGGCGGTCGCCGACGTCATCACCGAGGTCCGCGGCGTCTGCCGCTGATCTTGACGCTAACCCCGGGGCTCAACTGCGGTCGAGCCCGGGGAACGCGCTCGGCGCTGCGCCCCAGCTCGTCGCCTCCAGCGCCGACGCCCGCAGCGACTGCACGGCCTCGCGGCGGTCCTCCGCGCTGCCCAGCGCCACGAGCGGCACGGTGGCGCGACACATCCGCTCGGCCAGGTCGGCGAGTCGTCCTCGGGCCTGGTCGACGGAGCGCGGTGGCACGCCGTAGGCCGCCTGGGGACCCACGGGCGTCGCGCCGGCGGCAGCCACGCGTGCGACCAGGGCGTCGCGGGCTCGCTCGTGGCGGCCGAGCGCTGCCCGCGCGGCGTCCGCGAGGTCGCCGAACCGGCCCGCGCTGAGCGAGGTCAGCCAGACTGCCTCGTGCTCGAGCGCGAGACGGCGCTGCAGGGGGCCGACGGGGGACGGTCCAGCCACGTCATGCACCTCCCGCCCGGCGACCCAGCGTGCGGGCGACCTGCGACTGCCCGGCGGCGAGCGACGCCAGCACCCGGGCGAGGTCGGGCGAGACGGCCGCGAGGGCGTCGGTCTGTCGACGGCCGGCGGTGCGGTTGAGGTCGGCCACGACCGTGGCGACGTCGGACGACGTGGTCGAGGGCGACGGAGCCCCGTCCGGCGCACCGCCCAGACCCTGGAGCTGGGTCCTCAGCACCGTCACGAGGTCGTCGGTCTCGACGTCGCGCAGGCCCTCGACGGAGGTGGCCAGCGCGGCCTGGTCGGCCGCGGCGCGCTCCAGCAGACGGCTGTCCGCGGCGTCCGGCATCGGGCGCGGTCGCGCCCCGAGCGCACGCAGCACGTCGTCGTCGCGACCCGCGACGTGCAGGCCCGCGCCGGCCGCCACGACGGCGACCGCGCCTCCCACGACGACGCGACGGCTGACCATCCCGTCAGGCTAATGGGTGCCCGCTAGAGTGAGGGCGCGCGGTCGCCCAGCGGCACCGCGCACCGGACGTGCCGACAACAGAACACAGGAGGCTCCACGACATGGCGGACCCGCAGGCCGACACCGTGAGGGACGAGGTCGCCGGACCCCTCGCCGCCCTCGGACTCGACCTCGAGGCGGTCGAGCTGTCCCGCTCCGGGTCCAAGCGCCTCCTGAGGATCGCCGTCGACGCCGACGGCGGCGTCCCGCTCGACCTCGTCACCGAGGCCACCCGGGTCGTCTCCGCCGCGCTCGACGACGGCACGTCGATGGGGGAGCAGCCGTACACGCTGGAGGTCACCTCCCGCGGGCTCGACCGCCCGTTGACCGAGCCCCGCCACTGGCGGCGCAACGTGGGCCGGCTCGTCGCGGTGACGCTGCACGACGGACCCGCGGTCACCGGACGCGTGGTCGGCAGCGACGACACCGGCGTCGAGATCACGGTGAAGGGCCAGCAGCGCCGCCTCGCCTACGCCGACGTCGCGCGCGCCCTCGTCACCCCTGAGCTCGGCGCCGCCAAGGCGCCCACCACCGGTCGGTCCAAGCAGCAGAAGCCGTCGGCCAAGGGCCGCGGCTCCGCGCCCCGCGCCGGCCGGCCCGACGACCACCACCGTGAGAAGGACGCCTGATGGACATCGACATGAGCGCGCTGCGCGCCCTCGAGCGGGAGAAGGACATCTCCCTCGACGTCGTCGTGGAGGCCATCGAGACAGCGCTGCTGTCGGCCTACCAGAAGACGCCGTACTCCCACCCGCACGCGCGGGTGGTGCTGGACCGCGAGACCGGCCGCGTGACGGTCTGGGCGAAGGAGCGGCTCGCCCCGGAGCCGGCCGCCGCGAACGAGGAGGACGAGGTCGACCCGGCGGAGGAGACGCCCGCCGCCCCGCCGGCACCGCGCTTCTCCGAGGAGTTCGACGACACGCCGGAGGACTTCGGCCGCTTCGCCGCCACCGTCGCGCGCCAGCTGATCATGCAGCGTCTGCGCCAGGCCGAGGACGAGCAGAAGTTCGGCGAGTTCTCCGGCAAGGTCGGCGACATCGTCTCCGGCGTGATCCAGCAGGGTGCGCGCCCCGGTGACGTCATGATCGACCTGGGTCGGGTCGAGGCGCTGCTGCCGTCCGCCGAGCGGGTGGCCGAGGAGAAGTACGCCCACGGCGAGCGGATCAAGGCCTACGTGTACGAGGTCGAGAAGGGCATGCGTGGCCCGCGGGTCAAGGTCTCGCGCACCCACCCCAACCTCGTGCGGCTGCTCTTCGCCCTCGAGGTCCCGGAGATCGCCGACGGCTCGGTCGAGATCATGGCCGTCGCGCGGGAGGCCGGTCACCGCACCAAGATCGCCGTGCGCGCCACCAAGCCCGGCGTCAACGCCAAGGGCGCCTGCATCGGGCCCATGGGCCAGCGCGTGCGCAACGTCATGCACGAGCTGCACGGCGAGAAGATCGACATCGTCGACCACAGTGACGACCCGCTCGAGTTCATCGGCCACGCGCTCTCCCCGTCGCGGGTCAAGAAGGTGACGATGGTCGACGAGCAGACGCGGGCCGCCCGCGTGGTCGTGCCCGACTTCCAGCTGTCGCTCGCGATCGGCAAGGAGGGCCAGAACGCCCGCCTGGCCGCCAAGCTCACCGGCTGGCGCATCGACATCCGCTCCGACACCGAGGTGCCGCAGGACGACGACGGCGCGCGGCCCGAGCGCAGGACGTGACCACGGACGGGGTAGACTCGACCACGGTCACTCGCACGTGCATCGGCTGCCGCTCGCGCGACGACGTGACCGCTCTGGTCCGGCTCGTCGCAGTGCCGGGGGAGGCGGGTACCACCGTGACCCCCGACCCGCGGCGGACGATGCCGGGGCGAGGGGCGCACCTGCACCCCGACCCTCGGTGCCTGGAGCTGGCACGACGCCGACGGGCGTTCGGCCGGGCCCTCCGCGTGGAGGGACCACTCGACCTGACGCTGCTCGACGACGTGACCGGCCCGCGGGACTGACCAGGGCGCACCAACCCATCCACGGGGCCACCGGCCCCACGACCCGAAAACGGAGCAACCGCTCATGAGCTCTCGATGAGAACGTTCCGATGAGCCTGCACGTCAACTAGGGTCCTCGCTCCTTCGGGGTGCGGGCCCCCACGAAGGAGAACAGTGGCTGTCAGAGTCCACGAGCTCGCACGAGAGCTCGGAGTCCAGAGCAAGGACATCCTGTCCACGTTGAAGGACATGGGTGAGTACGTGAAGTCCGCGTCGTCCACCGTCGAGGCGCCGGTCGTCCGCCGCCTCAAGGAGGAGCACGGCGACGCGCTGCTCGCCAAGGGTGCGAAGAAGGGTGCCAAGAAGGCGCCCGCCGCCCCTGCCCCCAAGGCCCCGGCCGCCGAGGCTCCCGCCCCGGCTGCACCGCAGGCCCCCGCCGCGTCGCAGACGTCCAGCGCACCGTCGCCGGCGTCCGCGGCTCCGACGCCCGGTCCCGCCGCGCCCAAGGCCACGCCGACCCCCGGTCCGCGCCCCGGGCCGCGACGTCCCGCCGAGCCCGAGGCTCCGGCTGCCGCGGCCTCCGCGCCGGCCGCCCAGCCCGGTCCGAAGCCGGCCCCCGGCCCGCGTCCGGGCCCGCGTCCCGGTGGCGCACGCCCCGGCAACAACCCGTACTCCTCCCGCCAGGGGATGCAGCAGGAGCGCGCCCCGCGTCCGCCCGCTGCCCGTGAGGGTGGCGCCGGCGGCACCGGTGGCGCGGCTCCCGCGCCCGGTGGCCGTCCCGGGATGCCGCGTCCCAACCCGGCGATGATGCCCAAGCAGTCCGGCCTCGCCAGCGCGCGTCCCGGACCCGGTCGCGGCGGCCCCGGTGGCCGTCCCGGCGGCGCACGTCCCGGCGGTGGCGCCGGCGGCGGTCGTCCCGGCGGCGGAGGCGGCGGCGGGTTCGCCGGTCGTCCCGGTGGCGGCGCCCCGGGCGGCGGAGGCGGCTTCGGCGGCCCCGGCGGTCGTCCCGGCGGCAACCGTCCCGGTGGTCGTGGCGGCACGCAGGGCGCGTTCGGTCGCCCCGGTGGCCCCGCGCGTCGTGGTCGCAAGAGCAAGCGCGCGAAGCGGCAGGAGTTCGACCAGATGCAGGCGCCCGCCATCGGCGGCGTCCGCGTCCGCAAGGGCGACGGCCAGACCGTCCGTCTGGCACGCGGTGCCTCGCTGACCGACTTCGCCGAGAAGATCGGCGTCGACGCGGCGTCGCTCGTGCAGGTGCTGTTCCACCTGGGCGAGATGGTCACCGCGACGCAGTCCGTCAACGACGAGACCCTGCAGCTGCTCGGCGAGGAGCTGAACTACGACGTCCAGGTCGTCTCGCCCGAGGACGAGGACCGTGAGCTGCTGGAGTCGTTCTCCCTGGAGTTCGGCGAGGACACGGGCGACGAGGACGACCTCGCGGCCCGTCCGCCGGTCGTCACCGTCATGGGTCACGTCGACCACGGCAAGACGAAGCTCCTCGACGCGCTGCGCAACAGCAACGTGGTCGCCAAGGAGGCCGGTGGCATCACGCAGACCATCGGCGCCTACCAGGTGACGACCGAGGTCGACGGCAACGAGCGTGCGATCACGTTCATCGACACCCCGGGTCACGAGGCGTTCACCGCCATGCGTGCCCGTGGTGCCCAGGCCACCGACATCGCGATCCTGGTGGTCGCGGCCGACGACGGCGTCATGCCGCAGACGGTCGAGGCGCTCAACCACGCGAAGGCGGCCGGGGTGCCGATCGTCGTCGCGGTCAACAAGGTCGACAAGCCCGACGCCGACCCGACCAAGGCGCGCGGCCAGCTCACCGAGTACGGCCTCGTGCCCGAGGAGTACGGCGGCGACGCGATGTTCGTCGACGTCTCCGCCAAGGCGGGCACCGGCCTGGACGAGCTCCTCGAGGCCGTCATCCTCACGGCCGACGCCTCGCTCGACCTGCGCGCCAACCCGGAGCAGAACGCCGAGGGCCTCGCCATCGAGGCGCACCTGGACCGCGGTCGCGGCCCGGTCGCCACGGTGCTGGTCCAGCGCGGCACGCTGCGGGTCGGCGACTCGATCGTGGCCGGTCCGGCCTTCGGTCGCGTGCGCGCCATGCTCGACGAGTACGGTGCCAACATCACCGAGGCGACGCCGTCGCGTCCCGCCCTGGTGCTCGGCCTCACGGCCGTGCCCGGTGCCGGCGACAACTTCATGGTCGTCGACGACGACCGCATCGCCCGCCAGATCGCCGAGAAGCGCGAGGCCCGGGAGCGCAACGCCGCCCTGGCCAAGCGCACGGGTCGCCGGACCCTCGAGGACTTCATGTCCTCGATGGAGAAGGGCGAGACCGACGAGCTGCTGCTCATCCTCAAGGGTGACGGCTCCGGCTCGGTCGAGGCGCTGGAGGACTCGCTGGCCCAGATCGACGTGGGCGAGGAGGTCAACCTGCGGGTCATCGACCGTGGCGTGGGTGCGATCACCGAGACCGACGTCAACCTGGCGGCGGCCTCCAACGCGGTCATCATCGGCTTCAACGTCCGCCCGCAGGGCAAGGCGACGGAGCTGGCCGACCGCGAGGGTGTCGAGATCAAGTACTACTCGGTCATCTACCAGGCGATCGACGAGATCGAGGCGGCCCTCAAGGGCATGCTCAAGCCGGAGTTCGAGGAGCACCAGCTGGGCACGGCGCAGATCCGCGAGATCTTCCGCTCGTCCAAGATCGGCAACATCGCCGGCTGCATGGTCACGAGCGGCACGCTGCGGCGCAACGCCAAGGCGCGTCTGCTCCGCGACGGCTCGGTCGTGGCCGACAACCTCGAGCTCGCGAGCCTGCGCCGCGAGAAGGACGACGTGTCCGAGGTCCGCGAGGGCTTCGAGTGCGGTCTCGTCCTCAAGGGGTACGGCGACATCAAGATCGACGACGTCGTGGAGATGTTCGAGCTGCGCGAGAAGCCGCGTAGCTGAGTCAGCGGTCCGCCACGGGCCCGGGAGTGATCCTGGGCCCGTGGCGGCGACCCAGCAGGAGGAACCATGGCCGGACAGCGCACCCAGCAGCTCGCCGACCGCATCAAGGTGATCATCGCCCAGATGCTCGAGCGGCGCGTCAAGGACCCACGGCTCGGCTTCGTCACGATCACCGACGTGCGGCTCACGGGCGACCACCAGAACGCCTCGGTGTTCTACACCGTCATGGGCGACGAGCGCGCCGCCGCCGACACCGCTGCCGCCCTGCGCAGCGCCACCGGCCTGCTGCGCAGCGAGGTCGGCAAGCAGCTCGGCACCCGCCACACGCCGACCCTCGAGTTCTTCCTCGACGCGGTGCCGGAGACGGCGCGGCAGATCGAGGACCTGCTCGCGAAGGCGCGCGAGATCGACGAGCGCGTGGCGGCCGCGTCGGCCGGCGCGGAGTACGCGGGCGACCCGGACCCCTACAAGCAGCCCCGTGCCGACGAGGACGACGACGTCGACGAGGACGACCCCCGCGCATGAGCGAGACCCCCGTCGGGCTGGTCGTCGTGGACAAGCCCGCCGGGTGGACGTCGCACGACGTCGTCGCCCGCACCCGTCGGCTGGCCGGCACGCGCAAGGTCGGTCACGCGGGCACGCTCGACCCGATGGCGACCGGTGTGCTGCTCCTCGGGGTCGGGCGGGCGACCCGTCTCCTCGGCCACCTGCAGCTGGCCGACAAGGAGTACCTGGCCACGATGCGGCTGGGCCAGACCACGGTCACGGACGACGCGGAGGGCGACCTCCTGGAGCGCCACGACGCCTCGGACGTGACGGACGATGCCGTGCGCGCCGCGGTGCTCCCGCTCACGGGAGCCATCGAGCAGGTGCCGACGGCGGTGTCGGCGATCAAGGTCGACGGGAAGCGCTCGTACGCCCGGGTCCGGGCCGGCGAGGACGTGCAGCTCCCGGCCCGACCGGTCACCGTGTCGACGTTCGAGGTCTCCGACGTCCGGCACCGGCAGGTCGACGGCCTGGGGGTCGTCGACGTCGACGCCCGCGTGGTGTGCAGCAGCGGGACCTACGTGCGGGCCCTGGCGCGCGACCTCGGCGCGGCCCTGGGCGTCGGCGGGCACCTCACGATGCTGCGCCGCACCCGTGTCGGCGGGTTCGGCCTCGACGTCGCCCGCACGCTCGAGGAGCTCGAGCGCTCCTGGCAGCACGTCGCGCTCGACGACGCAGCCCGCGCGGCGTTCCCCACGCTCGACCTCGACGAGGCCGCAGCCGATGCGGTGCGCTTCGGTCGGGCCCTCCCGGACGTCGAGCTCGGTCCTCCTGGTCCCGTGGCCCTCTTCGCGCCCGACGGCACCTTCCTGGCGCTCTACGAGCAGCGCGACGGGTCCGCCCGCCCCGTCGCGGTCTTCGTCTGACGACGACCGGGGACCGCGTCGTCGTGCCCTAGGGTGACGACGTGGCCCGACTCTCGACCGAACGCCTGATCTGGCGTCCCCTGCAGACCTGGTTCCTCTCCGTCGTCGGCATCGTCGCGGGTCTCATGGTCACGACCAAGGTCCGCAAGATCCTGCGTGGCTCCAGCGAGACGAGCTTCCCGACCGTGCCGCCGCGGACGGTCCCCGTCGGCAGCGAGAACAGCGCCACCACGTACACGTACGGCGAGGACCTCTACGACGACATGCTGTCGGCCATCCGCGGCGCCACGACCCGGATCCTCTTCGAGACCTTCATCCTCAAGGGCGACGAGGTGGGTGAGGCGTTCAAGCGCGAGCTCGTCGCGGCCGCCGACCGTGGGGTCGACGTGCGGGTGATCTACGACGGGTTCGCGAACCTCGTCGTCCCGCGCTCGTTCCTGACGTTCCCCCCGAGCGTGCACGTGCTGCGCTACCCGGTGCTGAAGACCGGGCTGCAGCCCTTCAACCCTCGACGGTGGGGTCGCGACCACCGCAAGATCCTCGTCGTCGACGACACGGTCGGCTTCGTCGGCGGGTACAACGTCGGCTCGCTGTACGCCACGCAGTGGCGCGACACGCACCTGCGGGTCGAGGGGTCGGCGGTCTGGGACCTCGACAACGCCTTCATCGACTTCTGGAACGACCTGCACCCGGTGCCGATCGAGCCGCTGGGGGAGGCCAGCTGGGAGCCGAGCGTGCGCGCCCACCGCAACGTGCCCCGCCAGCTCGTGTTCCCGATCCGCGGCATGTACCTCGAGGCGATCGACCGCGCCCGGCACCACATCCACATCACCGCCGCCTACTTCATCCCCGACCACGACATCCTGCAGGCCCTCAAGGACGCCCGGTCGCGCGGCGTGGAGGTGACAATCATCGTCCCCGAGGTCAGCAACCACGTCGTCGCCGACTGGCTGTCGCGGGGGTTCTACGGCGAGCTGCTGCGCCACGGCGTGCGGATCCAGCTCTACCAGGACGCGATGGTGCACGCGAAGACCGCGACGATCGACGGGCAGTGGTCGACCGTGGGCACCGCCAACATCGACCGGCTGAGCCTCACCGGCAACTACGAGATCAACCTCGAGGTCGTCGACCCCGCGCTCGCCGCCCACCTCGAGACCGTGTTCGAGACGGACCTCGCGAACTGTCGCGAGCTGACGCTCGAGCACTGGCAGTCGCGGCCCATCGTGGCGCGCGCCTGCGAGCTGCTGCTGACACCGCTGCGCCCGCTGCTCTGAGGTGGATGAGAGGCCTCTCATCGACGTCTCACGGCAGGCTCACGACCCGCGACCAACCTGGGGTCATCGCATCGACCTCAGGAGGACCCATGAAGACCACCGCCCGTACCGCCATCGCCGCCGTCGCCGGCACCCTCGCGCTCGGCACCGCCGGCTTCGCGCTCTCCAGCGCCCACGCCGACGGCGACCGCGACCCGGTGCTCAAGCGCGACGACTCGACCACGTCGTGGGTCGTCACCGCCGACGACACCGACGACGATGACGACCGCGACGACGACCTGAGCACGAACGTCACCCGTCAGACGGCCAACACCGCGAACACGGCCCAGACCCGCAACACGGCCCAGACCCGCAATACGGCACCGACCGCCAACACGGCCAAGACCGTCCAGTCGGCGTCGACGAAGAACACCGCGAAGACCGTCCAGTCCGCGCCGACGAAGAACACGGCTCCGACGAGCGGCACCGACCGCTGATGTCCGACGACGCGTGGGGCCTGGCCGGGGGCGACGAGATCGCCCCCGGCCTGACGGCCGTCAAGGACCTGGGCGGCGGCACCGTCTACGAGGCATGGCTGGCCTTCGACGAGCGGCTGCACGCTCCGGTGGTCGTCAAGGTGCTCCGCCCGGGGCACGTCGACGACCCGGTCTCGCGGGCCGGCTTCGACCGCGAGGTGGCACTGCTCGCACGGCTGGCGCACCCGGGACTCACCCGGGTCTTCTCCTACGACGACGAGTCAGCGCGGCCGTACTTCGTGCTCGAGCACGTCGACGGCCCCAACCTGTCGCGGCTGATCTCCCGGCACGGTGCCGTGCCGGAGCACCAGCTGCTCCCGCTGGCCCTCGAGCTCGCGTCGGTCCTGCACTACCTGCACGGCGAGGGGGTCGTGCACCTCGACGTCAAGCCGAGCAACATCATCATGGGCGCGCCCGCCCAGCTCATCGACCTCTCCGTCGCGCTCGACGTCGACGCGGCCGCCGCCCTCGACCACGCGGTCGGCAGCGACGAGTACATGGCACCCGAGCAGTGCGCGCCGGGGGAGCGCGGTCCGGTCGGCCCGGCCGCCGACGTGTGGGGCCTCGGTGCCACCCTGTTTCGCGCCGCCGCGGGGTTCCGCGCGTTCGACCGCGAGCCGCGCTGGGCGCAGCTGGACGACGGGCCGAAGCCGCTCCCCGGCTTCGTCCACCGGGGTGCTGCCGATCTCATCGGGCGCTGCCTCGACCCCGACCCGGCGGCCCGTCCCACGCCACGCGACATCGCGGTCGAGCTCGAGCCGATGATCGCCGGCCTGCCGTCCGCCCGTCTCTCGGGGTTCACGCTGCGGCGTTGACCTCGCGTCAGTCCACCCGGTACCCGAGCCCCCGCACCGTGGTGACGAGCCCGGCGCCGAGCTTCCTGCGCAGGTACCCGACGTACACGTCCACGACGTTGGAGCCGGGGTCGAAGTCGTAGCCCCACACGTGGGAGAGCAGCTGCTCGCGTGACAGCACCTGCCCGCGGTGCGACATCAGCACCTCGGCGAGCGACAGCTCTCGGGCCGACAGCTCGACCTCCCGATCCGCGACGTACGCGCGACGTCGCCGCAGGTCGAGGCGGACGTCACCCGCGACCAGCTCGTCGTCGGGCGGCGCGGAGGCGGGCGTGCGCAGACGCAGGCGGACACGCGCGAGCAGCTCGGCGAAGCGGAAGGGCTTGCTCATGTAGTCGGCCGCCCCACCCTCGAGCGCCTGGACCGTGTCGGTCACCGAGTCGCGCGCCGTCAGCACGATCACCGGCAGCTCGGGCCGGTCCGCCTGCACCCGCTCGAGGATGGTGAAGCCGTCGAGCCCGGGCAGGCCGATGTCGAGCACCATCAGGTCGAACGGACCGGTCAGCGCGTAGTCGAGGCCGCTCACGCCGTCGGCGACGACGGTCGGCGTGAAGCCCTCGGCCTTCAGGCCCTTCGCGACGAACGACGCGATCCGCTGCTCGTCCTCGACCACGAGAATCCGGTTCACCACAGTCCTCCTGTCGGGATCACGAGCCGGAACGTCGCGCCCGACGTCGCCCCGGGCGGGTCGAGCACGACGCGACCCTCGTGCGCCTCCATGATCGCCGAGACGATCGACAAGCCCAGCCCGAAGCCCGCCTGCTCGCCGTCGCCCTGGGCGAAGCGCTCGAAGATCGTCTCACGCAGCGCCGACGGTACCCCGGCTCCCGTGTCGCGCACCCACAGCTCGACGTTCCCGTCGTGCACGCGCGACCCGACGCCGACCTCCGCTCCGGGCTCCGTGTGCCGGACGGCGTTGTCGGCCAGCTGGAGCAGCGCCTGCGTCAGTCGCTGCGGGTCGACCTCGACGTGGGTGCGAGCCACCGCGTCGAGCACCCAGGCCCGGTCGGCCAGCCCTCGCGCACGCTCCAGGGCGCCGAGCGTGAGCGCCTCGACGTCGGTGCGCTCCGGGCGCACGAAGTCCGGACGCTCCGCCTTCGCGAGCAGGAGGAGGTCGTGGACGAGCCGGGTCATCCGGTCGATCTCGTCGAGCAGGAGCGTGCGCGTCGTGCGGACGTCGTCGGGGTCGGAGGGGTCGAGCACCTCCAGGTGGCCCTGCAGCACGGTGAGGGGCGTGCGCAGCTCGTGCGCCGCGTCGTCGAGCAGGCGACGTTGGCTCGCGAACGCCTCCTCGAGCCGGTCGAGCATGTCGTTGAAGGTGCGCTGCAGCTCGGTGAGGTCGTCGTTCCCGGTCACCTCCAGGCGACCGCCGAGGTCGCCCTCGCTGATCCCCTGGGCGGTCTCGCGCAGACGGCGTACGGGGGAGAGCAGACGCCCGGCCAGCCACGACGCCACGGCGGAGATGAGGATGACGGAGAGCGCGCTGAGCAGCGCGTAGGTGACCATCAGCTCACGCAGCTGCGCGCGCGACCCGTCGACGTCGTGGGTCACGACGAACGCGGCCCGCCGGTCGCCCTGCTGGACCGGCTGCACCGCCACCCGGAAGGTCCGGCCGGCGACCTGGAGGTCCGCGACGCCGCCGCGGCGCACCAGGCGGTCGACCAGCGCAGGGAAACGGGGCGACGTGCGCAGCACCCGCTGGCCCTCGCCGACGAACGTCGGGGTGCCGGACACGGGGAAGTGCCACAGGTTCTCGTCGGTGTCGGGCACGTTGCGCGAGAGGAAGAACGCGATCAGCCGGTCGGGGCTGGTGAAGGGCCGGCCCGTCTCGGGGTCGACGCCCTCCGCCTGGAGGCGACGCAGCTCCCCGACCTCCTGACCGAGGCTCGCGTCGATCACCCGGTCGATGCGCTGGGACTCCAGCACGAACAGCGTGGCCCCGACCGCGACGAGCGCCGCCGCCGTCAGCAGGGCGACGGCGGCGGTCAGACGCTGGCGGACGGAGAAGCGCGCCGGTCCGCTCCCGCGCGGTTCAGTCGTCGTCATCGTCGTCGCGGTCGTCGTCTCGGTCGTCGATGGGCCGCGGCGTCTGCGGGACGCGCTCGTAGTCGTCGTCATCGTCATCGTCGTCATCGTCGTCGCGGTCGTCCGTCGGCGTGGGCGCCGGCGAGACCGTCGGTCGCGGCGTCTCGGTGGACGTCGGCACGGTCACGGGCGAGTAGTCGACCCGCGGCGCGTCCTCCTGGGCCACCACCCGCGCCACGACGACGCCGAGCAGCACGAGGCCGACGCCCACGACGAGCGGCACGAGGAAGCGGGTTCGCGTCATGGCGACACTGTGCCGCACGCTCGCGCACGCCACGATGAGACGTCGATGAGAGTCCTCTCATCCGACGTTCCCGAGCGGGTGTGGCACAGTTCAGGGGTGGGCACCTGGACAGACCGCGGCGGCGCCTCGACCGCCCCCCTGGGCACCGCGACCGCGGTCACCATCGGCACCTTCGACGGCGTTCACCGGGGGCACCAGGCCCTGCTGCGACGTACCCGCGAGGTCGCGGGCGACCTGCCCGTCGTCGCCGTCACGTTCGACCCGCACCCGGTGGCGGTCTTCGCCCCCGACCGCGTCCCGCCTCGGCTCACGTCGCTGCAGCGCCGGATCGAGCTGCTGCACGAGCCGGCGCCCGGGGTGCGTGGCGCCGACCACGTGCGGGTGCTCGACTTCGACCGCTCGATGGCGGCGTGGTCACCGGAGGAGTTCGTGGAGCGTGTGGTCGTCGAGGAGCTCGGCGCGCGGCACGTCGTCGTCGGCGAGAACTTCACCTTCGGGGCGAGGGCGTCGGGGACGACCGACACCCTGCGCGAGCTGTGCGCACGGCACGGGTGCGACGCCAGCGCGTTCACGCTCGTCGGCGACGGTCACGGGGCCGACGGCGTCCCGTGGTCGTCCACGCGGGTCCGCGCGCTCGTCGGCGAGGCCCGCCTCGAGGAGGCCGCCGAGCTGCTCGGCCGCCCGCACGAGGTCGACGGCGTCGTGACCCCTGGGGACCAGCGTGGACGCGACCTCGGGTTCCCCACCGCGAACGTGCCCGTGCAGGCCGACTACTGCGTGCCGCCCGACGGCGTCTACGCCGGTCGCCTCCTCACCGGCGACGCCGACTACCCCGCCGCGATCTCCGTGGGGACCAACCCGACCTTCGCCGGGACCGAGCGCAGGGTGGAGTCCTACGTCATGGACCACGGGCACGACCTCGACCTCTACGGCCGCCCCGTGCGGGTGCAGCTCGTCGCCCACCTGCGGCCGATGGTCGCCTACCGCGGCGTCGACGCGCTGGTCGAGCAGATGCACGTCGACGTCGAGCAGGCGCGCGCCGTGCTCGGCTGAGGCCGCACGCCGTCGAGCACGGCGAGGCGATTCGTCGGAACGACCGGCGCGCTGATAACCTGGACGACGGCGTACGAACGCCCACGGTCCGTAGAGCCCCGGTGGACATGCCCGGGCGCGCCGTGCAACGACCTCCCAGGAGAAGAATGTCGAAGAAGACCGCTGCCCCCACCGTCGCCGGTACCCCGCGTGACGAGATCATCAGCCAGTACGCCCGCAGCGAGGGCGACACCGGCTCCCCGGAGGTCCAGGTCGCGCTGCTCACGCAGCGCATCTCGCACCTGACGGACCACCTCAAGGAGCACAAGCACGACCACCACAGCCGTCGTGGCCTGCTGCTGCTCGTCGGTCGCCGTCGTCGCCTGCTGAACTACCTGCAGAACACCGACATCGAGCGCTACCGCTCGCTGATCGAGCGTCTCGGTCTGCGTCGCTGACCTCGTTCAGGCGGTCACCCCCCGGGTGGCCGCCTGAACTGCATCCGGGGCCACGCGCCCCGACAACTGAACACGACACATCCACGGACGAGAGCCGCCACGTCGGGTCCGGTCCTCGGTAGTGGCCCTCGGGACGGCGGACGCCGGGCCGCGGGCCTCGATCGAAGACCGACCACCATCACGGCAGGTCCGGGTCTCGTCCCACCGCGCGACGCACGTCGCGAGAAGGGACTCCCATGTCCGACACCATCCACGCCATCGAGACCGTCATCGACAACGGTCAGTACGGCACCCGCACCATCCGCTTCGAGACGGGCCAGCTCGCCCGCCAGGCCGCCGGCTCCGTCTCCGCGTTCCTCGACGACGACACGATGCTGCTCTCGGCCACCACCGCCGGCAAGCAGCCCAAGGACCACTTCGACTTCTTCCCGCTGACGGTCGACGTCGAGGAGCGCATGTACGCCGCGGGTCGCATCCCCGGCTCGTTCTTCCGTCGCGAGGGCCGCCCGGGCGAGGACGCGATCCTCACCTGTCGCCTCATCGACCGCCCGCTGCGCCCGACCTTCAAGAAGGGTCTGCGCAACGAGGTCCAGGTCGTCATCACGGTCCTGGCCCTCAACCCCGACACGCCCTACGACGTGCTCGCCATCAACGCCGCCTCGGCGTCGACGCAGATCTCCGGCCTGCCGTTCTCCGGCCCCATCGGTGCCACGCGCGTCGCGCTCATCGACGGCCAGTGGGTCGCGTTCCCGACGCACAGCCAGCTCGAGGACGCCGTCTTCGACATGGTCGTCGCGGGCCGCATCGCCACGCAGCCCGACGGCTCGACCGACGTCGCGATCATGATGGTCGAGGCCGAGTCCACCGAGTCCACCTGGGACCTCGTGCAGTCCGGCGTCCAGGCGCCGACCGAGGAGGTCGTCGCCGGCGGCCTCGAGGCGTCGAAGACCTTCATCCGTCAGCTCTGCGAGGCCCAGCAGCAGCTCGCCGAGGCCGCCGCGAAGCCCGTCCAGGACTTCCCGGTCTTCCTCGACTTCCAGGACGACGTCTACGACGCCGTCGCCGCCGTCGCGTCCGGCCCGCTGGCCGAGGCCCTCACGATCGTCTCCAAGGCCGACCGCGAGGAGCGCGAGAGCGCGATCAAGGCTGACGTGCTCGACCAGCTCGGTGAGCAGTTCGCGGGCCGCGAGAAGGAGGTCGGTGCCGCGCTGCGCGCCGTCACCAAGAGCCTCGTGCGCCAGCGCGTGCTGCGCGACAAGGTGCGCATCGACGGTCGTGGCCTCGCCGACATCCGCGAGCTCTCCGCCGAGGTCGGCGTCGTCCCGCGCGTGCACGGCTCGGCCCTGTTCCAGCGCGGTGAGACCCAGATCCTGGGCATCACCACGCTGAACATGCTCGACCTGGTCCAGAAGCTCGACACCCTGAGCCCCGAGACCACGCGTCGCTACATGCACAACTACAACTTCCCGCCGTTCTCGACGGGTGAGACGGGCCGCGTCGGCTCGCCGAAGCGTCGCGAGATCGGTCACGGCGCGCTCGCCGGCCGTGCGCTGCTGCCGGTGCTCCCGACCACCGAGGAGTTCCCGTACGCGATCCGCCAGGTCTCGGAGGCGCTGAGCTCCAACGGCTCGACGTCGATGGGCTCGGTCTGCGCCTCGACGCTCGGCCTGCTCAACGCCGGTGTGCCGCTGCGCGCCCCGGTCGCCGGCATCGCGATGGGCCTCATCTCCGGCGAGGTCGACGGCGCCACCCAGTACGTCACCCTCACCGACATCCTCGGTGCGGAGGACGCCTACGGCGACATGGACTTCAAGGTCGCCGGCACGCCGGACTTCATCACCGCCCTGCAGCTGGACACCAAGCTCGACGGCATCCCCGCCGACGTGCTGGCCGGTGCCCTCACCCAGGCCAAGGGTGCGCGTCTGACGATCCTCGACGTCATGTCCGAGGCGATCGACACGCCCGACGAGATGAGCCAGTTCGCGCCGCGCATCATCACGGTGAAGGTGCCGGTCGACAAGATCGGCGAGGTCATCGGCCCCAAGGGCAAGATGATCAACCAGATCCAGGCCGACACCGGTGCCAAGATCTCGATCGAGGACGACGGCACGGTGTACATCGCGGGCGAGGGTGGCGGCTCGGCCGACGCCGCACGCGACGCGATCAACGCGATCGCGAACCCGACGATGCCCGAGGTCGGCGAGCGCTACCTCGGCACCGTGGTCAAGACGGTCGACTTCGGCGCGTTCGTCGCGCTGTCGCCCGGCAAGGACGGCCTGCTGCACATCAGCAAGCTGCGCGACCTCAACGGCGGCCAGCGGGTCAGCAGCGTCGACGACGTGCTGACCGTCGGCCAGAAGGTCCAGGTCGAGATCGCCGAGCTCGGCGACCGCGGCAAGATCTCGCTGATCCCGGTCGTGGCCGACGCGGCTGCCGAGGAGGCCGCCGAGGCCGGCGCCGACGCCTGATCCACGCACGGCCGACGAGGCCCCTGCCCCTCGGGGTGGGGGCCTCGTCGCGTCCGGGCCCCGGGCGCTCGTGAGACGATCCGGAGGGTGAGCGACTTCCGTGAACGTGCCGCGACCCTGGACGCCGCAGACCCGCTCGCCGCCTGGCGGCAGCAGTTCCAGCTCGACGCCGACGTCGTCGCCTACCTCGACGGCAACTCGCTCGGACGTCTGCCGCTGCGCACCCGCGAGCGGCTGGCGACGTTCGTGCGCGAGGAGTGGGGTGCTCGCCTGATCCGCGGCTGGTCCGAGGGGTGGGTCGAGCTCCCGGTCGTCGTGGGCGACGAGGTCGGCGCGCTGCTCGGGGCCGCTCCAGGCCAGACGGTGGTCGGCGACTCGACCTCGATCGGCATCGCCAAGGCGCTGCACGCCGCCGCCTCGCTGGCGACCGGGCGCACCCGGCTCGTCGTCGATGCCGGCGACTTCCCGACCGACCGCTACCTCGCCGCGGAGGTCGCCCGGCAGCGCGGCCTCGAGCTCGTCGTCGTGCACCGCGACGCCGACGGGGACGTCGCCGGCCCCTTGGCCGACGTGCTCGACGAGCGGACGGCCGTCGTGCTGCTGAGCCACGTCGACTACCGGACGGGCGTGCTGCTCGACCTGCCGGCGCTGACGACGCAGGTGCACGCGGCGGGTGCGCTCGTGGTGTGGGACCTCTGCCACTCGGCGGGCGTGGTCCCGACGTCGCTGGACGCCGCCGACGTCGACCTCGCGGTCGGGTGCACCTACAAGTACCTCAACGGGGGTCCGGGGGCGCCGGCGTTCCTGTACGCCGCGGCCCGGCACCTGCCGCACCTCGAGCAGCCGCTGCCCGGGTGGTGGAGCGCCGACGACCTGTTCGCGATGGCCGAGGAATACCGCCCCGCCACCGACGCACGGCGGCTGCTCTCCGGCACCCCGAACGTGGCTGGTCTCGTGGCCGTGCGCGAGGGCGTGGCGATGGTCGCGGAGGCCGGGGTCGCTACCGCGCGGACGAAGTCCGAGCTGCTGACCGGCTTCGCGGTCGACGCCCTCGACGCCCTCGCCGAGAAGGGCGTCGAGCTGCAGCTGGTCACGCCGCGCGATCCCACCCGACGGGGAAGCCACGTCACCGTCCGGGTGCCCGACGCCCGGGCGCTCACGGAGCGGCTCACCGACCGCGGCGTCGTCCCCGACTTCCGCGAGCCCGACCTCCTGCGCCTGGGCCTCGCACCGCTCACGACGTCCTTCGCCGAGCTCCACGCCGGGCTCTCGGTCCTGGCCGAGGAGCTCGCTCACTAGGCTGGGCGCATGACGACTCGCGTAGCCGTGCTGGGCGCCCAGGGGCGCATGGGATCGACGTCGGTGACGGCGCTGGAGGCGGCCGAGGGGCTCGAGGTCGTCGCCCGGGTCGACGTGGGCGACGCGCTGGAGCAGGTCACGGAGCACGGGGCCGACGTCGCGCTCGTCTTCACGACTCCCGACGTCGCGCTCGACCAGGTGCTGTGGTGCGTGGAGCAGGGGGTGCACGTCGTCGTCGGCACCTCCGGCTTCGACGGCGACCGGCTGCGGGCGGTGCAGGACGCGGTCGAGCAGCGTTCAGGAGCGAGCGTGCTGGTGGTCCCGAACTTCTCGATCGGCGCGGTGCTCCTCATGCGCTTCGCCGCGACAGCCGCTCCCTTCTTCGAGTCCGTCGAGATCATCGAGATGCACCACCCCGCGAAGGTCGACGCGCCGTCGGGCACGGCCGTGCGCACCGCCGAGCTGGTGGCTGCGGCGCGCGCCGAGGCCGGCTCGGCCGCGGTGCCCGACGCGACCACCACCGACCCCGACGGGGCCCGCGGTGCGAAGGTCGACGGCATCACCGTGCACGCCGTGCGCTCGCGCGGCTTCGTCGCGTCGCAGGAGGTGCTCCTCGGTGGGGAGGGAGAGGTCCTGTCGCTGCGCCACGACTCCTCGACCCGTGAGTCGTTCATGCCCGGCGTCGTCGCGGCCGTCCGGCACGTGGCGGACCGGCCCGGTGTCACCGTGGGGCTCGACGCGGTGCTCGGACTCGACTGAGCGCCGTCGCCGCCCGGCTCAGAGCCGCAGCAGCGCCGCCGTGAGGGCCGCGGCGACGACCATCGGCAGGAACGGCACGCGCAGCGCCAGGAGCACGGCCGCCACCCCCAGGCCGGCGAGCCGCGCGTCGACCGCGAGCCGGGGCCCGTCGGCCAGCACCTGCACGGCCACCAGGGCGCCGAGCAGCCCCACGGGGATCAGACTGACCGCACGCTGCGTCGTCGCGTGCTCGAGCACGCGGTCGGGGACGGACAGTCCGGCGACCTTCAGCACGTAGCAGCCGACGCACGTGAGGACGATGCCCACCCACAGAGCGCTCACCTCCGCGCCCCGACGAGCAGGCCGACGGCCACCGCGACCGCCCCGCCGCCGATGATCGGCAGCCCGGCGGGCGTGACCGGCACCAGGCCGGCGGCCACGGCGGCGCCGCAGAGCGCGACGAGGCGGGGGAGAGGTCCGTCCAGACGCGGCCAGAGCAGGCCCAGGAACGCGGCGCCGACGGCGGCGTCGAGGCCGTAGGCGCGGGGATCGCCGATCGCGGTCCCGGCGAGGGCACCCAGCAGCGTGGACAGGTTCCAGAGCACGAAGACCGACGTGCCCGTCCACCAGAACCCCAGCCGTCCGAGGGCGGGGTCGCGCTGGGCGAGGGCGACGGCGGTCGACTCGTCGATCACGAGGTGCGCACCGAGCGCCCGTCGCACCCCGCGGAGGCGCAGCACCGACGCGATGCTCAGGCCGTAGAACAGGTTGCGTGACCCGAGCAGCACCGACGTCACCGCCCCGGTGACCGGCGCTCCTCCGGCCGCCACGACGCCGATGAAGGCGAACTGCGACGCGCCCGTGAACGCGAGCAGGGACAGCACGCAGGTCTGCAGCACGTCGAGCCCCGACGTGGTGCCCAGCGCGCCGAACGAGACGCCGTAGGCGCCGGTCGCCACGCCGACCCCGAGGGAGTCCGCGACGACACGACGCCGAGCCGCCGGCCCCGCAGCGGCCGCGTCGCTCATGCCTCGACGAGGGACGTGACGAGCCGGACCTGCTTGACCGTGCGACCACCCGACTCGTCGGCGAGCTCGCGGTGTGCCCCGTCGGCCGTCCAGCCGGTGCCGACGACGAACGCGCGCAGCCGGTCGTCGGTGGTCGGCACCCACCAGCGCGCCCGCGCGAAGCCGTCCGCCCGCAGGGTGTCGACCGCTGCCTGGAGCAGCCGCGAGCCGTGCCCCGCGTCGCGGTGCCCAGGGTCGACGAGCAGCTCGCCGACCTCGCCGTCGGCGACTCGGTCGGCGTCCGGGTCGTGGCACGGGTGCACGAACACGACTCCGCGCACCGACGCCTGCTCGAGGGCCACCAGCACGCGGGCCCGCGCGTCGGGCGGGGAGGTCAGCAGCCGGGCCCAGGCCGGCGCGAGGTCGACGTCGGGGACGTCGCCGAGGGCGGCACCCCACGCGGAGCGCTGCACCCTGGCGATGGCCGGTGCGTCGTCCGGCCAGGCCAGCCGGACGCTGACGTCGGCGCCGCTCACCGCGCGGCACAGCTCGGGCGCTCGACGACGACGCTGCCGCCGCCGGCCGCAGCCACCTCCGCCAGCCGCAGCGCGGCGAGGGCGGGGTGGTGGTCGAGCACGTCGGCGACGTTGGCGAGGTGTCGCACGGCTGCGCTCTGCCCCCGCGCCTCCTCCAGCGCCGCGACGGCGCGGTGCCGGGCCACCTCGGCGGCCTCGACCGCTCGGCGGACCTCCGCGGGCGGGAGCACGTCGGTGACGCGCAGCGACGTCACCTCCACCCCGACAGCGCCGACGGCAGCCGCCAGGTCGGCGGGGACGTCGTCCTCGGGCACGCCCGACGCGAGGCCGGCCAGGTCGGACGCGGCCGCCACGTCGCGGACGGCGCGCCGCGCTGCCTCGTAGACCACAGCCTTCGGGTCGAGCGCCATCGCGTGCCAGGCGACGGGGTCGACGACCCGCCAGGTCACCGTGGCACCGACCTTGACTCGCAGGCCGTCGGACGTCGGCACCTCCTGGGTGGCGAGGCCGAGCAGGCGCTCACGCACGTCGACGACGTGACGCACGGTGCGTCGGCGGCGCACTCGGTGACGGCCCGGTCCCAGGACGTCGACGAGGGCACCGTCGCGGTGCACCAGCACGCGTTCGTGGGGCTGGACGGTGATCTTCACGATGGTCCTCTCGCGTGGTCTCGGATGGTGGATCGGCGCGGGGCGGCCCCGTGCGGGAGGCGGAGGACCCGGAGTCCTGCAGGGCCTCGCGTCCAGGTGCCCCGGGAGGTCCCGGGGCTGCCGGCCCGCGCCGACGAGGGGAGTTGAACCCCACCCGCCGTGGCGGGATCACCCAGAGTGTCCTGTGGAGGGACGCGAGCGAGGTACGACACGTGGGACCGGGGCGGTGACGACCGCCGGGCCACTGATCCCGCTCGGCACCCAGTATGGACCGGGCGTCGGGCAGGCTCCAAGCCCTTTCACCAGGACCGGAAGCTCTCGACCAGCCTCGAGTCGGCGCCCTGGGCGTCCAGCATGGCGGCCGTCATGGACAGGTTCCGCAGTCCCGGCCAGGTCTCCCAGCCGAGCAGGAAGAGACCGGGGACGCCGACGAGCAGGATCGTCCACCCTCCCCAGGAGCCGATGAACGCGACCAGGATGGACACCAGCACGACGGTCTCGCAGAAGACGAGCTTGCGGACCGTCTGGGCGGCGAAGATGCCGACGGCGCGTCGCTGGTTCTCGGCGGGGTCCGCCTCGGGGTCCAGCGGCGACGACTGCAGCCACACGCGCTCGGACAGCACCGCTGCGGCGACCAGTCCGAGCGCGAGCACGCCGAGCAGCCACCACGGCGGCAGGTCCGCGTCGGTGCCGCCCAGCGCCAGGAAGATCAGCGTCACGAAGGCGGCGGTCAGGACGATCTGCAGGAGGGCGAAACGGCGGACCTCCTGGGGCGAGGCCTCGTACTCGGCGAGGGGCACGCCCAGAGTCTCGCACGACCGGGACGGTCGTGGGGGCGAGTATCCTGCGAGTCATGCAGGCCTACCTCGATCTCGTCCGCCGCGTCCTCGACGAGGGGGTCGAGAAGGGCGACCGCACCGGCACCGGCACGCTCAGCGTGTTCGGCCACCAGATGCGCTTCGACCTCTCCGAGGGGTTCCCGCTCGTCACCACGAAGAAGATCCACCTCCGGTCGGTCGTCGGCGAGCTGCTGTGGTTCGTCCGCGGCGACACCAACACCGCGTGGCTGCGGGAGCACGGCATCACGATCTGGGACGAGTGGGCCGACGAGGACGGCGACCTCGGTCCGGTCTACGGGCACCAGTGGCGGAGCTGGCCGACACCGTCCGGTGCGACCATCGACCAGCTCGCGCAGGTCGTCGAGGCGCTGAAGGCCGACCCCGACTCCCGGCGGCACATCGTCAGCGCCTGGAACGTCGCCGATCTGCCCGACATGGCGCTCGCGCCGTGCCACGCGTTCTTCCAGTTCTACGTGGCCCCGGCCGACGACGGTGGACCTGGTCGGCTGTCCTGCCAGCTCTACCAGCGCTCGGCCGACGTCTTCCTCGGTGTCCCGTTCAACATCGCCTCCTACGCACTGCTCACGCACATGGTGGCGCAGGTCGCGGGTCTGCGCGTCGGCGACTTCGTGCACACGTTCGGCGACGCCCACCTGTACCTCAACCACCTCGACCAGGCGCGGCTGCAGCTGGAGCGCGACCCGCGGCCGCTGCCGGAGCTTTGGCTCGACCCGTCGGTCACCAGCATCGACGGCTTCGACTTCGACGCGATCAAGGTCACCGGCTACGACCCGCACCCGGGCATCAAGGCGCCGATCGCGGTATGAGCCTCACGCTCGTCGTCGCGATGGGCGCGAACCGGGTCATCGGGGTCGACGGCGCGCTGCCGTGGCGCCTCCCCGAGGACCTCGCCCACTTCAAGCGCCTCACGCTCGGCCACCCGATGGTCATGGGGCGGACCACCTACGAGTCCATCGGTCGGCCCCTCCCTGGTCGTACCACCGTGGTCCTGACCCGCGACCCGGACTGGTCTGCCGGGCCCCACGGCGACGACGTGCTCGTCGCCGCGTCGCTCGAGGAGGCGTTGAGCACGGCGCAGGAGCTCGACGAGGAGGTGTTCCTCGTGGGCGGGGCGCAGGTGTACGCGCAGGCGCTGGAGCAGGGACTCGTCGACGCCATGGTCGTGACCCGCGTGGCAGCCTCGCCGGACGGCGACGCCTTCTTCCCGCGGCTGGACTGGGAGGCGTGGGACGAGGTCGGACGGGTGCCGAACGTCGGCCCGGAGCCCGAGCGCGTGCCGTTCGACGTGGTCACGTACGTGCGAGCATCTTGACACAGTTAAGTTAACCGCCTCATGATGCTGGGGTGACGTACGACCCCCGACAGCCGGCCTACCGGCTGCACACGCTCGTCGCCGCCCTCGACGCGGCGGCCGACGAGATGCTGCGCGCGGCCCACGGCACGAGCTACGCCCGCTTCCTCACGCTCGTCACGGTGCAGGTGCTCGGCGCGCCGACACAGGCCGAGCTCGCCGCCGCCCAGGAGGTCTCGGCCCCTGCGGCGAGCCGCATGGTCCGCGCCCTCTCCGAGGCCGGGCTGCTGACGGCCGTGCGAACGCCGGGCACGGGGAATCGCAGCGCGCTCACGCTGACCGAGGCGGGGGAGCGGCTCGTCGCCGACGGCGGGGCGCTGCTGGAGGACGCGTTCGGCCGGCTCCTGGAGGCGACGGACGTCACGGCCGACCAGGTCCGCGCCGTCACCGACCCGCTGCTCGAGATCCTCCGACCGGAGACACCATGACGCCGCTCGTCGCCACGCACGCCTTCGCCGCCCTGCTCGCCCTGGTCGTCGGGTTCTGGCAGCTCTTCCTGGGGCCGCGAGGCACGCGAGGGCATCGGCTGGCCGGACGGGTGTGGGTGGTCGCGATCCTGTACGTCGCGGTCACGTCGTTCTGGATCCAGGAGATCCGACCCGGGCACTTCAGCGTGCTGCACGCCCTGTCGGTGGTCACGCTGGTCACCGTGCCCCTCGGGATCGTCGGCGCCCGACAGGGTCGGATCCGTGACCACCGGGCTGCGATGACCGGCAACTGGATCGGTCTGGTCGGCGCCGGCGCGGCGGCGTCGCTCGTGCCCCAGCGGGCCATCCCGCAGCTGGTCGTGGACGACCCGCTGGCGGCGACCCTCGCCGGGGCGCTCGTGCTGCTGACCGCCGTTGCGGTGGTGGGAGCGGGTCGTGCGCTCGACGCCGCGGTCGGCCGAGCCCGCCCTCAGGACAGCACGGCCAGCTGACGGCTCTGGGCCACGAGCCGGCCCTGCTCGTCCCACAGCTCCACGTCCTCGTCGTGGTAGCCCTGCTGGACGTGGCGCGTGGTGACGTGCAGCAGCGCCCAGGCGCTGTCGGGCCGACGTCGCAGATGGACGGTGAGCTGGACCGTGGCGGACGCGAGGTGGCCGAGCTCGGCCGTGACCGGCGGGTACCCGTCGACGATCGCGGCCGCCGCGAGGGCGTCGACCCGACGGCCGTCCTTCGGTCGGATCCAGACGGTCGCCTCCGCGACACCGGACGGCTCGCCGCGCAGCCACCCCGGCACCTCGGGAGCACGGGACTCGTAGCGCTCGACGATGGGCACCGCGCCCGTCGGGATGAACGGCGACAGGTCGGTGCTGGCGTCTGGTCCGGGCACTGCGGGGGCGTCGTGGGGAAGGTGCTCGACGGTGCCGGCCGCGTCCCAGTCGTGCAGGGAGATCACGGCGTGGGCGACCGCGCGGCCTCCCTGCTGCAGGACGGCCTGGTGCACCGAGACGCGGCGGCCGACCCGCAGGGTGGTCACCTCGACGGAGGCCGGTCCGGGGGTCGGCGGCTTGAAGTAGCTCACCGAGACGGTGAGCAGGTCGGGGTGGTCGGGTGCGCTCGTGCGGGCCTCGTCGAGCACCGCACGCGCGAGGATGGCGAGCACGTACCCGCCGTTCGCGGTGCCGTTGGGCGTGTTCCAGTCCGCGGTGAGGGTCAGGTGGCGGTGCCCGTCGTCGCCCACGGTGGAGGCGACGGCACGGTCGAGCTCGTGCGACGTCATGCGCCGACGGTAGCGGCCCCGGCGGGGGTGCCGGGCCGTGGGCGGCAAGGGGTACGGCAGAGGGCACGGCGGGGGTGCCGGGCCGTGGGCGGCAAGGGGTATGGCGGGGGTGCCGGGCCGGGGGCGGCAAGGGGTACGGCGGGGGTGCCGGGCCGTGGGCGGCGAATGACGCAGGTGCGGCGGGGCTGCTGGGGTCGGTCAGCGGTAACCTCGGTCCATGACCTCCCCGCTCGCCAGCGAGGCCGCACCGTTCGGCCGCGTCCTGACCGCCATGGTCACGCCGTTCACCCCCGAGGGGGCTCTCGACGTGGAGGCGGCGCAGAAGCTCGCGACGTACCTGGTCGACCACGGCCACGACGGCCTCGTCGTGAGTGGCACGACCGGCGAGTCGCCGACGACGACGGGGGAGGAGGACGCGCGTCTGCTGGCGGCGGTCCTCGAGGCGGTCGGCGACCGCGCCACGATCGTGGCCGGGGTCGGCACGAACGACACCCGGCACAGCGTCGAGCTGGCGCAGGGGGCGCGCAAGGTGGGCGCCCATGGTCTGCTGCTCGTCACGCCGTACTACAGCAAGCCGCCGCAGTCCGGCATCGTCGAGCACGTGCGCCAGGTGACGCGTGCGGGCGAGGACCTCCCGGTGCTCCTGTACGACATCCCGGGGCGCACGGGGGTGCAGATCGCCGAGAGCACGTACGCCGAGCTGGTCACGGACCCGCTCGTCGTCGCGGTCAAGGACGCCGTGGGCGACCTGGAGCGCGGCGCCTGGCTGCAGAGCCAGCTGGGCCTGCGGATCTACTCCGGTGACGACTCGCTCAACCTCGCCTGGCTCGCCGTGGGCGCGGCCGGCATCGTCAGCGTCGTCGGCCACGTCGCGGGCGATCAGTACGCGCAGATGGTCCGCGCGGTCGACGCGGGTGACCTGGTCACCGCGCGCGCCGTCAACGAGCGTCTGGTGCCAGCGGTCCGCGCCATCATGACGCACACCCAGGGCGCCATCACGGCCAAGGCCGCCCTTCAGCTCCTGGGGGTCCTCGAGCACCGCACGGTGCGACCCCCGCTCCTTCCCGCCACCGACGAGGAGGTCGCGCTGGTGCGCGACGGCCTCGCGGCTTCACACCTCCTGGAGGACATTTCGTGAGTCACATGCACACCGAGCTCGGCCCGCCCCCCGCTCTCGACCCCGAGGGCCTGCGCGTCATCCCGCTCGGTGGCCTCGGAGAGATCGGTCGCAACATGACCGTCTTCGAGTTCGGCGGCAAGCTCCTGGTCGTCGACTGTGGGGTGCTGTTCCCCGAGGAGCACCACCCGGGCGTCGACCTCATCCTTCCCGACTTCGGTCCCATCCGTGACCGGCTCGACGACATCGTGGCCGTGGTGCTCACGCACGGGCACGAGGACCACATCGGCGGCGTGCCGTACCTGCTGCGCGAGCGCGGCAACATCCCGGTGGTCGGCTCGAAGCTGACGCTCGCGCTGGTCGAGCCGAAGCTGCGCGAGCACCGGCTGCGCGACGTGCCGCAGCACGTGGTCGCGGAGAACGACGTCCTGAACCTGGGGCCGTTCGAGCTGGAGTTCGTCGCGGTCAACCACTCCATCCCCGACGCGCTCGCCGTGGCGGTCAAGACGCCCGCGGGCGTCGCGCTGCACACCGGCGACTTCAAGATGGACCAGCTGCCGCTCGACGGCCGCATCACCGACCTGCGGGCCTTCGCCCGCCTCGGTGAGGCCGGCGTCGACCTCTTCCTCACCGACTCGACCAACGCCGACGTCCCGGGGTTCACGGTCGCCGAGCGCAACATCACCCCGGCGATCGACGCGGTGTTCGCGTCGAGCCGGCAGCGGATCATCGTCGCCTCCTTCGCCTCGCACGTGCACCGCGTGCAGCAGGTGCTCGACGCCGCCGCGAAGCACGGCCGCAAGGTCGCGTACGTGGGCCGGTCGATGGTCCGCAACATGCAGATCGCGCGCGACCTCGGCTACCTGCACGTGCCCGACGGCGTCGTCGTCGACAAGATCGACGCCGCGCCGCCGGAGAAGATGGTGCTCATGTCGACGGGCTCGCAGGGCGAGCCCATGGCGGCGCTGTCGCGCATCGCGAACCGCAGCCACCAGCAGGTGAGCCTGGAGCCCGGCGACACGGTGCTGCTGGCGTCGTCGCTGATCCCGGGCAACGAGAACGCGGTCTACCGCGTGATCGACGGTCTGACGAAGCTGGGCGCGCGGGTCGTGCACAAGGGCAACGCGCTCGTGCACGTCTCGGGCCATGCGTCGGCCGGTGAGCTCCTCTACTGCTACAACATCGTCAAGCCGTCGAACGTGCTGCCGGTGCACGGCGAGATCCGTCACCTGCACGCCAACGGTGCGCTCGCCACGCAGACCGGTGTGCCGAACGTCCTTCTCGCCGAGGACGGCTACGTGATCGACCTCGTCGACGGCCACGCGTCGATCGTCGGCGCGGTCGAGTGCGGCTACGTGTACGTCGACGGCTCCTCGGTCGGCGAGATCACCGACAGCGAGCTGAAGGACCGCCGGATTCTGCGCGACGAGGGCTTCATCTCCGTCGTCATCGTGGTCGACTCGACCAACGGCAAGATCGTCAGCGGCCCGGAGATCCAGGCGCGCGGACTCGCCGAGGACCCGTCGGTGTTCGACGAGGTCACCCCTCGCATCGTCGACGCCATCGAGCAGTCGCTGCGCGACGGCACCCACGACACCAAGCAGCTCCAGCAGGTCGTGCGGCGTGTCCTCGGCTCCTTCGCGGGCCGCAAGCTGAGGCGCCGTCCGATGATCATCCCCATCGTCCTCGAGGCCTGACGAAGGTCCCGCGGACTGTTACGCGCCCGAAACGCGAGGGCGCTGGGCGCGAAACACAGGCTGCCTAACCTCATGGTTAAGAGTTCGGCGCGGGGCCGAACCGTGGTGGGACACCGGTTGCGGCCGGCGGCGACGTTACGCACGTCGCTGCCGGCCGTGCACCGGTTCCGGCAGTGAGGGGGAGTCGCCCGTGGTGATCCGACGTTCCGACGAGGCGCTCCTGGCCTGTTCCTCCGGCCATGCGGGGGTCGCCGAGCGCGCGGCGCTGCAGGCGCTGATCAGCGCCGTGCGTCGTGACGCCCCGTCGGTGGACGTGCGTGACACGCCCGTCGAGATCATGAGTCACGACGAGACCTACCCGCCCGTGCGTGTGGCGGTGCCGCTGACGCTCGTGCCGCACAGCGAGGTGGCCACGGCGCTCGAGCTGGCCCGCGCGCACGACCCGGACCTGGTCGTCGCCCCGGCACTCGGCCCGGACTGGACGCTGGCCGAGCTGGCCGTGCAGCGACTCATCGAGGCCGGTGCCCGCAAGGACGACACGATCGTGCTGGGCGTCTCCGGCTCGGAGAACGACGGGGCGATCAGCGGCTACTCGCGCATGGCGCGTCTGGTGAGCGCCGTCTGGGGCGGTCCGGTGCACGTCGGGTCGATCGGCGGCAAGGACACGCCGCTGTCCGACGCCGTCGACATCGCCCGCGCCTACGGGCGCCGGGTCGTGGTGGCCTCCTACGTGCTCACACCCGGGCGCGACGCGGACCAGCTGCGCCAGAGCGGTGCCGACCTGGTCACGGCACCCGTGCTCGACGGCGGCATCCCCGACCGACGCGTGGTCGACCTCGTCCTCACCCGGTTCCACCAGGCCCTCGGCCTCGGCGTCCCGGCCCTCTGACACGAACGCACGTGCCACGCCCCTCGGCGTGGGAGCCGCTCGACCCTCGACCTGTGGTTTAGGCTCTCGCCATGGCGACCCGCACGTCTTCCCCGCCGCGCAAGCGGCCGTCCGGCAGCCAGGCCCGCAAGAAGCCTGCCTCCAGCACCGCGAAGCGCAAGCCCGCGGCACGCAAGCCTGCCCCGCGCACGGGCCCCGGTCCGGTCGCGGTCGTCGTCGGGGGCGTCGCACGTGCCCTGACGGCCCTCTGGCTCGGCGTCGCCGGCGCGGTCGGTGCCGTCGCCCGCAGCATCGGACACTCCGCGGCCGAGCTCGAGCCCGAGCAGCGGCGTGACGGTGTCGGCTTCGGCATCGTCGCGCTCGCGATCGTCGTGGCCGCGTCGGTCTGGTGGCAGGTGCCCGGCGCCGTCGCCGACGGCGTCCGCGCCGCGACCACAGGCTCGGTGGGTCTGCTCGCGTGGGCGGTGCCCATCGTGCTCGCGGTCATCGCGTGGCGCACCCTGCGTCACCCCGACCGCAACGGTCCCGTCGGGCGGCAGGTGATCGGCTGGTCCGCCATGAGCGGCGGCGTGCTCGGCCTCGTCCACCTCGCGCACGGCGTGCCTCGCCCCGACGACATGCCCGCCGTCCGCGACGCCGGGGGAGCGGTCGGATTCCTCTTCTCGGCCATCCCCGTCGACCTCCTGCGCTCGCCGTTCGCGGTCGCGCCCATCCTGGTGCTCCTGGTCCTCTTCGGTCTGCTGGTCGTGACGGCCACCCCGCTGCACGCGGTGCCCACCCGGCTCCGCGAGGCCCGCGACAAGGCCCTCGGCCGCTCGGCCGAGCCGGCGGAGCCGACCGACGCGCCGCGCAGGCGTCACCCGCGCACGGTGCCGGACGAGCCCTACGAGAACCCGCTCGTCGACGGACCCGACGAGGACCGTCAGGTGTCGGCCCGGCAGCGACGCAGGGCCGAGAAGGCCGCCGAGGCCGAGGCAGCCGCAGCAGCCGCCGCGTCGGCGCCCGACGCGCCGACCGCCGAGACCGAGGACCCCGCCGACGTCGTCCTCCCGCCCCTCGAGCCGCTCCCGGCTCGCGCCGAGCAGCTGTCGTTGTCCGGCGACGTCGTGTACGCGCTGCCCGACTCCACCGTCCTGCGCGAGGGCAGCCCGCACAAGGCACGGTCGGCCGCCTCCGACGAGGTCGTGGAGCGGCTCACCGAGGTGCTGGAGCAGTTCCAGATCGACGCGCAGGTCACGGGGTACACCCGCGGGCCGACGGTCACGCGCTACGAGGTGGAGCTCGGTCCGGCCGTCAAGGTCGAGAAGGTCACCGCGCTCAGCAAGAACATCTCCTACGCGGTCGCGTCCAACGAGGTCCGCATCCTCAGCCCGATCCCCGGCAAGTCGGCGATCGGCGTCGAGATCCCGAACGTCGACAAGGAGATGGTCTCCCTCGGCGACGTGCTGCGCTCGGCCAAGGCGCGCGGTGACCACCACCCGATGGTCATCGGCCTCGGCAAGGACGTCGAGGGCGGGTTCGTCGTCGCGAACCTGGCGAAGATGCCGCACCTGCTCGTGGCCGGCGCCACCTGGTCCGGCAAGTCGAGCTTCGTGAACTCGATGATCGCGTCGCTGCTCATGCGCTCCACGCCCGACGAGGTGCGGATGATCATGGTCGACCCCAAGCGGGTCGAGCTGACCGCCTACGAGGGCATCCCGCACCTCATCACGCCGATCATCACCAACCCGAAGAAGGCGGCCGAGGCGCTGCAGTGGGTCGTGCGCGAGATGGACATGCGCTACGACGACCTCGCCAACTTCGGCTTCCGGCACGTCGACGACTTCAACAAGGCGGTCCGTGCGGGGTCGCTCCAGGCGCCGCCCGGCAGCGAGCGCGTCCTCACGCCCTACCCGTACCTGCTGGTCGTCGTCGACGAGCTCGCGGACCTCATGATGGTCGCCCCGCGCGACGTCGAGGACTCCGTCGTGCGCATCACGCAGCTCGCCCGTGCGGCGGGCATCCACCTGGTGCTCGCCACGCAGCGACCCAGCGTCGACGTCGTCACCGGACTGATCAAGGCCAACGTGCCGAGCCGCCTGGCGTTCGCCACGAGCTCGCTCGCCGACAGCCGGGTCATCCTCGACCAGCCCGGAGCCGAGAAGCTGGTCGGCCAGGGTGACGGTCTCTTCCTGCCGATGGGCGCGAACAAGGCCATGCGCATGCAGGGTGCCTGGATCACCGAGGCGGAGATCGCGGAGGTGGTGAAGCACTGCAAGGAGCAGCTGCAGCCCAGCTACCGCGAGGACGTCACCGCCCCGGCGCAGGCCGCGCGCGACCTCGACGACGACATCGGCGACGACCTCGACCTCGTGCTGCAGGCCGTCGAGCTGGTCGTCACCACGCAGTTCGGCTCGACGTCGATGCTGCAGCGCAAGCTGCGGGTCGGCTTCGCGAAGGCCGGACGCCTCATGGACATCATGGAGAGCCGCGGCGTCGTCGGGCCCAGCGAGGGCTCCAAGGCGCGCGACGTGCTCGTGAAGCCCGACGACCTCGACGACGTCCTGGCGTCGATCAGCGCAGGATGAGGTGATGGCCGTGAGCACCGAGCGTCTCGAGCCGCTCCAGGACGAGGTCGTCGACGACCCGCCGTTCGAGATCCGACGTCGCGCGCTGCTCTACCTGGTGGTCGGGCTCGCCGCACTGGCCGTGGGTGCGGGCTTCGGCTTCCTCGCCTGGGAGCGCGACGACACCGCCCTCTGGGTCCCGGGCGGTGTCCTGCTCTTCCTCGCGCTCACGGTGCTGCAGGGGGTGCGCGACGCTCGCACGCCGCTGTTCGTGGCCGACGCGCACGGGGTACGGATGCGCGACGGTGACGGCTGGGTGGGTCTGCTGTGGAGCGAGATGGCCGACATCCGGGTCGAGCCGCGCGACGGTCTGCTCGACCCCCGGGTGAAGGTGATCAGCCCCGACGGTCGACGCATCCACACCGCGCCGCTGGGTCTCGGGACCACCGTCTCGGTGGAGGAGGCTCGCGAGGAGATCGCCCGTCGACGCGGTGGGGCATACTGAACCGTCCGTCCCGCGAGCGAGAGGCACCCATGGAGCCGGCCCACGCCAGCCACCAGCAGGACCCCCAGCACGTCCCGAGCAACCTGAACATCGCCAACGCCCTCACGGTCGTACGCATCCTGGGTGTGCCGCTGTTCGGCTGGCTGCTGCTCACGCAGGACGGCCAGGACGTCTCGACGCGCGTCTGGGCCTGGGTCGCGTTCGCCCTGCTGATGGTCACCGACCGGATCGACGGCGACCTCGCCCGCAAGCACAACCTGGTCACCAACTTCGGCAAGCTGGCCGACCCGATCGCCGACAAGGCCCTCACCGGCATGGCGTTCGTCGGTCTGTCGATCATCGGCGTCCTGTGGTGGTGGGTGACCATCGTCCTGCTCGTGCGCGAGTGGGGGATCACCCTCATGCGGTTCGTGGTGAAGAAGTACGGCGTCATGCCCGCGAGCCAGGGCGGCAAGATCAAGACGACGCTCCAGGCGCTCGCGATCGGCGGCTACGTCCTGCCGTTCGAGCTCTGGGACAACACGGCGAGCGACGTGCTGCGCTGGGTCACGCACCTCCTCATGGCCGCCGCCCTCGTCATCACGGTCGTCACGGCCGTCCAGTACGTCCGTGACGCGATCGTCCTGCGACGGGACGCGAAGAGCGCGGCGTGACGCCCTTGCCCGTCGCGGTCGAGGTCGTCCGGCTCCTGCGGGAGCGGGGCGAGACGATCGCGTGCGCGGAGTCCCTCACGGGCGGCCTGCTGTGCGCGGCGCTCGTCGACGTGCCCGGCGCGTCCGACGTCGTCGTCGGCGGAGTCGTGTCGTACGCGACGCGGGTCAAGCGCGACGTGCTCGGCGTCGACGCCCGGCTCCTGGCCGAGCACGGCGCCGTCGACCCGGGCACGGCTGTGCAGATGGCCGACCACGTCCGGCGCCTGCTCGACGCGGACTGGGGCCTCTCGACGACGGGCGTGGCCGGCCCAGGACCGAGCGAGGACAAGCCGGCAGGCACGGTCTTCGTCGGTCTCGACGGGCCCGGCCACCGCCTGCAGTCCGAGCCGCTGCACCTCGACGGTGACCGCGACGCCGTCCGTCGGGGGACGGTCGGTGCGGCGTTGTCGTCCTTGGTCGCTAGGCTCTGTGAGTAGGACGGGTCTCGAGGCCGGGGAATCACCTCCGGACGAGCGACGTTGATCCTGACGTGACCCACGCGGAGGAGGTGGACCATGACCGCCATGAGGCAGCTGGTCGGTGAGGTGCTGCGCGCCCGCCGGGTCGCCCAGGGGCTCACGCTGCGCGACGTGTCCGCCAAGGCGCGGGTCTCGCTCGGCTACATCTCCGAGGTGGAGCGCGGGCAGAAGGAGCCCAGCTCGGAGCTGCTCGCAGCCCTCGCCGCCGCGCTCGACGTCCCGCTGAGCAAGGTCCTGCTCGACGTCAGCACGCTGCTGGCCATCGAGGAGGCCACCGACCTGGCGAGCGTCTCGTCGATCGCCCCCGGCGAGGTGTCGGCCTCCGCGGCCTGAGCCGCCGACCGACCACCCCGCCGGGCCGGCTCGTCACGTGTGCCGGTCCGCGTTCGCCTCGACGATCGCCCGGATCCAGTCGGACAGTCCCGGCGCCAGGGCCTCGTACCGTGCCCTGAACCGCTCGTCACCGGTCGTGAACGTGACGACGCCTCGCTGCAGTGCGTGGTCGGCCTCGTAGAACCGGTTCAGCTCGGCTCGATGGTCCTCCGCGAGCGCGTCGGCCCGCTCGGAGCCGGGCTGCACCCCGGCCGTGAAGGCCTCGACGAGCCGTCGCTCCAGCGCGTCGGTGCGCTCCTTGACCTCCTGCCAGTCCTCCTTCGTCCAGGACCGCGTGCGCTCCTGGCTCTGCGCCCACGCCGGGGTCTCGCCCCAACGCTCCTGCGCCTCGTCCCGGTACGCGGGGTCCCACGACTCCCCGAAGACCTCCAGCTGCTCCTCGGGCGTCAACCTGATCCCTGACATGTGTGCCTCCAGCTCTCGTTCGATGGCCGCCACGAGCCCCTGCATCCGGGTGAGCTGCTCGCTGAGCAGCCGGTGCTGGTCTCGCAGGTGGTCGGCCGGGTCGGTGTCACCGTCCAGGAGGGCGGTGACGTCGTCGAGCCCGAACCCGAGGTCGCGGTAGTAGAGGATGCGGGTGAGCCGCTCCACGTCGTCGGCGTCGTACAGGCGGTAGCCCGCCGCACTCCGCTCGCTCGGCTCGAGCAGGCCGATCTCGCCGTAGTGGTGCAACGTCCGCACCGTCACGCCGGCGAGTCGGGCCAGCCGGCCGACCGTGTAGAGGCCGTCCTCCATCGTTCTCCTCCTCGTCCTCGGGATGGGTTCGTCGACCACCCTGCAGCCTCACGCCGCGTGAGGGTCAAGCCTGGCATCCGTGGCACCGACCCCGCCTGCCATGCTGGCGGGCAGGACGCACGACGAACAGGGGGCAGCATGGGTGCGACGACAGGTTCCGCGGTGGTCTCGCGGTGAACCCGTCCGACTGGGGTCTGCGCCCGCTGGTGCTCGGCGACGTCGACGCCGTGCACGCCGTGTACTCCGATCCCGAGACCTGGCGGCACTTCCCGGAGGGCGTCTTCACCGACCGTGGGCGCAGCGTCGCCCTGGCGGAGCGGGCCGAGCGCGACTGGCAGGAGAGCGGCCTGGGGGAGTGGGCCGTCACCGTGCGCGGTGACGTCGTCGGGACCGGTGGGGTGACGCCCCGCGGCGGCTGGTGGAACCTGGGCTTCCGGCTCGCCCCCAGCGTCTGGGGCCACGGCCTCGGCACGTGGGTCGCGAGCGTCGCCGTGGGGGCTGCGCACCGCACGCAGCCCGACTGGCCCGTCGTTGCGCGCTCGATGGAGACGAACCCGGCGTCGGGGCGGGTGAGCGAGCAGGCCGGCCTCGAGCGGGTCCACGTCGAGCCGTGGGCCGACGGCCCGGCCCGCATCATCCACGCCGACCGTCCGCTCGACCGTCGGCTGCTCGCGGAGATCGTCGCGCTGGGTTGACGGCTGGGTTGACGGCTGGGCTGACGGCCCCCAGGCAGGTGGCAGGTGTCGCGTGGCATGCTGGCCGCGATGAGGCACAGCGAGTTCTGGGAGCGGATGACCCTCCACCTTGGCCCGGGGTACGCGCGGGTCTGGGCCGCCACGCAGGTCATGGCCGAGCTCGACGGCCGCACGGCCAGCGAGGCGCTCGAGGCCGGCGTCGACCCCAAGGTGGTGTGGCGAGCCGTCCACGCCAGCCTGGAGCTTCCGGCCCGCGAGCGCTGAGGCGGCTGCTCTCACGGGCGGCGCACAGGAAGGACACGGCGGGCGCCGAAGCTGCCCGACCATCGTGGAGGTCCACGGGCCGAGCGGTCCGACGAAGGAGCCACGATGAGCACCACGGAGACGATCCGCCGCCACGACGTCGACGACACCGTCGAGCACCCGACCGCGCCGCAGACGGTCGTGCTCGCGCAGCACGACGACGAGCAGGCCGAGCCGAGGTCCGGGCGCCCACGCCGCCGGCCTGCCGCCGTCGCCGCCGGCGCGGTGGTGCTCGCCGCTGCCCTGTTCGGCGGCGGCTTCGCCACCGGCCACGCCGTCGCCGACCAGGGCTCGACGACCTCGCCGGGCACGACCTCCCCGGGTGGTCCGACCGGCCAGGGCGGCGCCGGCGGTCCGATGGGGCAGGACGGTCAGCTTCCTACGCGGCCCGACGGCCGGCTCGCACCCCCGTCGCAGGACGGCACGGGCACGGACGGCCCCGGCCAGGACCCGTCCGGCAGCACGTCCCAGGACGACGCCTCCACGTCCGGGTCCTCCGTGTAGGACGAACGACTCTCCGCCCGACACGCATCGTCCGCCAGCCGGCACCCGAACGCAGATCCGTGCGCCCGCGCCGCGCCCTCTGCCGGCCCCATCGGTGGATTCGCACCCTCAAGAGCCCTTCTGAGGTTGAGGATCCACCGATAGCGGGCGTCGCGTCGGAAGGGTTCTTTCTTTCGGAGACGAGCTCCAGCGCCAGCCGAGGCAGCGCAGCAGCAAGGTCAGACCCCCTGCGGCAGCGCAGCGGCAAGGCCACGGCAGGCGACGCAGCAGCACGACACACCACCCCACCGGCGTGTCGCACGCACTCGAACAGGTGTTCGTACTACGGTGGTGGACACGGTTGACGCGAAGGGCGTCGCTGTCCACAGGCGGAGTCGACGAGGCTCCAGATGTCTGAGGCGGCCCCTAGCGTCGTAGACGACCGGCCACCCACCGAGCAGAACGGACCAGCGCATGCCTCCCAAGTCCCCCCTCGCGCCCGTCACCGCCGTGACGAGCGACCAGCGCGAGAAGGCGATCGACAACGCGATCGCCCAGATCGACCGCAACTACGGCAAGGGCGCCGTCATGCGCCTCGGTGAGAAGGGCCGGGTCCCGGTCAGCATCATCCCCACCGGCGCCACCGCCCTCGACATCGCGCTCGGCATCGGCGGCCTGCCGCGCGGGCGCATCGTCGAGATCTACGGCCCGGAGTCCTCGGGCAAGACCACGGTCGCGCTGCACGCCGTGGCCAACGCCCAGAAGGCCGGCGGCGTCGCGGCCTTCATCGACGCCGAGCACGCGCTCGACCCCGACTACGCGCGCAAGCTGGGCGTCGACACCGACGCGCTGCTGGTCTCCCAGCCCGACTCCGGCGAGCAGGCGCTCGAGATCGCCGACATGCTCATCCGCTCCGGCGCGCTCGACATCATCGTCATCGACTCCGTCGCCGCCCTCGTGCCCAGGGCCGAGATCGACGGCGAGATGGGCGACAGCCACGTCGGCCTCCAGGCCCGCCTCATGAGCCAGGCGCTGCGCAAGATGACCGGTGCCATCAACGGCTCCGGCACCACCGCCATCTTCATCAACCAGCTGCGCGAGAAGATCGGCGTCATGTTCGGCTCGCCCGAGACCACCACGGGCGGCAAGGCGCTCAAGTTCTACGCCTCGGTCCGCCTCGACGTGCGCCGCATCGAGACGCTCAAGGACGGCACCGACATGGTCGGCAACCGCACCCGCGTCAAGGTCGTCAAGAACAAGCTCGCGCCGCCGTTCAAGCAGGCCGAGTTCGACATCATGTACGGCCAGGGCATCAGCCGCGAGGGCAGCCTCATCGACGTCGGCGTCGAGACGGGCATGGTCCGCAAGGCCGGCGCCTGGTACACGTACGAGGGCGACCAGCTCGGCCAGGGCAAGGAGAACGCCCGCCAGTTCCTCAAGGACAACCCCGACCTCGCCGAGGAGCTCGAGAAGCGCGTCAAGGAGCACCTCGGTGTCGGCGCCCAGCTCGACGAGGAGGTCGACGACGTCGACCTGCCGGCCACGGAGTTCTGATCGTGGTCGGGGGACACGAGCCGCCGGCGCCGACCGACGCACCGCGTGACGTCCAGCAGGACCCCGACGCCGACGTCGAGTCGGTCGCCCGGACCATCCTGCTGAACAAGCTGACCGACTCGCCACGCAGCCGCGCCGAGCTCGCCGAGGCACTCGCCCGCAAGCACGTGCCCGACGACGTCGCCACCCGCCTGCTCGACCGCTTCGAGGAGGTCGGCCTCGTCGACGACGCAGCGTTCGCGCGCGCCTGGGTCGAGTCACGCTCGCGCAGCAAGGGGCTCGCCACCAAGGTGCTGGCCCTCGAGCTGCGGCGCAAGGGCATCGCCGACGACCTCGCGCGCGACGTGCTCGCCGACGTCGACCCCGACGCCGAACGGCAGGCGGCGCACCGGCTCGTGCAGAAGAAGCTGCGCTCCCTGCGCGGTCTCGACGACACCACTCGCATCCGCCGGCTCACCGGCATGCTCGCCCGCAAGGGCTACTCGCCGCAGGTGGCCTTCGACGTCGTCCGCGAGGAGCTCGACGCCGACGACTCCGACGTCACGTGGGACCCGCTGGTCTCCACCTGAGCGACCCGTCGAGGAGCGCGGATCAGCCGCGCTCCTCGACGTCGCGGCGGATGCGCTCGACGATCTCCCGCTCGCTGTCGTAGTAGGACAATCCCCACTCGGCCACCCGGGCGGCGTACCGCACCTCCTCGACGTCGCCCAGCAGCTCGCGGACGGCCTCGAGCTCACGGCGCCGGTCGGCGAGTCGGAGCAGGTAGTCCTCGAGCATCTCCTGCACGTGCTCGGCCGACGTCAGGTGGCCCATGAGCAGACGCAGCGCCACCGGGTGCTTCAGCACCGGGAACGGGTCGTCAACCGGCGCCGACAACCAGCGCTCGACCTGGCTACGTCCTTCCTCGCTGATCCTGAACCGACGGGTCGTGCGGCGGCCCTCGACGTGCTCCACCGCGTGCACGAGGTCGCGCTCGAGCAGCTTGTCGAGCTCGGTGTAGATCTGGCTCATCGCCGGCGACGTCCAGTAGAACTTGAGGGTGCGGTCCGCGCGCTGCTTCAGCTCGTAGCCGGTCAGTCCCGTGGTCTGCGACATGTCGTCGAACGCCAGCAGACCGAGCAGCGCGTACGAGGTCATCGACAGGTTCACGGCCTCACCCTACTGAGCGGTTCGCCACACTCGGCCGGGCGACGCAGACAGCGTCGCTGTCAGCGTCCTAGACTCGCGCGCATGCCCAGCACCCTCGACGTGTACCAGAAGATGTCAGCGCTCCCGCAGGGCAAGCGCCTGTTCTCGATCTTCTACGGACAGAAGGCGCCCTACTTCGCCTCGATCCACCTGCGGGTGCAGGAGATGAAGCCGCACTTCGCGCAGATCACCATCCCGAAGCGCCGCAGCGTGCAGAACCACATCGGCACCGTGCACGCGATCGCCGCGTGCAACGGTCTCGAGGCCGCCATGGGCCTGCTCGCCGAGGCGACCTGCCCGAGCGACCACCGCTGGCTGCCCAAGGGGATGGACGTGCAGTACCTGGCGAAGTCCGCCGGCGACCTCGTCTGCACCGCCGAGTCCGACCCCGAGGCGTGGGCCGACGGGCCCGACGTCCCGGTCCGCGTCACGGCGGCCCTGCAGGACGGCACGGTCACCGTCGCCGGGACCATCCACCTCTGGGTCACGCCGAAGAAGCGCTGACAAGGTCAGGTCAGTTCGGGTTGGACGTCTGGACCTGTCCGGCCACGATCCGTACCGAGCCTGCTCCGCTGCCGCTCAGCCGACGCTCCAACATGGTGGCGATCCAGGTCAGGATCAGGTTGAGTGCGATGTAGATCGCCATGAGGACGATCGCCACGGCCAGGTAGTTGTTGAAGGTGCGCCAGAGCTCTCGTCCCGCGAACGTCAGACCGGGTGCCAGGATGTAGAAACCGAGACTGGTGTCCTTCAGGACGACGACGCACTGGCTCACGATTGACGGCAGCATGATCCTCACGGCCTGTGGCAGCAGCACGATCCTCATCACCTGCGTCTTGCGCATGCCGAGGGCGTACGCCGCCTCGGCCTGGCCGTGAGGCACGGCCTGGATGCCTGCGCGAAACACCTCCGCCAGCACTGACCCGTTGTAGAGGGTCAGGCCGAGGACCAGCGGGAGGAGCGCGCCGATCGGGAACCCCTGCAGAGACCAGAAGAAGATGATCAGCATCAGGAGCGGCACGGCGCGAAAGAACTCCACGACGAGCCACGCTGGCCAGCGGAGCCAGCCGTGGTCAGAGAGCTTGCCCACCCCGAGGACAGTGCCGACGAGCACGGCCGGCACGATCGCCATGACGCTGATGAGCATGGTCCAGCCGAGCCCCTCCAGCAGAAGTCGCATGAGAGCAGGCGTCACGAACGGCTCCCACTGCGCCGCGGTGAACTGGTCCTCGGCCGCGAGCTTCCAGATGATGATCGCCGCGATCCCGAGCAGGGCGAGCATCGTGAGAACCGCGATGATCCGGTGACGACGACGGGCGCGCGGGCCAGGGACGTCGAAGAGCACGGCGGTCATCGGCTCGTCACCGCCCATCGACGCTCGAGGCGATTCGCCCCGAAGGAGATGACCTCGACGATGAGCACGTAGCCGAGGGCGATGCCGCCGAACAGCCACCAACGGTCCGCCGGGAAGTCACGGATGCCTCCACTGAGTCGAAAGGTCGCCTCGGCGATGCCGAAACCCGAAGCGAGAGAGGTGTTCTTGGTGAGGGCGATGAAGACGCTGGCCAGCGGCGGCACCGTGACACGGAAGGCCTGCGGCAGGACCACCTGCGTCATCGTCAACCCGAAGGGCATGCCCAGCGAGCGCGCAGCCTCTGCCTGTCCCACGGCTACGCCGTTCACGCCGGAGCGGATCGCCTCGGCGACGAACGCGGACGTGTAGACGCCCATCGCGAGCGACACCATGACGAAGAACCCGAAGTCGATACCGATGGGTGGCAGGCCGTGGTAGGTGAGAAAGATGAGCACCAGCAGCGGCGAGTTCCGGAACACGGTCACGTAGGAGACGGCGGCACCGCGCAGTACGCCGATGGGGCACACGCGAGCGACGCCCGCGAGCGTGCCGAGGACGAGGGCCAGCAGCCCGGAGGCCGCAAGAAGCTTCAGGGTCTGCCAGAAGCCGTCGAGGATCAGGCTGGCGTTCGATGTCAGGGCGTCCACGGCTCACCTCCTGCGAGTGCGGTGGGGGGCGGCGTCGAGTCCGCGGAGGGACCCGACGCCGCCAGGGCGGTCGGAGCGCGCGGTCAGGCGGGGCAGGCGTCCAGGGTCGGCGCCTCGGGCACACTGTTCCCGGACTTGCCGAGCGTCGCGTCGAAGGCCTTCTCGAAGTCGCCGTCGGAGAACGCCTTCTCGATGCTGTCGTTCAGGAACTGGCACAGCTCGGGGGCGTCCTTGCTGTAGCCGACGCCGTAGCGCTCCTCCGAGAACGGCTCTCCGACCACCTTCAGCTCGTCCGGCGCCTGAGCGGCGTAGCCGAGCAGGATCGCGCCATCGGTGGTGACCGCGTCGACCGAGCCGTTCTTCAGCTGATCGACGCACTCGGAGTACGTGTCGAAGCCGGCGGGCGTGGCGCCGTACTCCTCCTCGACGGTCTTGATCGAGGTGGAACCCTTGACTGAGCAGACCTTCTTGCCCGAGAGGTCGTCCGGGCCGTTGATCGAGTCGTCGTCCTTCGCGACGAGCAGGCTCTGGCCGGTCACGTAGTACGGGCCGGCCTGGCCGACGACCTTGCGACGCTCGTCGGTGATCGAGTACGACGCGATGACGAAGTCGACCGTGCCGTTCTGCAGGAACGGCTCACGGTTGTCGGAGATGGTCTCGACCCACTCGATCTTGTCGGGCTCGATGCCGAGCTGGCCCGCGATGATCTTGCCGAGCTCTGGGTCGATGCCGGTCGGCGTGTCCGAGCCGGCGGCCCTGAAGCCGACACCGGGCTGGTCGAACTTCACGCCGATCTTGACCGTGCCGGCGTCGGCCAGGTCGGCCATGCGCGTGCCGGCCTCGAAGTCCGGGCTGTCGACGACCTCGTACTCGTTGCCGGACGCGGCCGTGCCGTCGTCCTCGCCCGCGTTGCCGCAGGCCGACGCGGCCAGCACGACCGCCGCCGCGACCGCGGCCAGCTTGATGGTGCGCACCTTCATGGTGTGTTCCCCTCGATCGGTTGGTTGGGTACTTCCGGGAGGCTCAGTGGTTGAGGATCTTGCCGAGGAAGTCCTTCGCGCGGTCCGACTGCGGGGCGCTGAAGAACTCGTGCGGCGTGTTCTGCTCGACGATCCGGCCGTCCGCCATGAAGACGACGCGGTCCGCGGCGGTGCGGGCGAAGCCCATCTCGTGGGTCACGACGATCATCGTCATGCCGCCCTGGGCGAGGTCGACCATCGTGTCGAGGACCTCCTTGATCATCTCCGGGTCCAGCGCCGACGTCGGCTCGTCGAAGAGCATGACCTTGGGGTCCATGGCCAGCGACCGCGCGATGGCGACGCGCTGCTGCTGGCCGCCGGAGAGCTGGGCCGGCAGCTTCTGCGCCTGGGAGTCGACCCCGACGCGGCCGAGCAGCTCCATCGCCCGTGCCTCGGCGTCGGCCTTCGCCTGCCCCCGCACCTTGATGGGGCCGAGGGTCACGTTCTCGAGCACCGTCTTGTGGGCGAAGAGGTTGAAGGACTGGAACACCATCCCGACGTCGGCGCGCAGCCCGGCGAGCGCCTTGCCCTCGGCCGGCAGCGGTCGCCCGTCGACCGTGATCTCGCCGGCGTCGATCGTCTCGAGCCGGTTGATCGTGCGGCAGAGCGTCGACTTGCCCGAGCCCGAGGGCCCGATCACGACGACGACCTCGCCCCGTGCGACGTCGAGCTCGATGTCCTGCAGCACATGCAGGGACCCGAAGTGCTTCTGGACCCCCCGCATGGCCACCATGGGTGTGTCAGCCATGGCCGACAACCTATCCGCGACACCGCCCCGTACTGCAAGTCCGCAATCGAATCGTCACCTGACGCACCGGCCGCCAGGGCGTCCGCAACCGGCCGGACACACGTCGGCCGCCGACGCAGGGGAGCTGCGCACGGCGGCCGACGTCTCAGGACCGCGAGGGTGGGAGACCTACTCGCGGTAGCGCGGCTGGCTCTGCGGGTTGAGCTCCTTGAACTTCACCCGCTCGGCTCCCTTGATACGACGGTCGTCGACACGGAACACCTCGAAACCTCGCTGGATCTCGTTGGAGTAGATGTGCCCGTTGTAGTAGTACGTCGACCACGGACCGCCGACCACGAGACGCTCCGCGTCGTTCGGGCCGCGGTCGTGCCACGCGATCTCCTTCGGGTTGGCCGAGTCGGTGAAGTCGTACATCGACCAGCCACCCTGGTACCAGGCCTGGACCATGATGTCCTTGCCCTTCACCGGGACCAGCGAGCCGTTGTGGGCGACGCAGTTCTCGGTGTTGGCCTGGGTCCGGGGGATCTTGTAGTAGCTCTTGAACTCCAGGTCGCCGGAGCGGGTGATGTCGTAGATCCCGTTGGCGCCCTTGGTGTCACCGACCGTCGGGTTGCAGGTGGGTGCGCCACCGCCGCCCAGCTCGTCGGTGAACACGACCTTGGTGCCGTCGTTGTTGAACGTCGCCGAGTGCCAGAACGCGAAGTTCTCGGTGTCGCGGACGTTCTCGGTGACCTTCGGCTTCTCCCGGTCCTTGATGTCGAGCAGGATGCCGTCGCCCATGCAGGCGCCCGCCATGATGTCCTTGCTCGGGTAGGCCGTGAGGTCGTGGCAGCCGCTGGTCTCGCGCGAGTACCCGCCGGCCGGGTTGCCGCCGTCGGGGAACAGCACGGGCTGGGAGATCATCCGCGCCGTCGACGGCTTCTTCAGCGGCACCTTGACGATGCTGATGGAGTCCAGCGGAGGCTGGCAGTCCGGGAACGCCGCGTTCGGGGCGTACGACGAGACGTAGACGTACAGGTCGTCGATCTTGCCCTTGCCCTTCGCGCCCTTGCCCTTGCCGGGCGCGAGCGTGTGGGTGTGCGAGCCGCACGGCGTCTCGACCGCGGCGACGTACTCGGGACGACGCGGGTCGGAGATGTCGAAGACCTTGATGCCCTCCCACGAGTCCTTGATGGTCGCCGACTGCGCGGTGCTCTCGCACGAGGAGTCGCTGCGGGAGGAGTCGGTGCTGAGGATGAGCACGTCGTCGTAGACCGAGACGTCGTTCTGGGCACCCGCGCACACGACCTGGGCGACCGTCTTCGGCTTCGCCGGCTTGGAGATGTCGTACACCGTGAAGCCGTTGTAGTTGCCTGCGAAGGCGTACTTGCCCTGGAACGCGAGGTCGCTGTTGAGGGCGTCCTCCGACGCGAAGGCGCCCTGCTTGGCGATGGTGGCCAGTCGGGTGACGTTCGCGCTGCTCGCCTCCTCGCCGGGTGCGAGGTCGACGCCGCTGGCGTTCATCCGTGCCGTGTCGTTGCCGGGCAGGCAGTTGCCGGCGAGGCGGTCGGCCTCGGACAACGTGCGCTCGCCCTTGCACTCCTTCGACGGGCGGGTCTCGACCCGTTCCTCGCTCCTCTCGTCGGCCACGGCGGCCATGGGCGAGAGCAGTGCGGTGGTGAGCGCGCCGGTGGCGGCGGCTCCGATCAGGGCCGTGGTGGCCCGTCTGCGTGCATGACGCATGTGGTGTGTCCTTCCCCCGATGTCCGGCTATCCTCACCCGAAAGCCGTCACGGCGACAAGGGCTCGGGCGAGTCCGTCGATGACGATCTGATGACGGCTCCACTTCGGGGGAAGGGAACGCGGATGCGACGACCTCTGCGAGGCGTCATGGTGGCCCTGGCCGCGTCGGCCGTGCTGGTGTCGGGCTGCTCGGGCGAGGACCGCTCACGTCAGGTCGACGGCGCGGTGATCCAGCCGGGCAAGCCGGGGGAGAAGGCCGAGGTGCTCGACGAGGCCCCGGAGATCGAGCGGGCGCGGGCGAACGACGCCGACGTCGAGTTCGTGCAGATGATGATCCCGCACCACGCGCAGGCGCTGCAGATGGCACAGCTCGCCCCTGACGCGCGCGGGAGCAAGGCGGTGCGCACGATGGCCGACCGCATCGACGGGGCGCAGCGACCCGAGATCGTCTTCATGGCGGGGTGGCTCACCGACCAGGGTCTCGACGCGCCGACGAAGGAGCAGATCGAGGGCGGCAACATCCCGATGGGCCGCCACGGTGGCCACGGCTCGCACGGCGGGGACGTGCACGACATGGCCGGCATGGCGAGCGAGGCGCAGTTGAAGCAGCTCGAGTCGTCGCGCGGCAAGGACTTCGACCGGCTGTTCCTGGAGCTGATGATCATGCACCACCAGGGCGCCATCGAGATGGTCGACACCGTCGTGCGCGAGGGCTCGGACCTGCAGGTGAACGAGCTGGCCACCGGCATCGCGGCAGACCAGACAGCCGAGATCGACCGCATGCGCCAGCTCCTCGCCGACCTCTGAGGTCGGCGTTCGCGTCGCGGTCGGGCCCGACCCGTGTGAGCGTGGAGGCACGTCCCGCCACCTTGCAAGGAGCCTTCGTGCCCATCGCCGCCACCGACTTCGCCCACGTGCGCCTCACCGTCCGCGACATCGAGGTCTCGCGCCGCTTCTACGACGACGTTTTCGGCTTCGACGTCGCGTTCGAGCTGCCGGAGGACCCCGACGAGCAGACGCGCGAGCAGCTCGCCTTCCTGTTCGGTGGGGTGATCTACCGATTCCCCGGGGGACTGCTCGGCCTGCGGCCGGTCGCTCCCGGTGACGACGCCTTCGACGAGGACCGGATCGGGCTCGACCACCTCAGTCTCGCCGTCGCCGACCGGGCCGAGCTCGACCACGCCGTCGCGGTGCTGGACGACCTCGGCATCCTGCACGAGGACGTGAAGGACGTCGGCGGCCAGGCGATCCTGGAGTTCCGCGACCCCGACGGGATCGCCCTGGAGATCGCCGCTCCGACGTCCTGACCGTGCCGGCGCCGGTCGCGGAGTTTTCACGATCGTGACCTCCGGATGGTTGCGCGCTGCATCCAGCGCGTGTGACGGTGTCCGACGGTCCTCCATCGGGGAGGGACCTCTCACCGTGGAGGATGTCGGATGAAGAAGTGGATGTCGGGTGCGCTCGCGATCGTCTCGGTCGGCGCGCTCACGCTCACGCTGCCCGCGACGGCCGAGGCTGCGCCGCCGAGCGTTGCCGCCAAGGCGCCGTCGGTCAGCTGGGGCTCGTGCTCGTCGTTCGGTGACAGCGGTCCGGGGCTCGTGCGCGCCGGCGCGCAGTGCGCCCGCGTCAAGGTTCCGCTCGACTACGCGAAGCCGCGCGGCACGAAGATCACCATCGCGATCTCGCGCATCAAGCACACCGTGGCCCGCAGCAAGTACCAGGGCGTGGTGCTCGTGAACCCGGGCGGTCCGGGCGGCTCGGGTCTCGGCCTCTCGCGCCTGGGCGGCGCGATCCCGAAGAACGCCGGTGCGGCGTACGACTGGATCGGCTTCGACCCGCGCGGTGTCGGCGAGAGTGCGCCGGCGGTCTCGTGCGACCCGAAGTACGGCGGGTACGACCGTCCGCGCTACGAGCCGAGCACCACCGAGATCCGCGACGCCTGGTTCGCGCGCACGAACGCCTACACGACGGCGTGCGCGGAGAAGAACGGACCGATCCTCGACCACCTCACGACCCGTGACGTGGCGAAGGACCTCGACCAGATCCGCATCGCGCTCGGCCAGAGCCGGATCAACTACTACGGCTTCTCCTACGGCACCTACCTCGGCCAGGTGTACTCCTCGCTGTTCCCGTCGCACGTGCGCCGGATGATCTTCGACGGCACGGTCGACCCGCGCGGCGTCTGGTACCAGGGCAACCTGAGCCAGAACGAGCCGTTCGACAAGAACGTGAACCGCTGGTTCGCCTGGATCGCCCAGTACGACGACGTCTACCACCTCGGCACGACGACCCGCGCCGTGCGCAAGACCTTCTACGACACGCAGGAGAAGCTGTACGACCAGCCCGTCGCCGACGCCGACGGCAACCGTCTGGGCGGCAGCGAATGGAACGACTCGTTCCTGTACGCCGGCTACTACCAGTCGACGTGGACCGACCTCGCCCAGGTCTTCTCCGCCTTCGTCAACGACGGCGACGTCGCGTCGCTCAAGGCCGCCTACCTCGACGCGAGCGGGTACGGCGACGACAACGGCTACGCGGTGTACCTGGGCGTCCAGTGCACGGACGCGGCCTGGCCGACGAGCTGGGACAAGTGGGCCCGCGACAACTGGGCGCTCGACGCGATCGCTCCGTTCGAGACGTGGGCGAACGCCTGGTTCAACGAGCCGTGCCGTCACTGGCCGGCCAAGCCGCACAGGCCCGTCCGGGTGAAGGGCGCGAAGTCGACGAGCGTGCTGATGATCAACGAGACGTACGACGCCGCCACGCCGTACCCGGGCAGCATCGAGGTCCGCAAGCGCTACCCCGGTGCGCGTCTGGTCGCGGTCTCGGGCGGCACGACGCACTCGGGCTCGCTCGGCGGCAACGCGTGCACGGACAACCGGATCGCCGACTACCTGCTCACCGGCAAGCTGCCGCGACGTGTGTCGGGCAACCGCGCCGACGTCGTGTGCCAGCCGCTCCCGCAGCCGGTGCCCGAGCAGGCGGCCGCCCGCACGCAGAGCGCCACCCCGGCGCAGAGCGAGATGCGCCAGCAGATGCAGCGGGACGCCATCCGTCCCTGACGCTCCGGCCCACGGCGGGCGTCGACGTCCGGTGACCCCACGGTCGCTGGGCGTCGGCGCCCGCCGTCGTCGTCGGGGCCGGTCGAGGCACGTAGGATTGAGCGGTCATGACTGCAGCAGCGACGCCGACGGCGAAGACCTACGAGGTGCGCACCTACGGGTGCCAGATGAACGTCCACGACAGCGAGCGGCTGTCGGGGCTCCTCGAGACCGCCGGGTACGCCAAGCACGGGTCGGACGGGCTCGACGGGGGAGCGATCCCCGACCTCGTCGTGTTCAACACGTGCGCCGTGCGCGAGAACGCCGACAACAAGCTGTACGGGAACCTCGGGCACGTCGCGAGCCTCAAGGCCAAGCACCCCGGCATGCAGGTGGCCGTCGGCGGCTGCCTCGCGCAGAAGGACCGCGACACCATCACGAAGCGGGCTCCCTGGGTCGACGTCGTCTTCGGCACGCACAACATCGGCTCGCTGCCGGTCCTGCTGGAACGGGCGCGGGTGCAGGAGGAGTCGCAGGTCGAGATCCTCGAGTCGCTCGAGGTCTTCCCGTCCACGCTGCCCACCAAGCGCGACTCCGTGTTCGCGGCCTGGGTGTCGATCAGCGTCGGGTGCAACAACACCTGCACGTTCTGCATCGTCCCCGCCCTGCGCGGCAAGGAGAAGGACCGCCGACCCGGTGACGTGCTCGCCGAGGTCGAGGCGCTCGTCGCCGACGGCGTCGTCGAGGTGACCCTGCTCGGCCAGAACGTCAACGCCTACGGCGTGGAGCTGGGCGACCGCTTCGCCTTCGGCAAGCTCCTGCGCGCGTGCGGCGAGATCGAGGGCCTGGAGCGGGTGCGCTTCACCAGCCCGCACCCGAAGGACTTCACCGACGACGTCATCGCCGCCATGGCCGAGACGCCCAACGTCATGCCGCAGCTGCACATGCCGCTGCAGTCCGGGTCCGACCGCGTGCTGAAGGCGATGCGACGCTCCTACCGCCAGGAGAAGTACCTCGGCATCCTCGACCGCGTGCGCGAGGCCATGCCCGACGCCGCGATCACCACCGACATCATCGTCGGGTTCCCGGGGGAGACCGAGGACGACTTCGCCGAGACGCTCGACGTCGTCCGCCAGGCGCGGTTCGCGAGCGCGTTCACCTTCCAGTACTCCCGCCGTCCGGGCACCCCCGCGGCCGACCTGCCCGAGCTGCCGAAGGAGGTCGTGCAGGAACGCTACATGCGGCTGGCGGCGGCCGTCGAGGAGACGGCCTGGGCCGAGAACCAGCGTCTTGAGGGCCGCACCGTCGAGCTGCTCGTCTCCGACCACAGCGCCGCCGGTGGCCGCAAGGACCACGAGACCCAGCGCCTCACCGGTCGCGCGCGCGACAACCGACTCGTGCACTTCGCGCCGGGCGGGCACGACGTGCGTCCCGGCGACCTCGTCGAGGTCACCGTCACGCACGCCGCACCGCACCACCTCGTCAGCGACGCCGACGTCGTCTCCTACTGCCGCACGCGCGCCGGAGACGCGTGGGAGGCGCGCCAGGGCCGTACCGAGGTGCGACCCGCGGTCTCCCTCGGCATGCCGTCGCTCGGCGTCCCCGCCCCGCTGCCGGTCGTCGACGCCCCAGCCTGCGCCCGCTGACCCCTCGCTGGACCCCGGCGGGGGTGCCAGGCGGCGGGAGGCAGAGCATGCAGCTCAGAAGGTCGAGTACAGCTCCTCGCCCGCCCTGCGCGACGGCGGGGCGGCCAGCTGCTCGCCCGGCACCTGCAGGGGGATCCCCGGCGGGTAGGCGATGATGTACCGCTCGTCGCCGCACGAGCACTCCGGGGCGTCCAGGCAGCACACGCTCTCCAGCGCCTCCACCAGCAGGTCGACCTGCTCGGGCGTCACGCCGACGTGCATCGTGAACAGCAACGTCGAGCCGTCCTGCCGGGAGACGAAGATGCCGTACTCGTCGAACAGGGCCGCGCGCACCTCCTGGGCCCGCTCGGGCGTCCCGAGGTCGAGGTGCACCTTCATTGGGTCGGCCAGGTAGGCACCCGTCGTGGTCACCGGCCGGTACTCGGCGAGCCACGGGACCCGACGGGCGAGCTCTCGCAGACGGTCGGCCTGCGCGAGGGCCCGCTCGACGAGGGCGGTCCCCTCGGCCACGGCGTGGGCGCGCGCGATGTCCAGGCTCGCCAGCACCGGCAGCGAAGGGCTCGTGGTGTGGACGCGGTACAGCGCCGCGCGCACGGTGGCCCTCAGGGTGTCCGGTCCGATGACGTGCAGGTACGACCCCTGGCGCAGCGCCAGCATCGACTTGTGCGTCGAGTGCGTGACGAGGAACGAGGCAGGCCAGTCCGGGTGGTCCGCGAGCGTCTCGCGGATCGCGTGGATCGCGGTGAGACGCCGCAGCCAGGGGTGGAAGGCGTGGATCGCGGTCCACGCCTCGTCGACGAGCACCCGACAGCCCGACTCGGCCGTCAGCTCCTGCAGCGCGCCGAGGAAGCGACGCATCTGCACGAGCGACCCGTCGTAGGCGGAGACTCCGACGACCACGACGTCGACCTCGACGCCGTCGGCCTTCGCGTCGCGCAGCGCGGTGATGACGCCGTGCTCGGTGTCCGTCGGCGAGGTGGGCGCGTACAGCACGTCGGCACCGAGGCGGTCGAGGGCGAAGTGGATGGACTGGTGGACCGAGCGGTCCACGAGCACGCGGGCGCCGGCCACCCGGAGCGCCTCCAGCGCCACCTGGTTGGCGCCGGTCGTGCCCGTGGTGACGTACTGGGTGTCGTCGGCGCCGAACGCCTCGGCCGTCAGCCGCCGCGACCGCGCCAGCTGGCGGTGGGCGCGGAAGAAGGAGTCGAGCTCGGGCGAGCCCAGGGTCAGCTCGGTCGCCAGGTAGCTCCCGAACAACCGGCGGGTGCGGTCAGCGAGCAGCGAGTCGTCGCCCTCGGGTGCGTGGGCGAGCGAACCGATGGGCAGCGCGTGGAACGAGGCGATGCCGGCCCCCGCATGTCGGTCGAGGGCGTCCGCGTACGGGGTCTCGGTCAGGCGACGGCGCTGCGCAGTGGTCCACATGGCATTCCTCCACGGTCATGGCCCCCCGATGGGGCTGCCTCTCCAGGGTGCGCCCGGATCGAGGTGAACGCCGTTCAGTACGTCACAGGAGAACATCAAGATTTCGTGAGGATCTCGTGAGAGGACCGTGAGTGGCCCGTCGCGCGGAGGGTCCGGCGACCCTCAGACCTGGAGCGTCGGGTGCAGGACCGTCATCGTCACGCGTTCGCGACGCTTCGCCGCCAGGGCGGTGAGGGCCAGGGCGCCCAGCGCGAACACGACCAGCACGAAGACGTCGAACGCGACCCCCGTGGTGCCACCCGCCGTCGCCGCGCGAAGCCCGTGAACGGCGTAGGTCATGGGCAGCAGCGCGTGCAGGAAACCGAAGAACGACGGGGACGTCTCGATCGGGTAGGTCCCGCCCGCAGCGGTCAGCTGCAGGCAGACGAACACGATCGCCAGGAAGCGTCCGGCCCCGCCGAACCAGGCGATGAAGGTCTGGTTGATGGCCGTGAACACCAGCCCGGTGAGCAGCGCGAGACCGAGGAGCAGACCCGGCTGCGAGGCGTCGACGCCGACGATCCCGAGCAGCACGCCGACCAGCAGCACGGCCTGCACGACCGACAGTGCCGCCCCGGGCACGAACCCGGCCAGCGCCGTGCGCACCGCGCCGGTCGTCGAGGCGATCGCGCGCGCGGAGACCGGCCGCAGCAGGAGGTAGATCGACATGGCGCCCACCCACAGCGCGAGCGCCATGAAGTACGGTGCGAGGCCCTCGCCGTACGACGCGACGGCGTTGAGCCGGTCGGCGGCGTCGGTCACCGGGGTGGCCGCGGTCTTGGCGAGCTTCTCGCGCTGGTCCTTCGTGTAGTCGGGCACCTGTTCGCTGCCGTCGGTCAGACCGTCCTGCAGCCGCAGCGCGCCGTCACGCAACGCGCCTGCACCGTCGCTGAGCTGGTCGGCTCCGTCGGTCAGGCGGCCGGCTCCGCTCGCCAGCCGGTCGGCACCGCCCGCTGCCTCCCGGGCGCCGGTGACCAGCTGCGACGTGCCGGACTGCAGCTGGTCGGCGCCGTCGGACGCCTGGCCGATCGCCCCGACGAGGGCCGGCACGTTGTCGGCGAGCTCGCGGTTGCCGGCCGCGACCCGCTGGGCCCCCTCGTCGAGCCGGGCCGACTGCCGACCGATCTCGTTGGCGCGCCCGGTCAGGCTGCCGACCTGCGTGCGGGCTGCTGCTGCGGCGTCGGCCCCGGCGTCGAGGTTCGCGCACGTGGCCGCGGGGCTGCCGCCGGCGCGGCACTCCTGCGCCGCGGTGCGCAACGACCCCTCCAGGGTCTGCAGCTGCTGCTCGACCTGGTCCGTGCTGCCGTTGATGCCGCCCACGACGCGCTGGACGACGGCGTCGAACTGCGCCACGCCGCCCGCGACCTGCTCTGCTCCGTCGGCGAGCTGCCGCGTCTGTCCGGGCAGGGGTGCGGTGCGTTCCTGCAGCTGGCCGAGCCCGTTCGCGAGCTGGCCGGCGCCAGCGTCGAGCCGCTCCGCCCCACCCGCGAGCTGCCGGTTCCCGTCGGCGAGCGTCGCGGCCCCGCTGCTGAGCTGCCGGGTGCCGTCGGCCAGCTGGTCGGCCCCTGAGCCGAGCCGACCGGCGCCGTCCGCCAGGTCGCCGGCGCCGTCAGCCGCCTCCTGCAGCGAACCCTTGATGTCGGTGAAGCCGAGGTAGAGGTTGTCGAGGTAGGTCCGCGTCACCTGGGCGTTGAGCGACGACTTCGCCGCCTCGAGGATGCGGTCGGCGATCTGACCGTTGACGAAGTTGACGGCGTCGTTCGTCTTCAGGTCGAGCCGACCCTGCACGGCCGCGTCCGGGTCGCCGCTCGTCGACGTCGCCGCCTTCGAGAGGTCGCGGGGGATGGTCAGGACGGCCTTGTAGCGACCGTCGGCGAGACCGCTGCGGGCGTCGGACGGATCGGTCAGCACCCAGTCGTAGTTGTTGCGGTCGTCGTTGCCGACGAGGTTCGCGGCGAGCTGGCGCCCGACGGCGACGGGCTGCTTCTCGCCGTCGCGGCCGGTGACCTCGACCATCTGGTCCTCGTTCACGACGGCGGCCTTCACGTGGTCGAGCCGGCCCGTGGGGTCGATGTTCGCCCAGATGTACAGGGCGCCGTAGAACAGCGGGACGATCGCGACGGCGAGCACGGCGAGGCGCGTGAGCCGGCTGCGGCGGAACCGCGCAAGCTCGAACCAGGGGAGGGAGGGGGTGGGCAGCATCAGATCATCAGCTCGTCGAGGGTGCGTCGGGTGTCGAGCTCCAGCAGGTGGAGCCGCGGGGACGGGGCGGGGGCGGAGGTGGCCGACTGCACGCTCGCGACGAGGGCGGTCGGGCGGTCCTCCAGCAGGTGCGCGAGGGTCGACCAGAGCAGGTCGACGTGCTCGGTGGCGCGCAGGTCGTCGGCGTCGTCGACGACGAGCACCTCCGGTCGGGCCAGCAGGGCGAGCACGATCCCCAGCGTCTTGCGCTCCAGGCGCGAGAGGTCCGAGACGAGTGTCGAGCCGTCGACGTCGGTGAACGGCAGCCCGTGCTCGACGTGAGCTGCCTCGAGGGCCCGGTTCATCAGCTCACGCACGGGCGCGACCGTCGACCGCGAGACCCACAGGCCGAGGGTGCGGATCGACAGCCGCTCGGCGACGTGCTGGTCGACGGTGAGGTTCGGGTCGAGGTCGTTCACGTCGCGGAACTCCGCGAGCGAGACCGTGCGTCGGACGTCGCGCGCCTCCTGCGGGAGGAGGTGTCCGGCCACGCGCAGCCGACCCTCGTCGAAGGCCATGCGGCCGGCGAAGGTGAGCAGCAGTGACGTCTTCCCGCTGCCGCTCGGTCCGTGCACGACGAGCCACTCGCCGGCCGGGAGCTCCACGGTGACGTCGTTGTAGACGACGCCCTCGGGCGTCGCGAGCGTGAGGCCCGCGGCGGAGACGGCGGCGGTCGAGTGCGGACGCGGCCACGTCTCGAGCTCCACGCGGCGGTGCAGGGCCTCGCCCTCGACGTCGACGTGGGGCAGGCGTGTCGCGAGGAAGCGGGGAAGCCACCACGATCCGTGGCCGGCGAACCGCATGACCGACGGGACGAACAGCATCCGCACGAGGAACGCGTCCGCGAACACCCCGACGGCGAGCGCGAAGGCGATCGGCTTGATGTTCTCGTCGCCCTCGGGCACGAACGCCGCGAAGACCGCGAGCATGATCACCGCCGCCGCGGTGACGACGCGGGAGCTGCCGACGAAGCCCTCGACGATCGCCTCGTCGGGGTCGCCGGTGCGCACGTACTCCTCCTTCATGCGCGAGACGAGGAACACCTCGTAGTCCATCGAGAGGCCGAACAGCACGGCCATGAGCAGGATCGGCAGGAAGGAGATGAGGGGACCGGTGTCCTGCAGGTGCACGAGGTCGGCCAGCCAGCCCCACTGGAACACCGCCACGACGGCACCGAACGCGGCGCCCGTCGAGAGCAGGAACCCCAGCGTCGCCTTGAGGGGGATGAGCAGCGAGCGGAAGACGACCATCAGCAGCAGCACGGAGAGGCCGACGACGAGGAGCCCGAACGGCAGGAGGGCGTCCTGCAGGCGCTCGGACACGTCGATGCCGACGGCGGTCAGGCCGGTGACCGACACGTTCACGCCGTGCTCCCGCTCCCACCGCGGCGCCTCGGCGCGGATCCGCTGCACCAGGTCGGCCGTCTGCGGCGAGGCCGGTCCCGTCGTCGGGATCACCTGCACGACGGCGGTGTCGGCGGAGCGGTTCGGGGTCGCGAGGCCGATGGTCTCGACGCCCTTCGTCGCGCGGAGGTCGCGCTCGACGTCGTCGACGACGCCGAGCGGGTCGGTGGAGGTGATGACGTCGAGCTTGACGAGCAGCGGCCCGTTGTAGCCGGGGCCGAGGTGCTGGTCGACGAGGTCGTAGGCCTCGCGCTGGGTGCTGCCGCTCGGCGCGCTGCCGTTGTCGGGGAGGGCGAGCTGCAGGTCCTTCACCGGCAGGGTGCCGACGGCGAGGACGCCGACCACGACGACCATCGCCACGGCCGGGAAGCGCGTGGTCAGCCGCACCCAACGTCGCGAGAAGCCGCCGGCGGGCTTCTCCTTCGAGGTCGGCTGCAGGCGGTCACCGGCGCGTCCGAGGAGCGCGGGGAGCAGGGTGAGCGCCACGGCCACGGCGACGGCGACCGAGACGGCGCCGCTGATGCCCATCACGGTCAGGAACGGGATGCCGGCGACGAACAGCCCGACCAGCGCGATCATCACGGTGACCCCCGCGAAGACCACGGCGGACCCGGCGGTGGCGACGGCGCGACCGACGGCCTCGTCGGCCGGGATGCCGTCGGACATCAGCTCGCGGTGCCTGGAGACGATGAACAGGGCGTAGTCGATCCCCACGGCGAGCCCGATCATGAGTGCCAGGAGCGGCGCGGTGGAGCTGATCGTCAGGAACCCGGTGGCGGTCCACAGCAGCTCCATCGTGACGGCCACGCCGACGAGGGCGGTGATGATCGGCAGGAACGCGGCACGCCAGGACCGGAACATCCGGTAGAGCACGACGAGGGCGACGATCACGCCGACCACCTCGATGATCGACAGCTTCGGCCCGGTGTTGGAGAAGGCGTCGCCGCCGAACGCGACCGTGTAGCCGGCATCGTCGAGGGTGGTGCCGGTGCGCTGGAGGTCGTCCTTGAGGCGCTCGGTCACGCCACCGAGGTCGCCCTTCAACGACACCTGGATCTGCGCGGCGCGGCCGTCGCGCGAGATCGAGGCGGCGCGCGCGAGGTCGTCGTAGGGCGAGGTCACGGAGGTGACGCCGTCGACCCGCTCCAGGTCGGCGACCGTCCGGTCGACCAGGGCCCTGGAGGTGGGCGACTCCATCGACGTCCCCTCGGGGGCGACCACGACGGCGTAGGCGGTGAGACCGGACAGCTCGGGGAAGGTGCGGCCGAGGTCGACGAAGGCGTCGTTCGCCTCGGTGCCGGGAACGTCGAACTCGTCGCGCGTCCCGTCGCCGAGGGCGAGCGCGGCCCCGGCCCCGATCAGCGCGACCAGGAACCAGGCGAGGAGGACGCGACCGGGCCGCAGGAAGCACCGGCGTCCGAGCTCGTACAGGGAGGACGACATGTCTGTCACGATACGGTTCTGTATTGAATACATCAATGTATCCTGGTGTCGTGTCCACCACGCCTGACGCCGTCGCCGATCGTCCCGACGACCCCGCCCGCGCCGACGCGGTCTCGCGCCGTCGGGCGGCCACCCGCGAGCGGCTGCTCGACGCCGCCCGCTCCCTGCTGGTGCGCGAGGGGCTGCAGGGGGTGTCGGTCGAGCGGCTGTGTGAGCAGGCGGGCTACACCCGCGGTGCGTTCTACTCCAACTTCGGCTCGAAGGACGAGCTCGTGGTCGCACTGACCGAGCGGGAGCGCGAGCGCGTCCTGGCCATGCTGAAGGAGGCGGCCGACCTCACGACCCTCGAGGGGCTGGGGGCGGAGGAGGCCGCCGGTGTCATCCTCGAGCGGTTCCTCCTGCTGCAACCTCCGGATCGGGACGACTTCCTGCTCCACCTCGAGATGCAGCTGCGGGGCCTGCGCGGCGACGTGGGCGGCGACGTGTTCGTCGGGTGGTGGAACGCGGTGCTCGACGGCATCGGCGAGGTGCTCACCTCCGCCCTGGCCGCGTTCGACCTGCGGCTGACCCTCGACGTCCGCGAGGTGTGCACGATCCTCATGGGCACGTGGGACGCCCTCGTGCTCGGGTCCCTCGTCGATGGCCGTCCCGTCGACGTCGAGGCGATGCGCGTCGCGCTGCCGCGGATGCTGCTCTCCTTCACCGAGCCGGCCTGAGACCCGCGCGGCGCGCTCGTGGCGTCCGCCCCACGCCGGTGCGGCAGGATGGTTCCATGGCCATCCAGATCGCCCAGGACCCCGCCGCCGACCAGGTGCTCGGCTCCGATCCGTTCGCGCTCCTCGTGGGCATGCTGCTGGACCAGCAGTACCCGATGGAGCACGCGTTCCGCGGCCCGGCGAAGATCCTCGACCGGTTCGGCACGCTCGACCCGGCCGCCATCGCGGCGGCTGAGCCCGACGCCTTTGCCGACCTCTGCGCGACGCCGCCGGCGATCCACCGCTACGGACGGTCCATGGCGGGGCGGGTGCAGGCCCTGGCACGGGTCGTCGTCGACGAGTACGACGGTGACGCCTCGCGCATCTGGACCGACGCGAAGTCCGGCGAGACGCTGTTCAAGCGCCTCACCGCGCTGCCCGGGTACGGCGAGCAGAAGGCCAAGATCTTCGTCGCCCTGCTGGCGAAGCAGCTCGACGTGAAGCCGCGTGGCTGGACCACGGTCTCCGGCGACTACAGCAAGAAGGGTTACCGGTCCGTCGCCGACGTGGTCGACGCCGACTCGCTCAAGAAGGTCCGTGACCACAAGAAGGCGGTCAAGGCGCAGGCCAAGGCCGCACAGTCCTGACCCCCGCGTCAGACGCTGACGTCCTGGTAGGCGAACGGGTCGACGAGGGTCGCCGGCACGTGGCAGGTGCCGTCGGCAGCCTCGTCCATGCGCTGCTCCAGTGCGGTGCCGTCACCCGTCGTCGGTGGTCGGAAGTCGCCCCGGAAGCCGCCCGAGACCTGTCGGGCGTACTGCTCACGTGCAGCCAGCAACGTCTCCCAGTCGGCGAGCCAGGCCTCCAGCGGACGGTCGGCTCGGCGCACGGCCGGCGACAGCGTCCGCACGCGGTCGATCATCCGCCGCACCTCGAGGTTCTGGTCGGCCAGCTGGGCGCCGCGCAGCCGCGCCGGGCCGTCGACCCGCACCTGCGCCACGGCCGACGTCATGATGCCGCAGGCCTGCGCGACCATGCGGGTCACGCGCGGGTCGTCCAACGTGCCGCGCGTGTCCTGGGACCTCGCCTGCAGCGCCACCGCGACCGCGGCGGCCCCGACCAGCACGGCCACGAGCGGACCGACGACGGCCAGGCGCCGCCACCCCCGCGCCACGGGAGCCGGTGCGTAGCGCCAGACGTCCTCGTCGGGGAGGTAGGAGGGCACCTCGTCATCGTGCCACGCGAGCACCGGTCCGGCGGCTCGACCGACGGCCGCGGCACGATGCCGCTGCCGTGCGCGCCACGTCGGTGCTCGCTCAGCGGCGTCACCGGGACCCGCCTACGCTCACCCCGTGACCCGTCTGGCCTTCTGCCCCCACCCGCCGGTGCTGCCCGCTGGGCCCCTCGTCGGTGACGTCGAGGAGACGGGGACGTTGCGCGACACCTCGCTCGCCGCGGTGCGCGACCTCGTGACGGGTGCTCCCAGCGTGGTCGTCGTGCTCGGCCCCGACGGCGGCGACCTGCCCGCGGACGAGACTGTTGGCGGCTCACTGGAGCCGCACGGCATCGCCCTCGCCGCCGGTGCCCCGGGCGACACCACCCTCGGCCTCGCGCACACCGTCGGCGCGTGGCTGCTTGACAGCGTCGGGTGGGAGGGGCCGAGACGCTACGTGGCGACCCTCGACGCAGCCGACCTCGACGCCGACGTCGCCGTGCTCGTGATGGCCGACGGCAGCGCCACCCGCACCGAGAAGGCGCCCGGGCACCTCGACGTACGTGCCGAGGCGTTCGACGCGGCGATCGCCTCGGCGCTCGCCGAGGGCGACGCGGACGCCCTCGGCGGCATCGACCTCGCCCTCGCAGGCGAGCTCTGGTGCCAGGGCGCGGCCACGCTGCGCGTGGCGGCCGACGCCGTCGCGGCACGGGTGCACCGCGACGACGTCGACGTCAGCGCACGGCTGTCGCTCGACGAGGCCCCGTTCGGCGTCGGCTGGTTCGTCGCCTTTTGGCAGGTGGGCTGAGCCGCACCGACCATGTCGTTCAGCGGCGGGCGGGACCTGCGGGCCCGGCGGGACCCTTGCCGTCGTCGTCGGCCAGCTTGTCGGCGGCGTCCTTCGCCTTGCCCGCGGCGCCGTCGATCTTCTGCGTGTACTTGCCCTTCGTGGCCTTGTCGGCCAGGCCTGCAGCCTTGTCGATGCCCTGGTCGATCTTCGCGTTCTGCGTGCGCGCCAGCTCGGACGCCTTCGCCTTCAGCTCGGGTGCGTTCTTCTTCAGCTTGTCCAGGAAGCCCATCGGATCTCTCCTCGGTCGCGGGGGAGCGGTCGTGTGTGCCTCGAGCGTACGAGAGACTCCCCAGGTGAGCAGCGCCGAACGTCTCGTGGTCGTCGTCGGCCCGACGGCGTCGGGCAAGTCGGCGCTCGCCGTCGACCTCGCTCTCGAGCTGGGCGGCGAGGTCGTCAACGCCGACGCCGTGCAGCTGTTCCGCGGGATGGACGTCGGCAGCGCGAAGGTCACGCCCGAGGAACGGCGCGGCGTGCCGCACCACCTGCTCGACGTGCTCGACGTCGACCAGGCCACCTCGGTGGCCGCGTTCCAGCGCGACGCCCGCGCCGCGATCGACGACTGCCTGGCTCGTGGCGTCACGCCGATCCTCGTCGGCGGGTCGTCGCTCTACGTGCGCGCCGTCGTCGACGACTTCGTGTTCCCGGGCACCGTGCCGCAGGTGCGGGAGAAGTACCAGCGTCGGCTCGAGACCGAAGGACCGGAGGCGCTGCACGCCGACCTGCGCAGGGTCGCGCCTGACGCTGCCGAGCACGTGCTGCCCACCAACGGCCGACGCCTCGTCCGGGCCCTGGAGGTCACCGAGATCACGGGCGAGCCGTTCGTCGCGACCCTCCCGCCGCACCGGTCGATCTATCCCGACGTGGTCCTGCTCGGCCTCGACGTCCCGCGTCCGGTGCTCGACGAGCGGATCGTCCGACGGGTCGACGCGATGTGGGACGCCGGCCTGGTCGAGGAGGTGCAAGGTCTGCTCGACGAGGGACTGGCCGACTCGCCGACCGCGTCGCGCTCCATCGGCTACCAGCAGGTGCTCGCGCTGCTGCGCGGCGACCTGAGCGACGCCGAGGCGCGCTCCGAGACCGTGCGGGGGACCCGCGCGTTCGCGCGACGTCAGGACCGCATGTTCCACCAGGACCCACGGGTCGTCTGGCTGCCTCACGACGCCGACGACGTCCTCGCGCGGGCGCTTCGGGCGGTGCGTGGCGACGGGACGGTTCCGTCGGGCCCTCGGACGTAGACTGGGACGTATGACTTTCCCCTGGCTCAAGGGGCACGGCACCGAGAACGACTTCGTCCTGCTCCCCGACCACGACGGTACGGTGCACGGCGACCTCGACCCCGCGTTCGTCGCCGCCCTGTGTGCGCGCCGCACCGGCATCGGCGCCGACGGCGTGTTGCGCGTGGTGCGCTCCGCTGCGCTCGACGTGCCGGAGGCGGCCGCCAGCGCCGGGGAGTGGTTCATGGACTACCGCAACGCCGACGGCTCCGTCAGCGAGATGTGCGGCAACGGCGTGCGCGTCTTCGCCCGCCACCTGCTCGACGCCGGGCTGGTGCCGGCCGGCGAGCCCGTCGTCGTGGGCACCCGAGACGGCGACAAGGTCGTCACCGTCGACGGCGACCAGCTCAGCGTCGACATGGGGGCCTACGAGGTGCGCGGCACGTCGAAGGTCGAGGTCGACGGACGCGTCTGGGAGGCGCAGGACGTCCGCACGGGCAACCCCCACGCCGTCACCTTCGTCGACACCCTCGACGACGCGGGCACCCTGCTGCAGGCACCCGCTTACGACACCGCGACCTACCCCGACGGCGTCAACGTCGAGTTCGTCCAGCGCGTCGCCGACCGCCACGTCGCCATGCGCGTCCACGAGCGCGGATCCGGCGAGACCCGCTCCTGCGGCACCGGCGCCTGTGCCGTCGGGATCGCAACCGCGCTCCTCGACGGAGCCCCCGACGGCGCCACCTACCGCGTGGACGTCCCCGGTGGCACCCTGAACATCACGGTCGAGCCCACCCGGGTCGTCCTCGCGGGACCGGCCCGCATCGTCGCCACCGGAGAGATGGAGTGGATCGCGTGAGCGAGTCCGACACGAACGTCGCCAGCAGGCTGGGCATCGACCCCGCGGTCGCCAGGGACCTGGAGGGCGCGCACGACGGACTCGAGCTCGCCGAGCGCCAGTCGCTGCGGCGGGTCGCCGGGCTGCGTACCGAGCTCGAGGACATCACCGAGGTCGAGTACCGCCAGCTGCGACTCGAGCGGGTCGTGCTCGTCGGCGTGTGGACCGAGGGGAGCGCGGAGGAGGCCGAGAACTCCCTGGCCGAGCTGAAGCTGCTCGCCGAGACCGCGGGCTCCGACGTGCTCGACGCCCTGCTCCAGCGTCGTCAACGTCCCGACCCCGCCACCTTCATCGGCAGCGGCAAGGTCGAGGAGCTGACGGCCGCCGTGCAGGCCACGGGCGCCGACACCATCATCTGCGACGGCGAGCTGGCACCCAGCCAGCTGCGCAACCTCGAGGACCGCACCAAGGTGAAGGTCGTCGACCGGACCGCCCTGATCCTCGACATCTTCGCGCAGCACGCGAAGTCGGCGGAGGGCAAGGCGCAGGTCGAGCTCGCCCAGCTGCAGTACCAGACGCAGCGTCTGCGCGGCTGGGGCGGCAACCTGTCGCGCCAGGCCGGTGGCCGCGCTGCCGGCGGTGAGGGCATCGGTGGACGTGGTCCCGGTGAGACGAAGCTCGAGACCGATCGTCGACGCATCCAGGCCCGCATGGCCAAGCTGCGCCGCGAGCTCGCGGGGCTGCGCACCACCCGCGACATCAAGAAGGCCCGACGTCGGCGCAACGAGGTGCCGGCCGTCGTCATCGCCGGCTACACCAACGCCGGAAAGTCGAGCCTGCTCAACCGGCTGACGGGCGCGGGCGTGCTGGTCGAGGACGCGCTGTTCGCGACCCTCGACCCCACCACGCGCAAGACCCAGACGAGCGACGGACGCGTGTTCACCATGTCCGACACCGTCGGGTTCGTGCGGCACCTGCCGCACCAGCTGGTCGAGGCGTTCCGCTCCACGCTGGAGGAGGTGGCCGAGGCCGACCTCGTGCTCCACGTGGTCGACGCCTCGCACCCCGATCCCGCCGGCCAGATCGCGGCCGTGCGCGAGGTCTTCGCGGAGATCGAGGCGCTGCACGTGCCGGAGATCATCGTCCTCAACAAGGTCGACGCCGCCGACCCGCTCGAGGTCAAGCAGCTGCTCGCGCGTGAGCCGCACGCCGTCGTCGTCAGCGCCCGCACCGGCGAGGGCGTCGATGAGCTGCTGGCGGCGATCGAGGCCGACCTGCCCCGCCCTGCGGTCCGGGTCGACGTCGTGGTGCCGTACGAGCGCGGCGACCTCCTCAGCCAGGTGCACGAGACCGGTGAGATCGAGGAGCTCGCGCACGAGTCCGACGGCACCCACCTCGTCGCCCGCGTCTCCGACGACCTCGCCCACCAGCTCAACACCCTCTGACGCCCGCCTGACTGCTCGACCAGCGGGAGGCCTCGCTGGTCGAGTAGTCCGACCGGCGACGAAGGAGCTCGGTCGGACGTATCGAGACCACTCCACGCGTTCGCTGGGGGGTGGCCTGCGCGGGGCCGTTGCCGGGTGGTCTCGATACGGCAGCACGCGCTCGCTGGCGCTCACCGTCCTGACTACTCGACCAGCGGAACCGTCCGCTGGTCGAGTGCCTCCACGAGCGCTAGCGAGGGGAGGTGTATCGAGACCACCCGAAGCGGTCGCTGGGGGTTGGCTTGCGCCGGACCGTTGCCGGGTGGTCTCGATACGCAGCCACGACGCTCCTTCGTCGCGCGTGGCCGCTACTCGACCTGCGGAACCGTCCGCTGGTCGAGTGCCTCCACGAGCGCCAGCGAGGGGAGGTGTATCGAGACCATTCCAGGCTTTCGCTGGGGGTCGGTCCGCGCCGATCCGTTGCCGGGTGGTCTCGATACGTCAGCACGCGCTCGCTGGCGCTCACCGTCCTGACTACTCGACCAGCGGAACCTTCGCTGGTCGAGTAGTCAGGTCCTCGGCTGTCGCTGGAGGGTGGGTCGACGACCTGCTGTGGACACCCGACCGACGGCGCGGAGGGGTCCGTCTAGGCTCGCTGGCATGCCTGAGAGCCCCAGCGTCCGCGACGTCCTGCACGCGGCGGTCGGGGCGGTCGGCGGCACCGAGAGGCCCGGCCAGGTGGCGATGGCCGAGGCGGTCGCGGAGTCGCTGGAGTCCGGGCGGCACCTGCTCGTGCAGGCCGGCACCGGCACCGGCAAGTCGCTCGGGTACCTCGTGCCGTCGCTGCTCCACCGCAAGCGCGTCGTGGTGTCCACGGCCACGCTGGGGCTGCAGCACCAGCTCGTCCAGCGCGACCTGCCCGCCCTGGTCAAGGGTGCGCACGAGGTGCTCGGCACGACACCGAGCTACGCCGTCGTCAAGGGACGCTCGAACTACGCGTGCCTGCACCGGGTGCGCGAGGGCGTGCCCGACGACCAGGGCACCCTCGTCGACGTGCCCGAGGGCACCCTCGGTGCCGAGGTGCTCGAGCTGCGGGAGTGGGCGGAGGAGCTCGCCACCCAGCGGGGGAGTGGCGACGGGTCGCACGGCGACCGGGAGTCCGCGCCGTCGCACACTGACCGCGCCTGGCGACAGGTGAGCGTCACCCACCGCGAGTGCCTCGGTGCCACGCGGTGCCCCCACGCCGCCGAGTGCTTCGTCGAGCTCGCGCGGGAGGCCGCGTCGACCGCCGACGTCGTGGTCACCAACCACGCTCTCCTCGCGATCGACGCGATCGACGGCGTGCCCATGCTGCCCGAGTACGACGCCGTCGTCGTCGACGAGGCGCACGAGCTGGCCGCGCGGGTCACGCAGGCCGCCACCGCCGACCTCGACCCCGCCATCGTCGAACGAGCTGCGCGGCGCGGTCGGCCCTACACCGACGGCGAGACCGACGACCTCAGCGACGCCGGCGACGCCCTCGCGGCGGCTCTCACCGGCGTCCAGCCGGGCCGCATCGACCACGTCGTCGACGAGCTGCACGAGGCCCTGTCACGGGTGCGCGACGCCGCCCGCGCGTCCCTGTCCGCGTTCCCGCGCGAGAAGGCGGAGGTCGAGGGCGACGCCGCACGGCAGCAGGCGAAGGCCGGGCTGGAGGAGATCCGGCTCGTCGCGGACCGGATGGCGTCGCTGCGCGAGACCGAGGTGCTGTGGATGTCCGACACCCGCGGTCCGGTCCTCCACGTGGCGCCCATCGACGTCTCGGGGAGCCTGCGCGACAAGCTGTTCGAGGAGAAGACCGTCGTCCTCACCAGTGCCACGCTGACCGTCGGTGGCGGCTTCGAGCCGGTGGCGGCCTCGGTGGGCCTGTGGCGCGAGGACGCCGACCGCTGGACCGGTCTCGACGTCGGCTCGCCGTTCGACTACCGGCGCCAGGGCATCCTCTACGTCGCGCGGCACCTGCCGCCGCCGGGTCGCGACGGCATCACGGACGCCCAGCTCGACGAGATCGCCGCGCTCCTCGAGGCTGCTGGTGGCCGCACGTTGGGCCTGTTCTCGTCGCGTCGAGCTGCCGAGGCAGCGGCGGACGGTGTACGCAGGCGGCTGCCCGGCCGGGAGATCCTCTGCCAGGGCGACGCGCACCTTTCGGAGCTGACGCGCCGGTTCGCCGCGGAGGAGGAGACGAGCCTGTTCGGCACGCTGTCGCTCTGGCAGGGCGTCGACCTCCCGGGCGACACCTGTCGACTGGTGGTCATCGACCGCGTGCCGTTCCCGCGGCCCGACGACCCGCTGATGAGCGCGCGGCAGCGTCTGGTGGAGAAGCGGGGTGGCAACGGGTTCATGAGCGTGGCCGCAGCCCACGCCGCCCTGCTCCTCGCACAGGGCGCGGGGCGGCTGATCCGCCGCACCGACGACCGCGGTGTGGTCGCGATCCTCGACCCGCGCATCGTCACCGCGCGGTACGGCAGCTTCCTGGCCGCATCGTTGCCGCCGCTGTGGCGCACGACGGACCGTGACGCCGTGCTCGGTGCGCTGAGGCGGCTCGACGGGTGAGCGCCCCACACGCACGCAGGCCCCGCCCCTCGTGGGGCGGGGCCTGCGTCCGTGCGACGAGCGGCGGGTGAGGACTCAGAGGCGACGCAGGACGGTCGTGACCTTGCCGAGGATCGTGGCGTGGGTGCCGTCGATGGGGGAGTAGTCCTCGTTGTGCGGGAGCAGCCAGACCTGGCCGTCCTTGCGCTGGAACGTCTTGACGGTGGCCTCGCCGTCCAGCATGGCGGCGACGATCTCCCCGTTCTCGGCGACCGGCTGCTGGCGGACGACCACGTAGTCGCCGTCGCAGATCGCGGCGTCGACCATCGAGTCGCCTCGGACCTCGAGCAGGAACAGCGTGCCGTCGCCGACGAGCGTGCGGGGGAGCGGGAAGATCTCCTCGACCTGCTCCTCGGCGAGGATCGGGCCGCCAGCGGCGATCCGGCCCACCATGGGCACGTAGGTGGCCTCGGGCCGCTGGTCGCCGAAGCCCGTCTCGTCGACGACGGAGTCGTCGGCCGAGCTGAGCGTCCGGCGGGCCTTGACGACCTCGGGCAGGAAGATCTCGATGGCACGGGGCCGGTTCGGGTCGCGCTTGACGTACCCGAGGCGCTCGAGCACCCGCAGCTGGTGCGCCACGGACGAGGTGCTGGCCAGCCCGACGGCGCCGCCGATCTCACGCATGCTCGGCGGGTAACCGCGCTGCTCGATCTGGTCGCGCATGAAGTGGAGGATCTTCTGCTGGCGTCCGGTGAGGCCGGTCATCTCGTCGACCGGACCGTCGGGGAGCTCGCGCACGGAGTTGCGTGAACCCTTGGGGCGACCGCGGCGCGGAGGCTCGCTGGACGGGTCCACGGTGTCAGCGGCTGGGTCGTCGGCTGGGGTGTCGTCGCTCATGGGGACCACGCTAGACCTCCGCGAGGACGTTTACAAACACATGTTCGAGAGCGTGTCGCCGTTCGAACACGCGCCTCCCAGGGGGCGCTGGAGGAGGCTGGATGGCGCGCTCGACGGGTCCGCGGCGCGTGTCTCGCGTCACCATCGAACATTTCTTCGGATCACGTCTCCCTGCAATTCCAGGGGTGACGTGACGGAGATCGACATCGTGTTCGACAGGGGGCTGCTTTTGTCGGCGCCTTCCCCTACAGTCGTACACGTGTTCGATCGAACATCTGTTCGCCGGATTCGTGGAGCAACCGCCTGCGGAGGACCGACGTTCGAATGACATCGGCAGGCGTTCGATCGGCACACCAGACCTCGCACGATCCTCTTCCTTCCCCGGAGGCCCCCATGAGCACCATCTCGATCACCACGTACGACCGTCGCACCCTGCGTCGCCCCGCTGTCGCACCCGTCCGGCTGACCCGTCGCGGTCGTCTGGTGCTGGTGCTGGCGGTCATCGCGGCTCTGGCTGTCGGTGCCGTCGTGCTCGGCTCCTCCACGGTCGCGACCGACGAGGCGGGCGTCGTGCCGGCCACGCGTGTCGTCACCGTGCAGGAGGGCCAGACGCTCTGGCAGATCGCCGCCGAGGCGAACCCCGAGGGCGACGTGCGCGACACGGTCGACGACATCATGCGGATGAACTCGCTGCCCAGCGCCGGCGACCTGCAGCTCGGTTCCGACCTGGCGGTCCCCGTCTACCGGTGAGGCGATCGCCCGGCACCGCGCGTCGGGCACCATGGGGGCATGGCTCCCGCACCTGACGCGCACCCCCTCGTCGTCCACGTGGTCGCCGACGTCACCGACCGCGACGGTGGTCACGTGCTGGAGCGACTCGAGGAGCTCGGTGCCAGCGTCGAGTGGCTCGACCGCGACGACCTTCCGCCGCACTGGGACGCCGACGGCGTCGACCTGCTCCTCCTGCTCGGCTCGGAGCGCTCCGCGCACGACCCGCGGTGGGTGCCGGTCGTCGAGCGGGAGTCTGAGATGGTGCGTGTCGCGGTCGGCACGCACACCCCGGTCATGGCGATCTGCTACGGCGCCCAGCTCGCAGCGCGCGCCCTCGGCGGCACCTCCTACCGCGGTGACGGTGCCGAGGCAGGCTGGAAGCGCATCGACACGATCGACGAGGTGCTCTGCCCGGAGGGCCCGTGGGCTCAGTTCCACCAGGACGTGCTGACGCCGCCGCCGACCTCGACCGTGCTCGGCCACTCCTGGTTCGGGCCGCAGTGCTTCGTCGACGACGCGTACGGCGGGCGGGTCATCGCCTGGCAGTTCCACCCCGAGGTCACCACCTCGACGTTCGCCCGGTGGGTCGACGAGGACGCCGCGCTCGTGCGCGCCGAGGGCTCGTCGCCGGCCGAGCTCAAGCGGCAGGCACTCGCCAACGCCGTCCGCAGTCGCCAGGCCGCGCACGACCTCGTCGACGCCGCCCTCGCTTACCTGCGCGTGCGGACGACGGCGTAGGCGTCCCGGTCAGGACGACGCGACGTTGAACAGCCAGGCCACACCGAACCGGTCGTTCAGCAGGCCGAACTCGTCGCCCCACGGAGCGGGGCCCAGCGGCACGACGACCTCCGCGCCCTCGCTGAGCCCGTCGAAGTAGTCGCGCAGGCGCTCGTCGTCGCCGGTGAGCGCGATGTTGATCGCGGTGCCCACCACGGGGTCGTCGCCTCCCGGGGGCGTGTCGGAGGCCATGATGTCCAGGCCCGCGTCGGACACGAGGTGTCCGTGCATGACCAGGTCGGCGCGAGCGGGATCGTCGCTCATGCCGTAGTCGCCGAAGGTGGCGATGGTCAGCTCGCCTCCGAGGACGGAGTGGTAGAGCTCCAGCGCCGCGCGCGACTGGTCGCGGAAGTTGAGGTACGGGTTCAGGCGGATCGTCATGAAGCCATCCTGCTCGCTCCTGTTCCGAGATGGAACAGAATGCACGGATCCGGTCGTGGAGGATGCCGCGACACGCCCTCCCGGACGCGCCCGGGGCTGCCGCGCAGGGCGCTGACCTGCACAAACGCGAGCCCTGCAGATTTGTCGGACCAGATCGGTTGACTGGCTTGCACGACCTGGTGCCGAGGCGTACCGTAGCCACTACATCTAGTGATTACACCGATGTAGTTCTCCACATCTAGTCCCACAGAGAACGACCAGTTACCCACAGGAATCGCGGGGAATCCACCGGGAATCCCCAGCTCCGTCCCCAGGCGGACGGCACGACGACCCAGGTCGTCCGGACCAGATCAGACCACGGAGAGGAGAGCACGATGAACTGCCCCTTCTGCAAGGACGGCGACACGCGCGTGCTCGACTCGCGCGTGGCCGACGACGGCGGCGCCATCCGGCGACGCCGCGTGTGCGGGAACTGCCAGAAGCGGTTCACGACGATCGAGCAGATGCAGCTCACCGTGCTCAAGCGCTCCGGCGCGACCGAGCCGTTCAACCGCGAGAAGGCCGTCGCGGGCGTCCGCAAGGCGTGCAAGGGTCGCCCCGTCTCCGACGACGACCTCGCACGCCTCGGCCAGCAGGTCGAGGACGCGCTGCGCGAGAGCGGGGCGGCCGAGATCGCCGCGGACGAGGTGGGGCTGGCCATCCTCGAGCCGCTCAAGTGTCTCGACGAGGTCGCCTACCTGCGGTTCGCGAGCGTGTACAAGGCGTTCGACTCCGTCGACGACTTCGCCGCCGAGATCGCCGAGCTCATGGCTCGGGCCGCCGACGGCGAGCTCGCCGAGCACACCGCCCACCGCGACGGACCAGCCCAGCACGACAGCACGACGCACCACCCCTGATCTGCTGCTCGCCCTCGGGGGCGAGCGCACGCACCACAGCAGCACGGCCTGAGCATCGGGCCCACGCGGCACACCCTTCACACACCCTCAGCGAGACCACAGGAGCAATCTCATGACGGAGACGGTCGACGGATCGACGAGCCGGGCACAGTCCGGGCGCGCGCGTGCACGGAAGGGCAAGGGCCTGACCATCGAGCGCGTGTACACCACCGAGGGTGTCCACCCCTACGACGCCGTGACCTGGGAGCGTCGCGACGTCGTGCAGACCAACTGGAAGACGGGGGAGACCGTCTTCGAGCAGCGTGGCGTGGAGTTCCCGGACTTCTGGAGCGTGAACGCCTCCACCATCGTCACCACCAAGTACTTCCGTGGCGCGGTGGGGTCGAGCGAGCGCGAGCAGAGCCTGCGCCAGCTGCTCGACCGCGTCGTGCTCACCTACACGAAGGCCGGCAAGGAGCACGGCTACTTCGCCACCGACGCCGACGCCGAGGTGTTCGAGCACGAGCTGACCCACATGCTCCTGCACCAGGTGTTCAGCTTCAACAGCCCCGTCTGGTTCAACGTCGGCACGTCGAGCCCGCAGCAGGTCAGCGCCTGCTTCATCCTCGCCGTCGACGACTCGATGGACTCGATCCTCAACTGGTACCGCGAGGAGGGTCTAATCTTCAAGGGTGGGTCGGGCGCCGGCCTCAACCTGTCGCGCATCCGCTCCTCGAAGGAGCTGCTCCGCTCCTCGGGCGGCACCGCCTCCGGTCCGGTCTCGTTCATGCGCGGCGCCGACGCGTCCGCGGGCACCATCAAGTCCGGCGGCGCGACGCGTCGTGCGGCCAAGATGGTCGTGCTCGACGTCGACCACCCGGACATCGTCGAGTTCGTCGAGACGAAGGAGCGCGAGGAGGAGAAGATCCGCGTGCTCCGCGACGCGGGCTTTGACATGGACCTCGGCGGTGAGGACATCACCAGCGTCCAGTACCAGAACGCCAACAACTCGATCCGCGTCGACGACGCCTTCATGCGCGCCGTCGAGGAGGGCACCTCCTACGGTCTGCGTGCCCGCACCAGCGGCGAGGTGATCGAGGAGATCGACGCGAAGGAGCTGTGGGGCAAGGTCGCGAAGGCCGCGTGGGCCTGCGCCGACCCGGGCATCCAGTACGACTCGACGATCAACGACTGGCACACCACGCCGGAGACGGGCCGCATCACCGCGTCCAACCCGTGCTCGGAGTACATGCACCTCGACAACTCCAGCTGCAACCTCGCCAGCCTGAACCTGCTCAAGTTCCTCTCCGAGGACGGCACGACGTTCGACGTCGAGCGGTTCGTGAAGAGCGTCGAGCTGATCATCACCGCGATGGACATCTCGATCTGCTTCGCCGACTTCCCGACCGAGTCGATCGGCGAGACCACGAAGGCCTACCGTCAGCTCGGCATCGGCTACGCCAACCTCGGCGCGATGCTCATGGCCTCGGGCCTGGCGTACGACTCCGACGGCGGCCGTGCACTCGCCGCGTCGATCACGTCGCTGATGACCGGTGTGTCCTACCGTCGCTCGGCCGAGCTGGCGGGCGTGGTCGGCGCGTACGACGGCTACCAGCAGAACGCCGCCCCGCACACGCGGGTCATGCGCAAGCACCTGGCCGCGAACGACGACATCCGCACCCTGCACTCGATGGACATCGCCGTGCAGCGCGAGGCCACGAAGCAGTGGGCCGACAACCTCAAGATCGGCGAGAAGAACGGCTGGCGCAACGCCCAGGCGTCCGTGCTCGCCCCGACCGGCACCATCGGCTTCATGATGGACTGCGACACGACGGGCATCGAGCCCGACTTCTCGCTGGTCAAGTTCAAGAAGCTCGTCGGTGGCGGCTCGATGCAGGTCGTCAACCAGACGGTCCCGGTCGCGCTGAAGAAGCTCGGCTATACGGGCGAGACCATCGAGGCGATCATGGAGTACATCGCCGAGAAGGGTCACGTCGTCGACGCTCCCGGCCTGAAGACCGAGCACTACGAGGTCTTCGACTGCGCCGTGGGCGACCGCGCGATCAAGCCGATGGGTCACGTGCGGATGATGGCGGCGGCCCAGCCGTTCCTGTCCGGCGCGATCTCCAAGACGGTCAACATGCCGGAGACGTCCACGGTCGAGGAGATCGCCGACGTCTACTTCCAGGGCTGGAAGCTCGGCCTGAAGGCGCTCGCGGTCTACCGCGACAACTGCAAGGTCGGCCAGCCGCTGTCCTCGCAGAAGAGCCAGGACGACAAGACGTCGGCCGCCGCGACCTCCGAGACGACCCCCGAGGTCAAGACGGTCGTCGTCGAGAAGCCGATCCGTCGCCGTCTGCCGAAGTCGCGTCAGTCGATCACCACGTCGTTCAGCGTCGGTGGCGCCGAGGGCTACATGACGTCGGGTGCGCACGAGAACGGCGAGCTCGGCGAGCTGTTCCTGAAGCTGGGCAAGCAGGGCTCGACCCTGGCCGGCGTGATGGACGCCTTCTCGATCGCGGTCTCGATCGGCCTGCAGTACGGCGTGCCGCTGGAGACGTTCGTGCAGAAGTTCACGAACCTCAAGTTCGAGCCGGCGGGCCTCACGGACGACTCCGACGTCCGCATGGCGCAGTCGATCATGGACTACGTCTTCCGTCGTCTGGCGCTGGACTACCTCGACTTCGACACGCGGTCGGCGCTCGGCATCCACTCGGCCGAGGAGCGTCAGCGCTACCTCGACACGGGCAGCCACCAGCCGATCAGCAAGGGCTCGACGGCTGCGGAGCTGGTCGAGACCCAGCCGGAGACCCTGAAGGAGGCGGCGACCGCCGAGGCCGCCACCACCGAGGCTCCCGCCGACGTCACCGCGGCGCAGGCCCAGGCCGACACGGCCAAGCCCGCCCCGAAGACGGCGCACACGTCGGCCGAGCTCCTCGAGGTCATCACCGGCTCCGCCGTCGACTCGCCCCTGTGCATGACCTGCGGCACGAAGATGCGTCCCGCCGGCTCCTGCCACGTCTGCGAGGGCTGCGGCAGCACCAGCGGCTGCAGCTGAGCGGGTTTCGCATATCTGGCGAGCACCGAGCCTGTGGCTCGGTGCTCGCCAGGTTTTGCGTGCCGCCGGTTAAGGGCAGCGACCCAAGGGCTTCCACGCCAGCTAACCACTCCGCGCAGGTTCGGGTGTCAGCCCGCCGCTTGGAAGCGTTCGAAACGAACGGCGAGGCGCTCCGCGTCGGGCCGGTCAGCATCGTTCTTCGGAAGTTTGATATAGCGCCCGTCCATATGCTGGAGTCCGTACTTCAGCATGGGCCCGTCTACTTCTTCGAGGACCGACGGATTGATTCTGACCTCGAAGTCAGGAGAGACGCCGAGGATGTCACTGTCGTAGGCAGCGTGGTGGATCTTGCACAGCGCGAGGCCGTTCCGCACGATCGGGTCGCCGGCGTCCTCCGAATCTCCGATGATGTGCGCTGCATCCAAGAGCCGCCCGTGGCGCAGGGCGCACACGGCGCACTGGGTTTCATAGGCGCGAAGCACCCGGCCGCGGAACTCGGCTTGGTGGAGGCGCTGCTGCGTGACGCGTGAGATGTAGCGACGTTCGGCTTCTGTGGGGTTCGTTGGGTCGGCCAGGAATCGGATGCTCTCATCGAGAGCGAGGAGGAAGTATCGCTCCTCGATGACATCCGCTGCCACGTAGACGGGGAAGATCGGTACATAGATCTTCGGCTCGATCTTGCGAAGAAGGATGATCGGGCTACCGAGCTCGTAGGCGCGACGCAACTTCCTGTTGTCGCCGTCGGTCCCACCAGTGCGGTAGTCGTACCGGAAGAGACTGCCGTCGAGTTCTGCATCGGCGTACGGGCCCGTCGGCGACGACATGACCGTCAATGTCGCTTCCATCTCCTTCGGGTTTCGAATGCCTCGGGAGTAGTCGATGAGCTTCCACTTCATGTCTGCGACCGGCAGAGCGCTCAACTGCTCGCGGGTCACTGTCCCGGTCTCCGCCGCGGTATGCGCCAGCGCATCCATGATCAGGCGGCGGAGTGCGAGTTCGGAGGATTCTTCGGTCACTGGGAGATCATGACGCAGAGCCGCCGCCGGCGGTATCGATCGGGGACCGGGATCCGATCTCACGAAGGCGAGACGCTGCGAATCCGTGCTGACACTATGAGCGGAAGTAAGTCGAGCAGCCAAGAGGGCACGGGGGCACCAATGCAGGACAAGATCGAAGCGCACGAGCAGCCGTTCCGGAAAGTGTTCTCAAGCGACTTCGAGTTCGAGATCCCGGACTATCAGCGGCCTTACCGGTGGGGCAAAGAGCAGGCGCTTCAGCTTCTGGAGGACCTCCAGGAGTGTCTTGAGCGTGGCGACGGTGACGACCCCTACTTCCTCGGCTCGCTGGTGCTGGTTCGTCGAGAGGGTGCGAAGTATGACGTCATCGACGGGCAGCAGCGACTGACGACCGCGACCATCCTTTTCGCAGTGCTGCGAGACCTGGCCACCGGAAAGTTGAAGCACGACCTGGCAGACCGGGTACTTGAGCCAGGCAGCGAGCTCGACGACATCGAGCCCAGCCCGCGCCTGCGCCTAAGGGAGCAAGACGCCGGCTTCTTCCGGCACTACGTTCAGTCCCCAGACCGGATCGAGACGCTGACAGGTCTCAGTGACAACGCCGCTGAGACCGAATCTCAGCGAGCCATCCGAGACAACGCGAAGGCGCTCCGATCTCGGCTGCTCGACTGGTCACCCGAGAAGCGGAAGTCCCTCGCGACGTTGATGAGCTCGCGTACATACCTGGTCGTCGTCATCACGCCGAGCCTGGACAGCGCCTACCGGATCTTCAGCGTGATGAACGCACGCGGACTCGACCTGACGCCGGCGGACATCTTCAAGTCAACGATCATCGGTGGACTCACTCCAGCGGAGCGTTCGGGTTACTCCGCGAGGTGGGAAGAGTCGGAGGAAGCGCTGGGAGGCGGGAATTTCACCGAGCTCTTCCGCGATATCCGGACAATCGAGTCGGAAGAGCGTGCGAAGCGTGAGCTGCTCGAGGAGTTCCCGAAGCAGGTCCTGGACTCGTACAAGAGCGATGGTCGAGAGAAGGACTTCGTCGACGACTTGCTCCTCCCGTACGCGCGAGCCTTCGAGCACACGATGGAGCGCGACTTCGGCCCGGGAGACGAGTGGATCCCGGTGAATCGGTGGCTGAAGCGTCTCGCGATGATCGACAACAAGGATTGGCGGCCTTGCGCGTTGTGGGCTCTGGTGCATCACGCCGATGATGCGGCCTTCCTGGCGGACTTCCTTCAGCTTCTGGAACGTCTCGCAGCCAGCATCCTTCTGCGCGAGGCGTACGCAACTCCACGTATCGGTCGTTACCTCGAGCTCCTCAAGCAGCTGAAGCACGGCGACGGATTGTTGGCGGAGGCCTTCGAGCTGACGGACGAGGAGAAGCGGCAGTCGCTGGAAGCTTTGAACGGGGAGATCTATCAGATGCAGACGCGCCGATCCCGGTACGTCCTGCTGCGTCTCGACGAGCTGGTGGCGCGAGATCCCGGGGTGACCTACAACCACCGAATCATCTCGATCGAGCACGTGCTGCCGCAGACACCGGACGCGGCCAGCCGATGGATGCAGGACTTCACGGAAGAGGAGCGCATGAGGTACACGCATCGTCTGGGCAACCTCGTGCTGCTGAACCATCGCAAGAACAGTCAGGCAAACAACTACGACTTCGATGTCAAGAAGTCCAAGTACTTCACCATGAACGACGGTTCGGCTGTCTTTGCGCTCACGACGCAGGTTGTGAGCGCACCCGCGTGGACCCCCGACATCGTTGAGAACCGCCAAAGGAACCTCGTGGATCTGCTCGCTAGAGAGTGGCGGCTGGCCTGATGATAATGCTGGTTGACCGCGACTCTCAGTACTCCGAGAAGGTGCGCTGGAGCGTCAGAAGCGCTTGGACGGCTGGCTGATCAGCCACGTTCGTTCCGCGTCGACCGACGCACCGCGCTAGCGAAGTGCCTGATGCTCGACGCAGTGGGGAAGTACCGGCGACACCCCATGAAAGGAGTCCTCACGCCCTACAGGGGAGGCCGGTCGCCGGTTTCGGGCCGCATCCAGGATGTGGCTTGGTTGCTGGCGGTCGCAGCTGTGGATACGAGGTACGAAGCGACGGAGGAGCCCGGGTACCCCTACGTCGACGTCAGGGCTCGAGCCCCGCTGGCACGAGGCTCTCCTTCGACAACCACCGCAGCCCCGCTGAGAGCGCTTTGGACTTCGCCTCGAGCGCCTTGATGAGGGCGGCGTCCTTGTCAGTCACTCCGCGATGACGGGCCTTCTCCCGCTCCACCTCCGCCTGCATCGTCGCGAGAGCCTGCCAATGGCGCAGATCGACGAGACTCCCGAACTCGTCACGTAGGCCGATCTCCCGCTTGGCGCGAGCCAAAGCCAGTTGTCTGATGACTTCCGTCTGGAACTCCGCGAGGGACGATTCCCGAGCAAGCACACCCGCAGCGGTTGCCATCCCTCCCGCCGAGATGAGGGTTCCGGACAGCACGAGGCCCCCGATCATCCCGCCGGGTCCGAAAGCGGCGAGCGCCGTCGTGAGAGCGGCCGCGCCTGCGAGCGCGCCTCCGCCGAGCGCGATCCCGACCCCCGGTATCGCCATGACGGCGATCCCGGCACCGATGAGGCCGACCCTCTTCCAGGTCTCTGATGGCGCGATCGCGGACCGTGCCGATCGGATGGACTCGGCGATGTGCCTGCCGTGCGCATCGGACCTGCCGAGTTCTGACCAGATCCTCGGCACCGTCTTCAAGAATGCATCGTCGGTGTCGATCTCGTACGGGGCGATGAGATTCGAGGTCGCGCATGTGACGACGGCAGTGAGCTGTTCCGAACGGACCGTTTCGGCGTCTCCGGAAGGGCCGAAGAACGCCGTGCGCCAAGCATCCGAGGACGTGTCGGTCAGCGCTGCCGGGACCGACATGTGGTCGCTCCGCCGCTTGGCGATGAGCTTCTCCCGCACCTGGCTTTCTACATCGCGTCGAGCGGCATCGAACCGGGGCTGGACAGATCCCTTCAACCCGGCCGCCGCTGCGAAGTTGAACTTCAGGGCGAACAGCACCTGGAGCTCGGCAGCGTTCGGGCGGGCGTCGAGCGCAGAGCCATCCGAGCGGAGAGTGGACATGGGCTTCTGCAGCGAGTCCGAGAGCACCGAGCGGACCACTTCGTTCCGCAGGTACTGGTGCACACCGTGGGTAGCCGTCGGAAGCTTGACGATGACGTCGAGGGACTCGGGATGGGCGGCGCCGCTCAATCCACCCAGCCCGACGAGGTCGGTCGAGCCGATCACGTTGACCCAGGCGCCGATGCGACCGAAGGGGAACCTCTCGCTCAGTCGCCGTGCGCCTTCGAGTGCGCGGAACTTGGGCAGTCCGAGCGGACTTCCCAGCGTCACGAGTCGCGAAACGTGGATCCTGTCCGGGAGGTGGTTCATCAGGTCGATGGCGACGATGGATCCGAGACTGTGAGCGACGATGACGACCTCCTCCTCGTCCTTCAGGACGGCGATGAGGCGATTCCGGATCGCGGTGCGCGAGGGCTCCGACTTCAGGTAGTGCTTGGCGTCCGCGATGGCACCGATGCCGATGTCGCCCCCAAGTGAGAAGCGCAGGACCTGTCGTGGCTCAGAGGGCAGAAGACGCTCAAGACGAGCAATCTCACGGAAGTATGTAGTGCGGTGGACCGCGGAGTTCTCGGCATCGACCTTCGTTCTGTGTTTGACCGGGCGGACGTCAGTGGGGTTTGCGCGAAGCAGGTCGGTGTACGACGGCGCCAGCACTCGCGACGCTTGCAGACTCGGACCCAGTGCCGCCGACAGGTCCTGGCCGAAGTCGTTCCTGAGGTTTCGTTCACCGACGCCGTGCAGGTAGACCACTGAGACCACGATTCGAACCTCTTCTCATCCCATGTGCCGCCGGAACCGCGTCTTAGTTCTGGCAGGACGGACGATAGCTCGCGTCGTGCCGAAGGTCGTCGACTTCACGCTGCTCGACTCCCGGCGGCGCACGATGCAGGCTTGGAATTCCCCATTGACTCGATCGAGCCATGCCTCGCCGGCGGAAAGTGGACCGAAGACACTGTTTCCCGGTCTAGGGTCGTGCATGTGAGCGGGGGAGTCGACACGACGGGCACAGCGGACCGGACATCAGGCGCCGACGTGCCGGAGGTCGGGCAGATAGTCACGGTGCGCGGAGCCAACTGGGCGGTCGTCGACGTTCAGCAGCAGGGCCTGGGCAGGAGCACCGCCGACGATGCGGTGGCGCAGCTTCAACATGCCGTGACGCTCCAGTCTGTCCAGGAGGACCGGCTCGGTCATGAGCTGCGGGTTGTCTGGGAGCTCGAACAGGGGAAGAGTGCGCTGGCGCAGCGCGGCCTGCCGACCGAGATCGACCCCACCAAGCTCGACGACCCGAACAAGCTGGCGGCGTTCATCGATGCACTGCGCTGGGGTGCCATCACGAGCGCCGACGATGGAACGGTCCAGGCGCCGTTCAGGAGCGGCGCGAACATCGAGGCTTACCAGCTCACGCCCCTCAAGCGTGCGCTCGCCAGCCCGCGAGCCAACCTCCTCCTCGCGGACGACGTCGGCCTCGGAAAGACGGTCGAGGCGGGGCTCGTGATTCAGGAGCTTCTCCTGCGGCATCGCGCTCGCACGGTGATCGTGGTCTGCCCGGCCGGCCTGGCCCTGAAGTGGCAGGACGAGATGCAGGAGAAGTTCGGTCTCGACTTCACCGTCGTCAACACCGAGACGATGAAGGACGTGCGTCGCTCCCACGGCGTCCACGCGAACCCGTTCACGCTCTTCCCCCGGATTATCGTCTCAATGGCGTGGTTGCCGGGTCAGCGCGCGCAGCGGCAGCTGCGGGACGCCTTCGCCAATACAGTCCAGCGGTTCGCTTTCGACATCCTCGTGGTCGATGAGGCCCATCACGTCGCGCCGAGCAGCCCAGTGCACACGGACAAGGTCGGCCAGAAGCGCCGAGGCTATGCAGTCGACTCGCTGCGCACCCGCGCCGTCCGCGAGATCGCCGAGCGCTCCGAACACCGGTTGTTCCTCAGTGCGACGCCGCACAACGGTTACACGGAGTCCTTCACCGCGTTGCTGGAGATGATCGACCCGCAGCGTTTCGTCCGCGGCAACAAGATCGATCCCGTGGCGCTCGAAGAGGTGGCGGTCCGTCGCCTCAAGCGGGATCTCAAGGAGGCTAAGGGCTTCCTCGACCGGCAGGTCAGTCAGCTCCCGTACACGCCGACTGTCGAGGAGTCTGCTGCCTATGACCGTCTCCTGTCGTTCACGCAGCGGCGCGACAAGGCAGTCGCGGCCGGAGACGGGAGCCGCTCGGCCCGAGACATGGCGACGCTGCTATTGAAAAAGCGGTTCTTCTCGTCGCCGGCCGCCTTCGCACGGACCGTGGATGTCTACCGGGACACTCGCACGCGGCGCCTCGACGTGGAATTCGACCTCGACTACGACGAGATCCTCGGCCCCGACGCGGACGAGCTCGAGGAGGGCAAGGTCGACCAGCCCGAGCTCGAGGCACTTCGTGAGGCGAAGACATCCCTGCCCGAGCTAACCGAGGAGGACCTCAATGACCTCGATCAACTGAGTGACTGGGGTCACCGCTTCGAGGGGCGCCCCGACTCCCGGTTCGAAGCCCTGCTCGCCTACATCGACGGCACTCTCCGGTCACACGGAGACTGGAACAACGAGCGCCTGGTCATCTTCACCGAGTACGTCGACACTCTCCAATGGCTGCGCGCCATCCTGCGCCAGCAGGGCTATGGAGATGACCGCATCGAGATCATCGATGGCGACACCGACGCAGAGACGCGCGAGGTGATTCGCGCGCGCTTCAACGAGAGTCCGAAGAAGACGCCTGTACGGATCCTGCTCGCTACCGACGCAGCCGGCGAGGGCATCGACCTTCAGAACCATTGCCACAGGCTCGTCAACTTCGACATCCCGTTCAACCCGAACCGTCTTGAGCAGCGCATCGGCCGAGTTGACCGGTATGGCCAGACCAGAGCCCCCGAGGTCCGGCACTTCGCACCGGTGCTCGGTGGAGACACGGCACTGAGCAAGGACGTCGACCTGCTTGCTCGCGTCGCGGTCAAGATCGACCAGATCATGCGCGACCTGGGATCAGCCAACGAAATCATCGCGCCCGACCTGCAGCGTCAGTTTGGGGGAGAGGTGATCACGAGCCGCCGAGCTCCGGCAGAGAAGGACCCGATCGCGGGCATGATGAGCGGCGAGAAGGTGCTGAACGCCGAGTTGGCACGACTGGAGCAGAACCTCGCTGCCAGTCGAGAACGACTCCACCTCCGTCCAGAGAACCTCCAGCGCGTGGTGGAGACGGCGTTCGAGCTCAACCACCTCCCACCCCTCGAGCTGGTCGGCTCTGAGGACACAGACGTGCCCGTGTTCCGGCTCCCGAACTTGGACAACTCCTGGGAGCAGGTCACCCGAGGCCTCTACACACGGCTCGACCAAGACAAGCCGCGGCCGATCGCCTTCGACCCCAAGGTGCTCACCGAGGACAGGAACGTCGTGTACATGCATCTGGGCTCACCCCTGCTCCAGCGCGCCACCCGGCGCCTTCGCTCCGCACTGTGGGGCGGAGACCGCTCACTGGAGCGCGTGACCGCCACGGTCGTGCCGGGACTCGGGGAGTCGTACGCCGTGGCGGTGACAAGACTCGTCCTGGTGGGTCGCGCGGGTCTGCGCCTGCACGAGGAGGTGTTCCTGGCCGGGACCCGGCTCGCCCGCCGGCAAGCGGTGGGGGAGCAGCGGGCTGAGGAGCTGCTGGAGTCGGCGCTCGACCGGGCATGCCTCCAAGCTGTCCCGCCGGAGATCGCTTCCCAGATCGCCTCGGCCTGGAACGGAGAGGGTCACGACGGGCTCCGCGCCCGCGTTCAGCAGGCGATCGTGGATCGTGCCACCCGCCGACGGATTGAGGTCGAAGGACACCTCAAGGACCGCCGTGAGACCGACCGAGGGCGCGTGATCGAGATCTTCGACAGGTTCGAGCAGACCCTGCGCGACGCGCTGCGGGAGGCAGAAGCGATCGACGGCGATCCCCAGCTCGGCCTCTTCGAGGACGAGCGCCGGCAGAGCGAGCGAGACCTTCGAGAGATCCGACGCCGGATCGACGCGCTAGACGAAGAGCGGGAGCGTGAGTTCGCGGCCGTCGACACACGCTACGACGACATCCGCACCTGGGAGTTCCCGGCCGCGGTCATCTTCGCTCTCGCCCCGCGCGACCTGGAGAACGGATTGGCGATTCGATGAGGAAGCGCACGCACAAGACTTCCGACTTCCACAGCGACTGGCTCACCCAGGTCGACATCGACGGCCCCTTCCTCGCCTATCCGGTGCTCAAGGACATGTGGCCGAGTGGCGTCGACCGCCTCGGCGACACCGACGACCGCCTGATCACGTTCAAGCAGGCATTCGCCCAGTGGCAGCGCGCGTTCGACCAGCACGTCGAGCAACCTAAGACTCCCGAGGCCAAGAGCGCCTACGACGCTGTACGGCGCGCGTGGATCGACGTTGTGCTCGGCAACATCGCCGAGTGGGGCAACGATCGCGCCGATACCGACATCACGGTGCGCTCGCCGGGCGAACAGATCACCGTCACGGCGACCGCCGCCTTGAACGGCCGGGACGGTAACTCCGCCGCGCTGCTGCTGATCTGTGAACCGACGTCCGGCCTGCGCGATGCCGGCCTCGACGGCTGGGCGGCCAACGACATCGACCGCCTCGCCATGCTGCTGCGCAAGGCACAGGTAGAGGTCGGCATCGTCACCGACGGCCAATGGTGGGCGCTGGTTTGGGCCAAGGAAGGCAAGCCCACCGGCTCCGGGATGCTGAACGCGCTGACCTGGGCCGAGGAACCGCTGCTTCGCGACGCATTCTTCACCCTGATCAACCAGCGTCGCTTTCGCGCCTCTGACCCAGAGCAGCGCCTGTCTCGACTCTTCGAGCGCAGCGAACTTGAGGCCGAGGAGATCACCGAGGCGCTCGGCACGCAGGTCCGCCGCTCCGTCGAGCTCCTCGTCCAGGCCTTCTCCGAGGCTCGCCTTGAGGCCGCGAAGGCGGGTGATCCGGATCCCCTCGTTGGGAAGCCCGACGACATCTACCAAGCCGCCGTCACCGTGATGATGCGGATCGTCTTCCTGCTGTTCGCTGAAGAGCGCGACATGCTCCCGACCGAGCAGCTCTACTGGGACTCCTACGCGATCAAGGACCTTCTCGACGATCTCCGTGCCCAGGCCGCGGGCGGTGAAGAACACCTCGACGAGACCTACGACGCGTGGCACCGGCTCTTCGCGGTCAGCCAGGCGCTGCACGGCGGAGTCAACTACGACGAGATGCGGATGCCGGCCTACGGCGGCTCGCTGCTCGACCCGGAACGCTTCCCGTGGCTCCACGCCACCGACAGTCGTGGCCTCCGTCTCAAGGTCTCCGACCGCGTCATGCTCCACGTGCTGGAATCAGTGCAGACGGTCGTCGCCAAGGGCGAGCGACGCCGGATCTCCTTCCGCGAGATCGACGTCGAACAGATCGGATACATCTACGAAGGCCTCCTTGGCTACTCCTGCGCCGAGGTCACCGACGACATCATCCTCGGACTGGTCGGCAAGGACGGCGCCGAACCTGAGATCCCGCTCTCAACCATCGATGACTTGTACGACGAGCACGGCGGCGATTCGAAGAAGTTCGCCGCCGCACTGGTCGCATGGATCAAGGAGAACCAGCCCGCGGCGACGGGCAAGACCGCGGCCGCTTTGAGCAAACTCGTCGATCAGGAACCTTCCGGCGACGACCGCGCGGAACTGGTGAGGCTGCTGTCACCAGTCGCCGCCGGAGACGAGGACCTGCTGGAGGACCTCGTCGGCTGGGGGAAGCTGATCCGTCGCGACCTGCGCAACATCCCGCTGGTGTTCCCCGTCGGCGGCCTCGTTATGGTCGAGACGCCTTCACGAAAGAACGCCGGCGCCCACTACACGCCCCGGTCGCTGGCCGAGGAGGTCGTCCTCCACGCCCTCCAGCCACTGGTCTACGAGCCGGGACCGCTTCAAACCAACGACGAGAACGAGTGGCGACTCAAGTCCGCCGCGGCCATCCTGGACCTCAAGGTCGCAGATATTGCAGCCGGCTCGGGGGCGTTCTTGGTGGCGGCAGCTCGATTTTTCTCTGAACGGCTTGTCGAGGCGTGGATCGCAGAAGGCCTGCTCGACGGAGCCGCCTGTGGTGACCCAGAGGTCCTCCGCAAGCAGGCGCTTCGAGAGGTGATCGCGCGGTGCCTGTACGGCGCGGACATCAACCCGATGGCTGTCGAGATGTGCAAGCTTTCGCTGTGGCTGGTCTCGATGGACAAGACCAAGCCGTTCTCTTTTGTTGATGACAAAGTCTTTTGCGGCCACTCCCTGCTTGGGCTCACTTCGCTCGACCAGCTGCGCTACATCCATAGCCATCCGCAGCCGTCGGTCATGCAGCAGCAACTCCTGGTTGACATTGATGCCAAGATCGACGCGGCCACGCAGTTGCGACATGAATTGGCCAGCCCCGTCGACGAGCGCGACCCGATGCGCTCGGCCCGCGCGAAGGCACGCCTGCTGGAGCAGTTCCGCAAGATGACTGCGGAGCTACGAACCATCGCCGACGGCATTGTCGCTGCCGGGCTACCGCTCGGCGGAAGGCGGGGAAGAAAACTGGACGATTCGTTCAAGACACTGTCATGGCAGTTGCAACAGGCGTTTCCCGTAGACGGATCCGATGGTGATCGTACGAACTTGTTAGACCGCATAGCCTCCGGGCTTAAGCCTGCGGTGGCGACAGATTACGAGCGGTGGCAGCCTCTCCACTGGGTACTTGAGGCACCAGATGTAATCGTCGAGCGCGGCGGGTTCGATGCAATTATCGGGAACCCTCCTTTCATGGGTGGCAAGAAGATCACCGGAGCGATGGGCACTCCGGTGCGCGAATGGCTCGTCCATCAGCTTGCCGCGGGCGTTAAGGGGAACGCGGACCTCGTTTCCTACTTTATTTTGCGTGCGTCCGAACTTCTCGCATCCGCGGGGCTCCTTGGGCTCATCGCTACAAACTCGGTAGCGCAGGGGGACACACGGAAGGTTGGTCTCGACCAATTGCTGTGGCGCGGATTCCAGATCGTCAGGGCGGTGCAAAGCAAGCCGTGGCCGTCCGAAAGCGCCAGTCTCGAGTACGCCGCGATTTGGGGGACCTACGGGGAGGTCTCGCCACGCGCGGATCGGGTCGCCGACGGTGTCCGAGTGCCCCATATCTCCGCTCTCCTCGAAGGCTCAACAGGGGCGGAGTCCATGCCGCGAAAGTTGGCCGCCCAGGCCGGTGTCGCCTATCAGGGCTGCGTGATCGTAGGTAAGGGATTCATAGTTGATCTCGAAACGGCGCACGCGTGGACCAGCATGGATGCAAATGTTGCCGCGATAGTTCGCCCCTTCCTCACCGGCGACGACATCAGTTCTCGCCCCGACCTGTCCGCTTCGCGAGCGGTGATTGACTTCAATGATCGCAGCGAGGAGCAGGCTCGGATGTTTGGAGTGCCGTTCGCACGTGTTGAGGAGTTGGTGAGGCCCGCGCGATCCAAGGTCAACCGGAAAGCGCATCGGGAGCGATGGTGGCAGTTCGGTGACAAACGGCCCGCGCTGAGGCGGGCCATCGCCGACCTGCAGGAAGTCCTCGTGATTGCGAGGACCAGCAGCAACGTGATGCCCGTTCGAGTCTCAGCAGACGTGGTTTTTGGTGATTCTTTGAACGTCTTTGCGACCGACAGCGCCGCGGATCAGGCCGCGCTCTCGTCCTCGCTGCACCAACTTTGGGCGATCACCTACGGCGGCACCTTGGAGACGAGGATTCGGTACGTGCCGTCGGACGTCTTCGAGACCTTTCCGGCTCCACCTGCGACGGATCGATTGACGACTGTCGGCCTTGACTTCGAGGTGCTCCGAAGGGAAATTATGGTCCGCCGTGGACTTTCGCTCACGGCGCTCTACAACCTTGTCCACGCCCGATCGGTCCAGGGCGACGCTGACGTCGACTGCCTTCGTGAAATGCATGTCCAACTTGATTTGGCCACGTTGGCGGCGTACGAATGGGACGACGTCTCCTTGGATCCTGGCTTTCAGACGTACCGCCAGTTGGAGCGCTGGACGGTTTCTCCTGCCTGTCGCGCGGAAATCCTTGAGCGCTTGCTTAGATTAAATCATGATCGCGCCCGCACAGAAGGTCAGGGCGTCTCCGATCTGGGCTCGTCGAACAGACAGGACACACTCTTCGCATGACCGTCTCCGCATCGACCGCAGTCCGGTCCGACCTCGTCGCATTGATCGAGAAGGAGTTGCTCGGTCCACGGAACGGCCCGGAGGAGGAGATCAGGGGGACGCCTCGGGCGTCGTACATGGTTGGTGCGCTGGCCCCGGTCACTGTTGACCCCACGCTTGAGGTCGCGGTTGCTGATGACAACGGCGCCGATCCCGCCGAGTCTGGGCTCGCTGTCAGTGATCTCGATCCGATCAGCAACGGACAGTCGGGGATACCTGTGCCCACAGATGAGGATTCCGTCGAGCAAGATGAGGAGCGCGACGAAGGCGCGAAGGGCGCGCTGACATACCCGTCTTCGATGGGCTTGCGAATCCAGGTGCCGCGCGACTGCGGCGTCCTCGCGGTAGCCGCTTCGTGGGGCCGCTATGAATCGTTTCGTCAGGAGAATGAGGACGGTCGGAAGGTCCAGTTCTCCCGTCGTGTTCCCTTCGAGCGCACCGCCGACATCGACGTCCGCGACCACGCGGAGCACGTCGTACTCCCGCCGATCACCCTCGACGCTGACGTCACGCTTCGGGTCGAGCTCTACCCGCGCGACGACCGCACGATCATCGAGCTGGCGCTCTCTAACGACCGGACGACGGCCATGGATGCCCCACCGGGCGATTGGCTCTTCCAGACGAAGTTGAGTATCGAGGCGAACAGCGGCGAGGCGGTGTTCCTGCCGACTCGTGAGGTCCTCGCGAGTGGCTATGACGAACTCGACCCGGAGCGTCAGCGGCTTGATCTGCAGTACCGGCAACGCCTCGAGTTCGCGATCGGGCGTACCGCGTCGGTGACGTGGGCGGAAGGTTTCGACGCTGAGGGCGTCTCGTTGCGGCGTGCCACCTCGGTCGAGACGACGTGGCTTCCGACGGCCGACGTCGCTCAGACCGTCGCAGGAAGTGCGGGTGAGGCAGAGACATCGATGCGAGCGCTGATGGACCTCAAGCCGGACAGTGTCGACGCCGCCATCGGGCCGCTGGTCGACGGTTACCGAGAGTGGCTCGACAAGCAGGCCGAGCTGGCGGCTCAGTTGCCCCATCACCTGCGTGAAATCGCGGATGAGTCCATCGCCGAAGCTGGACTGGTTGTCGATCGGCTTGAGGCTGGTCTTGAGCTCCTGAAGACGGACCCGCAGGCGCTCCAGGCCTTCCGGTTCATGAACCGCGCCATGCGCGATCAGCGGATGCGCTCCCAGGTAGCCGCGAAGCGCTCGGAACGAGCGACGCTCTCCATCGAGGATGCAGTAGCGGAAGTAGAGGCGGCCGGCGACGCCGCTGCCTCGTGGCGTCCCTTCCAGCTGGCGTTCATCCTGCTTCAAATGCCGGCGCTCACTGATCCCATTGACGGCTTTCGCAGCGGCCCTGCCGCCAATGTCGAGTTGCTGTTCTTCCCCACCGGTGGTGGCAAGACCGAGGCATACCTCGGACTCGCGGCCTTCACCTTCGCAATCCGCCGCCTCCAAGGTGTCGTCGAGACCAACGACGGACCCCTTGACGGTGGCGACGGCGTCGCCGTTCTCATGCGCTACACGCTCCGGCTGCTGACATCCCAGCAGTTCCAACGCGCCGCTGCGCTCGTCTGCGCCGCGGAGTTGATCCGGCAAGCCGATCCCGCTACATGGGGCGAGCGTCCGTTCAGCATCGGCCTGTGGGTCGGCTCGGCTGTGAGCCCCAAGCGTTACACCGACGCGAAGCAACAAGTCGAGACAGCTCGGCAGGACACCGGCAAGACCCACGGGCTGACGGTGCTCCAGCTACAACGATGCCCATGGTGCGGTTCCAAGATCGACCCGAAGCGCGACCTGACGACCGTCGGGGTTACCGAGCGGATCGAGGTTCGCTGTGGTGACCGCACGGGCCTCTGCCCCTTCTCCCTCGACGGTGACGCGGGCCCTCTGCCGATCACCACTGTCGACGACGAGCTGTATCGGAATCCGCCTACCTTCCTTCTCGCGACCGTCGACAAGTTCGCCCGTCTGGCCCGCGAGGGCGACGCGGCCAGCCTCTTCGGTTATGTCTCCGAGCGCTGCCCACGGCACGGCTATCGCCACCCCGACTCCCGGGGGAGTTGCACCGGAAAGACCCACAACCAGAAGAGCGAGGGGGGCCGGACCTACCCGGCTGTCCACATCGCCAAGGTCGGCCGGCTGCGGCCGCCGGACCTGATCATCCAGGATGAGCTGCACCTGATCACGGGCGCGCTCGGCACGGCCGTGGGTGTCTTCGAGAACGCCGTCGACGTGTTGTCTTCTTACGAGCAGGACGGCACGACCGTTCGTCCTCTCGTGGTTGCGTCCACCGCGACAGTGCGGAACGCCCTCAACCAAGTGACGGCGCTCTACGGACGAGGAGTGGCTGTCTTTCCGCCCCAGGTACTCGACGTGCGCGACACCTTCTTCTCGAAGGAGAAGGAGGTCTCGGACAAGAATCCGGGTCGCAAGTACCTGGGGGTCTGCGCCCACGGCATCAGGCTGACGTTGGCGGAGATCCGGATGTCCGAGGTCCTCCTGCTGGCTGGCCAGAAGCTCCTCGACGAACACGGCGACGCTGCGGACCCGTACATGACGACCGTCGGCTACTTCTCCGCGACAAGGGAGTTGGCCGGTATGCGCCGCTACCTCGACGACGATGTGACAACCCGCGTCGCAGGCAACACCGAGCCGTTCCCGCGTCGCACCACCGACTGGACTCGTCTCTCGATCGGCGAGCTCACCGCACGGATCTCATCGGAGGAGATCGCAAGGACACTCGACCACCTCGCGGTCCCGTTCGGTGATCGCTGGACCACCCGGGGGAAGGCCGCCTACGGCAAGGCGTTTCAAGCGGCGGTTGAGGCAAAGCAGCAACCACCGAAGTCCCCGCCGCGCCCGTACGACGTCGTACTGGCTACGTCGATGCTTCAGGTCGGTGTCGACGTTCCCCGGCTCGGTCTGATGCTGGTCGTGGGTCAACCGAAGAACACTGCTGAGTACATCCAGGCGTCGTCCCGCGTCGGCCGCGACGCTCGCAAACCGGGTCTCGTGGTGTCGCTGGCGAACTGGTCGCGCCCTCGCGACATGTCCCACTTCGAGTCGTTCCGGCACTACCACGAGACGTTCTACGCCCAGGTCGAAGCCCTGAGCGTCACGCCCTTCTCCGACACCGCCATGGAACGCGGCTTGATGGGCATGCTGGTCAGCGCGATCCGGGTCGTGGACGAAGGACAGCCTGCGTCGCTGTCACCCGCCGCGGGAGCCGGCGAGGTCCTCAGCAGGCTGCCTGCAGCCCAGAGCCTCATCAACCGACTGATCGCACGAGCGGCGTCCGCGGCACCCGACGCACAGACGCTCGACCGGATGCGTCAGAAGCTGCTCCAGCGCGTCGATCGGTGGTACGACAAGGCCAAGGAGTACAACGGCGCGCTGGTCTACGAACGTCCACGCAATGGCCGGGTCGAGTGGCCACTGCTGATCAGCCCCGAGACGACCGTGCCAACCCCGGCAGATCGGGTGTTCGTCGTCGCCAACTCCATGCGTGAGGTGCAGCCGGAGTTCAACCTCCTGGTCAGCCCAGCCCCAGCCAACCTCGCGTTCAAGGAGCCGGCGTCCGCTCCAGGCTGGGACCTCCCGACGGGAGACGACGAGTGAGCGAGGCATCTTCCGATGCCGGAGCCACCGATCAGGGCCTGGCGCCGGTGACCGTCGGCCTCGCCGAGCTCGACCCGATCGCCGACATCGAGGCCAAGGTCACCAAGAACAGGAGCAAGGTCGGTTCCGTACGGCCATCGGCGCTGCTCTACACCTCCGGCGTCGGCGCGACTGTCGATCTGCCCCACCTGTCTGTGATGCCGCATGGCCTGGACGCCTGGCAGCGCTACTACGACCGCCGCGCAGGCGGCGCGGACGTGATCGTCGAGCCCCGCCTCCTCGACCTCGTGCGTGCCTACCTCGGCGACCAGGTCACCCAGCTACGCAAGGCGCCCTGGGCGCCCGAGGCGCCTGGCGGGTTCGATGACGAGGCGATCGACCTCGGGATCCCGGCACGCATCTTCCCGCAGTGGCTTCGCTGCACGGGCTGCAACCTGCTCGCGCCGGTCAGCCATCCGATCTACGAGTTCAAGAACGTCCTGAAGTACCGCCCCGACCAAGCGACGTTCATTCATAAGGACTGCAAGGGCTGGAGCCCCGGTACCGGGAAGGCGGCGGCACGAAAGGGACGTGAGCAGGCCGCAGTGCCGGCTCGATACCTCATCTCGTGCGTGAACGGGCACCTCGATGAGTTTCCCTACGCCGCCTGGGTCCACCGCGGTCGCTCCTGCCTGAACGCCAAGGTCCCGCAACTCCGGATGCGCGAATGGAAGAGCAACCTCGGCCCGGACGTTCAGATCATCTGTCTGTCATGCGATGCCCGGCGGGGGATGCTGGAGGCCACCGGTCCGAAGGCAGCCGACAAGTTGCCGCACTGTCGCGGGCGGCACCCCCACCTCGACGCGTTCTACCCCTGCGACCAGCCGGGCAAGTTGATGATGCTCGGTGCGGCCAACCAGTGGTTCGCCTCCACCGTCGGTCTTCTCGCGCTTCCCCGCGAGGAGGTTGCCTCCGTGGGCGACCTGATGCCGGTGCTGCAGGCGCTCCCGCCCGAGGTCCTCGTCTCGGCAACTGCGAAGCACGCGCTCGCGGGATTCCGGGGATGGGCCGCCAGCATCAGCCAGAGCGACTTGTTCGGGAACGCCACCGACCACGTCTTGTGGGAAGCGATTCAGGCGCTCAAGGGCGCCGGCACCACGCCTCCACCTGCCGCATTGAGTACTGACCCGATCGACATCTTGATCCCCGAATGGGTGGTCCTCACCGATGAGGAGAAGTACACCAAGCACTCGGGTTCCGCAGACTTCCGTGCTGTCCGTCGGAACGTCCCGCAGACCTTGAAGCCGATCGTCCGCGAGGTCGTTGCTGTCGAGAAGCTCAAGAAGGTCAATGCCTTCCTCGGCTTCACCCGCATCGACGCCCTCGACCGCATCGACGACAGCAAGAGCCGCGTCGCGCCCTTGACCCGCCACGGCCGACCGACCTGGGTTCCGGCCACCGAGGACCGCGGTGAAGGATTCTTCCTCCAATTCGACGAAGGCGCCGTAGCCGCTTGGGAGGAGAGGATCCTCGGGCTCGACGTCTGGGAGACCTACCGGCGGGCCCACGAGCTCAACTTCAAGCGACGGACCAGCAAGACGGCGGACAGCAGCATCGATCCCGACAGCCGATTCCCGCCCCCGCGGTACTGGGCCCTCCACACTCTGTCCCACCTCCTCATTCGCGAGGCGGCCATGTCCAGTGGCTACGGATCGGCCAGCCTCACCGAACGGGTCTATGCGTGGCGCGGGGACGGCGAACGGCCGCCCGCGGCGGGACTGCTCATCACAACCACCGCTTCCGACAGCGAAGGAACCTTGGGCGGGCTGGTCGACCTTTCGCGGGCCGAGAGGCTCGGCCCCCTCGTCTACGGGACCGTCCGGCGGGGCGGACGATGCTCCAGTGACCCGGTCTGCTCCCACCGCCGCCCCCGAGGCAAGGAGGACTTCCTTCACGGCGCGGCCTGCCACTTCTGCCTGTTCGTCAGTGAGACCAGCTGCGAGCGGACCAACCGCTTCCTCGACCGCCGCCTGCTCCTCGACCTGATGGTCGATCCGGACATCGCGACGCCGGGACTGCTGCGGCCGATCCTCGGAGCCTGAACCATGACGCCCGTCGCCCGGCTGGGCGAGCTGCTGGCGCCCGCCGAGGCGGGCGCGATCGCAGCTGCACTGCGCCAACAAGGACTTCCGCACCTGGCGGCGCAGCGCGCGTTCGCCGTCAACCGGGCCGAGGTCAAGTCACTGCTCGCGGCTCTGGTCAAAGAAGCCGGGAGCGCTGAGCTCGCAGCCGCCGTCCTCGATGGAATCGCCGCGGTTCCGCGTAGACCGGGGCCCGAGCCGGTATGGACCGCCCCCACCGTGCCGGGACTCGGTGGCCGCACGACGCTCGCCGTCGCCGACCTGATCAACAGGGCGACCGCGACCGTGTACGCAGCGACCTACTCAGCGGGCGCCGGATCGGACTATGTCCAGGCATTGGCGCACGCCATCGATCGAGGGGTCGCGGTCACCGTGATCGTCGACCGTGGGATGCAGGAGAAGAACGGCGGTGCGGTTCCTAACGCGCTCGTCGGCGCGAGGGTCTGGGCCTACGCGCCCGACACGGTGGGGGAGTATGTACCACTTCAGCATGCGAAGCTCGTCGTGGTGGACCGAACAGCCGTGCTTGTCACCAGCGCCAACTTCTCCAACGCCGCTGCCAAGCTCAACCTGGAGTGCGGACTCCTCAGCCACGACGCGGACGTGGCTGAGGGCGTCGTGCAACAGCTGGAGACGCTTCATGATCACGGTGCACTCGTCGACTACTGACGACCCGCATTCCGACCGGGCGAACGCATGCTCGAGGATGTTGCCATGCACTCAGTAGGCCTCTTTGCCGGTATCGGCGGATTCGAACTCGGTCTTCAGCGTGCTGGGATCGCCCCGGAGATGCTCTGCGAGTACTGGGAGCCCGCGTCTGAGATCCTGAAGGCTCGCTTCGATGCCGAAGTCGCGGGCGACATCCGCGAGCTTCGTTCCATCCCGAAGGTCGACATCGTCACGGCGGGCTTCCCTTGCACTGATCTGAGTCAGGTCGGACGGACAGCCGGGATCGAAGGTTCTGAGTCCGGACTGGTGAGAGAAGCGTTTCGGCTCATCGACGATGCCGTGTCGACTTGGGTGGTCCTTGAGAACGTCCCGAACATGTTGAGCCTGCGGGGTGGCTCCGCCATGACATACATCGCCGACTGGTTCGAGGAGCGAGGCTGGAACTGGGCCTACCGGACTCTCGACTCGCAACACTTCGGTCTCCGACAGCGACGACGTCGGGTGTTCCTCGTCGCTTCCCGGAGTGAAGATCCGCGGAAGGTGCTTTTCGCTGACGATGCCGGTCCAACGACTGCGCGAGCCAACCACTCCGCCTACGGCTTCTCCTGGACGGAGGGCAACCGGGGCGTTGGCTGGGGTGACGGAGTCACGCCTACCCTCAAGGGAGGGTCGAAGGTCGGCATCGCTTCGCCCCCCGCGATCTGGCGCACGGACGGCGCACCAGGCCACGCGATCATCCGCCCCAGCGTCCGCGCGGGGGAAAGGCTGCAGGGCTTGCGGGCGGGCTGGACGGAAGGTTCGAGAGACGGTGTCCGATGGAAGATGATCGGCAATGCCGTCTCGGTACCTGTCGCAGCGTGGATAGGGCGAGGCTTGGCCTCACCCGGCGAACCGCTGGACGTCGAGCGGCGAGCTCTCCATCCGAGCGATCGGTGGCCGTATGCAGCAGCGTCGATCCGCGGCACCAGGGAGGCTTGGAGCCTGAGCGACAGACCCATTCGCACGACGCCGCCCTCGACACTGTCTGCGCTCATCGACCGTCACGGTGGCTCCCCCTTGTCCTTCGGAGCCACCAGCGGCTTCTACAGCCGCCTGCGGGCGAGCTCTCTCCGAGTCCGCGATGATTTCAGAAAGGCGCTCGCCGACCACCTTCAATCCTTCAAGTAGTGACGGCGCAGCACCGAGTGTGAACTAGGGGGCGTGAGTTGACTGGCTCGTGGGCTTCTTCCGCCGCTGTGCGCCGGTCGATGCAAGGCAATCGCGGTCGAGACACGAAGCCGGAGATCGCTGTACGACGCCGAGTTCACGCAGCGGGCCTTCGTTACCGCGTCGACTTCAGGCCTTTGCCGAGCTTGAATCGCCGAGCGGACCTCGTCTTCACCCGCCGCCGCATCGCGGTGTTCATCGACGGCTGCTTCTGGCACGGGTGTCCCGAGCATCACACCATCGCCAAATCAAACGGGTCCTTTTGGGCCGAGAAGGCCAGGCGCAATCGGGAGCGCGACCGTGAGACCGATCAGATCCTTCTCGGTGAGGGCTGGGAGGTTGTCAGGGCTTGGGAGCACGAGGACCCCGCGGATGTCGCTGCGCGCATCGTGAAGCTTGTTCGACTAGAGGCAGCGTGATCTCGTCCCACGACCATCGACGCTGCGCCGCTCTTCTGAGTCGGGTGCATTGGTCCGGTGCGTAGGGTCTTGAGTTACGCAGGTTGACTATGGGTCGCGGCACGGCGGCGGACAGAACTAGGCTCACGCTGACGTCACGCCGCGTCTCCATCCGCTCCGTCGACGAACTCCTCCGCGGACAGCAGGGACGCGCCGGCGAGGAGCCAGCCGGAGGAGAGGTCGAGGTCGTCGACGTCGCACGAGAAGTCGCTGTCGTAGATGCAGTCGTTCCACTCCGACGACGCCTTGGTGTACCCGTCGAGGGCCTCGTCCAGCGGCTCGACCACGCCGCTCGCACAGCGCGTGGCGGGGGAGCCGCAGGCTCTCGAGACGCCCATGGGCCACGCGGGGCAACGCCTGCACACCTGGATGTTCGACACCGCCTTCGGTGCCTCGATGATGGGACGCGCCGGCGGCTCCGACGGGCTCGACCAGGCGTACGCGCAGCGCTTCGCCGACGGCATCGGCGTCGAGATCATGGGCGCCGGGAAGTTCGGACCGCCGGGCTGGCAGGACGACCCCGACTGGCGCGGCTGGTGGGGCGAGACGCCGCCGTTCGGCACACCGGTGCTCGTGCTCACCCACCGCCCCCGCGAACCTCTCGTCCTGGACGGCACGACGTTCCACTTCCTCGGCGCCGCTCCGGCCGAAGCCTTGGAGAAGGCTGGGGAAATGGCGGGTGGTCTCGACGTGCGCATCGGTGGGGGTGCCGACGTGGCCCGGCAGTTCCTGGCCGAGCGGCTCGTCGACGTCGCGCACGTCGTGCAGGTGCCGATCGTGCTCGGACGCGGAGCGCAGCTGTGGCAGGGCCTCGAGGGCCTCCAGGAGGACTACGACGTCGAGGCCGTGGCGTCCCCGTCGGGCGTCGTGCACCTGACCCTGCAGCGCAAGGTCTGAGTCAGTCGCAGTAGTCGCAGAGGCCGGTGGCGGGAAGCGCCGTGAAGCAGGTCGGGCAGACCTTGACCGACTTCGTCTCGACGACAGCTCTCGCCCTGCTGGGACGGGTCGACGTCGTGGTCGCGCTCGTGCGGCGCACCTTCGCAGGACGCGGGGTGCCGCCGTCGGCGGGCAGGTCGGTCGCGAGAGCGCGGTAGCAGAGCAGGCGGTCCTCGGCGGCGCGCTGCTCGACGTCGCGCACGACGTCACCCGTCGTCGCCAGGACCGCCCGTGCGTAGACGTCGCCGACCGTGCCATCGCGCTGGACCGCGAGCGACGTGAGGGGCGGGTCGCCCGCGCGTGCCGCCGCCAGGGCGGTGATCTCCATGAAGTCGCCGAGCCACGTGCGGCGCGACGTCGGGCTGTCGACGCGCGTGCGGACGAGGACCTGATCAGCAAGGTCGCTGACGGTGATCACGGCGCCGTACCGGGTTGCGGTCTCGCGAAGGACGTCGAGTGCTGCGGGGGTCCACCGGGCGAACTGGGGGAGGAGCTTGGCCACGTCCCACAACGTTAGACGACCGGTCCACGGGGGCGCGTCGGCGGACCGGTCAGAGAGCGCGCCGCACGCGGATGGGCCCCTTCGCCGTTGAAGGATCGACGACGCGTCCGCCCTGAGTGATCTCCACGGAACCGTCGGCGACGAGACGCCGCGCTGCTCGTCGCGCCGGCTCCATCAGCTCGCGCCAGCCGTCGGGGTCGACCCGCCGCGCAGCCTCCGACGGACAGATTGTCGCTCCGCCAGCCCGGGCGTCGAGCAGGTCCACGATGGCCGTCTGGAGCTCTTGGTCTGTGCGCGTCACGCCGTGCTTGCGGCAGGCCTGCGAGCAGTAACGCACCTGGTCCCAGTCGCGCTCCCACTTCTTGCGCCACTCGATGCGACGTCCGCACGACGCGCACGTCTTCGACTCGGGGGACATGCCCCCAGTCTCTGGTCAACTCGACGATCCCGCCTGACGTCGTGCGGGTCGAGACCCCCTGTCCGACCTCGAACATAGTGTCGAAACACCGATCCAGGGGAGGACTCATGACCATGTACGACGAGCAGCAGGACCACCGTTGGTGGCGCATCCAGACGATCAGCGACCCACCGGGCGAGCCGTCCTTCGGCTACACCGTCGGGCTGGCGCGGTACGGGCTGCACGACCTCCATCTGACGTCGAGACCAGCACTGGGGTGCGATCCTGGGGCCGACTACGTCCTCGGCCAGCGCGCGATGGCTCGCGTGCTCGACGACCTCGCGGCGGCGATGGTCGCCGGTGAACTCACGCTCGGTGACGACGTCGACGTGCAGCTCGATGGCGGACTCAGCACGGCCTACCTCGAGGTCGGAGCGCCCGTGCCCGCTGGCTGGATGGAGGCGCTGCGAGCGTCATCGGACGCGGTCGTGCCGCTGCCGTGGGCTCTCGTGCGGTGCCCGGTCGGTGCCGATCCGGGTCTGCCGCCTGGCGACGTCGACGGCTGGCGACGCCGCGTGCAGGATCTCGTGGCGCGGACGCCTCGGGTCCACGGCTTCGAGGATCCCGACCCGACCGCGTTCCCCGCGACGGACGACGCGCTCGGTCCACTCGCGCCCTGGGTGCACGCCGTCGCCCAGGCGCTCGCCTCGGCGCCCGCCAGCGCCGTCGTGTCGAGACTGGTCGACGACGTGGTCGCGCAGCGCGACCCTGAGCTGCGCACCCAGCTGCGCGAACGCTCCCGCACGGTCGGTCGAGTGCATGCACTCGAACCGGTCGAGCGGCTCACCGGACGGGTCGTGCGCGCGATCAGCCAGCGTCGTGGATACCGGACGGCCGTGGCGGTGGCGCGTCGTCGCCCCCACCTCCCGTACGGCTGCTGCGTCGAGCAGCACCTGGGCCGTCTGGTCCGGGACTCCGTCGAGTCGTGCCTGCTCGTCGCGATGCTCGACGACGTCGTGACCTCGCCGGAGCGCGTGGCCGTGCAGGCCGCCTGGACGCCGTTCGTCCCGTTCGGAGTGCCGGTGGGAGCGGCCGGGTGAAGGTGAAGTCGAGAGCAGTTCCTAGGAGAGCAGTAACCACGCCGCGGTCACGTCGTTGGCAGTGCTACACGCGCTCCGGTTCCGACGGAGCGCACGTTCGGGGGAACGATAGACATGCGTCGACGCATCATGTCCACATCCATCGGAGCGGCCGCCTTGGCGCTGGCTGCTCTCACCGTTCCGGCGCAGGCCGGGCCCGACGACCAGGCACGCCTCCAGCCGTTCCTGGCCGACCAGCTGTCTGCCCTCAGGGGCGACGCGGTCACGACCGTCATGGTCCACGGCCGCACGCTGGCCGATGCCGAGCGCGCGGTGCGCGACTCTGGGCTCCAGCGGGCTGGCAGCTTCGACAAGATCGGGGTCGTGATCGCCACAGGCTCGCGCAGCGAGATCGAGGCGGCACGCTCGGCCGAGGGGGTCACGTACCTGGAGGGCGACCAGCCGATCGAGTACCACCAGGAGACGTCGAACATCACCACGCGCGGTGCTGAGGCCGCGGCGACGATCACGGGTGCCGACGGCACTGCGCTCACGGGGCGCGGTGTCAGCGTCGCCGTGATCGACTCCGGCGTGGACCCGACGCACCCGTACCTGGAGGACGCGACGGTCGCGAACCTGAAGTCGGTGTGCTCGCCGCTCGACGAGTCGAGCTGTCAGGTGCTGCGGGTGCCCAACTCCTTCGACACCGACACGACGTCGGTCGGCGGTCACGGGACGCACGTCGCCGGGATCGCGGTCGGTCGTCCGACCACGCTCACGAGCGGCGAGAAGCTGCAAGGTGCGGCGCCGGGGGCCAGCCTCGTGTCGCTGTCGACCGGGGCCGGGATCCTCATCCTCGGCGCGGACGCGTCGCTGAACTGGGTCCTCGAGAACCACGAGAAGCCCTGCGGCGACGGTGTCTCGGCAGCCGCGTGCCCGCCGATCAAGGTCACCAACAACTCCTACGGCCCGTCGGGTGGTGGGTCGTTCGATCCTGAGTCGACGACGGTCAAGCTGCAGCGTGCCCTTGCCGCGGAGGGCGTGGTGACGGTGTGGGCGGCCGGCAACGACGGTGGCGACGGCAGCGAGAGCCTGACGAACCCGCCCGGTCAGGACCCGACGGGCGGCATCATCTCGGTCGCGTCGTACTACGACCTCGACACGGGAACCCGCGACGGCCGGGTCTCGTCGTTCTCCAGCCGGGGTGCGGCGTCGGACCGGTCGACGTGGCCGGACCTGTCGGCGCCGGGGGAGGACATCACCTCCTCGTGCCGGCCGTACCTGGTGATCTGCGCGACGGGCCTGGACCCGAAGGACGGGCCTGGTCCGCTCGACGTGGGCACGTTCAACACGATCAGCGGAACGTCGATGGCTGCACCGCACGTGGCGGGCATCGTCGCGCAGCTGTTCCAGGCGGATCCGTCGGCGACGCCGGCCGAGGTGGAGTCGGCGCTGACGTCGACGGCGTACAAGTACACGGACGGCAGCGCCTACGTGGACGGCACGTCGTTCGACAAGGGACACGGTCTGGTCGACGTGGTGGCTGCGGTGTCGGCGCTGCGCTGACGTAGTCCGACGAGGTCCCGGGACATCCTTCGTGGGGTCCCGGGGCCTCGTCGTCTCCTGGCTAGCGTCGGGGTGCGACGAGGACGGGTGCTGCTTCGGTGACCTGGAGCGGGGTCGCGGCACCGGTCGCGGTGAGTGGCTGCCCGAGTGGTGTCCACGCCCCGTCGTCGACGCGGAACCGGACCGTATAGGTGGTGTCGACGCGGATGCTGACCCGGTCGGCTGTGCGCTGGTAGGTGTGCGTGACGTCCTTCGCCGGGTAGGGGCGGCCGGGACGTGTGGTGGTGCGACTCGTCCCGTCACCGTGGTGCCAGGTGAAGCGGGTGGGGGTGGCCTCGACGTCGATGTCGTGCCCGAGCAGCGTGATGCTCTCGCGCACCGGCCGCGGGTCGGTGTGCAGGATCGTCGGCACGTTCACCAGCGTCCGCCCACCAGGCTGCACGGTCACGCGCAGTGCGGGCATGGGAATCTCACTGACCGCCCGGCGCACTTCGCCGCGCGTGAGCTGACGGCGAGGCGGCGCGGGCGCTGTCTCCGGGCAGTCGACCGTAGTTGGCGTGATCACGCAGTTGGCTACCACCCAGCCGCTCGACTCTCTCGGGCCTGAGATGACAGGCATCGGCAGTGTTGCCGCTGTGGCGGGACTAGACGACGCCTTTGGGGGGCGTCGTCCGATCTCGGGCCGAGATTGGTCCTGCACCTCGATGTGGACGGAAGGAGACCATGGTGCTGGATCGATGTCGAGATCCGAGGTCAATGAGATGGGGCTCAGAACCATGAGTCCCAAGATCGACACCGTGCCTCCGGTCATCGCAGTTCCTTGAGATCGTGGACTACAAACGGATCTAGCTTGCGTATCTGGAAGTTCAGAGTTCGTGTTTCAGACTCCCCAAGAACCTTCACTTCGGCGGCAACTATGAACTTTCGACCGCTTCTAGCGACGGACATCTCTGTAACGGTCCAGGGGGCGGCTTTTGGGCGTTGCTCTCTAGGCAGCTGTTCGAAGTCCTGCGCGTATGCGATGCATGGCTCGCAACCCTCGGAAAACCTCCGCAGCTCAGCGGTCTCGCCGCTCATTGCCGCGAAGTTGAACAGATCGATCCAATAGCGCGTGAACGTGGCTGCGCCGGTCGAGGTTGCGGCCGATGCTTCTGAAGGAAGAGGCGGAGCTGTAGATGACGGGGCGCTCGGCGTCGAAGTCGGCGAACCAACTGTTGGGCTGGGCTCGATCACCTCCGGGTTGTCACTGCAACTCGAAAGGAGCAACACCGCCGTCAAGGCGGTCCCGGCAGCAAGATTTCCCATTCGTGGTCCCCCGATCTGACGCGTCAGAAGGTAGCGAAAACCCGCCGGAGGGTGAAGTCGTCATCCACAGGGCTCGGACGTCCGTCCGTTCGGGACGGCGGGCGGTGCAGCGGCGGTGGACGGGGTGGGGACGGGTGTCCGCCCCTACGGCTAGGTTCGTCGTGTGGCGTTGACGATCCATCGGGCGGAGCGGGCCGACGTGCTCGCGGAGGGGCTGGCCGGGCTGCTGGCCGAGCCGCCCGACGACCCGTTCGAGCGCGACCTGGTCGTGGTCGCGGCCGCCGGGGTCGAACGGTGGCTCGCGCAGACCCTCAGCCACCGCCTCGGCACCGCCGCCGGGCACGACGACGGCATCTGCGCCGGCGTCTCCTTCGTGCGCCCCCTCCACCTACTCACCGAGCTCACCGAGAAGGAGCGCGACGACCCGTGGGCGCCGCGTCGCCTCGCCTGGGTCGTCCTCGACGTCATCCAGCAGCACCTCGACGAACCCTGGCTCGCGATCGTCGCCCGTCACGTGGGCCACGGTCTCGAACCGAGGGAGGAGGCGCTGCGGCGCAGCCGGCGCTACCCGACCGCCAAGCGCATCGCCTCGCTCCTGCACGGGTACGCCGTCCAGCGGCCCTGGATGGTGCAGTCCTGGACTGCCGGCGACGACGTCGACGGGGTGGGCGCGCCGCTCGTCCCCGAGGTCCGCTGGCAGGCCGAGATCTGGAGACGTGCCCACGCGCTCCTCGACGGCCACCCCTCGCCCGACCTCCGCCTCGCCGACACCGCCACGCGTCTGCGCGAGCACACCCTCGACCCCGACCTGCCCCGGCGGTTGTCGTTCTTCGGCCACACCCGCATGCCGCACGCCGAGCTCGACGTCGTCGGCGCGCTCGCCGACACCCGCGACGTCCACCTCTGGCTGCCCCACCCGTCACGCACCCGCTGGGACGAGGTGGCCCGCAGCCTCGACGAGAGCCCACGGCAGCCCGTGCGCCGCGACACCGTCGAGACCCCCGACACCGGCAACACGCTCCTCGCGGCCTGCGCACGGGACGTCGGCGAGCTCGAACGCAGCCTCCTCACCCTCCCCGGCGACACCACCACCCACCACCTGCCCGGTCCCGCCCGGCCCGTCAGCCTGCTCGGCCACCTGCAGGCCGACCTCGCCGCCGACCGCGACGGCCCCGACGGCGACCCGCGCGACCTCGACCCGCTCGACCAGTCCGTGCAGGTGCACGCCTGCCACGGCCCTGCCCGGCAGGTCGACGTCCTGCGAGAGGTCGTCGTCGGCCTCCTCGCCGACGACCCCACCCTCGAGCCGCGCGACGTGCTCGTGATGTGCCCCGACGTCGAGACCTTCGCGCCCCTCGTCGAAGCCGCGTTCGGGCTCGACGACGTGCCCGACGTCGACCACCCCGGCCACCGCCTCCGCGTCCGCCTCGCCGACCGCGCCACCGGAGCCACCAACCCCGTCGCCGACGTCCTCCAGAAGGTCGTCGCCATCGCGGCAGCACGCCGCACCACCGCCACCGAGGTGCGCGACCTCCTCAGCCTCGCGCCCGTCCGACGACGCTTCGCGCTCACCGACGACGACCTCGAGCAGATCGACGAGTGGACCGTGCAGACCGCCATCCGCTGGGGCGTCGACGCCGACGCCCGCGCAGCCTGGCACCTCGGCGGACTCGCGCAGAACACCTGGCGCAGCGGACTCCAACGCCTCGCCCTCGGCGTCGTGACCGACGGTCACGACGACCCTGACGCCCACGACGGCACCCACACCGGCAACCGGCTCGGCGGCGTGCTCCCGCTCGACGACCTCGGCAGCACCGGCGTCGACCTCGTCGGCCGGTTCACCGAGGCCGTCGAGCGGCTCGCCGCAGTGCTCGACGCGTCGCGCCCCCAGCCCGTCGACGAGTGGGTCGAGCTGCTCACCACCGCCGTCCATACCCTCACCGACGTGCCCACCCGCGACGCGTGGCAGCGCGAGCAGGTCCTCCGCGTCCTCGCCGACCTCACCCGCGCCGACACCGCCCCAGCCGCCCGCGGCACCCTCACCGTCGTCGAGGTCGCCGCGTTCCTGACGGACGCCTTCGCCCCACGCCCCACCCGCACGAGCTTCCGCACCGGCTCCCTCACCGTGTGCACGATGGTGCCGATGCGATCGGTCCCGCACCGCGTCGTGATCCTTCTCGGTCTCGACGACGAGGTGTTTCCCCGCGTCGGCAGCCTCGACGGAGACGACGTCCTCGCACGCGACCCGGCCGTCGGCGAACGCGACATCCGCAGCGAGGACCGACAGCTACTGCTCGACGCCGTGATGTCCGCCGAAGAAAAGCTACTGCTCTTCTACACCGGTGCCGACCCCGTCGACGGATCGACCAAGCCGCCCGCGATCCCACTGCGCGAGTTGATGGACGTCCTCGACGTGACCGCCGGCCGTAGCGTCGAACACCGGCATCCACTGCAGCCCTTCGATCCTCGGAATTTCGAGGCCCGACACCCGTTCAGCTTCGACACGGTGGCGTTGGCGGGCGCCGTGTCTCAGCAGCGACCGTCCGTACCGGTGCCGTTGTTCTTGCCAGATGCACTGCCCCCAGCGAATTCGGGCGACGTGGAACTCGCGGACGTGATCGCGTTCGTGGAGAATCCGGTTCAGGCGTTTCTGCGTCAACGTCTCGGGTTTCGAGTTCCCGAGCTCGAAGACGATCTGGCGGACAGTCTCGACATCGAACTGGATCCGTTGTCTCGGTGGAACATCGGCGATCGGATGTTGGCAGCGGTGCTGGCCGGCACGGACATCGGCGAATTCGCCGACGCCGAGTGGCGGCGAGGCACGTTGCCTCCGTTTCATCAAGGTCGACGCGAGATGTCCGACATCCGCCGAGTCGTCGGAATCATCGCCGACGCGGCCGCGCCGTTTCACGACGGCCCGGCCGAGACCACCGACATCGTGGTCGATCTCTGTGATGGGCGACGTCTGACCGGTACCGTCATCGGCATTCACGACCGGACACTCGTGCGTTCGTCCTATTCACGGCTGGCGGCCAAGCACAGGCTCGCGGCGTGGGTGCGTCTGCTGGCGGTGGCAGCGTCCGAGCCGGGGGAGTGGAGCGCGGTCACCATCGGGCGCGCCAGCGGAATGCGTCCGCCTCGCCGGTCCCGCCTGACGACCCCTCCGAATCCCCTCGCGGTA
>JAPLCA010000013.1 GCA_026392465.1 Propionibacteriales bacterium
GTGGACCGTTCCACGAGAAGGAAGAATCCTTCACCCGTCTGGCCCCGTCAGCGGTGGATGCGCCACCTGAAGAGCGCTCAGAAGGTGGCAGATCCACCGACGGGGGGCGAGGCGTGTGAAGGATTCTTCCTTCTCGTGGAACGGTCCACGAGAAGGAAGAATCCTTCGTCTCCCCAACCCAAAGGGCACCCAAGATTCTGCATTCACGCGAACCAGGTCGAACGCTTCTGCGTTCACGACGGGATCCCGTAGCAAACGCAGCATCCTTGGCCATTCGGCACGCGAACGCAGATTCTTGCGTCCACCCCGTGCCGAAGCCACAGCCCGAGACCCCAGACCGGCGCAGCTGCCAGCCGCCCGGTCGAGGCCCTTTCGGAGACCAGACCCAGCGTGACCCGGGGCAGCGCAGTGGTGGGTCCAGACCGCCGCAGGCTGCGCACCAGCAAGACAAGACCCCCTGCGGCAGCGCACCAGGCAGGCCGAGCCCCGACGATCAGCCGTACGTGTCCCGCGGACCGCGACCCTTGACCGAGCGGGGGCCGCGCTTCCAGGAGGGGGCTTGAGGGCCGCGGACCTCGATGCGGACGACGGCGCCGTCGCCGAGCTCCTCGTTGAGGCGGGCGACGAGGCGGGGGGCGAGCAGCCGCAGCTGGGTGGCCCAGGCGGTGGAGTCGGTGGTCACGTGCAGCACTGCGTCCTCGTAGCCGTCGACGGTCGAGTGCCGTGCCACCTCCGAGCCGACGATGGAGGCCCAGTCGGTGAACACGCGCTGCGCCGACAGGCGGTCGTCCCAGCCCTGCTGCCGGACCAGCGCGCCGAGCGCGTCGGCCACGGTGGTCGGGTCCTCCCGACTCTTGCGCCGCCGTGGGGTGGAGCCGTCGGTGCGGCGACGGCGCGGCCGCAGCGGCGCGCCGGTCCCGCGGTAGCTGTCGGCGATCTCGCGGGCCAGGCCGAGCGGGTCGTCGGAGTCGGGCGGCTCCGTGCCGTCGTCGGCGGGAGGGGTGCCGGACACGTCAGGCCTCCGTGACCTTGCCGGCGTGCACGTCGAAGCGGTGCCCGGCGAGCACGGCGGGGACGTCGTCGGCGACGGCCGCCGTCACGAGCACCTGCTCGGCGTCGCCGACGAGCTCGGCGAGCTGCTCGCGACGCCCCTCGTCGAGCTCGGCGAACACGTCGTCGAGGATCAGCACCGGGTCGTCCCCGTCGTCGTCGCGCAGCAGCGTGAACGACGCCAGGCGCAGCGCCAGGGCCAGCGACCACGACTCCCCGTGACTCGCGTACCCCTTGGCGGGGAGCTCGCCGATGACCAGCTCCACCTCGTCGCGGTGCGGTCCGACGAGAGTGACGGCCCGGTCCAGCTCGTCACGCCGCCGCTCCTCGATCCCGGCGAGCAGGGCCTCGCGCACGCCGGCGGGACTCTCGTCGTCGCTGACCACGGAGCCCCGGTAGGTGGCCGTGACGTCGCGGCGGTCAGGAGCGGCACGGGTGGCGACCGTGCGGTAGGACTCGACGAGGAACGGCGCGAGGTCGTGAAGCAGGGCGATGCGGGCGGCGACGATCTCGCCGCCGAGCGTGGCGAGCTTGTCGTCCCAGATGTCGAGAGTAGACAAGTCGACTTGTCGGTTTGTGTATCTGCCCGACCGAGCCGACTTCAGCAGGGTGTTGCGTTGGCGGAGCACGCGCTCGTAGTCAACCTTGACGCCAGCCAGCCGCGGCGTGCGCAGCACGAGCAGACCGTCGAGGAAGCGCCGACGGTCGGAGGGGTCGCCCTTCACGAGGGCGAGGTCCTCGGGCGAGAAGGTGACGGTGCGCAGCACGCCCACCAGGTCCCGCGTGCGCGGGAGGGCGGCCCGGTTCACCCGCGCGCGGTTGGCGCGGCCCGGGGTGATCTCGAGCTCGAGGAGGGCCGTGCGGTCACCGCGCACGACCTCGGCCCGCACCACCGCCCGCTCCGCACCGGCCCGCACGAGCGGGGTGTCGGAGGAGACGCGGTGCGAGTCGAGCCGGGACAGGTAGTCGATGGCCTCGACCAGGTTCGTCTTGCCCTGGCCGTTCGCCCCGACGAACGCGGAGGGCCCGGGCTCCAGCGTGATCTCGACCTCGGGGTAGGACCGGAAGTCGTGCAGCGAGAGGCGGGCGACGCGCATGCGTCAGGAGGGGTCGGCGTCGAGGTCGGCCGGCGCGTGCCCGCTCTCCTCGGCCGCCTGCACGGCGTGGCCGCCGAACTGCTGACGCATCGCCGCCACCGCCTGCATGGCCGGAGACTCGTCCTGGCGCGAGACGAAGCGCGCGAACAGCGACGCGGCGATCGTCGGGGCCGGGACGGCGTGGTCGATCGCGGCCTCGACGGTCCAGCGACCCTCGCCGGAGTCCTCGGCGTAGCCGCGGATCTTCGACAGGCCCGGATCGTCCTGCAGCGCCTTGACGAGCAGGTCGAGCAGCCACGACCGGACGACGGTGCCGACCCGCCACGAGTCGAAGACGTCGGTGACGTTCTCGACGAGCTCGGCCTTCTCGAGCAGCTCGAAGCCCTCGGCGTAGGCCTGCATCATCGCGTACTCGATGCCGTTGTGGACCATCTTCGAGAAGTGGCCCGCGCCCACCCGTCCGGCGTGCACGAACCCCGACTCGCCCTCGGGCTTGAGGACGTCGAAGACCGGCTGGACCTTGGCGATGTCGTGCGGGTCGCCGCCGGCCATCAGCGCGTAGCCGTTCTCCAGGCCCCAGACCCCGCCGCTCACGCCGCAGTCGACGTAGCCGATGCCCTTCTCCGCAGCCAGCGCCGCGTGCTTCTCGTCGTCGGTCCAGCGGGAGTTGCCGCCGTCGACGATGACGTCGCCCTCGTCGAGCAGCTCGACGAGGTCCTCGACCGTGGAGCGGGTGATCTCGCCCGCCGGCACCATGACCCACACGACCTTGGGCGAGGGCAGCTCCTCGACCAGGGCCTGCAGCGAGTCGACGTCGGTGACGTCAGGGTTGCGGTCGTAGCCGGTGACGGTGATGCCGCCGTTGCGCAGACGGGTGCGCATGTTGCCGCCCATCTTGCCGAGTCCGACGAGTCCGAGGTGCATGGAGGTCCCTCCAGGTGACGACGTTGGTGCGGTGCGGTGGGCGGGTCAGCCCTGGAGCCGCACCGGCATGATCAGGTAGCGGAACGCGCCGTCGGGCGCGTCACCGATCTCGCGGACGCCGGAGATGGCGGCCGGCTTGGTGTGCTGGGTGAAGGCGAGGTGCACGACCGGGTCGGACATGACGCCGAGTCCCTCCAGCAGGTATCCGGGGTTGAAGCCGATCGAGATGTCGGCGCCGTCGATGGTCGCCTCGATGGACTCCGACGCCTGGGCGTCGTCGCCGCTGCCGGCCTCGAGCAGCACCTGGCCGTCCGAGAAGGTCAGCCGGACGGGGGTGTTGCGCTCCGCGACGAGCGAGACACGCTTGACCGCGTCGACCAGCTCGGACGTGCGGACGTGGGCGACCGTCTCGGACTGTGCCTGGAAGAGCTGGCGCACCCGCGGGAAGTCGCCCTCGAGCAGCCGGGTCGTCGTGCGGCGCGTGCCGTTGCCGACCGTGCCCTCGAAGCCGATGAGCCCGTCGCCGGCCTCGCCGGAGGAGATGGCGATGGTGATGTCGGACCCGGAGACCAGGGAGCGCGCCGTCTCGCCGAGCACCCGCGCGGGCACGAGCGCGTGGCCGGAGGCGTCGCTCGCCTCGGGCGACCACTGCAGCTCGCGCAGGCTGGCACGGAAGCGGTCGGTGGCCATGAGGGAGATCGTCGAGCCGTCGATCTCCAGCCGCACGCCGGTGAGCAGCGGCAGCATCTCGTCGCGGCCGGCGGCGGCACTGGCCTGCGCGACCGCCGTGGCGAACTCGTCGGCCTTGATGGTGCCCGACGCGGTCGGCATCTGCGGCAGCTGCGGGTACTCCTCGACCGGCATCGTGGAGAGGCTGAACCGAGCGCTGCCGCAGGAGACCTGGACCTTGGTGCCGTCGAGGCTCACGTCGATCGGCTTCGACGGCAGCGACTTGACGATCTCCGACAGCAGCCTGCCCGAGACCAGGGCGCGTCCGTCGTCGGCGACCTCCGCCGGAAGCGTGGCGCGGGTGGAGGTCTCGTAGTCGAACCCCGACAGCGTGAGCCCGTCGCCAGCGGTCTGGATGAGGAGCCCGGCGAGGACGGGCACGCTCGGCCGGGTGGGCAGGCTGCGTGCGGTCCACGCCACGGCGTCGGCGAACGTGTCGCGATCGATGCGGAATCTCACGAATCGAGGCCTTTCGGGCATGAGAAGACTAGGACTGCATCCTGCCACGGACACGGTGCGAAGCGTAGGTCGGGAGAGGCGTCCTGAGGACGTTGTCCCGCTCGTCCACACCCAGGCCGTCCCGTCACTCTTGCGGGGGATCCGGACATGTAACTCCCTCGTCGTCGTCGTAGGCGGTGTGGATTCGGTGGACAACCGACGTCGGCGCAGGTCAGGTGGCGTGTCGGGGCGTGGACGGCGGTGTGGGCGTGCCGTGGACACACCCCAGAGGGCTGTGCACGTCCGCGCGTCGTTCACACCTCGTTCACACGTCGGTCGCGTCTGTCCACCTGAGGTCGAGACTTTCCCACAGAGTCGTCCCCAGGTGTGCATGAAGCCCGCGGGCACGACGCGACGAGGCCGACGTCGCTCGGACGTCGGCCTCGTGGTGGCAGCGGGTGCCGCGCGGATCAGTTCTGGCGCGCCTGCTGCTTGATGCGGTTCGTCAGCTCCGTGACCTGGTTGTAGACCGCGTGCTTCTCGGCCATGAGCTTGCGGATCTTGCGGTCGGCGTGCATGACCGTCGTGTGGTCGCGTCCTCCGAAGTCGGCGCCGATCTTCGGCAGCGACATGTCGGTCAGCTCACGGCACAGGTACATCGCGATCTGCCGGGCGAGGACGAGGTCGCGGCTGCGATTCGTGCCGCACAGCTCCTCGATGCTGAACTCGGAGTAGGCCGCGGTCTGCGCGAGGATCACGCCCGACGTGATCTCGGGCTCCTCGCCCTCGGCGACGAGGTCCTTCAGGACGATCTGCGCGAGCTGCAGGTCGACGGTCGTGCCCTGCAGGTTCGCGAAGGCGGTGGCGCGGATGAGCGCGCCCTCCAGTTCGCGGATGTTGGTCTGCACCTTGCTGGCGATGAACTCCAGGACGTCCGCCGGCGCCGTGAGCTTCTCGATGGCCGCCTTCTTGCGCAGGATGGCGATGCGGGTCTCGAGGTCGGGCGGCAGCATCTCGGTCTGCAGGCCCCACTCGAACCGGTTGCGCAGCCGTTCCTCGAGCGTGCGCAGGTTCTTCGGCGGCCGGTCCGACGTCATGACGATCTGCTTGTTGGCGTTGTGCAGCGCGTTGAAGGTGTGGAAGAACTCCGTCTGCGTCGACTCCTTGTTCTCCAGGAACTGGATGTCGTCGACGAGGAGCACGTCGATCTCGCGGTACTTCTGGCGCAGCGCGGCGGTGCGGTTCTCACGGATGGCGTTGATGACGTCGTTCGTGAACTCCTCGCTGTTGACGTAGCGCACGCGCGAGGACGGGTAGAGGTTGAGCACGTAGTGGCCGATGGCGTGCAGCAGGTGGGTCTTGCCCAGACCCGAGTCGCCGTGGATGACGAGCGGGTTGTACGCCTTTCCGGGAGCCTCGGCCGCCGCGACGGCGGCCGCGTGGGCGAAGCGGTTGGACGAGCCGATGACGAAGTTCTCGAACAGGTACCGGGCGTTGAGCCGGGCCTCGTGCGCGCTGGTCCGACGCTGCACCGGGTCGGGCTCCTGGGCCCAGCTCGGCACGAACTCGTCGACGTCGATCTCCTCGCCCTCCTCCTCGGGTGCGGGCGGCACCACGGAAAGTGGATGTGTCGACTTGTCGTCTTTTGGAGGTACTGAGGACTGCGGTGCGGTGTGCTGGGGACCGGTCGGGTGCGGGCGGTCCTCGACCTGCGGTGCGGCGGAGGCAGGACGGTCGCGGGCACGGTCGGTGAGCGAGGGCTCGATGGTGACGACGAGGCGGACCTGTTCGCCGAGGTGCGACGACAGGGCGTGCTCGAGGGCGGGGCGGACCCGCGACTCCAGCTGCGCACGACTCAGGTCGTCGGGCACGCCGACGATGAAGATCCCCGGGTGCCGGCTGATCGGCTCGGCGCTGTAGACCCAGACGCGGGCGCCGTTCGACAACGTCGAGACGGCGTGGTCCCACGCCGTGGAGAGCTCGAGGTCGTCCGAGGTCTGCCCTGAGGCGTCGGTCATGCAGGTCTCCCGAGGGGTCGCGTGGTCCACAGAGTTGTCCACACGGTGTGCATCCAGCTACCCGCTGGTCCTGCGCTGTGGAAAAAGGCGCAGAGCGGCGACGCTAGCAGCGGTCGCGAGGTGGTTTCAAGCGGGTTGGCAAGATTGCCGCGGTGCGCTCGGCGTGTCGCGTGGACCGGTCGGTCGCAGGTAGCCTATGGGGCGGGTTTGACCACGCTCCAGCCGCCCCGTACCGTGGAGCAGTCGTGCAACACGACCGTTGCCGCATGCCCACGACCGAGATCTTCGCCGTGGGCGAGCGGTGGCCGTCGATCCCGGCCCGAATCGTCGAAGGACCAAACTCGTGAGCAAGCGTACGTACCAGCCGAACAACCGCCGTCGCGCCAAGAAGCACGGCTTCCGCCTGCGCATGCGCACGCGTGCGGGCCGCGCCATCCTGGCCAACCGTCGCCGCAAGGGCCGCGCGAACCTCTCCGCCTGAGCCGTGCTCGGGCGGCCCCACCGGATGCGTGAGGCCGGCGACTTCAAGGTCGCCGTCCGCCGCGGGGTGAAGGCGTCGTCGCCGACCCTCGTCGCGCATCTCTCGATCGGAACCGACGGAGACACCTCCGTCGGTTTCGTCGTGTCCAAGGCGGTGGGGTCGGCCGTCGTGCGCAACCGCGTGAAGCGTCGGCTGCGGCACCGCGTGCGCGACCACCTCGAGCACGGGGCGCTCGCCTCGGTGCCGCCGGGGTCACGCCTCGTCGTCCGTGCGCTGCCCCGTGCGGCGTCCGTCGACGGCGCGACGTTGTCGGCCGACCTCGCTGCCGTGCTGGGCACCGCGGTCGAGAAGGCGGAGCGTCGCGCCGGGGTGCGTCCGTGAGGACGGTGCTCGTGTGGCTGCTCCGGGCCTACCGGTTCGCCATCAGCCCGCTGTACGGCCAGGTCTGCCGCTACTACCCGACCTGCTCCGCGTACGCGCTCGAGGCCGTCGAGACCCACGGTGCCGCCCGCGGATCGTGGCTCGCCGCACGACGTGTGTGCCGGTGTCATCCTTGGGCTGCCGGTGGCGTCGATCCCGTGCCGCCACGACGGGGCACGCGGTCCGCGCCCGAGGACGAGCAGCACCCCTCTGAACCTCCCGTCGCCCCGGCGACGGTCACCCCCACCCCTGGAGAACCATGTTCGACTTCCTAGGTTCGATCGGCTCGGCCATCATGACGCCGCTGTACTACGCGGTGTCCGGCGTGCTGCTCGTCTGGCACGAGATCTTCACGCGGCTCGGCCTCGACCCGTCGGGAGGATGGTCGTGGGCCCTGGCCATCGTCGGCCTGACGGTGACGATCCGTGCGCTGCTCATCCCGCTGTTCGTGAAGCAGATCAAGAGCAGCCGCAACATGCAGCTCCTGCAGCCGCACATCAAGGAGCTGCAGAAGAAGTACGGCCACGACCGGGAGCGGCTGGCCCAGGAGCAGATGAAGCTCTGGAAGGAGCACAACACCAACCCGTTCGCGTCGTGCCTGCCCCTGCTGCTGCAGATGCCGGTCTTCTTCGCGCTGTTCCGGGTGATCGACCAGGCGGCCAAGAACGGTGCCGACGGTGCTCGCGGCTTCATGACCGCGAAGCTGGCCGAGGAGCTGCAGGACGCGGTCTTCCTCGGTGGTCGGATCGCCGACACCCTCGTCAGCGCGACGCACGTCGAGACGCGCATCATCGCCGTGATCATGGTGCTGACGATGTGCGCCACGCAGTTCTTCACGCAGCGTCAGCTGATGAGCAAGAACATGCCGCCGGACGCGCTGTCGGGCCCGTACGCCCAGCAGCAGAAGCTCCTCCTCTACGTGCTGCCGGTGGTGTTCGCGGTCGGCGGCATCGCGTTCCCGGTGGGTGTGCTCATCTACTGGACCACGTCGAACTTCTGGACCATGGGCCAGCAGTTCTACGTGATCCGCAACAACCCCGCGCCGGGTACGCCGGCGTTCAAGGCGAAGCAGGAGCGCGACGCCAAGCACGGCAAGAACGTCCCGGAGGATCCGCTCAAGGAGATCGAGAAGCCGCACCCGGGTCTGCAGCGGAACCAGCCGAAGAAGCAGACGCGCAACCAGCGGACCGCCGGGTCCAAGCCGAGCCCGAACAAGAAGAAGAGGAAGTGATCCGGTCATGACCGACGCTGCGAAGCTGGAGGCCGAGGGCGACATCGCCGCGGATTTCCTCGAGGAGCTGCTGGACATCGCCGACCTCGACGGCGACATCGACATGGACGTGGAGAACGACCGCGCGTCGGTCTCGATCGTGGGCGGCGGCCTGGACCACCTGGTCGGTCGCGGTGGAGAGGTCCTCGAGGCGCTCCAGGAGTTGACCAGGCTCGCGGTGTACCGCGAGACAGGTGAGCGCAGCCGCCTCATGCTCGACGTCGGGGGCTTCCGTGTGCAGCGCCGCGTCGCGCTGGAGTCGGTGGCGGCCGGTGCGATCGAGCGCGTGCGCGCCGGTGAGCCCCGCGTGGAGCTCGATCCCATGAGCCCGTTCGAGCGCAAGGTGGTGCACGACGCCGTGGCCGCAGCGGGACTCGTGAGCGAGTCCGAGGGTGCGGATCGCAGCCGGCACGTGGTCGTCCTGCCGGCGGCGGACGCCTGAGGTCCCGATGAGTGTTTCACGTGAAACACCCCCGCCGCCCTCCTCGGCCGCGGGGGTGTTCCATGATCGGCTGCCCCTCGTCGCGCGCTACGCGGGCATCCTCGCGAACGACGGCGTCGAGCGCGGCATGATCGGTCCCCGCGAGGTCCCGCGGCTGTGGGACCGGCACCTCCTGAACAGCGGTGTGGTCGTGCCCCGTCTCCCCGCCGGCGCGACCGTCGCGGACGTCGGCTCCGGTGCTGGGTTGCCCGGACTGGTGTGGGCCATCGCCCGACCTGATGCGCAGGTGACGCTCATCGAGCCGTTGCTGCGTCGCACGACGTTCCTGCAGGAGGTCGTGGACGAGCTCGAGCTCGCGAACGTGGAGGTGCTCCGGGCCCGCGCCGAGGACGTCGATCGGCAGTTCGACGTCGTCACGGCGCGTGCCGTCGCCGCACTGGAGAAGCTGGCGAAGTGGTGCATGCCGTTGGTCGCGCCCGGAGGTGTGCTGCTGGCACTCAAGGGTCAGTCGGCGGCGGACGAGGTGAGGGACGCCAAGCGCACCCTCGGTCGGCTCGGTGCGACCGCTACGCTGATCCGGACGTACGGTGATGTCGAGATCCCGACCACCGTGGTGGAAGTGTCGAAGTGACGACCCTCGCCCGGACCACGGCGGGGCATGTTTCACGTGAAACGAGGTCCTGTGAGCGCTGACGAGAAGCCGACCGCCAACCAGTCGACGTCGCTGAGCTCGGTGGCGTCGGGCGCGGCTCCGGCATCGAGCTTCACGTCGACCGAGCCGGACCAGCCCTTCGACACCCCCCTCGCCCGTGAGGCACGCGACCACGTGGACCTCGCCCGACGTGCCCGCAGCACGACCCAGCTGCCGCGGCCCGACCAGACCCGGATCTTCGTCGTGGCGAACCAGAAGGGCGGGGTCGGCAAGACGACCACGGCCGTGAACGTCGCCGCTGCCCTGGCCCAGAAGGGCCTGCGGATCCTGGTGGTGGACCTCGACCCCCAGGGCAACGCGTCCACGGCGCTCGACATCGCGCACACCGAGGGGACGCCCGGTGTCTACGAGGCGCTGGTGGAGGACGTGCCCGTCTCCCAGCTGGTGCGCTCCGCTCCGCAGCTGCCGGGTATCACCGTCCTGCCCGCGACCATCGACCTGGCCGGTGCGGAGATCGAGCTCGTCTCGCTGGTGGCACGCGAGACGCGTCTGAAGAAGGCGCTCGCAGCCCATCTGGAGGAGCGTGAGCGTGCGGGCGACCGGATCGACTACGTGGTCATCGACTGCCCGCCCTCCCTCGGCCTGCTCACCGTGAACGCCCTGGTCGCCGCGCGCGAGGTCCTCATCCCGATCCAGTGCGAGTACTACGCCCTCGAGGGACTGGGCCAGCTCGTGCGCAACATCGAGCTGGTCCGCGCGCACCTCAACCAGGACCTCGAGATCACCACGATCCTGCTGACCATGTTCGACGCACGGACCCGCCTCTCGGCCGGCGTGGCCGAGCAGGTGCGCAGCCACTTCGGTCCGAAGGTCCTGGCCACCGCCATCCCGCGGTCCGTGCGGATCTCCGAGGCACCGAGCTACCAGCAGTCCGTCCTCACCTACGACCCCGGTTCGTCGGGTGCGCTCTCCTACCTCGAGGCCGCCCGGGAGATCGCCCAGGCGGGGACGTCCGACCCGACCACCAGCGAGAGGGGCGCCTGATGGCACCACGTCGTGGACTCGGCCGAGGGCTCGAGTCACTCATCCCGTCGACGCCCGCCGAGGCGCAGGAGTCCGGGCTGAAGGAGGTCCAGGGTGCTCGGTTCGCCGAGCTGCCGCTCGACGCGGTCGTCCCCAACCCCCGCCAGCCGCGGCAGGTCTTCGACGAGCAGGACATGGCCGAGCTCGTGCACTCGATCCGCGAGGTCGGGCTGCTGCAGCCCGTCGTCGTCCGTGAGACGTCACCGGGTGCCTACGAGCTCATCATGGGGGAGCGCCGGTGGCGCGCCTCGCGGTCGGCCGGGCTCGAGACGATCGGCGCGATCGTCCGTGACACGACCGACGAGGACCTCCTGCGCGACGCGCTGCTGGAGAACCTGCACCGCTCCCAGCTCAACCCGCTCGAGGAGGCAGCGGCCTACCAGCAGCTGCTCGACGACTTCGGCTGCACGCAGGAGGAGCTCGCGGACCGCATCGGTCGCTCGCGGCCCCAGGTCACCAACACGCTGCGCCTCATGAAGCTGCCGCCGGCGGTCCAGCGCAGGGTCGCGGCCGGCGTGCTGTCCGCAGGGCACGCGCGGGCCCTGCTCTCCGTGTCGCACCCCGAGGTGCAGGACAGGCTGGCCGCGCGGGTGGTCGCCGAGGGCATCTCCGTGCGAGCGCTCGAGGAGATCGTGAAGTTCGGCGACACCGGCGAGCCGGCCACGTCACGCTCGCGCACGCCCGGGCGCACGGTCTCCGCCCCCCGGCTCGCCGACCTCGCCGCGCGGCTCTCCGAGCGGTACGACACCCGGGTCAAGGTCGACCTCGGCAAGGCCAAGGGCAAGATCACCGTCGAGTTCGCGACGATCGACGACCTGGAGCGGATCGTGCGACTGATGGACCCGCCACGAAACCAGTAATCGATATGTCTATAAAGCGTTAGAACGCTTTATAGATGAGTCGACCCGACCAGGACGTGCGGGAACGACGAAGCCCCGGTGCGCCGCACCGGGGCTTCGACGCTTGCCAGGTTTCGATAGAGAGGGGACCGGCTGTGCCGGTGAGACCACTCGACCTGCCTGAACCGCTCGCGCGCTACGCGCGCTCGGGTTCAGTCATCAGGCGTATTCAGACAGCTCGTTGAGGATGGCCGACTTCGGGCGGACGCCGACGATCGACTTCACGACCTCGCCCTTGTAGTAGAGGTTCATGGTGGGCAGACCGGTGACGCGGTAGTCGCTGGGCGTCTTCGGGTTGGCGTCCGCGTCCATCTTGACGATGGTGAGCGCCTCACCCTTCTCCGACGCGATCTCCTCGAGGATCGGGGCGAGCTGACGGCACGGGCCGCACCAGCTGGCCCAGAAGTCGACGAGCACGGGGCCGTCGGCCTGCAGGACCTTCTCGGCGAAGTCGGCGTCGGTGACGGCGGTGATCTCGGGCATGGGGTTCTCCTTCAGCGGATGGGGGTCGTAGGGGTGCGGGTCACTCGGCCCACTGGGCCATGGCGACGTCGGGTGCGGGCTGACCGGCCTGCTCGCGGTCGGCGAGGAAGCGCTCCGCGTCGAGCGCGGCGGCACAGCCGGTGCCGGCCGCGGTGATCGCCTGGCGGTAGGTGTGGTCGACGAGGTCGCCGGCGGCGAAGACGCCGGACAGGTTGGTGGCCGTGCTGCCCTGCTGGACGAGCACGTAGCCCTCGTCGTCGAGGTCGACCTGCCCGGTGAGCAGCTCCGAGCGCGGGTCGTGACCGATCGCGATGAACAGGCCGGTCGCGTCGAGGTCGCGGGTCTCGCCCGTGACGGTGTCGCGCAGCGTCACCTTCTCCAGACGACCGTCGCCGTGCAGCTCCGCCACCTCCGAGTTCCAGGCGAACTCGATCTTCTCGTTGGCGATCGCGCGGTCCTGCATGATCTTGGAGGCGCGCAGCTCGTCGCGGCGGTGCACGAGCGTCACCTTCGAGGCGAAGCGGGTGAGGAACGTCGCCTCCTCGACGGCCGAGTCGCCACCGCCGACGACGACGATGTTCTGCTCACGGAAGAAGAAGCCGTCGCACGTGGCGCACCAGCTCACGCCGTGGCCCGACAGCTCGTCCTCGCGGGCGACGCCGAGCTTGCGGTAGCCCGAGCCCATGGCCAGCACGACCGCGTGGGCGCGGTAGGTGCTGCCGTCGGCGAGCGAGACCGACTTGATCTCGCCGGTGAGGTCGACGGACGTGACGTCGTCGGCGACCAGCTCGGCGCCGAAGCGCTCGGCCTGCGCGCGGAAGTTGTCCATCAGCGCGGGGCCCATGATGCCCTCGGGGAACCCGGGGAAGTTCTCGACCTCGGTCGTGGTCATCAGTGCACCGCCGGCGGTGACCGAGCCCTCGAAGACGAGCGGGGCGAGGTTCGCGCGGGCCGCGTAGACGGCTGCGGTGTAACCCGACGGACCGGAGCCGATGATGATCAGGTTGCGGACGTCATTGGCGGACGACTCAGTGCTCATGGGTGCCTTCTCGTAGACGGTCTTGCTCTGCTCAACGCAGTCTAGGTGGGGATCATTCCGCCGCCCGACCAGAGCGTCGGCCGCCCCGGGCGACCGGACCGAGGACTCAGCGCCGGCCCTTGAGGCTGATCTCCCGGATCTCGCCCTGGTACTCGCCGGCGCCCACCTGGGGCAGCGCCGTCAGCCACACCACGACGCGCCGGGTGATGGTGTTCGCGGGGAAGGTGACGGTGACGTCGGTGCCCGCGTCGTCGAGCGTCGCGATGCGCCGCAGGTCGCGCAGGCTGCCCGGGACCTCGCCGCCGGGGCTGGTCGCGTACACCGTGAGCGCGGTGCCGGAGCCGCCGAGGAGGATCCGCATCGAGTCGACCTCGCGCGGCCCACCGAGGTCGACCACGAGACCCACCCCGTCCTTCAGGCCACCGAGGTCGGGACGTCGGTAGTAGGTGCTGGTGCGCCAGCCCGTCTCGGGGTCGCCGTCGACGGCGAGCCCCACGTCCTCGGGGTTCTCCTGTCCGTCCTGGCCCTGCGGGTCGAGGTCGCGCACGGACGCGATCCGCAGCGTGCGTGCCGGTGCCTCCTCGCTGACGGCCGTCGCGGTCGGCGGTCGGCGGTCCTCGCCGGTGAACCGACCGACCGCGAACGCCAGGAGCCCGACGACGGCGAGCGTGAGCGCGACACCGGCCAGGACGAGCTTGCGGTCGCCGCCGGCAGTGGCACGCCTCGCGCGGTGCACGCTCCGCTCGAAGGTGGTGGGCGGGGCGGGCTCGAACGCCTTGGGACGACGTCGAGGCGGCTCCAGGCCCGGCGGCGGCCCCTCGGGCACGATCACGGGGTCGAGGCGCAGCAGGTCGGGCGAGGAGATGTGCAGCGGGCTCGGGTCGTCGACGTCGGCCTCGTCCTCGCCGGTGAGCCGCAGGGCACGACCGATGTCGGCGGCCGTGCGCAGCGGCGTGCGGTGGTTCAGCGGCGGCCGGCCCAGGATCCGGTCGACCACGGCGTCGACGTCGCGCGAGACGCCGGCGCGCACCTGGCGGGGTCGCAGCAGCTTGCCGCCCTCGGCCGGTGCGGCGCGCAGCCCGTCCACGCCGACGCCGGGCCACCGGGCCACGAGGCAGGCGTAGAGCAGCTTGCCGAGCGCCTCGACGTCCATCTGCTCGTACGCGCGCAGGTCCTCGAAGGTGTCCTGGTGGCCGGCCGGTGCCAGGGCGGTCGCGACGCCGAGGCCGACGATGCGCACCGCGCCGGTCTGCTTGAGGAGCACGTGGTGCGGGGTCAGGCGGCGGTGGAACAGGTTCTTCTCGTGGGCGTGCGCGAGCGCCTCGGCGACCTCGGCCACGACGGTCGCGGCCCGCCGGTTGGGCAGCGGCGACTGGCGCAGCAGCTGGTCGAGCGGGAACGCCCGCGCCCACTCGCGGACGATGACGTGGTGGTCGTGGTCGGACTCGACGAGGTCGAGCACGCGCAGGAACCGCGGGTCGGTGACCGACGTGGACTGCCGTGCCGCCTCGAGGAAGTTGTCGGCGCGCGGGTCGTCGCTCGGGACCATCTCGATGCCGACGTTGCGCGCGAGCACGCGGTCGTGCGCGCGCCACGTGGACGACCCGAGCTTCTCCGTGACGAGGTCCTGCAGCACGTACCGGTCGTCGAGCACGTCACCGGCGCCCAGGGCCCGCCGCTCGGTCATCGTCACCTCTTCCGTGTGCGGTCCATCGTAGGCCGACGGACCCCACGGCGCCCGCACCGCGAGCGGTTCAGCCGACGAGGAACCCCGGCGGCGGAGCGGCCGGGGTGATGAGCAGCGTCATGCCGGCCTCGGCGGGCGTGCGGTCGGCCTTGCGGTGGTTGCACCGCAGGCACGCCGCGACGGCGTTCTCCCAGGTGAGCGCGCCGCCGCGGCTGCGGGGCAGCACGTGGTCGACGGTCTCGGCGCGGCCGCCGCAGTAGGCGCACATCTGGTCGCGGGCCTTGACGGCCGACTTGGTGCACAGGTGGCCGCGGCGGTGCCGCCACCGGGTGACCACGTAGCGCACGAGCCGCAGGACCTTGGGCTTGGGGAACGGACCGAAGGTGCCCTCGGCCTCCTCCTCGATGACCGCCACCTCGCGCACCAGCATCTTGATGGCGTGCCGCAGGGACACGCGTTGCAGCGGCTCGTAGCTGGCGTTCAGGACCAGGACGTGCTCGGCCATGGGCGGACCCTTTCCACGGCCAGAGTATCCGCCACGCCCGACATCGGGGGGTGAAGCGCGTGTGTCGCGTCGGTGAAGGTCAGAGCACCCAGACGAGACCGGCCGCGGACGGCACGAGCGAGAGCAGGACCCACGGCCACGAGAACACCGGCCGGGCCGCCAGGATCGCCCGCACGGCGACGCTGATGCCGATGGCCAGGAACGCCGACATGACGACGAGGACGACGGCCCCGCTCTGCCGACCCTGGCGGGCGATGACGTCGGCCACCACGACGAGTCCGACGACACCGTGGATGGCGACGACGAAGAAGCAGATGGCGGTGGTGCGCCGCCGCACCACCTGGAGCGCGCGGGTCTCCTCGGCCGACATGGTGCGGGCCGTGGGGCGGGGGTGCGACCCGTGGCTGCTCATGGGGGCAGCCTAGGAGCCCTCAGTCGTCGCGGGTGGAGCGGCCCAGCACCGCACCGAGCAGCGTCCCGAGTCCGAGACCCACGACGAGCGGGCGCACGTACCCGACGTCGACCGGCTCCTCCACGAGGTCGTCGTCACCGCGCGCGTCCTGCGCGTCCTCCTCGGCGTCGTCCAGCGCGGCGAGCTCCGCCAGCGTGGACTCGTCGGTGCACGCCCAGGAGATGCCGTACATCACGAGCCGGGAGAAGAAGTAGATCCAGACCACCAGGGTCAGCGCGATCGCGAGCGACGCGACTGGCACGGAGCTGGCACCGCGCAGCACGAGGCTCGCGAACTGCTTGATGAGCTCGAACCCGATCGCTGCGAAGAGGGCGCCTCGCCACAACGCGTTCTCGGGCAGGTCGGGCTTCGGCAGCAGACGGAAGATCGCCCAGAACAGCACGGTGCTGACGGCCACGCCGACGACCACCGAGAGCAGCGTGAGCAGGACGGTGCCGACCGGTCCCGACAGGCCGACGAGGTCGAGCAGGAAGGAGCCCAGGGCGACGGGCAGTCCGCCGACGGACACCGAGAGGAGCAGGATGAAGCCCAGCACCACGAGCGTGACCAGGTCGGTGCCCTTGGCCTTCACGAGGTTGCCGGTCTCGGAGGTGGGCAGGTCGAGCATCTGGTTGAGCCCGTCACGCAGCCCGCTGACCCAGTTGAGGCCCGAGTAGAGCGCAGTGAGCAGGCCGACGGTGTAGATCGCCGGAGCGTTGGAGGCGATCTCCGTCAGCGCGATGCGACCCGGCTGCGGGTCGACGGACACGATGCCCGGAAGCACCCCGCTGAGCGCTTTCACGAAGTCCTGCTGGGCGTCGGGGTAGATCTCGGACAGCTGGCTCACGACCGCGAACGAGACGGCGAGCAGCGGGAAGAAGCTGAGGAAGCCGAAGTAGGTGGCGCCGCCGGCGGCGAGGTTGCCCCGGTGCGCGCCGTAGTGGTCGAGCGTGCGGATGACGTGGGCGAGCACGGGGTGCCAGCCCGCGATCCGGTCCTTGATCCCGGGCTTGGACGCCTCGCCCTGGTCGGTCCGCTCCCCGTCGTCGCTCATGGCTCGACCCTAGGAGGAAGCGCGCGCCGGGGCCAACCGGCGGGGTGGCTCTGGGGTGCAGGCCGACCGGGTCTCCGCTAGACAGGTGACGAAACATGATCGACACCTCTCCTCCCTAGGGTGGCCCCCGTGAGCGACGCGCACCTCTTCGACGGCTACGGACCTGTGGCCGGGTTCGACGAGATGTTCGACGGCTCCATCCTGAGGACCGAGTACGCGCAGGTGCACGCGGCGTTCACGCGGATGGGCAACGACGAGATCCGGGCTCGGGCCGAGTCGCTCGCGTCGGCCTACCTCGACCAGGGCGTCACGTTCGGCGTCGGGGGCGAGGAGCGGCCCTTCCCGCTCGACATCGTGCCCCGCATCATCGAGGCGCGGGACTGGACCGACGTCGACACCGGGGTGCGCCAGCGCGTCAAGGCCCTCGAGGCGTTCCTGGCCGACGTGTACGGACCGGGCGAGGTGTTCACCGACGGGGTCGTGCCCCGCGAGACGGTGCTGACGTCGCCGCACTACCACCGCGTCGTCGCCGGGATCGAGCCGCCGAACGGGGTGCGGGTGCACATCTCGGGGATCGACCTGATCCGTGACGGGCAGGGCGACTTCCGGGTGCTGGAGGACAACTGCCGCGTGCCGTCCGGGGTGTCGTACGTGATGACCAACCGGCCGGCGATGTCCGCGGCGCTGCCGGAGGTGTTCGCCGACCACCGCATCCGTCCGGTGCAGCAGTACTCGCGCAACCTCCTCGCGGCGCTGCGGGCCGCGGCGCCGTCGGGCGTGAGCGACCCGAACGTCGTCGTGCTGACGCCGGGCGTCTACAACTCCGCCTACTTCGAGCACACGCTGCTGGCCCGGACGATGGGCGTCGAGCTGGTCGAGGGTCGGGACCTGGTGTGCCAGCAGGGTCGGGTCTCGATGCGCACGACGCGTGGGCTGGAGCCGGTGCACGTGATCTACCGGCGCATCGACGACGAGTTCCTCGACCCCATGCAGTTCTTCCCGGAGTCGGTGCTGGGCGTGCCCGGGCTGGTCAATGCGGCGCGGGCCGGCAACGTGACCATCGCGAACGCGGTCGGCAACGGCGTGGCTGACGACAAGCTCATCTACACCTACGTGCCGGACCTGATCCGCTACTACCTCGGCGAGGAGCCGGTGCTGCGCAACGTCGATACGTGGCGCCTGGGCGACGCCGACCAGCGTGAGGAGGTGCTCGACCGCCTGGACGAGCTCGTCCTCAAACCCGTGGACGGCTCGGGCGGCAAGGGGATCGTCATCGGGCCGGCGGCGTCGCGCGGGGAGCTCGACGAGCTGCGGGTGAAGATCGACGCCGACCCGCGGGCCTGGATCGCGCAGCCGGTCGTCTCCCTCTCCACCGTGCCGACCCTCGTGGAGCAGGGCATCCGGCCCCGGCACGTCGACCTGCGGCCGTTCGCGGTGAACGACGGCGACGACGTGTACGTGCTGCCGGGCGGCCTGACCCGGGTGGCGCTGCCCGAGGGCGAGCTGATCGTGAACTCCTCCCGGGGCGGCGGGTCGAAGGACACGTGGGTGCTGGCCGACCCGTCCACCCCGGCCGACCCGAAGGACGCGGTCGACGAGGAGGCCGACGGCCCGGAGAAGGCCAAGACCCTGCGGACGGCCGCGCCGTCGGTGCTGACCGAGGACGGGGGCGACCTCTGATGCTGAGCCGGATCGCGGAGTCGTTGTTCTGGATCGGTCGCTACCTCGAGCGCGCCGATGACCCCCAGCGAGAGGTGGCGGCCGGATGCTGAGCCGGATCGCGGAGTCGTTGTTCTGGATCGGCCGCTACCTCGAGCGCGCCGATGACACCGCGCGGATCCTCGACGTCCAGCTGCAGGTGCTGGTGGAGGACCCGGCGATCGACGAGGCGGCGTCGTGCCAGCAGCTCCTGTCGGTGATGGGCGTGGAGGACCACGCGGGTGCGGTCAACCGGTGGACCATCCTCGACCTGCTGGCGCACAACGTCGACTCGCCGGGATCGATCGCGTCGGCCATCACCGCGGCGCGCGAGGGTGCGCGCGGCGCGCGGGAGACGCTGTCGACCGACATCTGGGCGTCGATCAACACGATGTGGCGGGGCCTGCCGTCGGCGCGGACGAAGCGTCCGCCGGACATGTTCGCGTGGGTGCGGAACCGCACGGCGATGGTCAACGGCATCGCCGACGGGACGATGCCGCGCGACGAGGGCTGGAACTTCTTCGTGCTGGGCCGCAGCATCGAGCGGGTCGACATGACGGCGCGGCTGCTGTCGACGGCCGCGTTGGCCTCGGACACCCAGGTGGCCTGGCCGACGACGCTGCGGGCGTGCGGGGCGTACGAGGCGTTCATCCGCGCGTACCGGGGTCTGGAGGGCGACCGTCAGGCGGCGGAGTTCCTGCTGCTGGACCGGTGGTTCCCACGGTCGGTGGTCTCGGCGTTGATGGAGGCCGAGCGGGCGCTGAGCCGTCTGGAGGCGCGCGGTCAGCGCTCGGGATTCGGTGACGAGGCGCAGCGGCTGCTGGGTCGGGCGCGCACGGAGCTGGAGTATCGGCCGCTCGCGGAGATCGTCGAGGCGATGCCGATCGAGATGGAGCGGCTGCAGCGCACGTGCGCGGCAGCGAGCGAGGCGGTCGGCGCGCGGTACTTCTCGCACTCGGACACGCACGCGTGGACGGGAGGGGTCTCGCTGTGAGCATGCAGGGACAGGTGCAGGGCCAGGGGTCGGCGTCGCAGTGGCAGAGCGGGTCGGCGCGACCCATGCAGCTGCGCGTGCGGCACACGACCGGCTTCACGTACGCCGAGGGCGCGGTGGCGTCGTACAACGAGGCGCGGATGACCCCGCTGACGACGTCGGACCAGGTGGTCCTGCGGTCGCGGGTGGAGGTGTCGCCGACGGCGTGGTCGCAGGAGTACCGCGACTACTGGGGCACGGTCGTCACGGCGTTCGAGGTGCACGAGCCGCACGACGCGCTGACGGTGGTCGCCACGTCGACGGTGGAGAGCACGCCGCACCCGGTCGACGTCGCCCCGGTGGGCTGGGCCGACCTCGCGGCGGTGGCCGACGAGTGGTGCGAGTTCCTGGTGCTGGACTCGTGGGTGCGTCCCCACGACGACCTGGCGTCGCGGCTCGACGGGCTGCAGGCCTCCTCCGAGACGCCGGGCGAGTACGCCGTGGGCGTGTTCGGCCTGGTCCACGACCACCTGCGCTACCTGCCGGGCGTCACGCAGGTGTCGACGACGGCGGCGGAGGCGTGGGAGGCCGGCGCGGGGGTGTGCCAGGACGTCGCGCACGCGACGCTCGGCGCGTTGCGCCGGGCGGGGATCCCCGCCCGGTACGTGTCGGGCTACCTGCACCCGTCGGCCGAGCCGGTCGTCGGCGAGACGGTCGAGGGCGAGTCGCACGCCTGGGTGGAGTACTGGGACGGCGACTGGCGCGGGTTCGACCCGACGAACGCGGTCGTGCCCGGCGAGCGGCACGTGCTCGTCGCCCGAGGTCGCGGCTACGCGGACTGCCCGCCGCTGCGCGGCATCTACTCGACGCCGGGTGCGTCGGAGCTGTTCGTGAGCGTCGAGGTCACGCGTCTGCGCTGACGGGTGCCTCGTCGAGCTCGGGCGGCTGACGTCGTGCGCTGGCCGATCCGGCGACCACGAGCAGCGCGGCGAGGGCCAGGGCGGCGGTGGACGAGCCGAGGTCGATCATCGAGTCGAGCGCGTCGGGCCACCCCCGCAGACCGTTCTCGTCGCTGAACCCGCGCAGGTAGGCGGCCCACGCGACGACGGCTCCGACGGAGCCGACCACGGTCAGCACCTTCGCCATCCGGCGCGCCGACGGTGCCGCGCTCGGCTGCGCGACGACCGCCAGCATCGCCACGCCGATCAGCCCGACGACCCAGGGCGTCGGCGTGACGAGGAACGGCGCCGTGCCGAGCGCCGCAGCCGTGACGATGCCGAGGGCACACGCCCCGAGCACCACGCCGACGACCGTTCGCATGCCCCTAGGGTGACGGGTCGCGGGCGTTTCGTCACGTTGGGATGGAGCGTGTTCCACCACGGGCCCCGCGCAGCGCGGTCCCGGCGGTCCAGTGGGGAGCGTCGAGGGGCGAGGTCCACGGGTGGTCGCTAGCGTCGGGACCATGACCGAGGAGCGCTACTGGGCCGACGCCGTGCCCGAGACCCACCGTCCGTACGTCGCGGCCGAGGACCGCTACCAGCACCTGGAGTACCGGCGGGTGGGCGACAGCGGGCTGCTGCTGCCGCCGATCTCGCTGGGCCTGTGGTGGAACTTCGGCGACGACCGCCCCTTCGCGACGCAGCGCGAGATCCTGCGGCACGCGTTCGACCGCGGCGTCACGCACTTCGACCTCGCGAACAACTACGGCCCGCCGTACGGCTCCGCGGAGGAGAACTTCGGGCGGATGATGCGCACCGACTTCAAGCCCTACCGCGACGAGCTGGTGCTCTCCAGCAAGGCCGGCTGGGACATGTGGCCGGGCCCGTACGGGAAGCTCGGCTCGCGCAAGTACCTGCTGAGCAGCCTCGAGGCGTCGCTGGAGCGGATGAGCGTCGACTACGTCGACATCTTCTACTCCCACCGCACCGACCCCGGCACGCCGGTGGCGGAGACGATCGGCGCGCTCGACACCGCGGTGCGCCAGGGCAAGGCGCTGTACGTCGGCATCTCGTCGTACTCGCCGGAGCGGACGGCCGAGGCCGTGGCGGTGGCGAAGGAACTCGGCACGCCGTTGGTCATCCACCAGCCGTCGTACTCGATCGTGAACCGCTGGATCGAGGAGGGCGCCGACGCCCGTCCGGCCGGCTTCGGCGGGACCACCGGCTCGGGTGGAGGCACCAGCCTGCTCTCGGTGCTCGACGAGCACGGTCTGGGATCCATCGGGTTCACACCGCTCGCCCAGGGTCTGCTGACGTCGAAGTACCTCGGCGACGAGCCGGCGGAGCGTTCCGGCGAGCGCGGGTCGTTCACCGACGACGTCGTCACCCCCGACCTCGTCGAGCGGCTGCGGGGGCTGAACGAGGTCGCCGAGGAGCGGGGCCAGTCCCTCGCCCAGCTGGCCATCTCGTGGGTGCTGCGGCCGGGCGGCGTCACGTCGGCGCTCATCGGCGCCTCCTCGACCGAGCAGCTCGACGAGAACCTCGCCGCCGCCGCGAAGACCGACTTCACCGACGAGGAGCTCGCCCGCATCGACGAGCTCGCCGGCACGGTCGAGGGCGTCAACATCTGGGACGTCTCCAGCGACCTCTGACCCGCAGCGGAGATTCCCAGGTCGACCTGGGAATCTCCGCCGGGCACGGTTTCCTCAGGTAAGCACGGAGAGCAAGCCGTGCTGGTCTGAGAAAACCGTGCTTCGCGCGCCGTCGGCGCGCTCAGGCCCCCAGGTGCGCGGCCCGGCGCACGACGTCGGCCGGCACGACGTCGTGCGAGTCCGCCGCCGACACCGGGCTTCCCGCGACCATCGACAGGGGCACGACGCCCGCCCACGCGCCGGCCTCGACGTCGACGTCGTCGTCCACCGGGTCGCCGGCGCGCACCTTCACCGACGCCTCGCGGAGCGGGACGGCCAGCACGGCGGTCGCGGCGACCTCCTTGCGGGTGGGCGGCCGCAGGGTCGCCGAGCGGCCGGGCACGACGTGGTCGACGGTCAGGTCGAGGGCGTGCGCCTTCTCCCGTGGGTCGTCGACGATCCGGGCCTCCCCGACGACCACGGCGGAGCGGTAGTTCATCGAGTGGTGGAAGCCGGAGCGCGCCACGACCAGCCCGTCGAGCAGCGTCGCCGTGACGCACACCGTCCGCCGGTCCGACCGGGTCAGCCACCGCGCGGCCACCGAGCCGTGCACGTAGAGCGTGCCGTCCGCGTCGGGGCCGTCGAGGTCGACGGCGATCGCGACCGGCAGCACGACGGGGTGGTCGCCGACGTCGACGCCCAGGTGCGCGACGAGGGCCTCGCGCAGGATCGCGTGCAGCGCGGCCCGGTCGGTGATTCCCCGCTCGCGCGAGCGCCCGAGGGTCGTGCGGGCGGTGGGTGAGAGCGGCGAGACGTCGGTGCTGGTCATGGTCCCAGCCTGTGAGGGCGAGTGGACTGTCGTCCAGGTCCACTATCGTGCAAGACGTGCAGACCACTTCGTCGCCGACCCTGCCGCTCCGCCTCGACCGGACGAGCGACGTCCCGCTGGCGACGCAGCTCGCCGCCGGCGTCCGACGCCTCGTCGGCACCGGCGCGCTCCGCCGGGGCACGCGGCTGCCCGCGAGCCGGGCGCTGGCTCTGGAGCTCCAGGTCTCCCGCGCGGTGGTCACGCAGGCGTACGACCAGCTCGTCGCCGAGGGCTGGCTCGAGGCGCGCCACGGGTCGGGCACCTTCGTGTCGGGCTCCGCCACGGTCCCGGCGCCTGCGGCTCCGCCGCGGCCCGTCGCGACTCCCGACCCGGCGCCTCCCCTGGTGCGCCTCGACACCGGCACGCCCTGGATCGACCCGCGCCACCGTGCGGGGTGGCGGCGGGCCTGGCGCGACGTGGCCGCCGCCGTCCCGCCCGCCGGCTACGACGACCCCTGCGGGAGCCCCGCGCTGCGCGCCGCGCTCGCCGAACGTCTCGGCCGGCTGCGCGGTGTGGACTGCGACCCCGACGAGGTGGTCGTCACGCAGGGCACCACCGACGGCCTGCGCGCCCTGCTGGAGGTGCTGCCCGGTGGTCCCGTCGCGGTCGAGGACCCCGGCTACCGGGCGGCGGTCGCCACCGTGCGGGCCTCGGGGCGAGCCGTGGTCGACGTGCCCGCCCGCGGGACCCCGGTCGTGCCGCCGGACGTCGTCGCGACCTACGTGACCCCCGCCCACCAGCACCCGCTCGGGCACGTGCTGCCCGCGGCCGACCGGGTGGCGCTGCTCGCGGAGGCGACCGGCCGAGGCGTCGTGGTCGTCGAGGACGACTACGACTCCGAGTTCCGCTACGACGTCGCGCCCGTCCCCGCGCTCGCGTCGCTCGACCGCACCCGCGTCGCGTACCTCGGCACCGCCTCGAAGTCGGTGTCGCCCAGCCTGCGCCTCGGCTGGCTCGTGCCGCCACCGCACCTGCTCGACGCCGTCCGTGCGGCTCGCGCGGTCCGGCACGAGGGCGTCTCGTGGCCGGTCCAACGGGCCTTCCTGTCGATGCTGCGCGACGGGTACGTCGACCGCGTCGTCCGCTCCGCCCGCCGGGTGTACGCCGAACGCGCACCTCGCGTCGCCGACGTGCTCGCCCCGCACGCGGCGCCCGCCGGTCCGAGCGCGGGCATGTACTCCACCTGGCTCCTCCCGGCCGCCCGCGCGCTCGCGGCGCACGACGCGGCCCGAGCAGCGGGCTTCGACGTGCCCCTGCTCGCCGACTACACACGCGGCTCCACCCTCACCGGACTCGTCGTCGGCTTCGGCGGCGTGAGCGACGTCGAGCTCGACACCGCGCTGGCGGCTCTGGCACGGGGCCTCGAGGACCGACCGGACCGCCGCCGGTCACGCTGACGCGGCGGCACGCACGACGCTGCGCCCACGACACGCGTGGGGTTCACTGGTGACATGGGTGCCGACACCTCCACGATGCCGCTGCCCGGTGGCGGGCACGCCGACCCCCCGGACCGGCTCACGCCGTTCCAGCAGCGGGTCGCCGACGTGGTGGCCGCCCTGCGACCGGGCGACCTGATGACCTACGGCGAGGTGGCGCTCGAGGCGGGGCACCCGGGCGCGGGCCAGGCGGTCGCGAACGTGCTGCGTCGCGTCCCGGGACTGCCGTGGTGGCGCGTCCTGCCCACGAACGGCCGGCTCTACCGCCAGCACCGTGAGGCGGCCACCCCGCTCCTGCAGGCCGAGGGGCACGTCGTGGACGACGAGGGACGCGTCCGGTCGGGCTCCCCTCAGGCCTGACGACGCGCCGCCGCGAGCGCCTCGCGCCGCATCTGCGCGGCGTCGCCCGGGCTCAGGTGACGCACCGCCACCAGCCGGGCAGGACCCACCGACAGCACCCCGTCGTCGAGCGGCTCGCTGCGGATGCCGGCGTGGCCTCGCATCGCCTGGTGGGCCCCGGGAGCGAGCACCACGTCCATCCACGCGCACGGGTTCGCCCGGGTGAGCGAACGGAACGTGAGGCTGCGGCCCCCTTGCTCGACCGTGAACTCGCTGTGCACGAGCGACTCGACGTCGAGCCCGCGCGTCAGCACGTTGCGGCGCGCCAGGAACGGGTCGAGCCCCGGTGCCTCGAGGGTCGCGCCGACCCCCGCGATCTCCTCGACCGCCAGGAACGTCACTGCCGCGAACCGGTGCCGGGTGCCGAAGTAGCGGTCGCCGACCAGCCCCTTGTGCGCCCGCACGTCCACCGACGTCTGCCGGTCGGAGCCCATCGCCGGACGCGGACCGTCGGAGGGCCGACCGTCGTAGCGGTGCCGCGGCGACACGACCAGGCCGACGATCTCGAGGTCGACCGGCTCGACGTCGACGGGGAGGGCGTCCTGCACCCTGACACGCTAGCCCCCGCGCGGTCGCGCCCCCGCGATTTGGCCCGGCATCGTGGGCACCGCTAGACTTCCGTGGTTGCCCGATCCGGGCACACCTCCTGCTGCGGACCGTCCGTAGCCGTTCAGACCGAAGGAGGACGCACCTTGTCGTTGCGTCACTACGAAGTCATGGTCATCCTCGACCCCGAGCTCGACGAGCGCACCGTCGCCCCGAGCCTCGACACCTACCTCAACGTCGTGAAGAACGACGGAGGCAGCGTCGAGAACGTCGACGTGTGGGGCAAGCGCCGCCTCGCATACGAGATCAACAAGAAGAACGAGGGCATCTACGCCGTCATCGACCTGACCGCCACGCCGGACACGGTCAAGGAGCTCGACCGTCAGCTCGGGCTCAACGAGTCCGTCGTCCGCACGAAGGTCACCCGACCCGACGCGAAGTAAGGGCTCACCCGAGCTCCCTGTGGACGGTGACCCGGTCACTGTCCGCACCCCGGGGTTCACTGGTACAGCATCCACTGGATCGAATCCCACCCACGGCAACCACAGCCACCATCGAAAGGCTGGTCCCATGGCAGGCGAGACCGTCATCACCGTCGTCGGCAACATCACCGACGACCCCGAGCTGAAGTTCACCCCGTCCGGCGCGGCGGTCGCGAACTTCACCGTCGCCTCGACGCCGCGGTCCTTCGACCGTCAGTCGAACGAGTGGAAGGACGGCAACCCGCTGTTCATCCGCTGCTCCGTGTGGCGCCAGATGGCCGAGAACGTCGCCGAGTCGCTCCAGAAGGGCCAGCACGTCATCGTGCACGGCGCCCTCAACGTCCGGCAGTACGAGCGCCAGGACGGCGGACGCGGCACCAGCGTGGAGATGAACGTCTACGAGGTCGGAGCGTCGCTGCGCTTCGCCACCGCGAAGGTCACCAAGGCCTCGCGCGGTGGCGGCGGTGGCGGTGGCGGCGACTTCGGTGGCGGCGGCGGTGGTTTCGGCGGCGGTGGCGGCAGCTACGGCGCAGGACAGGGCGGCGGCAACGCCGGTGGCGGGAACGCCAACCCCTGGTCGCAGCCGCAGTCCGCACCGCAGGGTGGGAACGACGCCTGGGGCGGCGGCGCGGCCGCCGACGAGCCCCCCTTCTGATCCAGCGCACCCCGTTCTTTAGATACACCGTTCAAGGAGAACCATGGCCAAGCCAGTTGTCCGGAAGCCGAAGAAGAAGAGCAACCCGCTCGCGGCCGCCGGCGTCACCACCATCGACTACAAGGACACCGCGCTCCTGCGCAAGTTCATCTCCGACCGCGGCAAGATCCGCGCGCGTCGGGTGACGGGTGTCTCCGTCCAGGAGCAGCGTCAGATCGCCAAGGCGATCAAGAACGCCCGCGAGATGGCGCTCCTGCCCTACACGTCCAGCGGACGCTGAGAGAGGGACTGATCCACCGATGAAGCTCATCCTGACGCACGAGGTCAGCAACCTCGGAGAGCCCGGCGACATCGTCGAGGTCAAGGACGGCTACGGACGCAACTTCCTGCTCCCGCGCAACTACGCGATCCGCTGGAGCAAGGGTGCGGCCAAGCAGGTCGAGTCCATCAAGGCCGCCCGCGACGCGCGCGCCGTGCACGACCTCGAGGAGGCCCGTCAGATCAAGGGTCGTCTCGAGGCCGAGCCGGTCAACGTCGCGGTCCGCGCCGGCGAGGGCGGCCGCCTGTTCGGCGCCGTCACCGTCTCCGACATCGCCACCGCCCTCGAGGCGGCCGGCGGCTCGGTCGACAAGCGTCGCATCGAGGTCGGCAACCCGATCAAGGCGCTCGGTGCCCACACGGTCACCGTCCGCGTCCACCCCGAGGTGACCGCCCAGGTCCGCCTCAACGTGGTCGCCTCCAAGTAGGTCCTGCGACGGGGCTCGGTCCGGCACTGCCGGGCCGGGCCCCGTCGTCGTTCACCCGTCCCGAGACCCCGTTCCCCCGAGGTTCCCGTGCCCCGTCCCCCGCGCACCGCCCTGCTCCTGCCGCTCCTGCTCGCCCTCGTGCTGGCCGGGTGCACCGGCGGGTCCGACCGCGACGCCCGACCCCGGCCGTCCGCGTCGGCCGAGGCGCGCGACGGGACCACCGCCTGGGTGCGCGCCGACACGTCCGACGTCCGGCGCGGCGGCACGCTGCGGATCGGTCTCGGGTCGCTGCCCGTCACCTTCAACCCGCTGCACGCCGACGCCGTCGGCACCGACGTCGAGCGGCTCGTGGGCCCGACGATCGGGCAGGTCGTGCGGATCACCGAGGACGGCGGCTGGGAGGTCGACCCTGACCACGCCCGCAGCGTGGAGGTCGTCGGCGACGACCCGCTCACCGTCGCCGTCCGGCTGAACCCCGAGGCCGTGTGGGACGACGGCACCCCGGTCACGGCCGCCGACATGGTCGCCACCTGGCGGGCCCTGCGCGGCACCGACGAGCGGTACGCCGTCGCCAGCAGCGACGGGTGGGACGCGATCGCCGACGTCCGCCCCGGTCGCGACCGGTTCGGGTACACGGTGCGCTTCGCCGAACGGCGGGGCGACTGGCCCCTGTTCGTCTCGCCACGGCTGCCCGCGCGGATCGCGTCGAGCCCCCGCGCCTTCGACCGCGGCTTCCGCGAGCGGCCGTTGCCGTCGAACGGCCCCTTCGTGACCCGCGAGCTCGACGAGGACACCGGCACCATCACCCAGGAGCCCAACCCCCGCTGGTGGGGCGACCCGCCGCGGCTGCGGCGCATCGTGTGGCGCGTGGCGGAGCCGTCGGTGCAGGCCGACGCCTACGCCGCCGGCGAGCTCGACGTCGCGACCCTCGACACCGACCGTGACGTCGCCGCGTCCCAGCTGCAGCGGACGTCGGGCTCGCAGTGGTCGCACCTGTCGATGAACGCGGGCCGTGGACCGCTGCGCGACGTCGCGGTGCGCCGGGCCGTCGCCCTGGCCCTCGACCGCGACGCCCTCGCGCGCGCCGTGGCCGAACCGCTGGGTGCCGAGCCGCGCACGGCCGACAGCCTCCTCCTGCTGCCCGGGCAGCGCGGCTACGACGCCGTGGCCCGTCCCACGAGGCGCGACGTCGACCGCGCTCGACGGCTGCTCGCCCAGGCCGGCTACACCGAGGCACGTCCGCTCCGTCTGTCCCTGCCGGTGGCCGGTGGCAGCGAGGCGCTGGCGACCCGCGCCCGCGCGATCCGGTCGCAGCTGGCCGAGGCCGGGGTGGAGGTGCGGCTGCGCACCGTCCCGCCCGACGACTTCGCCGCCCAGGTGCTGGTGCCGCTCGACTTCGACCTCCTGACCTTCAGCTGGGGTCCGTCGCTCCTCGCTCCGGACGGTGCACGCGACCGGTTCCTCCCCGTCACGTCACCGGCGAACGTGACGGGAGTCGCCTCACCCGCCGCGCCCTGGGACGCCGTGCGCGACGCTCGCAGCGCCCGGGCCCGGACGGCGGCCACGGTCCGGCTCGAGACGGCGTTGCGCCGCGAGGCCGTCGTCGTCCCGCTCGCCGTCACGCCCACGGTCCTGGCCGTCCGGCCGGGGGTGGTCAACGTCGGAGCCGCGTCGTTCGAGCAGCCGCGGTGGGCGACAGTCGGCTTCCGGACCGGCGACTGAGCCGGTCTAGGGTGTCCGCGTGCCGAAGCTGCGACGAACGACGACGACCCACGTGGCGGTGCTGCGCGAGCTGGAGGTCGTGCGCGTCGAGGACGTGACGCCGGGCATGCGTCGGCTGACGCTCGCGGGGCCGGCCCTCGGCGAGCGCAGCCTCGACGGGGCGACGCTGCCCGCCTTCGCCTCGCCGGGCTTCGACGACCACGTCAAGGTCTTCGTGCCCGCTCCCGACGTCGACCGTCCGGTGCTGCCGCGGCAGCGTCCCGACGGTCTCGACTACACGACGGAGGGTGTGCGCCCGCTCGGCAAGGACTACACGCCACGTCGGGCGACCCCCGACGAGGTCGCCCTCGACTTCGTGCGGCACGGCCACGGGCAGGCGGCGGGCTGGGCGGAGCGGGTCCGGCCGGGCGACCTCGCGTGGATCGCCGGACCGACCGTCGGCCAGGCGTTCCCGCACGACGTCGACGCGTTCGTGCTGGCCGGCGACGAGACGGCACTGCCGGCGATCGGTCGCTTCCTCGAGGAGCTGCCGGCGGGCGTGCCCGCGCAGGTCGTCGTCGAGGTCTCCGGACCGCAGGACGAGCAGGACCTCGCGGTGCGCGACGGCGTCGAGGTGACCTGGCTGCACCGCCCCGCCGGTGCGGAGCCCGGGACGACGACGCTCCTGCTCGACGCGGTCCGTGACCTCACCTGGCCGTCCGGGGAGGTCTACGCGTGGATGGCCGGGGAGTCGACCGCGGCCCGTGACGTCCGGACGCACTGGCGTGCCGACCGGGCCGTCCCGCGCGACTGCCTCGACGTGTCCGGGTACTGGCGGCGCTGACGGTCAGGCGCCGAGCACCATCCACCGGGTGCCGCGCTGCCGCAGCCAGAGCGTGACCAGGCGGGCGAGCTGGAACCCGCCGTAGGCGAGCCAGAGCCAGGCGAGTCCGGCGCCGAGCGAGCCGGCCAGGAGGGCCAGCGGGGCGTAGGCGGCCAGCACGACGAGGCCGGCCCACGCGAGGTAGACGCCGTCGCCCGCCCCGATCAGGACGCCGTCGAGCACGAACACGACACCGGAGACGGGCTGGATGGCGGCCACCACCAGGAGCGCCGGGACGAGTGCGGCGTGGACCTGCTCGTCGGAGGTGAACCACGATCCGGCGATCGGCGTCACGGCGACGAGCAGCAGTCCCGCGACCAGACCCGTGCCGACGCCCCACGTGATCATCCGGCGGGTGAGCACCCGTGTGCCCTCGGCGTCGCCCGACCCCAGCGTGCGTCCGGTGAGGGTCTGCCCCGCGATGGCGATCGCGTCCATCGCGAAGGCCAGGAAGGTCACGAGCGACGTCGCGATCTGGTGCGCCGCGAGCGGTGCGTCGCCGAAGGTGGCGGCCACCGCCGTGCCGAGGAGCAGCGCGGCGCGCAGGGTCGCGGTCCGGGCGAGGAGCGGGACGCCGTCACGCGCAGCGCTCACGACCCCCGCCACGTCGGGACGTCCGGACGACCCGGCCGCGCGGGCCCGCCGGAGCACCACGGTGACGAGCCAGAGCGCCGCGACCCACTGGGCGATCGCCGTGCCGGCGGCGGACCCGGCCACGCCCAGCCCCGCGCCGTGCACGAGCAGCAGGTTGAGCACCACGTTGAGCACGTTCGCGACGACGGTGACGACGAGCGGGGTGCGCAGGTCCAGCACGCCGCGCAGCGCGCCGGTGGCCGCGAGCACGAGCAGCATGGCGGGCACCGCCGGTGCCGAGACGAGGAGGTAGGTCGTCGCGTGCCCCTCGACCTCCGGCGAGCTGCCCAGCACACCGGCCAGGGGTCCGCTCGCGGCGGCGAGCAGCCCTCCGAGCACCGCGCCCAGCCCGACCGCGAGCCACAGCCCGCCGGTCGCACCGTCGAACGCCGCGCGTTCGCGACCGGCCCCGTGCAGCCGAGCGACCGTCGCGGTGCTGCCGTAGGCGAGGAACACGCAGAGGCCGACGACGGTGAGGAGCACGCTCGACGCGACGGCCAGTCCGCCCAGCTCGGCGACCCCGAGGCGCCCGACGATCGCGGTGTCGGCGAGCAGCATCAGGGGCTCGCTGACGAGGGCGAAGAAGGCCGGCACCGCGACGGCGACGATCTGGCGGTCGGCGGCGCCCCAGGTGAACAGGTTTCTGCGTCTGGCTGTGGATTTCACCGGAAATTCACCGCCGCTGTCGACATGTCGATGCGACCAGCAGATGGCCGGAGGATGACGTCCACGTAATGTGGGTCCACACTGTGTGCACGGCATCGCCGCAGGTCAGAGGCGGTTTTCACGTCCAGATCCCCCGGTTCTCCACAAGGCCGTCCACGGACTGTGCACAGGCTTTCCGGCGATTTCCACATTCTCCCCAGCCTTGTCCACATGGGCTGTGCGTGGCGGGCTTTCGTCAGCCCCCACCGGCCCCCTAGTGTGACGCGTCGGCTGTCGCGCAGGACGAGGGACCTCCCCACCGGGGAGGCTGCGCGATCGTGTCGGAAGGTCGACCTACCGTGGGGTGGGTCGAGAGAGGAAGGCTGCTGCGTGACTGTCGCAGATCTGCACGCCAGAGGGCCCGAGCCCGAGGACGACGTCCCCGCCGGACGCGTCCCGCCGCAGGACCTCCCGGCCGAGCAGAGCGTGCTGGGGGCCATGCTCCTCAGCAAGCAGGCGATCGACCCGGCGAACGACCTCCTGGAGGGGCGCGACTTCTACCGACCTGCGCACGAGGCCATCTTCGAGACCATCGTCGACCTCGCACAGCGCGGCGAGCCGGCTGACGCGATCACGGTCGCCGCCGAGCTGCAGCGGCGCGGCGAGCTCGCGAAGGTGGGCGGCGCCCCCTACCTGCACACCCTCGTGGCGGGCGTCCCGATCGCGTCGAACGTCGACTACTACGCCGAGATCGTGCGCGAGAAGGCCATCCTGCGCCGGCTCATCGAGGTGGGTCAGAAGATCGCCGGCTACGGCTGGGCCGAGACCGGCGAGATCAGCGAGGTCGTCGACCGCGCCCAGGCCGAGGTGCTCGACGTCGACGGCAGCAGCGGCACCGACGACTACAAGGTCATCTCCGAGCTGATGGCGCAGACCATCCAGGAGATCGACGACATCCAGTCCCGTGACGGCGACATGGCCGGTCTGGAGTCCGGCTTCCCCGACCTCGACAAGCTCACGACCGGCTTCCGTGGCGGCCAGATGATCGTCGTCGCGGCCCGGCCGGGCGTCGGCAAGAGCACCCTCGGTCTCGACTTCTGCCGCGCGGCGTCGATCAAGAACGGCATCCCGTCGGCCATCTTCAGCCTGGAGATGTCGGGCGCGGAGATCGCCATGCGTCTGCTGTCGGCCGAGGCGAAGGTCGCGATCCACCACATGCGCGGCGGCGGCATGACCGACCGCGACTGGGACTCGGTCAGCCGGGTCATGCCGCGCGTGCAGTCGGCGCCCATCACGATCGACGACTCGCCGAACATGACCATGCCCGAGATCCGCTCGAAGGCCCGCCGCATCCAGAAGGCGGCCGAGGGCAAGCTCGGCCTCATCGTCATCGACTACCTGCAGCTGATGACGTCGGGCAAGAAGGTCGAGAACCGCCAGGTGGAGGTCTCGGAGTTCAGCCGTCAGATCAAGCTGCTGGCCAAGGAGATCAACGTCCCGGTGGTGGCGATCAGCCAGCTGAACCGAGGCTCGGAGCAGCGCACCGACAAGACGCCGCAGCTGTCGGACCTGCGCGAGTCGGGCTCGATCGAGCAGGACGCCGACATGGTCTTCCTCATCAACCGCCCCGACGCGACCGGCGGCGGCGAGTCCGAGCGCCCCGGCGAGGCCGACATCATCGTCGCCAAGAACCGTTCGGGTCCCGTCAACAAGGTCGCCGTCAGCTTCCAGGGCCACTACTCCCGCTTCACCCCCATGGCCCGCGAGGCCGAGGCCCCCCCGGGTGCGGCGGCCGGCGAGTTCTACGGCGGCTGACCCCGCCCGGAGCGTCCGCGGCCTGTGCACGACGGGCTTCGGCGTGTCGGAGTCTGTTCGTACGGTTCACGGGTGGACGACGACACCTTCGCGATCCGGTTGGCCGACGGCCGACCACTCCCTCTGCGGCCGTCGGAGCTGCCAGTCCTCACTCATTCCGACGAGATCCACCTGGTCTCCGGGGATCCGAACAACGAGGACGCGGGTGGTCACGCGTGGGGCGTCGGTCGGCGGGACAAGACCGAGTTTCCGCAACGGTGGGGGACCGACCTGCGCCCCTGGGTCGAGAAGGTCATGCGACATCCGGACGGCGTCGTCCTCTCGGACGGCGGCGACCGCCTTGGGTTCACCGCCACGGTCGACGACGTGCGTGTCGTGGTCCGTCTGCGCCGCGACGAGACCGGCCGATGGCGGTTCTCCACGGCGTTCCCGGTCGGCGGGCGCGGAGTCGTCAAGAACACGCGGCATGGTCGTGTGGACGTTCCCCTGGATGACCAGCGCATCGATGGCTAGCCTGGACAGATGACCGACGTCGACGAGCTGCTCTCGATCCTGGGCCCGGCCGTGCGGCCGTTCCTCGGGCGCGACGACTCACTCACGATCGACGACCTCGTCGTCGGGGGTGAGAAGCTCGAGGCGGTCGCGATCCTCGCGCGTGCCGCGTCCCGCCACCGAGCACCCATCGCCGCCGAGTCGCTCGAGCGCCTGCAACGTCTGGCCGACGGCCTGCCGCCCGACCGGCTGGGTGACGTCGCTGCGACTCGTGACGCGCTGCACCAGCTCGTCCCGGCCTGAGCTACGACCCGATCGGTGGGGTACCGGACTCGACGGCCTCGAGCACCTCGACCGCGTCGCCGACGGCGAGCGTGGCGTCGGCGGGCAGAGGATGGTCGGGGATGACGTTGACGCCGAACCAGACGCCCTTGCCGAAGCGACGCAGGCGGGCGAGGGTGCGGGTCGGTTCCGGACCGCGCGCGACACTGCCGGCGTCGTGGTCGGGCTCCATCGTGGTCATGACGCACCGGGCGCAGCCCTTGACCACGCGGAAGGTGACGTCGCCGATCCGGAACCGCCGCCAGGCGTCCTCGGCCCACGGCTGCGTGCCCTCGACGACGAGGTTCGGACGGTAGCGGTGCATCGGTACCGGTGCGTCAGCGGCCTCCGAGACGACGTCGGCCGAGGCCGTGGTCGTGAGGAGCAGCGGATACCCGTCGGCGAGGCTCACCCGGTCGTCGGGACCGGAGTAGACCGGACTCGTGGCTCGTCGTCGGGGGTCGTCCAGGTGGACGAGCCGCAGCGGTCGGCCGAGCGTGTCGGACAGCCACCGCGCGGCGGCCTCACCAGCGTCGGCGGCCGTGAGGCGGGACGACCAGATCGAGATCGGCACCTGCTCCGCCGGATCCGGCACCGGGACCTCGACGGCGGGCTCGCCGGCCACCGCGAGACGAAGCCCGACGTCGGTGAGCGTCGGGTGCACGACCAGCAGGCGGTTCAGCTCCCGCGCGGTGACCATCGCCCCCGCAGGGTCGACGACCATCCACCGTCGATCCTGCGCGACGCCCCACGGCTCCACCTCGACCCGCTCGAGCGACTCCCCGCGGCAGGACTTGACCGGGTAGCGCCAGAGGGACGCGACGGTGGGCTGCACGCCGACACTGTCGCACGGGCGAGGTGCGGCCCACCGCCGTCACCGCTGCGAGACGTTCGCACCGACGTCGCAGCAGGTTCGCAGTGCCGAGGAACAGGCTCGTGGAGCGACGGCTCGACCCGCGAGCCCCTGGACGGCAGGAGCACCTCATGAACCGACGATCAGCACTCACCTCGACCCTGGCAGCGATCGCCCTCTGTGCCGGCACCGCCGTGTCCAGCACGGCCGGAACGGCGGGAGCAGCCGAGTCCTCGGCGACTGCGGCGGGAGCGTCGACCGCCGCCGCCGAACGACCCGCGCTCGAGGTCCCGTTCCCCTGCGGTCAGGAGTGGCGCGGCGAGACCCGGAAGAACCACGACCCGCTGAACGCCATCGACTTCAACCTGCCGTCCGGTGGAGACAGCGACCTCGGCAAGCCGGTCCAGGCCAGCAACGGCGGTGTCGTCACCTTCGCGGGCACGGGGCCCGACGGCTACGGCAAGATGGTCGACGTCTACCACGCGAACGGGTGGTCCACCCGCTACGCGCACCTCAGCGTCATCTCCGTCGTGAAGGGTCAGAAGATCCTGGCGACCCATGGCATCGGCCGGGTCGGCAAGACCGGGGGCAGCTTCCCCGCTCACCTGCACTACGAGCAGCGCTACAACGACACCGCCGCCGGGATCTACTTCAAGAACACGAAGGCGAAGTACTGGGGCGAGCAGATGTACGTCCGCACGACGATGTGCAGCTGAGGCGAGTCCGAGCCGGCCGGGCGGGTCCCTGACCCCCGGCTGGCCCGTGCGCGGTCCGGTCAGCCGACGCGGGTCGCCCTCGGACCGTCGAACGCGCGCGACAGCAGCAGGATCGGCGCGACCAGCACGAGCGGCACGAGGAACGCCACCCGCAGCCAGCCACCCTGCGCGACGGCACCGATCACCGCTCCACCGAGGATCGCGCCCACGTAGTTGGCGATGTTCATGCGGGCGATGGCCGCGTCGGCGGCCTCCGGGGGGACGGCGGCGCCGACGGCAGCGAACGCGAGCGGGGCGATGACTGCGATCCCGAGGCCGGCGACGAGGAAGCCGGGCACGGCGAGCACCGCGACCGGCGCGGCCAGCACGACGGCGAAGCCGACGACACCGAGGAACGCACCGCCCGCGACCACCCGGGATGCACCCACCCTGCGCACGAGCTGGTCGCCGAGGAGTCGCGAGACCAGGGCACCGACCTGGTACGCCGCGTACCCGAGCGGGACCAGCCAGCTCGCCGCGCCGAGCGCCTGCCGGAGGTACACCGCGCTCCACGAGCCGGTACCGGTGTCGGCCGCGTAGAACAGGCAGATCACCAGCCCGAAGACCAGCACCGGCCGCCAGGGGACGGGGATCGTCGCGGCTGCCGCGAGGTCGTCGACCTGCGACCCCGGCGCGTCCGGAGCCAGGTGCCGGGCCGACGCCACGGCGAGCGCGACGACCACGGCGGCGGCGACCGACAGTCCAGCGTCCAAGGGCAGCCCGAGGGCGGCGTACCCGGCGCCGGCGATGCCGCCGATGCTCCAGCACGCGTGGAACCCGGTCATCACGCTGCGACCCCGCAGTGCCTCGACCCGCACGCCCTGCATGTTCATCGTCGCGTCCACCCCGCCGAGCGCGACGCCGTAGACGGCGAAGGCGGCGACGAGCAGCGGGTACGAGGGCGCCCAGCCGACCAGGGCAGCCCCCGCGCCGATGCCCACCAGCGACGTCGTCAGGGCCGACCCGCTCGAGCGGCGGGTGGCCAGGACGCCCGCGAGCACGCTGCCGAACCCCGCCACGACGGCGACCAGCACCAGCAGCACGGTCACGTCGCCCTCGCCGAGGTCGAACCGGTCCTGCAGGCGCGGCGTCTGGGTGACGAGCGCGGCGAACGTGAAGCCCTGGAGCAGGAAGCCGGTGCTGACGGCGACGCGCGTCCGGTCCATGCCGTCAGGGTAGGACGGCGGGAGGGTCGCGCGTCGCCTCCGAGCTCAGGCCACGGGACGCAGCTTGAGGGTCACCGACCGCCCGGCCGACCGCGCGGCCTCGTGGGACTCTGCCAGCTGCGCGCGGGCGAGGTCGCGCAGCTCTGCCATCTGCGGCGTGACGTCCGCCAGGGTCAGCTCGGTCTCGATCACGTCGAGGTCCAAGCCCCACACGTCCTCCAAGATGCGACGCAGGTAGGCGGTCGCGTGGTCCCAGCCCTCGCGCGGCGTGCCGGGGCCGTACCCGCCGCCCTTCGCCACCACCAGGAAGGCCGGACGTCCCTTCACGGTCTCCGTGCCGGGCGCGAAGCGCGGGTCCGTGATGACCGTGTCGATCCACAGCTTGAGGTGGGCGGCGACGCCGAAGTTGTACAGCGGCGCGGAGATGATCAGGGCGTCGGCGGCGGCCACCTCGTCGGCGAGCTCCGCGGCCAGGGCGCGCGCGGCACGCTGCTCCTCCGTCCACGTCTCCTCGGGCACGAAGCCGGCGAAGGCCGACGCGGCCCACGCGTCGCCGGGGAGGGGACGGGTGCCGACGTCACGGCGCACGACCGTCGTGCCGTCGCCCTCGGACTCGACGATCGCCTTCTCGAGCGTGTCGGCCACGGCGCGGCTGGTCGAGCCGTCGATGCGGATGCTGGAGTCCAGCCGGAAGATCGTGCTCATGGGTACTCCTGGGTCAAGTGATAGTCTGCCACACAGATCATATACATAAACGATGATCGTGACGGGTGATCGTCGTCACGACCACCCGACGCCCGGTACCCTGGCCTCGTGAGCCCGACCCGCCCCGCCCCGAGCCGTGCCGACCTCGGCCAGGCGCTCGCGGCGGTCCTGCGGCGCTACCTCGAGGCGGCGCACGACGTGGTCGCCGAACTCCCAGGCGGCGCCCGCGGGTTCCAGGTGCTGTCGGTGGCGGGGTCCGAGGTGTGCAGCAACCAGGCGATGATCGCCTCCGACCTCGGCATCGACCGCACGGTCATGACCTACCTCGTCGACGACCTCGAACGTGCTGCCCTCGTGGAGCGCCGACCCGATCCCGCTGACCGACGCGCGCGCCGCGTGGTGCTCCTGCCCGAGGGCGAGCAGGTCCTGCGGGAGACCTCCCGACGGATCGAGGAGGTCGAGCGGACCGTCCTGGGCGGTCTGTCCGACGCCGAGGCCGAGACCTTCAGGGCGCTGCTGACCCGGGTGGCCGGGGGCGGTGCCGACCCGTCGATCTGCTCGGGCGGCGTCCCGGAGTGCTGAACGGCGGCCTCGCCGTCACTGGTACGTCACGAGGTCCGGCCGTGGATGCACGTCGCGCCAGGTCTGCGGCACGGTGAGCATGGGCTCGTCCTCGTCGAGGAAGTTCTTCCAGCCCCAGTGGACGCCCTGCGGGGAGCCCTGACGGATCGTGTTCCAGGTGCCGGTCTTCGCCCCCGGCGTGCCCTGGCCGTCGACGTGGACCACCGTCGAGAGCTCCGGGTGGCCGACGTCGAGCGTGCTGCGGTCGCGGATCATCGACGTCGAGAACTGGTGGAGCACGAACAGCTTCTGGGGCAGCCGACGCTCGCGGGTCAGCTCGGCCAGCCAGTCGGCGACGGCGTTGACCTCGGAGGCCCGGACCGACCCGATCTGCGCGAGGTGCTTCTGGTCACGCGCGAGTCGCCACTCGGGGTCGAGCGCGAGCCCGACGTGCGGGTGCTCCAGCAGCGAGCGGTAGCGCTTGGCCTGCGTGAGGAAGTCGGTCCGACCCGGTTGCAGGTCGATGACCACGTACTGGCCGGCCTTCTCGGCGGCCTCCACGAGCGGCTCCAGGTCGGCGACGCTGCTCTCTGCCGAGTAGTCGCCGTCGTCGCCCGCCGAGGAGGAGGCGACGGTCGCGATGATCTCCAGCGCCGGCACCACGGGCTGGTCCGACAGCTTCTGGTACTGCTGCGCCAGTCGGGCGGCGCGGCGCACCGTGGCCGTGGTGTCCTGCTCGCCGAGCAGCCCGAGCGAGGGGGTTCCGGGGTGGCCGTACAGGGCGACCACGTGGCGCCCGGGGAACACCAGCAGACCGCCCCCGGGCTGGGTCAGGTCGCGGCGCACCGCGGTGACCTCGTAGCCCAGCCCGCGCCGGAACATCCTCCCGACGCCGACCACGGGAGCCTCGGGCTGCTCACGCAGGGCACGGATCGCCCGACGGTCCGCGCGCGGGTCGCCGCCCTTCACGCCGACGACGGTCGCGCCCGCAGCCCGGGCGGTGCCGACGGAGGCGAGGTCGGTGCGCGGGGCGTGGACGAGCACGACCACGTCCCGCCCGTCAGACGAGGTGCGGGGCACGCGGGCCACGGCGCGGTCGACGTCGGCCTGGTCGTCGCCGACGAAACGACGTCCGGGCAGGTCGGGCCAGTCGGCGTCCTTCGGCCCGACGGCGAGCGTCGTACGCACGCCGAGACGGTCGAGCTCACCGCGCGTGGTGGGACCGACCAGCAGCATCGGGACGCCGAGTCGTTCGGCGACCTTCACGGACCGTTGCTGCGACCGGGCGCTGCGGGCCGACACGACCGCCACCGCCGACCGCTCGAACAACCGCCGCGAGGTGCCCACGGCGTTCTGCGCGGGCGTGTGGCCGGCCACGACGTCGATCGCGCGCGACGGCGTGCGGAACGTCGCCGTCGCGTCGCCGTCCCCGTCGTGACCGCCGGTGCAGGCGGTGAGCAGGAGGAGCGACGCGGCGAGCACGGTGGCGCTGCGTGTGACCCGAGATCGCATACTGCGACGGTAGCCCCGGCGCCACGTCGGCCCCGGCTCGGGTGCGCGCAGGTACCCTCGCCTGGTGATCAGCGCAGCCGTGACGTCCGCTCTCGTGCAGTCCGCCAGCTCGACGGGTCCGGACAGCGGTCTGGCTGGTCTGACGGTCGACCTGATGGAGAAGCTGGGCCTGTTCGGTGTCGCCCTCGCGGTCGGCGCCGACAACATCTTTCCCCCGATCCCGAGCGAGATCATCCTGCCGCTGGCGGGCTTCGCTGCCGCGCAGGGCACGTTCAGCCTCGCGGGCGCCCTGTTCGCGACCACGGCGGGCTCGGTCATCGGCGCGGCGATCCTGTACTGGCTGGGCCGCGCGTACGGCCGTGAGCGGACGGTGTGGGTGTTCGAGAAGGTGCCGCTGCTGAAGGTCAGCGACCTCGAGCGGACGGAGGCGTGGTTCGCGAAGCACGGCACGAAGGCGATCTTCTTCGGTCGGATGGTGCCGATCTTCCGCAGCCTGATCTCCCTGCCCGCCGGCGTGGAGCGGATGTCGTTCGGCCTGTTCCTGACCCTGACGACGGCGGGCAGCCTGATCTGGAACAGCATCTTCGTGGTCGCCGGCTACCGGCTGGGCGAGAACTGGGAGCAGGTCGAGCCCTACGCCGACACGTTTCAGAAGCTGGTGATCCTGGCGGTGCTGCTCGTCATCGCCGTGTTCGTGGTGGTGCGGGTGCGTCAGCTGCCGCGGTACCCGCGTCGCCCCCAGTGAACGACGGTCCAGCGACTGACGCACCCGTGAGCGACGGCCCCGTGACGGCGCGACGGATCGCGTCGCTGCTGCCGTCGGCGACGGAGATCGTCTACGTCCTGGGCCTGCAGGATCGACTGGTGGCCGTGACCTTCGAGTGCGACGAGCCGGCGGCGGCGCGGTCGGAGCACCGGGTGGTGGTGACGGGCGCGGACACCAGCGGGTGGACGCCGGCGGAGATCGACTCCTACGTCCGCGCGCGTCGGGCCGACGGTGTCGACCTGTACACGCTCGACGAGGGTGCTCTCGCCGACGTCGATCCCGACCTGGTGCTGACCCAGGACCTGTGCCGGGTGTGCGCGCTGCCGACCGACCGGGTCGACGAGGCGTTGGCGCACCTCGGCTGCCGTGCCGACGTGGTGACGCTCGATCCCCACACGCTGGATGACGTGTTCGTGTCGGTGGAGCGGGTGGCGGCTGCGGCTGGTGTCGTCGACTGCGGCCGTGCGGTGGTGGCGGGCCTGCGCGGGCGTCTGGCGGAGGTCGAGGCCCGGGTGGCCGACCGACGTCGCCCGCGCGTGGCGGTGGTGGAGTGGGTGGACCCGTTGTTCACCGGAGGTCACTGGATCCCCGACCAGGTGGCGGCGGCCGGCGGCGATCCGGTCGGCATGCACGCCGGGACGCCGTCGGGTCCGTCGGGCTGGGACGCGCTGCGGGCGGAGCGTCCCGAGGTGGTGCTGGTGGCACCGTGCGGCTTCGGCCTCGACGGCGCCGCCGAGCAGGCCGAGGTCGTCGTGCGGGAGCTCCCGGACACCCAGGTGTGGGCGGTCGACGGCAACGCGGTCGTCGTGCGACCCGGTCCGCGACTCGTGGACGGTGTCGAGGCGTTCGCGTCGGTCCTGCACCCGGAGGTCTTCGACCAGTCCGCACTGGTCCGTCGAGTGCGGTAGGGCGTCAGCCGGCGCGGGCGTGCCGGGGGTGGGACTTGGTGCGGGTGCGCAGGGTGCGGTGGGTCTGGTGCGTGTGGGGGTCGATGGTGAAGAACCCCTGATGGACTGCCGCGTGCTCCCCCACCGCTACGCGCCCTGTGTGGGGGACCCCCAGTCTCGGACACAGCCCGATGAGGTTGGCGAGGTCGGTGGCGCCGCCTTCGGACCAGTACTCGATGTGGTGGTAGCCGGCTCGCGCTCGTTCCTCGCGCTCGGCGCACAGCTCGCTGGCGCTCGCTGAGGACCGGCTGCCGGGCTTCGCCCGGTTGGCTCACTGTGCGGTGGGTGCGGCCGACGTCGAGGGTGGCGTGTCTGCCGGCGGTGAGGATGGGGGTGAGGTCGCTGTCGCAGAGCATCTGCTGGAGCTGGGCGGGGCCGATGGTCCCGAATCCGGCGAGCTCGGCGGTCGCGGTGTCCGCGTCCTGGGCGAGGTCGGCGAGGTTGGCGGCGAGGGTGACGTGTGGGCGCACGCCCTTGTCCTGGGGCAGGCCTGAGTCGAGGATGCCGGTGAGGAGCTGGTCGAGGGCGGTCACGCGGCGGACGCTGACGGGGCGCTCGTCCTCGGCGCAGGTGGGGGCGGAGAGTGACTGCAGGACGGTGCGGAACTTGGCGCCGGTGTCGGCGGGCAGGAACCCGGTGAGGTGGACGCCGTCGCCGACGGGGGTGAGGGTGATGTCGTGGCGGTCCATGCCCTTGATCCAGGCCTCGTCGAGGTCGTCGGGGTGGGCGGTCTCACGCAGCTTCTTGACGGCCTTGCGGATCTGGACCGGCTCGGCCCGCTCGGCCAGGCGCAGCATCCAGTCCATCGAGCGCTCGACGACCATCGGGTCGATGTGCTTCGCGGCGTACGTGAACGCGTCGACATGGTCCAGGGAGACGGCTCCCTCGACGGCCAGCGACTCCAGGTCGGGCATGTCCCGCAGGGTCCGACCGGAGCGGACCAGCTGACCCGCCTGCTTGCCGTCGAGGTGGAGCTGGTCACGCAGCCAGTTCTTCAGGCTCGAGCAGCCCTCGGCCTCGAAGTCCCGGCGCTCGTCCATCTCCGCGACCAGAGCCACCTTCTCGCCGTCGATCGCGTTCGAGACTCCCTGCAGCAGCCGCAGCGCATCGGTGGTCGTCGGGTAGGTCCGCAGCTCGGCAGCGACGGCCTCGAGCCGGTCGGCTAGCTGGGCGCTGGACATACCCCTACTATACCGAACACATAAGCGAAAGAACACGGACCAAGGCCCTACTTTCAGCGAGGCCAAGGTCACCGGGTGCCGACCGACCGCGACCGTCGTAGCCTCGGGACATGACCTCCTCCGCACTGCCCGACGTCCCCACACAGCTCTTCATCGGCGGCTCTTGGCGGGACGCGAGCGGGGGTGCGACGTTCGCGGTCGAGAACCCTGCGGACGGCTCGACGCTGGTGGAGGTGGCGAACGGGACGGTCGAGGACGGCAAGGCGGCCATCGACGCCGCCGTCGCCGCTCAGCCGGAGTGGGCGAAGGTGCCGCCGCGCGACCGCGGGGAGATCCTGCGGTCGGCGTTCGAGACCGTCGTCGGCCGGGCCGAGGAGCTCGCCACGATCATGACGCTCGAGATGGGCAAGCCGCTCAGCGAGAGCCAGGCCGAGATCACCTACGGCGCGGAGTTCCTGCGCTGGTTCTCCGAGGAGGCCGTGCGCGTCTCGGGCCGCTACTCGGTGGCCCCGAACGGCGCGACCCGTCTGCTCACCCTCAAGCAGCCCGTCGGTCCGTGCCTGATGATCACCCCCTGGAACTTCCCGCTCGCCATGGGCACCCGCAAGATCGCGCCCGCGATCGCCGCCGGCTGCACGATGGTGGTGAAGCCCGCCGGCCTCACTCCGCTCACCATGCTGTGGCTGGCGAAGGTGCTGGAGGAGTCGGGCGTCCCCGAGGGCGTGCTCAACGTGGTGACGACGAAGAGCACTGGCGAGGTGATGGAGCCGATCATCCGGGACCCCCGTCTGCGCAAGCTGACGTTCACCGGCTCCACGGAGGTCGGCCGCAGCCTCGTGGAGCAGAGCGCGGAGGGGCTGCTGCGGGTGTCGATGGAGCTCGGCGGCAACGCCCCGTTCCTCGTCTTCGCCGACGCCGACGTCGATGCGGCGGTCGAGGGCGCGATGCTCGCGAAGATGCGCAACATCGGCGAGGCGTGCACGGCGGCCAACCGGTTCATCGTCCACGCCGACGTCGCCGAGGAGTTCTCGACGAAGCTCGCCGAGAAGATGGGGTCCCTGAAGATCGGCCCCGGCCTCGAGGACGACGTCAAGGTCGGCCCGCTCGTGGAGGAGAAGCAGCGCGACAAGGTCGCCGAGCTCGTCGACGACGCCGTCGACCAGGGCGCCACCGTCGTCACCGGTGGCCAGGTGCCCGACGGTCCCGGCTGGTTCTACCCGCCGACCGTCCTCACCGACGTGCCGCTGTCGGCGAAGGTGGCCACGGAGGAGATCTTCGGCCCGGTCGCCCCCATCTTCACCTTCACCGACGACGACGACGCGATCCGCATGGCCAACGACACCGAGTACGGTCTCGTCGCCTACGCCTTCACCACCGACTACGCCCGCGCCGTGAAGGTCTACGAGGGCCTCGAGACCGGCATGGTCGGCCTGAACCAGGGCATCGTCTCGAACCCGGCCGCCCCGTTCGGCGGCGTCAAGGCCTCCGGCTTCGGCCGCGAGGGCGGCGCCGAGGGCATCGAGGAGTACCTGGAGACGAAGTACGTCGGCCTCGGCGGACTCTGACGCGGATGGACGGCGCTGCGGTGGCGGCCGGTCGTCGTCACTCGGTGGGTCTGCGACGAGGTGGCACCGTCGTGGCCGCAGGTCGCCCCGGTTCGCAGGAATGCTCCGTCGAGGGATGGAGCGGCATCGTGGCCGTCGCGGCTGGGAACGTCCACGCAGCCCGCAACACGGGCCGGTCGCACACGGTGGGCCTGTGCGCCGACGGCACGGTGGTGGCGACCGGCTGGAACGGCGACGGCCAGTGCGACGTCGCGGGATGGGCGGACGTGGTCGGCGTCGCGGCCGGGTGGCGACGCACTCTCGGTGTCACGTCCGACGGTCGGGTCCTCGCTGCCGGTCGGTGGGAGGACAGGGCGTGCGAGGTCGACGCGTGGCGCGACGTCATCGCCGTCGCGGCCGGTGACTGGCACTCCGTCGGGCTGCGGTACGACGGGACGGTGGTCGCGGTCGGCAACGACACACGAGGGCAGTGCGACGTCTCCGGCTGGCGTGGTGTCCGCTCGGTGTCTGCGGGCTACCTGCACACGGTGGCGGTGGACCACCAGGGACGAGTGCTGGCCACGGGCGACGTTCGCTGCGGTGTCACCGAGGTTGCCACGTGGCGTGACATCGTCGAGGTGAGCGCCGGAAGCCTGCACGTCCTCGGCCTCGACGCCGGGGGCCGGGTGCACGTCGCGGGCGCAGCGAGGTCAGACCATGCCGACGTCGAACGATGGCGTGACGTCGTCGCTGTGGCCGCCGGCGCCGAGCACAGTCTCGGTCTACTCGAGGACGGACGCGTCGTGTCGACCGGCTCGGCGGCGGACGGTCGGCGGGCGACGACCGGGTGGACGCTCTAGACGCTGACGTCCGCCCGCCGCTCGTCGGCTCGCCGCGGGCCCCGGCCGGACTGGAACTGCTCGACGTATAGACGGGCGTAGAGGCCACCGGCGGCGAGCAGCTCGTCGTGGGTGCCCTGCTCGACGACACGGCCGTCCTCGACGCCGAAGATCACGTCGGCGTCGTGGATGGTCGACAGGCGGTGGGCGATGGCGATGGTCGTGCGGTTCGCGCGAGCGCGTTCCAGCGCCTCCTGCACGAGCCGCTCGGTCTCGGTGTCGAGGGCCGACGTGGCCTCGTCGAGGATGAGGATGCGGGGGTCGGCGAGCAGCACGCGGGCGATCGCGAGACGCTGCTTCTCACCGCCCGACAGCCGGTAGCCGCGCTCGCCCGTCACGGTCTCGTACCCGTCGGCGAAGCTGAGGATCCGGTCGTGGATGTTGGCGTCGCGGGCAGCCTGCTCGATCTCCTCGGCGCTCGCGTCGGGTCGGGCGTAGGCGAGGTTGTCGCGGATCGTCCCGTGGAACAGGTACGGCTCCTGGGTGACCATGCCGACCGCGCCGGTGACCGTGTCGAGGGTCAGGTCGCGCACGTCGTGCCCGTCGATCAGCACGGCGCCGCGCGTGACGTCGTAGAAGCGCGGGACCAGGTAGGTGGCGGTCGTCTTGCCCGACCCCGACGGCCCGACGATGGCGGCCAGCTGACCCGGCTCGACGCGCAGCGACACGTCGCGCAGCGCCCACGCGTCGGTCGGCACCGGTGCGGCGACGCCGTCGGGCCGGTCGATGCGCACCGTCGAGTCGCCGAAGCGGTCGCCGGTGCGGCCACCGCTGAGCGAGCGCGGCTCGGGGTAGCGGAACCAGACCCCGCGCATCTCCACCTCGCCCCGCACGGTGGGCAGGGTGACCGCGCCAGGCTTCTCGACGACGGCGGGCCGGAGGTCGAGGTACTCGAAGATGCGGCGGAACAGGGCGAGCGACGTCTGCACGTCGAGGGTGACGCGCATGAGCTGCAGCAGCGGCATCTGGAGCCGGGCCTGCAGGGTCGTGAAGGCGACGAGCGTCCCGGCGGTGAGCGTGTCGGCCCCGCCGGGCAGGCTGCCCGTGATCATCAGTCCTGCCAGCAGGTAGATGAGCGCGGGCGTGATCGCGAAGAACGTCTGGACCGTCGCGAAGAACGTGCGCCCGGTCATCGCCTGCGCGACCTGCAGCCGCGCCTGCTCCCGGTTGGCCTCGCGGTAGCGCTCGGTCTCGGACTCCGCGCGGCCGAACACCTTCGAGAGCAGGATGCCGGAGACGCTCAGCGACTCCTCGGTGATGGCCGTCATCTCCGACAGCGACTCCTGCGTGCGGCGGGCCAGCTTCTGGCGTCGTCGACCGACCCGCAGCTGGATGGCGATGAACGCCGGCATGAGCACCAGGGTCAGGACGGTCAGCTGCCACGACAGCAGCACCATCGAGATGACCGCGGCGACGACCGTCACCGTGTTCTGCAGGATGGTCGTCGCGGTGTCGGTGAGGACGGTCCGCACACCGGCCACGTCGTTCGCGAGCCGCGACTGGATGGCACCGGTCTTCGTGGCCGTGAAGAAGGCCAGCTCCATCGTCTGCAGGTGCGCGAACAGCTGGCTGCGCAGGTCGGCCATCGCGGAGTTGCCGATCGTGGCCGTCAGCCAGTTCTGCCCGACGGAGATCAGCGCGGTCACGAGCGGGATGAGGCACATGAGGCCGACGAGGCGCCCGAGCAGGCCGAGGTCGGCGGGACCGCCGTCCGTGGGGAAGAGCGCGTGGTCGAAGACGGCGCGGGTGAGGAACGGGATGACCGACGTCAGCGCGGCGCCCGCCACGACCGCGGCGCAGACGAGCACCAGCTGCCTGCGGTACGGCCGCAGCAGGGAGGCGATGCGGCCGAGCACGGGACTGTCCGCGGCGGCCACCTCCTCCCGCGACAGGTGCGTGACCTGGGCACCCCGTGGCATCAGGCGTCGACTCGCGACAGCTGCAGCTCCTCGCGCACGGTGACCAGCTCGGGGGTGCCCCACACGCCGACGTCGGTGCGCAGCATCGCCCAGAGGCGCAGGGTGTCGGCGTCGGGGACGAGGGCGGTGTCGACGGACAGCTCGAACGGCGTGGGCCCGTCGCCGGCGACGCTGGCGACGGCCGCCAGGACCTCGCCGTCGGGCGAGACGAGCTTGACCGTGAGCACGCCGCCGCCGGGCAGCGCGATCTTCTCGCGGGTCGTGGCGGTCCCGGTGACGGTGAGGGTGCTGATGGAGGCCATGTCCTGAGCCTAGGCCGTCAGCCCTCGGCGAACATCTCTGGCGAGTCGGCGCACGGCCTGGTCAGGTGGGGGCATGGGACGGTGGCTGGTGCTCGGTGGGACGGCATGGCTCGGCCGCGAGGTCGCGCGGACCGCGGTGGAGCGGGGGCACGACGTCACCTGCCTGGCTCGTGGCGAGAGCGGTGGGGTCGTCGACGGCGTGCGCTGGGTGCGGGCCGACCGCGACGGTCCTGGCGCGTACGACGAGGTGGTGGGGCCGTGGGACGCCGTCGTCGACGTCGCACGCCAGCCCGGCCACGTGCGGTCGGCCCTGGCCGCGCTCGGGGAGACGACGGGTCGCTGGACGTTCGTGTCCACCGGCAACGTCTACGCGGACCTGTCGGGACCGCTGCACGAGGACGACGCGCTCCGTGAGCCGGCGACGACCGACGTCGTGGACGCCGAGCTGTACGGGGAGGGCAAGGTCGCGTGCGAGCGGGCCGTGCTCGCGCACCCCGCCCCGCTCGTGCTGCGGTCCGGTCTGCTGGCCGGCCCGGTTGACCCGTCGGACCGGTTCGGGTACTGGCCCGCCCGGTTCTCCCACGCCGGCACGGACGACGTCCTCGTGCCCGACCCGCCGGCCGCGTGGTGCCAGGTGGCCGACGTCCGCGACGTCGCGACGTTCGTGGTGGACGCCACCGAGCGTGGCGTCATCGGCGTCCTGAACGTCGCCGGCGAGGGGTTCCCGCTCGGGGAGGTGCTGCTCCGGGTCGCGGACACGGTCGGGTTCGCAGGACGACTGGTGCCCCTCGGCCCGGAGCGCCTCGAGGCGCTGGACGTGCGGCCGTGGTCGGGCGAGCGCTCGCTGCCGCTCTGGCTCCCCGAGGGGTACGGCGGCATGATGCGCATGGACACCGACCGGGCCGAGGCCGCCGGCCTCGTCCGCCGCCCCCTCGAGGAGACGGTCGCCGACGTTCTCGCCGACGAGCGTGCGCGGGGTCTGGACCGGCCACGCGCCGCGGGGCTGACGCGCGAGGAGGAGCGGGCGGTCCTGGCCGACGCGACGGCGTGAGGCGTCAGCGAGCCGCGGAGAGCGCCTCGGCGAGCGAGAGCGCAGGACGCCCGAGCAGGCGCGGGACGTCGTCGCTCACGGTGGCGAGCTCGCCGTCGCGGATCGCCGTGTAGGTGCTGACCCAGGCGTCGACCTGCCAGTCGGGCGCGCCGTAGTGGGCGCGGCTGGCGCGGGCTTCCTCGAGCGTCTCGTCGTGGAAGCGGTGCGGGCGGCCGGTGACCTCCGTCAGGATCGTGGCGATCTCCGCGAGCGTCAGCGCCTCGGCACCGGTGAGGTCGTAGGCCCGCTCCGCGTGGTCGCCGGGGTGGAGCAGCACCTCGGCGGCCACGGCGGCGACGTCGCGCTGCGAGACCGCCGCCACGCGCCCCTCGCCGGCGGGTCCCCGGATCACGCCCTGCTCGTCAGCGAAGTGCGGGAACACCTCGGCGTAGAAGCTGTCGCGCAGGAACGTCCACGCGAGCCCCGCGTCGCGGATGAGGTCCTCGGTGGCGCCGTGGTCCCGGCCGAGCGTGAACGTGCTGTCGGCCGACGCGCCCACGAACGACGTGTAGACGACGTGCCCGACTCCTGCGTCGACGGCGGCCTCGACGACGGAGCGGTGGTCGGCCATCCGGTCGGCGCTCTCGTGCCCGGAGACGAAGAAGAGCGCGTCGACGTCGGCCAGCGCCTCCCCGAGCGCGGGCCGCTCGTCGTACGCGCACTGCCACAGCGGCAACCCGAGGTCGGGTGCGCGACTCGGGTCGCGGACGAGCAGGCGGGCCTCGGCGCCGGCCTCGGCGAGGTGGCGGGCGACGAGCCCGCCGACGGTCCCGGTGGCGCCGGTCACGGCGATGGTGGTCATGCCGGGTGCAACGACGGAGGGCGGGCCGGATGTTCCGCGACGGGCGGGTGTGCGGGCCGTCGGCGGGTCACGGTCTCGTCCCGTCGGCGGCAGGACCCCAGTGCATCGCCGCCGCCACGACACCGTCGCGTGCACCCCACCGTCCCCGCAGACGGGCAGGGAGGGAGGCTCGGTGGACGGGTCCGAGGGTGACCTCGACGCTCCCGTCGGGGTCGAGGCGCACGTCGGCGTCCTCGAAGCCCAACCAGCGTCGTTCCACGGGGAACCAGACCTTGTAGCAGGCCTCCTTGGCGCAGAACAGCAGCCGGTCCCACGGCACGGAGCCGTCCTGGTCGGCGAGGTCGGCGAGGTGACGACGCTCCTCCGGCGTCGCGACCACCTGGAGCACTCCCGGCGGCAGCGGCAGGCTGGGCTCGACGTCGATCCCGAGCGCGCTGACGTCCGCAGCGTGCGCCGCGGCGCACGCCGCGTAGTCGTCGCAGTGCGTGATGCTGCCGACCACGCCATCCGGCCACAGCGGCTCGCCCCGCTCCCCGCGCCGCAGGACCGGCACGTCCTCGCCGAGCTCGGCCAGGGCAGCGTGCGCGAGGAGCCGACCGGTGGCCCAGTCGTCCCGGCGACGCTCACCTGCACCAGGCACCTCACGGCGTTCCTCCTCGGCGAGGAGCCGCCACGCGCGACCGACCGCACCGGTCCGTCGGGTCTCGTGGACCACGACCTCGGGCGGCAGCAACGACGCGACGAGCGAGGTCACGGGTCGACCGCGGGGGCGGCAGGCCGGCAGGGACGGTCCACGCCGCCAGGCTAGTGGTCGTCGGTGCGAGGATCAGGGGCATGACCCACGTCCGTCCCGCGGTGCTCGCCGACGACGCCGTCCTGCTCGGTCTCGACCTCGCGACCTGGAGCCCGCGGTGGTCGCCGGGGCCCCCGCCCGCACGCGACGCGTTCTTCGGGGAGCGCAACGGCGGGCCCGGAGGCTTCCTGGTGGCGGAGCGGGACGGCGCGGTGGTCGGCTACGTGGCGCTCCACCGGGCGGGCGGTCTGGCCACGCACGCGCACGTGCGGATCATCGACGGCCTGGCCGTCGACCCGTCGGCGCAGGGTCGGGGGATCGGCGAGACGCTCGTGCGGGCCGCCGTCGAGCGGGCGCGCGCCGAGGGCGCCGCGAAGGTGACGCTGCGCGTGCTCGCCACGAACCCGGGCGCCCAGCGGCTCTACGAGCGCTGCGGCTTCGTCGTCGAGGGCGTCCTCGTCGGGGAGTTCCTCATCGACGGCTCACCCGTCGACGACACGTGGATGGCACTGCACCTGCGCTGAGGTGGGCCGCTCAGATGGTCTGGGCGACGACGTCGAGCTCGACGGGCACGCTGCGGGCGCTCGACCCGGCGCTGATCCACAGGCCCACGGTGCGGGCGGCGTCGGGCTCGCCGGGGATCCACTCCGCGATCCACGCGGCCACGGCGCGGTCGGCGGTGCCGGGCCAGACGCGGTGCACGGTGACGCGGGCGGGCGTGTCGAGCACGGGCAGCTCGACGTCGGGATCGATCTCGACGACCACCTGGCCGTACACGTCGGCCGGCAGCAGCGCGAGCGCCGACTGCAGCACCACGAGGTCGTCGGCGCAGCCGGCGAGCAGCACGTGCTGCAGCGGGACGCGGCGACGGTGGGACCTCATGGACTGAGTATAGGCTTATCTGGCCCACCTGAGGCAAGGGTTGCCTATCTCACAGCGGATCCCGTCACCCACCCCGCGTTCTGTGGACGTGACGACGGTCCGTGGTCGAGAGACCGTCGCAAGGTCCACGAGACGCGTCGAGCCCGGCCCGCGCGGAGGCGGACCGGGCTCGACGACCCGTGGGGTCGGCTGGGCGATCAGGCGGCGACGTGCGCCTGGAGCAGCCAGCGGTCCTTCGTCAGACCGCGCTCGATCTCGATGGCGACGTCCTGGCTCGACAGGTCGATGTCGTCGAGGCCGGTGATCGCGGTGCGGATCGTGACCAGCGCGGCGTCGATCTGCGCGACGGTCTGCGCGACCGTGGTCTGCCAGGGCTGGAAGCCGTCGGACAGCGCGGGGAGCGTCGACTTCGCGGCGACGGTGGCCAGGCGCGAGTCCAGCGGCAGGCCCAGGGCGACGATGCGCTCGGCGGCGGTGTCGGCGTAGTCCTGCGCGTGGGCGACGAGCTGGTCGAGGGTCTCGTGGACGCCGGCGAAGGCGCTGCCGCGCACGTGCCAGTGGGCCTGCTTGCCGTCGACGACGAGGGCCTCGAGGTCGTGGACGACGGGGGTGAGGAACTGGGCGACGCCGGCCGCGATCTCCGACGTGGTCGCGAGGGCCGAGGGGGTGTCGGTGTGGGTGGTCGAGGTCATGGGTGCACGTCCTTCTCAGTCAGGGTCTCTGATCTCTACAACGCACATCGTTCCCAAGAATTCCATCGCGTGCAACGTAGATCAGGCTCGCCTCACGGAGCCCAGGCTTGCCTCGCCCGCCTGGAACGACGGGCGAGGCGCCCCCTCCGAGGCAGGTCAGCCGACCGGCAGGTCCTCGCGCGGACGCTCCTCCTCGTCGACCTCACGCCGACGGGACCGGGCCGCGAGGACCAGGTCGAGGAGGAGGAACAGCGCCAGCGAGACGCCGAGGAGCGGCACGAACCACCCGACCGCCAGCGTCACCAGGACGACGCTGACCAGCACGCCCGGCGAGAGGCGTCGCCACGTGCCGCGTCCCGGCGCACGCCCGACCCGGGCGGTGCCCCGGGTGGGGCGACGCTGCCACCACGACCGGTAGCCGAGCAGCGTCACGGCGATGAGCCCGAGCGCGACGGCCGCGAGCACCAGCTGGTTGAGCAGGCCGAACAGGACGCCGACGTGGGCGTCGATCGTCCAGCGGGTGAGCTTCGCCGCGAGTGGCTCGTCGGCGAAGCGGATCTCGTCGACGACCGACCCGTCGCGGGGGTCCACGGCCACCGAGTCGAGCCGTGTGGGTGCGCTGCGCTTCTTCTCGGCGACGGTCCACGCCGACGTGTCGTCGATCGGCGCGGTGAGGAGGAGCGGGTCCTGCAAGCCGGCCGCGCGCGCCGACGCGAGCACGCCGTCGACGCCGACGCCACCGGTCACGACGTCGTCGGAGACGCCCGCGCCGGACCCGCCGTGACCGCCGTGGCCCGACGCTGCCTCGGCGTCGCCGTCGAGCGACGTCGCCAGCGTCGTGCCGGTCCACGACAGCGCCGTGCGCACCTCGGCCACGTGCTCGCCGGCGTAGCGCGACCAGGTGAGGCCGGTGGCGGACAGGAAGAGCGCGCCGACGGCGAGCCAGACGCCGAGCGTCGCGTGCCACGACAGCGTGCGCCGCCGTCCGGTCGCCGCCGTGTCGGGGAGCAGCAGTCGGCGTGCCCGACGGTCGGTGCGTCGCTTCGTGAACCAGAGCGCGAGACCGCCCAGCACGACGACCCACAGCCAGCTGGCGGCGAGCTCGCTGTAGTAGCGCCCGACCGTGCCGAGGTGCAGGCTGCTGTGCAGCTCGTTCAGCCAGGCGCGCACGCCCAGCCACTGGCCGTACTGTCGCTCCTGCCCGAGCACCTCGCCGGTGTAGGGGTCGACCATGACGGCACGGTAGGAGTTCTCGGGCACGTCAGCATCGGTGAACACGACCCGCGTGCTGCTCTCCGGGGTGGCCGGCGGTCGGATCTCGACGAGCGTGCCGTCGGGGTGCGCCTCGCGGGCGACGGCGAACTGCTCCGAGAGCGGCAGCTGGGCGCCTCGGGGCTCGACGGTGAGCTCGTGGGCGTAGACGGCGCGCTCGATCTGCGGTGCCGCGGTGTAGACCAGCCCGGTCACGGCGGCGACGAGGATGAACGGGGCCACGAGGACGCCGGCGTAGAAGTGCAGGCGCAGCACGAGCGGCTTGAGCTGGGCCCAGACGCCCGGTCGGGCGTCGGAGGTGGAGGTCATGGGGGTCCTTCGCAGGTCAGGAGGTCAGGTGAGGAGGGACTGGCCGAGCTGCTCGCCGCGGCGCGCGCCGGGCAGCACCGCGAACACGGCCGAGCCGATCGGGGTGGTCCACTGGTTGAGCAGGTCGAGCTCGGCGAGCCGGCGCTGGAGGGGCACGAACTGCCGCTCCAGGTCGGCCTGGAAGGACACGAAGACGAGGCCGGCGTCGGTCAGCTCACCGGGTGGCGGCGGGTCGTCGTAGTTGTAGGGGCGACGCAGGATGCGCTGGCGCCGGTCGTCCGTCCTGGCCCGCCGGACGTGGGCGAAGGGGTCGATGACCTCCAGCCCGTTGGCGTCGACCGCGTCGAGGTCGGGGTCGTCCTCGAGACGGCCGCCCGTGAGCGGCCGGCCGTCGTCCAGCCGACGGCCGATCGTGCGCTCCCGCGCGGTCCGGTCGATCTCGTCCCACGTGTCGAGCTCCATGCGGATGCGGCGCACGACCATGGTCGTCCCGCCATCGAGCCAGCGGGGCCCGTCGGGCGTGGTCGTGGGGCTGCGCCACACGAGCGCGTCGTGGTCGGCCGGTCGGGGGTTCGCCGTGCCGTCGACCTGACCCATGAGGTTGCGGGGCGTGCGGTCGCGACCCAGCGGGCCCCGGAAGCCGCGCTGCACCCACCGGACGGTGGCGAACGTCCGCGCCTCCTTCGTGAGCAGACGGAGGGCGTGCGACACGACGAGCTCGTCGTCGGAGCAGATCTGCAGCAGCAGGTCGCCCCCGCTCCAGCGGTCCTCGAGCCGGTCGACGCTGAAGGCCGGCAGGGGTCCGAGCCAGGACGGCACGTCGACCCCAGCAGCCTCCACCGCCCCCGGGCCCACGGCGAGCGTGACGGTGAGCCCGCTCGGCCGCAGCGCCAGCTCGGGCTCGGTGTCGGCGAGACCCGCGCGGCCGGCCGTCAGGCGCGCCACGTCGTCGGTCCAGATCGCGAACAGCCGGCGGAGCGCGTCGGCGTCGGCTCCCTCGACCAGGTCGTAGGCCACCAGCACGCCGTGGTCCTGCGGGGGCGTGACGACCCCGGCCTGGTGCGCCCCCCGGAACGCGACGGTGCGCGTCCCGGGGTCGGCGGCAGGTGCCTCGCGGGCGACGGCGGAGGCGCCCGCCGCACCCACGACGGCGCCCGCCGCACCCACCGAGCCGGTCGTCAGGAGCGCCCGCCGCGACAGTCCGCGGCGCGGCTCACCCATGGTCCCCGTGGTCCATGTCCCCGTGCTCCATGTCCCCGTGGTCCGTGCCGCCCTCGTAGTCCTCCTCGGCGCCGGCGAAGGAGCGCGCGGGAGCCGTGAACGACATCGTGGAGTCGTCGGAGAACCGGACGGTCACGCGCACGTCCTGCCCGGGCTCGACCGGACGGGTGAGGTCCATGAGCATGATGTGGTCGCCACCGGGCTCGAGGGTGTGGGTCTTCCCGGCCGGCACGACGATGCCGCCCTTCTTCTGGCGCATGACCATCTGGCCGTCCTCGTCGGTGGCCATCTCGTGCAGCTCCACGCGGCCCGCGACGCCGTCCGTGGTGGCGGAGACGATGGTGACGTCATGGTCGGCGGCGTTGCGGAAGGTGCCGAAGGCGGCGGTCATGCCGGAGTCGGCGGCCTTGACCCAGGGGTCCTGGACCGACACGGTCGACGCCTCGGTGGCGGGGTCGGCGTCGCTCGAGGAGCCGCAGGCGGTGAGGCCGACGGTCGTGGCGGCGAGGAGCAGGAGGGTGGTGAGTCGCTTCATGCGGTGTGGTCCTTGTCCGAGGTCTGGGTGGTGCGGGAGCGGCGCACGAGGACGACGACGGCGGCGAGCAGCACGAGGGCTGCGAGGCCTCCGAGCGCGTACGCGCCGTAGCGGGACGTCGAGGAGACGTCGGTCGCCGTGCGCTGGGTGGGCGCGGCGGTCGCCGGGGCTCGTCCGTCGCCGAGGGTGAAGGCGACGACGCCGTCGACCGGGTGGCCGTCCGCGGAGACCACGCGCCAGACGAGCGTGTAGCGCCCGTCGGGCAGCGTGGTTTCGGGGGCGTCGGCCACGAGCCGGGTGCCGTCCGCGCGGGGCGTGAGCGTGGCCACGGTGTCGCCGTCGCGGCGCAGCACCATGGCGGGGCTGATGTCGCTGACGGGCTCGTTGAAGCGCAGCTCGAGCTGTTCCGGCAGGGTCGCGATGGTCGAGCCGGTCTGGGGGTTGGAGCCGATCAGTGCGCTGTGCGCCGACGCGGCGAGCCCGGGCAGCAGCACGAGCAGGCCGGTGAGCAGGCACAGCAGCACGGACCGACCCCGGAGGGTCGGGTGCATGGGTGTCTCTTCCGGGAAGGGGGTGGATCGGTGGTCAGACCGACGCCGGTGGTGCCCTTCCGAGAGGCAGCGCGATGCGCGCGACGCCGTGCAGGGACGACGTCGTGGAGACGAGGAGAGCGGCGCGCGGCGCAGGCGCGAGGACGCGCCGGATCCGCAGCGCCCGCAGGGCGAGGTGGTCGAGGATCGACAGCAGCGCGCGCTCGGCGCGCGGGACGACGGCCACGAGGAGCGCGGCGGCCAGGCCGTGGGTGAGCAGCATCAGGGCGCCGTCGCCGCCCAGGTCAGGGTGCTGCACCATCGACACGCCGTGGACGGCGCCCTGCGTGAGCAGGAACGCCGCGAGCAGGGTGCGGGGCGTCCAGCGCTGACCGCTGAGCAGCCAGGCGAGCGCCCCGACGCCCACGGTGATCGCGCCCAGCGCGGGGAGGGAGGGGGCCGCGCCTCCGGCGGCCTCGTGCGCCCCGACGCCGAGCCCCGTGGTGAGCGCGCCGACGAACGCAGCCCGGACCGTGCGGGCGTGGCCCGAGGTCAGGCGGCGGTCTGCGCTCACCGGCACACGGTACTACGCGGCGTCGTAGACCCACGAGACACCGGCACTGCGGGCAGGACCCGGAGGTCCTGCCCGCAGTGGTCTCTCCCCAACCGGGAGGTCAGTTGCCGTCGTCACCCGAGGTGGTGTTCACGGTGATCTTGGCGACGCCGACCAGGAGGTCCGACGTGACGGCGTCGGTCTTGAACGTCTGGTTCAGCAGATCGGCGGCGACCGGGCTCACGAAGACCTTCGTGCCCTCGAGGATCGCCGTGTCGCCCTCGGTCTGCAACGGCTTCAGCGTGCTGCCGTTCAGGGTGAAGATGTAGGCGCTGGTCACGACGGACTTGCCGTTCACCGACACGTCGCCGTAGACGCGCGAGACACCGGGGTCGACGTTCAGGTTGGTGATCTCGACGGTCGTGCCGCCGGCGGACAGCGAGAAGCCGGAGCCCTCGTGCTGGATCTGGCCGATCACATAGGGCGAGACCTGCCCCGGCTTGAAGACCTCGACGTTGCCGCCGGTGATCGGGAAGACGAGCGACCCGTCGGTCAGCGCGCCGTCACCGACGGTGCCGGGGGTGAGGCCGAGCGAGGTGAGGGCGTCGGTGAAGCCTGAGTCGAGCGCGACGGCGGTGTCCTCGCCGGTCAGCGCGGTGATGGAGGCGACGGGCTTCGGCGGCGTCGAGCTCGACGAGCTGCTGGAGGAGGAGCTGGAGTCCGAGCCGGAGCTGCAGGCAGCGAGGGGCAGTGCGGCGACGGCCACGACGGCCAGGCTGGCGAAGAACTTCTTGGTGGGGTTCATGGTGCTCACGAGAGCCACGTCCTTGATCTGTTGGTGTACCTCTGGTTCGCGGCGGCGGCACCGGCCGATGGGTCGGGAGCGCCGATAACATCCAGGAGAGACGTAGGTCACACCGGCTGGACGGGTCGGGTGCACCGGGCCGAGGTCAGGCGAAGCGCCGCAGGCGCAGGCTGTTGGTCACCACCAGCACGCTGCTGGCCGCCATCGCGACGCCGGCGATCATCGGGTTCAGCAGACCGGCGACGGCGAGGGGCAGGGCGGCGACGTTGTAGCCGAACGCCCACACCAGGTTGGACCGGATGGTCCGCAGCGTCGCCCGCGACAGCCGCACGGCGACGACGGCGGCGGAGAGGTCGCCGGAGACGAGCGTCAGGTCCGACGCGGCGATCGCGACGTCGGTGCCGGTGCCCATCGCGATGCCCAGATCGGCGGCGGCGAGCGCTGCGGCGTCGTTCACGCCGTCGCCGACCATGGCCACCACGCGACCCTCGGCCTGCAGGCGCTGGACCGCGCGCAGCTTGTCGTCGGGCGTCACCTCGGCCTCGACCCGCTCGATCCCGACCTCGGCGGCCACCGCGTCGGCGACGCGGCGCGCGTCGCCGGTCAGCAGCACCGGCTCCAGGCCCAGGTCGCGCAGCTCGGCGACCGCCTGGCGCGACGTCGGCCTGACCGTGTCGGCCACCGTCACGGTGCCGACGAGGCGGCCGTCGGCCTCGACGGCGATGGTCGTGCCGACGACGTCGACCGGCTCGACGTCGTGGCCGAGCCACGACTCCCGTCCCGCCCGCACGCGGCTGCCGTCGACCACGCCGCTGACGCCCTGGCCGGGGTGGTTGGCGAAGTCCTGGACGGGGAGGGGCTGGTCGACGAGGGCCGCGACGGCGCGGGCGACGGGGTGCTCCGACGCGTGCTCGACACCGGCTGCGAGGGCGCGGAGCCGCCCGACGTCGACACCGGGGACGGGCCGCACGTCGACGACGCGCATCTCGCCCGTGGTGACCGTGCCGGTCTTGTCGAGGACGACGGTGTCGATGCGGCGGGTCGACTCGAGCACCTGCGGCCCCTTGATGAGGACGCCGAGCTGCGCACCGCGACCGGTGCCGACCATGAGGGCGGTCGGCGTCGCGAGGCCGAGGGCGCAGGGGCAGGCGATGATCAGGACCGCCACGGACGCGACGAACGCCTGGGTCAGGGTGCCGCCGAGCAGCAGCCATCCCGCGAACGTGGCCACCGCCAGGGCGATCACGGCGGGCACGAACCAGGCGGCGACGCGGTCGGCGAGACGTTGCACCTCGGCCTTGCCCTCCTGGGCCTCCTCGACCAGCCGCGCCATCTGCGCGAGCCGGGTGTCGGCGCCGACGGCCGTGGCGCGGACCACGAGCCGACCGCCGACGTTGACCGTCGCCCCGGTGACCGCACGACCCTCGTCGACCTCCACGGGCACGGACTCGCCCGTCAGCATCGACTCGTCGACGGCTGACGCACCCTCCACGACCTCGCCGTCGGTGGCGATCGTCTCGCCCGGCCGGACGACGAAGAGGTCGCCGACGCGCACGTCGTCGACGGGGACGCGCGTCTCCAGGCCGTCGCGCAGCACGGCGACGTCCTTGGCGCCGAGGTCGAGGAGCGCCCGGAGGGCGGCGCTCGACTGACGCTTCGCGTTCGCCTCGAGGTAGTGGCCGAGGAGCACGAACGTGGTGACGACGGCCGCGACCTCGAGGTAGATCTCGTGGGCGCCGCCGCCGGTGAGCGACCACTCCATCCGCATCCCGATGTGACCCGCCCCGCCGAGGAGGAGGGCCCACAGCGACCACAGGTACGCCGCGCCGACGCCGACCGACACGAGGGTGTCCATCGTGGCGGCGCCGTGGCGCAGGTTGGTGGCTGCGGCCCGGTGGAACGGCCAGGCGCCCCAGGTGACGACGGGGGTGGCCAGGGCGAGGGCCAGCCACTGCCAGCCGGGGAGCTGGGTGGCCGGCACCATCGACAGGACCAGGACCGGGAGGCTGAGCACGCCGGAGACGAGCGCACGTCGCCGCATGGAGGCGGCCCGATGGAGACCGTCCGTGTGGTCGTGCGCCCCGCCGTGGTGCTCCTGCGGCAGCGTCGCGGAGTAGCCGGTGGCGGCGACGGTGTCGAGCAGCAGCTGGTGGTCGGTGCCCTCGGGCACGCGCACGGTCGCCTTCTCGGTGGCGTAGTTGACGCTCGCCTCGACGCCGTCGAGCCGGTTCAGCTTCTTCTCGATGCGCGCCGCGCAGGCCGTGCAGCTCATGCCGTGCACGTCGAGCCTGACGGTCTCCTGCCCGGCGTTCTGGCCGGGGTTCTGGAGGGTCATGGTGTGCTCCCCTCAGGCCAGGGCGTACCCCGCCTCGGCGACGGCCTCACGGACCGCGTCGGACGAGGGGTCGCCGGTGACGGTGACGTGGGAGGTGCCGCCGGCGACGAGGTCGACGGTGACGTCGGTGACGCCGTCGAGGGCGCTGAGCTCCTCGGTGACGGCGGCGACGCAGTGGGCGCAGGTCATGCCGGTGACGTCGTAGGTGGTGGTCATGGTGGTCCCCTCTCGGGATCGGGTCGGGCGGGTTCGGGTCGGGTCAGGAGCGGACGAGCCGGGCGATGGCGTCGGAGGCCTCCTTGACCTTCGCGTCGGCCTCGGGCCCGCCCGCACGCGCCGCGTTGACGACGCAGTGGGCGAGGTGCTCGTCGAGCAGCTTGAGCGCCACCGCCTCGAGCGCCTTGGTGGTCGCACTCACCTGGGTGAGCACGTCGATGCAGTAGGTGTCGTCCTCGACCATGCGGGTGAGGCCGCGGACCTGGCCCTCGATGCGCCGCAGTCGGGCGAGGACCGCCTTCTTGTCGTCGGAGTAGCCGGGCGCCTCGGGGTGCTCGTGCGTGGCGCTCATCCGAGGAGTCCCTTCATCTGGGTGATCTCGGCGGTCTGGGCGTCGATGATGGCGCGCGCCAGCGCCTTCGCGCGCGAGTCCTGGCCGTCGGCGAGCTCGGTCCGGGCCATCTCGACGGCGCCCTCGTGGTGCTCGACCATCAGCTCGAGCCAGAGCCGGTCGAAGGTCGCGCCGTCGGAGTCGGCGAGCCTCGACAGCTGGTCCTCGCTCATCATCCCGGTCATCGCGTGCCCGGCGCCGCCGTGGTCGCTGTGGTCACCGTGCTCGCTGGGCACGTCCTCGCCCCAGCCCTCGAGGAAGCCGGTCAGCTCCTCGATCTCCGGCTTCTGGGCCGCGCGGATGCGGGTGGCGAGGTCGGTGACCTCGGCGGAGGCGCCGCGCGCGGGGTCGAGCGCGAGGTCGCTCATCTCCACGGCCTGCTCGTGGTGCGGGATCATCTGCTGCGCGAACGTGACGTCGGCGCCGTCGTGCCCCTCGTCGCTGGTGTTGGGCGAGCCGCAGCCGGCCAGCAGGAGGGCCGAGGCGGCCAGGGTCAGGAGGAGGCGACGAGGACTCATGGAGTCAGTGTACCCCTAGGGGGTATGGGTAACCCATGTACCCGTGGACCTCCACCATCGGACGGTGCCTGTCTCGTCCGAAACTCGCCGGAAGGAGGCAGCCGAGCCCGCTTGACTGGCGCGGTGAACACCACGATCGAGCAGGCCGCAGCCTTCCACGCCCTTCACGCCGACCCGAGCCGACCACTTGTCCTCGCCAACGTCTGGGACGTCGCCAGCGCCCGACTGGTCGAGGAGGCCGGCGCATCGGCTGTCGCGACGACCAGCGCCGGTGTCGCGTGGGCGCTCGGCTGTTCGGACGGCAACGCCCTGGAGCGCGCGGACGCCGTCGCAGCCGTTTCTCGGATCACGGGCGCGGTCTCGGTGCCGGTCACCGTGGACGTCGAAGCCGGGTACGCAGCCGATGCGGACGGCGTGGAGCGAACGGTCGACGCCGTGCTCGAAGCCGGCGCCGTCGGGATCAACATCGAGGACGGCGCCCTTCGCCCGGACGAGCTCGCGGACCGCATCAGCGCCGCCCGGCGCTCAGCGCTCCGGGCGGGGGTGCCGCTGTTCATCAACGCGCGGACCGATGTCTACCTCCGGGGCCTCACCGTCCCCGACGACCTCCTCGCCGAGACGCTCGAACGGGCGCACCGCTACCTCGACGCGGGAGCGGACGGCGTCTTCGTCCCAGGAGTCGGCGACCGCGAGACCGTCGCGGCGTTGGCGGAGGCAGTAGCCGGCCCGCTCAACGTGATGTCCGGACCCGGTGACCTGACCGTCGCGGAGCTCTCACGGCTGGGAGTGGCGCGCGTGAGCGTCGGCTCGAGCGTGGCGCAAGCCGCCTACGCCGTTGCCCGGCGAGCGGCCACGGAGCTGTTCGATGCTGGCACGTACGAGTCCCTGGCTCGTGGTCTCGACTACGGCGAGCTGAACTCGCTCTTCTAGCGCCCAGCGAGAGGAAGCAGGGGGAGGACCGTCGTGCGCTCGGGCGGCGAGCGACCCTGTCCGGCCGTGCCGGCGTGGTGGAATGACCCCATGCCCGACGCCGTCGATGGTCCGTTCCGCCCGGTCCTGCAGGACTACCAGCCGGTCGAGCCCTCCTACAACGTGTTCTCCGGGGTGTTCCCGGCCATCGTCGGCGGCAGCGTCGGCACGACGCTCGGCATGCTGGCGATCGCGCGCCGGCTGCGGGTGTCGCCTGCCGTCCAGGCCGCCGTCGTCGGGATCGGGGTCGTCGGGGTGGCGCTGGGCGTTGCCCTCGCCCTGGGGACGACGCTCAGCAATGCCGTGTCGTTCCGCGTGGGCGGGCTGGCCGCCTTCGCCGGCCAGCTGCCGCTGCTGCTGCGACCGTTCCGCGCCTGGCAGGCCCGCGGCGACGACGTGGCGTCGTTCTGGGGGGTGGGCGTCGCGGTGACGAGCGCCGGCCTCCTGGCGTCGGCGGTGATCGGTCTGTCCGTCCCGGGCATCCGGGACACCCTGTGATGAGCGACTCCGCGCCGACGCGCGCCGAGCACTGGCTCGAGGTCGGCCGCCCCGAGCGCTGCCTCGAGGAGCTCGCGCAGGCGGGTGCCGAACCGGACCCGCGCGGTCTCGCCCTCCAGGCCATGGCGCTGCGCCAGCTCGAGCGGTGGCAGGAGTGCGTCGACGTGACGTCCCGTGGTCTGGCCCTCGCCCCGGACGACCTCGAGCTGCGCTTCCAGCGCGCCGTCGCCGTCGAGCAGCTGGGCGACGTCGCGCAGGCCGAGCGCCTCCTCCTCGCGTGCCTCGAGGCGCAGCCTCGCCACGTCGTCCTGCTGACCGGCTACGCGTCGCTGCTCCTGCGCCACGGACATCCCGACGAGGCCGAGCGGGTGCTCACGCGTGCTGCGGCGGAGGCGCCCGGCTCGCCCGAGGTCGAGATGGTCCGGGCACGCCTGCTGATGGTCCGGCGGCGCGACGCGGACGCCGTCGAGGTGGTCCGCGGGGTGCTCGCCCAGGACCCCACGCGTGCGGACGCCCTCTGGCTGCTGGGCGCGCTGGAGCACGAGCGGGGCCTCAGCAGGCAGGCGGCACCCCGTCTGCGCAGTGCTGCGCTCAGCAACCTGGACGACCGCGAGCTCGCGAGCGGAGCGCGGGACGTCGGCCGCGAGGCGCGCTGGTTCGCCTGGCCGTTGCGGCTCGTCCGACGCCTGCCCGACGCGCTCGTCGTGCCTGCCCAGCTCGGTGTCGTCCTGGCCGCGGCCCTCCTGCTCGGCTACCGTCCCACGCAGGCGGCCGGTGCGGTGCTCCTCGCGGCCTTCCTGGTCTTCGTCGCATGGTTCTGGATCGCCGTGCTCGTCAGTCGTGCTGCTAGCAGGAGGAACCGATGACCGACTCGAGGATCGACGCGCTGCAGGCCGCTGTCGCGGCCGACCCGACCAACGTCGCGCTGGTGGGGCTCCTCGCCGACCTGCTCGTCGACGCGGGACGCGTCGACGAGGCGGTCACGCTGCAGGCCGGCCTCCTGTCGGCCGGCGACCTCGGACCCGAGGACGCCCTCGTGCTGACCCGGCGCGCCCTCGACGTCGACCGGCTCGACGTGGCGCGTGGCGCTCTCGAGGTGGCCCGTGGTGGCGGTCTGGTCGAGGGCCTGGCCGAGCTGGAGGCGTCGCTGCAGCAGGCGATCGCGCGACGGGGAGTCGCGCTGGACGCCGGTGCCGACGCGGCGCCGAGCCTGGCCGAGGAGGTCGGCCTGACCTTCGCCGAGGTCGGCGGCATGGACGACGTCAAGAAGCTGCTGCACCGCATGATCATCCTGCCGTTCGTGCGACCCGAGCTGTACGCGAAGTACAACCGCAGCGCCGGCGGCGGTGTGCTCCTCTACGGGCCTCCCGGCTGCGGGAAGACGCTGCTCGCCCGGGCCATCGCCGGGGAGTGCGGCCTCCCGTTCTTCTCGGTCGGCATCGACGACGTGGTCTCGCCGTTCCAGGGCCAGGCCGAGCTGAACGTGTCCGAGATCTTCGCGCAGGCGCGCGACCTGCGGCCGGCTGTCGTGTTCATCGACGAGATCGACGCGATCGGGTACGCGCGTCAGCGGGCGCAGGGCGAGATGGGCCGTCGGCTGACCAACGCCCTCCTGCAGGAGCTCGACGGCGTCGGCCGCTCGACCGAGGGCCTCCTGGTGCTGGCGGCGAGCAACGCCCCCTGGGACGTCGACAGCGCGCTGCTGCGGCCCGGACGCTTCGACCGCCGCGTCTTCGTGCCTCCGCCCGACGAGGCGGCTCGCGAGGCGATCCTCGACGTCAGGCTGCGGGGCGTGGAGACGTCCGGCGTGGACCTGCGCGCGCTCGCGCGGGCGACCGAGCTGTTCACCGGCGCCGACCTGCGCGCCACCGTCGAGCGTGCCCTCGACGAGGTGATCGAGACGGTGCTCGACACCGGCGAGGAGATCCCCGTCGGTCAGCAGCACCTGACCGCCGCGCTCGCCCAGGTGACCCCGTCGGCGCTGGACTGGCTGGCCCGGGCCCGCGACTACGTCGAGTTCTCCAACGCGAGTGGTCAGTGGGCGGACGTCGAGTCCTACCTCGGTCAGCGTGCCGTGCGGCGGCGGCTCACGGGTCGCTGACGTGGACGAGCGCACCGTCAGCCTCGCCCGGCACTGGCTGCAGACCGACCGGCCCGACCGCTGCCTCGAGGTCCTCGACGGCGCGGACCCGACCGACCCGCAGGTGCTGCTGCTGCGGGCGTGGGCGCTCTCACGGCTCGAGCGCCGGGACGACGCGGAGTCCGTCGCCCGGTCCGGCCTCGCGGGCGACCCCGGGTCGGTCGAGCTGCGCCGCGTGCTCGCCCACGTCCTCACCGGTCGCGGTCGCCTGAGGGAGGCGGCCGAGGTGCTCGCGTCGGCCGCCGCCGACGCACCCGAGGACGTCGAGGTCCGGGCCCAGCTGGCGGCGAACCTCGTCGTCCGGCGGTTCGAGGACGAGTCGGCCCGGGCGATCGACGCCCTCGCCGCGCTCGCGCCGGGCTCGGGCCGGGTCGCCCTCCTCCGCGCCCACTGGCACCTGGAGTTCGGACGTCGCGAGGACGCCCGGCGACACGTCCTGGAGGCGCTGGAGGTCGACCCTGCCGACCCGCAGGCCCGCGCGCTGCTCGGCGACCTGACGGCTCGGTCCGGTGACGCGCAAGGAGTCGACCACCTCCGACGCGCCGCGCTGGACGACTTCGGTTCCCGAAGCACCGTCGCCCGTGCTCGACAGGCGGGCGTGCTGAGCCGCTACCCCGGACGCCTCCTGCTCCCGGCGCTGCGCGTGCACCCGGGGTGGGCCGCGGCCGGCTGCTTCGTCCTGCTGTGGGTGTCGGCGCGGGTCTTCGTCGTCGGCGACGCGGTGGTGGGCGGGCTGATGCTGGCGGTGTCGCTGGTGCTGGTCGTGTGGCTGGCCGTGGCCCACGCCGTCGCCGTCTGGGTCCTCGACTGAGGCCGAGGTCTAGGCTCGGCCCATGAGCGACCTTCCCGGACTCGACGGCGTGCTCGGCGTGGAGCACGTCGAGCTGACGGCAGACAAGGTGGTCGTGCGCTTCACGATCACCGAGCGGCACCTGCAGCCGTTCGGCATCCCGCACGGCGGCATCTACTGCGCGGTCCACGAGTCGACGGCCAGCGTCGCCGCGCAGATCTGGCTCGGGGAGAAGGGCGTCGTGGTCGGGACCAACAACTCGACCGACTTCATCCGTCAGGCGAAGGTCGGCGACACGATCACGGTCACCGCCACCCCGATCCACCGCGGTCGCACCCAGCAGCTGTGGCACCTCGACTCCGTCGGCGAGGACGGCAGGCTCGTCGCCCAGGGCCAGGTGCGCCTGGCGAACCTCGACCAGCCCGTCCCGCCGGAGGCGCTCGCCGCCTTCACGGGGACGACGAGCCGGTAGACTGGCCCACGTCGGCGCGACTGGCGTTGAGGTGGACATCCACCAGGGAGCCCGGCACCGCATCGACTGCACCACCCGACAAGGGACCGTTCGCCTGGGCCCCGCGTCAGCCCCCACCACGCTGACCGGAGGAATCCCCCATGATGATGACCGTGAACGCACTCGCTCCCCAGACGCCCACGACGCTCGACGACGCCGACGTGAAGGTGCTGCTGCTCGAGAACATCCACGCCGACGGCCGTGATTTCCTGCGCGGCAAGGGCTACGACGTGCAGACCAACGCCGGCGCGCTCGGCGAGGACGAGCTGATCGAGGCCATCCAGGGCGTGCACCTGCTGGGCATCCGCTCCACGACCTACATCACGCCGCGCGTGCTGGACGCCGCCCCCGACCTGATCGCCATCGGCGCGTTCTGCATCGGCACGAACCAGATCGACCTCGAGGCCACGACGCAGCGGGGCATCGCCGTCTTCAACGCCCCCTACTCCAACACCCGCTCGGTGGTGGAGCTCGCGATCGCCGAGATCATCTCCCTCGCGCGTCGTCTGCACGAGAAGTCCACCGACATGCACCGCGGCGTCTGGAACAAGTCCGCCGCGGGCAGCCACGAGGTGCGTGGCCGCACGCTCGGCATCGTCGGCTACGGCAACATCGGCAGCCAGCTGTCGGTCGTCGCCGAGGCGCTCGGCTTCAAGGTGATCTTCTTCGACATCGACGACAAGCTCGCCCTCGGCAACGCGAAGCGCTGCTCGACGCTGGAGGAGCTGCTGGCCGAGGCCGACGTCGTCACCCTGCACGTCGACGGCCGTCCCGGCAACGCCGGACTCTTCGGCGACGAGCAGATGCGCCTCATGAAGCCGCGCGCCCTGTTCCTCAACCTCAGCCGCGGGATCGCGGTCGACACGAGCGCCCTGCGCGCGCACCTGGAGTCGGGCCACATCGCCGGTGCCGCCCTCGACGTGTTCCCCGTGGAGCCGAAGCGTCAGGGCGACCCGTTCGAGTCCGAGCTGCGCGGCATCCCCAACGTCATCCTCACCCCGCACGTGGGCGGCTCGACCGAGGAGGCGCAGCAGGACATCGGTCGGTTCGTCGCCTCCAAGCTGCGCTCCTACGCGGCGTTCGGCAGCACGTCGCTGAGCGTCAACTTCCCGGAGATGAACCTCCCGGCCGACGACACCCGCTGCCGCCTGGCGCTCGTGCACGAGAACGCCCCGGGCGTCCTCGCGCGGATCAACGGGCTCCTGGGCGAGCACGACGTGAACATCGAGGCGCAGTCGCTCGCGACGCGCGGCCCGCTGGGCTACGTCGTCACCGACGTCGCCGACGCCGTCCCGTCCGCGGTGCTCACGGAGCTGGCCGGCCTGCCCGAGACGGTCAGGCTGAGGCAGCTGAGCTGATCCCGTGCCCGCCGCGCCGGTCCGCCTGCGACCCAACCTGATCGACCACTTCTACCGAGGCGGTCAGCGGATCGCGGACCTGCGCGGCGTCGCGACGACGTCGCCGCGTCAGCCCGAGGAGTGGGTCGCGGCGACGGTCTCGCGCGACGGCCACCCCACGCTCGGGCTGTCCTCGACCGAGGACGGGTCCGTGCTGCGTGACCTCGTGGCGGCCGACCCGGCGTACTGGACCGGGGGCTCCGGAGCCTGGCCGGGCGACACCGGAATGCTGCTGAAGCTGCTCGACGCGGGCCAGCGGCTGCCGGTCCACGTGCACCCCGACCGCGCGTTCGCCGCGACCCACCTCGACTGCCCGTACGGCAAGACCGAGGCCTGGCTCGTGCTCGACGCCGCGCCCGGCGCGGCCGTGCACCTGGGCTGGCGCGACCCCGTCGACCCCGCCGACGTCGTCCGCGCGCGGGACGAGCAGGACGGTGCCTGGATGCTCGACCGCATGCACCGGCTGCCGGTCCGTCGGGGCGACGCGTTCCTGGTGCCCGCCGGCACGCCGCACGCGATCGGGGAGGGCGTGTTCGTGGCCGAGGCGCAGGAACCGACCGACTTCTCGATCCTCCTGGAGTGGTCGGTCACGACCTCGACGCGCGACGAGTCGCACCTCGGACTCGGGTTCGACCTCGCGATGCGGGCGCTGGGGCACGACGCGACGACCCCCGAGCGGCTCGCGGCGCTCTCCACCTGGACCGATCTCGACGCGTCGGCGAGCGGGCTCACCTCGCTGCTTCCGGCCGAGGCGGACCCGTTCTTCCGGCTCGACCTCGCCGCGAGCGGTGCGACGGTCGATGCGGGGTTCGCCGCCGTCGTGGTGCTCGACGGGTCGGGCTCGCTCGTCGGCGGCGCCTCCTCGACCCACGTGCGGCGGGGTGCGGTGTGCGCGGTGCCCGCCGCACTCGGTGACTGGCGCGTGGCGGGCGACGTGCGCGTGCTCGTCGCCCGCCCGGGCGTCAGTCGAGGCTGAACGGCGGGTACTCGTCGGTGAGCAGCAGGTAGTACGCGCCCACGCGCTGGTTCCACCGCAGAAAGCCGACGACGAACTCGCGTAGTCCACGCGGCCAGTGGGCGGTGAAGAGGACGGCGAAGAAGCCGATGAAGGTCACCACCGCCGCTGCGATGCCGAGGAAGTACAGCACGAAGAAGTGCGGGATCACCATGATCGCGCGGAAGAAGATCGTCAGCCGGCTCCGGCCCTCGACCTGCGGCTCGACGTCGAAGCGCACCCGCGGGTCGCGGCCCGGGTCCGTCGTGTCCGCGGCGAACGCGAACGGCGGGTAGCTGCCGTGCAGGAAGTAGTGGAAGGCGTTGAGGCTCGCGTCGTAGCGCAGGTACATGGCCGAGTAGTTGAGCAGCGGCCGCGGGACCTTGCCCAGGACCACGCCGCAGAACCACGAGGCGATGAGCACGAAGACCAGGGGCACGGTGAGAACGGCGAGCACGACGAGGTGCGGGATGAGCAGCAGCCAGTGCAGGAGCGGACGCCAGCGCGCCACGCGGTCGGGCAGGTCGTAGGTGAGGGTGGCCGGGTACGTGGGGGCGGGAGGCCCGGCCGCAGCGGCGGGCTGAGGGGGCAGGGTGGTCATGGGTGTGGCCTTTCCTGAGGTCAGGCGAACGGTACCGCGAGAGCGCCGAGCGTCTCAGCACATCCGGCATCGATCCTCAGGTCGGCCAGGTGATCGCCCCGGGTCGGGCCGCGGTTGACGATCACGACCGGTGTGCCGAGGGAGGCGGCTCGGCGGACGAACCTCAGGCCGCTCATGACCTGCAGGCTCGAACCCAGCACCAGCAGGGCGTCGGCGCGGGCCACCAGCGTGAAGCAGTGCTCCACGAGCGGCTTCGGCACGGAGTCGCCGAAGAAGACGACGTCGGGACGCAGGCGGCCGCCGCAGACCAGGCAGGGTGCCACGACGAACGCGGTGGTGTCCTCGAGCTGCACGTCGCCGTCGGGTCCGTGCACGACCGTCTGGGCGCTCCAGCCCGGGTTCAGCCGCTCGTGCCGCTCCTGCACCGCCGCACGCGGGGTGCGGTCGCCGCAGTCCATGCACACCACCCGGTCGACCCGTCCGTGCAGGTCGACGACGTCGCGGTGGCCGGCGCGCTCGTGCAGCCCGTCGACGTTCTGGGTGATGAGTCCGACGAGCCGGTCGTCCCGCTCCCACCGCACGAGCGCACGGTGTGTCGCGTTGGGCTCGGCGTGGCCCATGCGCGACCAGCCGAGGTGGGCCCGCGCCCAGTAGCGCTGCACCGCCTCCGGGCCGGAGCGCAGCTGCTGGATGGTCATGGGCGTCGGCACGACGAGCCGGTCGGGCCCCCGGTAGTCGGGGATGCCGGAGTCGGTGGAGACCTCGGCGCCCGTGAGCACCAGCGTCCGTCGGCCGTCGAGGAGCTCGGCGAGCCCGTGCACGTCGGCGGTGCTGGGTGCCCTCGAGCTGTTCACCCGTCCAGGGTAGGTCGCGGTGGCGCACCCTTCCGGTCGTGCGGACGTACGGACGCCATGCTCAAGTCCCCCTGCCGTGTCCTCCCATCGCGGGTAGGGTCGCCGCCATGTCGACCGCTCGCAGACCCCAGCAGCAGCGGTCCGTGGCCACGCGCGAGCGACTGCTCGAGGCGGCCTACGAGAGCCTGCTCGAGGGCGGCTACGGGTCGGCGACCGTGGGCGACGTCCAGCAGCGCGCGGGCGTCGCCCGAGGGACGCTGCTGCACCACTTCCCGACCCGTGACCTGCTGATGGCGGGCGTGGTCGAGGACGTCGTGGACCGACGGTTCAAGCTGTCGGCCGCGGCCGACGACGCGTCGGCGCCGGCCGGGTGGAACGACGTCGTCGACCTGGTGTGGTCGGAGCTCCGCTCGCCCGCCTTCGCGGTGCTGCTGGAGCTGTGGGTGGCCGCGCGCACCGACGACGACCTGAGGGAGTCGCTCCTGCCGATGCAGGAGCGCATCCATGACACTGTGCACCGCAGCGTCGTGCGCCTGGTGGGACCGTCCCACCCGCGCGCGCCGATCCTGGTGCAGTTCACGATCAACCTCCTGACCGGTGCCCACCTCGCCGGCATCCTGCGGTCGCGCGCCGGCACCTCGACGGTGGTGGAGGCGTGGAAGCACGCGTTGCGCGAGCTCGCCGCGCCGCCGCGCCGGCCCTGAGCCTCAGCCGCGACGGCTCCACCCGATGGCGAGCGACCCGAGGGCGACGAACACGAGCGTGAGCACGACGCACGTGACGGCGACGGTGCCGGCACCGAGCTCGCCGGCGTCGAGGAACCCGTAGGGCACGGGTCCGGTGGTCGTCGGGGTGAGCGTGAAGGTCGGGCGCACCACCTCGGCCCGGGTGAGCGTGTACGCGAGCCACAGGACCGGGAACGCGAGACCGCCGAGCGCCGACCACCCGAGGTGCGTGCGGGGGCGCAGGAGGACGAAGCCGACCACGGTCAGCAGCGGGACGACGTAGTGGAACGCCTTGTCGAACCACCACTCGGCGCCGGAGAGGTCGACGTCGCCCGCCAGCACGGTGGCGTAGACGAGGCCGGTCACGGCGATGCCGGTCAGGCTGGCGAGTCGCAGCATCCCGAAGGTCCGCCCACCCCGGTCCGGACGCAGCGCGAGCGCGGTGCACGTGACGACGACGAGGATGTTCGACTCGATCGTGAAGTAGCTGAAGAGGTTGACCAGGTCGTCGCCGCGTCGGGCCGACACGACGGTCTGCCCGACGAGAGCGACGAGCGCGACGGCGGCGGTCAGGGCGTGCCAGGTGCGAGTCACGGGGTCACGCTAGTCCCGCGAGGGTCAGCGCGGTCGCCGTCGCCGACGCCGTCTGGGTACCAACGCCGAGACGATCGCCAGAGCCAGAAGCAGGTAGACGACGAACAGGAGCTCGGGTGCGTCGGCCTCTCGAGCGAAGGGGCTCAGGGTCTGGAACGCGACGGAGCAGAGGACGAGCCAGGCCAGGAGGCCCACCACGGCCCGTGCCACCCAGGCGCGTCGCCGCCGCCGCTGCGGCTGGGTCCGGGAGGGGGGCAGGGGCTCGCGCTGGCGCTGCGGAGCCTGGGTGGCTGCGGCGGCTCGTCGTCGCCGCGAGTCCTTGACGGGGACCTCCGTCTCGACGATCTCCAACGAACGGACCCGGTCGACGACCTGGCGCACGTCGTGGGCGTCCCAGACCGTCGGTCGCGAGGTGAGCAGCTCGATCAGCGTCGCCGTCGAGCAGAGCAGCACGCCGCGACTGCGTTCGTGCATCGGGTCGTCGCGCGTGAAGCACAGGACGGGCTCGACCTGCGCGGTCAGGTCGGGAAGCCGCAGCGCGACGGCCGATGCGGCGTCGGCGCACCCGTCGACCGCCCACTGACGGCGCCGTCCGTTCTGCAGAAGTACCCCGTCGGCGAGCGCGATGCGACCGGACCAGTTCTTGGAGTCGATGACGAAGATGCCCGTCGGCCCGACGGCGACGTGGTCGACGTTCGCGCGCTGGCGACCGGGCCAGCGGACGTCGTGCAGCACCGTCCAGCCTGGGCCGAGCCCCGCCGCCAGGACCTCTGCGGTCCGGGCCTCCCCCTCGGCGCCCTTCTCCCACTTCTCGGCAGACCGTTGCAGCCGCTCGGCCTTCTCCCGCGTCCTGCGCGCTCGCTCCCGCGCCGAGTCTCCCGCCATCCTTCATCGGTACCAGGCACAGGGCCGTCGCGTCGAGGAGCTCGTGCCTAGGACAGGGCGACCGTGCCACTCACGCCGACGACCGTGTGTCCGCCGACCCACACGGTGTCGTCGACGACGTCGACGTGCACCCGGCCGCGGCGGCCGAGGGACGTGCCTTGCGCGGCCACGTAGTGCTCGGGCAGGACGCCGTCGGCCACCAGCCACTGGGCGAGCGCAGCGTTGAGGCTGCCGGTCACGGGATCCTCGCCGACACCACCCGGGAAGAACGCGCGCACCTCGAGCTGGACGTCGGAGCCGTCGGCGTGCAGCCCGGCCAGCCCGACCTTGTCGTGCGCGCCGGACGCGCCGAGCAGGTGGGCGCGCGCGCCGTCGACCTCGAGGACGAGGTCGGCGTCGCGCAGCAGCAGGCCCATCCAGCCCGGGCCGTTGTCGCACCAGTGCGCGCTCACCACGTCGGACGCCTGCAGCCCGAGCGTCGCGACGACGGCGGCCACCTCGCCGGGGTCGACGGGGCCGGACCGGGCCCGGTCCGGGGCGGCGAACGCCAGCCTCTCGCTGTCGCGGCGGACCCGAACGAGCCCGACACCGCACTCCTGGACCAGGGCGTCGTCGGAGCGCGGTGCACCCCCGGCCTCGAGCCAGGCGCGCGCCGTGCCCAGCGTCGGGTGGCCGGCGAACGGCAGCTCCCGACCGGGCGTGAAGATGCGGACGCGGTAGTCGGCCGACGGGTCCGTCGGGGCGAGCAGGAACGTGGTCTCGCTGAGGTTCGTCCAGCGGGCGAACGCGGCCATGGTGGCGTCGTCGAGGTCGTCGGCCGTGTGCACGACGGCCACGGGGTTGCCCAGGCCGAGGGTGTCGGAGAAGACGTCGACCTGGTGGAACGGCAGCATGCCCCGACCCTAGGCGAGGTCGATCAGCCTCTGCACCGTGGTGAGGTTGCGTCCGGTGCCGTGGTGACCGAGGAGGCGTCGCACGCGAGCCGGTGTGAGCCGCGAGCCGGCCACGCCGTCGCGGTAGCGGACGTGCAGGTCGCGACCCAGCACCCGGACCTCGTCGCCACGCCAGTCCTCCGCCTCGAACTCGCGGACCGCGTCGGACGTCGGCTCGTCGAGCAGGAAGTAGACGTGCGAGAGCTTGGGCTCGACCACCTCGAACGGGTGGTCGGCCAGGGCGGCGCGCAGCTCGTCGGGCGAGCGCGACACGACCTCCCGGAAGAAGCCGAACCGCGCCTCGATCGCCCGCTCCAGGTCGCGGTCGAACACGGCGGGCTCGGTGGGCGGGGTGCACAGCAGGTTGCCGGACGCGATGTGCGTGCGGACGTCGCTGGCACCGAGCTCGGTGGCGAGGTCGCGCAGCTCGGCCATCGGCAGTGTCGCGCCGCCGACGTTGACCGCGCGGAGGAGGTGGACTCTCATGGGCCCAGGATGGCAGCGGCCGCGGACAGGAGCGCACACGTGACGAGACCCCGCACCGTCGGACGGTGCGGGGTCCCGAGGTCGCGGGTCAGGCGCGCGCGCGGACCTGGCGGTAGATCAGCAGCGCCACGATGGCACCGACGATCGACAGGATCAGCCCGCTGGTGGTGAAGTCCAGCACGCTCCGCGAGGAGAACAGGGCGCCGATCATGCCGCCGACGAACGAGCCGACGACACCGAGCACGATGGTGGCGAGAATGCCCATCGAGTCGTTGCCGGGGACGATCGCGCGGGCCAGGAGACCTGCGATGAGGCCGACGATGAGAAGCGTGATGAGTCCCATGACAGTTCCTTTCGGTTGGGTACCGGACCGAGTGCGTCCGGCACGTCCACGCTAGGGATTCTCAGGAATTTCGCATGTCGAGATCGACCCTGAGAGGATCCACATCCTGACCTCATCGTCCGCTCATCGTCGGCTCGTAGCGTGGGGTACATGGACCTCAGCACCCTCCTCGCCCGCCCGGACGCCGTCGTCGACCTCGTGGTCAACACGGGGGCCCGGCAGGGCTCGACCGCGCTGGAGCGTGCGACCCGGCTCGTCGGCGACCGCGCCGTCGTGCGCGCGCACGCCGTCCACTCGGGCGTGGAGCTGGTCGAGACGCTCGACCGGGTCGCTGCCGGCGAGCCCGACCTCCTCGTGGTCGGCGGCGGTGACGGCACCGTCTCGGCCGCCGCAGCACGCGTCGCGGGGACGTCGACGGTGCTCGCGGTCCTGCCGCTCGGCACGGCCAACGACTTCGCCCGCACCCTCGAGATCCCGGCCGACGTCGGTGCCGCGGTCGCGTCCGTGCTCGACGGCGAGGTGGTCGACGTCGACCTCGGCCGCGTCGACGGTCGCGCGTTCGTCAACGTCGCGTCCATCGGTCTGTCGGTCGCCGTCACCGAGCGGCTCACCCCGGGCCTGAAGCGACGTCTGGGACCCGTCGCGTACCCGGTGGCGACGCTCGGCGCCTTCCGGCAGCACCGCGGCTTCGCGGCGCGTCTGGAGTTCCCCGACGGCGACCACGACCCGGTCGAGCTGACCGACCTCCTCCAGCTGGCGGTCGGCAACGGGCGGCACTACGGCGGCGGCAACACCGTCGCGCCGAACGCGTCGCTCGACGACCACCTGCTCGACGTCTACGCCATCGAGCGCGGCCGGCTCGCCGACCACGTGTCGATCGCACGCCTGCTCAAGAGCGGCCGGTTCGTCGAGCACGAGCGGGTGCACCACCTGACGACCCGCAGGGTGCGGGTGGTCACCGACGTACCCCTGCCGGTGAACCTCGACGGCGAGATCGCCGCCGCCACCCCCGCCGAGGTCACGGTCGAGCGCAACGCCCTGCGCGTCGCCGTCCCCCGCGGTAGCCGCGCCGCCCGCCTCGACGCAGCCGCCTGACCATCCTCCGCGTTCTGTGGACTTCGCGACGGTTTCTCGCGCGGCTACCGTTGCGAAGTCCACAGAACCGGGTGAGGTGGAGCGGTGTCAGGTCGTGGGGTCGTCGCCGACCTTCACGAGGAGCTTGCCGACGTTGCGGCCGGTGAGGAGGCCGCGGAAGGCGTCGACGGCGTTCTCGAGCCCCTCGACGACGTCCTCGAGGTAGGCGACGTCGCCGTTCGCGACCCACTGGCCCATCTCGCGGGTGAACGCCTCGGTGTGGGTGGGCACGAACTCGTCCTGGATGAAGCCGCGGACCGTCAGGCTCTTCGCCAGCACCGCGCCCATGAACGCCGGGAAGCCGAACGAGGACTCGGCCGGGCGGTTGTAGTTGGCGACCAGACCGCACACCGGCACGCGGCCGTAGGTGTTCATCCGACGCAGCACGGCCTCCCCGACCGGTCCGGCGACGTTCTCGAAGTAGACGTCGACGCCGTCGGGAGTGGCCGCCTTCAGGTCGTCGACGAACGTCGGCGAGCGGTGGTCGAGAGCGACGTCGAAGCCGAAGTGCTCGCGCAGGAGCCGCACCTTCTCCTCACCGCCCGCGATGCCGACGGCACGCGCACCCTTGAGCCGGGCGACCTGCCCGACGGCCGACCCGACCGGACCGGCGGCCGCGGCCACGACGACGGTCTCGCCCGCGGCGGGCTTGCCGATCTCCAGCAGTCCCGCGTAGGCGGTGAAGCCGGGCATGCCGAGCACGCCGAGGGCGGTCGAGACAGGGGCGGTGTCGAAAGGAGGAGCCGTCGGGTCGAGGCGCTTCATCTGGCGTGCGTCGATGACGGCGTGCGTCTGCCAGCCGATGAAGGCGAGCACGATGTCGCCGGGCTTGCGGTTGTCGGCGCGCGACTCGACGACCTCGCACACGGTGCCGCCGAGCACGACGTCGCCGAGCTCGAGGTGGGCGGCGTACGACTTCGCCTGGCTCATGCGGCCGCGCATGTACGGGTCGAGCGACAGGTAGATCGAGCGCAGGAGCACCTGGCCGTCCTGCAGCTCGGGCAGGTCGACGGTGACGGTCTCGAAGTCGGAGTCCTGGGGCTCGCCGTCCGGGTAGGCGGCGAGGCGGACCTGGGTGGTCTGTCCGGGGGTGGTGGACATGGTGTTCTCCCTCTCTCGTGGTGCGGGGTTCAGAGGCGCGCGGCCAGCTCGGTGGCCTGCTTGATGGCGCGCTTCGCGTCGAGCTCGGCGGCGACGTCGGCGCCGCCGATGACGTGGGTGGTCACGCCGGCCGCCTCGAGCGGCTCGACGAGGTCGCGCACCGACTCCTGTCCGGTACACAGGACGATGGTGTCGACCTTGAGCAAGAGCTCCTCGCCGGTCTCGTCCTTCTCGCTCGAGCGGACGGTCACGTGCAGGCCCTCGTGGTCGACGCGGTCGTAGGTGACGCCGCCGACGAAGTCGACGCCGGAGTCCTTGAGCGTCTGGCGGTGCACCCAGCCGGTGGTCTTGCCCAGGCCCTTGCCGTGCGCGCTGTGCTTGCGCTGCAGCAGGTACACCTGGCGACGTGGGGGCGCCTGCACCTTGGTGGTCAGGCCGCCGCGCTGGAGCGCGGGGTCGGTGACGCCCCAGCGCTCCATCCAGTGCTCGAGCGACTCGTGCGGGTCGTGGAGCAGGAACTCGGCGACGTCGAAGCCGATGCCACCGGCACCGAGCACGGCGACGGTGTGCCCGACCTCGGCCCCGCCGCCGACCACCTCGTCGTAGCGCAGCACGGTGGGGCCGACGCCGGAGTCGAGGCCGGGGATCGACGGCACCCGCGGCTCGACTCCGGTCGCGAGCACGACCTCGTCGAAGAGGCGCAGGGCGTCGACGTCGGCCCGACGGCCGAGGTGCACGGTGACGCCGCGCACCTCGAGCATGCGCGTGTAGTAGCGCAGGGTCTCGACGAACTCCTCCTTGCCGGGGATGCGGGCGGCGAGCCTGAACTGGCCCCCGATCGTCTCGTCGGCCTCGAACAGCTCGACGCGGTGGCCGCGGCCGGCGAGTTCGACGGCGGCTGCGAGTCCGGCGGGCCCGGCACCGACGACGGCGACACGCTTGACGCGCTGCGTGGGCAGGAGCACCAGCTCGGTCTCGTGCCCGGCGCGCGGGTTGAGCATGCAGGTGGCGCGCTGGTTCTTGAACGTGTGGTCGAGGCAGGCCTGGTTGCACGCGATGCAGGTGATGATCTCGTCGCTGCGCCGCTCGGCGGCCTTGGCGACGAAGTCCGGGTCGGCGAGCAGCGGTCGGGCCATCGAGACGAGGTCGGCCTGGCCGGACGCGAGCACCTGCTCGGCCACCTCCGGCGTGTTGATGCGGTTCGACGCGACCACGGGCACCGAGAGGGCCTCGCGCAGCCGCCCGGTGAGCGGTGCGAACGCGGCGCGCGGCACCGACGTGACGATGGTGGGCACCCGGGCCTCGTGCCAGCCGATGCCGGTGTTGATGATCGAGACGCCCGCGTCCTGCAGCTTGAGCGCGAGCTCGACGGTCTCGTCCCACGACTGCGCGTCGTCGACGAGGTCGAGCAGGCTCTGGCGGTACATGACGATGAAGTCGTCGCCGACCAGCTCGCGGGTGCGGCGCACGATCTCGACGGGGAAGCGCATCCGCTTCTCGGCGGTGCCGCCCCACGCGTCGTCGCGGGTGTTCGTGCGGGCCGTGATCATCTGGTTGATGAGGTAGCCCTCGGAGCCCATGATCTCCACGCCGTCGTAGCCGCCGCGCTTCGCCAGGGCCGCGGCCTTCGCGAAGTCGGTGGCGGTGCGGTCGATCTCCCTCGCCGAGAACGCGCGCGGGCGGAACGGGCTGATCGGGCTCTTGCGGCGGGACGCGCTCTTGACGAACGGGTGGTAGCCGTACCGTCCGGCGTGCAGGATCTGCATCGCGATCTTGCCGTCGTGCTCGTGGACGGCGTCGGTGACCACGCGGTGCGCGTCGGCGAACGAGCGGTTGTTCATGGTGCCGCCGAACGGCAGCAGCCAGCCGGTGCGGTTGGGCGAGAAGCCGCCCGTGACGGAGAGGGCGACGCCGCCCTTGGCGCGCTCGGCGAAGTAGGCGGCGAGCTTCGGCAGGTCCCTGCGGCGGTCCTCGAGCTTGCTGTGGATCGAGCCCATGACCACGCGGTTGCGCAGCGTCGTGTGGCCGAGGTCGAGCGGCGTCAGCAGGTGCGGGTAGTCCGGGTGGTCAGGCTGGGAGAACTGCGGGGTGACCGGGCTGCTCATACTGGTCCTGTGATCTCGAGAGTCTCGGCGTGGGTGCTGGTCGTGGCGGGCGTGTTCAACGTGGTCATCTGGCCGCGGTTCGCGAAGGCGATCGTCGACGACGACCGGTCGTGGTCCGGCGAGGCGTGGAGCAGCGCGCCGACCTCGTTCCTGTGGGTGCACGCCGTGCTCATCACTGCGGCGATGACGCTGGGCATCTGCGTGCTCGTCATCGGGGTGCGCGCCCTTCGAGGCGCTCGAGGATCTCGTCGCACCAGCTGAGCGCCGTCTGCTCGCCGATGATCCCGCCCCGCAGCACCAGGTACGGGCCGACGTCGGCGGGGTCGAGCGCGTCCGGGTCGGGGTAGAAGCGCTCGGCGCTCGTCTCGTAGTAGGCGAGCTTCTCGGTGTGGTGGGCCCGCATGCGGTGCACGTCGGCGAGGATCGCGTCGCGGTCGCCGTGCTCGAGCGCACGGAGCTTCACGGCGAAGCTGGAGCGCAGCGGCTCGGGCGCCGAGGGCTCCGTCGTGAACCGGGCCAGCTCGGCGCGACCGGCGTCGGTGATCGCGTACACCTTCTTGTCGGGGCGGCCGTCCTGCGCGACCACCTCCGACGTCACGAGGCCGTCGGCCTCCATGCGACCGAGCACCTTGTAGATCTGCTGGTGGCTGGCCTTCCAGAAGTTGCCGATCGAGGCGTCGAAGCGGCGGGCGAGCTCGTAGCCCGTGCCCGAGCGTTCCGCGAGGGACACGAGGATCGCGTGCTCCAGGGCCATGCGTCCGAGAGTACATATGCAACCAGTTGCACAGCAACCGCGCCGCCTACGCTGGCTCCATGTCGATCTTCGCCGTGACCTACACCTACGGAGCCCCCGAGGACCAGCTCGCGACGCTGCGCGCTGGGCACCGGGACTACCTCGCCCACCTGCCCGAGCTGCTCGTGAGCGGGCCGGCGTCGAGCAGCCGCGAGGCCCTGCTCGTCTTCCGAGCCGACACGCGCGAGCAGGTCGAGTCCCTCGTGGCCGCCGACCCGTTCGTGTCAGCCGGCTTCGTCGCCGAGCACGTGGTGCGCGACTGGAAGCCGGTCCTCGGTCCACTGAGCGGGCACTTCGACTCCTGACAGGAGGCGCGCCGTACGATTTCCGGCATGCGCCTGACCCCCCTCGCGGCCGCTGCTGCCACGCTCGCCCTCGCCGCCGCCTGCGCCCCCGCCGACGAGTCCTCCTCGTCCGACGACGCTGCCTCGGTCTCCCTCGACCAGTGCAAGCCCGCCGACCTCGATCTGTACAAGGCCGGCACGCTGACGATCGCGACCGACTCCCCGGCGTACGAGCCGTGGTTCGCCGACGACGACCCCGCGAACGGCAAGGGCTACGAGGGTGCGGTCGCCCGCGCGGTCGCCGAGAAGCTCGGCTTCGCGCCCGAGAAGGTCACGTGGGTCACCCAGGGCTTCAACGAGGCGATCAAGCCCGGCGCCAAGTCGTTCGACTTCGACATCAACCAGTTCTCGATCACGAGCGAGCGCGAGAAGGTCGTCGACTTCTCCAGCCCGTACTACAAGGCCAAGCAGGGGGTCATCACCCTGAAGGACTCGAAGTACGCCGACGTCACGAGCCTCGCGGGCCTCAAGGACGCCAAGGTCGGCGCGCAGGTCGGCACCACGTCGCTCGAGGCCACGCAGCAGCTCGGGCTCACGACCGACCCGCTCGTCTACGACGACACCACCAAGGCCGCCCAGGCGCTGCAGAACGGCCAGGTCGACGCGATCATCGCCGACGTGCCGTCGGCGTTCTACCTCGTCGCCGCCGAGCTCGACGGGGCGAAGCTCGTCGGCCAGTTCGAGCCGCGCACGGGTGAGTCCGAGGAGTTCGGCTTGCTGCTCGACAAGGACTCCCCGCTGACGCCGTGCGTCAGTGCCGCCGTCGACGCGCTCCAGGACGACGGCACGCTCGAGAAGCTGCAGCAGCAGTGGCTGTCGGACGCCGTCGACGTGCCCGAGCTGAGCCAGTCCTGAGCACCCACCAGCCGAGCGAGCGCCAGCAGGCCCGGGAGCGGTACCGCCGCTCCCGGGCGCTGCGGCGCGGGTCGGTCGCGGCGGTCTCGACGGTCGTGGTGCTCGGGCTGCTCTGGCTCGGCATCGTCAGCTCACCGGGCTGGGACCGCGTGCGGCAGACGTACTTCGACGCCGACGACTTCCGCGCCGCGTGGGGACCGGTCACCAGCGCGTTCTGGCTGAACGTCCGGCTGTTCCTCGTGGCGGAGGTGTTCATCCTCGTCATCGCGCTCGTCGTGGCCGTGGTCCGCGTCGTGCCGACGCCGGCGATGGCACCGCTGCGCCTGCTCGCGACGATCTACACCGACGTCTTCCGCGGTACGCCCACCCTGCTGGTGGTGCTGCTCGTCGGCTTCGGCGTCCCCGCCCTGCGGCTTGCGGGCGCACCGACCAGCCTCTTCTGGCTGGGCGTCATCGCGCTCAGCCTCAGCTACGGCGCGTACGTGGCCGAGGTGGTCCGGGCGGGCATCCTCTCGGTCCACCCCACGCAGTGGGCGAGCGGGCGGGCCCTCGGCCTGACGTACGGCCAGACGCTGCGCCACGTGGTGCTCCCGCAGGCCTTGCGTCGCCAGGTGCCGCCCCTCATCAACGACTTCGTCTCGCTGCAGAAGGACACCGCGCTGCTGTCGGTGATCGGCCTGGTCGAGGCGCTGCGGCAGGCCAACATCATCGGCCAGCGCGACTTCATCTCGACGCCGCTCGTGGTCGCGGCCGTCGTGTTCATCGCCGCGACGATCGTCATCGCGCGGTTCGCGGACTGGCTGACACTGCGCAGCATGCGGCGCCAGGCGGGGGTGGTCTGATGCTCAGGATCGAGCAGGTCCGCAAGTCGTACGGTGGCACGGAGGTGCTGAAGGGCATCGACCTGACCGTGGAGCCCGGGCAGGTGGTGTGCCTGATCGGTGCGTCCGGCAGCGGCAAGTCGACACTGCTGCGCTGCATCAACCTCCTGGAGACCGTCGACGACGGCACCGTCTGGCTCACCGACGGCGAGGGCACCGAGCAGGACGTCACCGACCCGCGGGTCGACGTCGACGCCGTGCGCCGTCGGGTGGGCATCGTGTTCCAGGCCTACAACCTGTTCCCTCACCTGAGCGTCCTCGACAACCTGGTGCTGGGCCCGACGAAGGTCGCCGGCGTGTCGAAGAACGCGGCCCGGGCCCGTGGTCGTGCGCTGCTCGAGCGGGTGGGACTGCCCGACAAGGCGTCGGCGTCGCCGGACTCCCTGTCCGGGGGCCAGCAGCAGCGCGTCGCCCTGGCGCGTGCGCTCGCCATGGAGCCGGAGGTGCTGCTGCTCGACGAGATCACGTCGGCCCTCGACCCGCTCCTGGTGGGCGAGGTGCTCGACGTCGTCAAGGGCCTGCGCGCCGACGGCATCGCCGTCGTCATGGCGACGCACGAGATGTCCTTCGCCCGCGAGGCGAGCGACGTGGTCGCGTTCCTCGCCGACGGGGAGATCGTCGAGATCGGCCCGCCGGAACAGATGTTCGACGCACCCCAGGACCCGCGCACCGCGGCGTTCCTGGCGCGGTTCCGCCCCTGACTCAGCGCAGGGTGAGGACGTGGGCGCGATCGGCGGGCTGAAGGGTCGACGCCAACCTCGTGTCGAACGTGACCAGCCGTGCCCCGTGCTGCGCCGCGAGGTTGAGCAGGTGCAGGTCGGTCACCTGGCGGTGACCGACGAGGCCGGTCAGGTCGACGTGCGGCTCCGCCAGGGAGGTGTCGTCGGGAAGGAAGACCGCGCGGGGATGTGCCCTCATGCTGCGGAGCGCGGCCAGGCTCAGGTCGATCGATGCCGCAGCACCCGTGACTGCTCGGTTCATCGAGAGCCGGACGAGTCCGGCCTCGGTGACGGGCGTCGTCGCGAAGGTCTGGACCGTCTCGAGCCAGCCCTGGGCGGACTCGTGGTGCACGTGCTCCCGCAGGGTCAGGCCAGCAGGACGTTGACGTCGGGGAGGTCCAACTCACTCCTCGTCGAGCAGGTCGGCGACCATCTCGTCGGTCACGACCGGGGCGCCGGGGTCGGAGGGGAGCAGGACGATGCCGTTCCTCGTCGCCGGCTCGGGATCGGAGCGGACCTGGGTGGACTCGATCCCCGCCAGGGCGAGGGTGGAGACGGCCTCGCCGATGCTCGCGTCCAGACCCGCAGCGACACGAGCGCGCGCGACGGCCAACACGCGGGGATCGACGCTGAGAGTGGTGCGCATACCTCCAGCATGCCCGAAGACACATCACGCATCAAGCATCGCTCCCCACGCCGTAGTCTCACCCCATGAACGACCTCGAGGACCTGCTCGGCGCCGGCGCGCACGGCTACTTCGCGGGCGGCGCGGGTGACGAGCTGACGCTGCGGGCCAACGAGACCAGCTGGAGCGAGGTGCGGCTCGCGCCGAGGGTGCTGGTCGACGTCGGCGAGCGTGACCTGTCGGTCGAGCTGCTCGGCCGACGTCGCGCCCACCCGCTCGTGGTCGCCCCGATGGCCTACCAGCGGCACGCCCACGAGGACGCCGAGCGGGGCACGGCGCAGGCCGCCGCCGCGACGGGGTCGACGTTCGTGCTGTCGTCGCAGACCACGACGTCGCCGCGTGACGTGGCCGAGGTGGCCGGTCCCGACCGCTGGTTCCAGCTCTACGTGTTCAAGGACCGTCAGGTCTCGCTCGACCTCGTCGCCGAGGCGCGGGAGTCCGGCTACGAGGCGCTCGTGCTCACGGTCGACTTCCCGGTGGCCGGCTGGCGCGAGCGCGACAAGCGGACCGGGTTCAGCGTCACCCACCCGATCGCGCTCAACCCGGGCGGGACGCCGCTGACGACCGAGCAGATCTTCGCCATGCACGACCCGACGCTCACCTGGGACGACGTGCACGCCTTCGCCGACGCGGCGGGCATGCCGTTGCTGCTCAAGGGCATCCTGCGCGCCGACGACGCGGAGCGGGCCGTCGACGTCGGTGCGGCGGGCGTCGTCGTGTCGAACCACGGCGGCCGCCAGCTCGACACCGTGCTCACCGGGGCCGAGGCGCTGCCGCCGGTCGTCGACGCGGTGGCGGGACGGGCCGCGGTGCTCGTGGACGGCGGCATCCGGCGCGGGTGGGACGTCGCGAAGGCCCTGTGCCTCGGCGCCGACGCCGCGCTCGTCGGACGTCCCGTCCTCTGGGGTCTCGCGCGCGACGGTCGAGCGGGCGCGCAGGAGGTGCTCGAGCAGTTGGTCGCGGAGCTCGACTCCACCCTGGCCCTCCTCGGCTGCCCCAGGGCCGCCGATCTGGACCTATCCTTCCTGGCATGAACGAGCACGCGGAACAGTCCGCGTTCGACCCGAGCCTGCTCATCGACGTCGCCGGCGAGTACCTCTTCGACAGCGCCCCGACGCTGACCCAGCGCGAGGTCGCCGACCGGGCCGGCATGGACCTCGACCTCGCCAACAGCCTGTGGCGCTACCTCGGCTTCCCCGAGGTCGAGGACGACCGGGTCGCGTTCACCGAGGCCGACGTCGAGGCACTACGGGTGACGAAGCGGCTGATCGACCTCGGCGTGCTCGAGGAGGACCGGCTCCCACAGTTCGTCCGATCCCTCGGCCGCACGTTCGCCCGGCTCGCCGACTGGCAGACGAGGCTGCTGCTCGGCGTGCTGCAGACCGCCGAGGACGGCGAGCAGCCCCCGCTCGACGTGCTCGCCGAGGTGATCCCGATGGTCGAGGAGGTGCAGGGCTACGTCTGGCGTCGGCACCTGCTCGCGACCGCGTCGCGGATCGCGCTGCGCGACGTGCGCTCGGAGACGGAGCGTCAGCTGGTGGTCGGGTTCGTCGACATCGTCGGCTACACGTCGCGCAGCCGGCAGATGAGCCCGCGCGCGCTGGGCGCCATGGTCGAGTGGTTCGAACGGGTCGTCACGGAGCTCGTGGTCCAGCACGGCGGGCAGGTGATCAAGACGATCGGCGACGAGGCGCTGTTCACCGTCGACGACCCGACGGAGGCTGCCCTCCTCGCGCTTGAGCTGGTGGAGCGGGTCGAGGCGGACGAGCAGTTCCCCGACGTCCGCGTGGGGCTCGCGTACGGTCCGGTGCTCGCGCGTCTGGGCGACGTGTTCGGCTCGACGGTCAACATCGCGGCCCGCCTGACGTCCGTGGCGCGACCTGCGCGCGTGCTGGTGGACGCGGAGCTGGCCGAGCTGCTCGACCACGAGGAGTTCCGTCTGCGTCGCACGCGCCGGGTGTCGGTCAAGGGCTACGAGCACCTCGAGCCGTGGTCGCTCAAGCGTCAGCGGGAACGGTAGCCGTCACCCGGATCTCCACGCGCATGCCCGGCGCGCCGAGGGCGGCGACACCGACCTGCGTCCAGATCGGTCGGCGTCCGCCCGTCCGCGCACGCATCTGCTCGACCATGACCCGCGTCGGCCGTTCCCCGATCTGGTCGTCCGCGTCGGGGAGGTGGAAGGAGTCCACCGACACGACGTCGGCCCAGCCGACGCCCGCCTCGCCGAGGACCATCGCGACGTTGTCGAAGGCCTGCACGATCTCGGCCTCCAGATCGTCGGGGAACGTCAGGTCGAGGTTCCATCCACCCTGCCCGGAGATCTCGACGCGGTCGCCGACCCGCACGGCCTGGCTGTAGCCCAGCTGCTCCTGGAAGCGGGACACGGGGTTGTCCCCGGGGGTGAGGAAGAAGCGGGGCTCGGGCGAGTTGACTTCATGCATGAAGTCAACATACCGCTGTTCACTTCATGCATGAAGTCATAGATCGAGGACGCCGCCGACTACGCTGACGCCCATGGCCCGCCACCCCTCCGACCCGGTGCGCTGGCTCAGCCCGGCGGAGAAGGAGGGCTGGACCGGTCTCGCCTCCTTGGTGCTGCTGCTGCCCGGCCGCCTGGAGGCGCCGCTGCAGCGCGAGCACGGACTCAGCCTGTTCGACTACCTCACCCTCAGCCACCTCTCCGAGGTCGACGACGGACGGCTGCGGATGAGCGAGCTCGCCTACCTCGCCCACGGGTCGCTCTCCCGGCTGTCGAACGTCGTCAAGCGCTTCGAGGCGCGCGGCTGGGTCGAGCGCACGCCCGACCCCGACGACGGGCGCTACACGCTGGTGGCGCTCACCGACGAGGGGCGCGAGGTGGTGGAGTCGGCCGCGCCCACGCACGTCGACGCGGTGCGCCGCGAGGCCCTGGACCAGTTGACGGCGGATGAGCAGGCGACGTTGGCGCGGATCGCGGAGCGCCTGCGGGTCAGGCCGGAGGACCACTCCTGAGCGTCCGCACCACGGCGTTCGCGGCGACCCGCCCCGCACGGTTCGCGCCGATGGTCGACGCCGACGGCCCGTAGCCGACCAGCTGCACGCGCGGGTCGGCGACGGCGGTCGTCGACGTCGCGAGCGTCGCGCCGAGCTGGATCCCGCCGCGTGGGGAGCGCAGGTGCAGCGGAGCGAGGTGGTCGACGTCGGGGCGGAAGCCGGTCGCCCACAGCACGACGTCGACCCGTTCCAGGTGGTCGCCCCACCAGGCACCCTCGGCGGAGAGCCGGTCGAACATCGGCAGCCGCTCGTAGGCGCCGAGCCGCTCGGCCTCCCGCTCCTGCTCGCGCAGCATCAGGCCCGTGACGCTCACGACGCTGCGCGGCGGGAGCCCGGCCCGCACCCGCTCCTCGACGAGGGCGACCGCCTCGCGTCCGGCCTCCGGGTCGAAGGGCTCGGTGCGCCAGACCGGCTCGCGTCGGGTCGCCCACAGGGTGTCCGTGACCGGACGCAGCGTACCCAGGAACTGCACGGCCGACGCGCCGCCGCCGACCACCAGCACCCGCTTCCCGCGGAAGTGCCCGGGCCCGGGGTAGTCGACGGTGTGCAGCTGCTCACCGCGGAACAGCTCCTGGCCGGGGTAGCGGGGGACGAAGGGCCGGCGCCACGTGCCGGTCGCGTTCACCAGGGTCCGGCTGCGCCACTCCCGGTCGCCGGCGGTCACGACGAGCAGGTCGCCGTCGGACGTGACCCGGTCGACGGCGACCGGGCGCTCGACGGGCAGGTCGTGCGCACGCTCGTAGTCCGCGAAGTACGCGGGGACGAACACGTTGGCCCGCTCGTGCCCCTCGGCAGGCGGACGCGGCGCCTCGGGCAGGTCGGCCACCCCGTGCACGTCGGCCATGGTGAGCGCGTCCCACCGGTGCTGCCAGGCCCCGCCCGGCGCGTCGTCGGCGTCGAGGACGACGTGCTCGACCCCTCGTCGCGCGAGGTGGTACGAGGCGGACAGCCCCGCCTGCCCGGCACCGATGACCACGCTCCGCAGGACGTCCACGTCGTCGCCAACGTCGTGGGAATCGCGACTATGCCCGTCAGTCGTGCAGCCGCGTGCCCTTCAGGGCCTTGTCGACCGGGTTCTTCGGTCCGTGCACCGCGATGCCGACGAGGTCGAGCTCGGCGGTCGGCACGGCGGCCACCGTCGCGCGGTTGGCGGCGTCGTGACCGGTCGAGAACATGTCGTGGGTGTAGACGGCCAGGGGCATGCCGCGCGACACGATCTTCCCGTGGACGCGACCCAGGGTCGCGGCGTCCGCGGTGAGCACGACGACCGGCTGGCGCAGCAACGGGAGGTAGCGCTGGCCGTCTGCGTCCTCGTACGGCTCGCCGAGGAGCTCGGGATTCGCGGCGATGCCGCTCATGAGGAACGCGGTCACGTTGAGCTCCTGCCAGGGCAGGAGGTCGTCCCGCAGGACCACGGCGATCTTGGTGTCGAAGCGGATCTCTTCCATGCCTGCAACGATGCGCCCCGCGGTGACCGTCCGTCTTGTACGTTCCGAGCATGGTCGAGCGGGTACGGGCGTGGGCACCGGACGTGCCGCTCGTGCGCGAGGTCTTCCACGCGACCATGACCGGGCATGCGTACCCGGCGCACACCCACGACACGTGGACGGTGCTGCTGGTCGACGAGGGCTGCGTGACCTACGACCTGGACCGCCACCCCCGCACGTCGCCGCAGCGACGCGTCAGCCTGCTCCCGCCGCACGTCGCCCACGACGGCAGGTCGGCGCGGGCCGGCCTGGGGTTCCGCAAGCGGGTGCTCTACCTGGAGGCCGACTGGTTGCCCGCGGCCATGACCGGCCGAGCCGTGGACGAGCCCGTGGTGCCGCGGGCGCGCGGGCTCGTGGAGGAGCTGCACGCGGTGCTGGACGGACCGGCTGACGCGTGGCAGTCCGAGTCGCTGCTGCTGGGGCTGCGCGACGTCGTCCTGCGTCACGAGGCGAGTGCCGACGCGACCGACGTGCCGGCCGCGAGGGCGCTGCGGGACCTGCTCGACGCCCACGTCACCGACGGCCTGAGCCTCGAGCAGGCCGGGCTCGCACTCGGTCGTTCGCCGGCCCACCTCGCCCGGACCTTCACGCAGGCGTACGGCATCGCCCCGCACCGCTACCTCGTCGGTCGGCGGGTCGACGAGGCCCGGCGGCTCCTGCTGCGGGGGACACCCGTGGCGCAGGCGGCCGTCGAGGCGGGGTTCTGGGACCAGGCCCACCTGACCCGCCACTTCCGGCGCACGGTGGGCACCACCCCGGCCCGGTTCGCGTCGGGCACCCGGGCCTGAGCTACGCCGTCAGCGCTCGGAGGGACCGGGCGAGGTCGGCCCGCACCACGTCCGCGTCGCGGGTGTCGTCGATGGCCGTGAGGCACAACGCCCGGACGCAGCGCGCGACCCAGTCGACGTCGAGCGTGGAGGGCAGCTCGCCCGATGCGCGCCGTTCCTCGAGCAGCCGGGCGATCGGCTCGCCCGGGACGATGAGCCGGGCCAGCTCGTGCAGGTGGCGGTGGCCGGCGTCGAGCAGCTCCCGGTGCTCCCGGGCGACGTCGACGACGTCGGCCGCGAGCCGGTCGAGCGCCTCGGCGAGCGGCAGCCCCTCGAAGGTCTCCAGCAGGCGGGCCACCACGAGCGGCCCCAGATCGCGGGCCAGGGCGTCGAGCACGTGCTCACGGTCGGGGAAGTGCCGGTACAGCGTGGGACGCGTGACCCCCGCGGCACGGGCGAGCTCGCTCATGGACAGGTCTCCGTGCTCGAGGAGCAGGCGGCCGGCGGCGTCCAGGATGGCCCGGCGGTTGCGCACGGCGTCGGCGCGCTGCGCGGTCCCGGGCGTCATCCCACCATGCTAGACGGGCGTGGGGCGGGGGTTGACCGCACAAACGAGACAGGTGTAAACCTTCGTTGCATGTCTTCTGTGAGCCAGAGCACGTCGCCCGCCGCCTCCCGACGCACCGTCCTCGCCGCAGGAGGGGTCGCGGCCGTCGCCGCGACCATCGGGGCCAGCGCACGCCCCGCGTCGGCCCGGGTGCGCCTGACCCGCGAGCAGCGCCGGGTCGTGATCATCGGCTCCGGCTTCGGTGGAGCCGTCACCGCCCTGCGGCTCACGCAGGCCGGCGTCCCCGTCACGTTGCTGGAGCAGGGCCGTCGCTGGCCGACCGGCCCGAACAGCGACACGTTCCCGACCGTCAAGACGATCGACCAGCGCGCGCTGTTCTACGGGTCCGCGCCACGGCTGTTCGGACGCCCCGTGACACTCGCCCCCTACGCCGGGCTGTTCAACACCCTCCTCGGCCCGACCATGTCGATCATGAGCGGCGTCGGGTACGGCGGCGGCTCGCTCACCTACCAGGGGATGTCGCTCCAGCCGTCCCGAGCGGTGTTCGAGCACGAGTTCCCGGCCGCGCTCGACTACGACGAGATGGCGGGGCACTACCGCACCGTGGCGCGCATGCTCAGCCTGGCGACCGCTCCCGACGCCCTCGTCGACAGCCCGAGCTACGCGACGTCGCGGGAGTTCAAGCGTCGGGCGGAGGCAGCCGGCTTCGACGTCGAGCGCATCCCGATGCCGATCGACTGGAGCTTCGCGCTGCGCGAGCTGAAGGGGGAGATGAAGCCGTCCTACACGAACGGCGACCTCGGGTTCGGCGTCAACAACGGCGGCAAGCAGTCGCTCGACGTCACCTATCTCCGGGCCGCGGAGGCGACGGGTCTGCTGGAGGTGCGGCTGCTGCACCGCGTCGACGCCGTGGCGCGCACGTCGACCGGTGCCTGGCAGGTCGAGCTCACCCGCACCGACGAGCGCGGCACCCCTCTCGAGCAGCAGGTCATCACCACCCCGACGCTCGTCATGGGTGCGGGCAGTGGCGGCACCAGCCGCATGCTGGTGCGCGCCGGAGCCACCGGACGCATCCCCGACCTGCCCGACGCGACGGGTCGGGGCTTCGGCACGAACGCCGACCGCATCTACGTGTGGAGCAGCCTCCTCGGCGGCTTCCCGACGCCGCAGGGCGGCCCGGTCGTGTTCGGCAGCAAGGACTGGTCGGACCCGGCCACCGCGAACACGGTGATCCAGGCGTCGATCCCGCCGGTCGGCATCGCCGGCCTCGACCTCGACCTGCGCAGCACGATGATGGTCGCCTACGGCGTCAGCCGGGAGCGCGGCCGCTTCGTCTACAACCCGCTCACCGACGACGTGGCGCTGTCGTGGCGCTACGAGGGCGACCGCGACCTGCAGACGAAGGCGATCGCCCCGAGGGTGGCGGCGATCGCCGGCCTGGACACCCTGCTGGTCGACACGAACGCGCTCGTGCCGTCCACCTGGCACCCGATGGGCGGCATGAACATGGGCGACGCCTGCGACCACGAGGGGCGCGTGAAGGGGCAGAAGGGTCTCTACGTGCTCGACGGCGCGCTGCTCCCCGGCTCGGCCGCGGCGTGCAACCCCTCGATGACGATCGCGGCCGTGGCCGAGCGCGCCCTGACGCGCATCGTCCGGGACGACGTCGGCAGCATCATCTGAGGAACGTCCCCCCGATTCGGAACGTCATCGCCCCTTTCTGGGCGAGGAACGGGCGATGGTGTTCCGAATCGCGGGGAGTCAGACGGCGGTCTCGCGGATGAGCCGCAGGACGCGCTCGGGGTCGTCGGCCATCGGCACGTGGCCGCTGCCGGGCAGCGGCTCGTGGCGGGCCTGCGGGAGGCGCTGCCGTGCCACCTTCGACTGCGCGTAGGGGAGGATGCGGTCGCGCGTGCCCCAGGCGATGGTCGCGGGGACCGGCACCTGGCTGTCGAAGCGGTAGATCACGCCCTCCTTCGCCGTCCGCTCGAAGGCCGTGGCGTGCTTGAGCGCGAGGGAGTCGCCGTAGGTGTGCTCGGCGTCATGACGCTCGGGGTGGGCGTAGAGGATCCAGCCGATGGCGCGTCGTCCGCGCAGGTCGGCGGCGAGGCGCTGCAGGAGACGCTTCGGCGTGACCATCGCCGAGAGGCGCATGAGGAACAGCGGCAGCAGCGCCTGGAAGCGGTTGACCGGTCCGAAGAAGCCGGCCGGGCTGAGGGCGGTGGCCGAGGACACCAGCCCGCGCGCGCCGAGCTCGAGCGCGATGGCCCCGCCGAGGGAGTTGCCCGCGACGTGCGGCTTCGTGACGCCCCAGCGCTCGAACTGGGTCAGCAGGTGGTCGCACGCGTTGTCCATCGAGTACCGGACGCCGCCGGCGAAGGCGGGCGACTCGCCGAACCCGGACAGGTCGGGTGCGATGACGTCGTAGTCCTGCGCGAGGTCGTCGATCACGGGGTCCCAGGCCTGGCGTCGGTGGCCGATGCCGTGCAGGAGGACGAGCGGAGGGGCACCGGGGGTGCCCCGTCGGGTGTAGGCGAGATCGGGGTGCACGGGGAGATGCTGCCACATACCGGCGGTATCCGAACAGGGTGACCGCGCCCACGGTCCCCCTCGACATCGTGACAGTAGGACTGTCACAATGATGGTGTGACGATCAACCCTGGACCCCTGAACGGCGTGCGCGTCGTCGAGATGGTCGGCATCGGGCCCGGGCCGTTCGCGGCCATGATGCTCGCCGACCTCGGCGCCGACGTGGTGCGCGTCCACCGGCCCGGCGGGGGCGGCCTGCAGGTCACGCGCCCCGAGCAGGACCTGCTCGGCCGCGGACGGCCGTCGGTCGCCCTCGACCTGAAGGACCCGCGCGGCGTCGAGACCGTGCTGCGGCTGGTCGAGCGGGCCGACGTGCTGCTCGAGGGCTTCCGCCCGGGCGTCACCGAGCGCCTCGGCATCGGGCCGGACGACTGCCTCGCCCGCAACCCCGCCCTCGTCTACGGACGGATGACCGGCTGGGGACAGGACGGACCGCTGAGCCAGACCGCCGGGCACGACATGAACTACATCGCCGTCGCCGGTGCGCTCGACCCGCTCGGCCGTCGACCCGACGACGCCCCCGCCTTCCCGATGAACCTGCTGGGCGACTTCGGCGGTGGCTCGCTGTACCTCGTCGCCGGCGTGCTCGCCGCGCTCCTGCACGCCCGCACGTCGGGCGAGGGCCAGGTCGTCGACGCCGCCATCACCGACGGCACGGCCCACCTCCTGACCATGGCCGTGACCATGCAGCAGGCCGGCGTCTGGGACGGCCGCCGCGGCACGAACCTGCTCGGCGGCGCGGCCCCGTTCTACGACGTCTTCGCGACGTCGGACGGTCGCTGGATGTCCGTCGGCCCGCTCGAGCCGCAGTTCTTCAGCGCGTTCGTCGAGCTGATCGGTGGCGACCTGCCCGGCCAGTACGACCTGCAGGACTGGGACACCCTGCGCGCCGAGCTGGAGCGCCGGTTCGCGTCGCGCACGCAGGCCGAGTGGACCCAGGTCTTCGACGGCACCGACGCCTGCGTGCACCCCGTGCTCCCACTGACCGAGGCGTACGAGCACCCCCACAACGTCGCCCGCGGCACCTACGTGGAGCACCACGGCACCACGCAGCCCGCGCCGGCCCCGCGCTTCTCGCGCACCGCACCGCAGCTCACGACCCCGCCCGTCGGGCCGGGCGCCAACACCCGTGAGGCACTGACCGCCTGGGGCATCGACGACGTCGAGACCCTCATCGCCGACGGCGTCGCCGTCCAGGCCTAGGAAGGAACACCATGAAGCGCACCATCTTCGACGCCGACCACGAGGCGTTCCGCGACACCGTCCGCACGTTCTGCGAGAAGGAGATCGCGCCGCACCACGACCAGTGGGAGAAGGACGGCATCGTCCCCCGCGAGGTGTGGGAGAAGGCCGGCGAGCTCGGTCTGCTCGGGTTCATGATGCCCGAGGAGCACGGTGGAGGCGGCATCGCCGACTTCCGCTACAACGCGATCCTGTCCGAGGAGATCACCCGGATCGGCGCGAGCGGCATCGGCTTCGTCATCCAGACCGACCTGGTGTCCGGCTACCTGCTGTCGTACGCCACCGACGAGCAGAAGGCGCGCTGGTTCCCGAGGTTCTGCACGGGCGAGACGATCACCGCCATCGCCATGACCGAGCCCGGCACCGGCTCGGACCTGCAGGGCATCAAGACGCGTGCCGTGCTCGACGGCGACGAGTACGTCATCAACGGCTCGAAGACGTTCATCACCAACGGCATCAACGCCGACCTCGTGCTCGTCGTCTGCCAGACCGACCCCGAGGCCGGCGCGATGGGCTTCTCGCTCATCGCCGTCGAGCGGGGCACGCCCGGCTTCGAGCGCGGTCGCAACCTCGACAAGATCGGCCTCAAGGCGCAGGACACCGCCGAGCTGTACTTCGAGGACGTCCGCGTGCCGAAGGAGAACCTGCTCGGCGAGGCCGGCCAGGGCTTCATCTACCTCATGGAGAAGCTGCCGCAGGAGCGGCTGTCGATCTCCGTCGTGGCGGCCGCCGCGTGCCGCGCGGCCATCGACATGACGCTCGACTACGTCAAGGAGCGCAAGGCCTTCGGCAAGCCGATCGGCTCGTTCCAGAACAGCCGCTTCGTGCTGGCCGAGCTCGAGACGGAGGCGCGGATCGCGCAGGTGTTCGTCGACGAGTCGATCACGCAGCACAACCGCGGCGACCTGACCGTCGCCGACGCCGCCATGGGCAAGTGGTGGACGACCGAGCTGCAGAAGAAGACCGTCGACCGGTGCCTGCAGCTGCACGGCGGCTACGGCTTCATGTCCGAGTACCCGATCTCCAAGGCGTACCTCGACACCCGCATCCAGACGATCTACGGCGGCACGACCGAGATCATGAAGGAGATCATCGGCCGCGGCATGGGCCTGTGAGCGCGGGTCAGACGAGCGGCTCGTCGCCGTCCTGGACCTTGGCGTCCTGCTCCTCGGCCTTCTCCCGCCGGTAGGCGGGCAGCGAGGCGACGACACCGGCACCGAGGATCAGCACCACGCCGCCGAGCGACCACTCGACGCCGACCTTGGTGTCGAGGACCTCGCCGTAGACCATCTTCGCGGCGATGAAGATGAGCAGCGCGGCCAGCGCGGCCTTGAGGTGCTTCAGGCGGGCCACCAGCTCGGCCACCAGGAAGAACAGCGGACGCAGGCCCAGCAGGGCGAACGCGTTCGCCGCGAACACCACGTAGGTGTCGGTGGTGATGCCGAGGATGGCGGGGACGGAGTCGACGGCGAAGATGATGTCGACGACGGCGATGGCCACCAGGGCGGCACCGGCCGTGGTCAGCATCCGCTTGCCGTTCTCCTTGGTGATCAGCTTGTCGCCGTGGTCGCCCTCGGCGATCGTCAGCCTGTTCTTGACGCCCTCGACGAGCTTCTCGTCGCCGTCGTGGTCCTTGCGGTGCTTCCAGAGGCGCCAGCCGGTCCAGGCCAGGAGGGCGGCGAACGGGTAGGTCAGCCAGGAGGCGGCGTCGAGCGCGGCGGCGCCGACCAGGATGAAGATGAGGCGGAGCACGAGCGCGAGCACGATGCCGTACGTCAGCAGACGGACGCGCTTCGGCGTCGGGATGGCGAACGCGCCGAGCACGACGAGGAAGACGAAGACGTTGTCGAGCGACAACGACTTCTCCACCAGGTACCCGGCGAGGTACGTGCCCGACTGCTCGGTGGTGCCGAACAGGTACAGGACGCCGCCGAACGCCAGGGCGATCGCGATCCAGGCGACCGACCAGACGGCGGCCACGCGGACCGGCATGTCGTCGCGGCTACGGGTCAGCAGCAGGTCGATCGCGAGCAGGACGATGATCGCGACGAACAGCAAGGTCCAGTCGAGGGAGGAACCGAGAGGCATGAGGGAGTGAGCTCCTTCGCGGTGACGATGTCAGGGATGACAGGGATGTCGCGAAGGTTTCTCCACCCGGCAGGGCCACCCGGCGCGGGTCCGGATGGCCGGACCGTGCTGACGCACCAGGTCGACGGGATACTTCCCTTCATCGCTCAGAGTACCGAGCGACGGAAAGGGGCGCTCGGCGAGTCGGGCGTGACCTCAGTCGCGCTCGTTGGCGCGGCGCCGGACCGTGCGCCGCTTCTCGTCGTCGACGGCCTCCTCGTAGGAGGTCACGAGGGCCTGCACGGTGAGCGGCTTGAACCGCTCGATCATCGCGGTGATCAGCTCCGGCGGCTGCCCCGACGCGACCAGGTGCGGCCACACGAGGGTGCGGAACAGCTCCGTGAGCTCGACGGCGAGCGCGCGGCCGTGCTCGGTGATCACGCGCCGCGCCGCGAGCGCCGCGTCGACGGGCAGCCCGGCGTCGAGGAAGCCCATGCCCACGGCGAGGTGCGCGGGTGCGAGCCGGAAGACGTCCTCGGTGGGCGTCGGCTCGACCACGCCGATGGCCACCAGCACCTCGAGGTCGTCGTCGCTGAGGCTGCGGCCGGCGCGCCTCTCGAGCGTGGAGCGGTCGAGCGTCTCCGGCATCTCCGGCGTCCACGGTGCGAGGAGCGTGCGGTGCAGGGCCACCTGCTCGGGGGTCGCGTCGGCCGGGATCTGCTCGAGGTAGCCCTCGATGGCGGCCAGCGTGAAGCCGTGGGCCTGCAGCTCCTTCACGAGCTCGAGCCGCGCGAGGTGGTCGGGTCCGTAGTAGCCGTTGCGGCCCGCCCGTCGCGGAGGCGGGATGAGCCCCCGGCCGGCGTAGAAGCGGACCGTGCGCACCGTCATGTCGACACGCGTGGCCAGCTGTTCCACGCTCATCGTCTCGTTCGGGCCGTCGGTCACCTGCGAGAGCGTAGCGTCACTCCCTGGTGGCCGGTCGGAGTGACCCGCGTCACGATCCCCCGGGTCACTAGCGACTCTGACAGCAGTGGTGTCACAATCGGCACCGAAGGTTCTACACGAAGGACACTGACATGACCGAGGCTTACATCTACGACGCGATCCGCACCCCGCGCGGACGCGGCAAGAAGACCGGCTCGCTGCACGAGGTCAAGCCGATCTCGCTGCTCAACGGGCTGCTCGAGGAGATCAAGACCCGCAACCCCGACCTCGACGCGAACCAGGTCGACGACGTCGTCCTCGGTGTCGTCTCCCCCGTCGGCGACCAGGGCGCCGACATCTCCCGCACCGCCGTCCTCGCCGCCGGGTTCGGCGAGCAGGTGGCCGGCGTGCAGCTCAACCGCTTCTGCGGCTCCGGACTGGAGTCCGTCAACCAGGCCTCGGCCCGGGTGAAGTCCGGCTGGGAGGACCTCATCGTCGCCGGCGGCGTCGAGTCCATGAGCCGTGTGCCCATGGCCTCCGACGGCGGCGCCTGGGCGATGGACCCCCGGACCGCGCTCGACACCGACTTCGTGCCGCAGGGCATCGGCGCCGACCTCATCGCGACGCTCGAGGGCTTCAGCCGGGACGACGTCGACCAGTTCGCCGCCGAGAGCCAGGCGCGCGCGGCCAAGGCGATCGCCAACGGCTACTTCGCCGACTCCGTCATCCCTGTCAAGGACGTCAACGGCATGACGATCCTCGACCACGACGAGTTCGTGCGCGAGGGCACCACCGCCGAGTCGCTCGCCGGCCTCAAGCCGTCGTTCAAGGACCTCGGCGACTTCGCCGGCTTCGACGCCGTCGCGCTCGAGAAGTACACGACGGTCGAGAAGATCAACCACGTCCACCACGCGGGCAACTGCTCGGGCATCGTGGACGGCGCGTCGCTCGTGCTCATCGGCAACGAGAACGCCGGCCAGCGTCACGGCCTGACGCCGCGCGCCCGCATCGTCTCCACCGCGGTCATCGGCTCCGAGCCGACGATCATGCTGACGGGCCCCGGCCCCGCCTGCCGCAAGGCGCTCGACAAGGCCGGCCTGTCGATCGAGGACATCGACCTCATCGAGATCAACGAGGCGTTCGCCGCCGTCGCCATGAAGCTCATGCGCGACCTCGACGACTACCCGCACGAGCAGACCAACGTCAACGGTGGCGCCATCGCCATGGGCCACCCGCTCGGCGCCACCGGCGCGATGATCCTCGGCACGCTCGTCGACGAGCTGCACCGCCGCGAGAAGCGCTACGGCATGGCCACGCTGTGCATCGGCGGCGGCATGGGCATCGCCACCATCGTCGAGCGCGTCTGATCGCCACCCGAGACAAGAGAGAGCACATCGATGACTGAAGCAGTGCGCTACGAGGTCGAGGGCGGCATCGTCAACCTCGTCCTCGACGACCCCAACCAGAACGCCAACACCATGAACGACGCCTACGCGACGTCCATGGCGAAGGCCGTCGACCGGCTGGTCGACGAGATCGCGGCCGACGCCGACAGCATCAAGGGCGTCATCATCTCCTCGGCGAAGAAGACCTTCTTCGCCGGCGGCGACCTCAAGCTGATGACGCAGGCCACCCCGGCCGACGCGCAGAAGCTCTTCGACAACGTCGAGGGCATCAAGGCCACGCTGCGCAAGCTCGAGACGGCCGGCAAGCCCGTGGTCGCCGCGATCAACGGCGCCGCGCTCGGCGGCGGCCTGGAGATCGCGCTCGCCGCGCACCACCGCATCGCGGCCGACGTCCGGCTCGAGGTCGGCCTGCCCGAGGTCACCCTCGGCCTGCTGCCCGGCGGTGGCGGCGTGACCCGCACGGTCCGCATGTTCGGCCTGCAGGACGCGCTCATGAACATCCTGCTGCAGGGTCCGCGCATGCAGCCGGCCAAGGCGAAGTCGATCGGCCTGGTCGACGAGGTCGTGCCCGCCGACCAGCTCCTCGACGCCGCGAAGGCGTGGATCGAGTCGGTCCAGGGCGACGACGACGCGGCGAAGCAGCCGTGGGACCGCCAGGGCTACCGCATGCCCGGCGGCACCCCGTCGAACCCGAAGCTCGCCGCCAACCTGCCCGCGTTCCCGGCGATGCTGCGCAAGCAGACGAAGGGTGCGCCCTACAAGGCGCCGCGCAACATCCTGGCCACTGCGGTCGAGGGTGCGCAGGTCGACTTCGAGACCGCCAGCCGCATCGAGTCCCGCTACCTGGTGGAGCTCCTCGTCGGCCAGCAGTTCAAGAACATGACGCAGGCGTTCTTCTTCGACCTCGGCTCGATCAACGCGGGCGGCTCCCGTCCCGCCGGCATCGAGCCGAGGAAGTTCCAGAAGGTCGCCGTCATCGGCGCCGGCATGATGGGCGCGGGTATCGCGTACGTCTCGGCGCAGGCCGGCATGGAGGTCGTGCTCAAGGACGTCTCGCTCGAGGCGGCCGAGAAGGGCAAGGCCTACAGCGAGAAGCTGCTGGCCAAGAAGCTCGAGCGCGGCCGCACGACGCAGGAGAAGGTCGACGCCTTCCTCGCGCGCATCACGCCCACGGCCGACTACGCCGACCTGGAGGGCTGCGACCTCGTCGTCGAGGCCGTCTTCGAGTCGGTCAAGCTCAAGCACGACGTCTTCGGCGAGATCCAGAAGGTCGTCAAGCCCGACGCCCTGCTCGGCTCGAACACCTCGACGCTGCCCATCACGGGTCTGGCGGAGGGCGTGGAGCGTCCCGAGGACTTCATCGGCATCCACTTCTTCTCCCCGGTCGACAAGATGCCGCTGGTGGAGATCATCGCCGGCGAGAAGACCGACGACGCCGCCATCGCGGGTGCGCTCGACTACGTCCAGCAGATCCGCAAGACGCCGATCGTCGTCAACGACAGCCGTGGCTTCTTCACGAGCCGCGTTATCGGCACGTTCGTCAACGAGGGCATCGGCATGCTCGCCGAGGGCGTCGACCCGGTCTCGATCGAGCGCGCGACCACCATCGCGGGCTTCCCGGCGCCGGTGCTGCAGCTCAGCGACGAGCTGAACCTCGAGCTGATGACGAAGATCCGCAACGAGTCGAAGGCGGCCGTCGAGGCTGCCGGCGGCACGTGGGAGGGCAACGCGGGCGAGGGCGTCATCGACACGATGATCGAGCTCGGCCGCTCGGGCCGCCTCAAGGGTGCGGGCTTCTACGACTACGAGGACGGCAAGCGCGTCGGCCTCTGGTCGGGTCTGCGCGAGCAGTTCCCGACGTCGGACACGCAGCCCGACTTCGAGGACCTCAAGGAGCGTCTGACGTTCATCATGAGCCTCGAGACGATCAAGTGCCTCGAGGAGAACGTGCTCCGCACCGTCCCCGACGCCAACATCGGCTCGATCTTCGGCATCGGCTTCCCGGCGCTGCAGGGCGGCGCGATCCAGTACGTCAACGGCTACGAGGCCGCTGACGGCTCGATCGGCGTCGAGGCGTTCACGCGCCGCGCCCAGGAGCTGGCCGCCACCTACGGCGACCGCTTCGAGCCGCCGGCCCTGCTGCTGGAGAAGGCGAAGAACGGCGAGAAGTTCGTCTGAGCCGACCGCTCGCCCGACGCCCCCGCGACCTGCTGGTCGCGGGGGCGTCGGCGCTCAGGGGTGCACACGTGTGGGTAGCCATGGCTCGCTATCCACACGTGTGCGCCGATGTGTGGTTAGTGCTCGTCGTCGGTGAGGCCTCGGGCCAGGGCGCGTTCGACGTCGGAGGTGTTGCCGTGGGGGAGGCCGTGGGTGGCGGGTTCGGCGTCGATGGTGCGGCCGGAGGGCAGGATCCAGCGCAGGGTGCGGTGGCTCTTCATGGCGTGATGTCGGCGGTGCAGTGGCCAGAGGTTCGATCCCCTGGTGGGGCCTCGGGGATGCGGTACCTGGTGGTCGAGGTCGCAGTCACGGGCCGGTCGCATGCAGCCGGGGGCCTGGCAGACGCCGTCGCGGAAGCTGATCGCCGTGGCGAGCACGTCGGGCGCGAATCGCCCAACGTATTCGTGCGCCAGCACGTCGCGGGTGATGGGGTCGACGAGGAGCCGGTGGTACCCGGGTCGCGCTCGTTCCTCGCGCTCGCTCCGTGGTTCGCTGGCGCTCACCACGGCCCGGCTGTCGGGCTGCGCCCGACTATGCGCACTTCTCGGCGGGGACGGTCCAGGTGCCGTCGTCGGAGACGGCGGGTCCGGGCTCGGCGCCGGCCAGGACCTCGGCGTCGATGACGACGCCGATGTCGGTGCGGGTGCGACCGGTGGAGGGGGTGTCCTCGGTGAGGAGGAGGTCGACGAACGCGTCGGCGCGGACCTGGCCGCGGGTGCGGTCGTCGCCGTCGGGGCGTGGGGTGCGGCGCAGGCGCGCGTCGATGGCGGCGGCCTGGTGGGAGGGCACGAAGGCGTTGACCCAGGCCATGGCGTCGTCGACGTGGGTGACTTGCACGTCGCGCTGGCGGCGGGCGGCCTCGGCTCGCTGGGCTGCCTCCTCGGCCTCGACCCGGGCCACAAACCGCCTCAACCAGCCCCGCAGCTCAGCCACGGTGTGGGTCTTGGCGTAGGCGACGACGGTGTCGTCGAGGCGGTCGTGGGACTCGGGTCGTTGGAGGACCAGGAGGGTGGAGGCGATCTCGCGGCCGCGCGCCCAGTCGACGTCGCCGCGCCGGAAGGCGAGCCAGGTCTGGGGTGCTCGTTCGCGCAGGCGCTCGGCGGCCGCCAGGCGAGTGGTCACCTGAACCTCGGACAGCCCCACGGCCTGGCCGATCTCCAGCGCGATCGCCGAACGCTCCACGAGCCGCACCATCGGCGACTCGATGCCGGCGGTGCGGGTCAGCTCGGCATCGCGGAACCGCAGCATCGCGACCAGCTCGGACGCCTCCGCCCGCGCCCGCTCACGCGCGAGGGAGGTGAGTCCCTCGAGCGCTCCGGGGTTGCCGTTCCCGTCCATGTCTCCAACCTAGGGACACCCTTCGACACCCCCCTTCGGCCCGGATCTGCCCTGTGGATCAGCCGTAGAGCGGGGGTGTGCTCCCGTGAGTCGTAGGCACCATCTCGAGCCCGTCGGCGTCGAGTAGGCGGGTGATCGCTTCCTCCGACGCACCGATGCCGGCGAAGTGCGCGTCGACGTCGAACGCAATGCACCACGCTCGGTCGGCGGGCCACGCGAACGCGGGCGGGAAGGCTCGTCCGTGCGGCTCGGCGGCCTCGTCGACCCAGCGGGCCCAGTCCTCGACCGTGCCCCGGGCGAGTGCGTACCGGCGCAGCCCGCCCAGGTCGAACCGCGCCGTCGCGGGCAGCTCGGGTCGGTAGGGATACCCCTCCCACAGCAGGAGGAAGAGGTCGTCCGACGACCCGCCGAGCACCTCGACGACGCGCGTGACGAGCTCGTCGTCGCTCGGCGCCGCGTCGAGCACCTCGTCGGCCACCTCGGCCTCCGGCTGCCGGTCGAACGCCGGATCGGGCAGCTGGAGCACCCGGGCGTACGCTTCGAACCCTGCCGGCCCGAACCGCAGGGTCGACTCGGTGGTCGCGTCCCCGGCAGGCGGCAGCCACGCCGCCTCGCCCGCGTCGTGGACGAGTCTCATGCTCACCCTTGACCTCCGCTCTCAGTCTCACGTAGGTGTCGCGACAACCGCTGGCGATCGTAGAAGACGCAGCCTGCGCCTGGCCGTTGCCACCAGTGCTTCTCGGGCGCACGCACGCATCGAGTGACACGAGCGCCGCCGCTCACGCTTGCTCAGGACCGGTGAGGTAGGCGGGAGCGTGCCCTGCAGTCGTCCTTCTGCATGGCCTCGATGAGGTCGACGACCTCGATGTCGAAGGCACCCGCGAGAGCCCAGATGACGTCCAGCCCCGGATTGCCGACTCCGCCGGAGTTGTTGCGAGCGTTCTCGAGGTTCTGGATCTGGTTGCGGCTGATCCCGGATCGCTCGGCGAGACCCTCTTGGGTGAGTCCGAGCTCCAACCGGCGGCGCCGGATCTCGTGACCCAGCGCTGCGGTGATCTCCGGCCAGTTGTCCGGGCGACTCACCTCTCTTCTCGGCACTCGCCCAACGTGGTCTGTCAGCGGGTTACAGTCAGCCCAATGTGTTGTGCATCTGCGAGGCGGCGTCGTGACGGCTCACGAGCTGGCTGACCCCATCCTGAACGGGCCCTACGACGCCCCCAGCGCACACTTCGTGATGGGTCCACAGGGCCCGACCGGCGAACGAGCCGACGGGCGGCGTCCGAGCGAGTCCTTCGTCCCAGTGGCCGCCGCGGTGAAGGGTGCTGACGACTCCGGCCAGACCGTGCTTGAGTTCGAGGGCATGTCGGAGCGCCGAGAGGTCAACACCCTCGTGAACTCGATCCGTCGTGAGGTGGATCTCTGGCGCGCCGGCAACTACCCACGGGCCACGCCGATCTCACGGAAGCTGATGCTGCACTGGGCGGATCCTTCTCGCGAGAACCGAGTGCTCTTCTGCCAGCGCGAGGCCGTCGAGACCGCGATCTTTCTGCACGAGGTCGCAGGCCGCGAAGGAGTCTTCCGGGACTTCCGCCGACAGATCGAGGCCGACAACATCCAGTACAACGACGGCTTGCCTCGCATGGCCCTGAAGATGGCGACCGGGACGGGGAAGACGGTCGTGATGGCCATGCTCGTCGCGTGGCAGACCCTGAACAAGATCCACGCTCCTCGAGACGCGCGGTTCGTGAAGCGTTTCCTGGCCGTGGCTCCTGGCGTGACCATCCGTGATCGTCTCCGCGTCCTGCAGCCGGGGTCGCCGGGCAACTACTACGCCGAGCGCGACCTCGTCCCTCCTGACCTCGTCGACAGCCTCGGCCAGGCGCGGCTCGCGATCGTGAACTACCACGCCTTCTTTCCACGGGAGTCGAAGGAGGTGAAGGGCGTCTCGAAGACGACTCGACGGATCCTGCTCGCGGGCAAGGAGGACAACCCGTTCCTCGAGACGGACGACCTAGTCGTCGCGCGAGTGCTTCGCGATTTAGGACCGGGCGTCGGCGAGGTGATGGTCCTGAACGACGAGGCGCACCACTGCTACCGCGACCGCCCCATGGGTTCGACGGAGCTGAAGTCGCTGAAGCTCACGGCGGAGGAGAAGGCCGAGGCGAAGAAGTCGACCGAGGACGCTCGTGTCTGGTTCAAGGGGCTCCAGGCCGTGAAGAAGCACGTCGGCATCAAGGCCGTCTGGGACCTGTCCGCGACGCCGTACTACCTCAAGGGCAGCGGCTACCACGAGGGCTTCATCTTCCCGTGGACGGTCAGCGACTTCTCGTTGATGGACGCCATCGAGTCCGGGATCGTGAAGGTCCCTCGGCTGCCCGTCGATGACGATGCTGCTGGTTCCGAGGTCGCCTACCGCGACCTGTGGGAGAACATCGGCGACCAGATGGGCAAGAGCCGACTCAAGGACCTCGACCTGAGCACCTGGACCATGCCGGGTCGGCTCGAGGGCGCGATCCGCAGCCTCTACGCGAACTACGAGAAGTCCTTCGCGCAGTGGGAGGCATCGTTGCGGGACCAGGGGGAACCCCCGCCGGTCTTCATCGTCGTGTGCCCCAACACTTCGGCGTCGCGCCTCGTTCACGCATGGATGAGCGAGAACCTGCCCCGCTTCTCGGACGCCCGCCAGACGATTCTCGTCGACTCCGAGCAGCTCGAGTCGGGGGAGCCTCTGTCGGGTGAGTTCAAGCAGATGGCCGCGACCGAGATCGAGACGTTCAAGGCCGAGTACCGCCTGCGCAACCCCGGCGCCGACACGGACAAGCTCACCGACGCAGACCTCCTGCGCGAGGTGCTCAACACGGTCGGCAAGCGAGGACGCCTGGGTGAGCAGGTCAGGTGTGTCGTGAGCGTCGGGATGCTCACCGAGGGGTGGGACGCGAACACCGTCACCCACATCCTCGGCATCCGGGCCTTCCGCTCCCAGCTGCTGTGCGAGCAGGTCGTCGGTCGTGGCCTACGCCGACGCTCCTACGCGCTCGGCGACGACGGACACTTCGCCGCCGAGTACGCCAACGTATACGGCATCCCCTTCGCCTTCATCCCGAGCGAGCACGAGGTGGGCCCGCAGACTCCGGCCGTACCTCCGGTCGAGGTCATGTCGTTCAGGGGCCGCGAGCGTTACCGCATCGAGTTCCCCGTGGTGGACGGCTACCGCACGGAGATCCCCGACGAGCGGCTCGAGTTCGATCCCTCCGCTGACACGGCGCTGGTGGTGGGTCACGACAGCGTGCCGCGGTGGACGCGGATGGCCGGAATCGTTGGCACGGACGAGATCGCGGACTCCGGTGACCTCGACGCCCGCCCCCAGCGGGTCGCATTCGAGATCGCGAACCAGCTGCTGCGCACCCACTTCGCCACCGATGGCGACATCCGCCCGTGGTTGTTCCCCCGCCTGCTCGAGATCACGCGTCGGTGGCTCGACGAGTACGTGACCGTCGAGGAGGGCTACGACCTCAAGGGGCTGCTGCTCGCCGAGGCGCGAGCAGAGGCGTCGGAGAAGTTGTTTCACGCCATCCAGCTGCAGAAGGGCAACCGGTCCACCCTCATCCTCCCGCTGCTGCGCCGGAGCCGGCCGATGGGCGCCACGGACGGCGTCGACTTCCTCACGCGCAAGGCCGTGGAGCCGACGGTCAAGTCGGAGGTCTCGCACGTGGTGCTCGATGGCAAGGGCGGCAACACCTGGGAGCAGCTCGTGGCCGCCGAGCTCGAACTGAGCGCCAAGGTCGCTGCCTACGCGAAGAACGACCACCTTGGCTTCGGCGTGCCCTACGTGCACAAGGGCGTCACGCACACCTACGTCCCCGACTTCCTCGTCCGTCTCGTGCCGCAGTTCGACGGTGACGTCACCCGGACCCTCGTCATCGAGGTTTCGGGCGGGCAGAAGAGCCCGGGGCCCACGGCGGAGAAGGCAGCCACGATGCGCGACCTCTGGCTGCCGGCCGTCAACAACGAGGGCTCGTTCGGGCGCTGGGGGTACGTCGAGCTCACGACGATGCTCGGCGTCCGCGATGCGATCGACGCAGCACTTGACGACCTCTACGCCGACGGTGACGTGATCGGCGACCCGCAGCTGATGGACCTCGACAGGAAGGCCCGCCGTGCCTCGTAGCAGGAAGCCCGCTGGCCCCACGCCGGTCGAGGCCACGACCCATGCCGACAAGCGCAAGAACATCCCCACGTCGGACGCGCACGACCTCGTCGACCCCGCACTTGCGGAGGCGCGCCGGCTCACGCTCGAGCGGCGCCCGCCGACTCCTGAGCTTCTTTGGCGAGGCAAGGACTCCGGCGAGCTCGAGGTCGAGGCTCCGCCGATCTACATCCAGGAGAAGATCGACCCCCGGGTGCTGATCGAGAACCTTCGCCAGACCGCTGAGGGAGGCGAGGCGGAGCCCGAGCTGACCCTCTTCGACACCTTCGACGGGCTCGACGACCTCGACGCGGTGGACTTCTACCGTCACGAGGCCAACTGGTCGAATCGGATGATCCTGGGCGACTCGCTGCAGGTGATGGGCTCGCTCGCCGAGCGCGAGCAGCTGCGCGGCCAGGTGCAGATGATCTATATCGACCCGCCGTACGGCATCAAGTTCGGCTCCAACTGGCAGGCCTCGGCCCGCAAGCGCGACGTGAAGGACGGCAAGCTCGAGGACGCGGCGCGCGAGGCCGAGCAGATCAAGGCTTTCCGTGACACGTGGGAGCTGGGTATCCACTCCTACCTGTCGTACCTCCGCGACCGGCTCGTCGTCGCCCGCGAGCTGCTGACCGAGAGCGGCTCGTGCTTCGTGCAGATCGGTGACGAGAACGTCCATCTTGTGCGGAGCCTGATGGACGAGGTCTTCGGGTCCGACAACTTTGTCAGCCAGATCTCGTTCGCGACCACTGCTGGCTTCGCCCAGGCTGCGGCGTTGAGCCGCTCGGGTGACTTCTTGGTTTGGTTCGCCAAGGATCGCACGCAGGTGAAGGCTCGCACCCTGCTGCGGAAGTTCGAAGAGCGCACGGGGTATGGCCGTGTTGAACTTGTCGACGGAACTCGAAGGGCACTTTCCCGTGACGAGAAGTCCGGGACGGTCGATCTTCCTGTGGGCGCCCGCATCTACAACCCAAGTGATGTAGGTGCACAAGGGGCCGCATCGCAGCCTCAGCCTTTCGAGGTTGCGGGCAAGATCTACTATCCGAGCCCCAATTCTCACTGGAAAGCTCGATATCCCGAGGGAATGCAGAAGCTGGCCTGGGCTCAGCGGCTGCACTTTACTGCCAACAAGCTGAGCTACGTGCGGTTCGCGGACGACTATGGGTGGGCGCCGTACACGAACAACTGGACGGATACCGTAATTGGTGGTTTCACCGACGAGAAGATCTTTGTTGTCCAGACCATCACTAAGGTGGTGCAGAGGTGCATGCTTCTGTGCACGGACCCAGGGGATCTCGTTCTCGACCCCACCTGTGGATCAGGCACGACAGCCGCCGTTGCAGAGCAGTGGGGGCGGCGGTGGATCACGATCGACACGTCCCGCGTCGCGCTCGCGCTGGCGCGCCAGCGGTTGATGGGTGCGAAGTTTCCCTACTACCTGCTCGCCGACTCCGATGCGGGTCGGGCGAAGGAGAACTCGCTGTCCGCCACGCCGCTGCCACCCTCGCCGGTCACCAACGACATTCGGCACGGGTTCGTGTACGAGCGGGTGCAGCACATCACGTTGAAGTCGATCGCGAACAATCCCGAGATCAAGGAGGGGATGAGCCGCGCGGAGATCGACGCCGCCATCAAGCGGCACGCGGATTTCGAGAAGCTCTACGACAAGCCGTACGAGGACAAGAACACGGTGCGGGTCGCCGGTCCGTTCACGGTGGAGAGCCTCTCGCCCCACCGGTCGGTCGAGTTTGACCCGCGCGACGAGCCCGCGTTGGAGGTCGAGCAGCCCGACGGGCCTCAGTTCGAGCGGAGCATCCTCGACAATCTCACCGCTGCTGGCATCCAGAACGGCGCAAAGGGCGAACGCATCGAGTTCGCGTCGCTCGACGCGTACGCGGGCGCCTTCATCCAGGCGATCGGTGAGCGGGTCGGCAGTGAGGACGACGACGCCCCGGGACGCGTCGCGATCGCTCTCGGTCCTCAGTACGGGACCGTCAGCCCTGAGTTCATCAAGGGAGCCGCGAAGGAGGCGATCCGCGACCAGGAGATCGACCTCCTGTGCGTCCTCGGCTTCGCGTTCGACGCGCAGGCGAGCGAGGTCAAGGAGGTCGACGGCGTCGACCTCGACCCCGGCTTCGCGTCGGTCGCGGGCGAGCGGAAGGTCGGCCGGCTCCCCGTGCTCTTCGTGCGCATGAACGTCGACCTCCTCATGGGAGAGGACCTGAAGAAGACCGGCGCCGGCAACTTGTTCACGGTCTTCGGCGAGCCCGACATCGAGCTGCGCGCGGCCGGCGACGGGAAGGTCGAGGTCGAGCTCCGCGGCGTCGACGTGTACGACCCGACGAAGGGCAGCGTGCGCAGCGCGAGCACCGACCGAATCGCCCTCTGGATGATCGACACCAACTACGACGAGGAGTCGTTCTTCGTCCGACACTGCTACTTTACCGGTGGCAACGACCCCTACAAGCGGTTGAAGAGCGCGCTCAAGGCCGAGATCGACGCTGACGCCTGGGCCTCTCTCTACTCGACGACCTCACGAGCGTTCGACAAGCCCACGACCGGTCGCATCGCGGTGAAGGTGATCAACGACTATGGAGACGAGGTCATGAAGGTCCTCGACGTCGACTGAAGGATGCTGATGAGCAAGCCGACCGACGACGGCCTGGTGCTGCGCACAGCCCACAAGGTCGTCCAGATGGGCAGGACGGGCGGAGGCCCGTTCAAGAGCGCGCAGGCAGTGGCGCACGAGTGCCTCCTTGCTGCGAACGGCGACGTGGAGGAAGCGGTCCGACGCGCCATCAAGATCCACGTCCGCTACGCGACCACCGCGGGTGGAGCCACGGGGCTCGGCGGTGTTGCGGCCCTTCCGTTGCAGCTCTCGGCGGGCCTGGCCTCGTCGTACGTCATCAATGCTCGGATGACGCAGACGATCGCCCACCTGCGCGGCTACGACGTCGACAGCGACGAGGTTCAGACCGTCGTGCTGGCCACGCTGCTCGGTTCGAGCGGAGCAGCGGCCGTCCAGAAGACGGGCATCGAGATCGGCAACAAGACTCTCCTCGCCGCCGTCCACAAGGTGCCGGGTCGAGTCCTCATCGACATCAACAAGAAGGTCGGCTACCGCCTCTTCACGAAGGCCGGCGAGAAGGGGGTGGTGAACCTGACGAAGCTCGTGCCCTTCGTCGGTGCCCCCATCGGCGCGACAGCCGAGAACCTCACGACCAGGACCATCAGCCGCTACGCGCTCCGGAACTTCCCTGCACGGCCCCAGCCCGGGATGTGACCTCGCACCGTCACGTCACGTCGGTTCGCTGACGCTGTACTCGACGAGCGCATCGCGGAGGAGGCAGAGCGCAGGTCCGCTCAGCACCGAGCCCCTGACGCGCCGGCTCCCGCCCCGCCCGACGTTCTCCAACAGGGCCCACGTCGTACGGAGGACGGGCCAGACGTCGTCAGCCGTGATGGGAAGGCCGCCTTGGAATCTCCAGCCGAGTGCTGTCATGGTCTCGGCCACCAGGTGCATCTTCGTGTGGGCCGGGTCGTCGGCGAGGTGGATGAGCGTGACGACGGTGGCGTCGGAGTCGAAGTCTGCCTTCGACGAAACGAGCGTGTCGGCGAGGTGCTGCCACAACGCGACCGGGTCGTCGACCAGCGCCTTGCCCGTGCGCGTCAGGAGGAGGGTCTCCTTGTGCTTGCGCAATAGCCCTGCGGTTCGCATCATCCAGAGCCGGAAGGCATGCACAGGGTGCACATCGACCTCACGGTGCACGCCGAACATCCAGTCGTCCATCGACGGGAGCAGCCTCGCAAGCTCTCGGACGACGTCCGGCTTGAGGTAGCCCGCTTGCGTGAGCCGAAGGTCGCCGGTGGCAGCCCGGTCGAGCAGCCACTGGGTCGGAGCGAGGGCCTCCACGAGCGCCCGCCCGGTCGGGCTCGGGCCGACGTGCGGCACGACGTTCGAGAGACGTCTCATCAGATCCTGCGCGACCTCGGGTCCGGGTCGGGGCCGGGTGCTGAGACGCCCGAGAACGGACGAGACGCGAGGGTCGAGGCGGTGTCGGGTGTACTCCATGCTCACGACTTGCGGCGGCGGACGGGTGGGACGACGAGGTCCGGAACGGCTCGTTTCATGTACGCGTCGAAGTGCGGCACCGTGAACTCCGCGAGCCCGTGCTCGGGGGTGTAGAGCAGGCCCATGGAGATCAGCTCGGCGCGCGTCGGGGCCACCTGCGGAGAGGTTCGCCCCATGCGCTCGGCGATGTCGGCGCTGCGCTGTGGACCAGGACCGAGGTCCGCCATGGCGCGGAGGTAGGTGCGCTGCATCTCCGTCGACCGGTCGAGTCGGACGCGGAAGAACGACGAGTCCAGCTTCGCCTCGTAGAGCTCGACTGCGTGCCGGACGTCGTCGACCCCGATCGTGGGCCCTTGGGCATGCGGCCAGATCGCATAGCCAAGTTCTTGGATGAAGTAGGGATAGCCCTCGGTGATCTCGACGGCAAGGTCGAGTGCGTCGGCGGTGAAGTCGGCCCCCTCGTCCTGGGCGGGCGCCTGGAAGGCGAGGCGCGCGTCGTCGGCGCCGAGGCTGCCGATGGCTGGGAGCTTGAAGAGCCGCTCGGCGTAGGACTTCGCGTCTCCTGCGAGCTCCGCGATCTGCGGGAGGCCAGCTCCGACGAGGGTGATGGGTACCTCGCGCTGGACCGTCTTGTGCAGACCGGTGATGAGAGCCTCGAGTTGCGGTGTGGCGAGGAACTGGATCTCGTCGATGAGCAGCACCACTCCTCGTGACTGCGCCTGGGCGGCTTCACCCAGGGCGACGAAGAGATCCGCTACGTCGAGGGCGAGGTTGCCGTGGTCGGCTCGACCTTCGGCCGGGGAGACGTCCATGCCCGCCGTGATGGCTCCGGACTCGTCCACGGTGACGGTGAAGGAGGAAAGCACCGAGGCTGCGGAACGAATCCTGTCGCTCCATCGTGCCTTGGGAGAGAGATCGAAGAGCGCGCGGCGCATCTGCAGCGCGATCTCGCGACGGAAGTCGTGGTCCGAGTGTTTGCGCATCTCCATCTCCACGACCACCCAGTCAGCCGCGAGCGCCTTCTTGCGGAACTGGCCGAGCAGCGCGGTCTTGCCGACACCGCGAAGACCGGTGACGATCATCGACTGCTCGGTGCGTCCGCGCGCGAGGCGACCGAGCAAGAGCTCGAAGGAGGTCAGCTGGTCGTCGCGTCCGAGCATCACCTGTGGCTGCGCGCCGGCATTCGGTGTGTACGGGTTTCGGATGGGGTCCACGAGCCGCGCTCCTTTCTCATCTTAGGCAAGTTTATGTCATCGGCATAAACATGCCTAAGCTTGCTAACGGCTTGACGTGGCGGAGGAGAGGCGATGGACGGTCACGTGACCCTTCCCACCACCTCTTGCATAGATGAGGCTGTCCTAAGTTAGTGTGTCCTACGGCCTACGAGAGGACGTCACATGACCCTGCGCCCACGCTTCACCCTGCTCGCCGCCGCGGCAGCACTTCTGCTCGCCGGCTGCGGTTCCAGCTCGGGGGACGACGCAGCCTCCGGCGACGCCTGGACGTACGCATCCGGCGACGGCAAGACCTACACCGCCGACGAGGTGCCGACGCGGATCATCGCGCAGGGCGAGGCCGCGGCCGCGCTCCTCGCGCACGGGATCAAGCCGGTCGGCATCTTCCTCAGCCAGCCGCTGAAGGACACCAAGTCGCTGCAGGGCGCCGACCTCGACGGCATCGAGATCCTCGGCGAGACGTGGGGCAAGATCGACGCCGAGAAGGCCGCGGCGCTCAAGCCTGACCTCATCGTCAGCGGCTACTGGACCACCGAGAAGGCCTACGGCGGTCTCGAGAACGGCGTCGAGGAGTCGAGCAAGAAGGTCGCGAAGCTCGCGCCCGTCGTCGGCCCCGTCGCCGACCAGTCCGTCGAGCAGATGCTCGACGGCTTCGAGGAGCTCTCCGGCTCCCTGGGCGCCGACCTCGACTCCGAGGAGATCGTGGCGGACAAGGAGGCGTTCGAGCAGGCGCGTGAGCGGTTCAAGACGACGGTCGCCGAGGCCGACGGCCTCACCGCGATGGGCGTCTCCCCGGCCGACGACATCCTCTACGTGGCCGTGCCGAAGCACTCGGCCGAGCTGGCCGACTTCGCCCGCTACGGTCTCGACATCATCGTGCCCGACTCCCCGGACCCCGACTTCTCCTACTGGGAGAACCTGTCGTGGGAGAACGCCGACAAGTACCAGCCCGACCTGGTCCTCATGGACGACCGCACGCTCGAGCAGAGCACGAAGACCGCCGAGAAGCAGCCGACGTGGCGCAAGATCAAGGCGGTCGAGGCCGGCGCGGTCACCCCCTGGCCCGCCTACTGGATCAGCACCTACCGCGACTACGCCGATCAGCTCGACCAGCTCAGCGACGCCGTCGAGAAGGCCGACCCGGACCTCACGTGACCGCCACCGTCCAGCGTCTGCAGCACGTCGAGGCGCCCACCCCGCGGCACCGCTCCACCGTGGGGCTGGGGCTCGGTGCCCTCGTGCTCCTCGGCGTGCTCGCCGTCGTGATGTTCGTCAGCATCACGATCGGTGCGCGCGGCGTCGGCCTGCACACCATCTGGACCGCGTTCACCGACTACGACCCGTCGTCCGCGGAGCAGACGGTCATCCGGGAGCTGCGCGTGCCCCGCACGCTGCTGGGCCTGCTGGTCGGCGCCGGCCTCGGGCTCGCGGGCGCCCTCCTACAGGGCGTCACACGCAACCCGCTCGCCGACCCCGGGATCATGGGCATCAACATGGGTGCCGCCGCCGGCATCGTCGTCGCGGTCATGCTGTTCGACGGGATCAGCCAGTCCACGTCGGTGTGGGTCGGGTTCGCCGGTGCAGGCGTCGCGACCGTCGTGGTCTACGGCGTCGCATCGTTCGGCCGTGAGGGGGCGACGCCGGTCAAGCTCGCCCTCGCGGGCGCCGCGGTCAGCGCGTCGCTGTACTCCGTGACCACCGGCGTCACGATGAGCGACCTGCAGGCGCTCAACGAGCTCCGCTTCTGGCAGGTCGGCTCGCTCAGCGGACGCTACCTGCCGGTGCTGTCGCAGACGTGGCCGTTCCTCGTCGCCGGCATCGCCGTCGCCCTGCTGATGGGTCGCTCCCTCAATGGGCTCGCCCTGGGCGACGACCTCGCCGTCGCCCTCGGCCAGCGCGTGCGCCTGACCCGCGTCGTCGTGTTCGTGACCGTCGCGCTGCTCGGCGGCGCCGCGACCGCCGCCTGCGGGCCGATCGTGTTCGTCGGGCTCGTCGTCCCGCACATCGCCCGCGCCCTGTGCGGCCCCGACTACCGCTGGATCCTGCCGTACACGTTCCTGCTGAGCCCGATCATCCTGCTCTGCGCCGACGTGCTCGGGCGCGTGCTCGTCAGCCCCAGCGAGCTGCAGGTGGGTGTGGTACTCGGCGTCGTCGGCGCGCCGGCCTTCATCCTGCTGGTCCGACGCAAGGACCTGGCGCAGCTGTGAGCATCGTCGAGACGCCGCTGCGGCGTGCCGTCCGCGCGCAACGTCGCGCCCACCGCGCCCGCACCACGACCATCACCCTCGTGCTCGTCGCGGTGACCTTCGCGCTCTTCGTCGGCACGATGATGATCGGCAGCTACGTCCTGTCGCCGTGGGAGGTCATCGGCAGCGCGTTCCGGCTCACCGACGACCCCAGCGTCGACTTCATCGTCCTCGACCTGCGCCTCCCCACGGCGGCGACCGCGCTCGGATCCGGTCTGGCGCTCGGCGTGGCGGGCCTGGTGTTCCAGCGGCTGCTCGCCAACCCGCTCGCCTCGCCCGACTTCGTCGGCATCTCCGGCGGCGCGAGCCTCTTCGCGGTCTCGGCGATCCTGTTCACGGGGTGGGGCGCCGTCACGACGTCGGCGATGGCGCTGCTGGGGGCGCTGCTGGCCTCGATCGCGATCTACCTGCTCGCGTGGCGCGGCGGCATCACCGGCTACCGCTTCATCCTCGTCGGCATCGGCCTCTCCCAGCTGTTCACCGCGCTCACCGGCTACGTCATCGCCCGCGCCGACCTCAACGACGCGCGGGAGGCCATGACCTGGCTGGTCGGCTCCGTCGGCTCTGCCGGACCGTTCGAGCTGCGCACCCTGCTGGTCGCCGTGGCCGTGCTCCTGCCCGTCGCCTTCGTCCTCTCGCGCCGGCTCGGCGCGCTCGAGCTCGGCGACGACGCGGCGTCGGCCCTCGGCGTCCGGGTCGAGCGCTCGCGGCTGGGCCTGCTGGCGCTCTCGGTCGTGCTCGTCGCGCTCGCGACGGCCGCGGCCGGACCGCTGTCGTTCGTCGCCCTCATCGCAGGCCCCATCGCGGTCCGGCTGGTCGGCAACGCCGCGAGCCTGCCGGCGGCGGCGTTCGTCGGCGCCATCATCGTGCTCACGGCCGACCTCGTCGCCCAGCACGCACTGCCGGTCGCGCTGCCCACCGGCGTCGTCACCGGTGCCGTCGGCGCGCCGTACCTCATCTGGCTGCTCGCCACCGTCAACCGGGAAGGACGCGGAGGATGACCGACCGCACCAGCGACCGTCTGCAGGACGACAGGACCCACGACCTCAGGGCCGAGGACCTCACCCTCGGCTACGCCGACACCGACGTCGTGTCGCACCTGGACGTCCAGGTGCCGCCCGGCCAGGTCACGGTGATCGTCGGCGCGAACGCCTGCGGGAAGTCGACGCTGCTGCGCGGTCTCGCCCGGCTGCTCAAGCCGCGCACCGGCACGGTCCTGCTCGACGGCACGTCGGTGCACGACCAGCGCCCCACCGACGTGGCACGCGTCGTGGGACTGCTGCCGCAGACGCCGGTCGCCCCCGACGGGATCACGGTCGCCGACCTGGTCGGCCGGGGTCGCTACCCGCACCAGGGCTGGTTCCGGCGGTGGAGCGCGGAGGACGACGCGGCCGTGGCACAGGCGCTGGAGGCCACCGGCACCGCCGAGCTCGCCGACCGGCAGATCACGGCGCTCTCGGGCGGCCAGCGGCAGCGGGTGTGGGTGGCGATGGCGCTCGCGCAGGACACCGACCTGCTGCTGCTCGACGAGCCCACCACCTACCTCGACATCAACCACCAGGTGGAGCTGCTCGACCTGCTCACCGACCTCAACCGCGAGCACGGCAAGACCATCGCGATGGTCCTGCACGACCTCAACCTCGCGTTCCGCTACGCCGACCACATCATCGCGATGAAGCACGGCGCGATCGTCACGCAGGGGCGCCCGGCCGACGTCATCGACGCCGACGTCGTCGAGGACGTCTTCGGCCTGGCCTGCCAGGTGGTGCCCGACCCGGTCAGCGGCACGCCGCTCGTGGTGCCGCGCAGCCGCCACCACGTGCGTGCGCTGACGTCGGAGGCGGAGTCGCCGGCGGCCGTCTGACGTTCGCCTGCTCTCCACCCGATCGTCATGCGACGGGCCTAGCGTCGCGCGCATGCCTGGACTCCGTGAACGTCTCGCCCGGCGGATCTGGACGCCCCCGCCCCCGCCGCGTGACCCGGAGCTGGTCGAGCTCGACCGGCTCCGCGACGAGTGGAAGCAGGGTCCGGTGCGCGACGAGCGCATCAACGAGCACCTCGCCCTCGTGCTCGAGAAGGCGGGTGTCACGGGTGGTCGGGTGCTCGAGATCGGTGGCCGCGCCCACCCACGGGACCGCGTGTTCGACGCGGAGCGTTTCGAGTACCTGAACCTCGACCTCGCCGAGACGGGGCCGGGCGTCATCCTCGGCGACATCACGCACTGCCCCGAGATCGCGGACGGCTCGTTCGACGTGGTGCTCAGCGTCGACGTGTTCGAGCACATCGACCGGCCCTGGCTCGCGGGCGAGGAGATCGTGCGGATCCTGCGACCCGGCGGCCTCGTGTACACCTCGACGCTGTTCAGCTGGCGCTACCACCCGTGCCCGATCGACTACTGGCGGTACACCCCCGAGGCGCTCGAGTCGCTGATGCGCGGCACCGAGACCCTCGACATGGGCTTCGATACCACCGAGCGTCGTCGCGACGTGCGCAAGAAGGCCGCGGAGGACCCGATGCCCTACGACGCGCTCGGTGGCTGGCGCGAGAACGTCCGCGTGTTCCACGCAGGCGTCAAGCGCTAGGCCCTGCCGGCCGCCTGGTCGATCCCCAGCCGCGAGTGGCGGCGTCCGTACACGAAGTAGAGGACGACGCCGAGCACCATCCAGACACCGAAGCGCAGCCACGTCTCGACCGACAGGTTGACCATCAGCCACGCGCACGCCGCGATCGACAGGATCGGGATGATCGGCACGAGCGGCACGCGGAAGGCGCGGTCGAGCTCGGGGCGGGTGCGGCGCAGGACGATCACGCCGGCCGAGACCACCACGAAGGCGAACAGCGTGCCGATCGAGACCAGCTTGCTGAGCTCGTCGAGCGGGACGAAACCGGCGAGCACGGCCACGAACGCACCCGTGATGATCGTGATCTTGTAGGGCGTGCCGAAGCGGGGGTGCACCTTCGCGAGCCCCTGCGGCAGCAGACCGTCGCGGGCCATGGCGAACAGCACGCGCGCCTGCCCGAGCATGAGCACGAGCACGACGGTGGTCAGCCCCGCGACGGCGCCGACGGAGATGATCTTGCTGGCCCACTCCAGGCCGTTGGCCGAGAACGCGGCGGCGAGCGGCGCGCCCGTGTTCATGCGGTCGTCGCTGTACTTGAGCATGCCGGTGACGACGAACGCGACGGCCGCGTACAGCACGGTGACGATCGCGAGGGAGCCGATGATGCCGCGGGGCATGTCACGCTGCGGGTTCTTGGTCTCCTCCGCCGAGGTCGCCACGATGTCGAAGCCGATGAAGGCGAAGAACACGACCGACGCGGCGGCGATGATGCCGTAGATGCCGAAGACAGTGGGCTCGATGCCGAAGATGGACTGCAGCAGCGTCGAGTCGAGGCCGGAGCCGACGTCCTTCGGGTCCGCGGGCTGCGAGCCGGGCACGAAGGGGCTGAGGTTGGCGGCCTTGACGAAGAACAGGCCGGCCACGATGACGAACAGCACGACGGCGACCTTCACGACCACGAGCACGCCCGTGAACCGGCCGGACAGCTTGGTGCCGAAGACCGCGAGCGTGGTCAGGCCGACGACGATGGCGATGGCGGCGATGTCGGGCAGCGCGTCGCCGCCGGCGAGCCACGACGGCAGGTCGAACAGCTCCTGCAGGTACGCCGACCAGCCCCGCGACACGACGGCCGCGCCGAGCGCGAGCTCGAGCACCAGGTCCCAGCCGATGATCCAGGCGATGAACTCGCCCAGCGTCGCGTAGGAGAACGTGTAGGCGCTGCCCGCCACGGGCACCGTCGACGCGAACTCCGCATAGCAGAGGGCGGCCAGGCCGCACACGACGCCGGCGATCACGAAGGACAGCACGATGGCCGGGCCGGCGTTCTTGTGCGCCTCCTGGCCGGTCAGCACGAAGATGCCCGTGCCGATCATGACGCCCACGCCGAAGACCGTGAGGTCCCAGGCGGAGAGGTCCTTCTTCAGGCGGTGGTCGGGCTCGTCGGTCTCGGCGATCGACCGTTCGACGGTCTTCGTGCGGAAGAGGCTCACCGAAGGATCGTGCACCCGGCCGCGGTGTGACGCAAATTTCCCGGTCCGCCCCCGTGACCGCCGTCCGTCCTAGCGGCGGCGCCTGAAGCCGTGGTGGGCCTTCGTCGGCTCGCCCCGCTCGAGCCGCTCCGCCGCCTGCGCGATGTTGCGCTGCATCGAGCCGAACACGATGCCGTGGAACGGCCAGACCGCCCACCAGTACGCGTGGCCCAGCAGACCGCGCGGGTGGAAGAGCGCACGGTGGTGGAACGTGGTCGTGCCGCCGTCGGTGGAGCCCACCTGCAGCTCCAGCCAGGCCAGGCCCGGGACCCGCATCTCCGCCCGCAGCCGCAGGAACGTGCTGTCGTCGGTGGCCTCGACGCGCCAGAAGTCGAGCGCGTCGCCGACCACGAGGTCCCGGTCGTTGCGTCGACCGCGCCGCAGCCCGGGACCGCCCACGAGCCGGTCCATGAGACCGCGGATCCACCAGGCGAGCGGCCAGGAGTACCAGCCGTTGCGCCCGCCGATGCCCTCGATGATCGTCCAGAGCGACTCCGGGGACGCGTCGACCTCACGGGTCCGCTCGTCCTTGTACAACGAGCCGCCCGCCCAGTCGGGGTCCGACGGCAGGGGCTCCGACGGTGCGCCGGCGGTCGCCGCCGACGACCAGCGCGTGGGCACGTCGAGGTCCTGGATCTTGGTGAGCGCCAGCTCGACGGCGCGGTCGAAGCCGATCAGTCCGTCGGGCGGGTCGGGCACGTACTGCGCGACGTCCTTCTCCGAGGCGACGACCGTGTTCTTCAGCGACTCCACGAGCGGTCGGGCGATGCTCGCGGGCACGGGGGTGATGATGCCGACCCAGTGGCTGGACAGGGTCGGTGACAGCACGGGCACCTTGAGCACCGTGCGCCGCGGGAGCCCGGCGACCTTCGCGTAGCGCTGCATCATCTCGAGGTAGGTCAGCACGTCGGGGCCGCCGATGTCGAAGCGGCGGTTCACGTCCGACGGCATGTCGGCGCTGCCGACGAGGTAGCGCAGCACGTCGCGGACGGCGATCGGCTGGATCCGGGTGCTCACCCAGCGCGGCGTCACCATCGCCGGCAGTCGTTCGGTCAGGTACCGCAGCATCTCGAACGACGCCGAGCCCGAGCCGATGACGACGCCAGCCTGCAGCACGGTCGTCGGCACGCCCGACTCGAGGAGGACGTCGCCCACCTGCTGGCGCGAGAGGAGGTGCTCGCTGAGCTCCTCGCCCTCGGGCACCATGCCGCCGAGGTAGACGATGCGTCGCACGCCGGCGTCCTTCGCGGCGCGGGCGAACGACTCGGCGATGCGTCGCTCGGTCTCCACGAAGTCGTCGCCGGTGCCGATCGAGTGCAGCAGGTAGTAGAGGACGTCGACGCCCTGCATCGCGCGGCGCACGTCGTCGTCGGACGTGGCGTCGCCGGGGACGATCTCGACGCGGTCGGCCCAGTCGTGCGCCTCGGCCTTCTCGGGGCTGCGGACGAGGACGCGGACGTCGTGTCCCGCGTCGAGCAGCGGGGGCACGAGGCGTCCGCCGACGTAGCCGGTCGAACCGGTGACGAGCGAGAGGGTCATGCCTCCATCGTCGGCGAGCCGACAGGTCGGGGCATCCCGAGTCGGTGCGGTCAGCCCGCCCGGTGCAGCTGCTCCACGTCGTCGTAGGCGAACCGGTTGGGGAACTCGAGCGGACGGGTGGGCCGGCCCGACGGCTCCGCGTGGTCCGGGTGCTCGACGGCCTGCGCGCAGCGCCGGTTGCCGCAGTCGTTGCGGCGCACGAGCCGGTCACCGACGATCGAGGCGAGGTAGTGCCCGTGCTCGTCGACGACGTCGGTGCCGTCCCACGGGATCCACCCGACCCAGCGTCCCGACGTGTCGAAGACGTGCTCGTCGTCCCAGGACCGTCGGAAGGCGATCACGTCGCCGTCGAGGTCGTAGAGGTACTCGCTCATGGGTTCAGCTCCCGAGATCCAGCTGGTTCCGTCGTGATGACGACGGTAGAACGGCCAGGTCATGACGCGGGGAGAACCCGCCGAAGATGATCCGGTCGGACTAGTTCGGCAGGATGGGGTCATGAGCGACACGCATCGTCAGGTCGGCCTCGAGCGACTCGGCCGGGGCCGCTACCGCGTCACGAACGCGCGGGGCGGGGAGATGGTGATCGGCGACGGCGCGAGCGACGACTTCACGCCCGTCGAGCTGCTGCTGGCCGCCGTGGCCGGCTGCACGGCGATCGACGTCGACCTCCTGACCACCAAGCGCACTGAGCCCGAGCGCTTCTCGGTGACGTCGGCGGGCGAGAAGGTGCGCGACGACGACGGCAACCGGATGCAAGGGCTGACGGTCCGCTTCGACGTCGCCTTCGGGGACGACGAGGCGGGCCGTGCCGCGACCGAGCGGCTCCCCGACGCGATCCGCCGCTCCCACGACCGGCTGTGCACGGTCAGTCGCACGGTCGAGCTCGGGACCCCGGTCGACACGCAGGAGGCGCGGGGACCGGGGGGATGCCAGGCGGCGCCTGCGCGATGACGGGGAACCTGGAAGAATAAGCCGTACTCGCGTCCTGCCCGGACCGGGACACCAGGGAGTGTGGTCGTGGGGTGTGCAGGATGTCGCGACGACGTGGAGTCGCTCGACTTCACGATGGCCTTCCAGCCGATCTTCGACGCCGTGGAGGGCCGGGTGTGGGGGCACGAGGCGCTCGTCCGCGGCCCCGGCGGTGAGTCGGCGATGTCGGTGCTCGGTCAGGTCACGGACCGCAACCGGTACCGGTTCGACCAGGACTGCCGCGTGCGGGCGATCGAGCTGGCGGCGCGGCTGTTCCCCGCGGAGGACGACCTGAGGCTGTCCATCAACTTCATGCCGCGGGCGGTCTACGAGCCCGCCGCCTGCCTGCGCGCCACCCTCGCTGCGGCGGCTCGCGCCGGGTTCCCGCTGAGCTCCCTCGTCTTCGAGCTCACGGAGGACGAGCGGGTGGAGGACCCGGAGCACCTCGCGGGCATCGTCGAGGAGTACCGACGGCAGGGCTTCACGATGGCCGTCGACGACTTCGGCGCCGGCCACGCCGGGCTGACCCGCCTGGTCGACCTGCGGCCGGACCTCGTGAAGATCGACATGCACCTCGTGCGGGGGATCGACGCCGACGCTGCGCGTCAGGCGGTCGTGGGTGCCGTGGTGGGCCTCGCCGCCGCACTCGACGTGGTCGTGCTGGCCGAGGGAGTCGAGACCGAGGCCGAGTACGCGACCCTCCTGGACCTCGGCGTGCCCCTGTTCCAGGGCTACTGGTTCGGACGCCCCACGCTCGAGTCGCTGTCGTCGGTGCACCCGCAGGCCGCCGCCGTGGCAGCGGTCGCCCGCTGAGACCGCGGCGTCAGCCGCCGCGAGCTCGAGCCCGGTGCGCCGTCGGGCTGACGCCCCTGACCCGGGTGAAGGCCGCGCTGAGGGCGAACGGGCTCCCGTAGCCGACCCGGCGTGCCACGGACTCCACGGTGGCGTCGGTCCGCTCCAGGAGGTCCGCCGCGACGGCCAGGCGCCACGAGGTCAGGTACTGCAGCGGAGGCTCGCCGACCAGCTCGGTGAACCGGCGTGCGAACGCCGCGCGGGAGACGCCCGACTCGGCGGCCAGGGACGCGACCGTCCACGGCTCGTCGGGTCGTTCGTGCACCGCCGTCAGGGCCGGGCCGACGACGCGGTCGCCGGCGGCGCGGTGCCAGGCGGGCGCCCGGTCGTCGGAGGCGAGCCACGCGCGGACCGCGGCCAGGACCACCAGATCGAGGAGGCGGTCGAGGAACACGTCCTGTCCGGGCGCGTCGCGCTGCACCTCCGCGCAGAGCAGGTCGACGAGGTCGGCCGACCAGCCGTCGCGCGCGAGGACCACCACGGGAGGCAGGGCCTTCAGGAGGCGGTCGCCGACGGCGGCGGTCGTCGCGTAGGTGCCGGTGACGAGGACGTCCCGGCCCTCGTGGTCGTTGCCCCAGGTGCGTGACCCCGGGTCGAGCAGGTCGTCGGTCACGGGGCGTCCGGCGGCGTCCACGCAGCGCTGGCCCGGCTCCACGAAGATCGTCGGCGGGACGCCGGGGTCGCCCGAGACCGTGTACGCGTCCGGTCCGCGCAGGAGGGCGACGTCGCCGGGCCCGAGCCGCCACGTGCCACCGTCGTCGGTCGTCAGCCAGGCGGTCCCCGCCACGCAGACCGCCACGGAGAGGGGCGCCTCGTCGCGGACGCGGAAGGACCAGGGCGGCGAGAAGGCGCTCCGGAGCAGGAACGCACCGTCGGCGCGGGCGCCGTGCACGAGTCCGGACACACTGTCCATCCGATGAGCGTAGACGACGACGTATGGACAGGAGCGTGTGAGCCATGGATCGTCTCGGCGCACTGCGATGGACTGAGGTCATGACGCGCACCGTCCTGACGTTCGCCACCCTCTCGACCGGACTCGTGGCCGGCCTGTTCGCCGCCTTCGCCTACGCAGTGTCGCCCGGTCTGCGGCGCGTCGACGACGACGCGTTCGTGCAGACGATGCGCGCGGTCAACGCGGCCATCCTCAACCCGGTCTTCGGCCTGCTGTTCGCGGGCGGCCTGGTCGCGGTCGTCGCCGCCGGCGTCCTCACCTGGTCCAGCGAGGCGCGTCCGTGGGTCGTGGCCGGCGCGGTCCTGTACGCCGCGACCGTCCTGGTCACCCTCGCGGCGAACGTGCCGCTCAACGACGCGCTCGCCGTGGGCGACGGGTCGCCCGCGCACCTGCGCTCGGCCTTCGAGGACGCCTGGACCCGCTGGAACCTCGTGCGGACGGCCACCGGCACGGCGGCGTTCGGCTGCCTGGTCGTCGCCGGCGTGCACCTCTGACCGCCGGCCTCCGGCTACAGACTGCGGTCGCGCTAGAGCCGCTTGCTCGCGTCGTGCGGACCCTTCGGGTCGACCCAGAAGTCGAGCGCGAGGTCCTCCTCCCGGCCGCCGTTGAGGTAGCCCGAGAAGTCGGTGACGCCCTCGGCCTCCAGCACGTCGTCGTCGATGAAGAAGTTGCCCGTGCACTCGCGGCTCGGACGCGTGAGGATCGCGTAGGCGGCGTCGGCCATGATCGCCGGCGTCCGCGAGCTCGACTCCAGTCCCGGTCCGACGACGTTGCGCACCGCGGCGGTGTCGATGGCGGTGCGCGGCCAGAGCGAGTTGCAGGCGATGCCGTCGGCGCGCAGCTCCTCGGCCAGTCCCAGCGTCACCAGGCTCATCGCGTACTTCGCGATCGCGTAGGCGGTGAACGTGCCGAACCACCGTGGGTCGGTGCTGATGGGCGGGCTGAGCGTCAGGACGTGCGGGTTGGCCGACGCCCGCAGGTGCGGGATGCACAGCTTCGAGAGGAGGAAGGTCCCGCGGGCGTTGACCTGCGTCATGAGGTCGTACTTCTTCATCGAGATGTCCTCGGTGCGGGACAGGTCGATCGCGCTGGCGTTGTTCACGACGAGGTCGATGCCGCCGAACGTCTCCACGGCGCGGGCGACCGCGTCCTCCACGAACGCGTCGTCGCGGACGTCGCCGACGAGCGGCAGCGCGCGACCGCCGGCCTCCTCGATCGCCGCCGCGGCCGTGTGGATGGTGCCGGGCAGCTTCGGGTGCGGCTCCGAGGTCTTCGCGAGCAGGACGACGTTCGCGCCGTCGCGGGCCGCGCGGACGGCGATCGCCTCCCCGATCCCGCGGCTTCCGCCGGACATGATCATCGTGGTTCCGGCCAGGGTCATGGGTGCCTCCGTGGTGGTCCGCCGTCATCGGTAGCCTGCTGGGGGGAACAGGAACAGTCAAGGCTGATGGTTTCTCAGGAGGCGACGTGGAACGACCCGCGTGGTTCGACGAGGCCCTCGCCTGCGCGCCGGAGCACGCGTCCGTCGAGGTCGACGGCGCACGGATCGCCTACCGGGCGTGGGGTCCGGCCGACGCACCCGTCACGGTGCTCGTCCACGGCGGTGCCGCGCACGCGGGCTGGTGGGACCACGTCGGGCCGCTGCTCGACGCACCGTCGTCGCCGCACCGCGTGGTCGCGCTCGACCTCAGCGGCCACGGCGACAGCGACCACCGCGACGTGTACACGCTGGAGACCTGGGCCGACGAGGTGGTCGCGGTCGCGGCCGACCAGCGCAGCCCGTCGCCGCCGGTCGTCGTCGGGCACAGCATGGGCGGCTTCGTCGCCCTGACCGCCGCGCGCGACCACGGGTCCTCGCTCGCCGGTGCGGTGGCCGTCGACTCGCCGGTGCAGGAGATGTCGAGCGAGACGCGCGCGTGGGTCGCGTCGGGCCGCGGGCTGCCGCCGCAGAAGGTCTACCCCGACCTGCCCACCATCCTCAGCCGGTTCCGCACGCTGCCCGCCGACGACGCGACCCTCGACTACGTGCACGAGCACGTCGCCCGCGCGTCGGTCCGGGAGGTCGAGGGCGGGTGGAGCTGGAAGTTCGACCCCCGGATCTTCCTGCGCTCCCGGATGGAGCCCGAGGAGCTCGCCGAGGCCGACTGCCCGGTCGCGCTCCTGCGCGGCGACCGCGGCATGGCGACCACCGACATCACCGACACCGTGGCCGCCCGGCTCGGCGGGCACGTGCCGGTGACGGTCGTGCGCGACTCCGGGCACCACGTGATGCTCGACCAACCCCTCGTCCTCGCCGCCGTGGTGCAGGCGATCACCGGAGAATGGAGACGACCGTGACCGACCCCGAGTCGAGCCCCGACACCGAGACCGAGCTGCTGCTCGACGACGCAGAGGGCGTCCTCACGATCACCATCAACCGGCCGCAGGTCATGAACGCCGTCGACGGCGCCATGCTCGCGCGGGCGGCGGAGGCGGTCGAGACCACCGACGCCCGCGTCGTGGTGGTCACCGGTGCCGGCGCGTCGTTCAGCGCGGGCGCCGACCTGCGCCGGCTCAAGCACGGCGGCACGCACGAGAACGGCAACCGGTTCGTGCGGGCGATCGTCGCGACCGAGCGCCCGGTCGTCGCAGCGGTCAACGGGCCGGCCGCCGGGATCGCGATGTCGGTGGCGCTCGCGGCCGACGTCACCGTCGCGCACGAGTCGGCGTACTTCCTGCAGGCCTTCGTCAACATCGGGCTGATGCCCGACGGCGGCGCCACCGAGCTGCTGGCGGCGTCCGTGGGTCGCGCGCGGGCGGCCCGGCTGTCGCTGCTCGGCGAACGTCTCCCCGCGGCCCGGGCGGCCGAGCTGGGGCTCATCGACCGGTGCTGCGGCGACGACTACGCCGACCAGGTGGCCGAGCTCGTCGCGAAGCTGGCCGGCGGGCCGACCCGCGCCTACGCCGCCACCAAGCAGGCCATGAACGCGAACACGCTGCGGAACCTCGACGAGACGCTGGAGCGCGAGCTGCGGCTGCAGCGCGAGCTGGCCGACACGGCCGACTCCCAGGAGGGCATCCAGGCCTTCCTCGACAAGCGCCCCGCCCGGTTCGAGGGCCGATGAGCGCGCCGATCGACGTGCTGGAGGGTCTGCTCGCGGACCGCTGGAGCTGTCGCGGATACACCGACGAGCAGGTCGACACCGCCACCATCGAGCGGCTGCTGACCGCGGCGCAGCGCACGCCCTCGTGGTGCAACACGCAGCCCTGGCACGTGGTCGTGACGGCCGGCGGCGAGACCGAGCGGCTCAAGCAGGCGATGGCCGAGGACGAGCGCTTCGGGCCCGACCTCGCGTTCCCCCCGGCGTACGAGGGCGTCTACGCGGAGCGTCGGCGCGAGTCGGGCTGGCAGCTGTACGAGGCGGTCGGTGTCGTGAAGGGCGACCGGGCGGGGTCGGCCGCCCAGACCATGCGCAACTTCGAGTTCTTCGGCGCCCCCCACGTCGCGATCGTGACGACCACCCGCTCGCTCGGCGTGTACGGCGCGGTCGACTGCGGGCTCTACGTGCAGTCGTTCCTGCTCGCCGCCCAGGCGCTCGGCCTCGGCGCGTGCGCGCAGGCGGCGCTGGCGATGCGCTCGGAGCTGCTGCGCGAGTGGTTCGAGCTCGACGACGACCGCCAGGTGGTCTGCGGCATCTCCTTCGGCCACCCCGACCCCGACCACCCCACCGCCTCCTACCGCACCACCCGCGCCCCTCTCGACCAGGCCGCCGACCTCCGCCTCTGACCTCAGCCGGACCCCTCCCCGCGTTCTGTGGACCTGGTGACGGTTTCTGACTCGGAAACCGTCACCAACTCCACGAAACGCGGGGAGGGCGGACGGGGAGGGGACGACTCAGCTGCGGAGGGCTCCGACGCCGAGCACGGCTGCGAGGCCGAGGGCGGAGCGGGGGTGGTAGGCGGCCGTCCAGAGGCCGCCGTGGGCGGCGCCGCGCGCCTCGTCCATCCACGGCTCGGCCTCCGGGGCCAGGCCCGCCCGCAGGTCGTGCACGAGGAGCGCCGCCATGAGGGTGTTCGACGTCGCCGGGTCGAAGACCTCGACGCCGAACCGGTGCGCTCCGGCGTAGGCGGCGGCGAGCGCCTTGTTCTTGACCACCGACCGCGTGCGCGTGGCGGGCGCGACGTTCAGCGACACCGTGGTCCCCGCGGCCCGGGCCTCGGTGGCGCGCCAGCGCTGGACCCGCTTGGCCAGCGCGTAGTTCGGACCCTGCTGCGGCACGAGCGCGTCGCACAGCCCGGGGTCGGCGCCCGGCGGGTAGTTGCGCTGCAGCAGCCGTCCACCGCTCACCACCCGGGTCGCGTGCCGGGCCACCCGCCCCACCCGACCCTTGCGGTACGCCTCCTGCGACCGGGCCACCTCCTCGGCCGGCACCGCGAAGACGTCGGTCGGGGTGGCGAGGAACGCCAGCGCCGTCCCCGGGTGCTCCGCGACCAGGTGCGCGGCCAGTGCGTCGGCAGCCATCGACACCCGCACGTGCATCCCGCCGTCGGCGTAGCAGTAGTTGCCGAGCACGACCCGCGACGCACCGGCGAACGAGCCCAGCCAGTGCGCCACGGCGGGCAGCTCGCGCACGAGGTCGGCGCCGACGTCGGAGCCGCCGTCGCCGCGTCCGCTCGTGACGATCCGGGTGGGCACGTGCACCCGACCCGCACCGTCCGTCGCCACCCGGGCGATGCGCTCCTGCACGTCGGCGCGGGGCAGGTCGAGCGCGACGACCTCGGCACCCCAGCGCTGCAGCGCGCGGTACGGGCCCATCTCCGCCCCGGCGCCGAGCACCGCCACCACATCGCCCTCGAGCCGCAGCCAGTCGGGGTTCGCGTGCACGCGCCGCACGGCCTCGGCGCACGAGGCCGTCACCACGCCTCGCTCCACCCACGCGTCGAGCTGGCGCAGCAGGGCGTCGCCCCGGAGCCGCTCGCCGCGGTACGGGAGCGTCAGTTCCGTCTCCGGCTCGGCCCCGCCCTCGAGCGTGGTCGTGTGCAGCACCTGGTCGAGCGGAGCGCCGGTGACGGCCTCGTCGAGGTCCGCGTCGCCGAACCGCATCGCCGCGTGCGCACTGCTCAGCCCGGCGGCGGCGATGGCGCGCGCGGCCGTCGCGTCGCCGATCCCCGCCTCGACGGCCCGACGGAAGTGCTCCAGGTACTGCCGACGCCAGGCGGTCTCCCGCTCGACGGCCCGCGAGCCGACCGGGTCGGCAGCCCGCAGCGCGTCCGCCAGCACCTCCCGGGCGGTCGCCGACGTGCTCTCGGAACGGAACGCGACTCCCTCGTGCGTGCTCATGGCACCACCCTAGGAACCCTGCAAGGGCAGGGCAGAACGGGCATCGACGGTAACTGGGAGTGACGTACCAGGTTGCTCATCCGCGGACCCCTTGAACAATTTTTTCCGTGAGCACCCATCCAGACGGCGACGGGCCCCGAATCAGGGGCATGAGCGAGACAACCACCGCAGCATCCGCCACCCGGGCCACCGCCCCGTGGTGGACCGGCGCGCTGTCGGGACTGCTCGCCGCGGTCGCGGGCGTCGCCCTCGGATCGGGTGCGGCGACGCTCCTCGGCGTTCCGACCCCGATCGAGTCGGTCGGCAACCGGGTGATCGACCTCGTCCCGAGGCCGCTCAAGGAGTTCGCCATCGAGCAGTTCGGGACGAACGACAAGCCCGTGCTCATCGGCAGCGTCGCCGCGACCCTCCTGGTCGCCGCGGCCGTCGCCGGTTGGTTGGGCCTGCGACGGCCGCGGCTCGCCCTCGGCATCACCGCCCTGCTGGGCCTGGCCGCCTTCGTGACCGCCGCTCTCGACCGCACGTCGACCGCGAACATCGTCGTCACGGTGATCCCCTCGCTCGTCACGCTGGCCGCGAGCCTGCTGCTGCTGGCCCGTCTGCTCAAGGCGCTCGAGCTGTCCCGCAAGGTCGGCGACGAGACCCCCGCCGGCTTCGACCGCCGTGCGTTCCTGCAGGCCGTGCTCGTCGCCAGCGCCGCGATGGCGATCGGCGGCGGCGTGACCCGGTTCCTCGGCTCGTCGGCGGCCAAGGACTCCCGCGCCGGCATCAGGCTCCCCCAGCCCGCGACCCCGGCCCCGGCCGTCCCGGCGGGCGCCCAGGCCGACGTGAAGGGCATCAGCCCCTACGTCACGCCGAACCGCGACTTCTACCGCATCGACACCGCCCTGCGCGTCCCGCAGGTCCCGGCCGACACCTTCAACCTGCGCATCCACGGCATGGTCGAGAAGGAGCTCAACCTCTCCTTCGAGGACCTGCTCAAGGAGCGTCTGGTCGAGAACCGGATCACCCTCACCTGCGTCTCGAACGAGGTCGGCGGCCCCTACGTCGGCAACGCCGCCTGGCTCGGCGTGCCCGTGGCCGAGCTGCTCGCCCGGGCCGGCGTCAAGGACGGCGCCGACGCGGTCAAGACGACCAGCGCCGACGACATGACCATCGGCACGCCCCTGGAGGCGCTCACCGACACCGGGCGCGGCGCCCTGATCGCCGTCGGCATGAACGGCGAGCCGCTCCCGCTGGAGCACGGCTTCCCGGTGCGCATGGTCGTCCCCGGCCTCTACGGCTACGTCTCGGCGACCAAGTGGCTGGTCGACATCGAGGTCACGAAGTTCTCGGACTTCAAGGCCTACTGGTCGACCCGTGGCTACTCCGAGGAGGCGCCCATCAAGCTCTCCTCCCGCATCGACGTCCCCAAGGCGTTCGAGGCCCTCCCGCGCGACAACGTCCGCATCGGCGGCGTCGCCTGGGCCCAGTCCGTCGGCATCGAGCGCGTCGAGGTGAAGATCGACGAGGGCGACTGGCAGGACGTCGACCTCGCCGCCCAGGACAACGTCAACACGTGGCGTCAGTGGTCCTGGACCTGGGAGGACGCCACCGAGGGCACCCACCAGGTGACCGTCCGGGCGACCGACGCCGACGGCACCACACAGACTTCCGACCGGGTGCCCATCGCACCGGACGGATCGACCGGCTGGCACAACGTCAGGTTCCGCGTCGAGTAGCAGGACGACACACCCAACCAAGGAGAAGAAACATGCGCACGACCACCAAGAGCAAGAGCCTCGCGATCGCAGCCGTGGCCTCGCTGTCCCTGTTCACCGCGGCCTGCGGCTCGTCCAGCGACGACAACGCCTCGTCCGACAGCGAGTCCTCCTCGACCCCGTCGTCGGAGGCCGCGTCCGACGCCGGCGCCGACCTCGTCGGCCCGGGTTGCGCCGACTACGCCAAGGCCGTCCCGGACGGCTCGGGCTCGGTCGAGGGCATGGCCCAGGACCCGGTCGCCACGGCCGCCAGCAACAACCCGCTGCTGAAGACGCTCGTCCAGGCCGTCTCGGGCCAGCTCAACCCCGACGTGAACCTCGTCGACACCCTCAACGGTGGCGAGTTCACGGTGTTCGCGCCGGTCGACGACGCGTTCGCCAAGCTGCCCGCCGACACGGTGAAGACGCTCAGCACCCCCGAGGGCGCCAAGACCCTCGAGTCGGTCCTGACCTACCACGTCATCCCCGGCCAGATCGCGCCCGACGAGATCGACGGCACGCACAAGACGGTCAACGGCGCCGACCTCGAGGTCACCGGCTCCGGCGACGACATCAAGGTGAACGGCAACGCCGCCGTCATCTGCGGTGGCGTCAAGACCGCCAACGCCACGGTGTACCTGATCGACTCGGTGCTCATGCCGCCGGCCAGCTGATCCAGGCATCCCTCCGGTCGCGAGGCCCGGCTCCCCTCTCGGGGGAGTCGGGCCTCGCCCCGTCGGTGGGCGCGGCACGCCTCCTGGTTCGCCCGTAGGCTGCTGACGTGCGGACACCTGGGACCCGGCTCGCGGACGAGTTCGACCGCGCTGCCCCACGCTACGACCTGCTCACCGCCCTGAACCCCGGCTACCACGGCGCCCTGCGCGACGCGGCCCGCCAGCTCGTGGCCCGGCTGCCCCGTCGCGAGACCTGGCCGACGCTGTGGGACCTGGGCTGCGGCTCCGGGCTGTCCACGCAGGCCCTCGTCGACGCCGCGGGACGCGAGGCGCGGATCGTCGGGCTCGACGCGTCCGCCGGCATGCTCGCCGAGGCGCAGGAGAAGACCTGGCCCGAGGGCGTCCGCTTCGTGCAGGCCCTCGCCCAGGACCTGCCCGAGGTCGCGCGCCTGCACCTCGACGGCCCCGCCGACGGCGCGCTCGCCGCCTACCTGCTGCGCAACGTGCCGGTCGACCAGCGCGACGCCACCGTCGCGGCGATCGCCGACCAGGTCCGTCCGGGCGGCTGGATCGCCCTGCAGGACTACCACGTGAAGGGCTCCCCGGCCGCGCAGGCGGTGTGGAGCGCGGTCTGCTGGGGCGTCGTGACCCCGCTGTCCGTCGCGGTGCGCGGCAACCCCGCGATCTACCGGTACCTGTGGCGCAGCGTGCTGGAGAACGACTCCACCGCCGAGCTGCAGGCGCGGCTCGAGCGGGTCGGGCTGACCGACGTCACGTGGTCGACCGCCGGCGGGTGGCAGCACGGCATCCTGCACACCGTCCTCGCCCGCAAGCCGCTCTGAAGCATGGCCCGACGCATCCCGCCGGGACGTGACCGCAACGCCGTCCTGCACGCTGCGGCGCCGGGGAGCGCCCGGCTGCGGGAGTCGCGGCACGTCGTGGTGGTCGGCGGCGGGATCGCCGGTCTCGGGGCTGCGGTCGTGCTCGCCGAGCGTGGGGTGCGGGTCACGCTGCTCGAGGCGTGCGACCAGCTCGGCGGGCGGGTGCGGTCGTGGCCGCTCGACGGTGCCGCTCACGGGGGAGGGCGCACGATGAGCCGCGGCTTCCACGCGTTCTTCCGGCAGTACTACACGCTGCGCTCGCTGCTGCGCCGCGTGGACCCGACCCTCGAGCACCTCGTGCCCGTGCCCGACTACCCGTTGCGCCGCGCCGACGGCCTCACCGACTCCTTCGCCGCGCTCCCGACCACGCCGCCGCTCAACCTGCTCGCGTTCGTGCTGCGCAGCCCGACGTTCCCGGTCTCGGCGCTGCCGTCGGTGCACGTGCCGAGCGCGCTCGAGCTGGTCGCCGCCGACTACCCGGCCAGCCACGAGCGCTACGACGGCGAGTCGGCGCAGGCCTTCCTCGACCGGCTGCGCTTCCCCGACGGTGCCCGGCACCTCGCCCTGGAGGTGTTCGCGCGGTCGTTCTTCGCCCACCCGAGCGACTTCGGTGCCGGCGAGCTGGTCGGGATGTTCCACGCCTACTTCACGGGCAGCTCCGAGGGGCTGGTGTTCGACGTGCCCGACGACGACTACGACACCGTCCTGTGGGCACCGCTCGGTCGCTACCTCGCGGAGCACGGGGCCGACGTGCGGCTCGGTGCCGCGGTCGAGGGCGTGCGGCCGGTGGGTCGCGGCTGGCGGGTCGACGTCGCGGGCGGGACGGTCGAGGCCGACGCGGTCGTCGTGGCCACCGACCCGCGCACCACCCGTGCGCTCCTGTCGGCGCTGCCTGCCGACGACGCCGAGCGCGTCTCCTGGCAGCGCAGGGTCGCGGCGGGCCGTAACGCGCCACCCTTCGGGGTGCTGCGCCTGTGGCTCGACGGTCGCGTCGCGAGCGAGCGGGAGGCGTTCCTCGGGACGAGCGGCTACGACCTGCTCGACAACGTCACCGTGCTCGAGCGCTTCGAGGCGGGCGCGGCGCGCTGGTCGGCGGAGCGCGGCGGGTCGGTCGTCGAGCTGCACGCCTACGCCGCCGACCCGTCCCGCGACCCCGACCTCGCGGGCGACGGACCCTGCGGTCTCGACGTCGAGCGGCTGCGCAGTCGTCTGCTCGCGGGCCTGCACGAGGTCTATCCGGAGACGCGCGGGCTGCACGTCGTGCACGAGGAGCTGCTCGTCGAGGACGACTGCGGTCTGGTCGGCACCGGGCCGTGGCGCGACCGGCTCACGGTCGACACGCCCCACGCGGGACTCGTGCTCGCCGGCGACGGGCTGCGCGTCGACTGGCCGATCGCGCTCATGGAGCGCGCGGCGACCACGGGCGTCCTGGCGGCGAACCGGCTGCTGGGCGCGTGGGGGGTACGGGGCGAGGACGTCTGGACCGTGCCCCTGCAGGGCGTCGTGCACCGCCGTCCCGGCCGGGGGCGGCGACCGTCGTGAGCCCGACCGACCGCTCACGGCGGCGCGCCGTCGCGACGGACGAGCCCGACGCGCCCCGCGTCGAGCGCGTCGACGCCGCGGGCAGGCCCGGCGTGAGCACCGTGTGGCGGCTGCGTTCGCTCGAGGCCGCGCGTCAGGTGCTGCGGGCCCGGCACGCCACCACGCAGGCCGGGTTCACCGCCGAGGCGATCCCCCAGGGCTACCTCGAGCACCACCCGATCCTCGTGTCCGACGGTCCGCAGCACGACGAGCAGCGCCGCAAGGTCGCGCGCTTCCTCGCGCCGGCCGTCGTCGCGGACCGCTACACCGACCTGATGCACGCCACCGCCGACCGTCTGCTCGCCGAGGCGGTGGCTGCGGGCGGCTGCCTGCTCGACGAGCTGGCCCTGCTCTACACCGTCGAGGTGACGGCCGAGGTCGTCGGGCTCACCGAGTCGTCGGTCCCGCGGATGGCCCGCCGGCTCGAGGCGATGTTCAGCCAGCCGCCGTTCGACGTCACCCGCCGCGACCTCGGCCGCACCCGGCGGCAGTGGATGCAGGCCGCCGTGAACGGGCTCGTCCCCGTGGGCCGGCTCCTCCTGGCCGACGTCCGGCCTGCGATCCGGGCACGGCGGCGCGAGCCGCGCGACGACATCGTCAGCCACCTGCTCGCGGAGGGGTACTCGACGGCGAGCATCCTCGTCGAGTGCGTCACGTACGGCACGGCCGGGATGGTCACCACACGCGAGTTCGTCGTGATGGCCGCGCTGCACCTGCTCGGCGACGACGCCTTGCGCGCGCGCTACCTCGTCGCGCCGGAGTCGGAGCGGCTCGCGATCCTCGGGGAGGTCATCCGGCTGGAGCCGGTCGTCGGACACCTCTACCGGCGGGCCCAGCAGCCCATCGACGTCAGCGACGGCGACCAGTCCTGGACGATCCAGAGCGGCGACCTGGTCGACGTGTGCGTGCGCTCCGCGAACGCCGACCCCGAGGCCGTCGGCGACGCGCCGCTCGACCTCTGCCCCGGGCGGTCGCTGCCCGCGGGCGTGGGGGAGCCGGTCCTGGCGTTCGGCGACGGCGAGCACAAGTGCCCCGGGCAGCCGCTCGCGCTGCTCGAGACCGACGCGCTGCTCGTGCGTCTGCTCGCCCTCGAGCCACGGCTCGTGGCCGAGCCCGAGCTGGGCTGGGACCACCTGGTCGCGGGCTACTGGCTGCGCGGGGCGAGGCTCGCCCTCGGCGACGGCGGACCCGACGGGGGCAGCCCCCGGCGCGGACCCCGTACGAGCACGTCGGCCAGGATGGCGACCTTCGTGCGCGGCCTGACCCGGTGGCGGCCGGAGAAGACGTCGTAGTCGGCGGCCTCGACGAGGTCGAGGATGCGTGCGTACATGCGCAGGGCGGTGGCGACGCAGCGGGCACCGGGTGGCGGCAGCATCGCGACCCCGGGTGCCGCCTGGCGGTAGAGGGCGCGGTTGCGCTCGACCTGCTCGGCCATCATCGAGCGCCACGCGGGCGTCACGCGTCGTTCGGCCGGGTCGACACCGTAGCGGGCGAGGTCCGCCTGCGGCAGGTACACGCGCCCACGGTCGAGGTCCTCGCCGACGTCGCGCAGGAAGTTCGTGAGCTGGAACGCGTGGCCGAGCGCCCGCGCCGGCTCCTTCGCCGCGGGGGTCAGGGGCTGCAGCACCGGCAGCATCATCTCCCCGATCACGGCGGCGGAGCCCTCCATGTAGCCGTCGCGCAGCTCCTCCCAGGTGGCCCAGGTGGTGCGGGTGAGGTCGAGCTCCATCGCCCGGAAGAAGCGGTCGAAGCACTCGGGGTCCGTGCCCCGGCGCCGCAGGCTGTCGACGACGGCGGCCATGACCGGCTCGTCGGCGCCGCCGGCCGCGACGCTGTCCCAGAAGTGCTGCTCGAAGCGACGCAGCCGGGCCGCCGGGTCGGCCTCGTCGTGCCCGGGCACCGCGGGGTCCACCCGCCCGGGCTCGTCGACGATGTCGTCGGCCAGCCGGCAGAGGGCGTAGACGGTGTACACGTCGATCCGCTGCTCGCGCGGCAGCAGCCTGGCGCCCCAGTAGTAGGTGGTGCCGTGCGCCCGTGTCAGCTCCGCGCACCGGGCGTAGCCGGCGGCGAGCCGCGGATCGGGGTGCAGGGGTCGGGGCATGGTGAGACCCAGCCTAGGGCGAGAGGGCGTGCCACGATGGCTCTCGTGGAGCGGGGGTCGGCGTGAGCGGCGGACGGGTCGACGTGGCCGTAGTCGGCCTCGGGCCGGCGGGTCGCGCGCTGGCGTCGGCGTGCGCGACGCGCGGCCTGCGCGTCGTCGCCGTGGACCCGCGTCCCGACGCCGTCTGGGCACCCACGTACGGCGTCTGGGAGGACGAGCTCGTCGGACTGCCCGCGTCGGTGGTGCGCTCCCGCCTGGCGGCACCGGAGGTCCGGGCCGTCGACGTGCACCGCCTCTCCCGCCGCTACGTCGTGCTCGACAACGTCGCCCTGCAGGCCGCGCTGCCCCTCGGCGACGTCGACGTGCGGCGTGGTCGGCTCGACGACGCCGGGGTCGCGGCGCTGACGTCGTCGGCACGGGTGGTCGTCGACGCGCGCGGGGCCCGGCCCCAGGGCCTGCGCGTCGACGATCCCGCCCCCGCGCAGACCGCGTTCGGGGTGGTGGTGCCCGCCGACGTCGCGGCGCCGGCGCTGCAGGGCGCGGAGGCGCTGCTGATGGACTGGCGCACGGACTGGCGGGCGGACGGGGATGGGGCGGGGACCGCGGGTCTGCGCCCGTCGTTCCTCTACGCGATCCCGCTGGGCGACGGGACCGTGCTGCTGGAGGAGACCTGCCTCGCCGCCTCGCCTCCGCTGCACGTCGAGGAGCTGGAGGCACGGTTGCGACGTCGGCTCGCGGCCCGTGGCGTCGCACCGTCGGCCGTCGACGCGCCCCTGGGACGGGAGGTCGTGCACATCCCGATGCGCGGGCGGGGTCGTCCGCCGGTCGAGGGGACTCTCGCCCACGGGGTCGCCGGACGCGGCGGGCACGTCGTCACCGGCTACTCGGTGGCGCACGCGCTGCGCCGTTCCCGCACGCTGGCCGACGAGCTCGCCGCCGGGCACGCGCCGCGCGGGGTCGATGCGCCGGCACCCGCCGACGCGCTGCGCGAGGCGGGCCTGCGGGCGGTGCTGCGGCTCGACGTCGAGGGCACCCTCGCCCTGTTCGACGGCTTCGGCCGTCTCCCCGCCCACCTGCAGCGCGCCTACATGTCCCGCGACGGCTCCCTGCTCGACGTCGCCACCGCCATGGGGTCGATGTTCCGCCGGATGCCCTGGTCGGGCCGCCGCGAGCTCGCCCGCGCCACCCTCCTCCCCTGACCCCTCCCCGACTTTTGGACAGTTGCGGGGCGTCCGGGGCATCGGAAGTGCCCCGGAAGTGTCCAAAAGTTGGCGGGGGGTCAGCGGACGAGCTGGTTGACGCGCTCGGCCGCCAGGCGTCCCGACGGGAGCACCATGGGGACGCCCACGCCGGGGACGGTGCCCGACCCGGCGAAGACGAGGCCGGGCACGCGCCGGTCGACGTTGGCGGGACGGAACGGGCCGGTCTGGGAGAACGTGTGCGCGAGGGCGAACGGGGTGCCCGCAGCCATGCCCTGCTCCTGCCACTCCAGCGGCGTGACCAGCTCGTCGACGACCACGTCGGTGGGGTAGCCCGACCGCTCCAGGAAGGCCAGCAGGCGCTCGCGCATCGGCCCGCGCTCGGCCTTCCAGTCCAGGTGTCCGACGTCGAGGTTGGGCGTCGGCTCGAGCACGTACAGCGTGCTGTGACCGTCGGGTGCGGCCTCGTCGTCGTCGAGCGAGTGCACGGTCACCAGGCGCGAGGGGTCGCGCATGAGCGTGCCGTGCGTCATGAGGTCCTCGAACGCCTCGTTCCACTGCTGGCCGAAGTGGATGTTGTGGTGCGCCTTGCCGTCCGGCACGCCCTTGACGCCCACGTGCCACACGACGCACGACGGCGAGTAGTCGCCGCCCAGCCGTCCGCCGATGCCCCGCACGGCACGAGGAGGCCGCAGGTCGGACAGGAGCCACGTGTAGGCGGTCGGCAGGTCGATGGTGCACACGACGGCGTCGGCGGCGACGGTGCCCTCGCCCGTCGCGACGCCGCGCACCCGGCCGCCGGCGTCGCGGACGAGTGCCGTCACCGTCGTGCCGTAGCGGATCTCCGCGCCCGCGTCGGTGGCGGCGTCGGCGAGGGCCCGGGGCACGGCGCGCATGCCGCCCTTCGGGAAGTAGACGCCCTCGATCGAGTCCATGTAGGTGATCACGGCGTACAGCGCCAGCGCGTCGTCCGGCGCGAGCCCGGCGTACATGGCCTGGAAGGAGAACAGGCGGTGCAGGCGCTCGTCGGCGAACCGGCGCCGGATCATCGGCCCCAGTCGGCCGAAGCCACCCATCGCGAGCAGCCGCGCCGCCGCGGCCGGACGCGACAGCAGGTCGGTCGGCCGGTCGAAGTTGCGGTCGATGAAGTGCGGCATCTCCGTCAGGTACAGCCGCCGCAGCCAGGTGACGAACTCGTCGAACGCGGCGGCGTCGACGCTGCCGCACTCGCGGTGTATTTCCGCCCGCATGGCCTCGTGGCCGTGCCGTACCTCCAGGGTGGAGCCGTCGGCGTAGAACGCGCGGTAGGCGGGGTCGAGGAGGGTCAGCTCGAGCCGCTCGGCCAGGCTCGACCCGGCCGCGCGCAGCGGGCGGTCGATGAGGTCGGGCATCGTCAGCACGGTCGGCCCGGTGTCGAACGTGAAGCCGTCGCGCTGCAGGATGCCGGCGCGCCCACCGGGCACGTCCTCGCGCTCCAGCACGGTCACGCGGTGACCGTCGCCCACCAGGTGGCACGCGGCGGCGAGGCCGGCGAGCCCTGCTCCGACGACGACGACGTGACTCATGCGACCTCCACTCGCTCGGTGCTCCCATCCTCACGGACGTGCGCCGAGTCCGCCCGGCGACGTGCCCGTGCCGCACCCGCTAGCCTGCGACGGTGGGCGCCATCCATCTGATCCGTCACGGCCAGGCCTCGTTCGGCAGCGACGACTACGACCAGCTCTCCGCCCTCGGCACCCGCCAGGGCGGCTGGCTGGGGCTCGCGTGGGAGGCGTCGGACTTCCGTCCGCACTGGTCGGTGGCCGGCTCCATGCGCCGTCATGCCCAGACCGCGGTGGCCGTGCTCGACGCCGTCGACGGCGACCTGTACGACGTCGACGCGGGCTGGGACGAGTACGACCACCTCGCGCTCGCGGGGGAGACGGTCACGCCGACGACGGACCCGCGGGAGTTCCAGGCGCGCCTCGACGCCGCCCTCGGTGCCTGGGTCAGCGGAGCGCCGTCGCCGGTCGAGTCGTTCGCGGAGTTCTCCGCCCGGGTGCTGCGTGCGCTCGACGACGCCGTCGCGCAGGCCGGGTCGGGTCGCCGCGTCGCCGTGTTCACGTCGGGCGGGCCGATCGCCCTCGTCGCGTCGCACCTGCTGGCGGGCGACGCGTCGCTGTTCATCCCGCTGAACCGGGTGGTCGTCAACGCGTCGGTGACGACCCTGATCGTCGGTCGAGGCGGCACGCGGCTGCTCACCTACAACGAGCACGGCCACGTGCCCGCCGACCAGGTCACGTTCCGGTAGGGCTCACTCCCACTTCATCGCGAAGCCGAAGGCGGCCACGATGAAGCCCATGCCGATGACGATGTTCCAGTCGCCGAGGTCGGAGTAGACGGGGATGGTGATGTCGGTGCCGGAGATGACGTAGAACACGACGATCCACAGCAGGCCGATGACGGCCGAGGCGATCATCAGCGGCGCGGCGAAGCGGCTGCCGGTGGGTGTGCCGGGCTCCGGCTCGGGGCGCGTGCGCGAGGCGACCGACGAAGCGCCGAGCGCGATCACCGCGGCGATGGCGAAGTTCCAGCCGCCGAGGTCGAAGAGGCCCGGGATCGCGCCGATCTTGGGGAACGAGCGGTCGGAGACCGTGAAGAAGGCGCCGACCGCCCAGGCGACGGCCACCACCAGGAGCAGCAGGGCGAGCGGGTGCGCCCAGCCGCCTCGGCGCGTGCGGACCGTGCTCGGGGTGCTGTTCTTGGCCACGGGGATCTCTTTCGGTGCCGTCTGCGGGTTCTGGGCTAGCGTAGTCGGCGTCGCGGACGGTGTCGGACTGGGGAGAGGTGCTCGCATGTCGGGGACGCGTGCACGCTCGGCGAGGCGGTCCTCGCGCGGCTGGTCCGTCGCCGTGCTCGGCGTCTGCCTGGTGGCCGGCCTGACCGCCGCGGCAGCGCACCGCACCTCCGACGGGCAGGACCTGCGTCCGGCGGGCGGCGACGTCGCCTCGCTGGTCGGCGAGCGGGAACGTCGGGTCGAGCAGCGCCAGGCCGACGTGGTCGGACTGCAGCGCGAGATCGACGCGGCGACGGCTGCGGCCGACGACGCCAGCGGCGTCGAGGCGATCGTGCGTCGGCTGCGCACGCTGCGCGACCTGGCCGGGCTCAGCACCGTGCGCGGACCCGGCATCAGGGTCACGCTCACCGACGCCCCGCGCGACGCCGACTCCGCCGGGGTCGACCCGAACTACCTCGTGGTGCACCAGCAGGACCTGCAGGCGTTCGTCAACGCCCTGTGGGCCGGGGGCGCCGAGGCGGTGAGCCTGCAGGGGCAGCGGCTCGTGTCGACGACGGCGATCGTGTGCGTCGGCTCGAACGTCATCATCGACGGGCGTCCCTTCTCGCCGCCGTACGTGATCGAGGCGGTCGGGGACGTGCCGGGCATGACCTACTCGCTCGGGTCGTCGCCGGAGGTCGCCAACTACGAGCGGTACGTGACGAAGTTCCGGCTGGGCCTGAAGGTCGCGACCGGCGACGACCTCGTGGTCGCGCCCTACGGCGGTGCGACCGTCCTGCGGTACGCGTCGGCGCTCTCCTGACCGGCGTCGCCGCCGGCCAGGAGAGCCCGGCTACTGCCCGGGGGTGATGTCGAGGTCGGCGGCGCCGTCGCCGTTGCCGTCCGGTGCGTCACCGTTGCCGTCGGCCTGGTCGCCGCCCTGGTCGTCGCCGTCGTTGCTGGACACCGTGATCTCGATCGTGGTGCCCGGGGGCACCGACGTGCCTGCCGGCGTGCCCTGGTTGGTGACCTGGCCCTTCGGCTCGGTGGCGGTCGGGTCCTCGGTGACGGAGACCTCCAGGTCGGCCTCCTGGAGGGTCTTCTCCGCCTCCTCCTGCGTCATGCCGACGAGGTTCGGCACCTGCACCTCGCCCTGCGACACGATGACGGTGACCGTCGTGCCCGCGTCGACGCTCACGCCGGCAGACGGGTTGGTGTTGATGACGGAGTTGCGGGTCTCGTCGGACGCGCGTTCCTCGCGCTTGACCTTGAGCCCCTGGCCCTCGAGCGCGGCCTTCGCCTCGTCGAACGTGTAGCCGACGACGTTGGGCACCGCCACCTGGGCCGGCCCCGTCGAGACCACCAGCGTGACCTCCGTGCCCTTGTCGGCCATGGTGCCGCCGTCGGGGTCCTGGGAGACGACGTTGCCCTCCTCGACGTCGCCGTCGGCGCGTTGCTGCGTCTGCACGGTGAACCCGTCGCGCTCGAGCGCCCGCTGCGCGGCGACCGCGTCCTGGCCGGTGACGTCGGGGACCTCGACCTGGGCGGGCGCCGGCGGGGGCTGGTTCGCCTGGTTGTAGGCCCAGACACCGATGCCGGCGAGCAGCAGGAGGAGCAGGATCGCGAGCGCCCAGTACAGGGGCTTGCGGTTCTTGCGCTCCTCCTCGTCCTCGACGGCGGGCTGCGTGCCGGTGGCGGCAGCGGCGGCCACGGCCGGGGCGAGCGCCGTGGCGGCCGGTGCCACCGAGGTGGCGGCGGTCGGCGCCTCGACCTGCTGGCCGGCGATGGCCCGCTCGAGGTCCTTGCGCATGTCGGCGGCCGACTGGTAGCGGTCCTCGGTGCGCTTCGCGAGCGACTTCGCGACGATGTGGTCGACGGCCTGCGTCACCTCGGGGTTGAGCTGCGACGGCGGGCGGGCGTCCTCGCGGACGTGCTGGTAGGCCACCGAGACGGGGCTGTCGCCGACGAACGGCGGGCGTCCGGTGAGCAGCTCGTAGAGCAGGCAGCCGGTGGAGTAGATGTCGGAGCGGGCGTCGACGGTCTCGCCGCGCGCCTGCTCGGGCGACAGGTACTGGGCCGTGCCGATGACGGCCGCGGTCTGCGTCATCGCGCTGGAGGAGTCGGCGATCGCGCGGGCGATGCCGAAGTCCATGACCTTGACCTGGCCCGACGGCGTCAGCATGACGTTGGCGGGCTTGATGTCGCGGTGGATGATGCCGGAGCGGTGCGAGTAGTCGAGCGCGCTGAGCACGTCGGCCGTGATCGACAGGGCGCGCTCGGGCAGGATCTTGCGGTCGTCGCGCATGATCTCGCGCAGCGTCTGGCCCTCCACGTACTCCATGACGATGTACGGGATGTGGTTGCCGTGCTTGTCGGTCGACTCGCCGGTGTCGTAGACGGCGACGATGGCGGGGTGGTTCAGCGCCGCGGCCGACTGCGCCTCGCGGCGGAAGCGGGCCTGGAACGTGTCGTCGGAGGACAGGTCGGCGCGCAGCTGCTTGATGGCCACGGTGCGGCCGAGGCGCAGGTCGCGCGCGACGCGGACGTCGGCCATGCCTCCGCGACCGAGCAGCCCGCCGAGCTCGTAGCGCTCGCCGAGCAGGATGGGCTCGTCGCCGGATCCGGTCATGGGGTCACTCTCCCTAGGGGGGTCGAAGTCACTCACCGAGCACCGCCTCGATGACGGAGCGTGCGATGGGGCCGGCGAGGCGTCCACCGGCGATCTCGTTGCGTGCCGTGCTCGAGGACTCGACGACCACGGCGACGGCGACCTTGGGGTCGTTCGCCGGGGCGAGGGCCACGAACCAGGCGTAGGGGGGTCGGTCAGGGGTGGACTGCGCGGTGCCGGTCTTGGCGCCCACCTGGACGCCGGGGATCTGCGCCGACGTGGCGGTGCCGGACTGGACGGTCGCCACCATCATGGAGCGCAGGATCGCCGCGTTGCCCGAGCTCATGGCGCGGTCGAGCTCCTCCGGCTCCAGCGAGTCGAGGACGCGCAGGCTGGGCGAGCGGACCGACTTGACGACCTGCGGCTTCATGACGACGCCGTCGTTGGCGATGCCGGCGCCCACCATGGCCATCTGCAGCGGCGTGGCCGCGACCTCGAACTGGCCGATGCCGCTCTGCGCGAGCTGCGGGGCCTCGAGGTCGGTGCCCTCGGCGGTGAACTGGCTGGCGTTGCTGGCCAGGCCCTCGAGCGGGTCGGTGCCGAAGCCGAACTTGCGGGCCTGCTCCTCGAGCTTGTCCTGCCCGATCTTGCCGGCCAGGTCGCCGAAGGAGACGTTGCAGGAGACCTGCAGCGCCTGCTCGAAGGTGATCGGGTCGCCGCCGCAGTTGCCGCCGTTCTCGTTCGGCAGCGTGTACTCGATGCCGGGGAAGGACAGGCTCGCGCCACCCTTCACGCGGCTGTCGGCCTTGAGGTTCAGGTCCTCCAGCGCCGCGGCGGCCGTGACGAGCTTGAAGGTGGAGCCGGGCGGCAGGATCTGCTGCGTCGCGCGGTTCGTCAGCGGGTCGTCCTCGTTGGCCTGCAGGCGCTTCATGGCCTCGGTGACCTTGGAGAAGTCGTGGCTGGCGAGCACGTTCGGGTCGTAGGAGGGCTGGCTGACCATCGCGAGCACGGCACCCGTCTTGGGGTCGAGCGCGGCCACGGCGCCCTTGGTGCCCTCGCCGAGCGCCTCCAGGCCGCTCGCGGCGACCTTCTGCGCGCGCGGGTTGATGGTCAGCTCGACGCTGCCGCCCTGGGGCTTCTTGTTGGCCAGGAGGTCGACGACCCGGCTGACGAAGAGCCGGTTGTCGTTGCCGGACAGCACCTGGTTCTCCGAGCGCTCCAGGTTCGCGCTGCCGTAGATGTAGGAGAAGTAGCCGGTGAGCGGGGCGTACAGCGTCGACTGCGGGTAGACCCGCTGGAACTTGTACTGGTCCTTGCTCGGCCTGCTCTCGGCCACCGGCTCGTCGCCCACGAGGATGGCACCGCGGTCGCGGCTGAAGTCGGCGTCGATGACGCGCTTGTTGCCCTGGCGGGCGTTGAGGTCGCCCGCCTCGACGAACTGCACGTAGTTGACGTTGATCAGCAGCGCCGCGAACAGGACGAGACAGGCGACGGCGAGGTTCCGGATCGGCTTGTTCATGACAGCTTCACCACCTGGGTCTCCTCGTCGTGGTCGAACTGCGACACCTCGGGTGCGGGGCGTCGGGTCTGGTCGCTGATGCGCAGCAGCAGCGCGATGATGGCCCAGTTCATGACGACGGACGAGCCGCCCTGCGCCATGAACGGCGTGGTCAGGCCGGTCAGCGGGATGAGGCGGGTGACGCCGCCGACGACCACGAAGATCTGCAGCGCCAACGAGACGGCCAGGCCGGCGGCGAGCAGCTTGCCGAACGCGTCGCGGCAGGTCAGCGCGATGCGCATGCCCCGCTCGACGACGAGCCCGTAGATGACGAGGATCGCCATGAGGCCGGTCAGGCCGAGCTCCTCGCCCATCGCCGAGGCGATGAAGTCGGAGAAGGCGAACGGGGTGAGCTGCGGACTGCCCTGGCCCCAGCCCGTGCCGAGCACGCCGCCGTAGGCCATGCCGAACAGGCCGTTGATGATCTGGCCGTTGCGGTCGGGGTCGGAGAAGGGGTCGAGCCAGGCGTCGAAGCGCACGCGCACGTGCCCGAACGCGAGGTAGCCGAAGTAGGCGCCGGCCACGAACAGGCCACCACCGACGACGAGCCAGCCCGGTCGCTCGGTGGCGATGTAGAGCATCACGACGAACAGGCCGAAGAACAGCAGCGAGGAGCCGAGGTCGCGCTGGAAGACGAGGATGGCGATGCTGATCAGCCAGGCGGCGCCGATGGGCCCGAGGTCGCGCCCGCGCGGCAGGTCGATGCCGGCGAAGCGTCGGCCGGCGAGCGCGAGGGCGTCGCGCTTCACGACGAGGTAGCCGGCGAAGAAGATGGCCAGGCAGATCTTGGCCGCCTCGCCGGGCTGGAAGCTGAACGGGCCGATGTTGATCCAGATGCGCGCGCCGCGGATGTTCTGCCCGATGACGGGCAGCAGCGGCAGCACCAGCAGCGCGAGTGCGACGAAGCCGAACGTGTAGGTGTAGGCCTGCAGACGGCGGTGGTCGCGGATGACCAGCAGCACGACGGCGAACAGGGCGATCCCGATGCCCGACCACATCAGCTGGTTGGTGGCGAGCGGCCCGAACGCGTCGTTGCCCATCGCCTGGTAGCCGAGGTCGATGCGGTAGATCATCGCGAGTCCCAGCCCGTTGAGGCAGATGACCAGCGGCAGCAGGACGGGGTCGGCGTAGGGCGCGACCTTGCGCACGAGCAGGTGCGTGGCGACGGCCGCGGCGACGAGGAAGACGACGAGGCGCAGCGCGTCGGCCGGCACGCGACCCTCGGCGCCGAGGCCGACGGCGCAGTAGGCGCCGACGCCGATGAGCACGGCGAGCAGGGTCAGCGTGAGCTCGGCCCCGCGCCGCTTGCGCGGGACCAGGGTGGGTGTGCTCATGCGGACCGCTCCCGGTCGGCGGTGCGCGACGCGGAGGGCGACGGGGAGGGGGAGGGGCTCGGCGAGGGCGACGGCTCGGGCTCCTCGGCCAGGTCGCGCAGGTTCTCGACGGTCTCCTCGGCGTCGGCGCGGCTGTCGGCGGGGATGCCGTCGCGCACCTGCTGGGCGCGGAACGCCGGCAGCGTGTCGAGCTCGACGTCGGTGACCTCGTCGACGTGCTTGAGGGTGACGAGCGGCAGGTCGGCCTGGACGCCGCGGTAGATCGCGACCTTGCCGTCGGCGGAGGCCACATAGTACTGGTCCTGCGACCAGCGGTAGGTGTAGAGCGCGCCGGCGGCGATGATGCCGACGACGACGGCGAGCGCGACGAGGCGGCGCACCCAGCGCCACTTGCTCGGCGGTCGTGGCGCGTACCGCAGCTCCTCGGGGTCGGCCTCCTTCTCGCGCCTGCGCTCCTTGCGCTCCTCGCGCGAGCGGGCCTTCCCGGAGCCGCCCGCGGCGTTGCCGGTGCGCGGGCGGGGACCCTCCGCGGCCGCGCCGACGAGCTGCGGGCGTCCGTCGGCCGACGACAGCTCCTCCTCCGACACGGCGCCGGAGGGGACGAGCTCGCCGATGACGACGGTGACGTTGTCGTAGCCGCCGTTCTCGAGGGCGGTGCGGACCAGGTCGGACGCGGCCTGGTCGATGGTCTCGGCGTTGAGCAGCTGCTGGATGGTGGCGTCGTCGACCATGTCGGACAGGCCGTCGCTGCACAGCAGGAAGCGGTCGCCGACCTGTCCCTCGAACCACTCGAGGTCGGCGTCGTTGTCGTCGCGGCCGAGCATGACGCGCAGCAGGAGGGAGCGGTGCGGGTGCACGCGCGCCTCCTCGGGCGTCAGCTTCCCCTCCTCGACGAGGCTCTGCACGAAGGTGTGGTCGGTGCTGATCTGCGTCAGCTGGCCGTCGCGCAGGAGGTAGGCGCGCGAGTCGCCGATGTGGGCGGTGGCGAAGCGCTCGCCGTCCCACAGCATCGCCTCGAGCGTCGTGCCCATGCCCTCCACGGACGGGTCCTCGGCGACGAGCTCTCCGAGCCGCTGGTTGGCGTGGGCGACGGCCTTCTCGAGCGCCTCGAGCGGGTCGATCTCGGGCAGCTCGCGGTCGAGCTGGCGGATCACGTTCATCGTCTCGGCCGACGCGAGGTCGCCGGCGGCCGCGCCGCCCATGCCGTCGGCGACGGCGATGAGGCGGCTGCTCGCGTAGCCGGAGTCCTGGTTGCTGGAGCGGCGCAGACCGACGTCGGTCAGCGCGACGTAGCGCAGGGTGAGTGACATCGTCCTACTTCCGCAGCTCGACGATGGTCTTGCCCAGCCGGACCTGGATGCCCAGACCGATCGGGGTGGGGGACGTGATCCGCTGGCTGCCCAGGTAGGTGCCGTTGGTGGAGCCGAGGTCCTCGACGAACCACTGCTCGCCGTTGGTGGCGAAGCGGGCGTGCCGCGTGGAGACGTAGTCGTCGTCGAGGCGGATGGCGGCGTCGGTGCCGCGGCCGAGGAGGACGGGGCCGTCGCCGAGCGGGACGCTCTGGCCGGAGTTGGGGCCGGAGACGACCTGCAGCTTGGTCGGCGCGCCGCGCGGGGTGCGCTGCTTGCGGCCCTTGGCGGGCTTGGCGGCGGCCGCGGCGCGTGGCTGCTTGGCGGGCTTCTGGTTCGGAGCCTTCGCGCCGAAGATGTCGGAGCGGATGACCGACACGGCGGACAGCACGAACAGCCAGAGGACGGCGAGGAAGCCGATCTTGATGAGGGTGAGGGTCAGGTCCGTCATCGGTCCTCGCTCGTCGTGATGCGGATGGTGAGGACCGTGTTGCCGAGGCGGATCTCCGAGCCGTTGCCGACCGACGCGGTCTGCACGCGGTGCCCGTTGAGGACGACGCCGTTGGTCGACTGCAGGTCGGTGATGGTGACGGAGGTGTTGCCACCGGACTCGTGCACCTTGATGTCGGCGTGCCGACGGGAGATGCCGGGGTCGTCGATGCGCAGGTCGGCCTCGCTGCCGCGTCCGACGACGACGCCGGGGGGCGTGAGCGGGTGCTTGAGTCCGTTGACCTCGAGCACGACGTGCGAGCTGCGCACCGCGGTCTCGGTCATCCGCGCGCCCTCGACGGGGCGGACGGCGGCGTTGGTGCGGCTGCGCACGCGGAAGCGTCCGGTGCCCAGGTCGGGGGCCTCGACGAGCTCGATGCGCAGGGGTCCCGCGAGGGTGTAGCGCTGTTCGGTGACGTGCTCCTGCACGAGGGTGGCGAGCTCGGTGGTGAGGGTGTCGCCGAAGGGCGCGAGCCGGCCGTGGTCGGTGGGCGAGAGCTCGACGGTGAAGTCGTTGGGCACGAGCATCCGCTGGCGCGACAGCACGTGGGCGGAGTTGTCGACCTCGCGCTGGATCGCGGCGGCGATCTCCACCGGCTGCACGGCGCTGCGGAAGGCTCGGGCGAACGCGCCGGTGACCGCGCCCTCGAGCCGCTGCTCGAAGCGGCTGAGCACACCTGCCATCGGTTCTCGCCTCCTGCCGGGTCACGTGCGTGGGGTCGTCGGTGGTCCCGACGATGGTATCGGCAGGCACGACGCACGCGAATTGACGTGGGAACGCGTTCCATTCTTCCTGCCCCACCCCAGCCCCGCCGCCCTCTCCATCGGTGGCTCAGCAACCCGCACGCCGACGTCGGTGCCCCAGCACCCCCAGCAGGCCTCCTGCGGTTGCCCAGCCACCGACGGGCGGGTGCGGGCGCGCAGGAGCCGTGGTGTTAGACTCGGCGACTGTTCCTCAGGGAACAACGCGCGAGTGGCGGAACGGCAGACGCGCTGGCTTCAGGTGCCAGTGTCCGCAAGGGCGTGGGGGTTCAAATCCCCCCTCGCGCACCAAGCAAGCAGCATCACTGAGATGGTAAGAGCCGTGGGCGTCAGCGCCCGCGGCTCTTTTCTTGTAGCGGCACGCGCCCCCCAACGCTCGGCTACCGAGTCGCTGGGATGGCACCCGGTGGGCGGCTCCTGCGACACCACGAAGCGCAGAATGCAGGTGGTCCTGCTGTCGCCATTGCTCGACGATCAGGTGCGCGAGGCGTCGATGGGCGCGGGCCCCAACGCAGCTATGGGGAGGTTCGGGGCCTGCCCGGTGCGAGCACCTCGCGGAGCGACGTCCGCCAGTGCTGCCACGGCGACCTCGCCGAACCTGAGGATGCACGCGCTACCCAGTTTCCGTCCGCTTATGCGGAAACATGAAAACTTTCTGAGAAAAGCATTCATGGCCAGGCGTTCGACTGGTAGACAGTGCCTGCGCAACTCACTCGGGGTGGCGTTGTGAGCTGCTCTGGAGGTCGGCGTGCGCCGTCTTGTCTTTGGTCTGCTGTCGTCGTGTCTGGTGGTGGCCGGCCTGCAGGCGCAGGCGCGGGGCGAGGACACGGCTCCTCTCGATTCCGAGGCGAAGGCGTTCGCGGAAGCCGCGGCGACGGGCAAGAACGTCGAGATCGTGGAGGACCGCACCGAGACCGAGACGGTGTGGGCGACGCCTCGGGGGACCTTCTCCACGAAGATCTCGAACGCGCCCGTGCGAGTCAAGGGCGATGACGGATGGGAGTCCATCAACCTCGATCTCATCGAGAGCGACGGCGTGGTCCGTCCCCGGGCCGCGCCCGGTGACGTCGAGCTCTCGGCGGGCGGACGCGACCCGCTGCTGCAGGTGACCGTCGGCGACGTCACCACGTCGATCTCCTGGCCCGGTGCGCTGCCGGCACCTGTGCTGGACGGCCCGGCCGCGACCTACCTCGACGTGATCGATGACGTCGACCTTCGCATGACGGTCACCGACGGCGGTGTCTCCCAGGTCCTCGTGGTGAGGACGGCAGCGGCGGCGGCGGACCCGCGCCTCGCCCAGCTCAAGCTCGCGACGGACGTGGACAACGGACGCGTCGAGGTGGCAGAGGGCGGCGGGCTCAGCGTCCTCGACGACGTGGGGCGCACGGTCGGCGACGCGCCCGCTCCGATCATGTGGGACTCGAGCGGGACGGTCGTCGGCGACGGCGGTCAGCCCGTCGTCGACAGCAGTGCGGAGGCTGTCGATCGGCGGACCCAGGGGCCGGTGGAGAACGACGACGTCGCTCCGGTGGAGCTGGCAGTGACGGGCGGCGACATCGTGCTGGAGCCGCACCGCGACGCACTGACGGGTGCAGATGTGCAGTACCCGGTCTACATCGATCCGAAGGTGGGCGGGCGCGCATTCGCCTGGGCCATGGTGTTCAAGCAGCACCCGAGCTCCTCGTTCTACAAGTGGACCGACGACGAGGGTCAGGGCACCGGTTACCAGAACTACATCGGGGTCTCGAACAAGCGACTCTTCTTCCAGTACGGCATCAGCTCGCTCTCGGGGCACCAGATCCGATCGGCGACCTTCAAGGCGACGATGGTGTGGTCCCCCTCGTGCACGACCCGCCCGATCAAGGTCTACCGGTCCGGGGGAGTCTCCTCGGACACGACCTGGAACGACCAGCCGTCGCTGGGAGCGTTCCAGGACAGGAAGTCGTACTCAGCCGGCCACTCCGGGTGCAATCCCGGCGGTCGGGACGTCGTGTGGAACATCAAGAACGGCATGGCCGCCGCGGCCGGCGACGGCCGTCCCAGCATCGGCCTCGCCCTCATCGCCGAGGACGAGGCAGACCCGTTGAACTGGAGGCGTTTCAAGCACAACGCGTCCATCACCGTCGAGTACAACCGACGCCCGAGCGTCCCGACGTCCCGCACCATCAACGGCATCGCCTGCCCGACGACGGGCGCCGTCCGGCTCGGCAGGATGACGTCCTACCCGGTCATGCGGGCCAAGCTGGCCGACCCCGACGGCAACAACGTCCGCCCCCTCTGGGACTGGAACGCGGGTTCCGACATCACCTCCGCCCACAGTGACATCACGGGCAGCTACGTGGCGAGCGGCTCCACCGCCGCTCACAGCCTCAGCACGCTGAGCCGCGACGAGAACGACACCGTCAAGTCTGGTACCTGGACCTTCAGGGTCACCGCTGAGGATTCTGGGGGCTTGCGGAGCGCGGCCTCCGACGAGTGCACCTTCACCATCGACTCCACGCTGGCCGCACCTCCCCGGGTCCAGGGCCTGCCCGGAGTCGACGACCCGTCCACGAGCTGGGAACCGGGCAAGTCCTACCAGCTGACCTTCGCGCCGGGATCGACGAAGGACGACGTGGTCGGCTACCGGTACAGCTTCAGCTCCGACACGCCGCCTACCGACCCGATGCTCGCGGCGTCCGGCTCGGGCAAGACCCACACTCTCCACGTGCCCGCGCGGGCCGTCGGTCTGCACAAGCTGAGGGTCTGGGCCTACGAGGCCTCAGGGAATCGGAGCGAAGTGCCCTTCGTCCACGAGTTCGAGGTCCTCGACCCTGAAAGGTTCGTCCGCTCGACCTACACGTTCGACGACGAGGACGGGTCTCTGGCGGCCGACAGCACCGGTGAGTTCCCGCTCGACATCGGCGACGCCACCCGCTCGACTCGTTCGCTCTACACGGACGACGACCCGGACAACCGTGCTCGTGACGCCATGATCAGCCTCTCCGAGAGCTCGCAGCCTCCGGCGATGGTCGGCTCCTTCGTCGACCCGAGGCGGTCCTTCGATCTGGCCTTGTTCGTCGATCCGGCGAAGACGGCGACGAGCAGCAACCAGATGACGGCTCTCTCGCTCGGAGGGGAGAACTCTCCCGGCCTCGAGATCGGCGCGGAGGTGAACGGCACAGGCTTCGACTACGTCCTGCGCGTCTGGGACATCCAGACGGCAGCGTGGGTCGTCGCGCGCGTGCCGGGCGACGACGGCCAGCCGGGGACGCGACCCGTCGTCGCCTCGTACGACGTCGTGACGAAGAAGGCGACACTCCGAGTGCTCGGCACCAACGCCGCGACCGCGGTCACGCCAGGGACGGCCACGCTTCCTGAGTCCTTCGTCCGCCAGCGGTTGACGGTGGGAGCGTCGTACGACGCGACCCGTCGGTGGACCGGCTTCCTCGACCAGGTCGTGGTCGCCCGCGGTCCTCTCACCGAGGACGAGATCTCCAACTTCCTGAAGATCTGGGAACGCACCGAATGCGTCGCCGTGAGCGGAGGCTGCTGACATGACCACACGTCGTCGCTGGACGATCTGGGCGCTCGTGGGCGCTCTGATCACCTCCCTCCTCGCCGCCTCGGCCGCCGCGCCCGCTTCTGCCGAGGTCGATGACGCGCCTCCGAAGACCCAGGTGATGCCCTCGGTGCCGGTCGCGCCTGTCGACGGTGACACGCTGTCGATCAAGACGTCGGGCGAACCCGTCACGGCCGACGAGCTCCCGCGTGCGGGCGTCGAGATCGAGACGACCGTCGCTGACTCGTGGACGCGGGAGGTCGAGGGATTCTCGGTCCGATCGAAGGGGGCCGAGGAGTCGGCCAAGGCCACGCTCTCGACCGAGACCGTGACGCTCGACGGCGAGCCGGTGGCCGCCCCGGCGTACACAATCGACCTGACACCCCAGACGGTGGTTGCCGAAAAGGCGACGACCGACGCGAGCGACGAAGCGGGAGCTCCGTCGGCGTCGGCGGCGAGCCCCTCCGCGGAACCTTCTGCCGCGACCGCGCGCCAGGAGGACCTGCCTGCGACCGTCGACGTCAAGCTCGACTACACCGACTTCGTCAACGCCTTTGGGGCCGACTGGGCAGGTCGGCTGCGTCTGGTGACCTTCGAGGACTGCGACGAGTCCGGGAGCGGCCTGGACTGTGGCGCGATGAAGGCGCTCAAGACCACCGCGGACGCGAAGAACAACACCCTCACCGCGACCGTGCCGACCCAGCGCTCCAGCTCGACGTCGGCCTCGACCATGACGGTGGCGGCAGCGCCGGGTCCCTCGGGACCGCAGGGCGACTACAAGGCGTCCTCCCTCGCGCCCTCGTCGTCGTGGTCCGCCGGGAACCAGTCCGGCGACTTCGCGTGGTCGTACCCGATCGCGACACCGCCGGCGATCAACGGCCCCACGCCGGACCTCGCACTGAGCTACTCCTCGGGTTCCGTGGACGGGCGGACCTCGTCCACCAACAACCAGACATCGTGGATCGGTGAGGGTTTCTCCCTCGACCCTGGGTTCGTCGAGCGGTCCTACGAGTCGTGCGACCAGGTCGGCGGAACCCCCGAGGACGTCGGCGACATGTGCTGGCGCGACGACAACCTCACCATCTCGCTGAACGGCCAGAGCTCCGAGCTCGTCCAGGACGGCTCGACCAGCCAGTGGCGGATGAAGAACGACGACGGGACGCGCGTCGAGCTGCTCAAGCAGGACGGCATCAACCGCGACGACGACGGTGAATACTGGCGGGTGACCACGCCCGACGGCACCCGGTACTACTACGGCAGGAACCAGCGCTTCGACGGTGACGACCGCCGGACCGACTCGGTCTCGACCGTCCCGGTCTACGGCGCACGCGCGGGTGAGCCCTGCCACGGCTCGACCTTCGCGGCATCGGCGTGCGACCAGGCGTGGCGCTGGGGTCTCGACTACGTCGTCGACCCGAACGGCAACACGATGTCGTACTTCTACGACCAGGAGAAGAACAACTACGGCGCCAACAAGAACGCCACCGTCCGCGGCTACGACCGCGCCGCTCTGCTGACGTCGATCGAGTACGGGACCCGTCAGGGCAGCGACGCCGCGTCGGCGAAGGTCGTCTTCACCTCCGCCGAGCGGTGCCTGAAGACCAGCGAGGTCACCTGCGAGTCCTTGACCAAGGACACCGCCTCGCACTGGCCGGACGTCCCCTTCGACCGGATCTGCACCAGCGACACCTCCTGCGCCACGCGCACCTCTCCCACGTTCTTCTCCCGCAAGCGTCTCGCGAAGATCACGACCTTCGTGAAGGCGACGAACGACGCCTGGTCGGCCGTGAACGAGTGGAACCTCACGCACGAGCTCCCCGCGACCGGCGACATGACGAACGAGGAGAACGCTGAGCGGGCCCAGGTCCGCACGCTCTGGCTCGCGCAGGTGCAGCAGACGGGCAAGGTGGGGACCGACGTCAGTCTCCCTCCGGTGCGCTTCAACAAGGAGATCCTCGACAACCGGGTGTACGACACGAACGGCGTGGACTCCTTCGCCCGCTTCCGTGTGAACGCCATCGACAACGGCACTGGCGGTTCCATCGCGGTGAACTACTCGCCTCGCGACTGTACGGCGAGCGACAAGCCGGCCGCCGGTTCGCTCGACACGAACGCCAGGCGTTGCTTCCCGGTCTGGTTCAGGCCGTGGTGGAGCGAGGACTCCCAGCTCGAGTTCTTCCACAAGTACCGGGTCGACAGTGTCGTGGAGGCCGACAACACCTCGGGCGGAGCGAACGTCACCACCAGCTACACCTACGGCGGCGGCGACGGGTGGCACTACACGACGTCCAACCTCGTCGAGCCGAAGTACCGCACCTGGGGCGAGTGGCGCGGCTACTCCCGGGTGAGGACCGAGGTCGGGGCGGAGTCGGGCAAGACCTGGAGCGAGTCGCTGTACCTGCGAGGCATGCACGGTGACCGTGCGGCCGGGGGAGGGACCAAGTCGGTCACCGTGACCGACCCGCTCGGGGACAGCGCCGACATCCAGGACCGTGACGAACGGGCCGGCTTCGAGCGCCGGACACGCACCCAGCTGGGAGCCTCGGGTGCGGTCGTCGACATCACGGTCAGCACGCCCTGGACCTCCCCCGCGACCGCCACGTCGAACGGGCGGTCCGCGCACATCGTGAGGCTCGGGGAGACCGAGACCCGGACGCGGCTCTCATCAGGCTCGTACCGCACGGTGAAGACGACGACGGACTACAACGACCGCGGTCAGCCCGTCGCCGTCAACGACCTCGGGGACACGTCGACGGCGGCCGACAACCGGTGCACCACGACGTCGTTCGCCACCAACGCCACTCTCGGGATGTACGACTACCCCGCGTCCCAGGTCACCACGGCACTCGCGTGTGGGACGGCACCGTCGGCGGCTGGTCACATCATCTCCGCGAGCCGCACGTCGTACGACGGGCAGGCGTTCGGCGCAGCGCCGACGCAGGGGCGCCCGACGCGCCTCGAGACGGTCTCCGGCTGGTCCAACGGCATCACCTATCAAGTGGACGCCGAGACCCAATACGACGTGTACGGCCGTCCGACGAGCGTCACCGACGCCAAGGGCAAGACCACGACGACTGCCTACGTCCCGGCCACCGGCGGACCGGCCGAGGAGGTGAGGGTGACCAACGCACTGGACCACGTCACGGTCGTCAGTCCCTCCCGCTCGTGGGGCACACCGACGAGCGAGACCGACGCCGCCGGCGCTGTCACCAACTACTCCTACGACGGCCTGGGCCGTGTGGTCGCGGTCTGGGGACCGGGTCGGGACAAGGCGACGCAGACGCCGTCGGTGAAGTTCACCTACAAGGTGAGCGCGACGGCACCGAACACCGTCACGACCGAGCGGCTGAACGCTGCGCAGGAGTACGTCGCGACCGTGGCGTTCTACGACGGCCTCATGCGGGAGAGGTCGACGCAGAAGGCCTCGCCGAGCGCCGACGGTGGACGCGTGATCACCGAGAAGATCTACGACGACCGCGGGTGGGTGAGCTCGTCCCGCGGGCCGTACTACAACTCCGGCGACGTCGACACCACGCTCGTGTCGGCCGCGGAGAACGCTGTCCCCCGCTACGCCAACTACACCTACGACCTCGCCGGCCGCGTCACGAGGGAGGCGCTCGCCTCCCTCGGTGGAGTCAAGTGGTCGACCAGCACGGCCTACGGGGGCGATCGGGTCCTCGTCACGCCGCCGACCGGCGGCACCGCCACGACGACGGTCTCCGACGCGCGAGGGCAGGTCACGAGCCTCACTCAGCACACCGCGTCCACTCCGACAGGCGGGGGTGACGTCACCTCCTACACGTACACGCCGTCCGGTCAGCTCAAGAAGGTCACCGATGCCTCGGGCACCGAGTGGTCGAAGACGTACGACATCCGTGGGCGCCTGATCGCCGACGACGACCCGGACAAGGGCGAGAGCACCTTCACCTACGACGAGCTGGACCGCCCGGTCTCGGCCACCGACAAGCGCGGTGTGACCTTGTGGACCGACTACGACGCGCTCGGCCGGAAGGTCGCGCTGCGTGACGACTCCGCCACTGGTCTCGTCCGAGCGAGGTGGACGTACGACACCGTCCGCAAGGGTGCCCTGGCGTCCGCCGTCCGTGTGGCTGACGGCAAGGAGTACAAGGACGAGGTCACGGCCTACGACAGTGCAGGTCGACCCACGTCGAGCACGCTGACGATCCCTACGGAGGAGGGGCTCCTCTCCCGTTCGGGCGGCTACGTCACGGGTGTGGACTACAACCCGGACGGGTCGGTGCAGAAGATCACCCAGCCTCTGGTCACGGGGATCACGAACGAGAACCTCACGTACACCTACGACCGGCTCGGCAACGTGAAGAAGCTGACCGGCGCCGTCGTGATCGTCACCGACAACCTCTACTCGCCGCTGGGCGAGGTGCTCCAACGGACGTCCGGAAGCACGGCCGGGAAGGCCGTGTACGACACCCGCGAGTACGACGACGCCACGCGCCGGACGACGCGACGAGCCTTCTCGCTGCAGGGCAGTGCCACGGCTCCGAAGCTGGACCTGCGCTACACCTACGACCCCATGGGCAACGTCAAGAAGCTGAACGACGTCGCTCCCGGTGACACGAACCAGACGTCCGCATCGACGTGGCGTCAGTGCTTCACGTACGACAACCTCCGTCGGATGACGAACGCCTGGACGTCGTCCGGGAACTCGTGCGCTGCGCCCACGGCGAGCAACCTCGGCTCGACCGCTCCGTACTCGGACGTGTACACGTTCGCGAGGAACGGCAACCGCGAGAAGGTCGTCTCGATGCGCAAGGTGGACTCGAGCATC
>JAPLCA010000021.1 GCA_026392465.1 Propionibacteriales bacterium
CCCGTGGCGGCAGGCGGGGAAGATCTCGCTGCTCGGGGCGTGGGACGCGGCCTCGGGTGCGTTCGTGAGCACGTTCGCCCCGCAGTGGAAGTCGCGCGGCGGCTACGGCGTCTGGGCCGTCGAGGTGGCCTCCGACGGCACTCTCTGGGCTGGCGGGTCGCTCCAGACGAGCGTGCGTGAGGGCGGCTCCAACCAGTTCTCCGGCGGCTTCGCGCGGTTCGCCCAGCGCCCGTCGACCGCGCCCGGAGCGCCCTCGGCCGCGGCGGCCTCCCTGGACGGGTCGACGGCGACGGTCTCGTGGTCGCCCTCGTCCTCCGCCGGGGTGCGCTACGAGGTGCTGCGCGACGACCGGGTGGTCGCCGTGACCTCCTCGACCTCGGTGCAGGTGCCCGGGTCGGACGTCGACGACCGGTTCTTCGTGCGCGCGAGCGACGGCCAGGGCAACTGGTCCGCCTCGACGTCGGTCGTGCGCCCGACGGCGAGCAGCACCGTGCTGCGCGCCGGCTCCACCTGGTCCTTCTGGTTCGACGACGCGAACGCCGTCGACCCGGCCTGGACGAGCGACGGCTTCGACGCCTCCGGCTGGCGCCGCGGGCCCGCGCCGCTCGGCTGGGGCGGCAGCTCGATCGCGACGGACGTCGACGTCCCCAGCGGCACCCGTCGAGCGATCACGGCGTACTACCGGACCAGCTTCGACCTGGCCGACGTGGACGCGTTCACCCGCTACGTGCTGACCACCCGTGCCGACGACGGCGTGCTGGTGCGTGTGAACGGCGTCGAGGTGGCACGGGTCAACCTGCCCGGTGGCACCGTCGCGTCGACCACCTACGCGACGTCGGCGCCCAGCACCGCGGCGGCGACGTCCTCGCCGGTGCGCGTCGACCTGCCGTACTCGGTGCTGCGCGACGGGACGAACGTCGTGACCGCCGAGGTCCACTCCAACTACCGGTCCACGCCGAACGCGAGCCTCGACGCGTCCGTCGTGGCGTCGCGCTGAGGCCCGCCCCGTGACCGCCCTCGACGTCCGCACCTCCTGGGACCGCCTCGCCGCGGCCCAGAAGGACGGTGCCGGTGTGCCCTTCTACATGCGGGTGGTCAACCGCAGGCTCGGCCGCGGGGTCGCGGCGCTCGCGCACCGCGTCGGTGCCACGCCGGACCAGGTGACCGCCGTCAGCGCGGGTCTCGTGGTGGCCGCCCTCGTGCTGCTGGTCGTCGTCCCGCCGACGCTCCTGGCGGCCGTGGTCGTCGTGCTGCTCCTGCAGGCCGCCTTCGCGTTCGACGCCGCCGACGGCCAGCTCGCCCGGCTGCGCGGGGGCGGGTCGCGAGCGGGGGAGTGGCTCGACCACACCGTCGACGCCGCCCGGACCCTGGCCCTGCACCTCGTGGTGGCCGTGGCGCTCCTGCGCCACACCGACCTCGACCCCGCCTGGGCCCTGCTCCCGCTCGGCTACGCGTTCGTCGCGTCGCTGCGGTTCTTCGCGCAGATCCTCGCCGAGCAGCTCGTGCCCGACCGCGGCGCGCGCGCCTCGGCCGCGGGACGCTGGTCCTCGGTGGTGCAGCTCCCCGCCGACGTGGGCGTGCAGAACCTGGTCTTCCTGCTGTGGCCGGCCCCCCCGCTGTTCCTGCTCGGCTACGGCCTGCTGGCTGCCGCCAACCTCGTGCTGCTGGTCATGACCCTGCAGCGGCGCCTGCGCGCGCTGCGGACGCTGTGAGCAGCGCGACGGCCCCGCCCGCCCCCGGGCCGGACAGCACGGCACCGAGCGGCCGGCCCGACGCCGTCCCCGTGCCGCGGCTGCCGCCCGACCCGCTCCCCGCGTGGCCGCTGCTCACCATGCTCTGGGGATTCCCCCTCATGTGGCTGCTCGGCGTCACCGTGGTGCCCGGCGCCGTCGCCCTGACCATGGTCATGCTCGGTTTCCTGCTGACCCGCCGGTGCGCCATCTGGGTGCCGGGCGTGGGAGCGATCGTCGGGCTCTGCCTCTGGATGCTCGCCTCGTCGGTCATGATCGACACCGGCCCGCGGCTGCTCGGCTTCGCGTTCCGCCTGGCGATCATGGCCTTCGTCGCGGTCGCCTTCGTCTACGCCGTCGCGGCGCGCACCCGGCTCACCCGGGGGCGGGTCGTCCACGGCCTGACGTTCCTGTGGTTCTTCGTCATCGTCGGCGGAGTGCTCGGGATGCTGCTGCCCGAGACGCGCCTCACGACGCCGGTGGGGATGCTGCTCCCCGGGTCCATCGCCGAGAACTCCTACGTCCGCGACCTGTTCTTCCCGCCGTTCGCCGAGGTGCAGCACCCGTGGGGCTCGCCCGAGACGTTCGTGCGCCCGTCGGCTCCCTTCCCGTATGCGAACAGCTGGGGGGTCGCGATCCTCGTCCTCACGCCGGTCGCGCTGGCCTGCTTCCTCTCCACCCGCTCGCTGCTGCTGCGCGCCACGATCCTCGTGGGCGCGGGGGTGATGGTCGTGCCCGCCATGGCGACGTCGAACCGTGGCATGTTCGCGGCCCTCGCGCTCGCCGGTGCCTACGTGCTCGTCCGCTACGCCCTGCGCGACCGTGCGGCGCCCGTCCTGGCGCTGTCGGTGCTCGGGCTCCTCGCCGGCGCGGTGCTCCTGTGGCAGGGGCTCCTCACGCAGTTCGAGGTCCGTCAGGAGTACGGCCAGTCCAACGGCGCCCGGTTCACGCTGTACGCGGAGACGATCGAGCGGACGCTGCGCTCGCCGCTGCTCGGCTACGGGGCACCCCGGCCGTCGGCCGAGCAGGCGCTCTCGGTCGGCACGCAGGGGTACGTGTGGACCCTGATGTTCAGCTTCGGGTTCGTCGGCCTCGGCCTCTTCCTGCTGTTCCTCTGGGGCTCCACGTGGCGCACCCGCGTCTGCCGCGACGACGTCGACGTCGCCCTGCACGCCACGCTCGTGGTCTCGAGCCTCGCGATCGTGGTCTACGGCCTCGACATCGTGCAGCTGCTCGCCATCGCCCTCGTCGCGGCGGTCCTCCTGCGCCGTCGCTACGGTCTCGACGCCGATGACTGAGGCGGTGGCCGGGCCGACGACGGCGGGGGCGCGCTCCGGGCTCGGGGCGGCAGCCGTCGCCAACCTGGTGGGCGGCGCGCTGGGCGCCGTCGTGAACCTCGTGCTCGCCGCCCTCGTCGGACGCCACCTCGGCGTCGAGGGGTCAGGCGTGTACTTCCTCGTGGTCGCCGTGTTCGTGGTGGTCGCCAACACGGCCGAGCTCGGTGCCGACACCGGCCTCGTCCGCTTCGTCGCCGCCACCCGGGCGCGCGGACGGCCGGAGGACACCGGCTGGGTGCTGCGCACCGCCGTCGGACCCGTCCTGGTGGGCGGGGTGGTCGTCGTGCTGGTGGGGGTGCCGCTCGCGCTCGCGACGGCCCCCGACGGTCTCGCCCCCGCGGTGGTCGTCGCGGCCGTCCCGCTCGCCGTCCTGGCCTCGCTGACCGCGCTCGCCCTCGGGGTCGCGCGCGGCGCCGGCGACACGCTGACCTACCCGCTGCTGCAAAACGTCCTGCTGCCCGCCGGGCGCGTCGTCGCGGTCGGGGTGGCCGTGCTGGCGGGCTGGGGGGTCAGCGAGGTGGTCGCGGCCTGGTTGCTGCCCGTGCCGCTCGTGCTCGTCGTCGCCACGGCGCTCGCGCTGCGGCACGTGTCGCGGACGCGGCCGCCGCGCCGCGCCTACCCGGGGTTCTGGCGCTTCAGCGCGGCACGCGGCGCGACGGCGTGCGTCGAGGTGGTCCTCGAGTGGGCCGACGTCGTGGTCGTCGGCGTGCTCGCGTCGCCGGCCGAGGCCGGCGTGTACGCCGTCGTCACGCGCTGCGCCCGCGCCGGGGAGGTCGTGCAGCAGGCGGCCCGCATCGCCGTCGGACCGGCCATCAGCAGCGCGTCGGCCCGCGGCGACACCGCGCTCGTCGGACGTCTGTACGGCGTCGTCACGGCCGCCATGGTGTGGGCGGCCTGGCCGTTCTACGCCGTCCTCGCCGTGTTCGCCGAGCCCGTGCTCTCGATCTTCGGCCCCGATTTCACCTCCGGCGCGACCTCGCTGCGCGTCCTCGCGGCCGCGATGGCCGTGGCCACGGCCGCCGGTGCCGTCCAGAGCGTGCTGCTGATGGCCGGGCGCAGCAGCTGGCAGCTCGCCGACAAGACCGGGGCGCTCGTCCTCGACGTCGTCCTGCTGGCGCTGCTCGTCCCGCGGTGGGGCATCGAGGGCGCTGCCGTCGCCTGGGCGGTGACGATCGTCGTCGACACCCTCGTGGTGGGCTACCAGGTGCAGGTCCTGATGGGCGTGCGGCCTCCGTGGCGCCCCATCCTCTGGGCCGCTGCCCTGCCCGTCGTCCTCGTGCTCGCCCCAAGCGCGCTCGCGCTGCTGCTGTGGGGCCCGTCGTGGACGGTGGCCGTCGCCACGACCGCCGCGGTCGCGCTCGTCCACGTCGTCGTGGGCGTCGTGGCGCGCGAGCGGATCGGCCTCGTCGCCCTGGCCCGGCTCCGAGCCGTCTGACCCGACGGACCGCGCCCGGCGCTGCTCAGCGCCGCGGGAGCAGGACCGTCAGCGCGACGTCGACGCCCTGCACGGCCAGCAGGCTGCGCACCCGCCGGGCCGCGACCGCGTCGTCGTCGACCGACCGCGCCAGCACCACGTGGTCGACGCGGGTGCCGAGGGTGGCGACGAGGGCGTCGGAGGCCAGCTCGGAGGAGTCGATCACCACGAGCTCGCCCGCCCAGGTCGCCTTCTTGCGGTCCGTGGGCCAGCCGCGCGCGATCTTGCTCTCGAGCAGGACCGACGCGTCGACGTGCCGCACCGGGAGGCCGCGGCGTCGCAGCGCCTCGGCGAGTCCCGCGCCCGACTCGGTGCCGACGGACCCGTCGACGAGGAGGGTGACGGGACCGTCGGCCGGGGCGGTCGCCGGGACGTCGAGCATCAGCGCCGCGACGTCCCAGGTGTCCTGCGGGCTGGCGTCGGCCGTGCCGTCGAGCACCGCCGAGCCCTGGGCCGGGCCGAGGTCCTGCGCGCTGGCGATGACGCCCGGGTCGGGCGCCCGGTCCCGACGGGTCAGGGCCACCGGGACCGCCACCAGGAGGCCGAGCGCCAGGCCCGCCACGCCGAGGGGGAGCACGCCCAGGGACGACGGCGCGGACGGCGTGGCGGGGGCGCCGAGCACGCGGCCCGGCGACGTGTCGACCGTGGCCAGCTCCGCGGCGCGGGTGCCCAGCGTCTTGGCCTCGGTGAGGATCGACTCACGGGCGGGGGAGTCCTTGGGATAGCGGTCCGCCGAGTCCTCGAGCATGTCGATGCGGTCCCAGGTGGCCTCCTGCAGGTCCTTCACCGTCTTCGCCGCGGCCTCGCCGCGCACCGAGAGGAACGCCTCGGCCACCGCGCGTGACCCGGCGGCCGCAGCGCGCGGCGAGGACGCCGTGTAGGCGATGTTCAGCACGGCGGTGTCGGGCGGGTTCGTCACGGACACGCCGCTCTTGAGCGAGCCCGCCGACGTGTCCAGGTCGTCCGCAGCGGCCGACAGCACGTCGCCGGACGTCACCAGCTGGGCGTCGGTCGCGACGTCGAGGGTCGGGCTCGACCCTCCCGACGGGCCGACGTCGACGGGCACGACCCGCACCGACGTCGTGGCCGTGTACGTGACGGGCAGGAGCACCCAGGCGAGCACGCCGAGCAGGAGGCCGACCACGGCACCCAGCGCGAGCACGCGCCAGCGGCGGCGCAGGGTGCCCGCGAGCTCGCTGAGCTGGGCGGGCTGGGGTGGTGCGGACTGCATGCAGGAGCTCCTCGGGTGCGGGACGTCATGCACTGGGAGCGACGACGACCTCGTTCATGACGCCGCGAGGCGGCGTCCGTGCCTGTGAGTTGGGCCATTGACCCGCTGTCTCACCCGGTTACTATGGCCGAGTTGCAACTGTCTGTGTCACGAACGCGGGCAGTCTCGGCCGGAGACCGTCACCACGGTGGAGGGCTGGGAACGATCCAGGGGAAAGTTCAGATGTCCATCGATGAATCGCGCATGCCTGCGCGCGCGTCCGGCGTAGAGCTCGACGACGCGCACCTGCTGTCCCTCGCGCGGGACGGCGACGACGACGCCTACGCCGAGCTGTTCCGTCGGTACCGGCCCGTGGCCCTGCGCCTCGCCCGGCGCCTCGGTGCACCGAGCGAGGCCGAGGACACCGTCTCCGAGGCCTTCGCCCAGGTGCTCGGCCAGCTCCGCCGTGGTCTCGGGCCCGAGCGCGCCTTCCGCGCGTACGTGCTGACCTCGGTCCGCCACGAGGCCGCCCGACGCGGGCGACTGCGTCAGCGCGTCCAGCCGACCGACGACCTCGCGACGATCGATACCGCGGTGCCGTTCGGTCACGGGCAGCTCGACACGTTCGAGCGCGACCTCGTGCGGTCGGCGTTCGCGTCGCTGCCCGAGCGCTGGCGCACCGTGCTCTGGTACCTCGACGTGGAGGGGCTCAAGCCGCACGAGATCAGCGACCGGCTGGGCCTCACGGCCAACGGCGTCTCCGCGCTCGTCTACCGCGCCCGGGCCGGGCTGCGCGAGGCCTACCTCGCCCAGCACGTCGCCGCCGACGGCGTCGAGGCCAGCGACGAGTGCCGTCAGTTGCGGCCCCGGCTCGCCTCGCTCGTGCGGCGCACCGTCGGCATGCGCGAGCAGAAGCGCATCCACGTGCACCTCGAGGCCTGCCCCTCCTGCATGGCCAGCTACCTCGAGCTCGAGGACGTCAACGCCCGCGTCGTCGCGCCGCAGCAGGCCGTCGCCGGCGCCCGCGCCTGACGCCCTCAGGCCACCGGGTGCGTCGCAGGATCCTGCTCGTCGGGGTGGGGGTCGCCGTCGTGGCGGGTCTCCTCGTGACCGTGCGGCTGGTCGACCTGCCGGGAGCCGGCCGGGCCGCCGCGCCGAGCACCGACGCGGTGCCCTGCCGGTCGGGAGACGTCGACCGGCTCGACCTCTCCGACCCCGCGCAGGGTCGGCTGGTGTGGCACGACGAGTTCTCCGGCACCCGCGTCGACCCCGAACGCTGGACGGTCCGCGACGACACCACGCTGTCCTTCGACCAGGCACGCATCCAGGCCGACGCGGTCGAGGTGCGGGACGGCCGGCTGCGCATCACGGCACGTGCCGACCAGGCCGGTGACCCCGAGCGACCGGTCACCACCGGCTACCTCGACACCATCGGCCACTTCGCCCAGCAGCACGGTCGCTGGGAGGTGCGGGCCCGGCTGCCCGTCGAGCCCGGTCGCTCACGTGCGCTGTGGCCGGCGTTCTGGCTCCGGGCCTCCGACCTCCCGGGCGAGATCGACGTCGTCGAGGCGTGGGGCACCCCCACCTCCCGGCAGCGGACCGCGATGGCCGAGCAGTACGCGTGGACGGTGCACGAGGACACCACCGCGCCACCCGGGTACCGCCGGGTGGGCGGGTGGGGCCGGGCCGCGGAGCCGCTCGCCGACGGGTTCCACACCTACGCCGTCGACTGGACGCCCGGCTGCCTGCGGTTCTCGCTCGACGGTCGCACGACCGGGTTCGTCGACCTCGACCGCGAGCCGCGCCTGCGCCGAGCCCTGGACGGCCCGGTCGACATCCGGCTCAACCTGCAGGTCGGCAGCGACTACTGGGGTCGTCTCGACCGCGACCGTCCGAGCACCACGCGGCTGCCCGCGACCTTCGAGATCGACCACGTCAGGGTCTTCCGGCCTCGACCTTCGGGGGACTGAAGTCCTGACTTCGCGTTCGTGACGCCCGACACGCCCGATTCGGCGTGGTCCTGCGTCACGTGTCCGCCCTCCTCCGCTCTCCAGGCATGCACGAACGTCCAGGGGATCGGAGAACCAGTGAGCATCACGCGCACGACCTACGGGGTGGGATACGCCAGCGGCGTGTTCGACATGTTCCACGTCGGCCACCTCAACCTGCTGCGCCGTGCGCGGCACCGCTGCCACCACCTGGTGGTCGGCGTCGCGAGCGACGAGTACGTCGAGATCCTCAAGGGCCGGCAGCCCGTCGTCCCGTGCGACGAGCGCATCGACATCATCTCCGCCCTCGGCATCGTCGACGAGGTGGTCATCGACCGCTCCGAGGACAAGCGCATGGTGTGGGAGCAGCGTCCCTTCGACGTGATCTTCAAGGGCGACGACTGGCAGGGCACGCCGAAGGGCTACCGGCTCGAGCGCACGATGGGCGAGATCGGCGTCGACGTCGTCTACTACCCGTACACGCGGCAGACGTCGAGCACGATGCTGCGCGCCCACCTCACCGGTGCCGAGCTGGAGGGCCTCGCGTGAGCGTCCGGAGCGCGGTCCGGGCCGTCGACGCCGCCACGAGCCCGTACGCCCCGCCCGTCACCACCGTCGTGCCCACCCACGACCGTCCGACGCTCATGGCCGAGGCCGTCCGCAGCGTCCTGGCCCAGGAGTACGCCGGTCCGGTCGAGGTCGTCGTGGTCTTCGACGCCTGCGAGCCGGTGCTGCCCGACGTCGCGCTGCTGCCGGGCCAGAGTCTGCGCGCCGTGGTCAACGACCGCGTCCGTGGTCTCGCCGGAGCCCGCAACACCGGCATCCTGGCCGCGAGCCACCCGTTCGTCGCCTTCCTGGACGACGACGACACCTGGCTGCCCGGCAAGCTGGCCGCCCAGATGCCGCTCTTCCGCGACCACCCCGAGGCCCGGCTGGTGGCCACGGCGATGCAGGTCGACGACGGCGAGCGCCTCACCGACCGGCTCGTCCCCACCGACGTCGTCTCGCACGCCGAGCTCGTGCGCGAGCGGTTCGGGGGCCTGCACTCGAGCAGCTTCGTGTTCCGGCGCGACGCCCTCGTCGACGAGATCGGCATGATCGACGAGGACCTGCCGCGCGGCTACGCCGAGGACACCGACGTTCTCCTCACGGCCTCGCGGCTCGCGCCCGTCCGGCTCGTCAACGAGCCCCTCGTCCGCGTGCGCTGGCAGGGCCAGTCCTACTTCTTCGGGCGCTGGGCCGACTACGCCGCCGCGCTCACCTACCTCCTCCACAAGCACCCACAGTTCGCCGACGACGACGCCGCGCACGCGCGCATGCTGTCGCAGATCGCGTTCGGCGAGGTCTCGTCCGGCCAGCGTCGGGCCGGCCGCCGGCACGCCCGGCAGGCCCTCGCCCTGCGCCCCACCACCCTGCGCGCCTGGTTGGCGTTCGCCGTCGGTCTGCGTCTGCTGACCCCCGGCGCGGTCGTCACCGTCGCGCGACGCTTCGGAAAGGGCATCTGACATGCGCATCCTCATCGCCTGCTCCTCCGGCGGCCACCTCGCCCAGGCTCTCGCCCTCGAGCCCTGGTGGGGCGAGCACGAGCGCCTCTGGGTCACCGGTCCTACCGAGGACGCCCGGCTGAAGCTGCGTGACGAGCGCGTGATCGAGTGCGCGTGGCCCACGCAGCGCAACCTGCCGAACCTGGCCCGCAACATGGTGCTGGCCCGTCGAGTCATCGACGAGTGGCGCCCCGACGTGGTCTTCAGCACCGGTGCCGCCGTCGCCGTGCCGTTCCTGCGCCAGGCGCGCCGGGTCGGTGCCCGGTCGATCTTCCTGGAGACGATCGACCGCATCGACAAGCCCTCGCTGACCGGCCGGCTGGTCTACCCGTTCGTCGACGAGTACCTGACGCAGTGGGACCAGCTGACCGAGAAGCTGCCCCGCGCCCAGACCGTCGGCCTGGTGCTGTGACCGAGCGGCTCAGCGTCGTCGCGAGCGTCGGGACCTACCACCACCCGTTCGACCGCTTCGTCGACTGGCTGGAGCCCTGGGCGGACGAGCGCGAGGCCGCCGTGGTCTTCCAGCACGGCTCGACCCGACCGATCGACGGCGCCGACAACCGCACGATGATGGCACCCGACGAGCTGCTCGAGCACTACCGCCGGGCCGACGTCGTCGTGCTCCAGGGTGGCGCCGGCGGGGTCATGGACGCCCGCCGCGCCGGTCGCATCCCGATCGTCGTGCCGCGCGTCCCTGTGGACGACGAGGTCGTCGACGACCACCAGGTCGTGCTCAGCCGCCGGCTGGCGGAGATGGGACTCGTGCACGTCGCGGAGTCGCGCGACCAGCTGCACCGGCTGCTCGACGAGGTCGCCGCCGGCACCCTGCGCACCCGGTCGGAGGAGATGGAGCCGACCGCCGGCGTCGTCGAGGCCACCCGGCTGCTCGGCGACCTGCCCGAGGCGCGCCGCGACGCCGAGGGGCGCACGCGCCTGGGCGTTCCGCGCAGCACGCGGGCTCCCGCCGGCGAGGAGTTCCTCGCCGCCCGGGCCCAGCGTCGCCGGCGCAGCGTGGTCCGGGTCGTCACCGACGCCGTCCGGCAGGGGATGATCGGCTACCTCCTGACCCTGGCGACCGCCCTCGTGCTCGCGGTCCACTTCGGGCTCGACGGCGACGTCGGCCGTGCCGTCGTGGTCGGCGTCGCGGGATGGCTCGTCTACAGCTGGCTCGCGCAGCCCGCGGCCGACCGCGCCAGCTCGCTCACCCCCGTCGTCCGCCTGCTCGGCGTGGTCGGCGCGGCCGTCGTGGCGGGTCTGCTGCTCGGCGTGCAGAGCACGCCCGACCTGCGCCGCGGTCTGCTCGCGGTGCTGGCCGCCGCGCTCGTGTTCGTCGGCTACGGCGTCGCGCACCGTGTCCTCAGGCGTCGCACCCCCACCGTCCTCGTGGGCGAGGAGCGGCGGGTCCGGCGGCTGACCGACCAGTGGGCCGGGCGGCACGACGTCGACGTCGTCGCCTCGTGCGTCTGGCGCGGCGACGCCGAGTCGGTCCCGCTCGGGTCGGCCGGGTCGCTGTCGCGGATCGTGCCCGACGTCATGGCGACCGTCTACCGCCAGCGCGCCCGGTCGGTGGTCATCGCGTCCGACCACGCGCTCACCACGCCCGCGCTGCGCCACCTGGCCTGGGCGCTGCAGCGCGCCGACGTCGAGTGCCTCGTGCTCGCCGACATGGAGGACCACGTCGAGTACATGCGCCCCCGCATGGTCGCCGACCAGCTCGCGCTGACCATGCGGCCGCCGAACGAGCACCTCGTGTCGGTCGCGGTGAAGTCGGTCGTCGACCGCACCGCCGCACTCGTCGGTCTCGTGGTCCTGTCGCCGCTCATGCTCGCCATCGCGCTCGCGGTGCGGCTCACCTCGGCCGGTCCGGTCGTCTTCCGCCAGGAGCGCACCGGGCGCGACGGGACGCCGTTCACGATGCTCAAGTTCCGCACCATGGTCGCCGATGCCGAGGAGCGGCTCGACGAGCTCGTGGTCCGCAACGAGGGCGCGGGTCCGCTGTTCAAGCTCGACGACGATCCCCGGGTCACGCCCGTCGGACGCGTCCTGCGTCGCACGTCGCTCGACGAGCTGCCGCAGCTCGTCAACGTACTGCTCGGCCACATGTCGCTGGTCGGCCCGCGGCCCGCCCTGCCGCGCGAGACGGCGCAGTACAGCCAGTGGGTCTGGCGCCGGCTGCACGTGCGTCCCGGTCTCACCGGGCTGTGGCAGGTCAGCGGCCGCTCGCAGCTCAGCTGGGAGGAGTCGATCCGGCTGGACCTGCAGTACGTCAACACCTGGAGCCTGCGCCTCGACGCCCGGATCCTGCTGCGGACCGTGCGTGCCGTGCTGGTACGTGACGGCGCTCTCTGAACCCGCCACTCGGTGTCACCCACTGTTACTGTGACGTTTCCTGACGTGACGAGACCGAGGAGCCGCCGGACCGCATGAGTGACATCGCCTACAAGCTGAAGGTCCTGCGACAGATCGGGCTCCTCAAGGTCCAGCCACCCCACCGGCTCCTCAAGGCGGGCATCAAGCTCGCCACCTGGGGCCCCGGCTTCCCGTCGGCGGTGGGCGCCGCGGCCGCGCGCTTCCCCCACCAGACGGCGATCATCGACGACGCCGGTGAGATCACCTGGGGCGAGCTGCGCGACGAGATCAACCGCACGACGGCGGCGCTCAAGGCCCGCGGCGTGCAGGTCGGCGACGCGGTCGCCCTCATGGGACGCAACCACCGCTGGATGGTGGTCTCGATGGTCTCGATCATGCAGATCGGTGCGAAGGTCCTGCTGCTCAACACGATGGCGAGCGCCTCCCAGCTTGGCGAGCTCACCCGACGCGAGGGCGCCAAGTTCGCCATCGTCGACCAGGAGTTCCTGAAGGTGACGTCCGAGATCGACCGCGACCTCGTCGTCGTGGCCTGGTCCGACGACGACTCCCACGGCCTGCCGACCCTGTCGGGCCTCGCCGAGGGTCAGCCGCGCGACGACCACAAGAAGCCGTCCAAGCCCGGCGGCATCGTCATCTTCACCTCCGGCACCACCGGGCTGCCGAAGGGTGCGAACCGCAAGGAGCCGGAGAACCTCGACCCGCTCCTCACCTTCTTCGGCTCCATCCCGTACCGCGGCAACTCGACCGTCGTCCTGGCGGCGCCGCTGTTCCACTCGTGGGGCCTGATCAACTTCGGCTTCGGCCTCTCTACCGTCCCCACCTACGTCCTGCGTCGCAAGTTCGACCCGGCGCAGGTGCTCGAGGACATCGACCGGTACAAGGCCGAGGTGCTCGTCGTGGTGCCGCTGATGATGCAGCGGCTCGTGAACCTCGACCGCGAGGTGGCCGACCGGTACGACGTCTCCACCCTGCGCATCACCGCCTCAAGCGGCTCGGCGCTCGCCGGCGACCTGGCGATCGACTTCATGGACCGCTTCACCGACTCGGTCTACAACTTCTACGGCGCGACCGAGACCGGATGGGTGTCCATCGCCTCGCCGGAGGACCTGCGCGCGGCGCCCGGCACTGCGGGCCGCGTGCCGTGGCGCACGGTCGCGAAGGTCCTCGACACCGACGGCAACGAGCTGCCGCCGGGCGAGACCGGCGTCATCTACGTCGGCAACGAGATGCAGTTCGGTGGATACACCGACGGCAACACCAAGGACTTCCGCGACGGGCTCATGCACACGGGCGACCTCGGCTACTTCGACGAGGACGGGCGGCTGTTCGTCGCCGGCCGCGACGACGACATGATCATCTCCGGCGGTGAGAACGTGTTCCCCCGCGAGCTGGAGGACGCGCTCATCGGCCACCCCTCGATCACCGACGTGGTGGTCGTCGGCGTGCCCGACCCCGACTGGGGCCACTGCCTCGCCGCCTACGTGGTGGTCAAGGACGGTGAGTCGCTCAGCGAGGACGAGGTCGTCTCCTACGCCAAGGAGCGGGTCGCCCGCTTCGCCGTGCCGCGTCGGACCAAGTTCCTCGACGAGCTGCCGCGCAACCCCACCGGCAAGGTCATGAAGCGCGAGCTGCCCGAGCTCGACTGACCCCGGACGAGCGCCAGCGGGACCGCACGACTCGACCAGCGGAACCCTTCGCTGGTCGAGTAGTCGACGCCGCGACGGAGGAGCTGGCGGAGACGTATCGAGACCACTCTCAGCGGACGCTGGGGGTTGGCTCGCGCTGAGCTGTTGCCGGGTGGTCTCGCTCCGTCGCGGCTACGCCCTCCGCTGCGACGGCTCCATCGCAGCCACGACGCTCCTTCGTCGCGCGTGCCCGCTACTCGACCAGCGGGAGGTTTCGCTGGTCGAGTAGTCGACGCCGCGACGGAGGAGCGGGCGGAGACGTATCGAGACCATTCCAAGCAAACGCTGGGAGCCGGCCGACGCTGAGCTGTTGCCGGGTGGTCTCGCTCCGTCGCGGCTACGCCCCACTGCGACGGCTCCATCGCAGCGACGTGCTCGCTGGCGCTCGCCGTCGCCGCTACTCGACCAGCGGAACCCTCCGCTGATCGCGTCACCCGGCCCGTGCCGCAGGCGTGTGGGAGGCTGTCGCCGTGGACGTGACGTATGCGCCGAAGCCCGACGGACGGCCCGACCCGGGGGAGATCGTGTGGACCTGGGTGCCGTACGAGGACGACCCGACGCAGGGCAAGGACCGGCCGGTCCTGGTCGTCGGACGCGACGGCACACGGCTCGTCGGGCTGATGCTCACCTCCAAGGACCACGACCGTGACGCGGCCCAGGAGGCGCGCGACGGTCGCTTCTGGCTCGACATCGGCTCCGGAGCGTGGGACGCGCAGGGTCGGCCCAGCGAGGTGCGGGTGAACCGCCTCCTCGAGGTCGACCCCGAGGCCGTGCGTCGCGAGGGCGCCGTGCTCGACGAGGCCCGGTTCGCGGCGGTGCTGGCGGCTGCCGCCGAGCACCTCGAACTGGCATGAGCGCCATTGACAAGGTCGACCGCTTCCAGCGTCGACACCCGGTCGTCGGGCTGCCCCTGGCGGTCGTCTACAAGTACTTCGACGACCAGGGCCCCTACCTGGCGGCGATCGTCACCTACTACGCGTTCGTCGCGGTGTTCCCCCTCCTGCTCATCTCGACGTCGATCCTGGGCTTCGTGCTGCAGGGCGATCCTGAGCTGCGCGAGAGCCTGCTGAACACGGCCCTGAGCCAGTTCCCGATCGTCGGCGACCAGCTCGGCAGCGAGCAGGGCCTGCAGGGCAGCACGACGGCGATCGTCGTCGGTTCCCTCGCGGCGCTCTACGGTGCGATGGGGCTCGGCCAGGCCGCCCAGAACGCCGCGAACATCGCGTGGTCGGTCCCGCGCAACAGTCGCGCGAACCCGTTCCTCATGCGGCTGCGCAGCCTGATCTTCCTCGCCATCGCGGGCATCGGCATCCTCGTGCTCGCCGTCGCGACGTCGGTGCTGGCCAACCCGGACGCCTTCGGGGGACTGGTGGGACCGGCCACCGGGTGGATCGTTCGGGGCACCGGCTTCGTGCTGACCGCCGCGATCTTCGTCGGCCTCTTCCGCCTGGTGAGCGCGGGCCGTGCGCACACCCGCTCGGTGCTCCCGGGCGCGGTCTTCGCGGCGGTCGGCTGGCAGCTGCTGCAGCTGGCCGGCAACTCCTACGTGACGCGCGTGATCAACCGGGCGAGCCAGACGGTCAACCAGACCTTCGCCCTGGTCCTCGGCCTGCTCGCCTTCATCTTCGTCGCCGCCGTGCTCGTCGTCATGGCACTGGAGGTCAACGTCGTGCTGCGCCGCCGCCTCTACCCGCGGGCGCTGCTGACGCCGTTCACCGACAACGTCGAGCTCACGGAGGCCGACAAGCGCGCGTACACGGCGTACGCGAAGGCGCAGCGGCACAAGGGCTTCCAGGTGATCGAGGCCCGATTCGAGAAGGACGAGGACGAACCGCAGGGCACCACGCCCTAGGCTGGTCCCACACCTCTCCGATCCCCCCGACAGAAGGAAACGCGCATGCCCACGGGCAAGGTCAAGTGGTACGACACCGAGAAGGGCTTCGGATTCATCAGCAGCGACGAGGGCGGCGACGTCTACGTCCGCTCGGACGCGCTGCCCGCCGACGTCACCGCCCTGAAGTCGGGGACGCGCGTCGAGTTCGGGGTCGCGCAGGGACGGCGCGGTGACCAGGCGCTGCAGGTGCGCGTCCTGGAGGGCTCGGCCCCCGTCTCGCGGACGCAGGCGCGCGCCCGGCGCAAGAAGCCGGAGGAGATGGTGACGATCGTCGAGGACCTCATCCGCCTGCTCGACGGGCTGGGGGAGGGGTACCGCCACGGCCGTCACCCCGACGCCCGCTCGGCGAAGCCGGTCGCCCAGCTGCTGCGTGCGCTGGCGACCGAGCTGGACGGCTAGGCCCGGGCGCTGGTGCGAACGGCTCGCGCCGCGTACCCTGGTAGTTGAAGGATCTACTACCTGAGCACGGGAGCACCGCGTGACCACCATTCCCTCGGGCCCGCGGGCCGAGCACCGGCTGAGCGACCTCGAGCAGCGACTGCGCCCGAGCGAGCGCATGCCGGTGCTCTTCGTCGGCCACGGCAACCCCATGCACGCCATCCGGGAGAGCCACTACACCCACACCTGGACGGCGGAGGGCCAGCGGCTGCCGGAGCCGCAGGCCATCGTCGTCGTCAGCGCGCACTGGCTGACGCCCGGGCGCACGCACGTGACCGACGCGCCGCGCAACCGGGTCATCTACGACTTCGGCGGCTTCCCGGAGGAGCTGTCGCGCGTGCAGTACGACACCGTGGGCGACCACGAGGTCGCCCGCCTGCTCGCCCACCGGCTCGCGGAGTACGAGGCCGCGCTCGACAGCCAGTGGGGCCTCGACCACGGCACCTGGTCGGTGCTCAAGTACCTCGCCCCCGCGCCGCAGGTCCCCGTCCTGCAGATCAGCATCGACGACACCCTGCCGCTGCCGCGGCTGCACGAGCTGTACGGCCGCCTGCGCCGCCTGCGCGACCAGGGCGTGCTGTTCATCGGCAGCGGCAACATCGTGCACGCGCTCGGTCGCGCCCGCTGGGAGCCGGAGGCACCTGCCTGGGACTGGGCCGAGCAGTTCGACGCCGACACCGCGGCCGCGCTGACCGACCGTCGCCTCGATCAGCTGCTCGACCCCTACGGGACCTGGCGGGAGGCGCGGATCGCCGTGCCCACCGACGAGCACTACCGGCCGATGGTCGCGGCGCTCAGCCTGCTGCACCCCGAGGAGGAGGTCCGCTTCTTCAACGCCTCCATCGACATGGGCTCGATCGGGATGCGCAGCTTCGTCACCGTCTGACGTCAGGGAGCCGGCGGCGGCACCGGACCGACGGGCTCGGTCGGGAGACGTCGCGCCAGGTGCGCCTGGCGCAGCACGAACACGCCCCACGCCACCACGACGCCGGCCGTCACGAACATCGCGAGGGCCACGTCGGCGTCGAGCGTGAACAGGCCGATGCCGATGAGACCGCCGATCACCCACGACAGCTGCAGCAGCGTCTCGGAACGCGCGAACATGCTCGTACGCACCTCCTCGCCGATGTCGCGCTGGATGAGCGCGTCGAGGCTGAGCTTGCCGAGCGACTGGCACAGTCCCACGGTCAGGCCCAGCAGGGCGGCCACCGGCCAGCGGAAGAAGGCCGCTGCCACGGCCAGCGCCACGATGTCGACCAGCAGGACGGCGAGCACCACCCGGTGCGGGCTGCGTGAGCGGGTCCACGAGCCGATGACCACGCCGAGGGTGTTGCCGGCGCCGGCCGCCCCGATCACGAGGCCCATGAGGATCGTCGCGTTGCCCGTCCACCCCAGCGACGCGGGCGGCTCGCGCAGCGTGAACGCCATGAAGATCGTGAGGAACCCGGTGATGAGCCGCAGCCCGGCGTTGCTGCGCAGCGCGTCGACGACGTGGCGCGAGACCGTGATGCCGCGCTTCGCCGGGCGACCGCTGAGGTCGGACAGGTCGACCTGCTCCTCGCCCTCGCTGGAGTCGACGCGGGCGGGCAGCAGGACCGCGAGCACGGTGCCCACGACGAACAGGACGAACGCGTACCGCAGCGACCACTCGGCGCCGAGGGCGGCAGCGCCCACGGCCAACGGGGCCGAGACGGCCGCCGCGGCGGTGCCGGTGAGCGAGATCCGCGAGTTCGCCTTGACCAGCGTGAACTCCTCGGGGAGGAGGCGCGGGACGGCCGACGCGCGCGTGACGCCGTACGCCTTGGAGGCCACCAGGCAGCCGAGGGCGGCGAGGTAGAACGCGGGCGACTCCTCCGCCACGGCACCGGCGAGCACCCAGCAGCAGAACGCGCGGATCGCGAGCGTGCCGCCGATGGCCCACCGTCGGCCGCGTCGGAACCGGTCGAGGAACGGGCCGATCAACGGGGCGACGAACGCGAAGGGCAGCATCGTCAGCACCAGGAAGAGCGCCACCTGACCGCTCGCCTGCTCCGTCGGCACTGTGAAGAAGAGCGTGCCCGCGAGCGAGACCGCGACGGCCGCGTCGCCGGCCGTGTTGAAGGCGTGCAGCTCCAGCAGGCGCGACAGCCCCGACTCGCCCGCGCCGCCGGCGTGGGTGAAGCGGCGCGCGCCCGCCACCGCGCCGGCGCCGCCGCGTGCGACGGTGCGTCCGGTGCGCCGCAGGCCCGACGCGACCTTCGCGCCGCGTCGGGGCGGGGGTGCGCCGGCGTCGGGCCCGGCCTGGGCCCCCTGGTCCGGCCCGAGGTCGTCGAGCGTGTCCCGCTCGCCGGCCTCCCCGCCGGCACGACCGTCGGCAGGACCCGGCCAGTCGGGACCGGGCGTGCGATCGTCTCCGTCGCTCGTCGGGGCCATGCCCACATCCTGCCCCACCCCGCCCCGCCCGACCGGGTGAGCCTCGTGCCGTGTCGGGCACGGGGGTTGGCGGTCGGCTGGACCCATGAGGGACAATCGAGCCATGACGACCCACCCCGCCCTGGGCGCCGCCCACGACGTGGCCCGCGCCGCCCTGCTCGAGGCCACCGACGAGTCGGCCGTGGGGGAGCACCTGCGGGTCGTGGACGACGGCGACCGGCTCGCCACGCACCTGTTCGCCTGCACCGGCCCGGGCTACCGCGGCTGGACCTGGGCGGTGAGCCTGTCCGCGGGCGTCGAGGACGACGCGGTCACCGTCAACGACGTCGTCCTGCTGCCCGGCGACGACGCCGTGGTCGCGCCCGCCTGGACGCCCTACCGCGACCGCATCAAGCCCGGCGACCTCAGCCCCGGCGACGTGCTGCCGCCCGAGGAGGACGACGCACGTCTCGTGCCCGCCTGGTCCGCTGGCGACCACCTCGACACCGTCGACCGCGCCTTCGCGCGCGAGGTCGGGCTGGGGCGCACGTGGGTGCTCTCGCTCGAGGGGCGTGACCTGGCTGCCCAGCGCTGGAACGACGGCGAGCAGGGCCCCGACACCCCGATGACCAAGCAGGCCCCGGGCACCTGCGACTCCTGCGGCTTCCTCGTCAGCCTCGCTGGTCCGCTTTCCGACCGGTTCGGCGTGTGCGCCAACGGCTCCGCCAACGACGACGGACGCGTGGTCGCGCTCGACCACGGGTGCGGTGCGCACTCCGGCGCCCGGCTCAGCCGGTCCGCGGGCCCGCAGAAGCTGCCGCCGCCGGTGTGGGACACCGTCGACGTCGACGAGCTCTAGCCACGCGACGGGGTCAGCCGTCGCGGCGTCGGCCCGGCTGGTGCCGCAGGGCGTTGCGACGCAGGCGGCAGTACTCGATGCCGAGCAGGCCGAGGCCGAACCCGGCGATCGCCGTCCAGAGCCACCACGTGCGGCCCTGCTCCTCGAGCGTGCCCAGGAACGGGACCAGCGCGACGGCCACCACGCCCCACAGGATGGTGCCGACCGTCATCGTGCGGACGCCGTCGAGATCCATGGGCTCGACCTGCGCGACCTTGTGCGTCGTGCGACCGATCTCGAGCTCGGTGACCTCGGGGCGCCCCAGCTCGTGGCGGCGCGCCGCCCGCTCCAGGCGTTCGCGCTCGCGGTGCCCGAGCTTGCGCTCGACCGTCTCAGGGCCGTCGCCGTCGCGCAGCGTCCACTCCGACTCGTCGCTCACCGGTCCAGGGTAGCGTTCGGCGTCCGGGCGCCCGCCGGCCCGTGACGGACCGCACCCGTGCGTCCCCCGCGGGCCGCTGGGAGGATGGAGCCGATGAACCCCCGCCGTCGCCGGCTGCTGTTCCCGGCCCTCCTCGTGGTGCTGCTCGTCGTGGCCGCCGTCGTCTCGCTCACGCGCGACGCCGACGCCCGACCGCTCGAGACGCTGCCGCGCGCCGACGGCGACGAGACGGCCGTGGCGGCCCGGGTGGTCAGCATCGTGCGCGACCCGCGGATCAGCGAGTCCAGCGGGCTCGCGGTCAGCGCCGTGCACGACGACCTGGCGTACACGATCAACGACTCCGGCAACGCCGACGTCGTCTACGCGGTGCGCATCTCCACCGGCGAGGTCGTCGGCACGACGACCGTCAGCGGCACGCCCTGGGTCGACACCGAGGCCATGACCCTGCACGACGGGAAGCTCTGGATCGGCGACGTCGGCGACAACGCCGCACAGCGTCGCGACACCGCCATCTACGCCATCGACGAGCCCGGCCCGGGCGACCACACCGTGCGCTCCACGCGGTACCCGGTGGGCTACTCCGACGGGCCGCACGACGTCGAGTCGCTCGCCGTCGACGGCGAGGGCCGGTTCCTGCTCGTCACGAAGGACCTGCTGTCCGGCCAGGTGCTCCGCTTCCCGGACGCGCTGTCGACGCAGCGCACCAACGTGCCCGAGCCGGTCGGCGACCCCACGCTGCTCATGGCCACCGACGCGTCCACCAGCCCGGACGGCCGGTACGTCGTCGTGCGCAACTACATCGCCGCCGCCATGCTGGACGCCTCCGACCTCTCCCTCGTGCGCACCGAGGCGCTGCCCGAGCAACCCCAGGGCGAGACGCTCGCCTTCGAGCCGTCCGGCGCCTCCTACCTCATTGGCAGCGAGGGCAGCCCGTGGCAGCTGCAGCGCGTCGGCTTCTCGCCCGAGCGCGCCGGGGCGGCCGTGCCGTCGGCCACGCCGACCCCCACGGCGACGCCCTCCGCCGCCGCGGCGACGCCGAGCGCACCGGCCCCGACGGAGCTGGGCCGTCCCTGGTTCGTCGTCGCCGTCGGCGGTCTCGCCGTGCTCCTGCTCGCCGCGTTCGGCGTGTGGATCACGCGCCGCGACGACGACTGAGCGGGCGCCAGCTCCCGACGTCGCCGACCGACGTCCACGAGACGGGGACGGCGCTGTGCCGGACGTCCCGGTCTGGCATGCTGCGGGCCATGACGACCGTGCTCGAGCGCCACTTCAAGATCGCCGCCCGCGGCTCCAGCGTCGGCCGGGAGGTGCGTGGCGGCGTCGTCACGTTCCTCACGATGGCCTACATCATCGTGCTGAACCCGATCATCCTGGCCGGTGTCCCGGACGCCGACGGGACCTTCCTCGGCGGCGGCAGCGAGCCGGGCTCGGGATTCACGACGATCGCCGCGTGCACGGCCCTCGCCGCCGGCGTACTCAGCATCCTCATGGGCGCGGTCGCGAACTTCCCGCTCGCGATCGCCACCGGCCTCGGCCTCAACGCGTTCGTCGCCTACTCCGTCGCGTCGCAGATGACGTGGGCCGACGCGATGGGGCTCGTCGTCATCGAAGGTCTCGTCATCCTGCTGCTCGTGCTCACCGGCTTCCGGAAGGCGGTCTTCGACGCCGTGCCCGCGCAGCTCAAGACGGCCATCGCCGTCGGCATCGGGCTCTTCATCACCCTCATCGGCCTGGTCGACGCCGGGTTCGTGCGCACCACCGGGAACGCCGCGCCGCCCATCGGGCTCGGCATCGGCGGCGAGCTGGCCGGCTGGCCCGTGCTGGTCTTCTGCCTGGGTCTGCTGCTCATGATCGCCCTGCACGCCCGCGGCGTGCCCGGTGCGATCCTCATCGGCATCCTCGCGACCACGGTGCTCGCCGGTGTCGTCCAGGCGATCACCGACACACCCGGCGGGGGAGGGGACCCCACCTCCAAGGGCTGGAACCTGAACGTCCCGTCGCTGCCCGACACCATCGTCCAGACCCCCGACTTCAGCCTGCTCGGCCAGTTCTCGCTGCTGGGCTCCTTCGAGCGCGTCGGCGTCGTCGCGGCGTCGCTGCTGGTCTTCACGCTCCTGCTGGCGGACTTCTTCGACACCATGGGCACGATGACGGCCATCGGCGCCGAGGCCGGCCTGAACGACGAGGGCGGCTCGCCCGAGGGCGCGCAGCGGATCCTCGTCGTTGACTCCATCGCGGCGGCGGCCGGTGGCGCGGCGGGCGTCTCGTCGAACACCTCCTACATCGAGTCCGCGGCCGGCGTGGGCGACGGTGCCCGCACCGGGCTGGCGAGCATCGTCACCGGGCTGCTGTTCCTGCTGGCCACCTTCTTCGCCCCGCTCGTCCAGCACATCCCGAACGAGGCAGCCGTCCCCGCGCTCGTGCTCGTCGGCTTCCTCATGATGTCGCAGGTCACGGGCATCAGCTGGGACGACCCCGACATCGCCATCCCGGCGTTCCTCACGATCGTGCTGATGCCGTTCACGTACTCGATCACCGCGGGCATCGGTGCCGGCTTCATCGCCTGGGTCGTGCTGCGGGTGACGCGCGGGCGCATCGCCTCGATCCACCCGCTCATGTGGGTGGTCACCGCCCTCTTCGTCATCTACTTCGCGATCGACCCGATCACCCGGTGGCTGACCTGAGTCGCTGGCTAGGGTCGGACCCATGCTGATCGACCTGGGTGACGACCGACGTCCGCGCGTGGCCGAGAGCGCCTTCGTGGCCCCGAACGCCACGCTCGTGGGCTCCGTGGTTCTCGAGGAGGGCGCGAGCGTCTGGTACGGGGCCATGCTGCGGGCCGACAACGAGCCGATCACCGTCGGACCCCGCTCGAACGTGCAGGACGGCTGCGCCTTCCACGTCGACCGCGGCCACCCCGTCGTGCTCGGCGAGGGCGTGTCGGTCGGCCACAACGCCGTCGTGCACGGTGCCACGGTCGAGGACCACTGCCTCGTCGGCATGGGCGCGGTGGTCATGAACGGCGCCGTGATCGGCACCGAGTCGCTGGTCGCGGCCGGCGCGCTCGTGACCGCGGGCATGCAGGTGCCGCCCCGCTCGCTCGTCGCGGGCGTGCCCGCCAAGGTGCGGCGCGAGCTCACCGACGAGGAGGTCGAGGGACTCCACCGCAACGCTCGCATCTACGAGGAGCACCGCGAGCTGCACCGCTCCGCCACCGTCGTCACCCCCTGACCCACCCCGCCGCCCGGTGCGCGTTGACGTGGGGCCCCACGCGAACGCGCGGATCGGGGCGATGTTTGCGTGGGGCGGAGCCGGTTCACGTGGGGCCCCACGCAAACCGGCTCGGGCGCGGGGGCCGGTCAGAGGCGCTCGACGACCCAGTCGATGCAGGCGGTGAGGGCGCTGACGTCGTCGGGCTCGACCGCGGGGAACATGCCGACGCGCAGCTGGTTGCGACCCAGGCCGCGGTAGCCGTCGAGGTCGACGACCCCGTTCTCACGCAGGACACCCGTGAGGTCCTTCTGGGGGACCGACGCGTCGAGGTCGATCGTCCCGACCACGAACGAGCGCTCCGTGGGAGCGGTGACGAACGGCGACGCGAACGCCGACGCCTCCGCCCACTCGTACAGCCGGGCGCTGGAGTCGCGCACACGCCGTGCCGCGAAGTCCATGCCGCCCTGCTCGTTCAGCCAGCGCACCTGCTCGTCGAGCAGCACCAGGGTGGCGACGGCGGGCGTGTTGTACGTCTGGTCCTTGCGGGAGTTCTCGATCGCGGTGGGCAGGTCGAGGAAGGCGGGGACGTAGCGGCCTGAGGCCGCGATCCGCTCCGCCCGCTCGACGGCCGCGGGCGACATGACGGCGATCCACAGGCCGCCGTCGGAGGCGAAGGACTTCTGCGGTGCGAAGTAGTAGACGTCGGTCTGCGCGAGGTCGACCGACAGGCCGCCGGCGGCCGACGTGGCGTCGACGAGCACCAGGGCGTCGGGGGCGGCGTCGGGCACGCGCTCGACCGGGACCATCACGCCGGTCGACGTCTCGTTGTGGGCCCAGGCGTACACGTCGACGTCGGGGTTCGCGCGCGGCAGGGGGTGCGTCGACGGCGGCGACTCCAGGACGTCGGGATCCTGCAGGAACGGGGCGCGGGCGGCGGCCGTCGCGAACTTGCGGCTGAACTCGCCGTGCACCAGGTGCTGGCTGCGACGCTCGACCAGGCCGTGCACGGCGGCGTCGAAGAACGCGTGCGAGCCGCCGAGTCCGAGCACGACCTCGTAGCCGTCGGGCAGCTCGAGCAGGTCGCCCAGCCCGTGGCGCACGGAGGTGACCAGGTTCCTGACCGGGGCCGCCCGGTGCGACGTGCCGAGCAGCGACGACCCCGACGCGGCGAGCGCCGCGAGGGCCTCGGGGCGCACCTTCGAGGGGCCCGAGCCGAATCGTCCGTCCTGGGGCAGCAACCTGGCGGGGATCTTCACCGCTCCATCCTCTCAGCCCTCCCAGGGCCGCTCCAGCCCCCCACCGTCGGGTTCGTCACATGAGGTGGCCGGGCTCACACGCCCGCCCTACGATGCCCCCTATGGCATCCGACCTCGGCTCCGGCGTGGGCCCCGAGGCAACGGTCGCTGTTCCCCTCGCCGACGGTGTCGCCCCCGACGTCGCCGCCTGGGAGAAGGCCACCGCTGCCGTCCTGCGCAAGACCAAGAAGCTCGCCGACGACGCCCCCGACGCCGGCGTGTGGGGTCTGCTGACCCGCCGCACCCTCGACGGCATCGGCGTGACCCCGCTGGGCACCCCCGCCCTCACGGCCGACCTCCCGGAGACGGGCCTTCCCGGGCAGGCGCCGTTCACGCGGGGCAGCGCCGCGACGCGCGAGCTCGACGGCTGGGACGTGCGTGCCTGGTTCACCGACCCCGACCCCGACGTCACCGCCGAGCAGGTCGTCACCGACCTCGAGAACGGCGCCAACTCGCTGTGGATCAGCGTCGGGGAGGGTGCGGTCCCCACCGGCGCCCTCGCCCGCGTGCTGGAGCCGGTCTTCGTCGACCTCGCGCCCGTCGTGGTCGAGGACCCGACCGACCCGCTCGGCGCCGCCCAGGCGCTCGACGCCGTCCTCGACGACAAGGCCGTGTCCCCCGCGCCCGGCACCAGCTACGGCGCCGACCCGCTCGGCGCGCACGCCCGCACCGTGCTGGGCATCGGCCTCGAGGGCTCCGTCACCGACCCGACCGTCGCGGTCGAGGTCGCGCGGCTCGCGCAGCAGCGCGGGGCCCGGGGCGTCGTGGTCGACGCCACCGCCGTGCACGACGCCGGTGCGTCGGACGTGCAGGAGCTGGCCTACGCCCTCCTCGTCGGCGCGGCCTACCTGCGCCTGCTCGTCGACGCGGGCCTCGACGTCGACGCCGCCGCCGACCAGCTCGACGTGCGCCTCGCGGCCACCGACGAGCAGTTCCCCACCATCGCGAAGCTGCGCGCCGCCCGCCGCACCTGGGCCCGTCTGCTCGAGCTGAGCGGCGTGGCCGAGACCGGACGCGGACAGCGTCAGCACGTGGTCACGTCGCGGCCGATGATGGCGTCCTACGACCCCTACGTGAACATGCTCCGCACCTGCGTGGCGACGTTCGCCGCGGGTGTCGGCGGCGCCACCAGCGTGACCGTGCTGCCCTTCGACGAGCCCCTCGGCCTGCCCGAGGCGTTCAGCCGTCGCATCGCCCGCAACACCTCGAGCCTGCTCATCAGCGAGTCGCACGTGGCGCGGGTGACCGACCCGGCCGGCGGCGCGCACGCCGTCGAGAAGCTCACCGACGACCTCGCCCGGGCCGCGTGGGAGCTCTTCGGCGAGCTCGACGCCGTCGCGTCCGGCGACGGCCTCGCCGCGGCGCTGGAGGCCCTGCGGCCCAAGGTCGAGCAGACGGTGTCGGACCGCGCCCTCGACATCGCCCGGCGCAAGCGCCCCGTCACGGGTGTCTCGGAGTTCCCGAACCTGCACGAGGAGCTGCCCCAGCGGCGCCCGTACGGCCGCACCCAGCCGGTGCTGCGGTACGCCCGCGAGTTCGAGGCCATGCGCGACGACCGCGCCGCCCAGCCCGTCTTCCTCGCGACCCTGGGCCGGGTCGCGCAGCACACCGCGCGCGCGACCTTCGCGGCGAACCTGTTCGCGGCCGGCGGCATCGACACCGTCACCGCCGGTGCGACCGACGGCGTCGACGCCGTCGTCGAGGCCTACCGGCAGGCCGACGCCCCCGCCGTCGTCTGCCTCGCCGGGCCCGACCCCCTGTACGCCGAGTGGGGTGGCGACCTCGTCGCGGCCCTGCGCGAGGCCGGCGCGCGCCACGTCGTGCTCGCCGGCAGGCCCGAGAGCGTCGACGCCGACGTGGACGACTCCTGCGCGGCCGGGCTCGACGCCCTGGCCTTCCTGCGCCGCACCCGAGAGGAAGTGACGGCATGACGATCCCCGCCTCGTTCGCCGGACTGCCGCTGGACCCCGACGAGCCCACCACGCCCGACCCGGCCGCGTACGCGGCGGCGGTCGACGGCGCGGAGCCGTGGGACGCCCCCGAGGGCATCGCGGTCAAGAACCTCTACACCGCCGACGACCTCGCCGACGTCGACGCGCTCGACACCTACCCGGGCCTCGCGCCGTTCCTGCGCGGTCCGTACCCGGCCATGTACACGACCCAGCCGTGGACGATCCGGCAGTACGCCGGGTTCTCCACCGCCGAGGAGTCGAACGCCTTCTACCGGCGCAACCTCGCCGCCGGGCAGAAGGGCCTCTCGGTCGCCTTCGACCTCGCCACGCACCGGGGCTACGACTCCGACCACCCGCGGGTGAAGGGCGACGTCGGCATGGCCGGCGTCGCGATCGACTCCATCTACGACGCGCGCCAGCTCTTCGACGGCATCCCGCTCGACGAGATGAGCGTCTCGATGACGATGAACGGCGCCGTGCTGCCGGTGCTCGCGCTGTACATCGTCGCGGCCGAGGAGCAGGGGGTGACGCCGGAGCAGCTCTCGGGGACCATCCAGAACGACATCCTCAAGGAGTTCATGGTCCGCAACACCTACATCTACCCGCCGGCGCCATCGATGCGGATCATCTCCGACATCTTCGCGTACACGGCGGCGAAGATGCCGCGGTTCAACTCCATCTCGATCTCCGGCTACCACATCCAGGAGGCCGGGGCGACGAACGACCTCGAGCTCGCCTACACGCTCGCCGACGGCGTCGAGTACATCCGCGCCGGTCTCGACGTCGGCCTCGACATCGACGCCTTCGCGCCGCGGCTCAGCTTCTTCTGGGCGATCGGCATGAACTTCTACATGGAGATCGCGAAGATGCGCGCGGCCCGAGCCCTGTGGGCCCGGCTCGTGCGCGACTTCGAGCCGAAGAACCCCAAGAGCCTGAGCCTGCGCACCCACAGCCAGACGTCGGGCTGGAGCCTGACCGCCCAGGACGTGTTCAACAACGTCCAGCGCACCTGCATCGAGGCGATGGCCGCCACGCAGGGCCACACCCAGAGCCTGCACACGAACGCGCTCGACGAGGCGATCGCCCTGCCGACCGACTTCAGCGCCCGCATCGCCCGCAACACCCAGCTGCTGCTGCAGCAGGAGTCGGGCACCACCGGCGTCATCGACCCGTGGGGCGGCTCCTACTACGTCGAGAAGCTGACGCACGACCTCGCGAACCGCGCCTGGGCGCACATCCAGGAGGTCGAGAAGGCCGGCGGCATGGCCAAGGCCATCGAGGCGGGCATCCCCAAGATGCGCGTCGAGGAGGCGGCCGCCCGCACGCAGGCGCGCATCGACTCCGGCCAGCAGGCCGTCATCGGCGTCAACACCTACCGGCTGGCCGACGAGGACCCGCTCGACGTGCTCAAGGTCGACAACGCCTCGGTGTACTCCCAGCAGGTCGCGAAGCTCGAGCGGCTGCGCGCCGAGCGCGACCCGCAGGAGGTCGAGCGCGCGCTCGACGCCCTGACGGCCAGCGCCGAGCGTGGCGCCAGCCGCGACGGCTCGCTCGACGGCAACCTGCTCGCCCTGGCCGTCGACGCGGCCCGCGCGAAGGCGACGGTCGGCGAGATCTCCTACGCCCTCGAGAAGGTCTACGGGCGCCACCAGGCCGTCATCCGTACGATCTCCGGTGTGTACCGGACCGAGGCGGGTCAGGGCGGCAACGTGCAGAAGGTCATCGAGGCCACCGAGGCGTTCGAGAAGGCCGAAGGCCGACGCCCGCGCATCCTGGTGGCCAAGATGGGCCAGGACGGGCACGACCGTGGCCAGAAGGTCATCGTCACCGCCTTCGCGGACATGGGCTTCGACGTCGACGTCGGACCGCTGTTCTCCACGCCGGAGGAGGTCGCGCAGCAGGCCGTGGACGCCGATGTGCACATCGTCGGCGTCTCGAGCCTCGCGGCGGGTCACCTGACGCTCCTGCCGGAGCTGAAGAAGGCGCTGGCCGAGCTCGGCGGTGAGGACGTGATGGTCGTCATGGGTGGCGTCATCCCGCCCGACGACGTGCCGACGCTGAAGGAGATGGGCGCTGCCGAGGTGTTCCTGCCCGGCACCGTCATCGCCGACTCCGCGCTCAGCCTCCTCGAGCGGCTCCGCGCGAGCCTGCAGCACTAGATGGTCGGTTCGTCCGAGGTAAGGCTGGCGCCGCGTCTCATCGCGAGACGCGGTGCTCGCCGTCAGGCCGCGCCGTCGCCGAACACTCGCTTCGTGAGGACCTGCACGTCACGATCGAGGTACCTGATCTCGGTACGCACCGAGGCAAACTCGGCCTGCATCTCCGTGCGCAGCGAGCCGATCTCGGTCCGGACAGAGCCGATCTCGGTCCGGACGGACCCGATCTCGGTGCGGATGATGCGCACGAACATGGTCGACATGAGCGTCAGCATCCCGAACAGGGAGGTGCCCAGGATGCCGATCACCGTCCAGACCTGCGGCTCGTTCACATGGATCACTCCTCCAGTGTCGTCGTTCGACTGCGATGCTTCCAGTGCGATGGAGGTCGGTCCAGGCGATCTCCACGATCTGCGTGGAGCGCTTGACGCCGAAAGGAGCATCTGATGGTCGACGTCGAGAAGCTCGCCGCCGACGTCCTCGACGGACGTCGTGCGGGGGTCTCGCGCGCCATCACCCTGGTCGAGTCGAGCCGCGCCGACCACCGCGCCGCGGCTCGGGAGCTGCTCGCCGCGCTCGCGCCGCACGCCGGGGGAGCGGTGCGGGTCGGCATCTCGGGCGTGCCCGGCGTCGGCAAGAGCACCTTCATCGAAGCGCTGGGTCTGTACCTCATTGTCCTTGGGCATCGTGTGGCGGTGCTGACCATCGATCCTTCGTCCTCGGTTTCGGGTGGCTCCATCCTGGGTGACAAGACCCGCATGGAGCACCTGAGCGTGCACGAGCAGGCCTATGTCCGTCCCAGCCCGAGCAGCGGCACGCTGGGCGGCGTGGCCGAGAAGACGCGCGAGGCCATGCTGGTCTGCGAGGCGGCGGGCTACGACATCGTGCTGGTCGAAACCGTGGGCGTGGGCCAGAGCGAGACCGCGGTGGCCAACATGACCGACATGTTCTGCTTGCTGCAGCTGCCCAACGCAGGCGATGATTTGCAGGCGATCAAGAAGGGCGTGATGGAGCTGGCCGATCTGGTCGTTATCAACAAAGCCGA